>NZ_CP101722.1:947500-1975000 GCF_038809135.1 Sphingomonas sp. NY01 | reverse complement strand
TGAGGCCTGACAGCGTACCTCTTGCATAATGGGTCTGTGACTTAATGTTTCAAGCAAGCTTAAGCCGATAGGTGTAGGCGCAGCGAAAGCGAGTCTGAATAGGGCGCTTTAGTTTGAAGTATTAGACCCGAAACCCGGCGATCTAGGCATGACCAGGATGAAGGTGCGGTAACACGCACTGGAGGTCCGAACCGATTAACGTTGAAAAGTTACCGGATGAGTTGTGTTTAGGGGTGAAAGGCCAATCAAGCCGGGAAATAGCTGGTTCTCCGCGAAAACTATTGAGGTAGTGCCTCGAGCGGACACCATAGGGGGTAGAGCACTGGATGGTTGCGGGGGTCGCGAGATCTACCAACACTAACCAAACTCCGAATACCTATGAGTGATACTCGGGAGACAGACGGCGGGTGCTAAGGTCCGTCGTCAAAAGGGAAACAGCCCTGACCTACAGCTAAGGTCCCCAAGTCACGTCTAAGTGGGAAAGCATGTGGAAATCCCAAAACAACCAGGAGGTTGGCTTAGAAGCAGCCATCCTTTAAAGAAAGCGTAACAGCTCACTGGTCTAAACAAGGGTTTCTGCGGCGAAGATGTAACGGGGCTCAAGACGTGCACCGAAGCTTAGGGTGTGTACTTTTGTACACGCGGTAGCGGAGCGTTCCGTAGGCCTGTGAAGCGATCTGGTAATGGGTCGTGGAGGTATCGGAAGTGCGAATGCAGACATGAGTAGCGATAAAGAGGGTGAGATGCCCTCTCGCCGAAAGACCAAGGGTTCCTGCGCAAGGCTAATCCGCGCAGGGTGAGCCGGCCCCTAAGACGAGCCCGAAGGGGGTAGTCGATGGGAACCACGTTAATATTCGTGGGCCTGGTGGTGTGTGACGGATGGTGTGTGTTGTACGGCCTTAACGGATTGGCCGTGCTTCGAAACTGTCCCGGGAAATAGCCCCACCGTATAGACCGTACCCGAAACCGACACAGGTGGTCAGGTAGAGTATACCAAGGCGCTTGAGAGAAGTGTCCTGAAGGAACTCGGCAAATTGCCTCCGTACCTTCGGAAGAAGGAGGCCCCACATGAGCGCAAGCTTTTGTGGGGGGCACAGGCCAGGGGGTAGCGACTGTTTAGCAAAAACACAGGGCTCTGCTAAGTCGGCTTCAAGACGACGTATAGGGCCTGACGCCTGCCCGGTGCCTGAAGGTTAAGTGGAGGAGTGCAAGCTCTGAAATGAAGCCCAGGTAAACGGCGGCCGTAACTATAACGGTCCTAAGGTAGCGAAATTCCTTGTCGGGTAAGTTCCGACCTGCACGAATGGCGTAACGACTTCCCCACTGTCTCCAGGACATGCTCAGCGAAATTGAATTCTCCGTGAAGATGCGGAGTACCCGCGGTTAGACGGAAAGACCCCGTGCACCTTTACTGCAGCTTCAGAGTGGCAGTGGACAAGAACTGTGTAGCATAGGTGGGAGGCTTTGAAGCATCGGCGCCAGCTGATGTGGAGCCATAGGTGAAATACCACCCTGTTGTTGTCTACTGTCTAACCTCGTACCGTGAAACCGGTACAGGGACCCTCTGTGGCGGGTAGTTTGACTGGGGCGGTCGCCTCCTAAAGAGTAACGGAGGCGCGCGAAGGTTGGCTCAGGCCGGTTGGAAACCGGCTGTTAGAGTGCAATGGCATAAGCCAGCCTGACTGCGAGACTGACAAGTCGAGCAGAGACGAAAGTCGGTCATAGTGATCCGGTGGTCCCTCGTGGAAGGGCCATCGCTCAACGGATAAAAGGTACGCCGGGGATAACAGGCTGATAACCCCCAAGAGCTCATATCGACGGGGTTGTTTGGCACCTCGATGTCGGCTCATCACATCCTGGGGCTGGAGCAGGTCCCAAGGGTTTGGCTGTTCGCCAATTAAAGTGGTACGTGAGCTGGGTTCAGAACGTCGCGAGACAGTTTGGTCCCTATCTGCCGTGGGCGTCGAAATTTGAGAGGAGTTGACCCTAGTACGAGAGGACCGGGTTGAACGTACCTCTGGTGTACCTGTCGTCGTGCCAACGGCGCAGCAGGGTAGCTATGTACGGACGGGATAACCGCTGAAAGCATCTAAGCGGGAAGCCTCCCTCGAGATAAGATTTCATCAAGAGCGGTCGAAGACCACGACCTCGATAGGCCGGATGTGGAAGTGCGGTAACGCATGGAGCTAACCGGTCCTAATTGCTCTGGTCGCGCTTGAGAGCTCCACACCCCCACCATCAGCCCTGGGCTAGATGAACGGGTGGATGGAAATAACTCTCAGCCAGATAAAACCTCCAAGGTGCATCGATTTTAACCCAACACAACCGCATGCTCGCAGGCTCCATTGCCTGGTGGCCATAGCGTCGGTGTCCCACCCGATCCCATCCCGAACTCGGCCGTGAAACCCGACCGCGCCAATGGTACTATCGCTCAAGCGATGGAAGAGTAGGTCGTCGCCAGGCATTGAAGCCCGCGAACATGCACACAAAGAACCCATTCACATCCCTCTTGCGCCGCACACAGCGCAAGAACAAAACCTCACCACCGCGGGGTGGAGCAGCCCGGTAGCTCGTCAGGCTCATAACCTGAAGGTCACAGGTTCAAATCCTGTCCCCGCAACCAAAAATTACACGTAATTATTCAATTATATCAGCTAGTTAGTTACGCCGGATGGACTCCGACGCGTTTGCAGCGTTCATCCTGCAAACCCAAAATCAATGACTTAGCCGACAGGTTCGTATCAACACGATACCAAACCGTCGGGACTTCATGGGTTGCCCTGACACCAGCATGCGACGTCGTGGCACCCTCTAAGACCTCGAAACCGGCGTTTGTGGCCCGCGTGGTTGCCATTTGGGGTATCGGTGCTGCTGGACGCGACTATCGGCGTCAATCGATCGGGTCGTCGGGGCCCGAGCGGTTGTGGAACGAGGGCGCGGCTATAGCAGAGCTTCCGCTCTTCCGGTTTTCGCGCTGGAAAACGGACGTGCGTTCATTGGTGGCAAGCGGAACGGCCGCTTTGACCAAATAGACCTACATCTTACCCGTTCGTTCATCTTTGTGCCAGGGGCGGCAGTGGAGAAAGCTGGAAGCTGTCCTTAGCAGTAGCGATGCGAAGGGCTGCCCCCCCCGGGGGGGTGTTCCAACACCTACAACTATCTAAGAATGCTTTAGCGTTTTCGGGAATCGAAGATCCTCCGGCGCGGGGGCACTGCTCCGGGATCACAATGGGACCGCAAAAACTCCTGAAATCGACATGTAGGCCCGCGGGATAACCGCTGGGATGCCTTTTATTGTGATCTCTTGGTCCACAGCTCGGCGAGCGGCCGAAGCCACCGCCACGAACGCCGTGCCAGGCTTCTACGGGGAGAACTCGATTGATCCACCGCCTCGATCCCGCGCCCGTTGACGCGGATCGAGCCGATCCTACGGTGACCTGATGAGCTTCAGAATGATCCACTCCGCCGACTGGCAGCTGGGCAGACCCTATGGTCGCTTCGACCATCAGGTGAGGTCGGCGCTGACCGAGGCCCGCTTCGATGCTATCGACGTCCTAGGGCGGCTGGCCGTGGAGAATGGTGCGCGCCACGTCGTCGTCGCCGGCGACGTCTTCGACACGGAAGGGCCCGAGGACCGCACGATCATCCAAGCGATAGCTCGGATGAGGCGGCACGACTGCGAGTGGTGGCTGCTTCCTGGGAATCACGACTTCGCGCGCAATGGCGGCCTCTGGGACCGCATCCGCCAGCGGGCGGGCGATCGGGTGACCGCGCTCACGGAGCCCGAGCCTCGGGAGATCGAGCCGGGCGTCTGGCTGCTTCCGGCGCCGGTCATCCATCGACACAACATAGAGGATCCGACCGAGCTCTTCGATGCGATGGAGACGCCGGGCGCCACCATGAGGATCGGACTGGCCCATGGTTCGATCCGGGACTTCGGATCGCGCGGGGAGACCAAAAACCAGATCGCTCCGGACCGCGCGCGGCGGTCCTCGCTCGACTATCTCGCGCTCGGCGATTGGCATGGAGCGCTGCGCGTGGATGCGCGCACCTGGTATTCCGGAACGCCGGAGACCGACAGGTTCCAGAGGGACGAGCCGGGGCAGGTGCTGCTGGTCGATCTGGAGGAGGGCCGCGATCCCCTCGTCAGGGCGATCCCGACAGGCCGATTCCAATGGCTGGTCCGGGAGTGGACGGTCAACGATCGCATGGCGTTCGATGCGGAATGCGACGCGCTGCTTGGCGCAATCGAGGCCCCGAACACGCTCCTGCAGCTGAGATTGTTCACGCCAGCACGCCTCGCGCAAGGGCGCGAGATCGATCATGTCCTGGTAGCGCGGTTCGGGTCGGAAGACGTGCGCGATCGCATGCAGCAGTTGCCGCTCTCGCGTATCGGGCAAGATTGCCGCCACCTTGGCTAGTACCGAACCTGCAGCGCGCGCCAGAACCGGATCGCCGAGCGCACTCACCTCTGCGAGGCCCAACGCCAAAGCCTCGATCTCAACCTCGTCGAGCGTCTGCGGCGGCAATGCCGGATCCTCGACCAGCCGGTAGCCATAGCCGCGCTCGCCCTCGATCTGCGCACCGGCGGCACGCAGGGCGTCGATGTCGCGGTAAAGCGAGCGGGGCGACACGCCTGTCTCCTCCGCCAGCCGTGCGGCAGTGATCGGCGCAGGCATCGTGCGCATCGTGTGCAGCAGGCGGAGCAGACGATCGGATCGGGCCATGAGCTACTGACGCAAACTGGCAGGAGCGGGTGGCTATACAATTGTCAGCCGCCGACCACCAGCGGTGCCGTTCCCCAGGAGACCCTCATGACTCTCGCCGTCACTCCCCACCTGAACTTCGCAGGCCAGGCCCGCGCCGCGCTCGACTTTTACGCCCAGGCGTTCGGCGGCGAACTCATCGTCATGACCTATGGTGCCATGGGGCAAGCCGACCACGCCAACTCGCCTGATGAGGTAATTTGGGGGCAGGTCGCCAGCGACGACGGCTTCAGGATCATGGCCTATGACGTTCAAGCCGGCCGCGACTATGACGCCGGTACGAACGCCTTCTTCGTGTCGGTGCGCGGCACCTCGTCCGAGGAGGTCCGGGCTCGGTGGGACGCGCTGGCGGAGGGCGCTACTATCCTCCAGCCGATTGGTCCGGCACCCTGGTCGGAGGCGTACGGCATGTTGACTGATAGGTTCGGTGTCACCTGGATCGTCGACGTCGCACCCGGCGCAGCGTGATCGGGGTCGCTTCGCAGGGTGGTGCCAGGTAAGCGCAGCCCATGCCGCGCAACCGCTACTATCAAGGCCCGCCGAGCGACCACTTCGACGGCGTCCGCTTCTTCAATCCCGGTCAGCCCTCCACCGATCGCGGTCTCAAGGACATGCTGCGGTGGAAGCTGGCGGGAGGCGCAACGCGATGGCCGACTGTAGTGCCGGTCACGCCGGCCAAGCCGGAGCCGCGGGTCGCGGGGCTGCGCATCACCATGGTGGGTCACGCGACCCTCCTGATCCAGGTGGAAGGTATCAACATTTTGACCGACCCCGTCTGGTCCGATCGTGTCAGCCCCTTCTCTTTCGCGGGCCCCAAGCGAGTGACGGCGCCTGGCATCGCCTTTGACGATCTGCCGCCGATCGACGTGGTTCTGCTCAGCCACTGCCATTACGATCACCTCGACGTCGCCACGCTGCGGCGCCTGCAAGCGGTTTACTCCCCGCTGATGGCGATGCCGCTCGGCAACGACGCGATCGTCCGCGCTGCGGTGCCGGAGGCGCGGTGCATCGTTGGCGATTGGTGGGATCGACTGCCGTTGGCGGACACGATCACGAGCACGCTGACGCCCGCCAACCATTGGGCGAACCGTTGGCCGACCGACGTGCGGATGGCACTATGGTCGGGGCACTACCTCAACACTCCCGTCGGCTCGATCTGGTTCGTCGGCGATACCGGCTACGGCGATGGCGCGATCTTCCAAGACGTGCGCGCTAAGCTCGGCGCTCCCGCCGTCGCGCTGATCCCGATCGGTGCCTACCAGACCCAGCATTTCGCGATCCACTGGCAGGGTGAAACTGTTCCCAAGGCCGATGCAGAGGCGGCGGGCCGGCATCTGGAATATGTCTGGACGCAGTTCATCAATGGCATAGGTTTCCCAGAGCCGGATTGCGGGACGGCAAGCAAGCGCAAGGTCAACATATTCGTCGGCGCAGATTACGGCCTGACGGGCGGGGCGGACGGACTGGGGCAGTTGGGCATGTGGATCGGCCCCGGCGGGGTTCGAGACCGGTTCGGGCTGGCGCACGAGTTGACCCATGCGCTGCAGGTTGGGTCCGGCGGCTTCCAGGCTTCACCTTACACCGGTTGGATATTCGAAAGTCATGCCAATTGGATGACCCACCAGTTGCCGGAGTTTCGCACGATAACGCACTGTTCGGTCCTGTCGGTCGACTATCCTCATCTTTATTTCGGATCGACTCGGGTGCGATACTGCAACTGGCAGTTCTTGGAGTATATCAAGAACAGCTTTGGTTATCAGGCGATCAACGCCATGTGGTCACGGGCGCCGCGAAAGGACGATCCTGCGGCGGCTACCGCCGATCCGATCGAGGTGCTGATGCGTAATCAGGGCTGGACGGTCGCGCAGTTGAACGACGCGTTCGGCGACTGGGCAATGCACAACGCCAACTGGGACTATACCAACCCGGACGGCAGCGATCAGGGCGCAGTGTATCGTCGTGAATATGGCGAATATCGCGAGCAGGGGGCCGAACGGCTGCTGCGTACCGCGGTACTGGATCCGATTGACCTGTCTCGCCGCCGCTTCGCGATCCCGGCCGCGGCCGCACCGCAGCGTTGGGGCTATAACATCGTCCGCCTCCATCCCGATGCCGGCGCATCCAAGGTAGCGGTTACCTTCCGCGGGGTTGTGCAACAGTCGTCAGCGACCACGAACTTGCCGGGACTGGCCGACGAGCCCGATACAATCCCGACGCCCGCGAGCGGCTGGCGCTGGGGGTTGATAGCGGTGGGGGCGGACGGCCAAAGTCGTTACTCCCCGATGCAACGGGGCGCCACCGGGCAGGCCTCCATACAGATCTGGCCAGGTGACACGGGCTTGTTCATGGTGGTGCTCGGTGCGCCTGACACGTTTCAGCATATCCGTTGGGAGCAGCCCTATTACTCGATCTACCGCTATCCCTGGATGGCCCAGTTTCAAGGTGCGATACCCGATCGCTATCAGCCGGGCGCACCGGAACCGGTCGCCGGTGGACGCAGCCATGCCAATGGCGGCGGCTGGGTCGCGGCGGAAGCCTCTGTAGATGCCGGCGCCTATGTCGGTCCCTATGCGCGGGTACTTGCCGGCAGTGTGCGCGACAAAGCACGGGTGGAGGATCATGCGGTGGTGGCGGGCGGTCAGGTGCTCGGCAACGCTCGCATCGGTGCTCTGTCGGTGATCCGGGGCGATACCGTGGTCAAGGACGAGGCGCAGGTCGCCACCACCTTCCTGGGCATCGGCGAGTATGAACGCGGCATCGTTCTGTCGGGTAGCGCCCGCAACATCGGTGACGTCGAGCAGCGCGGCGCATCGGCGGTGCGCGGCACCTTCTACGGGTTCGTCGACCCAAGTGTTATCGCCGATCCCAAGCGAGGTGCGGCCCTTACCGCGGCCGTGCAGGAAGTGACCGCTGCGCCTGATTATCGTTGGCGTGACTGATCTGGCGCGAGATGAAAGTGAACCGGGGAGCCCCTATGTATCGTCTGTCGATCGCTCTTGCTCTTAGCGTCTGTCTCATGCCGTGCTCGGCGTCGGCGCGCGTTGGCTCAACAACCGCGGTGGTTCTGCCGGACCGCACTGGCGCCATGATGAACGTGGTCTTCGACAAGCCAGTGGCACGGCCGGGAGTGCGGCTGATGGAATTGACGCGCACGGCCAATGGCTGGCGTGGTCAGCTGACGTCCGATTGGTATGGCACCATGCCGATGACCAACATCGTGCGCAACGGACGCTCAGTCAGCTTTGACATTCGGAACATCAACGTGCGCGGCGTGCCAACCAGGCGTTGGACCGCGACCGAGACGCCGGCGGGCATCGTGCTGGCTGGTGGAATCTGGGATCAGGAGGTGCGCCAGATCGGACATGTCGCAACCGCTGCAGCGGCATCTGCGCTGGCACACCGCGAAGTGGCCTTGCCACCGCTCGGTACGATTGCGCCGGACGGTCTTGCTGCAACGCCACCGATGGGATGGAGCAGCTGGAACAAGTTCGCAGAGCACATCGACGACCAGACGATCCGCGCAATGGCCGATGCAATGGTGTCGAGCGGACTTCGCGATGCTGGCTATCGCTATGTCAACATTGATGATGGCTGGCAGGGTACGCGCGGGCCGGACGGCGAACTGCAACCCAACGACAAGTTTCCCGACATGAAGGCGTTGGCCGATTATGTCCATTCCAAGGGACTGAAACTCGGCATCTATAGCTCGCCGGGACTTAGAACCTGTGCCGGTTATGTCGGTAGCTATGGTCACGTCGAACAGGATGCTCGCACCTTCGCAAGGTGGGGCATCGACTATCTGAAATATGACCTGTGTTCGGGCGAGTGGCAATACGCGGACGCCGATACCGTCCAGCGAAGCTATTACCAGATGGGTGCGGCGCTGAAGGCGACCGGGCGGCCAATTGTCTATTCGCTTTGCGAATATGGTCGGTTCGACGTTGCGTCATGGGGTCGGTCGGTCGGCGGGCATCTCTGGCGCACGACCGGAGACATCACCGACGATTACGCCTCGATGAGCGACATCGGTTTTGTCCGCAATCCCAAGTTTGGTCATGCCGGACCTGGCGGCTGGAACGATCCCGACATGCTCGAGATCGGCAACGGCGGGATGAACGAGGAAGAATACCGGACGCATATGACTTTGTGGGCAATGTCGGCCGCGCCCCTACTGATGGGTCATGATCTGCGCACGACCAGCGCCGAGGCACTTGCGCTGCTGTCAAATCGCGATGTCATCGCCATCGATCAGGATGCACGGGGGGTTCAGGGCAAGGCAGTACGTGTCGTCGGCCTGCAAGAGGTGTGGGCCAAGCCGCTGGCGAATGGTCGTGTTGCCGTCGCTTTGTTCAACCGTGGACCAGATCCAGCCCGGATGACACTGGAGCCACAGGACGCCGGATTTGTACACCTTAAGGCCATTCGCGACTTGTGGCGAGGCCGCGTGATGGACCAGCAGGAGCGCACGTTCAATGTGCCACCACACGGCACGGTGCTTGTTGAGGTTGATGGTGAGGTTTGAGTTTTGAACATCTGCACAAACGTGCGCCGCATCAATGCTCCCGCGAGAAGTAACCTGCGGGCCGTTCGCAGTTCGATGGAGTTGCGCCGCTACAGAATTCAGCCGTCTTGCTAAAATTAACAAATGGCAGAAGTTGGGAGTGGGGCAGGGAACACCGAATGACTGCTTCTGGGTCGGCGGGTCTCGGCCATCCCGAGCTGTGGATCTATCGCTGCAACGATGTGGCGACAGCTTAAACGTCAGCGCTAATTGTTACGGTGTGACATTGCTAAATGGCACCTACCTAAATGTCCGGAACCACCTGTTTTTCGTGCAGTTGCGATTGAAACCGGATTTTGTGCACACCTGGCCACTGAACGGCGATAGTTGGAGGTTATCCATCACGCCGCGCGTGACAGTTTTGGTCAGCCGCTGCTTCTGGTCGTCGGACTTCACGGGCCAGAGCTTCACGGTGACGTGCGGCATGGCCTTACTCCGTGCCGAGCGGAACTAGATATTCCTCGTCCGTCACCTTCTCCATCCAGGTCACGGGCGAGCCGTTCACCGACTCCTGGATAGCTACATGGGTCATAGCTTCGTGCGGTGTCGCGCCATGCCAGTGCTTATGCTCGGCCGGGCACCACAGGATGTCGCCGGCATGAAACTCCAGCTTCGGTCCACCCGCGATCTGCGTCCAGCCAACACCCTCGGTCACGATCAGCGTCTGTCCGGCGGGATGAGTATGCCACGCGGTGCGCGCACCAGGCTCGAAATGAACGATCGCCCCGGAAACGCGCGACGGCTCCTCGCGCTGGAACTGGCCGGTGATCGTGGCCTTTCCGGTGAAATACTCCGCAGGACCATCAACGGTCTTCATGTCGGCCTTGTGGGTGATTTCCATAGTATCGATCCTTTCGGGTTTGGGTTCGGAAGCCGGGGCTGTCGTCGCAAGAAGCGCAATTATTGGCAGCAGGATCATCAGCGATGTCCCCCGGCGCTGGCCGCTCGGGCATCGACCGCGGCGAAGATCGCACCGGCGACAAGCAGAGCCGCGCTGGTCAGAAACGTAGCGCGGTAGCCGCCGGCATCGAACAGCATCCCGCCGCCCGCAGCGCCAAACGTGATCGCAAGCTGGACGACCGCGACTAGCAGCCCCCCGCCAGCCTCGGCATCATCAGGAAAGCGACGCGCTACCCAGGTCCACCATGCGACCGGCGCACCCGTGCCGACGACACCCCACAGGGTCAGCAGCACGGCGGTCGGCAGGGCAAAGCTCCCAAGCGCCACCAGTCCGCTTGCGATCAGGGCAAGCGCTACCGGCGCGAGGATCAGGCTGGCCGACAGGCTGCGCGCTACGAAGCGTCCGAACAGCCAAGTGCCGAACAATCCGCCAGCGCCCATCAGCAGCAGGACGAGCGAAAGAGCCGGGACGCCGAGCTGGGTCACACCCTCAAGGAAAGGGCGGACATAGGTAAACAGCGCAAACTGCCCCGCGAACAACAGTGCCACGGCAACCGCACCAATGCGGGCGATCGGGCGGCGCAGGATGCCGAGCGCGCTCGCGGTGCGGACCGTCCGCTCTGACGGCATTGCCGGCAACGTCAGCCACTGCCACACGAAGGTGATGGCGGCGAGCGGCACCACGACGAAGAAGGCGCCGCGCCAGCCGATATACTGGCCAAGGAAGCTGCCGAGCGGCGCTGCGATCGTAGTCGCCAGCGCATTGCCGCCATTCAGCAGACCCAACGCCCGCGGCACCTGATCTTCCGGCATCAAACGCATCACAGTCGCGGCCGACATCGACCAGAAACCGCCAATGACAACGCCGATCAGCGCGCGCCCGGTCATGAAGATGGAAGCGCCGTACATCCTCTGCCGTTGCGGTATCTGGCGAGCGTTTAAGGAACGCTGCGAAGGCGCGAACGTGGCGGACATAGTCATGCTGCGTCCGCGCCCGCATCGAACGCATCGCCATGTCGTCGAGCATTCGCTGACGCAGCGGGGTGACAGGTGCTTCGGTCGGTGACGTCGTCATGACAGGGTTCCTCTTGTTGAAGGAACTCCATCGTCTGCCCCCGATGCCGCAGGGCCAAACCTCAGCGCTGACGCGTTACCTCCACCGCGAACGTCAATGCCGCGCAGCGGCTTCGTGCTGTGGGTCGGGTCGACGCCGAGGGTAGGTCGCGCTAGCCTCAGCCTCATGCTCTCAGCCGTCTGCCGCTCCGCTGACCTTACCCTCAACGATGATGGCGCCCAGCTGTTCGCGCAAGCTCTGGACGAAGGTACGTGCGGTCGCCTCGAGACTGCCTTGGTCGCGCTGCCGACGAGCAGGCCGGGCGTGCGGATAGGGGAGGGGCGGCAGCTGCAGCCCTTCCTAGGTGACGCTGGACCGATCGGCGCGATCGCGGCGTCTGTGCTTGGGGAACAGGCTCGCCCCGTACGTGCAATCCTGTTCGACAAGACCGCAGAGAGAAACTGGGCGCTCGGCTGGCACCAAGACCGCACGATCGTCGTCGAGAAGCGTATCGACACGGAGGGGTACGGTCCTTGGACGGTGAAGTCCGGGCTGATCCAGGTGGAGCCGCCATTCGAGATACTCGAGCGCATGGTGACGCTGCGCGTGCACCTGGATGCGATTGACGAGCGCAACGCGCCGCTACGCATCGTGCCCGGCTCGCATAGATTGGGGCGCCTGCCCGAAGCAGAGATCGGACGAGTTGTGACTACCTTAGGCGAGCGGCTCTGTCTTGCCGAACGGGGTGATGTTTGGCTCTACGCCACGTCAATCGTTCACGCCTCGCTAGCGGCCGATCCGCCTCGACGGCGTCGCGTCCTCCAAATCGACTTCTCGGCTGACGCGACCCCAGGCCCGCTCGCCTGGCGCGGCGTGTAGGGGCCAGGGTTGAGGCATCCCCGCATTCGGACGGTGCTGTTCGTGTGCAGTCAGAACAGGCTGCGCAGCCCCACCGCCGAACAGGTGTTCTCTTGCCGGGAGGATCTGGAGATGGACTCTGCCGGCACCAATCACAACGCCGACAATCCGCTCACGGCCGAGTTAATCGCATGGGCCGACGTGATCTTCGTCATGGAGAAGGCGTATCGCAACAAGCTGCTGCCACGCTACCGGGGGCTCTCGGGGGCAAACGCGTGATCTGCCTCGACATACTGGACGACTACGACTTCATGCAGCCCGAACTCGTCCAGCTACCGAAGACCAAGGTGAGGCGCCACTTGCCTGCGATGTAAGTGGCCCAACCATCAAAGGCTTGATCGACCGGCTCAGCATCGCGACTGAGCTGTCGCGCCGTTCGGCTTAACGAATGGATGAGTCGGGAAATGAGTGAGGCAGGCTGAACGGCCGAAAGTGGGTCGAAGAGGCGACACAAAGCTAGAATTTCGTTCGCAGCGTCACTCCATAGGTGCGCGGATCACCCAGAGTGCCGGTGATCGCGCCGGTATTGGCCGCGCCGCGCGAAAGAAAATAAGTCGAGTCGGTGATGTTGCGGCCCCAGAACTGGATGTCGAACAGGCCGTCCAGCGTGCGGATGCCGAAACGGATATTAATCAGGTCATAGGACGGGATGGCGGAATAGCGGCTGAGGCTCGCGCTGGTGTTGGTCGCCGAGCGATAGCTGTAGTCGGATCCTAGATACATTTCGGTATCGTGCGCCCCAGTCAGGCCTAGTGGCGCCCGCACCTCGCCGCCCGTGGAGGCCGCCCATTTGGACACGCCCGGCAGCGGCCGCCCGCTCAGGTTGCAGATCGCCTGGCCGGTGATCTCGATCGGGCAGGGCGCATTGGCGTAGGAGATGTAGCGCGCATCGTCGTAGGTGCCCGAGGCGTAAAGGCTGAGCCAGCGCGTCGGCGCGGCGCGCAAGTCCGCCTCGAACCCACGGGTGCGGACCTTGGCCGCGTTGGTGAAGAAGCTGACGCCGTTGCGCTCGATATCGACGATGGTGGTCTGGTAATCCTTCACGTCGGTCCAGAAGGCGGCGATGTTGGCTGTCACGCGCCCGCCCGACCAGGTCGTCTTCGCGCCGGCCTCGTAGCTGTCGATCGTCTCCGGGCGGATGACGGGGTTGGCGGCGAACTGACCGGTCGTGGTGATGTTAGCCAAATTCAGGCCGCCGAACTTGTTACCGCGCGCATAGGTGACATAGGTCAGAAGCGGTTCGGCGACCTTCCACGACAGCGTCGCCTGGCCCGACAGGCGACCTGCCTTCGTCTCCGCCTGGTAATAATTGGCGATGCCGTAGCGCGAGCGGATCGTCTGCGCCGCCGCCTGCTGCGCCGGCGTCAGCGCGACGAGCGAGGCGCCGGTCGCGCCCTGGTCGAAATACCCGGATTTCGTCTCGTAGGTGTAGCGCAGGCCGGTGGTCAGATCGACGCCGGGCACAACGTGCCACACCGTCTGCGCGAAGGCGGCATAGCTGTCGGTGACCGGGCGCGAGTGGCTGACGACGTTGTAGCCATTCAGTGCCGCGGCGCTGACGGTCGCATTGGTCGTCGGCGGCAGGAACCAGTCGGCTGCGCGGATGCCATAGAGGTTCAGGTCGAGCGCCTCGCCCCACTTGGCCGGCAACGACAGATCATCGCGATAACGATCGAACAACCGCGTCGCGAGCGGGTCCGCCGCCTGCGCGCGCTTGGTCCACGCCACGCCGCTCATGCCGCTTTCCCCCGGCGCCGACGATAGGTCTCGATCCGCGCGCCGGGCGGCGGGCGATCCTCACGCTCGTCGAGTGGTTCACCCTTCAGTATCGATACGACGGCTTGGGGCAGTCCGGTGCATGGCTCGTTGTTACGGCCGTACCCGTGTTGGTCGCCTGCATGGCCGTCAGCTGGATCATACTCCGAAGACGAAACCGGGACGTTAGATGACCTGCATAAACCCGGCTAAGACCACCGGGCGCTGTTGATCGAGACGATAAATGAATGACCGGTCTCGGATTTCTCTCGGAGATGCTGGACCGACCGGAATTGGGTCTCTCGAAGGATGAGCTTGGCGTTGGCCTGGATGCCGTTAGGCGATCGGGCGGCCATTCCGTACGCTCATCAACCGTTGATCCGTAGTTGAAGACGGCCTATATCAAAATCGCTGGTTCGCTCCTGATAGCGGATACATCAACCCTGAGGCTCGAGATGTGCTAGCGTCTCGAGCCTCAAATTCAAGGGGCCGGCGCTGCTAGGCGCCGACCCCCGTCACTCACTCGCCCTTGCGAGCAACCTCGATGATTTTGAGCACCAAGGTGGCGAACGCGATGCAGAGCATCGCACCGCCAATGAGCAACTGTGCTAGTTCACTGTTTCCGATAGAGAATACACCTCCTTTGACGGCATGAATACGCTCGACGCTGCTAGACGCCGTTCGTCGCCGTCGTGCTCTTCCTTAATGATTAGGACTCAGCGGGGAAGGGGATTCAGCATGCCCCCGCCGCTCAGACTACCGGCCCGGCAAGGGCCACTTCCAGCCGCCCGGCCATGCGTGAATGAGCGTCCGGTTTCGGGCAAGCCAATTGCCGACGCAAGTGGCGGACATTGGGTCGTGAGGGAATTTCGTCACGCAATCATATTGCCGTAGCCGATGACGATGGTGGCAAGGATCAGCAGACCGACCCCGCCCCACACCAGCACACGGGTCTTATGGGCGGAGTCCTTCCATTCTCTCAGCGCGAAGCCCCAGACCGTGCCGAAGATGATGATCGACGCCATATGCAGCGTCCAGCTCGAGAAGCCATACTGCCCCATCTGGCTTTCGCCCATGGTGTAGAAGAAGAACTGGAAATACCATGCGGTGCCCGCCAGCGCACAAAGCGCGAAGTTGAGCACCATCGGTGCGCCCTGCGCTTCGTCCTGCCCTAGCCATTGCCCGGCGCTGCGGTTACGGTGGATCAGGATGGCGCACCACACCGCGTTGGTCAGCAGCCCGCCGAACATCACCAGACACAGGACCGGCAGGCCGGTCCACAGCGGCCCGGTCCCCGCCGCCGCCGACAGCGCCTTGATCGGTTCGCCGGCGGCAAGGCCGAAGGCGAAGCAGGCCGACATGATGCCGGCGAAGATCGCGACGACGATCCCCTTGCGAAAATCGAACTCGGCAACCGCGGCGGCCTTTTGTTCGGGCGACAGGGCCTGATCCTTCTTCGCGCCCGCCACCGCGACGACGACGATACCGGCGATGGTGAGGCCGAGTCCGAGCAGGATGATGTTGCCCGACGGCGTATCGAGCAGCTTGGCGGCGAACTCGCCGGTGAACAGCGGCGGGATCAGCGTGCCGAACACGGTGCACAATCCCAGCACCACCGCCATGCCGAGCGACAGCCCGAGGTAGCGCATGACGAGGCCGTAGCCCAAGCCGCCGAAGCCCCACAGGATGCCGAAGAACACCGGCCAGAGCAGCGTCGGCGTCGGCGTCGCGGCGAAGACGCCCAGCAGGTCGTTGGTCTGTATCGAGGCGAAGAACCACGGCGCCAGAACCCACGAGAAGATGCCGCCGGTCAGCCAGTAGATCTCCCACGACCAGCGCTTCACCCCGCGATAGGGCACGTAGAAGCTGGCCGACGCGAAGCCACCGAGCCAGTGATAGAGGACGCCGGTCAGCGGATTGGGGGTCATGGCAAGGGGCCTGGCTGTTCAGGAAAAGCGGGCGAAATCAGTGCGTCAGGATGCCGAAGCGACGATCGTTACGTCGAGCCCGGCGGGCGGCGACCACGATCCGCCGGACGTGTCAACATGGGCGAAGCCGTCGGTCATCTTGTCGGCGCTGTCCCAGAAGGTGCCGCCATTGCCGCCCGAACTGGCCGCCAGCCAGCGCGCCGTTCCGCCGACGATGCGCGTCGCATAGGCCGTGCCCGCCGGCAGGTTGACCGCATCCCCGCCGGTGACGATGTGCGCCTCGCCATCGATCGTCACCTCCAGCGTACCGTCGAGAAGGTAGAGGAACAGGTGCGTTGCCGCATGCCGGATCGTCGGTAGCGTGGCGCCGCGCCCGCCCTCGATCACGCGCATGTCGAACAGGTCGTCGCTTTCCGCGCTGCCCAGCAGCCGGGTCGAGAGATGCCCGTGCAGCCGGTGGCGCGCGCCATAGCCCGCGTCGAGGAAATAGGATTGGTGATCGCCTGGCAGTGCACGGTCGGAATCGCCCATCGGCGTGGGCTCGGCATAGACCGGCGCATCGACGCGCATGATGCGATGCTTGCCCATCGCCGGCCCCATGCGGGAGAAGTCGAACGGCCGCCCGTCCTCTGGCAGGCCGGTCATGCCCCAGACTTCGCCAGCGTCGACGAAGAATTCCTCCCATCCGCCCGGCGCGACGATGCCGAAGAAGCGGGTTCGCGGCGCGACGCTGCGATAGCTGTGGGTGTCGCCGGGGCGGACATAGGCGAAGTCGCCGGGCGTCAGCACCCGCGACGTGTCGCCGCACCACACCTGCAACCGGCCGCGCGTGCAGTACCAGGTATCGTGTTCGCGTTCGTGCCAGTGCATCGGGATCGGCCCGCGATCGAGCGGCGCGTCGCAGACCACCGCACCGAACCCGCCCGCCGTTTCCTCCACCCCGGCCAGCGTGCGGATGACCTGTCCCGCGACCAGATGGGCGGGGCCGGTCCCGTCGCGCAGGACATAGGGGGTGTTGCCGGGCAGGCGGGGGGCATCGGTCATCGAACTCTCCTGTACGATTATCGGACGAACGGGATGGCGAGCTGTGCCGCCTTGCATTCCGCGCTCTTGGGCGGGGCGATGCCCCAGTGATCGGTGCGGCCGGGGGGCCAGGTCCAGTCGTCGGGCGTGCCGGCGCGGTAGCCGTTGTCGACCTGCAGCACCTCTGCGGTATATTCGACGACGAAGCCCGCCGGATCGACGAAATAGGTGAAGACATTGTCGCCGGGGCCATGCCGGCCCGGACCCCAGCCAATCGGGAAATGATGGTCGACCATGCGGCCGGCGGCACGCATCACCCCCTCCCATGTTGGTAGCTGAAAGGCGATGTGGTTGAGCGTGTTGACCGGTGCGTCGGCGATCACCACCGAATGATGGTCATCATTGGTCCGCACGAACGCCATCATCTTCGACCGGTCGGTCAGCGCGAAGCCGAGCGCATCGAGGAAGAAGGCGGTGTCGCGCGCCACATCGTCGCTGTTGATGTTGATGTGCGCCAGACGTTCGGGCCGATCGGCGGCGGGGGCGAGCGGTGCGACCGTGTCGTCATGCTGCACCAGACGCATCGTCCGGTCGCAACCGTCGGCGATGATCGCCATCGTCCCGCCGCCATGACCGTCGGCAGGCGCGAAGGGGCGGATCAGCCGCGCACCGGCCGTCAGCGCCCGTGCGAGCAGCGCGTCGCGGTCGGCGGCCGGATCGATCCGCAAGGTCATCGACCGGATCGCGGAGGCGGTGCCGGCATGGAGCGCCAAGACATGCGGATCGCCGCCGGTCGCCCGCAGCCATGCCGAAGTGGCGTTGCGATCGGCCAGCGTCAGGCCCCAGATGCGGCTATGGAAGTCGACCGCCGCATCGAGATCGGCAACGACGAGGTCGACGCTGCGCAACGCAGTCACCGGGAAACGGGCCATCATTCCTCTCCGACGCCGCGTCGTCGCGGTCGACCATTCTCTATTGTACCCGACTTTGCGATGTAAAATAATAGATACCTAGACATGTATAGGACTGGCCTATGATCGATCCACGTCTGCTCCGAACATTCCTCGCGGTCTGTCACGAAGGATCGATCAGCAGCGCGGCGCGCCGGCTGAACATTTCGCAGCCATCGGTGTCGGTGGCGATCGGGCAGCTGGAACATGCGCTGGGTGGCAGCCTGTTCGATCGCGGACGGCGCGGCATCGTGCTGACCGCCGCCGGCATCGCCCTGTTCGAGCGATCGGAACGCATGGACGCGCTGCTGCGCGAGGCCGAGGAGGCGGTGAAGCTGGCGCGGCAGGGGGTGGCCGGACCGCTGCGGATCGGCGGCACGCCCGGTGCGCTGGTCAGCCTAGTCCCGGCGGCACTGGGGCGGATGGAGCAGGGCGGCCATGTAGCGGTCCATGTGCTGGAGGGATCGGACGCGCACCTTGCCGACCTGTTGCGACGCGGCGAGATCGAAGTGGCGGTAGTGACCACGGGTATCGAGCCGCCACCCGAGGACATCGTCGAACGCAGCATCGCGCGCGATCCCTTCGCCCTGATCGTCGGGCGGGCGCACGACACGCTGGGACCGAGCGTCGCATTGCACGAAATCGCCGGGATGCCATGGGTATTGCCCCATGCCGGCGGCGCGTTCCGCCGCCAGATCGAGGCGCTGTTCCTGTCGGCCGAAGTGCCGTTGCCGCTGAACGTCATTCGTTGCGATTCGCTGCTGACGTCCAAGGAGATCGTCCGTCGCAGCCAGCGGGTGACGGTCCTGCCGCGCGGGGTGGTCGCGGCCGAACTGTCGATGGGATTGTTGCGCGCGCTGCCCATCGAAGGGGCTGCGATCACGCGCAATATCGGCATCCGCATGCTGGCCGAACGTTCGCTGTCCGACATCGGCAAGATGTTCGTCGAAGCGATATTGAGGCCGGGCGAAGCATAGATAATCCCTATGCCAATCGAAAAATCCAGTATTTTACAATATTGCTGATCGCCCGGAATAAGGACCTGACCGCCGGAACAGGCGGCGTGAGAGGACCTGACCGATGGCGTGCCACCCCCGCCCATGCCCCGATTGCGCGACGTCGCCGCGATGAGCAGCGTGTCGTACGATATCGGCATCATCGGATGCGGTCCGGTCGGCGCGATTGCCGCCAACCTCGCCGCCGCGGGGGGCCTGAGCGTGTTGGTGATCGACCGGGCCGAAGGGCCGCATCCGCTGCCGCGCGCTGTCCATCTGGACCATGAGATGATGCGGCTGTTCCAGTCGGTCGGGCTGGACACGGTGCTGGCACCGGCGATGCGCGAGACCGAGGGGCATCTGCATATCGGTGCCGATCACGGCGTGATCCGGTACATGGGTACGGCGGGGCGGCCCAAGCCGTTCGGCTGGGCAAACGACTATTTTTTCTACCAGCCCGAACTGGAGGCGCTGCTGCGCGACGGGCTGGCCCGGTTCGACACAGTGACGCTGCGCGTCGCGACCAAACTGACCGGGTTCGAACAGGATGGCGCGGGCGTCACGCTGCACCTCGACCGGGATGGCGTGACCGACACCGCGCGCGTCCGCTGGGTCATCGCCTGCGACGGGGCGCGCAGCATGGTACGCAAGTCGCTGGGCATCGCGCTCGACGATCTGCACTTCGAGGAACCCTGGCTGGTGGTCGATGCCGAGGTCACGGCGCCGGTCCGCTTTCCGGCGCTGACCGGGGTGCCGGCGGGGGCGGACCTGCAGCAATTGTCGGTGATGATGTGCGATCCGGCACGTCCGGCGACGATCGTGCCAGGGCGCGGCGAAATCCGTCGCTGGGAATTCATGCTGTTGCCGGGTGAGGACGAGGCGATGATGACCCGGCCGGAGGTCGTCGCCGATCTGCTCTCCCCCTATCTCGACGGGGTGCCGCACCGGTTGTTGCGGGCCGCGACCTATCGGTTCCACGGCCTGATCGCCGAACGGTGGCGCGACGGCCGCGTGTTCCTGGCCGGGGATGCCGCGCACCAGACCCCGCCCTTCTTCGGGCAGGGCATGTGCCACGGGATGCGCGACGTCGCCAATCTGGTGTGGAAGCTGGCGCTGGTGATCGGCGGACGGGCCGACCCGGACCTGCTCGACAGCTATCAGGTCGAACGCGATCCGCATGTCCGCGCCGTCGTGACGGCGGCGGTGGAGGCGGGGCGCTATATCTGCGAACTCGATCGCGTTCGCGCCGCCGAGCGCGACGCGGCGATGCGCGAACGGGCGCGCAGCGGCCAGACCGGGACCGCCGCCGACCTGATCCCGGCCTATCGCGCCGGGGTGGTGGCGAACGACACGGCGGGGGCGGGGGAGCGGTTTGTCCAGCCACGGCTCTGCAACGGGGAACTGCTTGACAGTGCGACCGGATCGGGGTGGCGGCTGATCGCGATCGATCGCGCGGCGGCAGAGGCTGCGCGGTCGGCGGTCGCGGCCGCCGCGGTGCCGGTGACGCTGGTCGATGCCGCGACGATCGGCGATGACGGTACGCTTCGCCACTGGTTGCAGGCGCGTGGGAGCCGGTTCGGGCTGATCCGCCCCGACGCCTATGTCTTTGGCACGGCGAGCGCCGATCCTGCCGCGTTGCTGGAACGGCTCCACGGCGCGCTGCACCTGTGCCCGGCGGTGGCGGCTTGATGCCGCTCGCCGCCGCGCGGGCCGCGCTGGACGCGACGCTTGCCGCCGCGCCGGCCGCGCCGATCGCCGCCATCGTCCTCGACGAGGGTGGCCATCCGGTCGCCTTTGCCCGGCAGGACGGGGCCAGCCTGTTCCGGCACGACATCGCCCGCGCCAAGGCGCTGGGCGCAATCGGCATGGGGCAGGACAGCGCCGAGATCGCCGATCGCGCCGCGCGCAATCCGGCCTTTTTCACCAGCGTCGCGGTGGCGACCGGCGGCGCGCTGGCGCTGTCGGCGGGCGGCGTGCTGATCCGGGGTGCGGACGGTCTGATCGTGGGTGCGATCGGCGTCAGCGGCGACACCCCCGACATCGATGCGGCCTGCGCCCGGGCGGGCGTCGCCGCTTTTCACGGAGATCGATAATGGCATTCGTCAGCTTCCGCCGCGCCGACGGCACCACCGGCTATGGCCGGCTCCATGGCGACCGGATCGCGGATTGCAGCGCGGTGCCGGGGGCGCCCGCGACGCTGAAGGGCGCGATCACCGCCGGTGCGCTCGATATACTCGAGGACGGTCCGGTCCTTGCAGCGTGCGACGTTCTGTTGCTGCCGGTGATCCCTGATCCGGGCAAGATCCTGTGCGTTGGGCATAATTATGAAAGCCACCGGCAGGAAACCGGCCGAGCGAAGGTCGATCATCCGTCGATCTTCCTGCGCTTCGCCGACACGCTGATCGCCGATCGGCAGCCGATCCTACGGCCGCGCGTGTCGACCAACCTTGATTTCGAGGGCGAGCTCGCGGTCGTGATCGGACGCGGCGGGCGGGCGATCCCCGAGGATGAGGCGATGGCGCATATTGCGGGCTATGCCTGTTTCAATGACGCATCGGTGCGCGACTGGCAATGGCATACGACTCAATTCGCGCCGGGTAAAAATTTCCCCGGCACCGGCGCGTTTGGTCCGAAGCTGGTGACGCCGGCGGAGGCAGGCGACCTAAGTGGCGTGCACGTCGTCACCCGGCTGAACGACGTGGTCGTGCAGGATCAGCCGATCCGCGACATGATTTTCCCGATCGCGCGGATCATCGCCTATGTCTCGACCTTCACAGCCCTGTCGCCTGGCGACGTGATCGCCACGGGCACCCCGGGCGGGGTCGGCGCGAAACGAACCCCGCCGCTGTGGATCAAATCCGGTGATCGGATCGAGGTGTCGATCGGACCGGTGGGTACGCTGACCAACCATGTCGTGGACGAGGCCGACGCCGCCTGACGCGTCCGCCCCCCCTACAAGAACAACAAGAAGCAGGAGAGGTAGTGATGATGAAGATGCTGGTTGCAGCGCTCGGGACCGTCAGCGCGCTGGCATTGACCACCCCCGCCTTCGCCCAGGCGGGCGCCACTGCCGATCCCGCTGCGCAAAACGACGTGGCCGCCGCGGCACCGGGCGTGGTCGATGATGGCGATATCGTCGTCACCGCCACCCGCCGTGCCGAACGGCTGCAGGACGTGCCGCTGGCCGTGAACGCGCTGACCGGCGAACAACTGGCGCAGAGCGGCTTCCAGAACCTGCAGGACATCCAGTATCAGATTCCAGGCGTCCAGTTCGGCAGCTCGCCCAACGACTCCGGCTTCCGCCTGCGTGGCGTCGGCTCGGCGGGCGGCTTCAGCAGCTCATCGGAACAGAATGTCGGCACGGTCGTCGACAATGTCGTCATCCCGTTCGGCAACCCGATGCAGAGCCTGGGCGATCTGGAACGGGTCGAGGCATTGAAGGGGCCGCAGGGTACGCAGTTCGGCAAGAACGCATCGTCGGGCGTGGTCAACATCACCACCCGCAAGCCCGAACTGGGCCGGTTCGGCGGCAGCGCCTTTGCCAGCTATGGCGAGCTGAACGACTATAATATCAACGCATCGCTCAACGTGCCGGTCGGGCAGACCGCGGCGCTCGCCGTCTATGGCTTCGCGCGCGGCAATGACGGGTTCGTCGAAAACGTCGTCAACAAGCAGGATTGGGGCGCGACCGATGTGTGGGGAACGCGCGCCAAGCTGCTGTGGCAGCCGAGCGATACGTTCAGCGCCTATCTGATCGGCGATTACGCCCGGGGCACGCAGCTCGGGCCGGGCGCGCTGTGGACGTTCAACCGCTTCCCGACCGGCAATCCGCTGGCCGCCGCGCGCAACGCGACGGTCACGGCGCTGGGCATCACGCCCGGTTTCCGCAACGACAAGTCGGCGGAGAATACCGCGACGACGATGCGCGACGAGAATTACGGCGGGTCGCTCGAACTCAATCTGGCGGTCGGCGACTATAACCTGACCTCGGTCAGCGCGTATCGTGTCTATGATACCGGGCAGATCACCTTCGGCATCGATTCCTATCCGCTGCCGATCTTCACCGGCAACAACAACACCGCCGCCGCCGGCGACGGCGACCGCACCTTCGCGTCGCAGGAGTTCCGCGTGACGTCGCCGACCGGCGCGCCGGTCGAATATGTCGCCGGCATTTACCTGTCGCGGCTTAAGACCGGCCTCGATGGCTATAACAGCGCGCAGCTGCGTCCGGCACTGCCGTTTTCGGCGCAGCCGCAACTGTCGATCACCTCGGGCCGGTCGACCACCCGTACCCAGACCGACAGCGCGGCGCTGTTCGTCGACGGGTCGATCCGGGTGACCGACCAGTTCAAGATCCTGGCCGGTGGCCGCTACAATTACGACTGGGTCGATGCGCAGAGCTTCTCGGTCGCCGATCCCGATTATCCGTCGGGGACAGTCGGCGCGAACGGGTTCACCGTCCCCTATACCCCGCGCCCGCTGTCGACCGGATCGACCAAGCGCGGCGACTGGTCGGGCCGGATCGGGTTCGAGGTGAAGCCGGCGCGCGACATCATGTTCTATGGCACGGTCGCGCGCGGCTATCTGGGGCCGACGGTCACCTTCTCCGGACTGACCGGGGCGCAGGTAACCGTCGATCCGCAAACCGTGGTCGACATCACCATGGGCGCCAAGACGCAGTTGTTCGACCGCAAGCTGACGCTGAACGGCAACATCTTCTACGACCGGTACAAGGATCTGCAGACTTCGGTCTTCAACGGGCTGGAGTTCCTGACCGAAAATGCCGGCGGGTTCGAGGCGGCGGGGTTCGAGGTGGAGGCGACGTGGCGCTTCAACCGCAACCTGTCGGTCAACGCGGCCTATACCTATTCGGATACTTATTTCACCGATTACGTGACCGCCTGCCCGGATTCGACCGTCGCCGCAGGGGCGGCAGCGGTGGCGGCGCAGTGCAACGCACCGGGATCGACCGCGACGACGCCGCTGTTCCAGGCGCGTGGCGAACCGCTGTCGGGTGCGCCCAAGCACAGCGTCACCGCCGGCGTCGATTACGAACAGCCGATCAACGACCGCCTGACCCTCGATGCGTCGGCCAGCTATTATTACCGCAGCGAGACGCAATATGATCCGGGCGAACTCTATGCCCGGCAGCCGGGCTACGACCTGGTCGGGCTGAATATCGGCATCGGCGCTCCGGACGGCGCATGGCGCGTCGGCGCATTCGCCCGCAACCTGTTCGACACCCGCTTCCACGCCGCGGTCATCGGCCTGCCGTTCACGGCCGGGGCGGGTGCGGTGAACTGGAATACGCGCGATGGGCGGCGTACCATCGGCGGTCAGGTGGCGATCCGGTTCTGATCGGGGAGGGGGCGGTGACGGCAACGGCAACGGGCATGTCGGGGGACCGGGCGACGATCGCCGCGATGGGCAACGCGATCGGGCCGGACGTGCTTGCCGCCGTGCAGGCGCTGTATGGCGACGAACAGGGACGCATCGCCCGCGACCTACCCGTTGCCGCCGCCGACCTGTCCTATGGCGACGATCCCCGCCACCGGATCGACCTGTACCGGCCGGTGCACGAAAGCGGACCCGCACCGGTCCTGCTGTTCGTCCATGGCGGCGGGTTCGTGCACGGCGAGAAGCGGAGCGCCGACCACCCGTTCAACGCCCATGTCGGGCGCTGGGCGGCGCGGCACGGCATGGTCGGGGCGGTGATGAACTATCGCCGTGCACCCGAACATGGCTGGCCGGCAGGCGGCGAGGACGTCGCCGCTGCCATAGACTGGCTACGCGATCATGTGGCCTGCCATGGCGGCGATCCAGCGCGGATCGTCGTCATGGGTACATCGGCGGGCGCGGTGCATGTCGCCACCGCGCTGATGCTGCGCGCAGCGACGCTCGACGTGGCGGCGGCAGTGCTGTTGTCGGGACTGTACGGCCATACCCCGATCGACGTTCGTGACGCACTTTATTACGGCGATCCGACTGACTATCCGGCACGAATGCCGCGCGAGGCGGTGACGGCCACTACCCTGCCGCTGTTCCTTGCCTGTGCGCAATATGACCCGCCCCGGTTCCAGCGAGAGACGATCGGCCTGCTCGCCGAGCGTCTGGAACGCCACGGCACCGTGACCACGGCCGCAATCCTGTCGGCCCACAACCACTACAGCCTCGCCGCGCATCTCGGCACCGCCGACACGCGGCTGAGCGACGACATCCTCGGCTTTCTGGCCGACAATGATATCATCGGGAGAGAGACATGCTGATCGACCGCCGCACCATCCTGGCCACCGGTGCTGCGCTGGCCGCATCGCCCGCGCTCGGCCAGTCGCGCCGGGCAACGCAGTTTCCCAAGGGATTCCTATGGGGTGCATCGACCGCCGGCCATCAGGTTGAGGGCAACAACGTCGCCAGCGATACCTGGCTGATGGAAAACGTCACGCCCAGCGTCTTCGCCGACAAGTCGGGCGATGCCTGCAACAGCTTCGAACTATGGGCGCAGGACCTCGATCTGGTGAAGGCGTTGGGCCTGAACAGCTATCGCTTCTCGATCGAATGGGCGCGGATCGAACCGGAACCGGGCATGTTCTCGGTCGCGATCCTCGATCATTACAAGCGGATGATCGAGGGTGCGCGGGCACGTGGACTGACGCCGGTCGTGACCTATAGCCACTTCACCGCGCCACGCTGGTTCTCGGCGGCCGGTGGCTGGACCAACCGGCAGGCACCGCGACTGTTCGCGCGCTTCTGCGATCGGGCGACGCGGCATCTGGGTGCAGGGATCGGCCATGCGGTAACGCTGAACGAACCGAACCTGCTGCGGTTGTTGAAGACGATCGGCCTGCCCCCGCAATTGCTGGATGCGCAGCGCGCGATGCTGGCGGCGGCAGCGAAGGCGGCGGGGACGCCCAAATTCGTCGCCGGCAACGTCGCCAATGCCGAAGACCTCGACACGATGCAGACGATCATGGTCGCCGCGCACAAGGCGGGCCGCGACGCGATCAAGGCGGTGCGCGGCGACCTGCCGGTCGGCGTCAGCCTGGCCATGTTCGACGATCAGGCGTTGCCTGGTGGCGAGGCCAAACGCGATGCCGCCCGCGCCGATCTGTATGGCGCATGGACCGATGCGGTGCGCGGCGACGATTTCTTCGGAGTGCAGAACTACGAACGTGCCCGCTGGGACAAGAACGGCAAGGTCGCCGCACCGGCCGATGCCGTCCGCAACTGGAGCGGAAACGAGGTGTGGACCCCGTCGCTGGCCGGGGCGGTGTGCTATGCGCATCAGGCGACCGGCTTGCCGATCCTCGTCACCGAACATGGCGTCGGCACCGACGATGATGCAATTCGCGCACGCTTCATTCCCGCCGCGCTCGCCGATCTGAAGACGGCGATTGACGACGGCGTGCCGGTGCAGGGATATATGCATTGGTCGCTGCTCGACAATTTCGAGTGGATCTTCGGCTACAAGCCCAAATACGGACTGGTTGCGGTCGATCGTACGACCTTCCGCCGCACCCCCAAGCCGAGCGCGGGGGTACTGGGCCGCATCGCCGCGGGGAACGCGCTGTGAAGCGGATCGCGCTGTTCACTGCCGCGCTGTTGGCGACCACCACTGCGTTCGCGCAAGCCGCGCCCGACCCACTGGCGGCAGGGTTCGATAACCCGCCGGTTGAGGCGCGGCCGCGGACATGGTGGCACTGGCTGAACGGGAACATCAGCGAGGACGGGATCGTCAAGGATCTCGAATGGATGCAGCGCATCGGGCTGGGCGGGGTCCAGAATTTCGATGCGCAACTGATGACGCCGCAGGTGGTCAAGGACCGTGTCGTCTATATGGACCCAGCGTGGAAACGCGCCTTCCGCCTCGCCGCGACCACCGCCGATCGATTGAACCTCGAACTGGCCATCGCCGCGTCGCCGGGCTGGAGCGAAACGGGTGGCCCTTGGGTGCCCGCCGCCGATGGCATGAAGAAGCTGGTGTGGAGCCAGATCGACGTGACCGGGGGGCGCCGCTTCACGGCGGCGTTACCGGCACCGCCGGGCAATACCGGCCCGTTCCAGTCTCTGCCGTTCGACGATCCGCTCGCGGCGTTCGGCGGGCCGTCCTACAAGCCGCCGGTCGCGTATCGCGATGTCGCCGTGCTGGCGTTCCCGGTCGAGCCGGACGCGACCCCGCTGCCGACCGCGACTGTCGGCGGCAAGCCGGTCGATGCCGCAGCGCTTGCCGATGACGATGCGAAGTCGGTCGTCCTGTTGCCGAAGGGCACGGCCAGCCGCCCCGCGACGATCGACTTCGCCTATGCCAAGCCGACCACGATCGCCAGCGCGACGCTGTTCATTCCCGGCGCGCTGCCGCCGTTCGGCGATCCCGATTATCTGCCGGTGCTGGAGGTGCAGGAAGGCGGTTTCTGGCGTCCCCTGGCGCAACTGCCGCTCGGCATCGTCCCGACAACGGTGTCGTTCGCCCCAGTCACCGCGCGCGCGTTCCGCATCGTCATGGGGCCGAATACCGGTCCCAAGCGCGTCGGGCTGAACGCACCGGTACCAGGCGTGGTGACGGAGGGGCTGTTCCCCAACCAGCCCGCTACCGGCATCTCGGTCGCGCAACTGCGCCTGTCGGGCGAGGCGAGGATCGACCGGTTCGAGGCGAAGGCCGGGTTCGCGACCGTGCTCGACTATCACGCGCTGTCGGCCGGGGTGCCCGACATGGCGGGCGTCGATCCGGCGCGCGTCGTCGACCTGACCGCCCGGATGCGCAGCGACGGGACCCTCGACTGGACCCCGCCTGCCGGCCGCTGGCGGATCCTGCGTATCGGCAGTTCGCTGCTCGGCACGACCAATCATCCGGCGACCCCGGAGTCCACCGGACTGGAGGTCGACAAATATGACGGTGCGGCGGTGTCGCGCTATCTCGACCAATATCTGCGCATGTACCGGGACGCCGCGGGCAGCGACCTGATCGGTGCGAAGGGCGTGCGCGCGCTGCTGACCGACAGTTTCGAGGCAGGCGACGCCAACTGGACGCCGCGGATGGTCGAACAATTCAAGCGGCTGCGTGGCTATGATCCGACGCCATGGCTGCCGACGCTGACCGGCATCGTCATCGGCAGCCGGGCGCGCAGCGATGCCTTCCTCTACGACTATCGCCGCACGCTGGCCGACCTGATGGCCAGCGAACATTATGAGACGATCGCAAAGGTCGCTCATGCCAATGGCCTGAAAGTCTATGGTGAGGCGCTGGAGGATAGCCGCCCGGCGTTGGGGGACGACATCGCGCTTCGCGCCCATGCCGATATTCCGATGGCGGCGATGTGGACCTTCGGCCCGGACGAGGCACCACGTCCGACATTGGTCGGCGATATTCGCGGCGCGGCATCGGTCGCGCACCTGTACGGGCAGAATTTGGTTGCGGCGGAGTCGATGACGTCGGGCTTCTCCCCTTGGGCGTTCGCGCCCGCCGATCTGCGACGGGTGATCGATTTTGAATTCGTCCACGGCGTCAATCGGCCGGTCATCCATACCTCGGTCCATCAACCGGTCGACGACAAGGTGCCGGGGCTCAGCCTCGCCATCTTCGGCCAATATTTCAACCGGCACGAAAGCTGGTCGGGCCTGGCGCGGCCGTGGATCGATTACATCGCACGGTCGAGCTATATGCTGGAGCAAGGACGCAACGTCGCCGATGTCGCGTATTTCCACGGCGAGGAAGCGCCGCTGACCGCGCTCTACGCGCAGGCGCCGCTCAAGGACGTACCGGTTCGCTACGGCTATGACTTCGTCAACGCCGATGCGCTGGCGAACATCCTGTCGGTGGAGCAGGGGCAGATCGTCGCAAATGGCGGGGCGCGTTACCGCGCACTGTATCTGGGCGGATCGAGCGCGCGGATGACGCTGGCGACGCTGCAACGTATCGCCGCGCTGGTGCAGGCGGGCGCGACAGTGATCGGCGATGCGCCGGTGGGTACGCCGTCGCTCGGCGACGATCCGGCCGCCTTTGCCACGCTGGTCCGGCAATTGTGGAGTGGGCAGGCGACGACCACAGTCGGTGCAGGCCGGGTAATCGCCGGACACGACGTCGAGCGGGCGTTGGGCAGCATCCCGATCCTGCCCGACTTCGACTATGCAAAAGCTGCATCCGACAGCGAGTTGCTGTTCGCGCACCGGACGCTGGGGGATGGCGAAATCTATTATGTCGTCAACCGCCGTAACCGTGCCGAACGCACCGAAGCCCGCTTTCGCGTGACCGGGCGGGTGCCCGCATTATGGCATGCCGATACCGGCCGCGCGACGCCGGTGTCCTACCGGATCGAAGGGGGACAAACGATCGTGCCCCTTGATTTGGCGGCAGAGGAGTCGGTGTTCGTGGTGTTCCGCGATCCCACCAGCGCAACCAGCGCGATGGTCGCGCCGCCAGCGGTCACGCCGGTCGCCAAACTTGACGGGCCATGGACCGTCACGTTCCAGCCGGGGCGCGGCGCGCCGGCCGGTACGGTGCTGCCGACGCTGACCCCGCTCGATGCGAGTGCCGTACCCGGCATCCGCTATTTCTCCGGCCTTGCGACCTATACGACCGACTTCACCCTGCCGCGGACGACGGCCAAGTCGCTGACGCTTGATCTGGGTGGGGTGGGCGATCTGGCGCAAGTGCTGGTCAACGGGCGGAGCGTCGGCACGGTGTGGCACGCGCCGTATCGCATCGATATTGGCGCGGCGGCGAAGCCGGGGCGTAACCGCATTGAGGTGCGCGTCGCCAATCGCTGGATCAACCGCTTGATCGGCGATGCGCAGCCCGGTGCGACCAAGGTTACTTGGACGTCGATGCCGACCTATCGCCCGGATGCGCCGCTGCGTACCGCCGGGCTGATCGGGCCGGTCGTCGTCAGCGAACCGCGATGACCGCGGCGCAGCGCCGCTACCGCCGGACCGAGATGGCGGTCGCCGCCGCGATCAGCGCGGTGTTGAGCGGGGTGTTCGTCGCGCTGCTGTTCGGCGGACAGGCCGAGGTGGCGGTTGCCGGCTGGAACGGGCTGATCGTCGATGCGCTGCCACAAACGGCGATGATCGCGCTGATGAGCAGCCTCGTGCCCACGCTGCTGACCCGTCGGCGCACCCGCCACGGAGTTATCGCCCCGATGCTGACGGCAAGCCGTTGGCCGGCGGCGGTCGTGCTCAGGATCGGGGCGTTCGTCCTCCTCGCCACGGTGCTGGCGGGCGGTCTGCACGCCGCGCTGTTGCCGCTGGGGCCGTCGGCATGGCCGCTGTCCGCCGTGTTCGCCGGCAAGATCCTGTACGGCGGAGTATTGGGCATGGGCGTCGCGGGGCTCGCGGTAACGGCGGCGCTTCGCGATCCGGTATGATTACCATGAGAGAGGGGAGAGGACCGATGCAGATGAACGACAGGTCGAGCCGTCGCGCCGCCATCCTGGCCGACGTGCGGTGCACCGCGATGGCACTGACCGCGCGTACGGCGTTCGTCGGTTCGTTCTGGATAGCGGGGCTGTTGTTCTGAGGCCGCTTGTCGGAGACGGGCGGATGGCAATCGATCGCCGCCGCTTCCTGGGTGCCGCGACTGCGTCGCTGGGTGTCACGCTGGCCGCGCCGTTGTTGGCGGACCGGCGGCATCCGCAGATCGCACGGGTGATCCTCGACAATGATTTCGCCGGCGATCCCGACGGGCTGTTCCAGCTCGCTCATCATCTGCTGTGCCGGTCGGTCGAGATTCCGCTCATCATCGGATCGCATCTGCCGCCGCAGTTCGGCGGCGCGACCTCGGCAACGGCGGCGGTGGCGAAGATCCGGGCGCTGCTGGAGGTGATGGGCCGGACCGGCCAGCACCGCGTGGTCGAAGGTTCGCAGACGGCGATCGTGTCGCCGGACCGCTGCCAGCGCAGTCCGGCGACCGCCGCGATCATTGCAGAGGCAATGCGGACCGATGTGTCGACGCCGCTATTCTATGCCGCCGGCGGCGGGCTGACCGACCTGGCGCTGGCATGGATCGCCGAGCCCCGTATCGCACGGCGGCTTCGATTGGTGTGGATTGGCGGCCCCGAACACACCGGCATCGCCGTCCCCCCGCCCGGCGCGGAGGAGGTCGAGTTCAACCTGTCGCTCGATCCGGTGGCAGCCCAACTGGTCTTCAACCGGTCCGATATCGAAATCTGGCAGGTACCCCGCGATGCCTATCGTGCGATGCTGTTCCCGCGCGATGCTTTGGGCGAACTGACCGGCAACTTCATCGGCCGGTTCCTTGTCGGCGAGATCGACGCGATGGAGGCGAAGCTGGCGACCATCCCCGGCTTCCCGCCATTGCCCGCGTCCGATGTCGTGATCCTCGGCGACAGTCCGCTCGTCACGCTGACAGGGCTGCTGCCACCGCTGCAACCCGACCCCAGTTCGAGCCGGTATGTGACGATACCGACGCCGATGCTGACCGAAGCGGGCGGGTATCGCGCGCGGCCGGATGGGCGCGCGTTGCGGGTCTATACCGCGATCGATAGCGAACTCACCTTCCGCGACATGGCTGCCAAGTTCCGCCGCTTCGGCACCAGTGCCTGAGCCGTGGATCAGGCGCCGTTGCTGCCGGTCGAACGGAAGCTACGCGGCGGTATGCCGGCGTGGCGGGTGAAGAAGCGGGTGAAATAGGCGGGGTCGGCGAAACCGGAATTATAGCCGACCTCCGCCACCGACAGATTGGTGTAGAGCAACGCCCGCTTCGCATCGAGCATCGCGCGTTCGTCGAGCATCGCGGCGGGCGACATGCCGGCGATGCGGGTACAGGCGACGCGCAGCCGGCTCTCGCTGGTGCCAAGTGCCGCGGCGTGGACCGCGATCGATTCGCGAAGGCGGAAGCGTTCGTCGATTCGCGCCCGGTACCGCGCGACCAGCGCGCCATGCTGGCCGGGCGGCGGCTGCGCATCGCCAGGACCGGGACCGGTGGCGCGTCCTGCCTCGACCAGGAAGGCCAGCAGCGCGGCATCGACCGCGGCGCGGTGGCCCGGTGCCGACCAGCCCAGCTCGCGCATCAGCGCCGCGGCGGCACCGTGCAGCACCGCCAGCGCCTCGGCGCCCAGCGCGGCGACCTGCGCCCGCGCGAACACCCCGGCCAGCCCCGGATAGCGCGTGTCGAGCAGCGTGAGGTGCCGGACCGATAGCGTTACCACCGACCCGACCGATGCTGGGTCCCATGAAAAGCCATGGACGATCCCCGCCGGGATCAGCAGCAGCGCAGGCGCGACGACGTCGAACCGCGCCTCCTCCGCCCGCATCGTTCCGCCGCCCCGGTCGAGCACGAACGCCTGCACCAGATCGGCATGGGCATGGGGCAAGATCGTCCATTCACTCGGCCGCGATCGGTCGTCGAGCCGCTCGGCATGGACGAAGCTCTCCTCGACCGACCGGTGCGGTTCGCCGTAGAGATAGAAGCGCGGGATCGAAGCGGCGACCATCGTCTGAACCTATCTCCTATCGAACGGATCGTCCAATTTTTCGGTCAAGCCGTCCATCGCCATCGCGGCGGCGAGACGGCACCATCGACGGCGAAGGGGCGGATCACGCCCACGGGAGAGGACGGGATGCGGCGCCGCACGCAAGTGGCGATTATCGGCGCAGGGCCGGCGGGCATGTTCCTAGCCCATCTGCTGCGCGCCGAAGGGATCGATGCGACCGTCATCGAACGCCGCGACCGAGACTATGTCGAGGGGCGGGTACGCGCCGGCGTGCTTGAACAGGGTACCGTCGACCTGATGCACCGGCTCGGCATCGCTGGCCGGCTGGAGCGCGAAGGGCTGGTCCATGGCGGGACCAACGTTTCGCTCGACGGGCGGATGTTCCGCATCGACATGGCGGCGTTGACCGGTGGCGCGACGGTCACCGTCTATGGCCAGCAGGAAGTGATGCGCGACCTGTTCGACGCCGCCAAGGTCCGTGGGCTCGATATCCGCTGGAACGCCGCCGACGTGACGCTGTCCGACCTCGATCGCGATTGCCCGGTGGTGACGTGGCGCGATGCCGCCAGTGCGCAGCGGCTCGAATGCGACTTCGTAATCGGTTGCGATGGCTATCACGGCGTCGGCCGCACGGCGATCCCGGCCAGCGTGCTACGCACCTTCGAGCGCATCTATCCGTTCGGCTGGCTGGGGGTGCTGGCCGACGTGCCGCCCGCCGAGCATGAACTGGTCTATGCCAATCACGAACGTGGCTTCGCGCTCGCCTCGATGCGCTCGTCCACCCGCAGCCGCTATTATATCCAGTGCGGACTCGACGAGGATGTCGCCGACTGGTCGGACGATCGTTTCTGGGACGAACTGTGCCTGCGCCTCGGCCCGGAGACAGCGGCGAAGGTCACGCGGGGGCCAGCGTTCGAGAAATCGATCGCACCGCTGCGTTCGTTCGTCGCCGAACCGATGCGCTGGGGGCGGCTGTTCCTCGCCGGCGACGCCGCGCATATCGTCCCGCCGACCGGGGCCAAGGGCATGAACCTTGCCGTGTCCGACGTGACGATGCTGGGCGAGGCGCTGGCCGAACATTATCGCGACCGCAGCGACGCCGGGATCGACGGCTATTCGGCACGCGCGCTGGCGCGGGTGTGGAAGGCGGAGCGCTTTTCGTGGTGGTTCACCTCCGTCACCCACCGTTTCCCGACAATGGATGGCTTCGACCGGCGCATCCAGATGGCCGAACTCGATTATCTGCGCGGCTCGCCCGCCGCGCAACGTACCCTTGCCGAAAATTACGTCGGCCTACCGCTGGAGGCGGCATGAAGCGCAAGATTTACGACACGCCGGCAGCGGCACTGGACGGGCTGCTGTTCGACGGCATGACGATCATGTCGGGTGGCTTCGGCCTGTCGGGCAATCCCGAAAGCCTGATTCCCGAAATCCGGGCGAGCGGGGTGAAGCGGCTGACGATCATTTCGAACAATGCCGGGGCTGATGGTTTCGGTCTGTGGATACTGCTTGAAAGCCGGCAGGTTGCGAAGATGATCTCCAGCTATGTTGGCGAGAACAAGCTGTTCGAACAGCAATATCTCTCGGGCCAGCTGGAGTTGGAACTGAACCCGCAGGGGACGCTCGCCGAGCGCATCCGTGCCGGTGGCGCGGGCATCCCCGCCTTCTATACCAAAACGGGTGTCGGCACCGTCGTCGCAGAGGGCAAGCCGCTCGAAACGTTTGAGGGCGAGGAATATGTTCGCGAAACCTGGTTGCGCGCCGACCTGTCGATCGTAAAGGCGTGGAAGGCCGATCCCGCCGGCAATCTGATGTTTCGCAAGACCGCGCGCAACTTCAACCCTAACATGGCGACCGCAGGCCGCGTGACGGTGGTGGAGGTCGAGGAGATCGTACCCGAAGGCAGCTTTGACCCGGACTGCATCCATACGCCCGGCATCTATGTCGACCGGATCGTTCAGAGCACGATCAACGAGAAGCGTATCGAGAAGCTGACCACGCGCAGCCGGGAGCATGCGGCATGAGCTGGACCCGCGACGAAATGGCCGCCCGCGCCGCGCAGGAATTGCAGGACGGGTTCTACGTCAATCTCGGCATCGGCATCCCGACATTGGTCGCCAACCATGTGCCGCCGGGCATCGAGGTGACGCTTCAATCGGAGAACGGAATGTTGGGCATCGGTCCGTTTCCCTATAACGGCGAGGCGGACCCGGACCTCATCAACGCGGGCAAGCAGACGATCACCGCGCTGCCGACCTCGTCTTTTTTCTCCAGCGCGGACAGCTTCGCGATGATCCGCGGCGGCCATATCGACATGGCGATCCTCGGCGCGATGGAGGTGAGCGAGGCGGGCGATCTCGCCAACTGGACGATTCCGGGTAAGATGGTGAAGGGCATGGGCGGGGCGATGGACTTGGTCGCCGGGGTCCGCCGCGTCGTCGTCGTCATGGACCATGTGTCGAAACATGGCGGTCCGAAGATCTTGTCCGACTGCACGCTGCCACTGACCGGCAAGGCATGCGTCGACCTCATCATCACAGATCTGGCCGTCATCGCCTGCGACAAGCCCGGCCTGCGGCTGATCGAATGTGCGTCTGGCGTCACCGCGCAAGAGGTTCGCGCCAAGACTGGGGCGGAGCTCAAGCTATGAACTATGCCCGTGACGATGCCGGCTCGCCGCCGCCGTTGTTCCCCGATTATGGATCGACCCGCGCCCGCGCGCCGCTGCACGCGCCGTTGCGGATTCCGCAGACGCGGACCGAGACAACCGGCCCAGCGGGGTGGGAGCGACTGATGGGCCCCGCGCTCGCCGATCTGACGACGCAGCATGCCGGCACGCCACAGGGCCAGCGGATCATCGTTGCCGGCCGCGTGCTCGACGAGGATGGTCGGGCGGTGCCGGACACTGTGATGGAAATCTGGCAGGCGAATGCCGCCGGCCGCTACATCCATGCCAAGGATCAGTGGGATGCACCGCACGATCCCAACTTCACCGGCGCGGGCCGGATCGTGACCGACGCGGAGGGGCGCTATCGTTTTGTCACGGTCCGGCCTGGCGCGTACCCCTGGGGCAATCACCGCAATGCATGGCGGCCCGCGCACATCCATTTGTCGTTGCTCGGCCCGGCGTTCGCAACGCGACTGGTGACACAGCTGTATTTCCCGGACGATCCGCTGATCGAGATCGATCCGATCGCGAACGCGGTACCGATGCCCTATCGCCAGCGTCTGGTCGCACGGTTCGACATGGACGTGACCGAGCCGAACTGGGCGCTCGGCTATCGCTTCGACGTGGTATTGAAGGGTCGCGAGCAGACGCCGTTCGAGGAGGACGACCATGACCATTGACGTCGCCGATCGCCGCCCGGAGCCGCGCCTCAACAATCAGGACCCGGCGCTGTTCGGGCAGACGCCCAGCCAGACCGTTGGTCCCTTTTTCCACTATGGTCTTCCGTGGAAGGGCGGTGCCGATCTGGTCGGGCAATCGGACATGGGCGCGCGGCCCGAACTGTTTCCTGAAGCGCATTATGTTCTGAACCTGTCATCGCCGACCGGCATTCCGGCGGGCGAGGTGATCGAACTCACCGGTCGCGTGTTCGACGGCGCGGGCGCGTCGGTCCCCGACGCGATGCTCGAGATCTGGCAGGCGGATTCTGCCGGCCGCTATTTCGGCGAGCCGGATAGCGATCCGCATTTTGTCGGCTTCGGCCGCGCCGCGACCGCCGAGGATGGCCGCTATCGCTTCCGCACGGTTCTGCCTGGCGCGATTGGGCCGGGCCATGCGCCGCATATCGCGCTGTCCGTCTTTGGGCGCGGTCTCATCAAGCGACTGGCGACACGGGTCTTTTTCGAGGGCATGGCGGCGGATGACGCGATCCTGTCGCTGGTACCAAGCGAACGCCGCTCGACCCTGATCGCCACGGCGGCGGGCGAGGGCGTCTGGTCGTTCGATGTCGTCCTGCAGGGCGAGCGCGAAACCGTGTTCTTCGACATATGAGCGACCTGCTGCGCCTGCGCCCCGCCGCGACGGCGCAGATGATCGCGGTGTTCGACGACGCCGCGACCATCGCGCACGGTTGCGCGTTCGAGGTCGCGCTGGCGCGAGCGCAGGCGGCGCACGGCGTGATCGCTCCCGACCTTGCCGAAGCGATCGTCGTCGGGGTGGACGCCGCACGGATCAACCCGGCGGCACTGGCCGAGGAAGCGGCTCTTGCCGGTACGCTCGCCATTCCGCTGGTCGCCCGCCTGCGCGCGATGGTGGGCGGTGCGGCAGGGCAGGCACTGCATCGCAGCGCTACCAGTCAGGACGTCGCCGACACAGTGCTGATGATGCAGGTGCGCGCCGCCCACGTCTTGCTGGAGACGGACACGCGGCGGGTTCACGATGCCCTCGCGATGCATGCGCGCGTCCATGCCGATCGGCCAGCGATCGGGCGCACATTGTTGCAGGATGCGATGCCGGTCGCCTTCGGCCTGCGGCTTGCGCAGGCAGCGCGCGGGATCGGCGATGCGCTGGCGATGCTTGACACGGCGGTTGCTACCCATGCGGTCGTGCAGCTGGGCGGTGCTGCGGGCACACGCGCCGGACTGGAAGGCAAGGGCTTGGCGGTTATCGCGCAGGTCGCCGATACGCTCGGCCTCGCACGGGCCCCGCCATGGCAAGCGCGGCGCACCGGCATCGCTGCGCTCGGCGTGGCGCTCGGCATCCTGATCGGCGCGCTTGGCAAGGTGGCGCGCGACGTCGCCTTGCTGTCGCAGAACGGCGTGGGCGAAGCGCGCGAGCCGCTGCTTGCCGGGCGGGGCGGTTCGTCGGCAATGGCGCACAAGCGGAACCCGACCGGTTGTCAGGTCGCGCTGTCGGCGGCCACGCGCGCGCCCGGACTGGTGGCGTCGCTTCTTGCCGGACTGCCGCAGGAACAGGAGCGGGGTCTTGGTGGCTGGCAGGCCGAGGGGCCGGTGCTGGTCGACCTGTTCCTGCTCGCCAGTGGCAGTGCCGCTGCCTTGGCGTTCGTCGCCGAGGGGCTGGAGGTCGATGAAGCTGCCATCGTCCGCAACCTCGCCGCGGCCGGGGTCGGCGACGATATCGGCGAAAGCGCGGCGATCATCGCCGAACTACTGGGCGGACGAAAGGACTGACCATGGCTATCACCCTTCGCGATGGCGTGCGCCTGCATTGGCGGATCGAGGGCGCGGCGGATCGTCCGGTGCTGGTGCTGCTCAATTCGATCGGCACCGACCTGTCGCTGTGGGATCGCACCGTTCCGCTGCTACTTCCGGCGTTCCGGCTGTTGCGCATCGATACGCGCGGAGCCGGCGGTTCGGATGCTCCGCCCGGCGACTATAGCCTGTCGATGCTCGCCGATGACGTAGCGGCGATCATGGATGATGCCGGCGTAGCGCGAGCCGCGGTGGCGGGCGTGTCGCTCGGCGGCATGGTCGCAATGCAAATGGCACTCGACCATCGCGACCGGGTCACCGCACTGGCGCTGATCTGCACCTCGGCGACGATGGACCCGGCGACGTGGGTGGCGCGGATCGACACGGTACGCCGCGACGGCACCGCCGCGATCGCCGACATGGGCGTAAGCCGGTTCCTGTCGCCGCGCTTCGCTGAACGACACCCCGAGATCGCCGAGACCCTGCGCGACGGCATCCGTCGCCAAGCCGATGACGGCTATGCCGGGGCCGGCGCGGCGATCCGCGACGTGGCACTGGCCGACCGGATCGCCGCGATCGCGGTGCCGACCCTGGTGGTGACCGCGACGCTCGACGTCTCGACCCCCTATGCCGGCCATGGCGAGCATCTGCTGGCCATTTCCGGTGCGCGCCATGTCGGCGTCGACGGCGCGCATCTGCCGCCGATCGAGGCGCCGGGCGCGCTAACGACGGCGCTGCGCCATTTCCTGTGCGCCGAGGATGCCACGACGCAGGCGGTCGACACGCTGTTCGACGCAGGGCTCGTCAACCGCCGCCGCGTGCTGGGCGACGCCTGGGTCGAGGCCAGCCTTGCGAAGCGCACCGCGTTCAGCGCCGATTTCCAAGCGATGATTACCCGCATCGCGTGGGGCGAGATTTGGGCGCGACCGGGCCTCGACGACCGCACCAGGCGCCTGCTCGTCCTCGCCATCACCTGTGCGCTAGGACGATGGGAGGAGTTCGCGCTCCACGTCCGCGCCGGGCTGTCGCATAGCGGCTTCACCACTGACGAGCTGAAAGAGGTCCTAATGCAGACCGCGATCTATGCCGGTGTGCCCGCCGCCAACACCGGCTTTGCCGAAGCGCAGAAGATCATCGCCATCATCGAACAGGAAGCCTGATGCCCGACGCCTACCTTTGCGACGCGATCCGCACCCCGATCGGCCGACTGAACGGCGGGCTAGCGAGCGTGCGTGCCGACGATCTGGCCGCGATCCCGCTGCGCGCGTTGGTCGAGCGCAACCCTTCGGTCGATTGGGCCGCGGTCGACGACGTGCTGCTCGGCTGCGCCAATCAGGCGGGGGAGGACAATCGCAACGTCGCGCGTATGTCTGTCCTGCTCGCGGGGTTGCCTGAAGCGGTGCCTGGCGGCACGATCAACCGACTGTGCGGATCGGGACTGAACGCTGTCGGCAGCGCGGCGCAGGCGATCCGCAGCGGCGACGCCGACCTCGTGATTGCAGGCGGCGTCGAGAGCATGACCCGCGCGCCGTTCGTTATGGGCAAGGCCAACAGCGCCTTCGACCGCGCGCAGAAGATCGAGGACACGACGCTTGGCTGGCGCTTCGTCAACCCCGCAATGCAGGCGGCCTACGGCGTCGATACCATGCCGCAGACCGCCGAGAACGTTGCCGACCAATGGCGGGTCGGGCGAGAGGATCAGGACGCCTTCGCGCTCGCTAGTCAGCAAAAAGCTGCCGCCGCCATCGCCAGCGGACGCATGGCTACCGAGATCGTCCCCGTCGCCATCCCGCAGCGCAAGGGAAATCCGATCGTCTTCGCTCAGGATGAACATCCGCGAGTGACCAGCCTCGAAGCACTTGCCAAGCTGAAGCCCGTCGTTCGCGCCGACGGCACGGTCACTGCGGGCAATGCCTCGGGCCTCAACGACGGTGCCGCCGCAATGCTGATCGCGTCGGAAGCGGCGGCGGCCCGACACGGCCTAATCCCCCGCGCCCGTATCCTCGGCATGGCGTCATCGGGCATCGCGCCGGGCGTGATGGGTGCAGGCCCAATCAAAGCCGCGCGCAAGCTAACCCGCAGTACCGGCATCGCACTCGACCAACTCGACGTGATCGAACTCAACGAAGCCTTTGCCGCGCAGGCGATCGCGACGCTCCGCGACCTCAACATCGCCCCCGACGACCTCCGCGTGAACCGCAACGGCGGTGCAATCGCGCTCGGCCATCCGCTCGGCATGTCGGGAGCGCGCATCGCGATGACTGCCGCCGAAGAACTCCACTGCACTCGCGGCCGCTACGCCATGGCCTTCATGTGCATCGGCGTTGGACAAGGTATCGCGGTGATGCTTGAGCGCATCTAGAAATTGTGGGGATTCACAAACTGGTGCGGTTGCGATTCACGCTTTGAATGGACAGCAATATTCCGACTGAAGACCAATGGGCGAGGCCCCGTCAAACCAAACGCACCGGCTGGTATCGTCAAACCAAATGCACTGTCTGCCGATCGGGACGATCGTGAGGTAGTAACACGCGCATGCCCCGTCCCCGCAAGCCAGCCAGTCCGTTCCGCTACTTCAACTCAGCGCCAGAGGTGATCCGGCTGGTGGTGCTGATGTACGTGCGCTTCCCGCTGTCGCTGCGGAACGTCGATGATCGCTATGTCCTGCGGGAACAGGGGCTCAGTGAAGACGACGCGCAGCGCCTCCCGGTCGGCTTCGGCGTCTCGCAACCCAAACCAGTCGGCCGTGGTTGCCAGCATGGTCAAAAACGCCTTGGGATCGGGCTTCGACCGGCGGAAGCTGCGAATTTTCTCGGCTTGGCCGGCAGGGTCGTCCACACGGGCTGTGAAGCCGGCGAGCTCGACCTCCTGCTCATCGAAGAAGTGTGCCGTCAGCCTTCCGGACGTAATTAACTCCACGAGGCTATCGGAGAGTGGGTCGTCGAACAGGAGCGTTCGAATGCAAAGCGGCTCGTCCGCGTCGTCGAAGAAGGCAGTGAGCAGCCCCATGCCCACTGTGTCGCCGACCTGCATGGGAACGGGATAGAAGGCAAACCCGCCGCGATCGATGGCGGTGAGGATGATTTCCTTCGTCGCTTTGACGATTAGCAGGGGTGGCTCGTCCGGGTCGGGCCGGGCAACCCAGAGGCCGGGCGGTAGGTCGCGTATGGCTTCTCGGATTCCGGGGTGCTCTATCGTCAGCATCATCGGCATGGGGGTGCGAGCAATTCCGATTCTGTTGTCCTAGTCTCATCAGCGCTATACCATGGCAGTCGATAAGTCGCGGATAACCGCCGCGAGTTTCCGCCCTTACGTGATCGTTATCCGATGCCTATGGTTGCCCTGAGTGATTGGGGGTAGCATGGCATCGGGAAGGCGTAAGAAACAGGCGGTTCCCCCTCGTGAAGCAACGGCTGTAAACGTCACCCCGTTCTGGAAACGTCCATGGCCATGGCTTCTTGGCATGATCGCAGGGCTCGCCCTATTGCTGACCAATGTCACCTCAATCCTGTCGAACGCTCGTGCATTGCCCGGCGAAGTTCGCAAGACGTCGGATCAGTTTTCTGGCTGGTACGGCGACTACCAAGGCTGGAAAGGCCGCTGGACGAATGATCCGGAAGGTATGGTAGACGCAGCCGGACTTAGCCTATCATCGCAGCCTTTCAGGATCGACATCGATGATACTGCTTCCGGTGATATCGTTGGTACGCTTGAAACCAAGGGAATTTGCGACAAGCTCCCTCTTTTCGAAAATCTTCTAGTGGATGGGAGTATCTCAAGTTCGAAGTACGCCACGATTCACGTGTTTGACTTCATTGGCGGCTATCGCCGTGAGTTCGCGGTGTTGCGTCTCGAGCGAGAAGGTCAGGTGATGCGGGTTACGCCGCTGGCCGACCACGCTAGAGTATTCGCGCGCGAGAGTCGTATCGCGCGCGATCCAGAAGGGATTGGGGGGCCGGACAATCGCGAGGCAATCTGCCCCGGAAAGCGCGCAAAGTTCATCGAACGCGCATTAGAGAAGGCGAGCAAGAGCTCGGCGCAGCCCTAACATGAACAGATGTCTAGTCTCGGGAGCTCAGAAGCGCGGCTGAATGTCTGAAAATGGGTCAGAGTGCAAATCAACGAAAACTGCGTTGAATCGCGGCAACCACCGCACGTCCTTCACTCAGTGTCGCTTCGATCATTGACTGAAGATGGTGCGTGGTTGCGCCGCGCGTGCCGACATAACCTGATCGAACCAGTTCGACGAATGCTTCGCTGCGCAGATAATGACCATCGAGTTCGGCATGGTCGATGCGAAGGCCGCCCCGGCTTCCGCGCAGGCCGCCGTGGCCAAGCATATGGTCGAAATGTCCGAGGCTGATCACGATGCCCGCCGCACTCGCTGCCGAGTGGCGTTTCATCATTTTCACAAAGAAGGCGCCGGGATGGAGGCGGTATGGCCCCTCCGGATCAAGATCGAGATCGAATCGCCGCATCCGGTCAAGCTCATCCTCGAATTGCGGAGGCGCTGCGGCATCGCACTGGATTGGGTCAGCTGATCGAGCGGGTCGCTGCCGGAAGGGCAGGGGACGACGAGATCATCCGCCTGCGTGACCTGTTCGGCCCGATCTCCTTGCTGCCGACTGGCGAACCTGGCGCATGTCGGCTGGTCGAGGTCGGTAAGCCTGGCAGCACCTGATCGACGGGCCATCTACCGCACGGGCATCGCTTTCCCGACTTGCCAGTGATTACCTGTGACCGCGCCCTTCAAGTCAAACAACGAGTTGATTTTTCCGTTGAACGCACGTCCATCGTAGAGCCAGAACGTGACGGTCCCCCGGTTTCTCATCCGGATTTGATGCGAGCTTCCGGACTGCATCCGCCGGGGTTAACCCCGGCGGATGCAGCATATTCGGCTGGCGTCAGCCAGCCAAGCGCCGTGTGAGGACGGCTCTCGTTATAGTCCCGCCGCCAGGCCTCGATCTTGGTTCTTGCGTCCGCCAGTGACAGGAACCAGTGGCTGTTCAGGCACTCGTCACGCAGGCGGCCGTTGAACGACTCCACAAAAGCGTTGTCGGTCGGTTTGCCCGGCCGCGAGAAGTCGAGCGTGACGCCGTTCTCGTACGCCCATCGGTCCAGTGCTTTCGAGATGAACTCCGGACCATTGTCGACCCGGATGGTCTTGGGCGCACCACGTGTCGCCGAAATCCGCGTCATTGTCGCCACGACCTGTTCACCCTTGATGCCCTGGTCGACATCGATCGCCAGCGCTTCACGGGTGAAGGCATCGACCACCGTCAGCGCCCGCAGCCGTCGGCCATCGAACAAGGCATCCGAGACGAAGTCCATCGACCACATCTCGTTAGGCGCCGACGCTGCGGGCTGGCGTTCGCGGTTCGCAGCGCTGACGTTGCGCCGAGGACGTTTGAGCCGGAGGCTCAGCCCATCTTCCCGGTAGAGCCGATAGACGCGCTTATGGTTCACCAGCCAGCCTTCCCTGCGTAGCAGGATGTAGATCCGGAAATAGCCGTAGCGCACCCGTGCCGCCGCCAGATCGTGGATGCGCAACCGCAGCGGCGCCTGGTCAGGCTTGTGCGACACGTACCGCACCGACGAGCGGTCGACGCCGAGCGCGAGGCAGCTACGCCGCTCGCTGACGCCATGGGACGCCTGGACGTGCGCGACGATCTCGCGCCGTCGCCCAGGCGTCAGAGCTTTTTTGCGAGCACGTCCTGCAGGATATGCTTGTCCAAGCTCAGATCCGCGACGAGTTGCTTGAGCTTACGATTCTCGTCCTCGAGCTGCTTGACCCGCCGCAGCTCGCCGACGCCCAGCCCGCCATACACCTTCTTCCAGCGGTAGAACGTCTGCTCCGACACGCCCATCCGGCGAATGACCTCGGCCACCGGCGTGCCCATCTCCGCCTGCTTCAGCGCAAACGCAATCTGCTCTTCCGTGTACCTCGACTTCTTCATGTTCCAGCTCCTTGCCCGCAGGCTTCAAAGGGCCGGAAAACTCTCACTCAACATGGATGAAAAAACAGGGGGGACGTCAATCGCACATACGCGTGACGCGACACTGCTATCCCTACATCTGCGTGATCCGCTCGGACACGTTACCCAATATCCGTTTCTGAACCCCGAAAGCTTGTTAAGAACCGTCGATCTAGCCAATCGTAACATCGTCTATGTGCTCGATATGAAGACGCCGACATCCTTGAAAAAAGCGGCCCAAATCATTAAACAATTACGGATCGAAGATCGCACAATTCTTAATTTTAACATCGCTTTCTATCCCGCCGCGGTCATTCAGCAAGAAACGCTCGGTGTCCACTTCGTACCGACAATCGGTACGGGCAACTTCGACAGCGGGATGTCGGTAATGTCCGTTGCCCACACTTGGTTCGGCCGCGTCACCGTCAGCTTGCGCAGCAGGTACGGATAGATCTTGTGCCCCGGCGCGGGTTGACGTGTTCGGCCAGCGGTAGATCGCCTCGATCCGCATCCGCATCCGCATCCGCTTCATCAGCGTCGCGACGTGGAGCCGGCCAACCTCGACGCCCTCCCGCCGGAGCAGATCGCGCAGCATCCCGCTGCCGGCGAACGGGTAGAGCAGGTGCAGTTCGTCGATCTGCCGCATGATCGTCAGATCGGCCGGGAATACGGCCCGCGGCAGATAGTAGATGCTGCCGCGGCTGATGCCGAGCTGTCGCGCCTGGGCGACCAGCGGCAGCGCATGACCCCGGTCGATCATCGCCTTGCGCTCGGCAACAGACCGGCCTTCCCAAGCGCACCGGCCAGTAAAAAGCGTTCGCCAGCGTCAGCTCGCCAATCTTCGCGTGCAGCATCGTTATATTGACCGCTGGCTCCGCCGAGGCCGGTTCCGCCCCGAACACGTCTGCAGCACCCTCCAGCAGCCGCGCCCGCCGCTGGTTGATGAGGTTAGGATGCACGTCATACTGCTGCGCCAGCTCGACCAGCGTCTTCTCGCCCTTCACAGCGGCCAGTGCCACCTCCGCCTTGAACGCCGGCCTGTGGTTCCGGCACGGTCGCTTGCTCATCTTGCTTCCTACTCGCAGCCACGATGGCCGCTGTCAGATCGGCAATCCACTTATCCACCCGTGCAGATCCTCCGAGCCACCTCTCGGGCTGTTATTAGGTGCCGTTCGACAGCGCGAACGCCGAGCGGACATGCGCCAGCATCACCATGTCGTCGCGCGGGCGTCGGCTGCCGGGCGATCTTTCAGGCGAAATAACCGCTCTGGCTGACGCCAAGAACCCGGCAGAGGCGGTGGACCAAAAAATTCCTCCTCGCCCGATTGATGAGTTGAAACCTCATCCATTTCCCTCCCAGGCAAAAAGGCGGTCGCCCGCTTCAGTATGTCGCGTTCCTGCCAGAGGATCTCATTCTTCCGCCGAAGGCGCTTCAACGCGGCCCGCCATATCCGCTTGCGGCGCTTGATCCGGCGTCTCCACCAGGCGATCCCGGCTGCGCCCGATCCACCGCACCAGCGTCGACAACCCAACGCCCAGGTCCTCTGCTATCTCGCGCTGCGTGCGGCCGGTAGCCGCCACCAGCTGGACCGCTTCGTTCTCAAACTCCTTCGTGAACCGCCGCTGCTTCGTCATCGAGTTCGCCTTTCACCTCAAGGGAACTCTCCACTTTTCCGGGGCAAGTCCAATCTGGTGTATAGCAAATCAGTGACTTAGATTCAGATGCAGGCAGTTATCGATTGTCGGTCTCGGTTTAATCCTGTTCCGCAACCATCCTGCAGAAGCGCCCCGGTAGCTCACGCTCCCGGGGCGCTCTCGCGTCCACATCCCTTCAAACCTGCGCCAGCCCCCGTCGACAAACACCTCAGCCCCCGTCATGAAACTGCTGTCATAGGACGCCAGAAAGGCCGCAGCCGATGCCGTCTCCGCCGGATTTGACGGGCAGATTAGAAGATCGAGAGGATGATATGGCGAACAAAATCCTGCTGGTTGAGGATGACGACACTACCGCCGGCTACATCATGAAGGGGCTGAGCGAGGAGGGCTTCGTGGTCAACCGCGCGACGGACGGTCGTGACGGCCTGTTTCATGCCACGGACGGCAGTTATGACTGTATCGTCCTGGATCGCATGTTGCCGGGGATGGATGGTATGGCGGTGGTGGCTGCGTTGCGGGGCGCGGGGGTGAGGACGTCGGTGATCATCCTGTCGGCGTTGGGAGCGGCTGAGGACAGGGTGAGGGGACTGATCGGGGGAGCGGACGATTATCTGGTCAAACCCTTTGCTTTTGCAGAACTTTTGGCGCGTATCCGATTGCAGGTCAGGCGCGGTGCCGCAGCACCCCCCGTGGAGACCGTTTTGCGGTGCGGCGATCTGGAAATGGACCTGTTGTCGCGCCGGGTGACCCGCGGCGGCGCCACCGTGACCCTGCAGCCGCGCGAGTTTCGCCTGCTGGAATATCTGCTCCGCCATGCCGGACAGGTCGTGACGCGCACCATGCTGCTGGAAGGGGTGTGGGACTATCATTTCGACCCGGGCACCAATGTCATCGACGTGCATCTGAGCCGGTTGCGCAAGAAAGTGGACGAGGGGTTCGCCTACCCGTTGCTGCACACGGTGCGCGGCGTGGGGTACCGGTTGGGCACGGACGCCTGACATGCATTGGCGATCGACGACGATGCGGTTCGCCGCCCTGGTCTTCCTGCTCCAGATCGGCGCGGCAGCGGCCCTGCTGCTGTGTGTCCATGTCCTCGTGCGGGGGCAGGTTCACGGCGGCACGCCCCCTGCGCGGATGGGCGGCGCCGTGGGGGACGGAGCCGACATGATCCGCCTGCTCGAATTCGCCATGCCGGTCGCCTTTTCGCTGGCGATCGCCTTCGCCGCGCTCGCGGCATGGCTGGCGGCGCGGATGATCGTGATCCGGCTCGACCGGGCGGTAGCGACGCTGGGCGCGGTGCGTGACGGCGACCTGACCCGCCGCACCCCGGTGGAGTATGACGGCGACGCCTTTGCGATGCTGGCGGTGGCGATCAACGGCGCGCTGGACCGCATCCAGCAGCTGGTGGAGGAACTGACGCTGGCCACCGATACGCTGGCGCACGACCTGAAATCGCCGCTCACGCGGCTGCGCTCCGCGTTGGAGCGGGCGGCGATGGCGGCGGACACACCGGCAGCGCAGGATGCGGTCGAGCGCGCCCAGGCGGAGGGCGACCGCCTGTTACAGACCGTGGAAACGGCGCTGCGCATCACCCGCGCGGAGGCGGGGATAGGCCGCGACGCCTTTACTGCGGTCGATCCCGCCGGTGCGCTGGTGGAAATCGCCGAAATCTACGGCCCCTTGATCGAGGATGCGGGCCGGACCATCGGGGTAGCCGCAAGCGCCGCGCCGGTGCTGTCGCTACACCGCGAGTTGATCGCGCAGGCGTTGGGCAATCTCGTCGACAATGCGCTGAAATATGGCGCGGGCACGATCACCCTGGCCCTGACCGCCGATCCGCGATGGGTGACGATTTCGGTAAGCGACGAGGGTCCGGGTATTCCGCACGCCAGCCGGGCCACCGCGCTGCGGCGGTTCGGCCGGATCGATGAAGCGCGCAGCGGATCGGGGGCCGGGCTGGGCCTTTCGCTGGTCGCCGCGGTCGCCCGATTGCATGGTGGCGAGGTCATGTTGAGCGATGCCGCCGGCGGGGGGCTTTGCGTGGCCATCCGCCTGCCGATCCGTGCGGAATAGGGGTGCCGAAGCGCAGTTCCGGGGCCGTTCCGTCGGGCGGCGATGAAGTGCAACCGGAACGAGCGGTTTGGACGGGAGCATGCGGGAGGAATGTCGGCGCGCTTGTCGCCCACGGCAACGCCGTCTAGCGGCGGCACCGGCCCAGATGCCAGGCGAGAAGCCGGATGAACGGTTCCGGATCATCGAGACGGAATGCCACGCGCATGAACGGCCCCCGACCTTTCAGACCCGCGCGCCGATGCAACGGACGATCCAGTCGAAGCATGATGTTGGGCCAGGCAAGCAGCGCCGCGTTGAAGGTGGCGGGGTCGCGTACCTCTTCGCCGGTCACTCCACATTCGACGGCAATGATCGCATCGAGCGGGATGTGTTGATCGATCAGGAAGCCAGCTCTGACGCGGACGCCGTCCGGCGTCAGCAACACGGGCCTGAAACGGAACGATTTGATGAGGCCGACAAGGTAGACGAACCCCAGGTCGCTCAGAATGAACAGGACGATCGTCGCGGTGCGGCTCCAATGCCCGATCAGCAGATGATAGACCGCGATCTCGATCGAAGACAGGATCAGCAGCGTCGCACAGATCGGCGTCAGGTGCTTGTGATAGCTGAAGGGACGGGCGTTCCCGACCAGATCCGGCGGTCCGCCCCAGCGGAAGATCGCCATGTGGATCACGGTTATCTCCACAACGGCCAGCCGAACCAATGCCGGCGGAAGGATTTCCGACGCGGCCGATACCCACCGCTCCTTGCGCCCGATGCCCTGCCGGTTCACCATTTTGCCCGCCCGGACCGTGGCCCAGGACAGGTGGCCCAGGACGACACTTGCCATCGCCACTGCCAGTATCGGCGTTTCCATCAGCACATCACGGATCAGGGGCGGCAGACCCAGCCAGACCGTGAGGGCGGCGCCTGCCAGAACGCCCAGAACCGCGCTCCACTTCGGCCTGTCGGGCGTCCGGGCGATCATGGACAGCATCAGCGTGTCCGCGACGATCCAGAGGAACAGGAGCAGCGAAGCGAGCGGGTAGGCGGCCGCCAGCGGCGTGCGCACTGCCATTCCGGCCAGGGCGATAACGATAAAGGGCGCGATGTTCGCAGCAAGCCGCCGATGGTCGACACGCTTGTCGGCTTGGTATGTCAAAGCCCCCCCCTTTCGTCTGCACGAACGACCGGGCGCCGGTCTTGCGCAGCGTCAGCCCTGTTTATACGCCGACATGACGGAAAGTCTCTCCTGCAAAACGACGACGCATCCGGGCCCATCGGACATACGCCGCTGAGCCCGGCGGCACCGCTTATGCCGCATAGGCGCGCATGAAGACGCCAACGGCGTCGGCGGCGTGGGCCTGCAGCATCTCGGGGGTCGGCGTGTCCATCACGCCCCACAGGCGCAGGCTCTGGGCGACCTGGGTCAATTGGATCAGGTTGCGCGCGGCGTGTTGCGGATCGTCCGCACGAAGGTCGCCCGCTTCCATCCGTTCGCGAAGGTAGTTGGATAGCCGTTCGACCACCTGCTTCGGGCCGCGTTCGTAGAAGATGCGGCCGATTTCGGGGAAACGCCCGCCTTCACCGACGATCAGCCGGTGCATGCCCAGGATATGGGGATCGACGATCTTGTGGAGGAAGCGCTCCGCAAAGTCGGACAAGGTGGTCCGGCAGTCTCGACCGGGGCGCAACGCATCCTCCAGATTGTCCCGGAAGTTGACGGTGAGGTCGTCGAGTACCGCGGCGAACAGATCCTCCTTCGAGGGGAAATACGCCCAGAGCGTCCCCTTCGAGCCACCCAATCTGCCGGCGATGGTCGACATCGACGTTGCGGCATAGCCCTGTTGGAGAAACGCATCGCGCGCGAGCCGGACAATCGTTGCCCGCCGCGCTTCGCGGTTTTCCTCTCGTCTGCCCTTCTGCCGTGTCATTGCCGTACTATACGGTACGAAATTGCGTTGACAAGGTTATGGGGCAGGACCATCAGCGCGCCGTACCGAGGAGTACGGTAACCCAATGCAACTGATTCGACTCTCCTGCGGCCTGGCTATCGTCGCAGGGCTGGCGGGATGCGCGGTGCCCGATCTGGGCGACAGGCCCGCGCTGGCGAAACCGGCCGATTATGCCTCCGCTGCCAGCCTGACGTCCTCTGGTGGGACGGCCTGGCCCACGGCGCAGTGGTGGCGCGGCTATGGCGATCCGCAGCTCGACCGGCTGATCGGCGAAGCGCTGGCCGGATCGCCCGACATCGCGATCGCCGCTGCGCGCGTGCGCGTCGCGCAAGGCGCGGTGCAGCAGGCGGGCGCGGCAAACCTGCCGGTGCTGGACGCCGAAGGTGCGGCGGGTCTTACCAAGCAAAGCTACAATAACGGCATTCCCGCACAGTTCGTGCCCAAGGGGTGGAACGACACCGGGCGTGTCGCGCTGAACGCAGGGTTGGACCTGGATCTTTTCGGGCGCAACCGGGCGAGCCTTGCGGCGGCGACGTCCGAGGCCGAGGCGGCACGGCTGGACGGCGAGCAGGCGCGGCTGGTGCTGGCGACCGGTATCGCGGCCAGCTACGCCGATCTGGCGCGGCTCTATGCCGAGCAGGACGTGCTGCAACGGGCGTCCGAGGTGCGCGCCGCGACCGAGCGGCTGGTGGCCGACCGGGTCGCCATCGGGCTGGATACGCAGGCCGAGTTGAAGCAGGCGCGCTCCGCCGTGCCCGCGTCGCGCGTCGATCTGGCGGCCAATGCCGAACAGATCCAGTTGACCAAGAATGCGATCGCCGCGCTGGTCGGGGCGGGGCCGGATCGGGCGTTGTCGATCGCGCGGCCGGCGGTGCCGGTGCTGGCCGTGGACCTGCCGGCGGATGCGGGGATCGCGCTGGTCGGACGGCGTCCGGACATTGCGGCGGCAAGGGCGCGGGCCGAAGCGGCGGGCAGCCGGATCAAGGTGGCGCGCGCCGATTTTTATCCGAACATCAATCTGGCCGGGTTGATCGGGCTGCAATCGCTGGGGCTGGACAATCTGTTTCGCGGCACGTCGAGCATCGGCAATGTCGGTCCGGCGATCAGCCTGCCGATCTTCGACGGAGGCGCCCGCGCCGGTCAGTATCGCCGGGCGCGGGGTGGTTATGACGAGGCGGTGGCGACGTATAACCGGACGCTGATCGGGGCGCTGCGCGAAGTGGCGGATGCGGTGACGAGCCGCCGTCAGGTCGCGGTGCAGATCGCGGATGCGCGCGCTTCGCTGACCGATGCGGAGGGCGCGTATCAGGTCGCGCAGCTTCGCTACAAGGGCGGGCTGTCGACGTTCCTGAACGTACTGAGCGCCGAACAGACGGTGCTGACCGCGCGGCGGTCGCTGGCCGCCATCGAGGCGCGGCGGTTCGCGCTGGACGTGCAACTGGTCCGGGCGCTGGGCGGCGGCTTCGGACCCCATGATCTTCAGACGAGCGAGACACGATGATGGATACGCCATCCAACGACGGCGAGCAGGCCTCCGACGCCAAGGCCGCATCCCATGCCAATCCGGCAAAGCGCAAGCGCCTGCTGTTGATCTTTGCGGGGGTCCTGATCGTGCTGGCGATCGGTTATTTCCTGTATGACACGCTGATCGCGTCGAAGCGGGTGACGACGGACAATGCGTATGTCGCCGCGGAGGTGGCGCAGGTGACACCGCTGGTGAGCGGGCAGGTGACCGACGTGGCGGTCAGCAACACGCAAGGCGTGAAGCGCGGGCAGGTGCTGATGCGGCTGGACGATGCCGATGCGGCGATCGCGGTGGCGCAGGCGGAGGCCGAGCTGGCGACGGCGGAGCGCCGGTACGGGCAGACCGCGGCGACTGGCGATGCGCTGGAGGCGCAGGCGAATGCGCGGACCGCCGATATCGGCGCGGCGCGCGCGCAACTGGCGCTGGCCGAGGGCAATCTGGAACGCGCACAGATTGATTTCCAGCGGCGTCAGGCGCTGATCGCGGCAGGGGCGGTATCGGGCGAGGAAGTGACCGCGGCGACCAACGCGCTGCGCACCGCACGCGCCAATGTCGCGGTCGCGCGCGCCGGCATCGCGCAGGCCGCCGCGACGCGTGCATCGGCCCTGCAGGACCGCGCCGCCAACACCGCGCTGACCCGTGGCACGACGCAGGCGACGGCCCCCGAAGTGCTCGCCGCCCGCGCCCGGCTGCGTCAGGCGCGGTTGAACTTGGCGCGTACCGTGATCCGCGCACCGATCGATGGCGTCGTGGCGCAGCGGACCGTGCAGGTCGGCCAGCGACTGGCGCCCGGTGCCGTGGCGATGACGATCGTGCCGGTCGACAGGCTGTATGTCGATGCGAACTACAAGGAAGGGCAGTTGAGCCATGTCCGCATCGGGCAACGCGCCACGCTGACCTCCGACCTGTATGGCGGCGATGTTGAATATCACGGCAGGGTCGTGGGGCTTGCCGGCGGCACCGGATCGGCCTTTGCGCTGATCCCCGCGCAGAACGCGACGGGCAACTGGATCAAGGTCGTCCAGCGCCTGCCGGTGCGCATCGCACTGGACAAGGCGGAGCTTCGTGCGCACCCATTGCGCGTCGGCCTGTCCATGGATGCCGAGATCGATATCTCGGGCGATCGCTGAGGTCGCGGAAACGATGGCCTCCGCCGCTGCCCCAATGCAGGAAGACAAGCCGCTGACCGGTGGCCGGCTGTTGCTGGCCGGGTTCGTCCTGGCGCTCACCAACTTCATGGTGGTGCTGGACACGACCATCGCCAACGTCTCGGTCCCGCACATCTCGGGCGGGCTGGGCGTGTCGGCGACGCAAGGGACGTGGGTCGTCACCTCCTATTCGGTGGCGGAGGCGATCTGCGTGCCGCTGACCGGCTGGCTGGTTCGCCGGTTCGGCACGGTGCGGGTATTCATGGCCGCGATGATCGGCTTTGCGGCTTTCTCCGCGCTGTGCGGGCTGGCGCCGACGCTCGGACTGATGGTGGCGTTTCGCATCGGGCAGGGGTTTTGCGGCGGCCCGCTGATGCCATTGACCCAGACGCTGTTGCTGCGGATCTTTCCGCCGGAGCGGCGGGCCGCGGCGATGGGTGCGTGGGCGATGACCACGGTGACCGCGCCGATCCTGGGGCCGATCCTGGGCGGCACGATCAGCGATAACTGGTCATGGCCGTGGATCTTCTACATCAACCTGCCCATCGCGGTCTTCTGCATCGTCGGCGTTTTCACGCTGCTTCGCTCCAAGGAGACCGAGACGATGGTGGTGCCGATCGACCGGGTCGGCCTGATCCTGATGGTAATCTGGATCGCGGCGTTGCAGGTGATGCTGGACCTGGGGCGTGAGCATGACTGGTTCGGATCGAGCTTCATCGTCGGCTGCGCGGTGGTGGCTGCGATCGGCTTCGTGACGTTCATCATCTGGGAGATGACCGAGGGCAATCCGATCGTCGACCTGCGCGTGTTCCGGCACCGGGGGTTCACCGTATCGGTGGCGGCGCTGTCATTCAGTTTCGGTACCTTCTTCGCCTCGGTCGTGATCATTCCGCAATGGCTGCAAACATCGCTGGGCTATACCGCGACCGATGCCGGATATGTCACCGCGTTCAACGGCGTGCTGGCGGTGATCTTCTCGCCGATCGTGGCGAAGCTGACCAACAAGTACGATCCCCGTGCGCTGGTGTGCTTCGGCATCTTCTGGCTGGGGGTGACCTCGACCCTGCGCACCTTCTGGTTCAGCGGGGCGGATTTCTGGATCCTGGCGGCACCGCAGTTCGTGCAAGGGCTGGGGATGCCGTTCTTCTTCGTGCCGCTGACGATCATCGCGCTTGGCGCGGTCGATCCGGAGGAGACTGCATCGGCGGCAGGGCTGATGAGCTTCCTGCGCACGCTGGCCGCCGCGATCGGCACCTCGATCGGTGCGACGTTGTGGCAGAACGACGCGCAGGCCAGCCGGGCGGAACTGGCCGGCATATTGAACGGGCCCGATCAGGTGATCGCCAGGGCGGCGCAGTCGGGCCTTTCCGCCGAGCAGGGGCGCGGGATGATCGAGCGGCTGGTGGATCAGGAGAGCTTTGCGCTCGCGACCAACCACCTGTTCGCGGTGGCGGCGGTGATCTTCTTCCTGTCGGCGACGATCATCTGGCTGGCGCCGCGGCCGCCCAAGGCAGTGGACACGTCCGCGGCGCATTGAGCCCTCATCTGCAGGCGTCGTCCTTCCCATCGGTCACGCCGAAGTGGAGGGTCGTCGTCTGCCGATAGGGGCGGGCGGGGGTGAGCAGGGTGGACGGAAAGGCCGGATGGTTCGGCGAGTCCGAGATATGCTGCATCTCCAGCGCGATGCCGTCGCCGGGTTGATAGACGTGACCGCTGGGGCCGGCGTCCTGCCCGTCGATATAGCCGCCGGTATAGGCCTGCACCGAGGGCTCGGTGGTGGCGACCGTCATCGTCCGGCCGGAGACGGGATCGGAGAGACGGGCGACAGGCGCGAGCTTGCCCGCCGGCTTGTCGAACAGCCAGGCATGATTGTAGCCGCGACCGTTCATCGGCGGGGTCGTGCTGTCCAGATCGTCGCCGATGGCGCGGGCGCAGCGGAAATCGAGCGGAGTACCCGCCACAGGCGGCAGCGCGCCGGTCGGGATGCCGGCCGCGTCGGCCGCGACATAGCGCGCGGCGTTCAGCCGTAGCCGCTGGCCGCGCACCGATCCGCTACCTTCACCGGCCAGATTGTAATAGCTGTGGTTGGTAAGGTTGATGACCGTGGGCCTGGTGGTGCGCGCGGTATAATCCATGCGCAGCGTGTTATCCGCCAGGACGTGATAGGTGAGGGTGACCGTGACCTGCCCCGGAAACCCCTGAAAGCCATCGGGGCTGACCAGCGTGAAGGTGGCGCGGTCCTGTTTGCCGGCCGCGCGCGTCACCGTCCAGTCGACGGTGTCGAAGCCCTGGTCGCCGCCGCCGTGGAGGGCGTTCACGCCGTCGTTCGCCGTCAGCTGTATCGTGCGGCCATCCAGCGGAAAGCGTGCGTTGGCGATGCGCCCGGCATAGCGGCCGATGGTCGCGCCGAAGCCGTTCTTGCGCACCTTGGTCCGGTAGTCGGCCGGGGTCGGATAGTCGAGCACGACGTTTGCCATGCGACCATTGCGGTCGGGTACCTCGATCGCGGTGATGATCGCACCTTGCGGGATTACGCGGACGACCATGCCGCGCGCATTGCGCAGCGTGACGGTGGGATCGGCGGCGGACGTTTGCGCGGCAGCGGCAAGCAGGATGGCGATGGTCATGACCGCAAGCGTATCGCGGGGTGCGCCGGCGGGCGAGGTGTTTTTACCTGCGCCGGGCGGGTCATTCCAGCTTTTCGATCGGGCGCGTCCGTGCGGTGACGACATCCGATAACCACAGCCCGGCCGCGCGCGGCGCACCATGGAGGCGCGCCTGATGGCGGCGATAGAGCAGCGCGTGACCGGCTTGAGCGAGGCGACCGCGGAAGAAGCCGTTCTTGATACCGCCCTTGAAGAAGCCGAAATCGCCAAGCGCGCCGTAAGCGTCATAGTCAGCCAGCGACACCAGCGCTCCGGCATCGCGGTAGCGGAAGTCGGGCACGGAGCGGCCGGCGATCATCGCGGGCAGATGCCGGCCGAGATAGACAGCCTGACGAAAGGCGACCTGTGCGGTGGGCGGCAGCGGCGTGTCGGCCCCGTCAGGGGTGAGTGCGGCGCAGTCGCCCAGCGCGAATACCTCCGGTCGACTGGTGCGGCAGTGGGCGTCGATGACGATGCGGCTGGCGGGGCCGCGCTCCAATCCGTCGAGCGACGCGGCGAGCGGCGAGGCGCGGACGCCGGCCGCCCACACGATGAAGTCGGCCGCGATCGCCTCGCCATTTTTCAGGATCAGCGCATCTGCCTCCGCACGGGCGACATCGACATTCAGGCGAACGGTGACGCCGAGTTGTTCCAGACGTTCGCGCGCCGCGGCGGAAACGGGGGCGGGAAGGCGGCCAGCAACCTGTCTCCCTTGTCCAGCAAGGTCACCTGCATGGCGGCGCGGGCACCGTCGATGCCGAAATCATCCACCGTGTCCGCGATCTGGAGCAGTTCGGCGGCGAACTGAACACCCGTCGCGCCGCCGCCCACGATCGCGACACGATGCGGTCGGCCTGCCTGCGCCGCTTGCACCAGCCGGGGGGCCGTGGCGTCGCGATAGGCCACCGCTTCGTGCAGCGTATCGATGTGGCGGGCATGATCGGCGACACCGGGGACACCGAAGTCGTTCGCCTCGCTGCCGACCGCCAGCACCAGCGTGTCATAGGGAAGATGACGCTCGGGCAACAGGGTAAGGCCGTCGCGGTCAAAGGCGTCGACGGTGACGCAGCGCGCATCCAGATCGACGGCGGTGGCGTGGCCGGGATGATAAAGGAAGCCATGTTGGCGCGCCTGCGCCAGATAGGGCACGCCGACACGGGCGACGTCATGCGTGCCGGCCGCGATGCTGTGCAGCATCGGTTTCCAGACATGGGCCGTGGCGAGGTCGATCAGCGCGACGTCCAGTTCCTTGTGCCCGGCCAGCGTGCCGGCGAGGTCCAGTCCGGCGACGCCACCGCCTACGATCAGGACGCGGTGTGCATCACCCTGCCCGGAGGGGCCAAGACCGGCCTTGGCGTTCGTGTCGTTCATCGTCCTGGACCTCCAACATTTTTGTCGATGCCCGGTGCGTCACGCACCCTGGTCCGGTATCGGCGGCGCGGAATATTCGGGCATCGTTTCAGTGCAAACGGTGACCGGGTAGCGATGGGTTCCCATCTTCGGGCCCGTTCGTCAGCATTTCATCGATCAAATTGCCGATTTGTTGTGAACTATCAGTATCGTACCGCTTTGGTTCGATAGATCTGATCGATGATGACGGACGCGACGATCGTTGCCGTTTCATTGCCTGCATGTTTCCCGACCGTTTCCAGTCAACGACATCATCCGAACGTGGATCATCGTGAAAGATCCTGCACCGCCGGCTTCAGCCATCCATTTGAAAACAGGTTGGAACGGGATGCGTCGTTTATCGCCATCACGGCACGCAACCAAAACGACTTTCGTGCGTAGCCAAGGGAACGAACAGGGGGTGTCGTGCTGAATGGAAGCTATTGCGGGCCGTCACCCTTGCCCGGGACGTTGCTGGCGCATTGGAATTTTGATCCTGTTCTGATCGCGGCGTTGATCGGATTGATGCTGCTCGGTCGCAACATGCCGCTGGTGGAGCGACGTTATCTGCTCGGCGCCGTGGCGGCACTGGCCGTTGCGTTCGTTTCGCCCTTATGCGCCCTGTCGGTGGCGTTGTTCTCGGCGAGGGCCGTGCATCACCTCCTGCTGGTCGGTGTGGCGGCGCCGCTGCTGGCGGCATCGGCCGGACGGCGTGTGCGTGTCGGCATGGCGGCCGGACTGGCGGCGGGGACGGCGTCGCTCTGGTTGTGGCACGTACCTGCGCTGTATGATGCCGCGCTGGCCGACAAGGCCCTATACTGGGCGATGCAGGTGACCTTGCTGGGCGGGGCTTGGGCCTTCTGGCGCGCGGTTTTCGTCGCCGCCCCTGCCGTCGCGGCGGCCGGTATCGCAGGTGGCGCGGCGCAGATGGGCATGCTGGGCGCGATCCTGAGTTTCGCGCCGCGGCCGCTTTACGCGAGCCACCTGGCCACGACCATGCCCTATGGCATGGGCCCACTGGGCGATCAGCAACTGGCCGGGCTGTTGATGTGGGTGGTCGGGCTGCTGCCCTATGCGGTCGCAGCCGGCTGGCTGGGGCGGCGTGGCTGGCGGCGGCTTTCACCGGGGGTGCCGGCGTGACGGGGTTCGCCGGCCTGGCGGTTAGCTTCGTCAAGTTCGTGCATATCGCGGCGCTGGTGATCTGGTGCGCCGGCCTGTTCGCGTTGCCGCTGATGCTGGGCAAGCATGAGGCGGGGGAGGCGCAGTCCGATTACGCACGGCTGCGCCTGCTGACGCATGACAGCTATGCCTTTATCGTGACGCCCGCGGCGGTGATCGCGATCGCGGCGGGAACGGCGCTGATCTATCTGCGCGGCGTGTTCGTGCCGTGGATGTTCGCCAAGCTGGTCGCGGTCGGCTTGCTGGTCGCCTTGCACTGCTGGACCGGGCATGTCGTGATGCTGATGAGCGAGCGGCGGGGGAGCTATACGCCGCCATCGCCGGTGCCGCTGCTCACCGGCAGCTTTGCCACGATGATCGCCGTGCTGCTCCTGGTGCTTGGCAAGCCCGTCGTGCCGGATCTCGTGCCCGACTGGCTGACCAAGCCGCAAAACCGTCAACTTCCGGTCGACGAGACACCGATTTGATATTCGAACACCAGCTTGCCACCGTGCCATCCGGTGAAGCCCGTAAAGCCGACCGCGAACAGCGAAAGGAGCAGGCCATAGGGCAGCACGGCCTGTTCATAGCCGGTCAGGCGATAGCCCCAGTTGGCGCCGATGATCGACAGCAGCATGACCGCGATCACGAAATGCGTCCAACTGGCCGAGCGGCTGCGTATGCCGCGGACGAGGAGCAGCTCGGCGGTGCCCGAAAGGCCGGCCAGCAGGCCGAACAGGAAGCCGGCGCCCGCCGCCCACAATCCCGCACGCGCCCAAAATGCATCGCCCGTCCACCAATAAAGGACGTCGGCACCCAGCGTGCAGCTCGTCAGCGCGATCGGAAAGGCGACCAGCATCGCATGGATGGGGTGCCCGGCGACCGCGATCTTGGAATCCGTGCGGTCGAAATGCGGCTTCTCGGTAATCGGGTCGACCAAGCCCCCGTGCAGCGTGTCATCGTTCATGCCGTGTCCCAAAAGCGCCGCGGCGAAATCACGGCCATGGCCGTGACAACGCCGTTGATGCTGATGGGTTGCACGGTGGCGCCGTTGTCGACGCTGGACCCGGCGGGGCCGCATGCCGGCAGCATCGCGCGGCTATGGTGGGTGATGCTGGCGGGGGCGGGCATTCTTTCCGCGCTGGTCTTCGTGTTGCTGGCACTGTCCTTCCGGCGGCGGGCGACGCCCGGCAGAGCGAAAGCGGGGGTGTGGATCGGCGCACTGGGACTGGCGATGCCGGTGGCCGTGTTGGGCGCGCTGCTGGTCTACGCCCTGTTGGCGGGGGTGGCGACGTTGCCGACCCCGGCCGCCGATACGGTGCGGATCGCCGCGGAGTCCCGCCGCTACGGCTGGCGCTTCACGACGACCTCCGGACGCGCGAGCGAAGGGGTGTTGCATATGCCTGCCGGCCGGCCGGTCGATCTGGCGATCACCTCCGTCGATGTTATCCACAGCCTGTGGATACCGCGTCTGGCAGGCAAGATGGATGCGATACCGGGGCACACCAACGTGCTGCGGGTGCGCGCCGACCGGCCCGGCACCTACCGGGGCGAATGTGCCGAATATTGCGGGATCGGGCACAAGGATCACGGCTTCACCGTCATCGCCCATGATGCGGCCGGCTGGGCGGCGTGGGTCGGCGGCGGCACGGCGGGGAACATGGGAGGCGAACGGTGAGGGCGCTGCGGCTGCACAGGACGCTTGACGCCATCTGGCGGACCGAGCCGGGGTGGCGGGGCTGGCTCCGTTCGGTGAACCACTCCGACATCGGCAAGCGTTTCATCATCGCCGCCTTCACCTTCTTTGCGATCGGCGGCGTTCTGGCGATGCTGATCCGCGCGCAACTGGCGACGCCGAACAGCGCGTTCGTGGGGCCGGCCGTCTACAACCAGATCTTCACGATGCACGGCAGCATCATGATGTTCCTGTTCGCCATCCCGATGTTCGAGGGGCTGGCGATGTACATCCTGCCCAAGATGCTGGGCGCGCGCGATCTGGCGTTCCCCCGTCTCTCGTCGCTGGGCTGGTGGTGCTATCTGTTCGGCGGCACCATCATCGTCGGATCGATGCTGGCCGGTGTGGCACCCGATGCGGGCTGGTTCCTGTACCCGCCCCTGTCGGGCAAGCAGTGGACACCGGGGATCAATTCCGACGTCTGGTTGCTCGGCATCACCTTTGTCGAGGTCTCGGCGATGTGCGCGGCCATCGAGATCGCGGTGTCGATCCTGAAGCTGCGCGCCGGCGACATGCGGCTGGACCGGATGCCGATCCTTGCCTGGTATCTGCTGGCGACGGCGGGAATGATGATCTTCGGCTTTCCGCCGCTGATCCTGGGATCGATCCTGCTGGAGGTGGAGCGCGCGTTCGGCTGGCCCTACTACACCGCTGCGCTGGGCGGCGATCCGCTGTTGTGGCAGCACCTGTTCTGGCTGTTCGGCCATCCGGAAGTCTATATCATCTTCCTGCCGGCGGCGGGTGCGGTGTCGACGATATTGCCGGTGATGGCGCGGACCCGGCTGCTCGGATACGGGGCGATCGTCGCTGCGGTACTGGCGCTGGCCTTTCTCAGCTTCGGTCTGTGGGTGCACCACATGTTCACCACCGGCATCCCGCACATGGCGCTGGGCTTCTTTTCGGCCGCCTCGACGCTGGTCGCGATCCCGACGGCGGTTCAGATCTTTGCGTGGCTGGGCACGTTGTGGAACGGGCGGCCCGAGATGAAGCTGCCGATGCTGTACCTGATCGGCTTCTTCATCGTCTTCGTGCTGGGCGGCCTCACCGGCGTGATGCTGGCGGTGGTGCCGTTCGACACACAGGCCCATGATACCGCCTTCGTCACCGCGCATCTGCATTATGTGCTGGTCGGCGGGTTCGTGTTTCCGATGCTGGCGGCGGCCTATTACTGGCTGCCGCACTTTACCGGACGAGGCCGCGTGATGCGGATTGGCGAGGCGGCGTTCTGGCTGATCTTCGTCGGGTTCAACCTGACCTTTTTCGGGATGCACCTGACCGGATTGCTGGGCATGCCCCGGCGGATCGACACCTATTCGGAGGAGATGGGCTGGACGGTGCTGAACCTGATCTCCTCGGTCGGCGGCTTCGTGCAGGCGTTCGGCTTCGCGCTGTTCCTGATCGATGTCGTGCTGAAAACACGGCTGGGGCAGCGCGTCCGGCGGGATCCGTGGAATGCGGACACGCTGGAATGGGCGATGCCGATCCCGGCGCCATCCTACAACTTTGCCAGTCTGGCGCGGGTCTCCAGCCGCGAGCCGCTCGACGACGTGCCCGACCTAGCGGTACGGCTGGCGCGCGGCGACGGGCTGCTGGCAAGCGCCGAGAGCGGCCGGCGCGAGACGCTGGCGGTAGACATGACCACGGGCGCGCCGGAGCATGTCGCGATCCTGCCGGGCAACAGCTGGCTGCCGATTGCGACGGCGGCGACACTGGGCGGATTTTTCCTGCTGATGCTGGCGGGATTATATCTGTTTGCCCCGCTCTTCCTGATCGGGACGGCATGGCTGGTCTGGCGCTGGGCGTGGAGCAATGGCTCGCGCGCGGACATCGGGGCGATCGATGCCGGTGACGGCCTGCGCCTGCCGACCAGTTTCGAAGCACAGGGCACGACGGGGTGGTGGGGCAGCATCTTTGCACTGTCGGCCAGTGCGACGCTCTTCGCCTCGTTGCTGTTCGGCTACGCGTTTTTGTGGACCGTCGCGCCCAACTGGCCGCCGCCGCAACTGACGCAGGCGGCGGTGATCGAGCCCGTTATGGCGATATTGGGTGCGGCTCTGGCGACCTGGGCGGTACGCGTGCGGCGCGCGACGCTGGCCGCAGTGGGGCAGGGGGCGATCCTGCTTGCCCTGGCGGCCTTGATCGCGCTGCGCATGCCGTCGCCGTCGTCGCATGCCTATGCCGCAACGAGCGCTGCGGTAGCGGCATACGGGATCTTCCACGCCGGCGTCGCCATGCTCATGTGGCTGTTCATCCGGGCCAGGAGCCGGGCAGGCTTCCACTCGCCAGCGCGTGATGCCGAGCCAAGGATCGCGACGCTGTGGAGCGATCACGCCGCGGGCGCGGGTGCGTTTGCCGCCGTGTTGCTGGTGATCCCGGGATGGCTGGCATGATCGCGCTGCTGCGCATGAGTGCCGGGTTGATCGGATGGGCGATCGCGTTCTGCCTGTTGTATGCGCTGCACGGCATCGGCTGTGCATCAGGCTGGGCAACCACGCCGGTAATGGGCGCCAGCCTGCACCGCGTGGTTCTGCTGGCGGCGTGGATCGGCAGCGTGGCGGCGACGCTGGCGTTGGCGCTCCGGTGGCGCGAACCCGGCCCGACACTGACAGACCGGGCGGCGGCGGTGCTGGCGTGGGTGGGATGCGCCGCGACGGTGGCCGGGGGCCTGCCGATCCTGCTGGTACCCGATTGTTTGTGATGAGGACGAGACCCCATATGATGCATCGCATTGCCTTGGGTGCCGCAGCGCTGCTGTTTACGGCACCGGCAGAGGCACAGATGTTCGTCGATCTGTTCGCCGGGCGGTCCCTGCCCGAGGCGCAGCCGGCGACGATCACCGCGAACGAGGCGCGGGTGAACGACACCGTCGTGCCGGCGCAGTTGCGGGTCGACGTACGACGCCTGAACCCCAGCAACTCCACGATCTTCGGTGCGCGTGTCGGCTTCTGGTCCGGCGCGGTTGGGGTGGCGGCGGATGCCTCCACGCTCGACCCCGACATCCGGCGGCAGACGGTGCGTGCGACGGCCAATCTACGCTTTGACGAGACGGTGTTCGGCGAACGGGTGGTGATCGACCCCGGTCGCGATGTCACGGTGGACGTGCCGCATCTCGGGGTGCCGACGACGGCAACCTTTGCGCTGCTCGCCATGGCGCGCCTGCCGCGGGACAGAGGGGTGCAGCCCTATGCGTTTGCCGGGCCCGCCTATCTGATCACCGACAGCGACCTTTCCGGCGATTGGGGGCTGCGGGCCGGTGGCGGTCTGCGGTTACCCTTGTCGGGTCGTTTCTCGCTGTTCGGCGAGTATCGCTATACACAGGTCGAGGCGTCTGCGGTGGCGGGTCGGATCAGCGGCAGCGTGCAGGGCGTGACCGCCGACAGCGGCGCCATCACCGTATCCACCCGGTTGCGCAACCATGCCGCCGTCGGCGGGCTGAGCATCCGGCTGTAACCCAATCCCATCTACAGGAAGGCGCAGCATGACCGACAAGGCCGCTTCGAAGCCGCGCGTCGCCCTCGCTTTGCAGGGTGGCGGCGCACACGGTGCCTATACCCGTGGCGTGATCGAGCGGCTGCTGGAAGCCGATATCGAGATCGTTTCGGTCAGCGGTGCCAGCGCCGGTGCGCTGAACGGGGCGGCCTTGGTCGCTGGCCTTGCCGAAGATGGTCCGGCTGGCGCCAGGGCAGCGCTGGAGCGCTTATGGCATCAGGTCAGCCGTGAGTCGCCGCTGCGTGTGTTCGACATGGCGTCTTTCCTGCTGCCCTTTGCCGAGCCGTGGCTGACACGTGGGCTGGAGTGGAGCAAGCTGACCAGCCGCTACATGGCGCCGTTCGTGCCGGGGCTGCGCGACATGTCCGCGCTGCGCCGGGTGGTGGGGGCAAGTATCGACCTGACGCAGTTAACCCGTCCCGGTGCGATCCCGCTGCACGTATCGGCGACGCGGGTGCACGATGGGCAGGCACGGCTGTTCGCGGGCGCGGAGGTCACGCTCGATGCGCTGATGGCATCGGCCTGCCTGCCCGATCTGTTTGCGGCGGTTCGTATCGACGGAGACGATTATTGGGATGGCGGATTTTCCGCCAATCCGGCGCTGGAGCCGCTGATCTTTGCCGATGACGGTGCCACCGACCTGCTGGTCGTGCAGGTGACGCCCTTTGCGGTGGAGGATGCGGGCGACACGCTCCCCGCCACGATCCGGCGGGTCAGCGACATCAGCTTCAATGCCTGCCTGATGCGCGATCTGAAGGCGCTGGTGCAGGTGCAGCAACTGGCACGCGCACACGACCTGACGGACGGCAAGGTCGGGCAATTGGCGGCGATGCACCTGCACCTGATGACGCCGGCGCCCGGCCTTGCCACACGCGGCACGGCGAGCAAGCTCGACACACGCGCCTCTGCCCTCCAGGAATTGCGCGCCATGGGCCATGCGCAAGCCGATGCATGGCTAGAAAGGACAGGCTTCGGCCCGGACGAAGCGCTGCGCCATGTGACGGAGGTGGTGGCTTGACTGGGCGCGTCGATCTTTGACGCAGGATGGATGGTCGGGGAGACAGGATTCGAACCTGCGACATCCTGCTCCCAAAGCAGGCGCGCTACCAGACTGCGCCACTCCCCGACGCGGTGGACAGGCGCCTAGGACGGCCGGGCGTTCAGCGCAAGCCTTATGAACCAGGAAGCGCACCCGACACGTTAAATCGCTCGCGTCTGCTACAGATATCGGCAATTCCTGTTTGCCGCTGCGCCGCAGCATCACCATGTGCAGTGCACCAATTCAGAAAGGGAAAAGCCATGTCTCTCATCGGCACCAGCATCAAGCCGTTCACCGCTCAGGCGTATCGCGAGGGCAAGTTCCTGACCGTCACCGACGCGGACGTGAAGGGCAAGTGGGCCGTGTTCTTCTTCTACCCGGCGGACTTCACTTTCGTGTGCCCGACCGAGCTGGAAGACCTGGCCGACAATTATGACACGTTCCAGAAGATGGGCGTGGAGATCTATTCGGTGTCGACCGACACGCATTTCAGCCACAAGGCCTGGCATGACACCTCGCCCGCGATCGGCAAGATCAACTTCACCATGATCGGTGATCCCTCGGGTGTCGTGACCAACAACTTCGAAGTCATGCGTGCAGGCCAAGGTCTGGCGGATCGCGGCACCTTTGTCGTGGATCCTGAGGGCGTCATCCAGCTCGTCGAGATCACGTCGGAAGGCGTCGGTCGCAACGCGATGGAACTGCTCCGCAAGGTCAAGGCCGCGCAGTACATTGCCGCGCATCCGGGCGAAGTTTGCCCCGCAAAGTGGGAAGAGGGCGAAGAAACGCTCGCTCCCTCGCTCGACCTCGTCGGCAAGATCTGAGCCGACATGCGCGGGGCCGGCATCGTCGCCAGCCCCGCGCCACCATTCCGTTTATCCCCAGGACCCTGCACATGCTCGACGCGAACCTGAAGACCCAGCTGAAGACCTATCTTGCGAATATTGTCCAGCCGATCGAGTTGGTGGCGTCGTTGGATGGGTCGGCGAAGTCGGGGGAGTTGGAGGCGTTGCTGGGAGAGATCGCGGCGCTGTCCGATGTGGTGTCCTATGTACGGGGCGACGAGGAGGCGCGGCGGCCGTCCTTCCTGATCCGGCGGGTCGGCACCGATGTGTCTGTGCGCTTTGCCGGAATTCCGATGGGGCATGAGTTCACCTCGCTGGTCCTGGCGCTGCTTCAGGTCGGTGGGCATCCCTCGAAGCTGGCGCAGGAGGTGATCGAGCAGGTCCAGGCGCTGGACGGCGACTTTGCATTCGAATCCTATTTTTCGCTGTCGTGCCAGAACTGCCCCGACGTGGTGCAGGCGCTGAACCTGATGAGCGTGCTGAACCCGCGCATCCGCCACGTCGCGATCGAGGGCGGGCTGTTCCAGGACGAGGTGACGGCGCGCCAGATCATGTCGGTGCCGGCGATCTTCCTGAACGGCGAGCCGTTCGGTCAGGGCCGGATGAACGTCGAGCAGATCCTGGCCAAGCTGGACACGGGCAGCAGCGCGCGGGCCGCGGAGAAGATCAGCGCCAAGGCGCCGTTCGACGTGCTGGTCGTAGGCGGCGGCCCCGCCGGCGCCTCGGCCGCGATCTATGCGGCGCGCAAGGGCATCCGCACCGCGATCGCCGCGGAGCGGGTCGGCGGGCAGGTGCTGGACACCATGTCGATCGAGAACTTCATTTCCGTGCCGCATACTGAGGGACCGCGTCTGGCGGGTGATCTGGAGCGGCACGTGGCCGAGTACGGCGTCGACGTGATGAACCTGCAACGCGCCGAGACGCTGATCCCCGCAGCCGAGGAAGGTGGCCTGCACGAGGTGCGGTTGCACAGCGGCGCGTCGCTGAAGGCGCGGACGGTGATCCTGGCGACGGGTGCGCGCTGGCGGCAGATGAACGTGCCCGGCGAGGACGCGTATCGCAACAAGGGCGTGACCTATTGCCCGCACTGCGACGGGCCGCTGTTCAAGGGCAAGCGCGTGGCCGTGATAGGCGGCGGCAATTCGGGCGTCGAGGCGGCGATCGATCTGGCCGGTGTCGTGGCGCATGTGACGCTGATCGAATATGCCAGCGATCTGCGCGCCGATGCCGTGTTGCAGCGCAAGCTGGCGAGCCTGCCCAACGTGAAGGTCATCACCTCCGCGCTGACCACCGAGGTGACCGGCGACGGCACGCGGGTGACCGGGCTGACCTACAAGGATCGCAATCACGACAGCGTCCACCAGATCGAACTGGAGGGCATCTTCGTCCAGATCGGCCTGGTGCCCAACACCGAGTGGCTGCGCGATACGGTTGCGCTGACCCCGCACGGCGAGATCGAGGTCGACCACCGCGGCGAGACGTCGCGGCCCGGCATCTTCGGCGCGGGCGACGTGACGACGGTACCCTACAAGCAGATCGTGATCGCGGTGGGCGAGGGGTCGAAGGCCTCCCTGTCGGCGTTCGATTATCTGATCCGCCTGCCGGCCGATGCGCCGGTGGAGGCGATCGCGGCCTGAGCCCGAGCCCCAGCGGGTAAGAGCCCGTTTGAGACCTCGCCAATGGGCGATTTTCGAGGCGGCTCCGGCCCGCTTCTCCTCCCGGCCACCCACAGAGCATCCTTGATGGGTGGCCGGGAGGGGGAGCGGGCCGGAGCCGCAAAACGTGGCCGCTGCACGTTTTCAAACAGCCTCTAAGCGCTTGGCGTCGGGGCTTCGTTTCGGTACCCGCTGCGTCCATGATCCTGATCCAGCGGACGGGCTGGCGGGCCGCGGGCCCCCGCATCGCACTCAACGGCTTCCAGGCGCTACGCCGCGCCTGGTGGCGGATGACGACGCCCGAGACGCGGGGCAGCCGGGGCATCTGCCTGACGCCCGAGGGGCGCCTGATCCTGGTGAAGCACAGTTACAAGCGTGGCTGGTATCTGCCCGGCGGCGCCATCGATGCGGGCGAGGACGCGCTCACCGCGCTTCTGCGCGAATTGCGCGAGGAAATCGGGATGGTCCGTCACGGCGCCGCGCGGCACCTTTACGACGTCCGGCACAATCCCGACCACAAGCGCGACCATCAGGCCGTGTTTCTGGTGGAAGATGTCGTGATCGAACCGCGGCTGTCGCTGGAGATCGAGGCGATCGGCGCCTTTTTGCCGGATGCGCTGCCCGGCGACCTGCACCCGGCCACCCGTTACCGGGTGGAGCGGTGGAGGACGGGCGGGACCGAGGGTTCGGCACCGGTGCCGAGCGAGTGAAGATGGTCGCCCGCCGGGTGGGCCACGGTCCCGCACCGGGCCGCATAGCGCGTCGCCACCACCTGCACGCACCGATGAACCAGCCCCATGGCGGCGAAGCACATGAGGCCGTAAACCAGGTAGGAATAGCGCGGGATCGGCTGGACCAGGGCATAGGGCAGGGCGGTCGCCAGCACGAACACGCCGATCGGCGTCAGCCGGAACCGACGCGAGAGCGCATCGAACAGCAACGCCGCAAAGCCGAGCAGGTTGACCAGCGACAGGATGATCGGGCGCGCGTCGGCGCGGTGATTGTCGCCCGATTGCCAGACCTGCGGAAAGAAGAACGCTGCGTAATGGCGCAGGGCCAGCCGCGCGAAGGCCATCGGGTGGTCGGTCACCCACCTCCATGCCGCGTGTCCGAGCATGCGCGAATAGGCGACCTCGCCCCCCGCCGCCCGGAGCCGCGCGCGTGCGGCGACGCTGCGATAGGGGTGGATCCGGGCGTAGTTGCGTTCATAGGCCACGCTGGAGGGGCGCCCGCTGCCCACCGCCGGGTCGATGCCGAGGGCGAACTCCAGCCCGAAATTGTCCCGTAACAGGATGGGCGCGCCCATGGCATGGGCATTGCGCATCGCCCAGGGCGTGACCATCAGCGCGAGTGCAACTGCCGCCGAGCCACCGAGAAGCACCACCCGGCGCCCAGGCAGGCACGGTCTCGCGGTCATGATCCAGGTCGCGACGATACCGAGCCCCGCCGGTGGGCTGACAAAGAAGGTGAATGCTGCGAGTGTCCCCGCGCCGATCGTTCGTGCGGGCGAGAGGACTTCGCCATTTCGCACGCGTCCGATTGCCAGCAGCCCGCAACAGCTCAGCACCACCGCAAGCGCTCCTTCCCAGAAGCGGAAGTCGATGAGCTCCTCCTTGGCGAAGATCGGAACGAGGCAGAAGAAGACAAGGCCGACGTGCCGTGCAGCCGGCGGTGACCCCAGCCGGGCATAGACACGGTCGATCAGCAGCAGACCGACCGCGAACTGGACCAGTGCGCCGATCAGAAGCACGGTCAACGCGGCCGACGAATGCGCGCCGAACAGGAAAAGGACGCCGCCCACGAGCAGCGGCATCACCGGCATCAGATGTGCGGTCGGGCCCATGCCCGGAAACGCATCGGCAAAGCCGCCCCCGGTGGCGAGGCTGATCGCCACCCGCGTCGCTTCGCCCGCCTCGACCATGATCATCGGACCGCGACCATGATAGATCATGATCAGGCGAATCAGGACGCCCAGGCACAACAACCATGGCGTGAGCCCGAAATTATCGTTTGCCGCCCGATGCTTGCTATGCGGCCGCTCCCCGGTGGGACCGGCGCCTCCCCAAAGTCTCATAACGTGGGTTAGCGAATCGCGGGGTGGGAGGGAATGGGGGTGGTGGGCCCGGCACCTATCAGACTGCACTTATTTTTCCGCAGTTTTGCGTCAGTTTAGATCGCCGTATCCGAGAAGATACCCCCATGGATACCCCCAAGAGAACACACATACCTGTGGTGCCGCATCTCAATGTCCGCCCGCATCGATCCCCGCAGGGGCGCTTCGCAAGCCAGCATGGATGTTGATTCGGTCCTACGCCTAGATCATGGATGTTCTGCAGATGGTTAAATCGTCCGCTATCCGTGTCAGATGGTGCTACGGCTTGGAAACAAGGATTTAGCGTGTCAGGAATTTCCTACGCCCCCCGCCCCAGGGTGACCTATCTGTTCATTGATGCAGGCTGTCTGCGCGCCGCCGTCGAAAGCATAAGCGAGCGCATGTTGGGTGACCGCTTTGCGGCCAAGCTCAACATGGCAGCGCTTCTCGGTGAACACACGAAGGCCTTCTACTACGACGCGGTACCCGCGCAGGGGCACGCTGAAGACCAGCATGTCTGGCTCGATAGGATCGCACCGCAAATGGACGCAATAAATGCGATCCGGTCTGCGAACGGCTTCCATGCTCAAGTCGGTGATTTGAGAGGTAAGAAGGTCCGACAGAAAAAGGTGGACGTGCAAATCGCAGTCGACATGCTACTCCATACCGTCCGCCAGAATATGGAAAGGTGTACATTGCTGGCGGGAGATGTTGATTTTCAACCACTAATTGAGGCGCTGATTCGAGAGGGCATGTACGTCACCTTATGGCATCCGCCTCATGCGGCCGCGGATCTAACCCATTCGGCAGATAGCCGCCAAGTACTCGATGCCGCTGGCCTCAAGCACGTCTTGCTAACACCTGACGGGTATCCACTCATTCCAGACGCAAGCTTTGCGTCCCGACCTTGGAACAAGGGGCCTGCCTTGTTCGAATGGAAGCACGAGGGAATGCCGCTGGAGGTGGCAAGGATCGGAACGTCGTGGATTGTGGAACGACTTTCATCACGAGATCCGGACGTTGCCGACCGTGTCATTCATCCTACGCTGCGGGTGGCGTTAGGTGCGGCTGATTTGTATTGGAACGCTCCAGCGCCACCAGAGGCAATGGCAGTAGAAGCACAGCAGCTCGATTAACAGTCGAGCGGAAACGGCAGATTTGCGCGGTGGCTTCTGACCTTTTCCGCTTCTGTTCACGGTAGGATATCCGGCACACACAGAGGTTTGTCATAATGGGCTGGCGTGTCGAAAAGCGGGTGGTAGGCTGCCTTTCATGAGCACCGATTCTGCTTCGGATCTTGAACGCCTTCGCGGCCTTCGTGAGCGGGTGGCTGAGATTGAACGGGACGAGAGCAGCTACGTCATCGGCGATGTGGACACGACCCAAAGCGTCCTCAAGACGTATCGGGCGCGGATCGCCGGGATTGAGGCGGCCTGGCCAGATAGCCGATTGCTCGACGAGTATCAGCGCACCTCCGGCGGATCAGACAGCGTCTGGGTTGAGGATCTGATCGCAGAGATCCGCCATCGAAACCTCGATTTTTAATCGTATGCAGTGCATCACAGACGAAGCCGCCCGCGAGAACATGGTCCGGTTCGCCTCCGATGGCGGTCGAAGCTTGGCGAACCTGTCGCGCAGCATCGGCCGAAACGATGCTTACCTCCAGCAATATGTCGCGCGCGGCACGCCCCGCCGGTTGCCCGAAGACGAGCGGCGGAAGCTGGCGATGATCCTGCAGGTGGACGAGCGCCTGCTGGGTGCTCGCGACCCATGGAGCCCTGAGGCTGTCATATCAGGGCCCGGCGAACCCGATTGATCCTGCCCGGCGGGCCCGTCGCGTCGGGTGGCGCACAACGTTATCCACAGTTTATACCGGCTTATCCACAGCCTTTTCCCGATCGTGCGTCGTATAACACGTCAGGGCCATCGCAGGATTGATCCGTGTCGGGCTCGATCCAAACTCGCAGCCCGTAATGCTCCAGCGCCTCGTCCGCGATCGCGTGCCCGGAAAGCAGCCGCTCGATCAGGTAGGCAAAGGTCGGTGCCGTGGCGATCCCGCCGCGGGTCACGCCGTAAACGGTGCCTTCGATGATCAGGACGAAGCGGGGAGGGAGGTGCATGGCCGGCCGACTAGAGAACGAATCAGGAACATGGTAGTGGTCGACAACCGGAGTCGGCAAGGAAATCATGATGGCGCAGCATGCCCGGTGCAGGATCTGCACCTCCAATGACGAGGACGCGCTGGTTGATCACATCGCTGGCGCGATCTGGGAAAGCCGCCGACACGGCAGCCTGGACGATCAGCCGTGGTCAGCGGTCCATCCCTACTGGCGGACGATCATGCGCGAGATGGCGGAGACGGCAATCGCTGCTGCGCGCCGGCTCCAAGCTTGATTGATCGTCTGGAGAGTGACGCCTGGATAAGACGTTTGTAAGATCTTCACCGCGTATTGCTGTGTCATCGAACTAGGCGACAGGGAGCGCACATGAACATTAGTGACCGAAAGATCCCGAATGGTACTCTCGTCACTCAGGCGCGGGAGCCGGTAGGTGGTCATATGGGTGTAGCCGCGCTCACACCCCTTGTCTGTAGCGCAATGGCCCGATGGAGCGTCATCGAGAAGAAGCTGGATCAATGGCACACGATCCTGACCGACGCCGACCCGGCAAAGCGTGCGGCCTTCGACGGGCTGAAAGGCTGGGATAGACGTTTCAAAGCGGTGGTCGACGCCGCCTACGAAGCGTTGTTGCCTGAGGAGGCCGATCTTGTGAAGGCTGCCCTGAAGATGGCGGAACGCCCCGCTGGCAAACGCCATGAGCTGGCACACAGCGTTTGGGCGTATGCCGAAGGCTTCGACGAAGATCTGTATCTTATGGGTGGAGAAGTCCAACATGCCAGCGCCAAGGTTATCGTAGATTGCAAGCGCGCAGGACGATCTGACATAGAGATCGACACCTCCCCTATGTACGAGTGCAGCCGTCTCGTGGGCGAAGGTGAGTTGCGGGAGCTAATCGAGGAACTTGATGAAGCTGAAGGCCGGATGGACGATCTTATGTATGGCTACGCATATCCCGCGCATTGCTTCGTCCAGGGATCACAAAACGATCACCGCCGAGCGGTAGCAAACGATCAGGAGTTGCAGGAGCGCGCGAAAAACATCGCGCGCGGACGGCGCTAAGAAGTCCTGCCTGGATGGCGGCCAGCGTGACGAGACCGACTTCTTCCCATGCCTTGGACAGCCGCTCCCTAGAGTTACGCAGCGCGGTGTGTGCGCGCGGCATTAGAGGCAAAGCACGTATCAGCGAGGCCAAGCTTCGATCAGCAGCCGGCGTCGCGCCTCGCATTCGGCAAGGGCGATATCCCCAAGCCGGATCGCGCGCTCGGCATCGGCGCTGGTCATGCTGCCGTCACCCTGGATCGTCAGCGTCGCCGGCCGGCAGGGCGTCAGCGCCGCGCGCGGAGGCTCCGGTATCTTCGGAATGGAGGGCCGCGCGATCTTCGGCGATCCCGCGCACGCGGTCAGGGCCAAGGCAGCGAGCCCGGCCAGCATCAGTCTGGGCATAGGTCCTCACGGTGTCGGTGGATCGGATGATGATGGGCTGCCGGCTGGCGAGGCGGTCGGCATAGGTGGCAGTCGCCTGGGTGATGCGGTCGGCGTGCTGGCGCTCGATGTCGGCCCGCTGCCGCTCCGCGCGCTCGATTTCCGCGGTCCATGCGGTGCGCTCGGCCTCCAGCGTGGCGGTGCGGTCCGCCAGCGTTTCGCGGGTGATTAGCAGGGCAGCGGCAAGGCCGATGATCGGGATCGCCCACCAAAAGCGGCGTAGGAGGGCGAGCGCGCCGGCCGCGGTCATGCCTGCCCCAAGCGGTGCGCCAGCCAGCCGAACAGGAACACCCGCTGCGTGGCGCGCGCCTCCACGATCGAGACGTACCGCTCCCCCTGGAGCGCATCAAGAACGTTCACCAATGCATGCTCGCCGGCTACGCCGCGCGCGCGCTTGAAGTCCTCCAGCGCCGCGATCGTCGCCGGACCGACCGCACCGTCCTGCACGAGTGCTGTGCCGAGCAGCGCATTGAGGGCACGCTGCAGGAAGGCGCCGGCCACCTTCGTGCCCATGTTGATGCCGGTGTCGAACATCTCGGCCGCGACCGTCGGGTATAGAGCCGCCACGGCGTCGAGGCGCGGCGCAAGCCAGTAGATGCGGCGGTAGATGTCCGCGGCCGTGGCGCGGGGCAGGACGCGCATGTCGCCCGCATATCCGTTCGCCCGGGCGACTGTCTGCGTGATGCCCCACCGGGTGGGACCGCCGCGGTCGGCTGCGTGGTTCACGTAATCGCCCTCGCGCGCGATCACCTCATCGACCAACTGCGTGACCGATTTAGCCATCCTTCTTCCTTTCCGTTTGGTGATGCAGCAGCTATTCCCCGCGGACACCGCACGCGGTCTTCCCTTGGCTTGGGACGTGGGCAGTGGGGGCGGCTGTTCGTGGGAAGCGGAGAGCCGCCCCATCGTTGATGGCAACGTATGTGAGCGACTGCGATCGGGAGGCGGTACACGCCGCGTGCAGCGCTTCCTCCTTCTTGATCGAAATTAACCTGAGTGGGGGATCGCGCAGGCGCGCAGGGCTACAGACGCACCAGCGTTGCGGGTCCCTTCAAACCTGGCTGGCGTTAGGGGCGGCCTATGTTCCCCATGGCGCCGCCCCGCACTCGTGCGGTTTGCTGCTTGGTTCGGTATCGCACCAAGTCCAGGGATTTCCGAGATTTATCAGACACTAGGCAGCGGGACGTGCATACCCGCTGCTGCCGCCAAGGTGTTCCTTCAAGGCCTGGCGGCGTTGCTGGGGCGGCGCCGTTGCTTATTTAGCGGCGCCGCCTCCGCTGTTTTCATATGATGGCGAGGGAACGTGCCGGATTGATTTACGTTAGTGGATGCGAAGCGATACCCCTTGCTTCTCGACCCTTTCAAACTAGGGCCCGGTGCCATCGTGCGGCGGGCCCTATTTTTGAGCCGGAACCGCCCAGCATGGGCGATATTGACGCGATCGAGCCCGCTTATTTAGCGCTCCGCAACATTTGGCACCTGCAAGGGGGATTTCCGCTGCATGCGGCGGTCACTACTTGTCATTGCGGGCGGCTCGGCCGCTGCTGCTGTGCGCTCTCAAAATCGATACAGTAGCGGGGCGGCTTTCTCCCTTTCTGCCGCCCCCACCTGCATTAGAGCTTGTCGATCTCGCGCAGGGTCGCGGTCATTTCGGGCGGCACGGCCGGCTTGCCGGGCAGTGCCGCGTCAAGCGCGTCGATCGCGCTCTGCCCGCGCCGTTTGAAAAAGCTGATGATGCCCGCGCCGACCGCACCCGCGGTCCCGCCAGTGCCGAGCGCGGCGAACAGGTCGACCTGGTGCTCTGCAATCCAGACAGCCGTGACCAGCATGGCAATGCCGGTGATGATCATGTCCAAAAGCCAGCGCTTCGGCCCGGGTGCGTCGAGGGTGATGAACAGCCGCACCATCAGACACGCGAGCAGCCCGACGATCATGGAGCCAGCCGGAAAGTGGTAGCCGAGAAATGACCAGACGACAGGAACGGTGACGCCGGGCGCTGCGGACATGGCCTGTTCCTTCATCATCAGCGCAGGCCCACCGCAGCAGCTGCCATCAGCAGGCTGACGATCAGGATCGAGACGGGCCGGCGTAGCTGCGGCCAGCGGCTCCACAGGTCGACCGGCAAAGGCACCTTACGTAGCTGAAATTCCACCATCGGCTCCGCCAGGATATGCATCGTCATCCACAGGAATCCGAAGCCGACCGAGATGGGGTCGAGCCAGCGCTTCGCCGTGGCAACGCGCTCGATCGTTGCGGCATCGCCGGATGACCACGACCACAGGCTGACCGCTTCAGCACCACCCCGTGTGGCGACAGCACAGCCGGCCAGCAGGATAATCATGCGATAGATGGACACCGGATCGGTCGGGTGGTCCATCGACCGCGCCGCCCAGATCCTGCGCGCCTGCTTGCCCGCCATCATGATGCCCAGGCACATGGCCGCGGTCATGACGAAGAGATTCCAGGCGAGCAGCCCCGGATTGTCGGCGAGGGAGGGCGGCGCGAGCGCAGCCGTCTGCATTGCTTCGCCGATGTAGTTGCTGGTGGCGGTCGCAGTCATGCGTCACCCTTTCATTGCCGAATTGTCATGAAGCGGTCAGGCGCCTGACAAGGCTGCCTGGATAGAAGGGCCGCGTTCGCTGGCTACGCCGTCCCCCGGCTACAGCGACACTCCCCTCGGCCGGCGCCTTCTCCCGTGGCGCCGGCCATTCCCCCTCAGCCGTGCTGGGCCGTCAAGGCTGCGACAGCCGCTTCCAAGTCGCTGATGCGTCGACGCTGCCACGCCGCCTCGATCGCCTGACATTCGTCATAGCGCAGGCCCCAGCGGTCGCCGGCCTTGCGGGCAGGCTGGGCGTGGGTGACGATCTCGCCTTCTTCGTCGCGCACTTCCTTCACGGCAGGCGTCGCCTCCCATTCGTCGTGGCAGAGCAGGCCGATCTCGCGGGCGTCGAGGCCGCGGGCGGCGAATGCCTCCTGTACCTGTTGGGCAATCAGCCCCAGGTGCCAGCGCGCTTCCTCGCCCTTGGCCTTCACCGCATCGCGGAAGCGGAATCGCTGCCACTGCACGTCGCCCCAGGCATCCAGCCACTCGGCTGGAATGTCGCCGATGTCCTTCTTTTCGCGGGCGTCCGACGTGTTGATGGAGCCGGTGCCGGAGTAGATCACCGACCAGCGGAAGCTGCCCGTTCCGAACTGCTGCGCATTGTCGATGCCCGGTCGGACCGCACCGTCAGTGGCGAACAGGAGGCGAAGGGCACCGCCCGTGACATCGAAGATGTTCAGAGTGCCAACGCCTGATCCGCCGACGTTCTGACCGATGTTCCATTGCCGATCAGGGGTAGCGATTGCGACTTGTGTATCGGTCGCCCCCGCGTTCGAACTCTCAACCCGCAGAGTTGTATTGCCGCTACGGATATGCATCCGGGCTGATGGTGTAATCGTCCCGAAGCCGACATTACCATTTGGCAGGACGCTTACCATCTCACTGCCAAATTGGTTTTCGATCACGCGCCAGCGGTTGGCGCCGTCTGGCACGCCGCTCGACCAGTTCGCGACATTCGTGGAATGCGTCAGATCCGACACGGTCGAACCGCTGACGGCCATCCGCGGGCCAGTCACGAACGCGCCGTTTCCGTCGATTGTCAGTCGGTCGATACCGCCCGCCACAAGCGCCGCGACATTCGCCCCGACCCGACGCCAGCCTGTATCCTGATCGCTGCCGAAGCGGATGCCGGGTGCTGCTGGCGCGCCGTCTGGGAAAAGGCCCTGACCGGCGCTATCGCGCACCGCCGCGAAAGTGTTCAGCAGTTCCGCCGCACCACGCGCCAGATCCCGCGCGAAGCTCTGCGTTGGTAAGACGGCATATCCCTGACCGCCCGCACCGGCGCCCTGATAGGGCATGCCGAGCACGATCTGCGTAGCGGAGACCACCTGGGTGATCTCGTAAGTCCGACCGTCGGGGCCAAGGAATGCCTCGCCTACCGAGGCGTTCGAGACAAAGTCAGTGCCGGCGCCAGTGACGGTGGCAGAGCCATTCGTCACCGACACCGTGCCGGCGCGGTACCAAGCCATAGGGATGCTCCTGTTATTCTTGCGAGATGATGGAGAGGGATTGTGTGACGCTGTCCGCGCCTTGCGCGGTGCCGGTGAAGCTGGCCTGCTGGCGGGCAGTCAGACGCAGCCGGTAGAGGTAGCCGTCCAGCATGGTCCGCGTGTCGGTCCAGGTGATGCTGCCCGACATTGATTCTTCCAGAAAGCCGGGGTCTTCGCCGGTTGCCGGCGCCACGGTCACCACCGGGTTGCCCGTCTGGATCGTCCCGACCTGTGACCAGATGCCGGGGCCAGATTGATATTCGAGCACCAGTGTTGCCGATGGGGCGCCGGACGCCGACCCGCCGCCTCCCGGCGCGATCTGCCGATTGCGTCGGAAGGTATAGGAGGCGACCACCGCCTTGGATTTCCCGTTGCTGGTGAAGGGGCCCAGCGTGAAGGACGCGTCAGCGGCGATCAGCGTCGACGTGCCGCTGTTGACGTAAGGGCCGGCCTTGATGGCAGCAGCGGTGTAGATCAGGCCATCGGTGCCCTTCCACTCTAGGCCGTTGGCGCGGCTGCACGCATCGATCGCCATCGTGGGGCCGTACCAGGACAGCAGATCGCGGTTCTGGCCGAACCCGATGCCCTTCACCTCCATGAACTGGCCGTTGTTCCAGATGATCAGGCCGGTCCCCATGCGAAGGTCGACGTTGATCGCATTGAAGGTGCCGCGGCCCGTGTCGGAGCCGATGATTTCGAAGCCGGTCAAATTGCCATTGGCGTCGATCGTCAGCGCATAGCGCCCCTCGATCTTGCCGAGCCTGTTGACGACCGCGTCGAAGGCCTGCTCGAGCCCGACATCACCGATGCCGGCGATTTCCGCCCGGACCTGCTCGACCAACTTGGCGGTCGCTGCATTCTCATTGGCAGCCGTTTCCCGGACGCGACCGATCGTTGCGAATGCCGCGGGAAGACCGGTGACCGGATCGTTGACCGTCGAACTCAGGGTCTCGATCGACTCCGCGTTGGCCTTGTGCCGATCAGCACTCAGCTTTTCCTCCACCGCCAGCCGTGCGCGGGTGGCGACGAGGCCCGTATCCTTATCTGTCCATGCCGCCTCTGAAGCGCGAACGCGCTCTACCAGCGACTGGATGTTATTGGTCAGCACGCTCTGCACTTCAACAATCGCAGCTTCGGCCTGATTCATCCGCGCCAGCAAAGACTGGCGCGCCGTGGCCGACGCCACCTCGTTGGCGACCAGCGTGGTCGACAGTTCGGTCTGTATCTGGACGATCTGCGCCTGCCGCACCCGACTGGCATCGTCGCCGGCTATGATGGCGCGCAGCAACGCTTCGTCCGCGGTATCCGCGCGGCCGACGACCTGACGGATCGTTGTTCCGTTACGCGCGAGGCCGCCCTTCGCGTCGATCACGGCTTCGCTGACCTCCCCGATCGCGCCGGCCTGCTTGTCGGTGGTCACCGCCAGCGTGCGGATATCACGTGCGGCCACTCCAAGCGCATCCACGATCGCGGTAGTCTCGCGGACCGTCATCGCCCGGACCGCATCGACCTCTGCGACCAGCTCCAGGCGCTCCTTGGCCAGGGTTAGTTCGCCATCCTTGATGCGGGTGTAGATGTCCTGACGGATTTCCGCGGCTTGCACGATCTGCCGGCGATTGGCGCCGTCGCTCGCGAGCAATCCGCGGAGCGCGGCGGTCGCGGCATCGTCAGCCACTAGCCGCGCCTGCCGGATATTGAGCGAGAAGCCGGTCCGGTCGCCCTCCGTATCGAGCTTCTGTTCGATGCTCTGGACCGTCTCGCCCAAGGCATCGAACGTGGTCCGATCGACCTTTTGCGTGATCGCGCCGGTCAGCGTGTCGATCGACTGTTCTGCCGTGGTCACCCGCTTGGTCGTCGCGGTAAGGTCTACGGCGTTCGCCTTACTGGTGATGGTGCCCAGCAGGCCGTCCGCCACGACCTCGACCGACGCCAACCGCCTGATGATAGGCTCAAGCTGGGCGGCCTGCTCCGGGTTCAGCACCGCCAGCGCGATTTGATTGTTGACCCAATCGCTGTCGGCCTTCAGCGCGACCGTACCACGCACGCTGTCGAGCCCGACTTCGACGCGCGAGGTGCGCTCGGCAACCTGGTCGACGGCGTAGATCCGCACGACGCCCGTCGCGGGGGCGACCACGATCCCGGCATCGCGCAGCACGTCGCGGGTACGCGAGGATTCCGCCAGCAGCCGCAGCATCGCCTCGTCCAGCTTGCCAGCATCGCGCTCGGCCTGACGCTGGATCGCCGCCATATCAACCTGGACGCCATCGAGCAGCGCCAACGCATCGTCATGCTCGACCTTCGCCATCTCCAGCGCTGAAACGTCGCTTGCGATCGGCTCGATACGCTTCAGCGTGGCAATCGCTTCCTTTACCGTGCCGTCAGGACCGAAGGGGCTGTCGGGGTCGGCAGAATTGGTGGCGTTGTCGTCGGGGCGCGTGCCGTCCGGATCGCGCACCTGGCTCCAATCGATCAGGTTGGTGGACGACAGGGTAGCGTCGATATCCTCGGTCGAGCGCAGGCCGGGGGTGGGCGGTGCTTCGCCGGTCGCGGCGAGCGCGAACGCGTGCTTCTCCAGCGTCTCCCCGCGCAGGACGAGCGACACGCCCATCGTCTCGGGATTGAGCGACCGGCGCAGCACGACCGCAGGTTGGGCGACGAGCCCCGCCTCGGGAATGTCCACGATCAGCAGATCGCCCGGCCCGTACCGGCGCAGGCGCGGCTTGCAGGGAAGTTCGATCTCGCCCAGTTCGCGCCGGTCCATCAGTTCATAGGCGCATAACTGGCGCGCTTGCGTGGCGTCCTGCACCAAGTCGATCTGGCGCTCTTCGCTCTTTTCCTCGCCGTCCTCGGCCAGATAGCTGGTGATCTGGATTGCGTTGGCAGGAACATATTCCCAGCGGTGCGCCTCGGACCGGTATTTCGGCGTCAGCGTGTTGAGCCGCTGCTCCCATCCCTGCATTGCGCCCACGACGACATCGCCATCGTCCGCCAGATCGTTCGCGGTGATCGTGTCGAGCGCGATGCGCGGTGCCTGCACCTTCACGCCCAGGCGTCCGCAGCGCCACGCCGGCTCGGCTCCGCCAGCGGCGAGGATGCGCTTCAAATTGTCCCACCTGTTACCAGGCTCGAAGATGCGCCCGCCTACGTGCCAGCCGTTCGCGTCGCAGACGTTCGCGAGGTGGACGAAATCCTCCACGATCAGCCCGTCGATCGGGATGCCGGCGCCGAACACCTTGCGGTACCGCCCCCCAGTCGGCTCGTCCCGTTCCCAGGTACCCAGCGCATTGCGCAGCGCCAGCAGGCCCGGGGAGGTGGTATATTCCCACGTCGCGCGCGCCGCGTCGAAAGCTGCCGTGTCGCTTGGATCGGCCCAGCGGTGCGAGCCCATGCCCCCGGATAGGTGCTGTCCTTGCGCGGATCATAGGCCTTTACGCCGCGCCACACGGACCCGACCTGGGGGAAGCCGCCCGAGAACACCTTGCCATCCTTGTCGAACAGCGCATTCCACGCGATCGCGGCCTTGCCTGACAGGCGTGCATTCGCCCCCCAGCCCGGCGCGCCGCCATATCGGAGGGGAAGGGCGCTCGCCTCGCGCTGCGCGCCAAGCTGCGACGATCGCCACAGGAAGCCGCCGAAATAGCCTTGCGCCGCGGTGCCGCTGAAGGTGATCGGCGCGAAGTCGCTGAGGCACTGCTCCAGCGCCTCGACCGGTCCGCCGACCGAGACCACGTCGACCGCGAGTAAATAGGGGTTTTGGACGTCCTTGTACTTCGCGCCGTACCCAGTGAGGTGCACCCGAGCGCCAGGCGAATAGGTGCGGCCCAGCAACTCGCAAGCATCTTGGCTGGTGCCAATGGTGGTTTGCGTGACCGAGCCCTGAGCGGGTGGTTTTTTCGCGAGGATCTGCGCACCCGTGTTCGCGACCACCGACGTGATGGCAGCGACGCTGGTGACAGTCTTCAGGACGGCCGCAGCCGCAGCGCCGCCGACGCCAAATGTGGAAGCGGTCAATGCGAGAACGCCGACGACGCCCGCGACAACACCTACCGCTTTCGCGACCTTCGCCATAGGATGAGCGACTCCAGTTAGGAGAGTGAAAGAGTGATCGCGATTCTGTTGGCCGCCGCCGCGCTTGGATCGAATGGCCCAATCTCGAAGTTCGACGGCAAGGCACCGGAGGCGGACTATCTATCCCGCGCCTCGCTGGGCGATATCGAACGTTGCCTAATCGATATGGATGGTCACCCGGCGCCGAACGTCTATCGGCAAGCTGATCGCCCGGGTCGGGTGACCTTCATCTGGGTGGTCGACGCACGAGCCCGCGATCGCCTTGATCTGGAGCAGCGACCAGATGGCGTGCATGTCAGATCCTGGATTGGGTCGCGGCAAGCTAAGGCCTGCGCGCCTGCGTGAACAATAAGGCCTATACCCTCCACGCCGCTTTGAACGGCTGCGGCCCGACGGGTTGTATAACCTGCAACCCGTCGTATCCCTCGGCATAGCCAAACACCTTCCCGCCAACCGCAATGACGATGGCATCGAAGGGGCCGTCGCCATCCATCAGCGCGAGGTCGCCGATCAGCATCGAGGCAGGAGCGATCCGGGGCAGAAGGCTGTCGAGCAGCGCTTCGATATCGTCGAAACCTGCCGCCAACAGCGCGCTCCGTGCAGACAATGCCGAACGCAGGTCGGGCATCTTCGGGGGACGGTGCCCCATTGCCCGCATTTGGGCGCGAGCGAGGTGGAGGCATGTGCGCCGACCAGTCCAGGAAAAGGGGCGACCTTGGAATCTGGATACGACCGATTGCGTGCGCAGCCGGCGCTGTTCGAGGTCAAGCACTGGCAGTCCCTCTGGGTCGCGACGCGGTACCCCACGCCACGTCGGTGGTCAGGCCGGTCGCGTTGTCGAGGCCAGCCTCGCCAGGGTGCAAGGCCCGGTGATAAGCTGAGGACAAGGCGTTCCCGTCGTTGTTGAGCATCAGCCGCTGCCCGCGAGTGACGCAGCCGATTTCCAGAATGCGCGTGCCGCGCCCGATCCGCAGGCGGGTGCTGTCCACCTGCCAATCGGCCATCAGGTCGGGCTCGCCGATCACGGTTCCCGTAATCTCGTGGATTTCGGCGACCCACAGCCGCAGCCGCGCGCCTTGATAGCCAGGCGTGCTGAGCAGTGCAGCGGCAGCCGTGCTGGGCGGGGCCATCTGGAGCACGCCAGCCGGGGCTTCGTCGCCAGTGCCTTCCGTCAGCGCCTGAAAGCCGACGATGATGCCGAAATCCTCGTCATCGGCGCGATAGGTATCACCGTTCCAACTGACGAAGCCGCCGTCGCAGATGCAGATTGGCCGCACCGGCAATTCCAGCTTCATCAGCCCGGTAAGCAGCACGCGCTCCATCAGCGCGCTTCCTCAATCGTGAACTCGATCGACGTCAGGTGCTCAAGAGACAGGCTCCACGCTCGTTCGCTGCCCTCGACCAAACCCTCGATCATCGGCCTTTCTAGGAACACCGGCGTGCTGTTGAGGAACGGCTCGCGCAGCATTTCGGACAAAGGGATGATGACCCGGCCGTTTGCGGGCACCGTAACATCCGCCGCCACGTTGTGGAGGAAGTGCTGGCCGGCGAAGCTGGGCACCGACAGCCAGTAACCCTCGCGGATCACCAGCCCAGGCGTCAGTCCCCGCACGGCGAGGTTCAGGCCTGATTGTCCCACACCATCCACCACCGGCGCACCAGCCGGGGGCTGGGGTTCGGCCAAGCGGAACGGCAGGCGCAGCCCCTCGCGTTGCGCGCGAATCAGGCGGGACACGATCACGCGCCCGCGCTCGGGCGAAAGGGGTGGGAAGCTGGTCGACCAGCGGTAATGCGAGCCCGGCCGGTTGACTTTGAGGGCAGCCGTATTGATCGGCGACCGCATCACGCCGCCAGCATCAATGAAGGCAGGCGTGGATGCGTTGGGCACCGCCCAGTCGGGAAGCTCGATCATCAACGGCTTCCCAACTGCTGCCGGCCGCGCAGAGCCCCGGTCCGGTTGCTCGCCGCAACTGTCTCGACCGACACGTCACCGGAAATGCCGGCCACCCGCGGTTCGAACATCTGCCCTTCACCGACCACCAGCTGCACGACAGCCTTTTGCCGCTCGAAGCCGAGCGCGTCGTTTGCAATGATCCTGCCGGTATGCGGCGCAGTGAACACCTCCGGCCCGAGTTCGCCGACGAGGTAGTTTCGGCCCCCAATGACGGGGCCCCCTTCGCCCGTGCGCCGGATAGGTCAGGGATACCCGACGCACCCATAGCGGAGCCCGCCGAACCCGCTCCGCCTACGCCGAATGCCGCAGTCACGGCCGAACTGGCGCCAGATCCTCCGCTCATGAACTTGCCGAGGATGTTCATCAGGCCCTTTCGCAACGCCATGCGAGCGAAGTCGGCGATCATCCCGTTGACCACGCTGGTGACGGTGTCGCCCAAGGATTTGAAATCGGTGGTGGCCGTGGCGATCCCGTCAATCAGCCCATCTAGCCCCTTCACCGACAGATCCTCCATGGCCTCGTCCATCTCGGCTCGCGTCTTCGGGATCGTATCAAGGTACCGGGCAAGCGGGCTCTGGTTCTCGCGCTCCACCTGGGCGCGGCCGAGAGCCTGAAGCTGGTCGAGCGTCGCCAATCGGGCCTGCGCGATCGCCTTCTCCTGCGCGGTCGCAGTCTGGCTGGCGAGAACCGCCTCTTGGATGGCGCGCTGCTGCTGGAACTGGAGGTCGAGGATCTTCAATTCCAGCGCGGCGCGGTCCTTCGTCGTGCGCACCAGCGATGCCTGGGCGGAAAGGATGTCGATCTGGTTGTCGTTCGCGGCCGTGATCCGCTCCAGATCCTGCCGCTGCTGATCCTGCTGCGCGCGGCGCTGGGCGGCTTCTTCCTCCAGCGCGGCCGTGCTTTTCACGAGCGACGACAGGCGCGCCTTCTGGGCTTCGGTGAGGTCCTCGTCCGTCTCGATCGCCCGGAGCCGCGCTGCCGTCTCATTGTCGCGAAGCTGCTTCTCGATCGCCAGCCGGTCACGGGCCTCAACCGTCAGGTCTGCGCGAGCCCGCAACTCGCCGTCTCGCTCCGACGCCTCGGCTGCCTCGTACCGGCGCAGGTCGCGCTTGGCCTTCTCGGCTGCCTGCTTGGCCTCGCGCTCGCGCTTCTTCTGTTCGGCATCGGCGCTGCGCCCGCCACCACCGCCGCCCGCCGCGGCGCGGGCGGCCTCGACGCTGACGCCCTGCTGAAGGTTGGCGACGATCTTCTTCCGCTTGTCGATCTGCGACTGGATGGTCTTCAGCTCGCTGCCGGATGCCCGCGCTTTCAGCTTCTCCAGATCGGCAATTTGTTCCTGGTACTTCGCGACATCGGGATCGACCTTCGGCTTCCGAACGGCTGGGGCTACGCGCTCCCTGCGGCGAATGCCGGCTTCATTGACGGAGCCGTCCGCGTTCCGCGGGATGATCCAGCCCTCTGCCTCTTTCCGACGGACTGACTGGTCGAGCCGCAGTTGCGCCGCCGACCTCCGCTGTCCACGCGCAAAGGTGCCCGCGGTGTCGGATCGGGCGAGGATCGGCGACATGGCTACATCAGAGCCCGGCCCCGCTCCGGCGCGGCGCTGCGCGCGATTGAGCGCACCCTTCAAGCTGTTCTCAACACGCCGTCCGATGTTCTCTGCATCGACATACAGATTTTTCAGGTCATCGAATGCCTGAAGGATGTTGAGAATGCTCGTGCGGGTATAGTCGGCTTCCTGCCGAACGCCGGCGAAAGCCCCTTGGGCACCAGACAGCAGCGGGCTGAAAACGTCCGACAGACCTTCGAAGGTCGACCGGATATGGATGCCTTCCGCAGAAGCGGCTTCCGCCAGGTTGGCGAACCCATCCGCGCCGCGGCCGATGAAATTCGCCAGCGCCGTTGAGAATTGGCCGCCGTCATCGAACGCGCCGAAGGTTGCCAGCGCGGCGTTATGCACCAGCGTCATCGCCTCGCCGAAGGTGACGGGAAGCTGCTGAAATTCATTGTCGATTTTGGCTGTGATGGCACGATCGTTGAGCGCGTTGAAAAGCATCTCGCCGGTCAGCTTGCCGGATTCGGCCATCTGCTTCAGTTCTTGGCGCGTCACCCCCAGAGCGTCGGTAAACACCTTCGCGAGTCGCGGCGACGCTTCAAGGATTTGCCCGAGCTCTTCCCACTGGACCGTGGCAGAAGAGAGTGCCTGGCTCATCTGCAAGGTGGCAGACTGCACCTGTTGCGTGCCAGCGCCGCCGATCTTCAGCGCCTTCGTGAAGGTTTCCGTTGCTTGCGCGGCCTCGACCTGTGACCGCTCAAGTTCCTGCGATGTGCGGGTGAAGCTGCCATATAGGTTGGTCGTTTCGGCAAGGCCACTGCGGGTATCGACGGCGATCCGCGCCACGTCCTGCTGAGCCATGGCGAAGCTGCCGGACGCAGCGGTCGCCAGCTTCAGCTGCGCGGTCATCGACTTTGCTTCGTCGGCAATTGCGATCAGCCCGGCCGCGCCACCGGCGCCGGTCAGCAGGGCGAGGGGGCCCGACAGGCTCGACAGCACGCCGCCCAGCGCCCGGCCACTGTTGCCGAGCGCATTGAAGCTGCGACCGATGCGATTGGCGAGCCCATTCGCCGCGTTCTGGGCGCGCAATGCGCCGGCGCGGAATTCGGCGCTATCAAGACCCAAGGCTACCCGGAGGGCGCCAATCACGGCTGATGCCATATGCTACCCTCCCGTCTTGGCTGCGAACACGCGCAGCGCGGCGCCGATTTGCTTGCCGGTCATCGGCAGGCGGGGCTTCTTCTTGTCGGTGAGAATGCTCTTGAGCAGGCGGTCATGCTGCTTCGGGTCCGCCTGGGCGAACAGGCCAGCCCAACGGCCTGCGACCACCGCGTCGTCCCGTTCCCGCTTCAGCCGGGCAAGGTCACCCTTGAGGATCGCCCGCACTACACGCGGCGTGCTGCGCCAGAAGCTGTCCGGATCGTGCTCCAATGAGCACCATTCGGACAGCGCATCCAGCCAGCCGCCGCCTACCGAGGGTTTCCCTCGCCACCTTCCTCCGCGACCGGGAAGGCTGCGGCGAATGCGTCCAGTGCCAAGTCCGTCGCCTTACGCACGCCGATCTCATCGATCAGGTCGCCGACCTGGGCCATGGTCGCCTGCTGGTCGTCGCCGCCAGCCCAGAACAGGGCGCGAAGCGTGCGGACGCCGACACCCATTTCCAGTTCGGTCGCGATCTCCAGCGTGCGTTTGCCCAGATGCTCTTCCGCGAGGCACAAGGCGTTGGTGCTGAAGCGAAGGGTGCGGGTGCGCCCTCCCGCCTCAAACGTGACGGCACCGCTCGGCGTCGCCATTATGCGAGCACCGTCGGGTTCGGCGTGGCGTCCGCTTGGATCACCGCACCGGCGACACGGATGGTCACCGTCGCGACCATCTTGTCGTCCATGGGCGCAGTGCGCTCATAGCCGCGGACGAAGCCCGGAAAAGTATACATTTGGGCATCGTCATCCGCCGGGGTGGCGATGCGCATGGTGCGGACCTTGCCGTCACCCTTGGCCGTCTGGATCAACTCGTCGGTCGCCGATCCGGGGATCCAGTTCAGTTCGAGCGTGATTTCCCCGGCATCGTTCAGGCCGGGGATGAACTCGCGGGTCCGGTTCGCGCTCTCGTAGTGCGTGACCTCGACCTCGGCGACCTGCTCGTTCGGGAAGCCGACGCTCGTCACCTCGGCCAGCTTGGTGAGCGCCGCGGCGCCCGCCGTGGCCGCCATGAAGAAGCGGGTACCGAACCCGATCATTGCATCAGACATGGGATGGCCCTCCTATGCGGCCGGTTGGTGCCAGACCATGAGGTCGAGGCTGGTGATAAAGGTGGTGCCGCCCGATGCCGGCTTGTCGGATCGGGTGCGTAAGCTGTCGACAAAGGCGCGCGAGAAGCGGACGCCTGACACGGTGCCGGGCTGCTCGGCCGTCTGGATCACCGCCTCGGCAATCTCGTCCGCTTCGCCGCGGCTGGCTGCCATGCAATCGATCTGAACGCGGGTCTTGCGCAGGGCCTGCCGGCCGTCATGCGTGCTCGGGCGGGGATCGCTGACGACGAGCAGGACCACGGCTGGCAACGTGCTGCCCTGTGGCCGCTCGTCACGATAGACAGCGCCTTTCGCCACGCCGTCCGCCTTCAGCCGATCGCGGAGCGCGGCCGACATGCTCATTCGCTGGCGAGCCGCACCTTGCGGCCGTCCACGCGGAACGTAATCATCACGCGGATTTCCTCGTCGACTTCCTGCTCCAGCGTGCAGGCGACCTGCATCGGCAGATATTCGCCGGCATCGTCAAGCGCGACGAGGCCCTTGCCGCCTGGAATGGCGGGGGAGTCGACCACCTTGATAATCATCGTCCACCACCTCGTGCTGCGCGCCGCGCCGCTCGGGCTGCGGTGCGTGTGATTTCCGGCCCGAGTTCGCGCTTCACGATCTCTAGGGCCTCGTGTTTCGTCTCATCCCAGGCGGGGCGCACGAACGGCTGTGCGCGGCCGTTCTCCCAGCCGAATTCCTCCGGGATGGCCGCAGGATCGTTCGGCCCAGCGTACACCTCGACAAAGGCGCGATCGTCGCGGCGCCGGTTCATCTGCGCCTGGCGACGGGTCAGCTTCGTGCCGACGCCGCCTGATTCTTCCAGATTGCCGGTGAGGTGTGGCGCCTTCTGTCGCCATGCCTTGTCGAACGGCTTGAGCGCCTTGACCGCCACGCGCCGCAGCACGCCCTTGGCGGTCGCCTCCTTCAGCCGGCCGAGCGCGCGGTCCAGATCCCGCAGGCCTTCGACATGCACGCGGATGGTCATGCTTCAGCCCTCCCGATAGCGGCGATCTGGAGGCCTTCACGGCGCCCGATCTCGACCACGCTCTTGATGTCGAACTGACGGCCGGAGCCGACGGGATATTCGACGCGGTCGCGCGGGTTGAGGTCGGCAACGAGAGGGGACCACGCGATTTCGATTACGGTTGGCGCGTTCGCGGCGTTCTCCGCGCTGGCCAGCCGTTCCGTACCTGGAGCCGGACGAACGGCCGCCCAAACCTGTCGCAGCGGCGCGAACCCTTCGACGGGGTCGCCGTACTTATCCTCGACGATCCCAGGTCGCAGGAGGGTCACCCGACGGTTCAGCTTGCCCTTCTTCATAGGGACCGGACCTTGAGGCGATCGCAGAGGCGACGCGCGGTAGCTTCCGCCTTCGCCAGAATCTCACCGCCTTCGCGGTCCGCATCGTATGCGCCGATAAGGACGAGCATGGCACGGCGCAGGTTTCCCGGCACCGCTTCGCCGGCCTCGTATCCGGCGCGGATGGTAACGGAAAACACCTGATCATTGCGCCGAAACGGCCACAGGAGGCCGGTCGCGGGCAGCACGCGCGCCGGTCGACGCGATACATCAAGGCGAACCCCAGTAACCGAGACAGGCAAGCCGTCCCCACCATCATAAGCGACGATGGGCGCCGCGGCAGCGGCCACCGGCCAGGCTTTCAGCACCGCAGGCTTGACGCCGCTAAAGGTTTCGGTGACCTCGCGCGCCTCCAGCACAATGCCGGTATATTGCTCCACCCAAGACGCGGCATCGGCAATGAAATCGCCGAGCTCTACGTCTTGGGTCGAATCGTCGAGGTCGATCTTCAACTGGCGCTTGGCATCCTCCAGCGAGACGGGAATGGCCATTGGTCACCTCGATCGCTGGAGGATGTCAGGGGTGGGCAATCAGCCCTTCTTGGCGGCCGCTTCTGCTTCCGCATGGGCTTCGCCCTCGGTCTTCATGCCGAGATTGATCGCGACCTGATCGGCACCCGAGATGGTCGGATCGTTGAAGTCGATGCGGTTCTGCTCGGTCGTGGTTCCGGCGCGCGGGTCATTGTCAACGGCCGGGTGGGTCATGTCGACATCGGGGACGATCTGCTGCGGCGCGCCCGAGGTATCAATTTCGGTGGCCGGGGCGACGGCCGCCTTGGTGGTGTTCTTGTCCATGGGAGTCTCCTGGGTTCACCGAAACCGCGGCGCACCGCAGCTTCGAGGAACCGGGCTGGCGTAAAGCCAGCCCGGCGGAGTTTAGGACGACGTGCCGACCTTCAGCGCGCGCATGGGCTCGGGGTTGTGGACGCCGCCACCCACCCGCTTCGTGGTGTAGAAGTGCACAAAGGGCTTGTTGGTGAAGGGATCGCGCAGAACGCGGATGCCCACACGGTCGACGACCAGATAGGTCGCCTCCATGTCGCCGTAGAGCGCGGCGATGTTACCCGCTGCGACCAGCGGGAAGTCGGGGTGTTCGACGATCGGCGCGCCTGCCAGGGTCTGGGGCTGACCCGAAGCATAGCTCGGCTGCCACAGGTAATTGCCCTGGCCGTCCTTCAGCTTGCGCGCCGAACCCATGACCAGCCGGTTCATGTGGAACTTCGCGTTGGCGGCAAACTGCGTCGGCAGATCATACATCAGGTCGAGGATGCCATCGCCGGTCAGCGCAGCGGCCGCGCCGCTGTTCCTGGTCTTGATCGCGCCATAGGGGTGGCGGGCAGCATTGGCTGCCCCCTCGACATAGGTCAGCACGCCGTGCGGCTTGTTGACGCCATCGCCCGAGGTGAAGCCGATGCCCTCCTGGCGAGCAAATTCGGTGTCGACCTCGCTACCCAGCCACGCCTCCAGGTCCACGGCCGCATCGTCCAGCAGCTGCTGGGTGATCGCCGGATTGGCGTAGAGTTCGCCGGGCGTGAAATCGAGCACGCCAATCTGCGGCGTCGAGGTAGCAGGACGGCTTGCGGTCTCGCCGACCCAGCCGGACCCGACGTTACGATCGCCGAAATACTTCTTGAAGCCGGCAACGCTGATCGTGATCACGCGACTTTCGGCGCGCATCGGGCTGATCAGCTTCAGCTTCTCGCCGATGGTGCGATCCCACTCGATCGGCGCGAGATAGCCGCCGTCGGCGTCGGTCCCCTTGTTCATCGCCGCTTGGATGTCGGCCGGGGCTTTGTCCCCCTTCCGCATGTGCGCCTTGAAAGCGGCGGTGTATTCGGGGTCGGCCTGGATGTCGCCGATTACGCCGCCGTTGCCGAGCTTGGCGGCCGCCTGGATCTTCGCCTGCTCGTCGACCGCAGTTTGCAGTTCGGTGAGCGCCGCGTTGATCTTCTCCAGCTTCTCGGTCGTGATCACGTCCGTTTTGCCGGCCTTAATCTCGTCCAGCTGCGCCGTGTGCGTTGCCTTGAACGCCTCGAACGCGGTGCCGAGTTCTTCGATCGATGCGATCTTCTTGGGCTGGGCCTCGGCGCGCACGGCGATGAGGCCCCGGCCCGCTGCGGCAACGCCGCGCAGGGTGGTCATCTTGGTCATGTCTGTTCCTTCAGACGGTGAGGGCAGTCAGGAGCGCGGAGAAATCCGGCTCCGGTTCATCGCCAGCGCGGAGCGTAGCAGGGGCGGGTTCGGCAGCGCTGCGCATGCCTTCCCCAATCGCGCGAAACAGATCACGGCGCGCGCTGCGCGGCATGTTCTGCTTGGCGAGAAAGCGGTCAAGCGACGCCTTATCGCTCGGGAACTCGGTCGAGGCGTAGACCGGCATCTCGGCCTCGCGCTCCATCAGTTCGTCCGCGAGGCCGGCGTCGATCGCCTCCTGCCCGCGGAAATATACGTCCTTGCCTGCGATCATGGCAGCGAACTCTTCCGCCGGACGACCAGAGCGCGCGGCGTAGGTCGCGACCATGCTGTCGTCGATGTGCTGGAGGGTGGTCACCGCCTCCGCCATCTCCGACTTGGTGCCGATGAAGATGCCCGACGCTTCGTGGATCATAATCTCGGCGTTGTGCGCGATCGAAATCGTGTCGCCGGCCATTGCGATCACCGATGCCGCCGATGCGGCGATGCCGAGGATCTGGACATTGACGGCTTTCGGATGCCGCCGGAACAGGTTGTAGATCGCGACGCCTTGGAAGTAATTACCCCCAGGCGAGTTGATCTCCACATCGACATCCCGATCGCCGATCGAACGGAGCGCTGCGGCAATCCGCTTGTCACTGACCCCACCGCCTTCGCCGTCATCGCCGATATAGTCGAAGATCGAGATGGTCGGATTGCTGCCGTTGGCGGCTGCGCGCACCTCAAAGTGCCGAAAGTCCGCCGCAAGCGCAGTCGTTTCGAATTTCCATTGGCTGCCGTTCCCGACGCCGCTGATCTCTGGCGGGCGCGCCGCGCGCACCGCGAGCAAGGGGCTACGCCGCATTCTGGTCTTCCTCCTGCATGACGGCCGCCGCGCTGGTGCCGGGGCGGGGTAGCTCGTCGCCGCCTGGCAGCGGATTACGGTCCATGAAGTCGCGGGCCTCGTTCGGCGTGAGGTAGGAGGCGTTCGGGCCCATTGCGGCCTTCAGGAACTCCGCCTGATCCTTCAGCGAGCCGCGGAGCAATGCGCCCTCATTGAACTTGGCGTAATAGGTCTGCTGCTCGACCGGGGTCAGCAGCCACTGCCATATGGCCTCTTCCCAGATCACGAACCAAGGCATCAGGCAGTAGGTGACGAAGAACAGGCCAAGCTGCTCAATTCCGCTGCCCCAGCTCGTCTCATCGAACATGAGAAGCGGGCGCGGAACGCCAGTGAACCGGGCGACCTCTTCAGCCTCCCGCTTCATGACCTCGACGAGCTGCGCATCGCGGGCATTGGTGCCGAACGGGTTGGCCTTCAGACCCTGCTCCAAGATCATCCAGTCGTGGTCGGCGCCGGATCCTGCATAGTCGTCGCGCAGGCTGACCTTCAGGTTCTCAATCGCTTCTGAGCCGAGCTCGTCGTCGGTCTGGAGGGCGCCCGCGGCCATTGAGCCTTTGGTGAGCAGCCGGGCGGCTGCCTGCTGAGCCTTAACCGCAAGCCCCAGCGTGTCCGCCGCGACGTCGAGAACGGAAATGCCGTTGATGCCATCGAGCGTCAGCGGGGTACCGAAGTGAAAGACATCGTCCGTCGTCAACGTCACCCGACCGCCGCTCGGCCGGTCATAATCGAAGACCAGGTCGAACGTGTCTGTCAGCCGAGGCTTCACACGACGGCGGGGCAGGGGTACCAGCTGGCGGATTGCACCGCGAGACTTGATCTTCAGCGCATAGGCATTGCCGTCGAATAGGGCGCACAGCTGCATGTAGCTTTTGAACCGGCTGGCGGTCTGGAAATCGTTGGGCTTGCGGTGCAGCACATTGAACAGCGGGTGGTCTGTCGCCTTCTCGCTGTTCCGGCCATCGCGTCGCCGCAGATGGATCGGCAGCATGCCCATCGATCCGCACTGGAGCGCGGTCGCTCGGAAAAACGTGCTGTTCCGGAGCGCCAAGCGCTCATTTACCGCAATCCCGGTCACGCCAACGCGGCCGCCATCGCCGCGCATCATCTCCAGCAGGGCGGGATCGCTCAGGCTATGGGTTTCATAGGCCACGATCGGCCCAGATAGCGCCGGGCCGGCGGTGACGCGCGGCGCCTGCGATCGGCGATAGCCTGAAGCGCGCCGGTAATCGTCGGGTGATAACGCCATGCACCCTCCTTAAATCCGGCGAATGCCGCGCGTCTGATAGACCGATCGGCCTTTGGCTTCCGGGTTGCGGGTCATCAGCATAACCGCGTTGAAAGCCGCGATCAGCGGATCGATCTTCGCCTTGCCCGCGACCTGCTTTGTGATGAGCACCGCATTACCGCGCGGCTCGGCCTTGGCGTTGCCGACGCACCAAGACATCAACTCTTGGCCGCCGTGAACCAGCGTGCCGTCTTTCAGCTTGCGCTCCATGCCCCAGACTGCCGCCGAGAGACGGAAGCCTTGGCTGACCGCCAGCATCTGATCGGCGGTGAATCCACGCCCGGCCAGTTCGTCGACCAGAGCCGTGACCCCCTGGGGATCCAGCCCGATCGCCGCCTGCTCGGGGAATAGCCCCGCCTTCTTCACTTGCTCCAAGAGGTCGGCGACCTCGATCAGATCCTGTGTCGGCTCGCGGCACTTGATCAGAGAACCTTGCGCAGAGAAGTCGTTCAGCCGGGAGGCGATATCCTTCCGGCGGTCGAACACATCCTGCTGCGCCCAGGCGCGGCACCATAGGAGCCATTGCTTCGTTTCGCGGTGCCGCCCGATCAGGGCGAGACCGAGAAGGTCATCGAGACCCCCACCGTCACCGCCGGCGACCGCTACCTCCGAGATGTCGAGCATCTGATCGAGCGAGCCATCCCATAGGGCGGGATCAGCATGGGCGCCCGACCAGTAGATGCCGCCGATCCAGGCATCGTGGCGCAGGCCCACGCCGATCTCGACGTTCAGATGCTTCGCGTAGAAGACCTGCTTCGTGCCGTCCTCGGCATTGGCAACCTTGCGGAACTCGCTTTCCAGCCACTTCTGGCTGACCGACCGGCCCAAATTGGGGTTGGTGATATAGAAATTGGCAGGGTCGAGATGCTCGTCCGCCGCCATCATCTCTTCCGGAAACTCGTAGAGCACCGGCAGAAATTCCGGATCGTCAACCAGGCCGTCCCGCACGTCGCGGGCGTACGCTAGCTTCTCCTTGAACACGCCTGCGGGCGGCTCATCAGATTGGGTCGTCAGGTAGAGGGTGTACCCCTCCGGCCGCGACACCTGTCCGCCCGTCGCCTCGCGGAACATCGCGTCGGCCGTTGCCTTCTTCCCGAACAACCAAAGCTCATCGACCAGCACCCGACTGGCCTTCTTGCCCGATACCGTGGCAGCGTCTGCTGCGACGACCTTCAGGGTCGCCTTCGTGCGCCGGTTGGTGATCAGTCGCACATGCTCCTGGATATGGAGCAGGGCGTCCAATTCCTCGTCGGCGCGGATCATGTCGCAGGCAGGCTTGAAGCTGTTGCCGGCGACCTCAATCGTCGGCGCCAAGATCAGGTTCTCGTCGCTTTCACGCCACCCGCAGATCAGTTCCGTGAGCATGATGCCCGCGGCGATCGTCGACTTGGTGTTCTTCTTCGATACCAGCAGTAGACCCTCGCGGATCATCTGCTGGCCGGCCTCCGGGTCATAGGCCCCGAAGATGGCGGCGGCGAAGTCGAGCAGCCACTCATCAGCGGATTCGCCGATGGTCGGGCGGCCCGGCAGGTCGACAATCTGAAGCGACGTGAACACCGCCATCTTCGCCTCAGCAGAGGCAGGGAAGAGCGGCGAAAACGGGATCAGCGATCGGCGGTCCCGGATACGGCGCTTCCAATCTGGGCACGCCGTTGACCAGGTCACCACCTCAGGTGACCGCCTTCAACTTCGGCGGGCCCAGACCGGCAAACCGGCTGCCACCACCGATGGCATTCGCCTTTTCCTGCTGCGCGGCCTTCTTGCCCTGGGGTGCCGAGGCCTCGTTCAAGGTCTTCAGTGCCAAGGCCAAGGTCTGCATCGTCTTCGCCCGAACCGGCAGGCTGACCGCCTTCATCATCGCGTCGCGGCGGGCATCGTCTTCATCCCCGTCGGTCGCGTCGACGATCATATCCTCCAGTTCGCCGCGGCGACTGGTGATGGTGTCCAACTCGTCGAGCATCCGGCCGACGATGCCGCGGCCATCATCCGCGATCTCGCCCGGCTCGCGACGCTTGTCAGGGTCGATGGCGGGGGGAGGGGGCGGCGATCGGTCCGGTTCGCGCCGGTTCGCGGTGCGAACCGCCCGAACCCACCCCTCGGCTTTTGCCCGCTTGCGAATAGCGGTGTCGGAAATCTCGTGCCGATCAGCAATCTCGCGGATCGAATCTTCGTTGGCCAAGTATTCGAGCTCGATGCGAGCCCAATCGATAGATGATTTGCGGCTCGCCATCGGCGGGCACCTCCGGCCCAAGTTCGCACCCCGGATCACCCACCAGGATTTTTTCTCTGCGTGAGAGACCCACCGGTCTGCGAGCACGCGGGTTGCCAGAGTTTTGACCGGGGGTGCGGTCAGCCCGCCCGCCCGGCCCGCTCGGCCCTCTGCTTCGCTCCGTCGTGGTGCGGCTTGCAGAGGGTCCAAAGGTTGCCCTCGTCCCAGAACAGGCGCTCGTCGCCACGGTGCGGCCGGCGGTGATCGGCGACCAACAGCGAGGTGTTGCCCTCGACGTGTCCGCAGCCCGGCCACTGGCAGGTGAACCCGTCGCGCATGAAGATCTTCATACGCAGCGAGCGCCAGCGGCTTGTGTTGTAAAGCTTCCGCCATGGCGAATAGGTCGCACGCTCTGCGCTGGCGGAACGCTGAGGCGCAGGCAGATGCCCTAACCCTGTTGCCAAGCGGGCCAATGGGCCGGGCAATGCCTTTAGCTTGCCCATCACCCACCCCGCATAAGGAAAGAGCCGCGACCCTCGCGGGCGCGGCTCCGATCTAATCCATACGCACAACGTGCACGCTGATTACCTGCCAAAAATGTAATGGAACGTCAAGCGATCAAATCGAGACCATTTAGCGCACGCTCCATCTGCTGATAGGCTGAGGGATAGGCTCGCGTCTTGGTGTGGTGAGCGAGCACAATAGCATCCAGCCAAGCGGGACCGGCATCCGGATTGGGATCGATGACAAGCTGGTCGAACGCGGCGCGCACATCGCGCCCGCTGCCGTTGATCAGGTCGAGCGCACGATGCAGGCTGGCCTCACGGCGCTGGTCGCGATCAGGGTCGGCAGGCGGCGCCGGCTGCTGGGGCTGGAAGCGGGCGAGGCTATCAGGTGTCGAGAAGCCATAGGCGGCCCAGTATGCGGCAGCGACGCGTCGGCCGGCGTTCAATCGATCCTGCGCCTGCGATCCCGTGCCGAGCAGCCCAGCGCAGAAGGCGCGGCCCAGCGCGTCGCAGGTGTCCGTCTCGATGACCGTGCCGCGATCTTGGCGGGCCTTGGCATCCACCGCGCCGACCAGCGCAACAGGCTGGCCGAATAGCTGGCGCCGGCGCATCACGCCTTCGCACGGCATCACGCCCACCGGCGTGCGATCCCGCTTCCTGCCGGACGCCGAGCGGCTTCCCTTCGGCTGCCCCTTGCTCAACTTGCCCTTACTGCGCCCCATATCCGCTCGCCTTACTCACCTGAGAACATACTGAATTGATCACCCACCGACGGGCAGTTGCCACGTCACGATGTCGAAATCGTAGGATGGTGGGTAAGCGGGATCGCCCAGCGTCCACCGGTAGGACTTGGGCGTGATGCCCCGCACGACCGTGCCGTTGCGAAAGCGTATGTCGACCTTGTCGAACGGCGGCGGGGTGCCGGTGTTGTCGGGCACGTCATGCGAACCGCTTCGCTATCGCGGCGACCTCTGCGCGCTCGTCGTCCGTCAGCGGCGCCGGCTCGGGCCGCCAGTTGCGGTCATGCGTCGCGATCAGCGCGCGAATCTTCGACAGTTCCCACTGCCGGCGGGCAAGCGGGGCGCACTTCGCGCGAATCTCGGCTGCGGCAGGAAAGAACTTGCTCTCGCGCAGCAGGGCCGCGCAGGCCATTGCCAGCACGTCGCCCGGCACGTCGCTCAGTGCATCAGCATACAATTCCAGCCGGGCCTCAGCCTCGGCATCGCTGACCTTGGCGGCAGGATAGGCCAGCGCCAGCTTGCCGATCGCGCGCCGGCAACCTTCGCGTGAGGCAGGCTCCAGCGCGGCCTCGTATGCCGGGATGAGCGCGGCCAGTTGCTGGCGCTCGTCAGGAGAGCAGACGTCCCTGAACGTCTCGGCCGTGGCGACCAGCTTCTCGAGCTTCGGCGTTGCGGACAGCCCGCACCATGGGGTTTTGCGGTTCGGATCGGTCGTAGCGACGAGGGCGGTTTGCATTGAAGCGCTTCCAGTTCTTGACCCAGGTTCTCCAGGACGCTTGCCAGTCGAGGCTGGTCGTGCCCTGCGTGGTGTGCCGGTCGATGAAGTGCTCGACCTGTTCTTCCAGTTCGCCAGGAGGCCAGTCGGCCATGGCTTTTCCGGTCAGCGACGTCGGAGCGGCGACCGGCCAGAAGTCCGTTGGGACTGCGGTGGCCCGCTTCGCTCGCGGGCCCGACGAAGGCGTAGCCTTCGGAGGTATGGTGGTTCTTGGCTGTTTGGGTGCACCTCCTGCGGGGGTTGCCGCATCTCCTGCGGGGCGCATCTCATGCGGGGGTGCATCATCTGCGGGGGTGCAAGTAGTGCGGGGGTGAACGGTATAGAGAACCCCGTGACCGCGCCGCTCCACGCGGGTAATATGCCCGCCGCCGCCCAGGGCTTTTACAGCGTTTTGCACAGCGCGCTCTGACAGCTTTGTCCTGCTCACAAGCGCGGCGATGCTAGGCCAGCATTGGGCGTGATTGTTCGCCATGATGGCGAGGACCATCAGCACGCTTTGTTCAGGCGCGCTGATGCCCTCGACCGCCACGGCGGCACGACAAAGGTCGAAGCCGGTCAGCATCTAGTCGGCAATCCCGAGTAGGATCTGAAGGGTTTGGTGGGCAACGTCAGCGGCGTCGCGATAGATTTCTGAGCCCGTAAAACGGAGAACGCGGTAGCCACGTCCAACCAAGAACCGGTCTCGCGCCTTGTCGCGCTGAGCCTGCTCTTTGGTTTTCTCGTGAAAGTCGTGTCCGTCGCACTCCACGATCAGAGGCGGCAGATTGCGACCTGGATCATAGTCGAACAGGAAATCGATACGGTAGGGTCCCACCGCGATCTGCTGCCACATGTACACGCCGGGGATCGGTGGAGCATGGCAATGCTCGCTCTTCCCGCTGGCCGGGAATAGCATCTCTACATGCGTATCGTACTCTGCGGCCACGCGCGGATCGAGCATCGCCGTGGCGAACAGATGTTCAATCGGGCTCTCACACCGTTCCTCTGCCAGCCGGAAGCTGTGCTCCAGATCATCAATCACATGCTGACGTGCGCCAGCCATAATCGCGTCGATTTTCGCGCGTGTTCCATCTTTACGCATGAGCGTGACCTCCGTTCTGCTGTTGGTGCGGCCAGAACGATTGGCGCGACGGGCGGACATCAGAACAGCACCTGCTGCTGGGCGATCTCTCGCCGCAGTTCGTTGAGCATGGGGCGGGCGTGATCAAAGCGCTTCTTCTCCGATCGGGGCTCGGTGGGCCGCTGCTCCCGCCGCGCCGCCAGCCGTGCGTCGAGGTCGGCGCGCAGCGGGGCGAGCGGGTCACGCGCAGGGCGGGCGGCACGGAAGAACAGCGGCCAGCGCATCAGAAGACTGCCCGCACGACCGCGCGGATCAGCCGCACTGCTAGGATCAGCCAGCCGCAAGCCGCCGCGAAGCCGAACGTCGCGCCGAATGCGGTGTAGAAACCGCGTTCGATCATCGCGCCCATCAGATCATGCCCAGCGACTGAAGGTAGACCTCCAGGATGGCCTCGGCCTCCTGGTATTCCTCCCGCTTCATCTTCCGGATCGCCATGATCTTCTTGATGGCCTTCGGGTCGTATCCGCGGGCCTTCGCCTCGCCGAACACGTCCTTGATGTCGTCCTGGATGCCCTTCTTCTCTTCCTCCAAGCGCTCGGCGCGCTCGATCAGGAGGCGAAGCTCGTCGGCGGCCACCTGGCCGCCTGCGTCGATGTCGTGATCTGCCATTGTCATGCTCCGTGGTTGAGGGTGTCGCCGATGCCCGGCCGCACCAGCACGCTGGGGGCGCCGATCGCGTCGGCGATGCGCTGGGCGTTTTCGAAGGTGTGATAGTGCTGGCCGGCGCGCAGCTGCGCGCTCAGCAGGCGGCGGCTGCCATCTTCAGCCTGGGAGTAGCGGACGCGCTCTTCGCGCTGATCGACCAGCTTGTCGGTTGCGGCAGGCAGTGCTGCAGGCCCTTTCAAGTGCTGGCGCCAAAGCGGCTTGCCGTTCTTCGCCATGCTTCGGCGAATGCTGTCGACCTGGAACTGCGACACGACAGGTCCACTCGCACCGAGGTTCAACAGCGCAACGGTCGCCGCGACGGAGCGTACAGCCAGCGACTGCTGCACCATGTGCTTTGCAGCGTCAGTCAACGGGCGCGAACGTCCTGCCGCGTCGACGCTTGCCGACACGCTTCTATTGCTCTGCATTGTCGTCACTCCTGGGGCAGCGCCGGGGCTGCCCGGTTGGTCCTCAAGATGTCGGCATGTCGCCGTCGATGATGGCCCGCAGGTGAGCCTTGAAGCCCACCAGTCGGTCGGTCAGGTCGACCAGTTGAGGGAGCAGCGAGAGCGCTTCCTGCCGGTCGATCACGTTGTCCGCTGCCGCCTCGATAAGCTGGCCCACCAGCGACGCCTTCGCCGCAGCAAGCGGCAGCGCGTCTAGGGCGGTCGCCTGGCTCGCCGTGGCAGTCAGGCGGAAATTCAGGTCCGCGAAGATGCAGTTCGCCACGGCCGCGCCGTCCGACTGCGTGATGTGGCGCAATTCGTGCACCAGCATCTGGTTCTTTGGGTCCTCGTCATCGAGGCGATTGCGGACACTGCCCTCGCAGCAGTCCATCGCGTCGCCCAGGTCAGCGTTCGACCAGCCGTTGCGACGCTTGGCCTCGCCAAGCGCATCCGCAGTCACCCGCTTCGAAGAGGATTTCGTGATCAGCTTGCGGTTCGTCATGACCTTGCGGCCTCCGTCGTGCGACCTGCACAATCATGAACAGGGACACCCTCCACACCGCGCCACGTGCCGTCCGCCTCGCAGTCGCCCGCGCGCTGATCGACAATGTCACCGGCGGCAGCGGGGAGTTCGCCGCCGCCGGTGGAGGTGCGGCCGCCCAGGGGGGCGAGGGCAGCCGGGGGAGAGGGGCAGATACCGGCATAGACCGGATCGGAATGGGCGCAGCCGGTGCTGCGGCAGGCGGCGCAGGTCATGCTGCCACCTGTTGCGACGCACGGACCCATGCCTGCATCGGCACCTGTCCGCCCGTCTCCCTCTCAATCGCTGCGGCGACTTCGATGGTGGGGCGGACCGAGCCGTTGCGGAGACGATTGACCAACGAGCGATCTTTGCCGATGGCCGACGCCATCGCGGCGTCCGTGATCCGCTCTTGCTGCATGTAGTCGGCTAGGGGCGTGCTCATGCAGCTAGAATGTGAATATTCTGCACATTCGTCAAGGGGTAACTGTGCAGATTACTCTCACGACGCCTACGTGCGCCTGCCGCACAAGAGCAGCGTGGATAAGGAATGGTTCAAAACCCGAAAGCGCGAGGTCAAGGCAAGCGATGAGAAACTCGCCGCCGCCATCGGCCGTGATCGCACGACGGTAACGAAGGTCATCAACGGGGACGTCCGCTTTGACCTCACGTTCGCCGATGGTTTCGCGCGTGTCCTGCAGGTTTCAACGTCGGAAATCCTTAGGCGTGTAGGGCTCGATATTCCGGAGCAGGCGCCAGCAGACGCATCCCCCAATGCTGACACGCCTCCGGCTTTCAACCCTAGCGCCAGCCGAACGCACGTTGTGGCTGATCTACCCGCAATCCGAGATGCGTCCGCCGGTGACGGCGCCATCGCGGTCCGCCGCGTCGACCTCAGCTATGCGATGGGCGATGGCACGACGCTTGAAGATTATCCCGAGGAAGAGGCCGTCCTCTTTGATCCCGGCTTCCTGCGCCGCATCTCACGAGCACCTGCCCATTGCCTGTTCGTCGCTCAGGGGGAGGGGGACAGCATGTTCCCGACGCTGATCAATGATGACGAGGTGGTGATCGACACAACCCAGAAGGTCCTCAACATGCAGGACCGCATCTGGGCCTGTGCGTACCGCGGCGCTGGCATGATCAAGCGTCTTCGTATTGTGGGCGAGGGCCAGGTGGAAATCCGGTCCGATAACAAAACGGTAGGGGATCAGGTCGTAGATGCTGATGACTTAGTAATAGTTGGACGCGTGATTTGGGTAGGACGTCGCGTATGATGGTGATTGGTTAAGGCGCGATGCCATCGCCATATCTGTCCCTCGTTGAGTCCTGGAAGACGCTACCTGCGGGCGTCAATTGGGGCAGGCCGGAGAACGGCACGGGGTATATGTCGTTTCTCGTTCCTCTAGATCTCGGTGGCGTTACGATCGCCGCCTTCGCACTCCGTGGGGGATGCTACGTAGATGCGCCCGACCGGGCCGTCACATTCCAGCTTGAGGTCGGCAGCGCGTCGGCGCGAACTCGCATCCCACTGATGAGAATAGACTGGCGGCCGATAGCCGCAACCCACCGCAACCCTGCAAAGTGCGGTCCACCCCATGCCAGAGCGGTGATCGTAGGGTCGCATGTTCATCCATTCGATCTCAATTGGATTGAGGATATGGAACGCATGCGCAGTGGCAATCTGCCAATGGCAGCCGGCTTGTGTCCCGATCCAGTAGATTTCCGAGCGTTATGTTCATTCGCACGGACATGCCTCCGGATTGATGGTATGGACGAGATTCAAGAGCCAGAGTGGACGAACGGACTGCTTGTGTGATGACCAGCGCTTCGCAAATCCAAAGTCGGAATTTGGCTACGGCGGTTGACGAGGCATTGCGCACGCTCGTCCATAGTCACCAGTGGGGCGGAGATATTTTTGTTTCGCTTCCGGTGTTTTACCCCAGTGGAACGGCGGCGACGGTAAGGATCTCGTCCAATGGTGGGCGCGTAACCGTTACAGATGGGGGATATGCTTATCGCGAGATCGAGCAAATTGGTGCTGAGGCATACTTCCGCAAGAGTGCTCTCGCGGTTGCTGAGGAAGTGGGAGCGACGGTAAGTAAGCGGACGCTTGTCATATACACCGATTTTGGCGGCCTAGCTGGCGCTATATCGGACATGGCTTCTGGTTCTGTCCGTATTGCTCATAAGGTTTCCGCCCGCGTGGGAGCGAAAGGCGAAGCCGAAATTGCCGATTACCTTCTTAAACGGCTTTCCGAAGTTTTTGGCGTATCCCAAGTGCAGTCTCGCGCTACCCTCGTCGGACCATCAACACGCGAATGGCGGATAGATGCGCTAGTCAAGACGCAAGGAAGCACAGCTATTTTCCAAGCTGTTACGAGCCATCATGCATCGGTTTATTCTACTTCGGCGATGTTCCACGATTTGGCGCTTCTCGAAACGGCACCAGCGACTATTGCGGTCGTTCGTTCCAAGGCTGAAATGGGCTCTTATCTCGGAATTCTCGCGCAGGCAGGATCGGTGCTTGAGGAAGGCCAGTCGGATGGCGCATATCGGTCAGCTATTGAGCTAAGCGCTTTGATGTGAGTAAATGAAGGCTCTATCATTAGCGATAGTAGGTATCAATTTTCCGAATAAGCGAGGCCCAGCCCGCCGCTTTGAACTGGCATTATGCGCATCGGGCGAACCTATTGAGTTGAGGCTCGAGCCGAATAACCCAGCCGACAAAAATGCCGTTGCTGTTTATAGTTGTCGTGGCGTCCAGCTTGGCTACATCACTGCCGAGCGCGCGCCGTGGATCGGCGCCCAGATCCGCGCCGGCCGCGAATGCCTCGCCATCTTCCAGGGAATGACCGAGCGGGCTGGGTGGCTGCGCCTAGCGTTCGATGGTGCGCAGCCGACCTTGCCGATCCCGCAAACTGCGGTCGACGGTGATTACTGCGGGGCCGATCCGGATTCGGGGTTCTACCCTGATCCAGTCTACGACGAAGAAATGTGAATATACTGCACATCAAAGCTTGACGCTCATGTGAGTATAACGCACATTGTCCTCACCGCTGATCGCCGCCTGATGCGCGCGAAGCGGGTGAGGAGATCACCATGGCTTGGTCAGAAGCCATCCCGGCAGCAGGCGCAGGGATTCAACAGCTTGAGGTGCTGCAGCGTCGGGTAACCGAGGCGCAGTTTCAGCGCGTGTTTCAGTCGCTGGACCCCTTTGCCCAGGCTGACATGCTGTTCGCGATCGCGTCCGACGAGGCGCGGGCCTGATGCGCCGCACGTCGCTCCCCCGTTCCGCTTTCCAGACGCGCAAGCCGCCCCGCGCGGGTCGCCCGGTGTGGAAGTGCGCCGAGGAATTCAAGCGCTGGCTCCGCAAGCTGCCGTGTGCCTGCCAAGGTCATAACGCCTGCTGTGGCGGACCTATTCAGGCCGCGCACGTCGATCATGCAGGGAAGGGCACCCGCGACGCCAAGGCGATGAGCAGCAAGGTCGCTGACCGGTACTGCGTGCCGCTGTCGATGGGCTGCCACCAGCATCAGACGGACGTCATCGGCTGGTCGGAATTCGAGATGACGCTGCCGGGCGGGAGCGCCGAGGCACTTGCTGACGAATACTGGAAAGCGTGGCCGGGCCGTGCAGCCTGGGAGCGGGATCTGGCCGACCGCGAGTTCGCCGCATGACCGCGCCTGCGCCCATCATCGACCCCGATCTGGAGGACGCAATTCAGGTGCTTGCACCGATGGAGCGCCGTATCCGCCAGATCGAGGACATCCTCGCCGATCCGGACCACATCAAAAACTATCCGAATTTCGCGCGGATGCTGCGGGAGCGCGCGGATCTGCGCGAGTCGATCAAGATTCGCGCCGACAAGCTGAACCTAGATGCGCGCGCGCTCGCCCTGATCGTGCGTGAGGCGGAGAAGGTGCGGTCGAAGCAGCGCGGCCGGCAGCATGTGCCGCTCAGCAAGCTGCTGACGATCGTGGCGACCGCTGCTGAATATGCGCGGATCGAGCGCGCGGAACTGCACGCCGAGATGCTGGCTGCGCAGGAGCGCGCCGCGGTTTCGACGCATCGGTCCATCGGCCTCGCCAAGGCTGTCGAGTATCTGGAGGCGAGCCGTGCCGGTTGACCTCTACAGCCGCTATCGGCGCCGCGTCCTGGGCCAGCATCCCGACCTCATGCGCTGGACGCCCAGCAAGCCGCTGCCGTGGAAATACGGCTTCTGGAATGAGGGGCATCGCTTCACGCAGCAGCAGGAAGCCGGCCTGATCAAGCGCGGGCGCGATCCGGTCACCGCTGAGGCGATGACCGTGCGCCGCGAGGCCGACCCGTACGAGGAAATCCACGCGCAGGAAAACAGGTGGCTGCCGGTCTATGAATTCCTCTGCCCGATCATCGGGAAGGGGAAGGCCGGCACGATCCGCGTCCTCGCCCCCAACGGCACCGCCTGTGACGTCCACCCGAACGGCTGGCGCACCCAGCCGAAGGCCCGCCCTTACAAATTCTCTTGGATCTGAAGGAGACCGCACGATGGTTGCTATCCGCAAGACCGTACCGCTCGCCCCGCGCCACACCATGGCAGGGCAGGACTGGACCGCTCCCCGTCACGCATCGACCTGGGCGTGCTCGCACGCTGGCGAGCATCCGATCAAGGACATCGCGTGCGCATCGATCGACCTCAAAACGTGGGCCGCTTGCGCGCTCGTGGGGCTGATCTTTTGGACTGCCGTATTTGCGTGGGTGTTCGCGTGATCCCGGTGGGCACACTACCGTATCGGCAGGGCAGGGGGCGTGGTGTCCGCCTCTCGCGATCGAAGTTTGGCGAGCGCGGCGATCGCATCGGCTTCGTACGTCTCACCCGTCGAGATCCGGATAAGGACACTTTCGTCAGCGTAGAACGCGCCTACCGCATCAACGAGCTGCCCCAGCGTCCCGGTCAGGTTCGGAACCTCGCGCCGGCGCTCATCACCCGTGCCCACGATGACACAGAGTACCGCGGGCTCACCCCAGGATTTATATGCCATCGCCTTGATCCGATCGTCTGCTTGGTAGCGGGCGAGGGGACGCGGCCGGTGTCAACGCGGGTGGAAAACCTGCCCTGCAGCGACGGCGCGACCGAACACGATTCCCATTGGGACCGACGCCAAAACCCAGAGAACAACGACTTCCGCGACGATGCCCATAACCCCTCCGTGTTATTATCTGGCACGATCGATATCGTAATAAATGATGCCGCGCTAAACACTTCTAGCGATCAACATGATCGAGTGCGGCTGAGTGCTGTGCGCACCGAAGCAACCCGACAGCAAAGCGGTTCGCCCGGTCGCGATCAGGTGTGCGGCTATGCGCTCTTGTCAGTCGATCGGGCTGCCTGCCCGAAGATCCATCAGCGTGAGGCTGTATGCCAGTGCCAAGATGACCGGCAGGGGTACGAGCACGCTTGCGAGCATGATGAGCATCGTTTGCATGCCGCCCAAGTCCCTGAATTGTGTGTGGATCGCGTTAACGCATCCCGCGCGCTGCCCCGCGCCCGCAATATCGACAGGATCGCAGCATCAACCGGTGGCATGATCCAATTCAGCTTCCAGACGCTGCACGGTCAGTGCCAGCTCGGAATTGAACGCGTCTCGATCCGTCGAAAAATGCGCACGGCGATGGCAATTCGGGCAGATGCCTGCGACATATCGGATGTCGTCCGGGCCTCCGTCACTCAATCGCCGGATGTGATGAGCTTCCAAATAGGGGCGGCCGCTCGCTGTGGTGAATGGGGCTGGTTGACCGCAGCCTTCACAGGCGCCGTTTGCTCTTTGCAGCACGTAATCCCGCACATCACGGCTGCGCTCAAAGACAGTTCGGGGGGCCTGATCGATCTTCGTGCGTGGGGGTGCGCCCGCGGCCAGTGCGCGCAGCCGCAGGTCGGCAAACACCGTCTCTGGTTCTGGCTCACTGGTCAGGTCATTTGCTTCAAGATCCGATTCTCGAAGCGGGGTCAGCCGGAAGACTATCGCTTCGCGGTCGACACCCTCGATGTCGGGCTGCATTTCCGTTTCCCAGCCCGCGCACATGAATATGCCGTCAAAGCGGACAGCGCCGCCTTTCCTCTGCTGCGTGAAGACGAGCAGATCTTTGCCGTTCTGCGCATGGTCGCGGATAGCGCGATTACCAGAACGCATTTCCATCGGCCCACGCTGGCCTTGCCCCGTGTAACGCAGGCTGCCGTCGGGTTCGTGCTGGTCTCGGTATCCGACAATGCCAGCGCCGTGTCCTGTGAAGATAAAGATGCCGGGAAAGGCGGCGGGGGTAGAGATGCCTCCTTGCTGCTGACCGCCGTAGCGCGCGTGGATCTCTTGCCGACGGTGGTAGGTCTGATGGATTACGAAGGGCCAGTGCATCGACGCACCCTGCACCGCGAAGCGCAGGCGCGGAAGCCGGAACCTTACGCAGAACCCAGGTTGGCCGCATGACCCGCGCCCTAATCATCGCACCAGTCCGTTTCACAGATGCCGCCGCCTTCGTGCGGGAGCATCACCGCCACCACACGCCGCCTGTCGGCCACATCTTCAGCCTGGGGGCGATGGCAGCCGGCGATCTCGTCGGCGTGGTGATCGTCGGCCGTCCTGTATCCCGCCATCGCGATGACGGCGAGACGCTGGAAGTGACGCGGCTTTGCACGACCGGGCACCGCAACGCCTGTTCATTTCTCTATGGCGCAGCTGCACGCGCCGCCTTCGCGCTCGGGTACCGCCGGATCGGCACGTACATCCTAAAGCGTGAGCCGGGTGTGTCGCTGGCTGCCGCCGGGTGGAAGCTGATCGCAGAGACGCCCGGCCGGTCCTGGTCGGTCCCCTCGCGGCCCCGTGCTGACAAGCATCCCATCGAGCCGAAGCTTCTTTTTGAACGGTCCGCAGCATGATGCAGCCTGAAATGTTCGACGCGTCGACCGACCTCGAAAGCATGAAGCTCGGCCCCTCCCTAGCGCGTGCGATGCGGCTGTCCGCCGAGCGAATTGATCGCGTCATCAAGGAAGTGCAGCCCACGCATATCGTCGCCACCGTCTCGGGCGGCCGCGACAGTGCCGCCGAAGTCGAACTGGCGCGAGAGCTGGGCGTGAAGATCGACCTTATTCTCCATTGCCGCACCGGTACCGGCATCCGTCAGACGACGGAGCATGTAGTCGATCACTACGGCAATTTGGGGCCCGACTTCGTCATGGCAGATGCCGGCGACGCCTATGAGGAATACGTGATGCGGAAGGGCTTCTTCGGCATCGGCCGCACCGCTCACAATTTTTCCTACCGGGTGCTCAAAGCAACGCCGATGCGGAAGGCGATTTCGCGCGCGATCCGGCACGGCAAGCGCGGCGTGCGGGTGCTGCTACTCAACGGAGCCAGGGCTTCTGAAAGCGAGAACCGGCAGATTAATTTGCCAGAGACGCGTCGCGACAAGGCCTGCCCCGGTAATATCTGGGTGAATATCATCCACGATTGGACGGCGGGTGATCGCGACCAGTATCTTCGCCTGCGTGGGACGCCGATCAATCCCGTGGCGATCCAGCTTTGTCGGTCGGGCGAATGCATGTGCGGCACGATGCAATCGGCGCAGTCTCGTGGCGAGGCCGCCGCAATCTATCCGGAATGGGGTGCCTGGCTGGTAGATCTGGAGCGCCGTGCCCGCGCCAAGCATGGGTGGGGCTGGGGCGAACCGATGCCGGCCCCGGTCGACCCACGCCAGATCGACATGTTTCAGCCCATGTGCGCCGGGTGTGCCCGCGACGACATGACCGCCGCCGACCGCATCAGCCTGGGCGCCGCAGCATGAGCCGCGCGCTGATACTCGCCGCCTCAACGTTTAGGGGCAGGCACGTCTCGTTGCAGTCGGACGATCTCGCGCGTCCCGTATTCCCGGCCGCTCTCCATGACAATCGTCACGGTAGCGCCCCGATAAAGCTTGCCTACCGAGATGACCAATTCCTTGAGCGTCCCCAACAGGTTGGGTGCTTGCAAGAAGGTGCCGTCCTTTTGCGTCGCGAGGACATACAACGTGGCCTGCTCGTCCCATCGGTCATCAGAAATGGTGAACACTCCCTAACCCTTGTTAGAGGAATTCAGCATGGTGGGAAAATTTGGTCAAGAAATTCATGGGCTTCTCGGCGGACGCGTCGTCCGCTGGTTGCGGGCGTCCTCGCCGCTCAGGAAGGCCGGCCGAACCTGCGCCTTGTCGATGAAGGGGAGAGCCGCACCGATGCGTGACGCAGACACCCTGCCGCCGATCTTGCTCCATTGCCCCGACTGCGATCGGGAGATGATGGCGCAGCGGGCGGACACCGACCCGCCGATCGCTGCCGTGGCGCGCATCCAGTGCGATAGATGCGACGACGGGGACACCCATTCACCTGAATTTTATGACGCCGCCGGGTCATGGGTCGACCCGGTCGCCCACCTCCAGGAGACATGCGCATGAACGCGCTCGCCCAGATCGACCGCCGCGCCGATAGCATCTTGCGGATCAGCGATGTGCGGCGTCGCACCGGCCTATCGACCGCGACGATTTACCGTCGCGAGGCTGCCCGCACCTTTCCGCGCAAGCAGCATCTCGGGCCCAAGATGGTCGGATGGTATCAGAGCGATGTCGATGCCTGGGTTGCTGACCCGGTCGGCTATCGCTCGTGACCCTTCACCAACTCCCAAGGCGATTGCAGCCCCTCGGTGATCATGGCGGCCCACGCCTCGCCGAGGGCACGCCGCCGCGCTGAATACCGCGCGCGATTATAGGCGAACTCACTCGCGGACATGCCGCGTGGCAGGTGGGCCAGCATCAGGTCGATCAGCATCCGGTCGCCGTCGCGGCCGTGATCGATCGTCCACTCGTTCATGATCGTGGAGAATGCGGAGCGCCAGCCGTGCGGTACATGCCGGCTGCGATAGGCGCCGGATGCCATCCGCTTATAGAGCGTGCTGAACGCGCTATCGCTCATCGGCACCCGCGTCGACTTCTGGCTGGGGAACAGCAGATTGAGGCGCCCGGTCAGCACTCGCAGCGCGCGCAGTACTTCGACTGCCGCCGGCGCCAGCGGCACGTCATGGTCGAATGCCTCGTCACCCTTCTCGTCCACGCCCAGCTTCATGCGCTCCGCGGAGATGCGCCAGACAGCCGCGGGGGCAGGGGCCTGCACGTCGCCCCAGTCGATTCCCTCGAATTCCGACCAGCATGCGGTCCGCAGGACGCCCACGCGGACCGCGGTCAGCGCCAGCAACCGCGATCCCAGCTTGGTCATCGGATTGGAGGTGGAGCCGTCGACTGTTCGCTGGAGGTCCAGCAGGGCAGGGACGCTGGTCAGCGCCGGCTGCTTCGATCCGCGCGGCGTCGGGCGCAGCGCGTCGATTAGATCGGCCGTAGGGTTCGTCGTTACCAGATGCTCACCCTTGGCGAACACGTAGATAGCGGAGATGTAGCCGAGCACACGCTTGGCGGTCTCAATCGCTCCGCGCTTCTCGACTTGGCGCAGCACGCGCAGAATCAGGGGGCCGTCGATATCGGCGATCGGGAGCCGGCCCATTTCAGGAAAGACGTCACGCTTGAGCGCGTTCATGACGACGCCGCCATGCCGTGGTGACCAGCGGGCCTTTTCGCTCTCGTGCCATTTCTCAGCCGCAGCCCGGAACGTGGCGCCCGCTGCCGCGATCGCAGCGTGCCGGGCGCGCTCTGCCTCAAGCATCGGATCTTTGCCGTCGCGGAGCAGCCGCCGCGCCTGTTCGCGCCGGTCGCGCGCGTCCGCCAGTGATACGTCGGGAAAGAGCCCGAAGGTCATCAGCCGCTCTTTTCCGCCGTGTCGGTACTTCAAACGCCACGACTTTGCGCCCTTCCTGGTGACGAGCAGGTACAGGCCCTTCTCGTCTGCCAGCTTGTAGTCGCGGTCTGATTCTGGCTTGGCGTTCTTCACCTGGGCAGCGGTCAGCGGCACGATACCCCCACTATCCTTGACGATATCCCCACGCATACCCCCGGATCAGCCGCTAAGTGCAGATTACGGATGAGAACGTGTGAGAAACATCGCGCGTCTTCAGAGGCCCCCTACTAGGGGAGGGTGAGAACAAATGGAAGACATGCGATGTGGGGGTGGTGGGCCCGGCAGGACTCGAACCCGCAACCTAGCCGTTATGAGCGGCCAGCTCTAACCATTGAGCTACAGGCCCCCGCCGCGTCCGTAGCGCGGGGCAGGGCAATCCCGCAACCGGGGAAACGGTGCCCGCACATGAAAAAAGGCGCCCCGAATGTCGGAGCGCCTTTTTCCGTAACAGCAGAATCGCGTCGGGCCGATCGGCCCGATGCGGCATTACTGCATGTTGTCGGCCTTCGCCTCAGCCGCGTCACGGACGTTGTCCGCGGTCGCGTTCATGTTGTCTGCGGCGTTCTCCAGAACGGCAGCTTCCGAAGCGTTGGCGGTGTTGTCAGCCAGCGCGTCGATGTTGTCGGCCTGCATTTCCATGTTGTCGGCCAGCATGTCTGCGTTGTTCTCAACAGCAGCAGCTTCCGGCGACTTGTTGCAGGCGGCCACGGACATCAGGCCGGCGGCAGCGAGAACAAAGGCGATCTTCTTCATTCGAATGCTCCCAAGCATAAGCAATCATCGCGGCCGACCCGATTGCCGTCGCGAAGCGGCTCAAATACCGCACGCTTCCCCCCGGTCAATCCGCAAAATTCACCTCTCAGCAAGGTTCGCGACGAACCGAGGGTGCCACATCGGATCATTGCAACTGGTTAACGCGGCGATTTGACACTGCCGATTTCTTCCGGCGCGTTGGCCACCACGGCCAGCATCGCGGTCCAGGCGGCGACGTTCTGGCGCAGCGCCTGGGGATCGATCCGGTCAATGGTGTCGTCGGGCGTATGGTGGGTGTCGAAATATTGCTGGCCCGACTGGTTGAGGTCGATGCCCGCCACGCCCAGCCGCAGCGTCGGCCCAATATCGGTGCCGTCACCGGCCACACCGGGGCCGCGCACGATGCCGAGCGGGGCAAGGGCGGTCTGCAACCGATCGCCGACGGCGCGGGCGCTGTCCGGCAGGTTCACCTCGAACCGCCAGATGCGATCGGCGCCGAAATCGCTTTCCGATGCCGTGGCATGGCGATCCTGCGCATGGGCCTTGGCATATTCGGCGCCGCCGAAGCCGCCGACCTCCTCGGCCCCGAACCAGACGACGCGGATGGTGCGGCGCGGCCGGCCGGCATCCATGACCCGCTTGGCAGCGGCGGTGGTGATCGCGATGCCGCTGGCGTCGTCGATCGCCCCGGTGCCGAGGTCCCAGCTGTCGAGATGGCCGCCGACGAGGACGATGCCGGCGTTCGGATCGGTGCCGGGCACCTCGGCGATGACGTTGCCCGACTCGCGCACGCCGGTGCGCCGCGGCGTCAGGACCAGCTTCATGCGCACCGGCTTACCGCGCGCGGCGATGCGTTCCAGCTGCTCGGCATCGGGCACCGACAGGGCGGCGGCGGGGATCGGCTTCACCCCGTCGGGAAAGGTGGTGGTGCCGGTGTGCGGGAAGCGGTGATGATCGGTGCCGATCGAGCGGATGACGATTGCCACCGCACCCTTCTGCGCTGCGACCGCAGGGCCGACGAAGCGCGCCGGGCCGAAGGCCCCGTAGCTTGATCCGTCCTGCGTCGGCTGCATCGCGTTGCCGACATAGGCGATGCGCCCGGCAAGGCTGCCGGCGGGTGCGGCGAGCAGATCGTTATAGGTCGGGAAGACGACGACCTCTGCCGTGATCCCGCCCGCCGGGGTCGCGCCCGAATTGCCGAGCGCGGCCAGCGTCAGCTTCTGGGGAAAGGGGGCGAGGATCTCGGCGGTCTCGGCCCCACGTTCCCATACCGGCATCGGGTACGGCTCGATATGCACGTTCTGGAAGCCCATCGCCTTCAGCTTGGCGACCGACCAGGTCCGTGCGCGCGCCTCCGCCTCGGTGCCGGCCATGCGCTGCCCGACCTCGGTCGTCAGCCCCTCGACAATGTCCCACGCGCTGTTGTCGGCCAGCGCCGCATCGCGCAGTGCCGCCACGGCGGGATCGACCGGGGGCGGCGCAACCTGTTGCGCGAGAAGGGGAGAGGCGAGGGCGGAGGCGGCAAGGGCCGCGGCGATGAAGCGCGTCGTCATGGCAGCAAGGGTTACGTAGTCGCAGCCGGTTTGCCAACGGGGCGCCCACTCATTACATGGCGATCCGATTTCCCGATACCCATTCCCAAGCACGGAGCACGCGCGCCAGATGGCCGTCCAGTACACCTACGTCATGAAGGGTCTGACCAAGACCTTCCCGGGCGCGAACAAGCCCGTTCTCAACAACATCCACCTGCAGTTCATTCCCGGTGCCAAGATCGCGATCATCGGCCCGAACGGCGCCGGCAAGTCGACGCTGATGAAGGTGATGGCGGGGATGGACCCGGACTTCACCGGAGAGGCCTGGGCGGCGGAAGGGGTCCGCGTCGGCTATCTGGCGCAGGAGCCGCAGCTCGACCCGTCCAAGGACGTGATGGGCAACGTCAAGGACGGCGTGCGCCCGGTGGCGGACCTGATCGACCGGTTCAATGCGATTTCGGCCGAAATGGGCGATCCGCAGGACGACACCGATTTCGATGCGCTGATGGAGGAGATGGGCGAGCTTCAGGCCAAGATCGACGCGATCGATGGCTGGTCGCTCGACAGCCAGCTCGAACAGGCGATGGAGGCCTTGCGCTGCCCGCCGGGCGATGCGGAAGTGACGCGGCTGTCGGGTGGCGAGAAGCGCCGCGTGGCGCTGTGCAAGCTGCTGCTGGAGAAGCCGGACATCCTGCTGCTCGACGAGCCGACCAACCATCTGGACGCCGAAAGCGTGTCGTGGCTGGAGAATTATCTCAAGGAATATACCGGCAACGTCATTCTGGTGACGCACGACCGCTACTTCCTCGACAATGTCGTGAACTGGGTGCTCGAACTCGATCGCGGCCGTTACTACACCTACGAATCCAACTATTCGGGCTATCTGGAGAAGAAGGCCAAGCGGCTGGAGCAGGAGGAGCGCGACGAGGCCGGTCGTCAGCGCGCGATCGCCGACGAGCTGGCCTGGATGCGCCAGACCCCCAAGGCGCGCCAGACGAAGTCCAAGGCGCGTATCCGCGCGTTCGACGAGCTGATGGAGAAGCAGGAGAACCGCGTCGCCGGCAAGGCGCAGATCCTGATCCAGTTGCCCGAGCGCCTGGGCGGCAAGGTGATCGAGGCCAAGGGGCTGACCAAGTCCTATGGCGACAAGCTGTTGTTCGAAAATCTCGACTTCATGCTGCCGCCGGGCGGCATCGTCGGCGTCATCGGCCCGAACGGCGCGGGCAAGTCGACGCTGTTCAAGCTGATCACCGGCCAGGAACAGCCCGATGGCGGCACGATCGAGATCGGCTCGACGGTGAAGCTCGGCTATGTCGACCAGAGCCGCGACCATCTCGATCCCGACAAGAATGTCTGGCAGGAAATCTCCGACGAACTGGAGGTCTTCCGCTTCGGCAAGCAGGAACTGGGCACGCGCGCCTATGTCGGCGCGTTCAACTTCCGCGGCCCCGACCAGCAGAAGAAGGTCGGCCAGTTGTCGGGCGGTGAGCGCAACCGCGTGCACATGGCCAAGATGCTGAAGGAGGGCGGCAACGTCCTACTGCTCGACGAGCCGACCAACGACCTCGACGTGGAAACGCTGCGCGCGCTGGAAGAGGCGCTGGAGACCTTTGCGGGCTGCGCGGTGGTCATCAGCCACGACCGCTTCTTCCTCGATCGCCTGTGCACACACATCCTGGCGTTTGAGGGCGACAGCCATGTCGAGTGGTTCGAGGGCAACTATGAGTCGTACGAGGAAGACAAGCGCCGCCGCCTGGGCGACGCCGCCGATCGCCCGACGCGTCTGGCCTACAAGAAGCTGACGCGCTGAGGTAAGGGGAAACGGGCGGTCGTTCCCGCCCGTTTCCGGTTCAGGCAGGGCAGCGCATCCTGGCGGCCGGCGCGCTCCAGCGGATCGCGTTGCCGATCAGGCGGCGATAATTGACATCGTCATACGCCTCGGGCGTGTGGCCGAGCGCCGAATAGACGATGCGGCCGCGGCCGAGCATGCGCGTCCAGACGATTGGGTGGTCCGCGCCCATGGCCAGCTTGTCGGACGGGCGATAGCTGGTCTCGTCCAGCATCGCGAGTACCGTGGTGCCGGCCGCCCGGGCCGGGCTGGCAAAGGAATACCATTCGTCGCGCGGGTTCCAGGGCAGCGTGACGCCGGCCATTACCGGATGGTCCGGGCGCTCGATGCGGATCGCGGCGGGCTGGATATGATCCTCGCCACCCGGATGGCCGATGAACTTCGCGCCGATCATCTCGCGCTGGTAGAGCGGCCAGCCTTCGCTGCTGTTGTCGCCGGCCGCGTGCAGCGCGACCACGCCGCCGCCGGCCTTCACCCAGTCGGCAAAGGCCTGGCGCTGGACGGGGGTGAACAGGTCGCCGGTGCTGCTGTTGAGGATGATGACCGAGAAGCGCGAAAGATCGCGCGGATTGAAGACGGCGGCGTTCTCGGTGGAGAAGCTGGGCGCGCAGCCCTGCGCGAGGTCGGCGATCACCGCATTCGAATGGGGCAGATGCTCGATATGGCGCCAGCTGTTGGTCTTGGAGAAGATCAATATGCCACCGCGCTTCACCGCTGCGGGGATCGGTGGCGCGACACTGTCCATGACCGGCGCCGGGCGGTGCGGATCGGTGGGCGTTTGCCCCATCAGCAGGGCGAGCGGCGCCAGCGCGAGGAGGCGGCGCATCATGGATGCGTGTTTCCGGGTATCCGGGCCGCGATCCGCCTGTGCATGACATCCATCTCCTTATGCTGGTTTTTCAGCATGATGGATGGTGTCACGGCCCGCGTCCAGCGTGCAGATGCGCACCCTCGCGTCCCCGCGGCGCATATCGCCCAAATCACAACGGTTTAAATTCCACCAGCCGATGCCTATTCTCCTGCAACAGCAAAAGGGGAGCAAGACTGCACGCATGGCCGTGATCGAGCAATCGCCCGGCGGGGATACCGCCACGGGCACCGGAGAACTGCATTACCGCCTGCGCCAACAGTCCGTGCTTGCCGATTTCGGGATCGAGGCGCTGCGTGCGCGCGACCTGGAGCCGATGCTGCAACGCGCCACCGAGCTATGTGCGCAAGGCATGCGCTCGAAATATTGCAAGTTCCTGGAATATCGCCCCGACCGGGAAACGCTGTTGGTGCGCACCGGCGTGGGGTGGGCGCCGGGTGTCGTCGGATCGACCGAGATGCGCACCGATCTGGGATCGCCCGCCGGCTTCGCGCTCCAGACCGGGCAGGGCGTCATCTCCAACCACCTGGAGAATGAGGAACGGTTTCGCACGCCCGAGTTCATGGCGGCGCACAATATCCGCCGCGCGATCAACGTGCTGGTCGAGGCATCCGGCCGCCGCTTCGGCGTGCTGGAGGTGGACAGCCCCGACGAGGGCAATTTCGAGGAAGCCGACCTGGCCTTCATGCAGGGCTTCGCCAACCTGATCGGGGTTGCGATCGAACGGCAGGAGGCGGAGCGCCGACTGGCCGAGGCGGTGGAACATCAGCAATTGCTGACGCGGGAGGCCAGCCACCGGGTGAAGAACAGCCTGTCGCTGGTGTCTGCGATGCTGAACCTCCAGATGCACGAGGACGAGGATCCCCGCGTCGCGCGCCTGCTGGGCGATGCGCAGGCGCGGATCACCGCCATCGCGCAGGCGCACGACCGGCTGTGGCGCGGCGAGAAGGTGGGCATCGTCGCGCTCGACGATCTGGCGTGCGGCATCCTGGAGCAGCTGTCCGAACAGTCGCCGGCGCACGGTATCTCCTGCGACATCGAGCATCTGGAAATCAGTGCCGATACCGCGATTCCGATCGGCCTGATGCTCACCGAACTCGTCACCAACGCGATCAAATATGCCTATGGCGAGGACGGCGGCCCGATCGCGGTGCGGCTGGCGGCGCGGGATGCACGCATCGTGATGACGGTGACGGACGAGGGTGCAGGATTGCCGGACGGCTTCGACGTCAAGGCGGCATCGCGCAAGAGCCTGGGGATGCGGATGATCGTCAGCCTGGCGCGCCAGTTGCGCGGCCGGGTGACGATCGAGAATTGCGCGCGCGGCGCCTGTGCCACGCTCGACATGCCCGATCCGCGCTGTGCCGATCAGATGACCGATCCGGCCGCCTGAGGGCGGCCACGCCTCGTGGTAGCCGGCGATCCCTCAATGGGTAATCCCCTGTTTGAAAGGGGTAAATCCGGTATCTTCGATCACTAACCCCCATACCCAGTGTCTGTTCGGGTGCCGAAGCCTTAGCGATGGATTGTAAATTCCATGAACTGAGGTGGGGGGAGCATGGGGGCGAAAGCGTCCTTGTCGGCGATGTGTCTGCTGTGGGCGGCGGCAGCGGCGGCGCCGTCCTCCGCGCAGGATCTGGTGTACCAGCCGGTCAATCCCAGCTTTGGCGGCAATCCCTTCAACTCGGATCATCTGCTCGGGCTGGCCACGGCGCAGAACAAATATACCGATCCGGCCGCCGCTCGCGCCAATGCGACACAGGCCAATAACTTCGCGCAACAATTGCAGTCCCGGCTGTTGTCGGCCCTTTCGTCGCAGGTGGTCGAGGCCATCTTCGGCGAGAACCCGCAGGAGCAGGGGACGATCAAGTTCGGCGGACAGACCGTGGAGTTCTTCCGCAGCCTGGACGAGGTGACGCTGACGATCACGGATGACGCGACCGGCGGGATCACCACGATCGTCATCCCGACCTTTATCACGGCAAACTGACCGATGCGGCCCCGGACCCTGCTCATGATGGCGCCGCTTCTCGGTGGCTGCACGATGCTGAACACGGCGGACCGTTCGCTGCCCTCGACCGCGCAGCAGGCGATCATCCCCGCCAAGACGACCACGCAGCGGCTGTTGAACGATATCGCGCCGCCGCCGCGGCCGATCGCGATCGCGGTGTATGGCTTCACCGACCAGACCGGACAGTTCAAGCCGAGCGAGGTCGGGCAGACGCTGTCGCGTGCGGTCAGCCAGGGTGGCGGATCGATCCTCGTCAAGGCGCTGCACGATGCCGGCAACCGGCGGTGGTTCACGGTGGTCGAGCGCGAGCAACTGAAGAACCTGCTCAGCGAGCGGCAGATCATCCGGGAGATGCGCGAACGCTATCTGGGCGAAAGCGCGATCAATGCCGATGCGCTGCCGTCGCTGCTGTTCGCCGGCGTCCTGCTGGAAGGGGGCGTCATCGGCTATGACAGCAACACGGTGACGGGGGGCGCGGGTGCGGCCTTTCTGGGCCTGGGTGCCCGCACCGAATATCGGCAGGACACGGTGACGGTGTACCTGCGGGCGGTATCGGTACGCACCGGCGAGGTGCTGGCCAGCGTCTCCTCGTCAAAGACCATCGCGTCGCGGGCGATCAGCGCGAGCACCTTCAAATTCGTCGCCTTCAAGGAATTGCTGGAGGCGGAACTGGGCATCACCAGCAACGAGCCGGACCAGCTCGCCCTGCAACAGGCGATCGAAAAGGCGGTGTTCGGCCTGATCATGGAAGGCATCGACCTGAAGCTGTGGGCCTTCGCCTCACCGGACGCAGGTGCCGAGCAGCTCGATCGCTATCACCGCGAACGCGACGGCGGCTACTCGCCGCAACAGGTGCAGGCCGCCATCGACGGCGCCGCGCGGCTGCCGCCGTTGCAGGTGCATCGCAGGGCATCGCTAGACCCCATCCCGCCTCCACCCGCCGTTCGCAGCACGCTTTGACCGTTCCTTAAGGGAGACCGCGCATGAAGACCCTGATGATCGCATCGACATCTGCGCTTGCATTGTTGGCGGTGCCGGCCTTGGCACAATCCAGCGCGACCATCGACCAGACGGGCGCGGGAAGCTCGGGCAGCGTGGCGATGGTCGACCAGACCGCGACCGCCGCGGCGGCCGATGTGACGATCATTCAGGTCGGTCGCGGCCATCAGGCCACCGTCACGCAGAAAAGCGATGGCCCAACCGCGGGCGATCGTGGCGATACCGCCTATATCCAGCAGGGGTCCTTCGGTGCCCGCGCGACGATCGATCAGCATACGGCGGCAGGCGCCGCGGGTTCCCATGCCAGCATCATGCAGGGAACTTCCCAGGCCACGACCGCGCAATATGGCGGTGGTCACGACAGCGTCATCGATCACGGCTTTGGTCCAGCGACAGCCGATGTCATGCAGACCGGCGGCGGCTTGGTCGGGAACGTGTCGCGGATCGTTCAATTCGGCCGATCGGTAAGTGCCATCGTGGCGCAGGACGGGCAGAACAACTATAGCGAGGTCACGCAGACCGGCGACACCCAGGTCGCGGTGGTGGACCAGGGCGGCCAGTATAACCAGTCCTCGATCAACCAGAGCGGCAGCGGCAATTCGGCCTTCGTCACCCAGTCGATCACCAACGTCGCCGTCGTCGACCAGCAGGGTAAGGACGGCATCGCCTATATCGACCAGAATGGCGGTGGCGGTTCGGTAAGGCTGCTCCAGACGGCGGCGTCGGATGGCGCGGTGGCCGATGTGGGGCAGTCGGTCGCGGGCGGCTCGGTCGATCTGGAGCAACGGGGCGCGGGAACGGTAACGGTCCGGCAAAGCGGCCTGTCGGTCGGCCTATCCGTGCTGCAGCAGGAGGCCAGCAGCGCCACGGTGGTGCAGGGGGGCCGCATCAGCCGTCTGGCGATCCAGCAGTTCGACGGATCGGCAGGCGCCCGGGCCGATGTCGATCAGGGCACGCGCAACGGCGAAATACTGGTGCAGCAAAAGACCGCCGCGCAAGCGGACGTCCTTCAGACCGGCACCAGCGGCTATGTCTTCGTGAACCAGGGCAGGGGCGCGGAGGGATCGTCGGCCGGCGTGGTACAGCAGGGCGACATTAATTCGCTGGTGCTGCACCAGCGCGCCTGGCCCGAGGGCGCTGCAACCGGTCCGGCAGGCTCGGTCGCCACCATCCAGCAGATCGGCGACGGCAACAGCGCGCTCGCCTTTCAACATGGCACCGGGGCGCAATATGCCACCTTGGAGCAGACGGGCACCGCCAATCGTCTGAGCACCTGGCAGGGTGGCCGGGGAAACCAGCAGGTCACGCTGCGTCAGGGCGGCAGCGACAATTTCGCGCAGACGGCGCAGGGGGGAAGGCCTGCGGACGGCGCAACGCCGCTGGATCCTGTCGCGATCGAGGATGCGGCGTCGCAAAACCTGGTCATCGCGCTGGAGCAGCCGGGGAACGGCAACACCGCCGTCCTGACCCAGATCGGACGCGACAACCTGATCGATGGGCGCCAGTCCGGGAACGGCAATGCGGCGGTGGTGACGCAGTTCGGCAACGTCCTGTCGGTCGAGTTTGATCAGTCGGGTAACAACAACCGGATCGACGTGACGCAGGACAGCATGTTCAACAAGGCCAGCATCTACCAGCTCACCGACGACAATGTCGCGAACATCACGCAGAACGGATTCAGCAACACGGCCGTCGTTCGTCAGTAACGGGAGGTACGGTGATGACAGGACCGGCATCGCTTCTGTTGCTGATCATCGGGCAGGTGGCCACCCCCGCGCCGCCATCGGCGCAGCAAAGCGTGCAGATCGATCAGGTGGGCGACGCCGCTGTTACGGCGACCCACCGAGGCGGATCGCGTGGGGCCGTGCGCATCGAGCAGGACGGTGAGCGCAATATGGCGGACGTTACCCAGATGATGGCGCCACCGGGTTATCGGCCCGACGACACCGCCGAAGCGTCGGTTGCGATCTACCAAAGGGGTAGCGGGAACGCCGCATCGGTCCGTCAGTTCGGTATGCAGGGCCTGATGAACGAGGCGATCCTGTCGCAGGACGGGTCGGGCAACATCATGCGACTGGAGCAGTCCGGTGCCGGCAACCGGGCGGAACTGGAGCAGACGGGCGATGGAAACGCCATGGACGCGCGACAGATCGGTGACGGCAATGTCCTGCGCTGGACGCAGACAGGCAGTGGCCTGCCCGATCTCGGCATCACCCAGACCGGCGGCCAGACCATGGCGATCAGCCAGACCGGGCCGGGACGCTAGCATCGCCGCACTGTTGACGATCTTCCTGGTTGCCGGCACAGCACCGGCGGCTGCGCGCCAGCAAGCCGACGCAAGGGCAGCGACACCGGCACAAAAGACGGGGGTGGAACAGATCCGTCCCGCCAGAGCCGGACGCGCCGCGACGACCACCGATATACCGCAGGTTTCGCAAGCCCGGTCGATGGCGCAAAAGGGCATTCCCGCTGCCGCCCCGATCGGTGGACGCGATCGGTGCGATCCCTCCGTCCACACTCCGACGCCTCGGGATATGCTCTGCCGCCCGGACGTGCAGGTATCCCGGCACCCCGCCGAACCCTCCTCGCCGAACACGCGTCGGGTCTCTTCGCTGGTGGAAACCCTTGCCGACGAGACGGGGCGTTCCTCCGGAAATATCGACGACACGGCGGGCGCCATCGCCATTCTGGGCTTTCCGAACGGGGGCGACCCGCCTGCCCGGCGCTGACGCGCGGCGTCGAACGTCGTCGCAGGGGCTTGTCACCGCCACCGCAATCGTCGAAGTCGAGCTATGACCGATCCCATGCTCCACGCCATCACCGCCGTCGTGCGCCGCGCGCCCGAATGGGTGCGGCACGACCTGATGGCCAAGGACGCCGGTACCCGGGAACGTGCCGAGGACGCACTCGCCGCGATGATCGCCGCCGCGTTGCAGGCACAGCCATAGGTTCGCGCCCGGGGGCTTCGTGGCGCGTGGCCCCTTCGATGCGAAAAAGCCCGGCAGGGCTGAACCGCAGCGGCACCCGTTCGTTCTGCTGAAAGAAAATACAATGAAATCATTGGGTTGATTAAAGCACGTTAGGAACGGCGCATGGCACCGACGTTGAAGCCGTTGCACGAGCAGGCGATCGTCATAACCGGCGCCAGCAGCGGCAGCGGCAGCGGCATCGGCCTGGTCACGGCGCGGATGGCGGCCGTGCTGGGCCTTGTTGCGTCGCGGCTGACGGACCGGCTGATGTCGGTCTGGTCCTTCACCTCGCAGCAATCGCGGACCCGCCACGCGAGTGGCGATCATCACCGCGCCTTGTTCGAGGCGGGTTATGGCGGGGAGGAGCGGGTCACGCACGAACCGCATCTGCTCCGCCGGCGCAGCTATTATGTGAAAGCGACGAAGCGACCGGGGCTTGCCGCCGCCACGCTCCTGATCGGTGGCGGGCTTGCCCTTGCACTGGTCCGCCGCAAGCCGCCGACGCGCCCGGAACCGACGCCGCAACTGAGAGAGGTCGAGGAGGTGACGATCATCGCCGCCCTGCCGGACGACGGGCCACACGAACGGCCGCACGCCGACTTCACGGTAGCCTGAGCGATGCGCTCGCTCGGGCTGCTGGCGGCGCTCTCCCTTGCCACAAGTGCACTGGCCGGATGCGCGACCTCGACGCATCTCGGCCGCTCCGAACAGGCGCGCGTGGCAGGACGGACCTATGTTGTCACCGGCGCGTCGAGCGGCCTGGGTCAGGGGGTGGCGCTCAGGCTGGGTGCGCTGCGGGGCAATGTCGTGCTCGCGGCCCGTCGCACCGATCTGCTGGAGGAGGTGGCCACCCAGGTGCGAGAGGCCGGCGGGCAGGCCTTGGTGGTGACGACGGACGTCGCGGATGCCGATCAGGTGGAAGCGCTGGCCGATGCCGCCATAAGCCGCTTCGGCCGGATCGACGTGTGGATGAATATCGCCGGCGTCGGGGCCAATGGCCGTTTCTGGGATGTCCCGGTGGCGGATTATTCGCGCATCGTCGACGTCAATCTGAAGGGCGTGATCTATAGCAGCCACGCCGCGCTTCGCCGCTTTCTGCGCCAAGGTAGCGGAACGCTCGTCAACATGGGTTCGGTGGAGAGCGAGGTGCCGCTCGCCTATCACACGACCTATGCGGCGACCAAGGCCGGGGTGCTCAGCCTGGGCCGATCGCTGAACGAAGAGATACGCCATGCCGGGCACCGGCGCACGATCAAGGTGGCAACGGTGATGCCATGGGCGGTGGATACGCCCTTCTTCCACCACACCGCGAATTACAGCGGCCGCGCCGATCGCATGGTGCTGATGGACGGGCCGGAAAAGGTCGTGCAGGCACTCGTCTGGGTCTCGCTTCACCCCCGCGAGGAATTGCCGGTGGGATGGAAGGCGCAAATGGCATCCACCGCCCATCATCTGTTGCCCGACCTGACCGAGACGATCGCCGCCAATGTGCACCGCGCGCAACTCGAAAAGGGTACGCCAACCCAAGCTACGGCGGGATCGGTTCACCAGCCCATGGCGGAGGGCAGGGGAACGGATGGCGGTGTCAGAGCACGGATGAAGGCCGAAGATGCCGCCGAACCCGCCAATATCCGTTAGCGGCAGCCTTCGCGGATAATGCGCCAGCCGGGCCGCATCGCGACGATGGTCAAGCGCCATATGGCCGGCTAGGATTGCGGCGGAGAAAAGAAGTTCATGCTACCGTCGCAATACCCCTGCGGGCGTGCCCGCGCCTTCATCCGCACCGTTATGCCATCCGCGTGCTTCGCCCTGACCTGCCTGATCGCTAGTCCGGCAAGCGCGATCGACTATGCCGCCCGTGATGTCGGGGACTGGACGGTTGCGGCCAGCAAGGATGGTCAGGGTTGTTTCCTGACGCGTACCTATGACCGCGCCGGCGACACGACCCTGTTGCTCGGCCTGGACGCGGACGGCGCCAACCACCTGTCGGTGCTGAACGCGAACTGGTCGATCAAGCCGAAGGACCGGCTGAAGCTGGATTTCCGGCTGTCGAACGGCGGCTATGCTAAGCATGCCGCCATCGGACTGCGATCGGATGGCAAGCAAGGTTTCGTCACCAGCTTCGAGGCCAAGTTCCCGGCCTATTTCGCCAGGTCGAACGAATTGCATATCGCGCGCGGTGACGTGCCGGTCGAGCGTTTGAATCTTGCCGGCAGCGGCGCGGCGGTCGCCGAATTGCGCCGCTGCGTCGCGGCCCAGCGGCTCGAAGCAAAAGCGGTCAAGGCCCGCAAGCCGCGCGGCGATGATATTCCGGAGGACCCCTTTGCCCCGTCTGCGCCACACCGGTCAAAGAAATAGCTGCATCATCGCCCAGGCAGTTTGCGACGGATCGCCCCGCTGCTGCGCCTTGTGGTTACGCATATTCCACTCGGCACGCGCCGTGCACGGTCGAACAGAAACCGGATTGTGGAACCCTTCCGGCTCAGCTTGATTGTTGCAGTTAGTTAACGAGTGGAAGATGTATGTCTGCTTTTGCGTCAAAATCCCTGTTGGCCGTGGTGACATTGGCCGGTGCCGTCGGCCTCAGCGGCTGCGCCACGAAATCCTATGTCCGCGAACAGATCGCGCCGGTCAGCCAGCGCGTCGACACGCTGGAAGCGCGACTGCAGGAAACCGATGGCACCGCCAAGGCGGCGCTTGCGGAAGCGCAGGCTGCATCCGGCCAGGCGCAGAACAACGCGCAGCGGCTTGACCAGCTCAACGGTCGCGTCGACGGCGTTGATCAGCGTCTGACGGCGCAGGAGCAGCGCCCGGCCAGGCGTCCGCGCCATTGATCGTGCCGATCGGCACGTCATAAAGATTGTTACTGTTACGGATCGGCCGACCCTTGCGGGACGGCCGATCTTTTTTCCGGATATGTCCAACCGATGATCCATGTTCTGCGGGCGCTGACTGGGCTCGCGCTGATCCTTCCGGTCGTGGCGGAGGCGCGCACCACGCGGGTGAAGGCACCCCAACCGGTTTCCGCGGTCAGCGGTGATGCGGAAACACCCATCACCCCGTCGCCGGCCGCCGACCGCGTCGCGCAGTGGGTCGCCACCACGAAGGACAACCGGGCGCTGCCCTGGGCCGTGGTGGACAAGGAAAACGCCGCGCTGTTCCTGTTCGATGGAAAGGGCAAACCGCTCGGTGCGGTCCCGGTGCTGATCGGGATCGCCACCGGGGACACGGCCAGCCCCGGCGTCGGCAACAAGAAGCTCGCCGATCTGGGACCAGCGGAGAAGACCACGCCCGCCGGGCGCTTCCTTGCCAAGTTTGGAATGCCAGTGGCCGGCGAGCGGGTGCTCTGGGTGGATTATGCGACCTCTGTCGCGATCCACCCGATCCCCAAGGACGCGGCGGCGCGGGAAAAGCGGCGGGAGCGCATGTTGTCGCCGACGCCGGAGGACAACCGGATCACCTTTGGATGCATCAACGTGCCCAAGGCCTTTTACGGCCGCGTGCTGCGTCCGTTGTTCCGCGGCAAGGGCGGCTATGTCTATGTGCTGCCCGACAGCACACCGATCGAAGCGGTGTTTCCGCGCCTGCGGGTGCAAGCGGTCGTGAACGGCGGCTAGTTCGGGGTGGCGCCCGAGTGATCCATGCTGCCGTTGAATTTTAATAGCTGTCGAGGAGCGACAAAGCCGCCGATCCAGCTACACCCTGCCGCGTGTATTTCTCTTGATACAAGCTCCCGATACGCTTCTCGAAAGCCAGGCGATCCCTGGGGTGGGATGACACCAGATTGATCCCCCCCGTTCGTCTCGAGTAGTTGTCGAGTAGCGGCAAAGCCGCGTATCGAGACGACGTATCGAGAGACACGTCGCCGCGTGCGGCGCAGGCTCGGTCGGCCCGAAGGCCTGATGCACTCGCCGATCTCATCCAACTCACGACACCGGCACAGGCGATATGCCGGCATCCACTCGGAAGCTATCCCGCTACCCCATATCCCCCGCCACCGGGCGTCTCGATCACGATCCGGTCTCCTGGCGACAGTTCAATCTGGTCGGTCCCCTTCAGGATCTGCACGCTGCCATCGGCACGTTCGACACGCTGCGCACCCGCCATGCCGTCACCGCCGCCGGCAAGGCCGAACGGGGCGACCGTGCGACGTGAAGCGACCAGGGTGACGGTCAGCGGCTCCAGCGCGGTGATCGCCCGAACGGCGCCATCCCCGCCGACATGGTCTCCAGCGCCGCCTGAGCCGCGCCGGATGGCGAAGCGATCGAGGCGGACGGGATAGCGCATCTCCAATATCTCGGGATCGGTGATGCGCGTATTGGTCATGTGCGTGTGGACCGCCGAGGCGCCGTCGAAACCCAGTCCTGCGCCGGCCCCGCCGCAGATCGTCTCATAATATTGATGGGTGTCGTTGCCGAACAGGAAGTTGTTCATCGTCCCTTGTGCCGAGGCGCAGGCATCGAGCGCGCCGAGCAGCGCATTGCACACCGCCTGGCTGACCTCGGTATTCCCTGCCACCACCGCACTGCCCGGTGGTGGCGACAGGAACGATCCATCGGGGATGACGATCGTGAGAGGCGCCAGGCAGCCTTCGTTCAGCGGCAGGTCCTCGCCCACCAGGCAGCGGAATGCGTAGAGTACGACCGCACGGGTGACGGCGGGCGGCGCGTTGAAATTGCCCTGGCTGGCGGGTCCTGTGCCGGTGAAGTCGATTGTCGCCGCGCGGCGCTGATGGTTGATCGTTACCCGAACCTTCAGCGGCGTACCGTCGTCCATCTCGTAATCGAACATGCCGTCCGACAGGCGGGACAGCACCCGGCGGATGCTTTCCTCCGCGTTCGCCATGACATGGCCCATATAGGCGCGGACCACCGGCCAGCCGCGCGCGGCGACCAGCGCGTTCAGTTCCGCAATGCCCGTCGCGTTGGCGGCGAGTTGCGCCTTGATGTCGGCGACGTTGGTATCCGGGCTGCGTGCTGGATAGCGGGCGTCGGCCAGCAGCTGGCGAAAGGCGTCCTCGCGCAGAACGCCGCCATCGACCAGCAGGAAGTCGCTGATCACCACGCCTTCCTCGTCCAGCGTCCGGGAATTGGGCGGGGTCGACCCCGGCGTCAGCCCGCCGATATCGGCGTGATGACCACGATTGGCGACGAAGAAGCGGAGTTCGGTGCCGCCGGCGTCGAACACCGGAGCGATCACCGTCACGTCGGGCAGGTGGGTGCCGCCGTTGAACGGATCGTTCAGCGCGACCACGTCACCGGGCTTCAACGTCGCACCGCGGCTGGCGATCACCGCCCGGACGCTTTCGCCCATCGCGCCGAGATGGACGGGCACATGCGGCGCATTGGCGATCAGCCTGCCGGCCGCATCGAACAGCGCGCACGAGAAGTCCAGCCGCTCCTTCATGTTCACGCTGCTTGCGGTGTTGCGCAATATGACGCCCATCCGCTCGGCGATGCCCATGAACTGCGTGGCGAACAGTTCCAGCTGCACCGGATCGGCGACCGTCGGATCGGGCTCGGCCCGCGCAGGTGCGCCGGTATGGGCCAGCAACAGCTCGCCGCCCGCGCCCACCTCCAGCGTCCAGCCCGGCTCGACCATGGTCGTCGCGATGGCTTCGCGGATCAGTGCCGGGCCGACGATCGTGTCGCCGGGGCGCAGGACTTCGCGGGCATGGACGGGCGTCGCATGCTCTGCGCCGCCGGTCCACACGGCCACCGTCGCGATCGGCGCCGGCAAGCCGCCCTCGCGCGGCGGGAGCGGCGGCGGGGTAACCGGATTGCCCGGCAGGATCGCCTCCACCACCAGGCTTTCGATCACGATGGCGCGATCGGGGCTGTTGAAGCCGAAGCGGGCGCGGTGCGCCTCCTCGAAACTGCCCCGCATCGCGGCCGTCTCGTCCAGGGGTACGCCCAGCGCGGTGTCGGTCCCCGCATAGCGCAGGTTGACGGTGACGACGCGCCGCGCCTCCCCGCCAAGTTCCGCCGCCGCCCCGTCCCCCAATGTGGCGGCCAGCACGTCCAGCGCCTCGCCCAGCGGACGCTCCACCGATCGCTGCCGGATCGCAACCCGGTCCGCCAGCCCCATACCATAGGCCGACAGCACGCCCGCCAACGGATGGATCAACACCCGCCGCATCCCCAGCACCTCGGCGACGCGACACGCATGCTGCCCGCCCGCACCGCCGAAGCATTGCAACGCGAAGTCGGTGACATCCTCACCGCGTTCCAGCGCGACGCGCTTGATCGCGGCGGCCATGTGCGCGACGGCGACCTCCAGAAAGCCCTCTGCGACTGTCCGCGGATCGTCCCCGCCGCCCATCTCGGCAAAGCCACGCCGTGTCGCCTCGACGTCGAGCGGCTGGTCACCGTCCGGGCCGAAAACCGCCGGGAAGTGCTCCGGCTGGATCTTGCCAACCAAGACGTTGGCGTCGGTCACGGTCAACGGCCCGCCGCGCCGATAACAGGCGGGGCCGGGATTGGCGCCTGCGCTGTCCGGGCCGACGCGGAAGCGTGCGCCGTCGAAATGCAGGATCGATCCCCCGCCGGCTGCAACCGTCTCGATCGCCATCATCGGCACGCGCATCTCGACCCCGGCGACCTCGGCATCCAGCACGCGCTCGAACTTGCCCGCATACAGCGCGACATCGGTGGAGGTGCCCCCCATGTCGAAGCCGATGACCCGGTCGAACCCGGCCGCCTCCGCGGTCCTTGCCGCCGCCACTACCCCGCCTGCCGGACCGGACAGTATCGCGTCCTTCCCCTCGAACACCCGCGCATCCGCCAACCCGCCACTCGACTGCATGAAATGCAACCCCACTCCACCCAGTGCGTCGGCGACCCGGTCGACATAGCGCCGCAGGACGGGGGACAGGTAGGCGTCGACGGTGGTGGTTCGGCCGCGGGCGACGAGGCCGATGAGGGGGCTGACGGCGTGGCTGGCGGAAACCTGTGCGAAGCCCGCGGCACGGGCCAGTTCCGCGACCCTTGCCTCAACCCCCGGATGCGCCCACGCATGAGCCAGGGCGATCGCCGCCGATTCATAACCCTCGACGCGCTTGGCGGCGAGCAACGTCGCCACCTCCGCTTCGTCGAGCGAGGAGACGCTTTCCCCGTCGCGGTCGATGCGTCCGCCGATCTCGATCACGCCGTCGTACAGCGGTGCAGCGACATGGATCGCGAGATCGAACAGGCGCGGCCTCGTCTGGTTTCCAATCGCCAGCAGGTCCGCAAAACCGCGGTCCACGACCAGCAACGTGCGTGCGCCCTTGCGCTCCAGCAGTGCGTTGGTGGCGACCGTCGTACCCATCTTCACTTCTGCGATACGGGCGGGCGGCAAAGGCTCGTCGTCGGCTAATTTCAGCACCTGCCGAATGCCCGCGACGGCCGCATCGGCGTAGCGTTCCGGGTTTTCACTCAGCAACTTGGCCGTGGTCAGCGAACCGTCCGGTGCCCGTGCGACGATATCCGTGAACGTGCCACCGCGATCGATCCAGAAAGCCCAGCGTGTCATGATCGTTGCTGCCTCATGGGCCAACGTATACGAAAGGGTGAGAGGGGCGTGAAGGGGGCTGGGATTTGCTGGTACTGTCGGGGATCGCCATCATCGTCATCGGCTTCCTTGTCGGGGTCAATCCGCTGTTGGTGGTGACGGTGGCGGCGTTGGCGAGTGCGGCGGCGGCGGGGCATGGGCCGGTGGAGGTCGTGGCACTGATCGGCAAGGCGTTCGTGGAGGGTCGGTTCCTGGCGGTGGTGTGGCTGGCGCTGCCGATGGTCGGGCTGCTGGAGCGGGCAGGGTTGCGGGAGCGGGCGCGGGGAATCGTGCAGGGGTTGAGGCGGGCGACGACCGGGCGGGTGTTGCTGGGCTATCTGGTGCTGCGCCAGATCACTGCTGCGCTGGGGCTGACCTCGCTTGGCGGGCATGTGCCGATGGTGCGGCCGATCGTCGCGCCGATGGCGGAAGGCGCCGAGGCGCGTGACGAGCATACCCCCCTGGACCGTGACACACGGGACCATATTCGCGCGCATGCCGCCGCCGTGGACAATATCGGTCTGTTCTTCGGCGAGGACGTGTTCATCGCAATCGGATCGATCCTGCTGATCCGTGCGATCCTGGAGCAGGAAGGCATCGTCGTCGCGCCGCTGAGCGTCGCCGTCTGGGCGATCCCGACGGCCATCGCGGCCTTCGGGATCCACGGCACGCGATTGATGCTGCTGGATCGTCGCCTGAAGGCGCGGCGGGCGTGATCGGACTGGATGCAGTAGGGATTGCCGCGGCGACGTTGCCGGGGGCAGTGGCGGTTCATCATGCGTTCGACCGGTCGGAGGCGACGCGGTGGCGCAATGCTGGGTTCTGGGCGATCTTTGCGACGTTGCTGGGGGCGGGGCCGTGGCTGCCGGACCTGTTGAACGGCTGTCTGGTGCTGGTGATGGTCGGTCTGGCGACCTGGGGATTGCGACCCGCGCCGGTTGCAAGCAGCGATGACGCGGCACGAACGGCCAGCGCGGGGCGGATCGGCAACCGGCTGTTCGTGCCGGCACTGGCGTTGCCCGTCCTGACGCTGGCCGGCACCTTGCTGATCCCCGACGGCCGGATTGCCGGCATGTCCCTGATCGATCCCAAGCAGGTGACGCTGGTCGCGATGGTGGCCGGGGCGTTCGTCGCGCTGCTGCTGGCGATGCGCCTGACCCGGCCGCCGCGATCCGCACCGGTGGGAGAGGCACGGCGGCTGGTGGATGCGATCGGCTGGGCGATGGTGCTGCCGCAGATGCTGGCCGCCCTTGGCGGCGTGTTCGCGATGGCGGGCGTCGGCAAGGTGGTGGCCGACGGCGTGGTGAACGTCGTCGCACTCGACACGCCGCTGGCGGCAACGATCGCCTACTGCATCGGCATGGCGCTGTTCACGATCGTAATGGGCAACGCCTTTGCCGCGTTCCCGATCATGACCGCGGGCATCGGCCTGCCGATCGTCATCCGGCAATTCGGCGGTGACCCGGCCGTGGTCGCGGCGCTGGGCATGCTGTCCGGCTTTTGCGGAACGCTGATGACGCCGATGGCGGCCAATTTCAACATCGTGCCCGCCGTCGTGCTGGAGTTGCGCGACCGGTTCGGCGTGATCCGCGTGCAATGGCCGACCGCCATCCTGTTGCTGGCGTTCAACATCGCGGTGCTGGCCCTGTGCGCTTTCCCGAAAGGATGACGATGTACCCCGATCTAGCCGCCCATTTCGCGCGTATCGCGCTGGGCCATGTCACGCGAGATTATCCGCACAAGGCCGATCACGTCATGACCGGCGACGCGGACGCCTATATCCCGCGGGTCGTGCATCCAATCTTCTTCGGCAGCTTCGACTGGCACAGTTGCGTCCACGGCTATTGGCTACTCGCGCGTGTCCGCCGCCTGTTTCCGGATGGAGCGGAGGCCGGGGCGATTGACGCGTTGTTTGCGGATGCGTTCACGCCGGACAAGGTGGAGGCGGAGCGCGCCTATCTCGACCGCCCTGCATCGCGCGGGTTCGAGCGCCCCTATGGCTGGGCCTGGCTGCTGATGCTGGCGAGCGAGTTGCGGGTCGCGGGCAGCGTGCATGCCGATACTTTGCAGCCGCTCGCGGATGCCTTCGTCGCGCGCTTTCGTGCGCATCTGCCGATGCTGACCTATCCGGTGCGTGTCGGTACGCACGCCAACACCGCCTTCGCACTGGTGCTGGCCGATCGATATGCGCGGGTTGCCGACGACTGCGCGCTGCGCGGCCAGTTGACCAGCCGTGCGCGGGAGTGGTTCGCCGCGGACCGCGCGGCGCAGGCGTGGGAGCCGAGCGGCGAAGACTTCCTGTCGCCCGTACTGATGGAGGCGCTGGCGATGCAGCGCCTGTTGCCTCCGGATGAGTTTGCGCCGTGGTTCAGCGCGTTCCTGCCCGATCTGGCGCGCGGCGAACCGGCGCCGCTGTTGACGCCGGCAAGGGTCAGCGATCGCAGCGATGGCAAGATCGCCCATCTCGACGGACTGAACCTCAGCCGCGCCTGGGCGATGCGCGCACTGGCAAAGGCAACGGGCAGCGACGTGCTGGAGGATGCGGCCGAGCGCCACCTTGCCGCCGCGATCGGCGAGGTCGCAGGCGACTATATGGGCGAACACTGGCTGGCGAGCTTTGCCTTGCTGGCGCTGACGGGGGTGGATTGATCATGCGGGGATATGCGTTTCTGGCGACGGCAGTGCTGGGTCTTTCCTGTGCCGCGGTGCAGGCACAGACGGCGCCCGCCACTGCGCCGCTGACCGTGGAGCGGATCTTTGGCGGGCAGGGGGTTCCGTTCGAGCATGTCGATGGCGGTGAATGGACGCCCGACGGGACCGGCTTCATTGCGATCGAGGGGGCAAAGGATGCCGCGGGGGGCACCGATCTGGTCCGCTACGATGCGCGGACCAATGCCCGTGCGGTGATCGTGCCGGCGAGTGCGCTGGTCGACACGGCAACCGGAAAGCCGATTGCTATCGAAAGCTATGCCTTCTCGCCCGACCGACGCAAGCTGCTGATCCTGACGAATGGACAGCCATTTCGCCGGACCCGCGCGAAGGGCGATTACTGGCTGTTCGACATGGACAGTCGTTCGCTACGCCGGATCGGCGGCGATGCGCCCGCCGCCAGCCTGATGTACGCCGAGTTTTCGCCAGACGGATCGCGCATCGCCTATGTACGCGACAACAACCTGTACGTCGAAGGGGTGAGCGGCGGCGAGCCGCGCCGACTGACCCAGGATGGCGACGCGCTGATCGTCAACGGTCTTGGCGATTGGGTGTATGAGGAGGAATTCTACCTGCGCAAGGCGTGGCGGTGGAGCCCGGATTCGCGGCGTATCGCCTTTTGGCGGTTCGACACCTCCAGCGTCGGCACATTTTCGATGATCACCAACACGGTGGGGCAATATTCGCGGGTGATCCCGCTGCAATATCCCAAGGTCGGCACCGCCAATTCCGCAGTGAAGGTCGGCACCGTCGACGTCGCCAGCGGGGCCACCACCTGGGTCAAGCTGGAGGGTGATCCGCGGCAATTTTACGTACCGCAGATGAGTTGGGCGCCGGACTCCCGCGCGGTCTTCCTGCAACAGGCGAACCGCTTGCAGAACGACTTTGCGGTCATGCTGGCCGATGCCGACACCGGTACGACGACGCGGCTGTTCGACGAACGCGATGCCGCTTGGGTGGAGGCCAATCCCGATCCGACCTGGACGGATAGCGGCCGCGGTTTCACCTGGATGAGCGAGCGTGACGGCTGGCGACACCTGTATGTCGCGTCGCGCGACGGCAAGACGATGCAGCTGCGCACGCCGGGACAGTTCGACGTGATCGACGTGCTGCTGGTCGATGCGAAGAACAATCGGGTGTGGTTCACCGCCGCGCCAGGCGATCCCACCCGCCGCTATCTATACCGCGCAACGCTGTCCGGACGCGTGCGGGTGGAGCGGGTGACGCCGGCGGGACAGCCCGGCACGCATGATTACGACATCGCGCCGGGCGGGCGCTATGCCCGGCATGTCTTTTCCACCTTCGACACCGCACCGGTGACCGAGATGATCGACCTGGCGACGCATCGCCCGGTTCGCGTACTCGCCCGCAATGCCGCCGCCAATGCGGTGGTGCAGGGGCAGGGGCTGGGCAAGACCGAGTTCCTGCGGCTGGACATTGGCGGCGGCACCATGCTGGATGCATGGCTGATCAAGCCCAGGAACTTCGATCCGGCCAAGCGTTATCCGATCCTGTTCCAGGTTTACGGCGAACCATGGGGACAGACCGTCGCCGACAAGTTCGGTGGCAACACCGCGCTGTGGCACCGGATGCTCGCCGAGCGCGGCTATCTGGTCGCAAGCATCGATCCGCGCGGCACCGCATCGCCCCGGGGCCGGGCATGGCGCAAGAGCATCTATCGGCAGGTCGGCATCCTCGCCTCCGCCGATCTGGCGGCCGGCGTCACCCGGATGCTGGCCGATCGGTCCTATATCGACCCGGCCCGTGTCGGCATCTGGGGATGGAGCGGCGGCGGATCGATGACGCTGAACGCGTTGTTCCGCTATCCGGACCTTTACAAGACCGGGATCGCGGTGGCCGCGGTCGCCGACCAGATGCTGTACGACACCATCTATCAGGAACGCTATATGGGTCTGCCGACGGGGAACGCCGACGGCTATCGTAACGGGTCGCCGATCAATTTCGCGGACAGGTTGAAGGGCAATCTGCTCATCATCCACGGCACCGGCGACGACAATGTGCATTACCAGAATCTGGAGCAACTGGCGGACCGGCTGATCGCGGCCAACAAGCCGTTCCAGATGATGGCCTATCCGGATCGCTCGCACGGCATTTACGAGAAGCCGGGGACGAGCGTGCACCTGTATTCGCTGATGACCCGCTATCTGGAGGAAAGGTTGCCGCCGGGCGGACGCTGATCGGCCAGCTGGGCGGTCAGCGCCTTCAGCCGGGCAAGCGTGGTTTCGCTGACATGATGCTCGATCCCCTCGGAATCGAGCGCGGCGGTGGCGGGGTCGACGCCGATGGCGAGCAGGAAGTCCTGCACGATCCGGTGCCGCTCGCGCGCGACGCGGGCAAGTTCTTCGCCGGCGGGCGTCAGGAACAGCGATCGATAGGGCCGGTTCTGGACCAGTCCCTCGCGGCTCAATCGCTGCACGACTTTTGATGCGGTGGCCAGGGTGACGCCGGTATGCTCGGCCAGATCGGTCAGGCGCGCCTCGCCGAACCGCGCGATCAGGTCGCCGATCAGCTCGACATAATCCTCCGCCATTTCCGTCTGATGCGCCTCGCGCACCTTACGAAAGGCGGCGGCGCGAGTGTCTGGGTTCTGGCTTTCGGTCATCACGGCGTCCGGGTGCATTGCGGCTTGTCGCATGGGAAGCGCCGCACTACAAATATTAGCCATGGCTAAATCAATGTGCCGGGTCATCATCCTGCTTGCCGCGTCGACGTGCCCGGCGGCGGTGCAGGCGCAGGCCGGGGCGCCATCCGGCGATATCGTGGTGACGGGAACGCGCACGCCGCGCACGGTGCGCGAGGCGCCGGTCAGGACCGACATCATCGGTGAGACCATCCTGGCCGCCACCGCGCCGCGCAGCCTGGCCGATGCGCTGGACTGGCTGCCGGGCGCGCGGTCGGAGAGTAATTGCCAGAATTGCAACACGACCGAGATCCAGTTGCTGGGGCTGCCGGGGGCGTACAACCAGATCCTGCTCGACGGGTTGCCCTTGGTCAGCGGCGTCGCCGCCGTGTACGGGGTGGAGCAACTGCCCGCGGTGCTGATCGACCGGATCGAGGTGGTGAAGGGCGGCGGCTCCGCGCTGTACGGGCCGGGCGCGGTGGCGGGTGTGGTCAACGTCCTGCCGGTCAAACCGCTGCGCTCCGGGATACGCGGCACGCTGGATCATAGTCGGCTGGCGGGGGAGAGTGAGGTAACGGGCTCCGCGATGGGGACGCTGGCGCTGGGCGGCGGCGGGGCGGTCAGCGTGTATGGGCAGGCCGCGCGTCAGCCGGGGGTGGACCTGAACCGCGACGGCTATACCGAACTGGCGCGGTTGCGGCAGTGGAGCGGGGGCGTGCGGGGCAACGTGGCGGTCGGCGTAGCGACGCGGGTAGCGGTCGATTACCAGTATAGCGACGAGCGGCGGCGGGGCGGCAATCTGCTGAACCGTGCACCGCACCTCGCCAATATCGCGGAGGCGGTGGACAGCCGCGTGCACCGCGCCAGCCTGAGCGTCGAGCAAAGGCTTGCGGAGGCGACTTCGCTGACGGGCGTATATGCGCTGTCGCATGTCACGCGCGGCAGCTTCTATGGCGGGCTGGGCGATGTGGCGGTCGATCCCGCCGCACCCGGCTATGATGCAACGGCATTTGCTGCGGCCGAGGCGGTCAGTCGCCGCCAATATGGCGCGACGCGCGACACGCTGCACTTCGGCGAGCTGCGCCTTGCCGCCACCCGCGGGGCACATGACGTGCAACTGGGCGTTCAATATCGCGGCGAGCGCGTGGACGATCGCAATCTCGACGCGGACGGGCGCTTTCTGGGCACGCTGAGCAAGGGAAGTTTTTCGACCCTGGGGGCATTTGCGCAGGACGAATGGTCGCTGTCGGGCGCGATCCGGTTGCTGCTCGGGGCGCGGATCGATCGCAGTTCAGTGCTGGACGACGTGATCGCCTCGCCGCGGATCGGGCTGTGGTGGTCGCCGTCGCCACCATTGGTGGTGCGGGCAAACTGGTCGACCGGATACCGCGCGCCGGAGATCTTCAGCGAGGATGTACATGTCGCGGTGTTGGGCGCGGCGCCGGTGCGGGTGCGCAATGTGGGGGGGTTGGAGGCGGAGCGGGCGGACAGTCTGGCGCTGGGGTTCGACTGGCGGCCGGGGTGGGGGAGCGGGGCGCTGACGCTGGACGGGCAATTCTATCGCACCACCATCCGCAACACCTTCTTTCTGGGCGAAATTCGCGAGGACGCAGGCGGCCTGTTCCAGTTGCGGGACAATGCGGGAGGCAGCACGGTGACGGGGGTCGAGCTGAACGCCAGCGTGCGGGTGGACGCGCGGTTGCGGCTGACGGTGGGCGCGGCGTGGATCGATGCACGGTATGATGACGCGCAACTGGTGTTCGAGGGAGAGGGGCGGCAGCTCTTCACCCGGCGTTACCTGAAAAGTCCGCGCTGGAACGCGATCGGGCAGGCGGTGTGGACGGTCTCGCCACGGCTCGATGGATTTCTGGGCGTGCGCTATGTCGGGCCGATGGATGTGCTGAACAATCGGTTGGGTGCGATCCGGCGCAGTTCCGCCTTTCTGGTCGCCGACCTGAGCGCGACGCGCCACCTGCAGGTCGGTCAGGACCGCGAGATCGACGTGACGCTGGGGTTGCGCAACGTCACCGATGCTCGGCAGCGCGACCTGGAAACGGGTGCGACGCGCGACAGCGACTATGTTTATGGCCCGCGCAGCCCGCGCACCCTGTTCGTGCAGGCCCGTGCGCATTTCTAGGCGGACGATGCTGGCGGGCCTGCTGGCGATACCCGGCGGCGTGACGGCCGCCGCGCCGCCGCGGCTGGAGCGGCTGGACCGGGGGCGCCTGATACCCGCCGGGCTGGCACCGGCGACCCGGCGGCTGCTGGTCTATTGCGGGGCGAGCTGGTGCGGGCCGTGCCGGGCGTTCCTCCCCACCTTGAAAGCCGCCCATCGCCGCCTGACCGAAAGCGGATCGGACGCCGAGATCGTCTATGCCGGCGACGATGCCGAGCCCCGCGCGCACCGGGATTACGTCATGCGCGAGCGGATGCCCTGGCTGCTCGTGCGCCACGACGATCCGGCGCGCAGACGCCTGCGGGGGCTGGGCGGTACGGCGTTGCCGGGCCTGTTGCTGCTCGATCGGGACGGTGGCGTGCTGGGATCGAGTTGGCGTGGCGACGGGGTGAGCGTGCCGGCCGCTTTTCTGGATGCCGTGCGCTGAGGTTCAGGGCGCCGAGGTTGAGGGCGCTGGGGTTGAGGGCGCTGAGGTTGAGGGCACTGGGGTTGCGAAGGTGCGCGACAGGCCGTGGTAGAGCTTTTCGCGGCACACCCACTGGCTAGCGGCATCGGCGATGAAGGCGGTGGCGAACATCGGGAGCATCAGCCCGCGGCTGGCGGTCGTTTCCGACAGGATGATAACCGCGGTGAGGGGCGCGCGCACGACACCGGCGAAATAGGCGACCATGCCGAGGATAACGACCGCGCTGGCCGGCTCGTTCGGGAAAAGGTCGCGCAGGAGATTGCCGACCCCGGCCCCCGTCGCCAGCGATGGCGCGAAGATGCCACCCGGCAGCCCCGCGATAGCGGTCACCGCGGTGGCAAGGAATTTGGCCGGGCCGAACCACAAGGGCGCATCCACCCCGACGATCATCGCGCGCGCCGGGAAATAGCCGGTGCCCCAGGTAAGCCCGGTCGACACGCCAAGGATCGCGACGATCGCCCCGCACAGGCCGGCGAAGCGCACCGGGTAGGCCCGCGACCAGCGGGTTATCCGGTTCCGGCCCAGTGCCATGGCGAGCAGCAGGCGTGAGAACACACCGCCGGCCACGCCGCCGACGATGCCCGCCACCGGCACGACCAGCAAGGCCGACATCAAGGGCATGTGCGCACCGATCGCGCCGAAATAGACATAATCGCCCTGCACCGACTGCGCGACCATGCCAGCGATGACGATCGCGGCGAGCACCAGCAGCGTCACCCGCTGTTCATAGGCGGAGGCCAGTTCCTCGATCGCGAACAGCAATCCGGCGAGCGGCGTGTTGAACGCGGCGGCCACCCCGGCGGCGCCACCCGCGATGAGGACGCCGCCACGCAAGGGCACCCGCACCAGCCGATGCGTCAACCCCATGATGGCCGCGGCCAGTTGCACGGTCGGCCCCTCGCGCCCGACCGATGCGCCGCTGAACACGGCGCCGATCGTCAACGCCGCCTTGGCAGCGACGGTGCGGACGGAGATCAGCGTCGCGGTGGCGCCGTTCGGGTCCGCCTGTGCGGCAATGACCTGTGGAATGCCGGACCCGCGTGCGAGCGGCGCATAGCGGCGGGTCACCCAGACCAGCGCCATGAAGGCCAATGGCGTCGTCGCCAGCGGCAGCCAGCGCCAGCGATGCGCGTATCCGGAAAACATCTCGCTCGCCCAGTCGGCGGCGAGCGCGAAAAGCGTGGCGACGATGCCGATCAGGATCGCCCCGGCGAGGATGGCGGCCCGCGTGCGAAACTGCACGGAGCGCGGACCACGGGCGCGCAGCAAGGCCCGGTAACGTGACGGCGTCCAGCGTGTCGCGCGTATCCAGCGGTCGATCGGTCCGGTCATGGCGTCTTCTAAACCGGGATCGACCCGGCGTCATCCCGGCATGGCCGTATGCGCGCAATCGGACGATCCCGGTGCGCAAGGGATATAAGGCCGTCTCGGACGGTTTTGTGTCGATACAACCGGGAGCCGTCATGACCAGAAACACCATCGCCCGCTGCATCCTCGCCACGACGCTGATCGCCGGCACCGCCCATGCCCAGCAGGCGCAGCGCGTGATCGGCCTGAAGGATCAGCCGGAACCCTATGCGACGGAGTCGGTGGTCAATCATCCACGCACGATCGGCTGGCCGGACGGACGCAAGCCGGTTGCCCCGCGTGGGTTCGAGGTGGTGAAATTCGCGGGCGGACTGGATTATCCGCGCCAGGCGCTGCTGCTGCCCAATGGCGACGTTCTGGTAGCCGAGGCCCGCACCAAGCCGAAGCTGGACGCCGATCCGGAAGTGCAACGCGGTCAGGCGCTGTCGAAGACGACCGGCTTCAGCGCCAATCGCATCACCCTGTTGCGCGATGCGAACCGCGACGGTGTGGCGGAGGAACGCTTCGTGTTGCGCGAAGGGCTGAACCAGCCGTTCGGCATGCAATATGCCAATGGACGGCTCTATGTCGCCAATACGGACGGCGTGATCAGCTTTCCCTATCAGCCGGGGCAGACGCGGATCACCGCCGCGCCGCGCACGATCGTGTCGCTGCCGGCGGGCGGGTATAACAATCACTGGACGCGCAACCTGTTGCTCAGCCCGGATGCGCGCACGCTCTACGTCTCGGTCGGATCAGCCTCCAATGTTGGCGAATATGGCATGGACGAGGAGAAGCGCCGCGCCGCCATCCTGGCGATCGACCTGGCGACGGGGCGCGAGCGACTTTATGCTTCGGGCCTGCGCAATCCCGTCGGCATGGCGTGGGCGCCGGCATCCTCGACGCTGTGGACCGCGGTGAACGAGCGGGACGAGATCGGCGACGACATCGCCCCGGATTATCTGGTCGGCGTTCGTGAGGGTGGCTTCTATGGCTGGCCCTACAGCTATTACGGAAAGCAGGACCCGCGCCACGCCAATGAGCGGCGCGATTTGCTGGCGACGACGCTGATGCCCGATGTCGCGGTCGGGCCGCATAGCGCCGCACTCGGCCTCGCCTTTTCAAAGGGGGCGGGGTCGCCAATGGCCTTCGTCGCGCGGCATGGATCGTGGAACCGGTCCAGCTTCAGCGGCTATGACGTGCTGACCGTGCCGTTTGCCGCGGGACGCCCGGCCGGTGAGCCGCAACCGTTCCTGACCGGCTTCGTCGCCGACGCGAAAAAGGGTGACGTCTATGGCCGGCCTGTGAGCATCCAGACGCGCGACGACGGCGCGGTGTTCGTCGTCGACGATGCCGGCGACACGGTATGGCTGGTTCGCCGGACCGCGTGACCCCAGCCTGGAGGGTGACGATCCCGGTAGCGGCGGCGTGTCTGGCCGCCGCACCGGCGGCGGCGCAGACGATCCCGTTCGTGGATACCGAGGATGCGACGCTGTCCGAAATCGATGTTCGGGAAGGCACCGTGCATCCCGTCATCTCGTTCGACGTGCGCAATGGCGATTATGCCCGCGGAGCGTATGACGACGACGACGCCGGGTTGGACCGGGTGCCGGTGCATCTGTCGATCGGTGGCGCGCTGGCCTTCCGGCGGGGGCAGGGCGGTGCGGGCGATCTGTTTCTGGTCGGGCAAAGCTCCAACGGCTTCCATGCGCCGCGGGCGGATGAACGGGCGTCGCCGCGCGCATGGTATGAGAGCAATTCGATCGTCAGCCTGGCTTGGCGTCCCGCCGCGGGGCTGACAGCTGCGCTCGCCTATGCGATCAAGGCCAGTCCTAACGGCATCGCATCGACCACGCATGAGGCGAGTGCGACCTTTCTCTACACCGGCGACGATGCGATCGGCTGGCTGAAGCCGCGTTTCGCGGTGACGCGGCGAACGCGCGGGCAGGGCGGCTTCTACACGATCGGCGGGATCGCGCCGTCCTTTGCGCTGACGGCGCGGGAGGATGGGCCGACGCTGGCCGTGCCTGTCATGGGCGGCGTCGGCTGGCACGGCTTCTATGCCGCCGACAGTGGCGACCGCGCCTATGCCAGCGGCGGCCTGTCGCTGGCGCAGCCGGTGCGGATCGGCGGGACCAAGGCGACGGTACAGGCCGAGATACTGGCACTGGTCCGCGACGATCGCCTGCGCCGGCTGGATGCGCCGGCGGGCACCACCGCGACCCTGGTGCCCCATGCTACGTTGTCGCTGGCCCTGGCCTGGTGACGCCTGACCGGCGCCAATAGGCGTAGAGGCCGCGCGCCTTGTGGAACAGTCGGAAGCCGTAGAAGCGGCGGATGCCGGCATGCGTCCTTACCGGATCGCGCAGGTCGCGGCGCAGGTCGCCGACGTCGCGCATGATCGCACGCAGCACCCGGCCATCGCGGAACAGATGCTTGGCATAGAGCGCCCCGTCGCCGAAGCTGTAGCCGGTCAGCAATTGCCGTTCCTCGCGCGTGTCGCGGCGGCCGTGATGATGATCGACCGTCATGCGCGGATCGTAGCGCAGGGGAATGCCCAGCCCCGTGGCGCGGAACAGGAAATCGGTATCCTCCGCCGCGACGAAGGGCGCACCGGCGCCGAAACGTTCGTCGAACGGTCCGACCAGCGCCAGCACGTCCGCGCCGAACGCCAGATTGGCGCCCATGACGAAACCGCCGGGAAAGCCGCGGGGGTCGGCGACCATCGGGTGATCCTCCAGCTTCACCGTGACCATCAGGTCGCGTGGATCGCCGAGCAGGATGCGCCCGCCGATCACCGCCGGACCGGTTGCTTCATCGAAGGCACGGACAAGCGCGGGGAGATAGTCGGCGTGCAGGACGCAATCGTCGTCGGTCATTGCGATGATCCGCCCCCGCACCACGGCCAGGCCGGCATTGCGCGCGGCGGCGAGGCCGGGGCGATCCTCCCGGACCAGCCGGACGGGGAAGGCTTGTGCTGCGCGCCAGCTGGCCAGCACGTCGGGTGTATCGTCGCTCGATCCATTGTCGACCAGGATCACCTCGACGGCCGTATCGGGTGCCTGCGCGACCGCATGGGCGACCGAGGCCAGCGTCGTGCCGAGCGAGGTGCTGCGGTTGCGGGTGCAGATCAGCAGTGAGATTTCGATCATGCCAGTTGCGCGGCCGCGCGCTCCGCCTCCGCCATGGTCGTGGCGCGGATCGCCGGCACCCGTTCCGACCCCGCCCATGCCGCCAGATAGGCGGCGATCTTGCCATAGTCGTTGTCGAGCACGACGTGGGGAATGCCGAGCAGGTCGGCCAGAATATGGCCGTGCAGCCGATCGGTCACGATGACGCGCCCACGCGACAGCAGGCGCAGACCGCGGTCGACGCGTGCCTTGGCCTGCGACGTAAAGGCGCGGGGCAGGTCGGGATCGTCCTCCAGCCAATCGACCATGGTGTTGCCGGCGGACGGTATCGTGGCATGATCGCGCCGCTCGTCGTCGGTGCGCAGCAGCATCAGGACGTCGCAATCTGCGGGTGCGCGCGGCTGGCGCCCCAGCGCGAAGGCGGAATCGGGGGCGAGATGCGTGGGGCAGGACAGGCGCGCGTTTGCGAAATCGAGGCTTGGCCGGTCGCGGACGTAGAGCGTGAAATCGGGATGTTCGGTGGCGAGGCTGGCAAAGTCCGCCACGCCGTCGGGGTTCCGGAAGTGGATGGACTGCGGCAACTGCACCACCGCGCGGTCATGGACCGTCGCCAGGATATGCTCGCGGAACTGCTGATGGTGCGGCCAGATATCGCCGAGATTGCCACCGCCATGAAGGAACAGCGTCCCCGTCGGACAGGCGCGGCGAAAAGCCTCAACATCGAAATCATGCCATGTGGAGACATAGGCGGGCTCGCGCCCGGTTACCCTGCGCAGCATCGCGACTTCGCCGAGCCAGATCGCGCTGTCGCCGACATTGGCGTGGTCCGGAAAATCGACCAGGGCATAGGGGTCGCCGGGCCCGACATGGGTGCGATACAGCTGGTCGAGGGCAGGCTGGATAGAGTTGGCCGTCGTCATGCGGCGAGCGGCGTCCGCGCGGTGGCCACGTCGCGGTACAAGGCCTCGCAGCGGTCCAGCCAGAGGTCGTGGGTGAAGGATCGCTCCACGCGCTTGCGGGGCACGTCACGGCGCAGGGCCATGGCCGTGAGGATCGCGTCCGCCAGTCCGGGAACGTCGCCGGCGGTGGCGAAGCATCCGGCCTCACCGACGATTTCGCGCGCGGCGCCCATGTCGAATGCGGCAACGGGCAGGCCGCATGCCATCGCCTCGACCGCTACCAGCCCGAAAGGCTCGTCCCAGCAGGGCGTGAAGACGAAGACGGAGGCTTGGCCGATCGCGGCGGCGAGGCTCGCGCCGCCCAGATGCCCGCCATAGCGGATGTCGCCGCCGAGCAGCGGCTCTACCTCGGCATGCCAGTAGTCGGGGTCCTCGACCGGGCCGAACAGGGTGAGCGGCACGCCCGCGATCCGCGCTGCCTGCGCGGCCAGATGCGGGCCCTTGTTCGGGGTGATCCGCCCGCACCACGCGGCGCTGCCGTCGCCTTGGGGCACGAACGGCCACAGGGCGGGGTCGATGCCATTGTGCAGCACGGATGCCTCGGGCGGCGCCCCCTCCGGCCACCATGCGGTGCGTTGCCGGGCGGAGGTCACGGTCAACCGGTGGGTCGGCACTGCGCTCGCCCGGACGAACCAATGCAGCGCGTCATAGGGCGGAACGTGGAGCGAGGTCACGGTCGGCACCGTGGCCGTGCGCCGCGGCTCGATCGGGAAGCGGTGCAGGCTGTTATTGTGCACGACGTCGAACCCGCCGGCCGCGATCCGGTCGCATGCTGCGTCATAGCCGCCGTCAAGATGTGCGATCAGCGGCGCAGAGCCGCGATGCTCCGCCCAGGGGAAGGTCGCCTCGTAATGGGTCGGCAGGACGGGATCGATGGTGAAGCGGGGATCGCTGTCGCCGGACGCGAACAGCACGACATCATGGCCGCGCGCCTGAAGCCCCGCCGCCAGATGCCAGCAATGCGACTCCATGCCCCCGGCGAAGGGTTGCGCGATGCGCTGGCGGACATGGCCGAGGACCGCGATCCTCATGCTGCGACGCGCGCTTCCAGCAGGCGGATGACGGTGGCGGTGTTGGCATAGGGCTGATGGCTCTGCTGCCCGGTCAAGGTCAGATCCTCGGCATCGGGGCGGCGCAGGATGCGGATCGGCCGGCCCGGCGCATGGTCGATCAGGCCCATCAGGCCAAAGGCATGCAGCCAGTGACCCATGGTGCGATAGCCCCATTTCTCCTCGAAGAGCTGCGCATTGCGTACCACGCTGTCCAGATGGTGGACGGGCGGCATGTGATGCGGATGATATTGATGATACGCCAGCGCGCCCTTGACCCAGGCGATCGGCACACCCGCCTGATCCAGCGTCTTGCCGAAATCGGTATCCTCGCCGCCATAGCCGGCATAGCGTTCATCGAACCCGCCGACGCCCAGGAAGGTGTCGCGCCGCATCGCGAAGTTGAGCGACCAGAAGCAGCGATAATCCTCGCACCGCTCAATCCCGCGGGGCGGGGGACCGCGGCGGTCGGAATGCTTCACCGCGACCTCGGCAAAACGGTCGAAGGACCAGTCACCGGCCGTGGCACCGCCCGGCAGATACATGACCTCGCCCATCAACAGCCCGTCATAGTCGGCCAGGAACCCGGCATAGTCCGCGACCAGCGTCGGCGTTGGGATGCAGTCCATGTCCAGAAAGACGATCATCTCGCCAATGGCGGCGCGCGCCGCAGCGTTGCGCGCTTGGGCCAGGGGCAGCGCGTCGCCGACGATCTGCATCTGCCGAATGGGAAAGGGCGCTTCGGGCAGCACATAGAGCGCATCCTGCATCACCGCGACGATCAGTTCGGCGGGCTGCTGCGTCTGCCGGGACAGGCCATGGACGAGGTTGACGAGGTGGTCGGGGCGGCCCTTGGCCAAGGTGACAACGGAGATCTGGGTCATGCGGATGGTTGCTCGTTCGGCATGGGGTGGGAAGGGGCGGGGGTGGAACAGGGCGTCCACAGCCGGTCGGCAAGCGCCTCCAGCCAGTGGGCGGTCGCCTCGGCAGGTGCATCGTCGATCATGCTGCGTTGCCGGTGGGGGTCATGGGCAGCCAGCGTGTCGGCCAGCGCCTGGCTCCACCCGCTGGCCGAGGATGGCAGATGGGGGCGGACGGTGGCGACACCAGCGCGGGCGAGCGCGTCGGCCTTGCAATGCTGTTCGTCGAAATAGCGCCATTCGGGTACCGCCAGCCAGGGGCGGCCGGCGGCCAAAATCTGCTGACAGGTGGTGTTGCCCGTCGAGGCGATGACGATGTCCGCCGCGGCGATATGATCCGCCGCATCATCCACCCAGCCGCGATGTTCGATATTGGCAGGTTCGGTCGCATGCCAGTCGCGCTGCACCGGGCCGATGGTGATCCAGCGCGCGTTGGGGCGGGTGCGTGCGCCGACACCGAGCGGCGCCTGCGCGAAACCACCGCCGCCGCCGCCCGCAACCACGAGGATCATTTCCTCTCCCGGTGCGATGCCGACGCGCTGGCGAGCCACTTCGCGCTCGGATACGCGGGTGTCCACGCCAAGGCCGCCGGCAAAGCAGGTACGGGCGCGCATTCCGGCATCCCAGTCGCTCTGCGCAAGATCGGCATGAAAGGGCGCGAGCAGTCCGGCAGCACCGTCATAGGCCGCGCGGTGACCGGGATCGCCACGTTCGCCATGCTGGAGGATCTTGACGTGCGGCACCGAACAGATGCGGGCCAGTTGCGCGATTTCGGCAGACACGTCGCAGATCATGAGCGCGGGGTCGGCATGGTCGAACCATGCGGTGATCGTCGCCATCGCGCGGCGTATACCGGGCCAGCCCAGGGGCGCGCAGTGCAGCGTATCGGGCGTCGGCACCCAGTCCATCGTTCCCGCTTCCGCACCCGTTGCCTCGAAGAGCGAGGGAATGCGGATGCGTTCAACATGCTCCGGCAGCGACGGGAAGATATCGTCGCGTGCGCAGAAGATGGTGAGGGGGCGTCCGGGCGGCAGGGCGCGGGCGATAGCGGCGCAGCGTTCGGCGTGGCCGCGGCCCTGATGGTGGACGAAATAGCCGAAGGGGCGGGTCATGCCGCCACCTGCAGCGGTGCGGACGCCAGTCCATGCAGCGCCAGCCCCTCCAATACCCCGGCGGCATGAGGTGCCGCGGTCCGGTACAATCCCGGTCTCGGTTCCAGATGGTCGAGATCGGTGTCGGCATTGGCAACGACGATGGCGTGGCCGCACGCCGCCAGCATATCAGCATCGTTCCCGCTGTCGCCCGCGGCGAGACACGCCGACAGGGGCAGTCCCATACGGCCGGCATAGGCGGCAATGGCAGCGGCCTTGCCGCCGGCGGGTGCCAGCACATCGATCAGGTGGCCATGCGAAAAGATGACGCGCGCGGCCACTCCCGCATCGGCCAGCGCATGGCGGATGGTGGCGACCGTGGCCTCGTCGCCAAAGAAGCTGATCTTGTACCGGGTCTGCACCGCATGCGGTTGCGCGGTCAGCGAAAGCGGCGCCAGCGCCTTCACCGCTGCATCGCGGTCCCAGTCCCGGTCCAGCAGTGCGGCGTAATCAGGGCATGCGCGCCAGTTCCCATCGTCATCCCGCCGCATGATCCGCGTGCCGACATCGACGATATAGGCATCCGGCTGAGGCAGGTTCCATGCGCCAAGTACGGTGCGCGCATCATGGAACGAGCGCCCGGTCGCCACGATGAACGGGATGTCGCGTACGCCTGCCCAGTCGGCAAAGGCGCGCGCGCTTTCCACACAGCCGGTCAACGTGTTGTCGATATCGGAGGCCAGCAGCCGCGGCTGCCCCGCCATGCGATAGACGGCGATCGACGAAGCCGCATAACGATCCCAGCTATAGCGATCGACCCGCGCCAGTGCCGACGCGGCGAGCGTGGCGTGGCGATCCGCATCGCCGATGAGCGTATGACAGGCATCCGCGATCGCCGCATCGTCGCGCGGATCGACCAGCAGACCGTGGCCGAGCGCGGCGACGATCTCCACCGGTCCGCCGTTGCAGGTTGCGACCACGGGGACACCCGCCGCAGCGGCCTCGATCACGGTCAAGCCGAACGGTTCATGCAGCGCGGGATTGACGAACACGCCGCCCCGGCCCGCGCGTGCGTAAAGTGCAGCGACATCGGCCGAGCCGTGTCGTGCGGGCAGCGCGACTTTCCCGTGAAGTACTGGATCCGCCGCCAGCGCCGCCAGCTCGTCCAGCACGGCGCGTTCCTCACCCGTCGCATGGTCATGCTGACCGGCGAGGATCACGAGGTTGGCAGCGGATCGCAGCGCTGGATCGGCGACATAGGCGCGCAGCAATGCCGCAAGGTTCTTCTTGCGGACAGGCCTGGCGATCGCGAGCAGGATGGGCAGATCGGGATCGTCGAACCACGTGCCCAGATGATCGGCGAGTGTCTCCTCGCCGCTGGTGGCAGCACGGTGTGGCACGCCCGGCGACAGGCAATGCACCCGCGCCGCCGCCGTGATGCCGTACCCACCGACCTGCCGATCCGCTTCGTCCCGTGTCGATACGATGATGGCATCGGCATGAATGATCGCGTTCCGCTCCGCCGCGATACGTGCTTCCAGGGCATCGCCGGCAAAACCCTGCCTGCGCTTGTCGATGCCCAGCGCATGCGGGGTATAGACGAAGGGAATGCCAAAGCGCTTCTGGGCAGCGCGGGCGACGTCGGCGGCGTCGGCGAAATGCGCGTGGATTACGTCGGGTAGGCGGGGAAGTCCGGCCAGATACCGGCAGAATGCCTCTGTAAACGCCGCAAGGTCGCTCGCCAGATCCTCCTTTTCGAGATAGCGGCGATCGTCGGTGGCGATCCGCTCGATCGTGAGCTTGGGCCCAAGCCGTTCCGATCGCTGGGCATGCACGGTGCCGAGTTCGGCATCATCGAACAGGCGGGTGACGATGCTGACCGCATTTACGCATTGCCGCTGTGCCTGTGCAACGGCAGCGTCCAGAACATAGGCGATATGGCCACCGGTATCAGCGGTGATGCCGAACGTCACAGGCGGCGCTTTCAAACAGCCGCCGAGTGCGAGATGAATGATGTGCAGCGCAGCCCCCATTTTATTGCTGGCATGTAACGTTGCTAACCCAGATTGGCTCCAAGCGGTTGAATCGGCATGGCGGCCGCAACCGTACCTACCCCGTGCCGAGGTTGTTTCAGCCTCCATGGCGAGGCATGATCGCCCTAAGTCAGCCGTTCAGGAGAGGCCCGCCATGTCCCGTCCCATCGTTGCATTCGCTTGTGTCGCCGCGCTGGGGAGCGCGGGAATTGCGGCGCAATCCGTCCGGCCCGGCAAGGACATTGCCGCCGCCGTTGCCGCCTCTACCCGTAGCGAAGCAGACCGGGCGCGCGATCGTTATCGCCATCCTGCCGAGACGCTGGCTTTCTTCGGTGTGAAACCGACGCAGACGGTGGTCGAATTCATCCCCGGTGGCGGCTGGTATACCGCTATCCTGGCGCCGATGGTGAAGGGGCGCGGGCACTATGTTGCGCTGGTGCCGACATCGCAGGCGGAGCGCACCGGCGCTGCGCTCGCCGCCAAGGCGGACGCCTATGGCAAGACGGTGGTCCGGACGGTCGATTTCGCGACCGGTGTATCCACCGTGCCGGCGGGCAGCGCAGACGTGGTCCTGACCTTTCGGAACGTCCACAACCTGTTGATGCAGGATGATCCGGCGGTGGCCGCGCGGACGTTCAAGGCGTTTTACGATGCGTTGAAGCCGGGGGGCGTGCTGGGGGTGGTCGACCACCGGTTGCCCGAGGAGATGGATGCGGCGCGGGAGAAGTTGAGCGGGTATATCAAGCGCTCGACGGTGGTGCGTCTGGCGCAGGAGGCGGGCTTCCGTCTGGCCGGGGAGTCGAAGGTCAACGCCAATCCCAGGGACACGCACGATCACCCGCAGGGCGTGTGGACGCTGCCGCCCTCCTATCGCCTGAAGGATGTCGACCGCGCCAAATATACCGCGATCGGCGAGAGCGACCGCTTCACGCTGAAGTTCGTGAAGCCGCAATAAGGCATTGCCCGGAAACGGTTTCGATCGCGTTTCCGGGCGATCCCTATCAGGCGGGCTGACCGTTACCGCCGGACGACCCGAAAATCTGTCCGGTGGAATAACTGAGACTAGGATCGGCCGCGGCGACATACAGCGCCGCGATCTCGGCGGGCTGTCCCGCCCGGCCGAGCGGTGTCGTCTCGCCGAAGCTGCGCAGCTTGTCTGGCGTTGCGCCGCCACTCACCTGTAGCGGTGTCCAGAACGGTCCCGGCGCCACGGCGTTTACCCGGATACCCCGGCTGGCGAGTTGCTTGGCCATGCTCTTGGTGAAGTTCAGCACTGCGGCGCGGGTCAGAGCGTAGTCGACGATGTCGGGGGACGGGTCGCCGGCCTGTTCGGACGAGGTGTTGACGATGACCGCGCCCGCACCCATCCGCTCCACGGCCGCCTTGGTCAGCCAGAAGGGTGCGTAGACGTTCGTCTTCATCGTATCGTCGAAATCCTGGGCGGAAATGTCTGCGATACCGGGCCGGGTCTGTTGCCGTGCCGCGTTGTTGACCAGGATGTCCAGCCCACCGAGTTGTTCGGCCGCCTGTTGGATCAGGCGCCGGCAAAAGCGTTCGTCGCGCAAATCGCCGGGGATTGCGACTGCCTTGCGCCCTTCCGCACGGATGAGCGCGATCACCTCGCGCGCGTCGGGCTCCTCGGCGGGCAGATAGTTGATCGCGACATCGGCGCCTTCGCGGGCATAGGCGATCGCCGCGGCCCGGCCGATGCCACTGTCGCCGCCGGTGATCAGGGCCCGCTTCCCCGCCAGCTTGCCCGATCCCTTGTAGCTCGTCTCGCCATGATCGGGGCGCGGCGTCATCCTCGATGCCAGGCCCGGCCAGGGTTGACGTTGAACGGGGTAGGGCGGCTTCGGATAGGCGCCCGCGGCGGGCGTGGTCGCAGCGGAGGCTTTGCCGCCCTGTGCGGCGGCCCCCGCCTGCGTCGCGGCGACGGCGCCAGCGGCCACCGCCGCGCCTGTCACGAAGGTGCGACGTGTTGTGTCGGTCATGATCGTAGCTCCCGGATATACCGGTCCAAAAAGCATCGGCGGATCGGTTCCGTTCCGCCCGCCACCGCTCCGAACGCCAAGGTTCGGGAGCGGTGGTTTTGCCGTCATTTCACCATGATGCGGGGCAATGTACGGATTGGCTCCACGGTGATGGCGCGGAAGAAGGTTTCGGCACCTTCCGACTGCAACTGGATATGCCCGTGCGTCAGCGGCTGGCGGGTGCCATCCGGCGCGACCGTCGCGAGATCGCGGGCTTCGGCCACGGGCACGCCATTGACGACATGGATCGCCCGGTCGCCGACTACATAGAGGTCGAGCGTGTTCCATTCACCGATCGGGCGCTCGGCATCGCTGGCCGCCTCGACATTCCAGGTGCCGGTGCCGTTCACCATGTCGACCGTGCGCCCGGTGGTGCGGAAGCGCAGGTGCGGCGCGATCAGCGAGGGGTCGAGCGCCACCGTCGTGCGGGCGCGCACCTTGCCGCCGACCATCACGATCATGCCGGTCGACCCCTTCATGATCTCGAATTCCACCGACGGCCGCCACGTTCCGAACACCTCGCCCGGCTGGCCGTGCGTGTGGTACAACAAACCGTTGTTCGGCGGCTCCTTTTCGCGGGGTGCCCAGGTCTTGGCGCCCCATTTATATTGTAGGCGCAGGTGATAATCGCGCAGGTCCGCGGTGTTCACCAGACTGCCCCAGGTCTGCCCCTTGATCCAGATCGCGGGCGCACCGTCCACCTGCCTGACGGCAAAGTCGCCGGACGTATCGCGGCTGGTGCCGACCGGCTTCGCATTCGGATCGCCACGATAGGTCAGGGCCGGGTCGGCATAGCCGAGCCAAGGTTGCCAACCGGTCAGGCTGCGTCCGTCGAATAGCGCGGTGGCCTTGCCCGTCGCCTTTGGCAGATCAGCCAGCACCAGACGTTGCCGGGCGGCGGGCGGATCGCCTGCAATGGCGCGCGCCTGTTCAAGCGAGCTTTGCGCCCAAGCCGCGGCCGGCAGCAGGAGCGCTGCAAATATCGTTCGTTTTTTCAGCATGATGATCCCCGAATCCTCGTCGGCGAACGTGACCGGAACGGCGGGCGAATGCAAACGCGACGATCGGGCGTTCTCGGGCGTTCGAAGCCCCGCGACAGTGACAAGGACCATGACATGAAGGCAATGGCTTTACGTGCCCCGATCGGCCTCGACCGACTGGCGATGGAGGACCGGCGCGATCCCGGCGAGCCGGGACCGGGCGAGATCCGGGTCGCCCTGCACGGCAGTTCGCTCAACTTCCACGATCTCGGCGTCGCGACCGGGCGGATGCCGGCCGCGGACGGGCGCATCCCCCTGGCCGATGGCGCCGGCACCGTCGAGGCCGTCGGACCCGGCGTCGGCGAGTTCGCGGTGGGCGACATGGTCGTATCCTGCTTCTTTCCCGATTGGCAGGATGGGCCGCCCACCGTGGGTGACTTTTCGCGCACGCCCGGCGACGGCATCGACGGCTTCGCCCAGGAGTTCGTGGTGCTGCCCGCAACGGCCTTCACCCATGCGCCCAAAGGCTTCGACGCGGTAGAGGCGGCGACGATCACCACCGCGGGCCTGACGGCATGGCGCGCGCTGGTCGTCGATGGCGGGATCAAGGCCGGTGACACGGTCCTGCTGCTGGGCACCGGGGGTGTTTCCATCTGGGCCTTGCAACTCGCCCGCTTGATGGGGGCCACGGTGGCGATCACCTCCTCATCGGGCGAGAAGCTGGAACGGGCGCGGGATATGGGGGCGGCGTTCACGCTAAACTATCGCGAGCAGCAGGATTGGGGCCGCGTGGTGCGCGACTGGACCGGGGGGCGGGGCGTCGATCATGTGGTGGAGGTCGGCGGACCGGGGACGCTGGCCCAGTCGATCGAGGCGGTGCGGGTCGGCGGGCATATCTCGCTGATCGGCGTGTTGACGGGTGCGGGCGGGGAGGTGCCGACCGCCGCCCTGATGGCGCGGCAGGCGCGGCTGCAAGGACTGATCGTCGGGAGCAGGCGTGAGCAGCAGGATTTTGTTCGCGCATTGGACGCCGCGGAGATCCGCCCGATCATCGACCGCCGCTTTGCGCTGGACGCTCTGGCCGACGCATTCCGCTACGAAATGGGTGGCGCGCATTTCGGCAAGATCGGCGTCGAATGGTGATGCGGTGGCGGGGCCTGCCTTGGCGGGCCCCGCCACCGTTCATCATGCAGGGTTTCTGCCGAACTCTTTGCGAACGCTGTGGCGATCATTTGACGGAGTAATATACCAAAGTATTGCCATGGATTGCCTTTTCAAAGACTTTTGCCCGCGAAGTAAAAATGTAGAAATAACCGAATCTTATCTCTTGCGGGGCGCCACGCGTCAGGGATATGGTAGCGATCACAAAGCCGGCATCTGACCGGTGGGAGGAATGGGCCCAACAAGGACGGCCCGCTATTAGGAGGGGCAAATATGAAGGCCAGTGGTCTCACGTCGACGCTCGCGCGGTCGGTATCCCTGGTGGCGGTCGCCACCTGTCTCACATTGACGACCACCGCGTTTGCGCAAACGCAAACCGGGGCGGAGGCGACGAACGCGCAGCCGACGACCCCGCCGGGCACGACAGCCGATCCGGCTGCGGCGGCGGGCCAGCTGACCACGCCGCAAACGGCGCCGGCGTCGGAAAGCGCCGCCACGGACGGCACCGGCGACGAGATCGTGGTGACCGGTATCCGCGCCAGCCTGGAGCGGTCGATCGCGATCAAGCGCAACTCCACCGGTATCGTGGACGCGATCTCGGCCGAGGATATCGGCAAGTTCCCCGACACCAACCTGGCCGAATCGCTTCAGCGCATCACCGGCGTGTCGATCAACCGGACGAACGGCGAAGGTGCACTGGTGACGGTGCGCGGGTTCGGGCCGAGCTACAATCTGGTGACGCTCAACGGGCGCCAGCTGGCGACCGCGAACGTATCCGTGGTCGGCGGCGACCAGAATGCCGATACGGCGCAGGGCTCCAGCCGTTCCTTCGACTTTTCCAACCTGGCGTCGGAGGGCGTGCGGACGCTGGAGGTATACAAGACGGGGCGGGCCGCGATCCCGACCGGCGGCATCGGCGCGACGATCAACGTCGTCACCCGGCGTCCCCTGGACGGCAAGGGCGGCCTGACCGGCAGCGTCGGCGCCAAGGCGCTGTACGATACCAGCACGGACGGTTGCCTGGATTGCGGATCGAAGGTGACGCCCGAATTGTCCGGAGTGCTGAACTGGGCCGATCCGACGGACCGTTTCGGCGTTTCGCTGTTCGGCAGCTACCAGAAGCGTAACTTCACCTCGATCAGCGCGACCTCCAACGACTGGAACATCATTCCCTACAGCACTTTCCTGTCGGGCGGGTTCGTGCGGTCGGACGGCAGCACGGTCATCACCGGCGCGCCGACCGATCCCAACCAGCTGGTCGGCGTTCCCAACGACAGCCGCTACCATTATGCCGAGGGCAGCCGCGAGCGCATCAACGGGCAGGCGGTGCTGCAATTCAAGCCGATCGAAACGGTAACCCTGACCGCCGATGCGCTGTTTGCGCAGAACCGGCAGGAGGAAATCCGGTCTGACCTGTCGAACTGGTTCAGCCGCCCGTTCGACGAGGTGCGCTTCGACGGCAATCCGACGGTCGCCACCGCGACCTATCTCCACGAGACGATCAACGGCGCGAAGGACGAAGGCTTCGAAGCGCAGAACCGTGCGCAGAAAAGCCGTGTTCAGGATTACGGCCTGAACATGCGCTGGGACATCGCCGACAACTTCTCCCTCAACATCGACGGACATTACAGCAAGGCGTCGAGCAACCCCAACAATCCCAACGGCGCCAGCTCGACACTGGTCGGCATGGGCGCGAACGTCGTCACCGCCCATTCGGTGGATTATAGCGGTGACATCCCCAAGCAGAACATCACCCTCAACGGGCCGTTGACGGTGGCACAGGTAGGGTCGCAGATCGGCCGCACCTTCGCTTCTTCGCAGGAACAGCGGGTGAAGGAGATCCGCGCAGATTTCGGCTGGGACCTGGGCGGCGGCAGCCGTGTCGACTTCGGCGGAAACTTCCGCAACACGGTGATGGATCAGACGCGCGTCGCCACCCAGCAGACGCTGGGCGATTGGGGTATCACCAACCCCGGCGACGTCGAACGGCTGGCGCCCGGCGCGCTGCAAAGCTTCTGCCTGATCTGCAAGTTCCGGAAGTTCGATCCCGGCAACGATCCTGAGTCGCAGATCGCCTTCCGCGGCAACGCAGCCGGCATCTACTCCATCCTGTCGCCTTATTATGCCGGTCTGGGCGCCGCCAACGCCGTCGGTATCACCACCAACGAAGACAATCGCGTCCGGGAAAAGATCTGGTCCGCCTATGCGCAGGTGACCTGGAAGGGCGAGATCGCCAACGCACCGGCGACGCTGGTCGGCGGTTTGCGGTACGAGAAGACCAAATCGCGCTCCATCTCTCTGGTGGCGGTGCCGGCGGGCATCAACTGGGTGTCCGACAACGACTTCACCGTCGTCATCTCGAACCAGAGCAGCTACCTGCGCGATCGGGGCAGCTACGACAATTTCCTGCCGTCGATCGATTTCCAGGTTGAGCTGCAGCAGAACCTGATCGGACGCGTATCGTACAGCAAGACGATCGCCCGCCCGGAATATGGCAATCTGTTCACCTCCACCAGCGTGAACGGCCCGCCGCGCCCGATCGCCAATGGCGGCATCGCGACCGCATCGACCGGCAACGCGCAACTGGTGCCGCTGGAATCGGACAATTTCGATGCGTCGATCGAATGGTACTACAAGCCCGACAGCTATGTCTCGCTCGGGTTGTTCGACAAGCGTGTCCGCAACTTCATCGGCAACGGACAATTCACCTCCGACCTGTTCGGGCTGCGCGATCCCAGCTCGGGCGCGGCCGGCACGCGGTCGGGCCAGGCCCGCGCGGCGCTCCAGGCATTGGGTGCCGACCAGAGCGACGTGAACCTGTTCGCGCTGACCGCCCTGCTCGACCAGACCGGGTCGATCGCGGCGGCCACCACGCAGTTCCAGGCGAACTACAACACCACCACCCGCTCGCTGAACGACGATTTCGTCAAGCAGATCAACAGCGCGCGCGACGTGATCGCCAACGGTACCGACGTGCTGTACCAGTTCCAGGTGACGCAGCCGGTCAACAACCGGGATGCCGAGATCTACGGCCTGGAGGTTGCCGGACAGCATTTCTTTGGATCGACCGGGTTCGGTGTCGGGGCGGCCTATACGCTGGTGCGCGGCGATGTTGGGTTCAACATCGGCGCCAGCCCGTCAGAGGATCAGTTCGCGCTGCTCGGCCTGTCGGATACGTTCAACGCCACGCTGATCTACGACAAATATGGGCTGTCGGCGCGCGTCGCCTATAACTGGCGTGACAAGTTCCTGTCGGGGATCAACCGCCAGGGTTCACGCAATCCGGAGTTCACCAAGCCGTTCGGTCAGCTGGACGTCAACATCAGCTACGACATCACGCCCAATTTCGCGGTGTCGTTCGAGGGCATCAACCTGACGGAACAGAAACTGCGCACCTATGCCCGCGACGAAAGCCAGCTCTGGTTCGGGCAGGAGTTGCGTCGCCGCTTCCTGCTGGGTGGCCGCTTCCGCTTCTGATCGGGGATTGTCGCCGATGGCGCTCGCCCGCATGATAGGCGGGCGAGCGCCCAATGGCTTATAAGGTTTGTTCGTGACGAACATCGTGCTTCTCAACAATGTCGATCATCACGATCTGACGGTGATCACCGGCCCGGGCGCTGCTTACGGCGATGCGGTAAACCAGACGCTGATCTTCCCGACCGAATGGGAGGAGGCACAGCGCGATTATCCGATCCTGTTCCGGCGGTCCGAAGATGGCCGGCTTCATTCGGTTGCGCTGCTGGGGCTAGACCGGGATGAAAACCTGTTTCTGGATGATGGCGTGTGGCAGGCGCGCTATATTCCGGCGTTGCACCAACGCGGGCCTTTCTCCATCGGCGTACCGCGCGACGGGGAGGGCGGCACGGGCGAGCCGATGATCCATGTCGATCTCGATCACGTGCGGGTCGGCCGAGGTGGAGAGGGCAGCCCGGTTTTCCTGCCGCAAGGGGGCAACAGTCCCTATCTGGAAGCGGTCGCGGACGTTCTCAGGCGTATCCATGCGGGATCGCAGGTCAATGATGCGTTGTTCGCTGCACTGGACGCCGAGGGGGTGATCGAGGCGGTGTCGATCGAGATCGTGCTCGATGACAGCAGGCGGTACGTGCTGGACGATTTTCATGCGATCGGTGCCGAGCCGTTGGCCCGGCTGACGGGTGATGCGCTGGAGCGGCTGCATGCGCAGGGGTATCTGCAACCTGCGATCTGGGCGCTGTCTTCGCTCGGCAACGTGCCGCATCTGATCGATCGCAAGAACCGGCGGCTCGCTGGCGCCTGATGGACCTGGCGGCGCTTCCCCCCGTCCGCGTGATCGACGGCCTGCGACATGATGCCGTGGATTTTTCCGCCCTGATCAACGACGGCGCGCCGGTGGTGCTGAAGGGGGCCGCCGCCGATCTGCCGCTGGTCGCCATAGGTCGGGACGGTGTGGATGCGGCGATGGCGTATCTCGCGCGCTTCGATGCGGGGCGGCCGGTGGTAGGTTTCGTCGGCGAGCCGGCGATCGAAGGTCGCTTTTTCTACAACGACACGCTGACGGCGATGAACTTTGCCGCCGGGCGTGCGCCGCTGGCGGATTATCTGGCCCGCATCCGCGACGGCGAGGATGCGGTGTATCTGGGTTCGACCGATCTGGACATCTACTTCCCCGGCTTGCGGGCCGAGAACCCCGTTGTGCCGGACGGCGTCCTGCCGGGTGGAACGAGGCCGTTGGCGAGCATCTGGATCGGCAACCATACGGTGGCCGCGACCCATTGGGACATGTCGAACAACATCGCGTGTCCGCTTGTCGGGCGCCGCCGGTTCCTGCTCTTCCCGCCCGATCAGATCGCCAACCTCTACCCCGGACCGCTGGACCCTACGCCCGGCGGACAGGTGGTGAGCATGGTCGATCCGCGGGCCCCCGATCTGGATCGCTATCCGCGGTACCGTGCGGCACTGGAGCGCGCGGTGGTGGCCGAACTCGAACCGGGCGATGTGCTCGTCTATCCGGCACTGTGGTGGCATCAGGTGGAGGCGCTGGACGGCTTCAACGTGATGATCAACCATTGGTGGAACGACACGCCCGCCTTTGTCGATACGCCGATGACCACGTTGCTGCACGGACTGCTCAGCCTTCGCAGCCGCCCCGACAACGAGAAGCAGAGCTGGCGCGCACTGTTCGACTATTATCTGTTCGGCCCGGCAGGGCAGGGGGCGGAGCATTTGCCGGGGCATGCGCGGGGGGCGCTCGGGGAGATGGATGAAGGGGCGGCGCGCAGGTTGCGGGCACAGGTGATGCAGAGGCTGAACCGATGAGCGAGCGGCGGCGGGTGGTGATCGCGGGCGGGGGAACGTCCGGCTGGCTGACGGCCGCGGCACTGGGGCAGCAGCTGGGATCGGTGCTGGATATCACCTTGATCGAATCCGACGAGATCGGGACGATCGGCGTCGGGGAATCCACCATCCCGACAGCACGGGCGTTCCACCGGCTGATCGGCATCGACGAGCAGCGGTTCATGGCGGAGACCGGCGCGAGCTTCAAGCTGGGGATCGCGTTCGAGGATTGGGGCCGAGTCGGGGATCGGTATTTTCATGCGTTCGGGGAGACGGGGCGGGGGACGTGGATGGGGGCGTTCCACCAGTTCTGGCTGCAGGCGCGGGAGCAGGGGTTCGGGGGGATCTGGGAGCGTATTGCCTGGAGTTGCAGGCAGCGGAGGCCGGGCGGTTCGGGGCAGGCGGGCAAGGCCCCGAGCTGAGCTACGCCTATCATCTGGATGCAGGGCTGTATGCCAGGCATTTGCGGGGGGTGGCCGAGGGGGCGGGCGTCCGACGGGTCGAGGGACTGATCGAGCGGGTCGAGCGGGACGGCGATATCCAGGCCCTCGTGCTGCGGTCGGGCGAGCGGATCGAGGGCGATCTGTTTATCGATTGCACCGGATTCCGCGCGCTGCTGATCGGGCAGGCGATGGGCGCGGCGTTCGTCGACTGGAGCGAGTGGCTGCCCACGGACTCGGCGGTGGTGACGCAGACGCGGGCGGTGGGGCCGGCGGTGCCCTATACGCGCGCGATCGCGCATGGGGGGGGGTGGCGGTGGCAGATCCCGTTGCAGCACCGGGTAGGGAACGGCCTGGTGTATGACCGGGCGTATCTGTCGGATGACGAGGCGCGGGCGCGGCTATTGTCCGCGGTAGAGGGCGAGGTCCTGATCGAGCCGCGTACCATCCGCTTCAAGGCGGGGCGGCGGACGCAGGCTTGGCGGGGCAATTGCATCGCCATCGGACTGGCCGGCGGGTTCGTCGAGCCGCTGGAATCCACCGCCATCCATCTGGTGATGATCGCGGTCACCCGCCTGTTGCAGATGTTCCCGTTCGACGGCGACTGCACCGCGCTGGCCAAGCGCTTCAACGATCAGGCGGCGGCCGACCTGGAGCGCATCCGCGACTTCATCGTGCTGCATTACGTGCTGACCGAACGGGACGACACCGCCTTCTGGCGGCGCGCCAGGACGATGGCGATACCGGACACGCTGCGCGAGCGGATCGCGCTGTTTCGCGACAATGCGATGGCGTATCAGGAGGGCGAGGAGTTGTTCCGCATCGATTCCTGGGTGCAGGTGATGATCGGGCAGGGGGTGGTGCCGCGGCACTATCACCGCATGGGGGCGATCATGGGGGAGGCGCGGTTGCGGCAGGTGCTGGACGACATGCGCGCGCAGGTGGCGCGGCAGGTGGCGACGCTGCCGGCGCACCAGGCGTTTCTGGAGCGTTACTGCCCCTTTCCGCGGTAAGCGGCGGTGCTGCCGCGGACCAGAAGTTCGTGCGGCAGGGTGACCTGCTGTATCCCCGTTTCGTCCCGGCGCAGCGTTTCCATGAGCAATTCCACCGCCTTGCGGCCGATCTGTGCCTTTGGCTGAGCGATGGTGGTCAGCGCGGGCTGATAGAAGCGGGCGAGCGGCAGATCGTCGAATCCGGCGACGGACACATCATCGGGGCAGGACAGGCCGGCGGCGGCAACCGCGCTGATCGCGCCGAACGCCATCTCGTCGCTGAAGCAGAAGATCGCGCTGACGCCGCGCGCCAACAGCGCCTGCGTCTGTTCGAAGCCGGATTGCGCCGAATAGTCGCCGACATGGACGTGCACGCGATCCGCAATGCCATGACGCGCGGCGGTCAGCAGGGCCGCGGACTGGCGGTGATGGGTGAGCGGACTGATCGGCGGGCCGGTGACAAGGCCGATGTCACGGTGCCCGAGCGCGATCAGATGCTCCATCATGTCGGTGGCGGCGGCTTCATTGTCGATATACACGCCCGACACGCCGAGTTCCGGGCTGTATTCGCAGCCGTTGACGATCGGCGCGCCATCCCGCGAGACGACGACGCGCAGGCTTTCGGGCAGGCGGTGGCCGAGAAAGATCATGCCGTCCACCTCGCGCCGCGACAGCATCGCAGCATATTGATCCTCCACCTCCGGATCGTGCCGCGTGTCGCCGAGAACGACGGCGTAACCGGCATCGCGGGCCGCCTCCTCCGCGCCGCGAATGACGCTGGCGAAGAAGGGGTTCGAGATATCGGGCACGGTCAGCAGGATCTTGGCCGCGCGCAGGGTGCGCAGCGTGCGGGCCGCGACGTTGGGCGCATAGCCAAGCTCGCGCACGACGGCGAGCACGCGGTCCCGTGTCGGCTCGGCCACGCGGTCCGGCTGGCTGAGCACGCGCGAGACGGTGGCGGTGGACACGCGCGCCATGGCTGCGACTTCGATGATCGTCGGCATGACGCGTTCCATGGGCCCATTCCGGTGGCAATGTCGACCGTTAAGACGCTGTTTGCAAAGGAGGCTGTGACGGTGCCGCAGCGCCGGGACCGCCGCGCCTGCCCGAGCCGCATGATTTTCGACTTTTCGAAAGGGTTCCGCCCTTTGAGCGAATGTAAACCTTTACATGGGTTCATGATCTGCTTAGCCTCATGATTAGCAAGCAGGAAAACTGCGTGAGGAGAGGTTGGGGCATGGCCGTTGCCGAAGGGTCGATAGACGTCACCGCGAACCCCGCGGACGGATGGTTGACGGGGCGCCTGAGCGCGCTGATGTTCATGCAGTTCTTCGTCTGGGGCGCGTGGAACGTGACGCTGGGCCTGGCGATGCAGACGGTGGGCGTCGGCCACCTGATCGCCAATGCGTTTTCGGTAGGGCCGATCGCATCGATCGTGGGATCGTTCCTGCTGGGCATGGCCGCGGCCCGCTATGTCGCGCCGCGCATGCTGATGGTGATCCTGCATCTGGTGGGCGGCGCCATCCTGTTCGTGCTGCCCGGATTGGTCACGCCGGAGAGCGGCACGACCTTTGTCTGGCTGCTGCTGGGCTACATGATCCTCTATATGCCGACCGTCGGGCTGGCGAACACGATCGCGCTGAAGAGCTTTGGCGAGCGGACGGACAATTTCCCGTTCGTGCGCGCGTTCGGCACGCTGGGCTGGATCACGGCCGGGCTGATCATCGGCTGGGCCGGGCTGTCGGCCAGCCCGGAAATCTTCCGGGTCGCCGCCGTCGTGTCGGTGGCGCTGGGCCTTTACAGCTTCACCCTGCCCAACGTCGCGTCCGACACGCCGCGCGACGAGGGCGTCGTCCGGCAGGTGCTGTGCGTCGAGGCGTTCAGCCTGATGAAGCAGCGCTCGTTCCTGATCTTCGTGACCTGCGCCACGCTGATCTCGATCCCGCTGGCGATGTATTACGCCTATGCCTCAGCCTATGTCGGGGCGGCGGGGATCGAGAATGTCGGGGGCACGCTGGCGATCGGGCAGATGTCCGAACTGCTGTTCATGTTTTCCATGCCGTGGCTGTATCGCCGGTTCGGCGTGAAGCCGCTGCTGCTGGTCGGCATGGCCGCCTGGGCGCTGCGCTACGCATTGTTCGCGATCGGGGACGGCGGGAACTCGCTCTGGGCGATCTATGTCGGCGTCGCGCTGCACGGCGTATGTTATGATTTCTTCTTTGTCGCGGGTGCGATCTACACGGGCACGATCGCGACCCCCAAGGGCGTGAACGCGCAGGCGCAGGGCATGCTGACGCTGTTCACCTATGGGCTGGGCATGCTGCTAGGGTCGCAGATCGGCGGGTTGCTGTATGCGCAACTGCCAGCGACCCCGAGCATCGCCGACTGGCACCAGATGTGGTGGTATCCCGCCATCGCGGCGGCGGCGATCGCGATCCTGTTCCAGTTGACCTTCCGCGACGACCAAAAGGCACTTGGCAAGATGGAGGCCGCACGATGAAGGATATGAAGGGGCCGGGAATCTTCCTTGCGCAGTTCATGGGGCAGGACGCGCCGTTCGACACGCTGGAGAACATGGCGGAGTGGGCGGCGGGCCTGGGCTATGTCGGCGTGCAGATCCCGTGCAATGCGCAATTGATCGACCTGAAGACCGCGGCCGAAAGCCGGGATTATTGCGACGACCTGCGGGCCAAGCTGGACCGCCACGGCATCGCGGTGACCGAGCTGTCGACGCATCTGCAAGGCCAGCTGGTCGCCGTCCACCCCGCCTATGACACGCTGTTCGACGGGTTCGCGCCGCCCGAGGTGCACGGCAAGCCCGCCGAGCGGCAGGCCTGGGCGGTGGAGCAGGTGAAGATGGCGGCGCGGGCGAGCGCCAACCTGGGGCTGAGCGCGCATGCGACCTTCCCCGGTGCACTGGCCTGGCCCTATGTCTATCCCTGGCCACAGCGGCCCGCAGGGCTGGTGGAGGAGGCGTTCGCCGAACTGGCGCGGCGCTGGGTGCCGATCCTGGACGTATTCGAGGACGCGGGCGTCGATTGCGCGTTCGAGGTGCATGCCGGCGAGGATGTGCATGACGGCGCATCGTGGGAACGCTTCCTGGCGGCGGTGAACGAGCATCCGCGGGCGCGGCTGTTGTTCGATCCGTCGCATTTCGTGCTGCAGCAGCTCGATTATCTCGACTTCATCGACCGGTATCACGACCGGATTTCCTGTTTCCACGTCAAGGATGCCGAGTTCAACCCGACCGGGCGATCGGGCGTCTATGGCGGGTATCAGGACTGGGTGGACCGGGCCGGGCGGTTCCGCTCGCTGGGCGACGGGCAGGTAGACTTTTCCGGCATATTCAGCAGGATGGCGCAATATGGCTATGCGGGCTGGGCGGTGCTGGAATGGGAATGCGCGTTGAAGCGTGCCGAGGACGGCGCGCGTGAGGGGGCGCCGTTCATCCGCGACCACATCATCCGCGTGACCGATCATCCGTTCGACGATTTCGCCAAGAGCGGCGTGGATCGGGCCGCGATCCGATCGATCCTGGGCCTGTCGACCGATGGTGGCGCCGCATGAGCGGGCGCCGACTTCGGCTGGGCATGGCCGGCGGCGGCGAGGGCGCGTTCATCGGGGCGGTGCACCGGATGGCGGCAGCACTGGACGGCGACTGGCAGTTGGTGGCGGGTGCGTTCAGCAGCGACGAAGCGCGCAACGCGCGGAGCGGCGCGGCACTGGGGCTGGACGCGACGCGCGTCTATCCCTCGCTCGACCTGTTGCTCGCACGCGAGGCGGCGTTGCCCGAGGAGGAGCGGATCGATGCACTGGCGATCGTGACGCCAAACCATCTGCATGCGCCGATGGCGATCGCGGCGCTGGAGGCGGGCTTTCACGTCTTTTGCGAAAAGCCGATGGCGATCAGCGGCGACGAGGCGCGGGCGATCGCCGCGGCGGCGCGCAAGAGCGGACGGCAGTTCGCGCTGGCCTTCACCTATAGCGGGTATCCGCTGATCGAGGAGGCGCGCGTCCGGGTGGCGCGTGGCGATCTGGGCGCGATCCGGCTGGTGCAGGTGGAATATCTGCAAGGATGGCTGAGCCAGCCGATCGATACCGGCGGCAACAAGCAGGCCGAGTGGCGCACCGATCCGGCGCGCGCCGGAATGGGCGGGTGCCTGGGCGATATCGGGACGCATGCCTTTCATCTGGCGGAACATGTGTCGGGGCTGGCGGCGGCGTCGGTGTCGGCGGATGTCGCGATCCATGTCGCGGGGCGACGGCTGGACGACGATGTCAGCGCCTTGCTGCGCTTTCCGGGCGGCGCGCGCGGCGTGCTGAAGGCGAGCCAGGTGGCGGCGGGCGAGGAGAATGGCCTGCGCCTGCGCATCCACGGCGAGCATGGCGGGCTGGAATGGGCGCAGATGGAGCCCAATACGCTGGTGCTGCGCTGGCTGGACCGGCCGGCCGAGACGTTGCGCGCCGGCGGGCCGGGATTGCAGCCGGAGGTGGCGGCGCAATTCCGTACACCTTCGGGTCATCCGGAAGGCTATATCGAGGCTTTTGCCAATCTTTACCGTGCCTTTGCCGGGTCGATCCGCGGCGAGGGCAAGACCGCGCATCCGGGCGTGGCTGATGGATTGCGCACGATGGACTTTATCGAGGCGGTCCTCGCCAATGCGGGGGGCGACCGAAAATGGACCGATATCGGTCCGGGAGAGAATGCATGAAGTTGCTCATCGGCCTGGCCGTGATGGGAGCCGCGTCGGCGGCGTTGGTGTTCGGATCCGAGGCGACGCAGGCGCAGGGTGCCGCGCCCGCCGCATTTGCCGCGTGCAAGGCGTGCCATACGGTCAACAAGGGCGGTCGCAACGGGATCGGCCCGAACCTGCACGGCGTGGTCGGGCGGCCGGCGGCGTCGGTTGCGGGCTTCAACTATTCGCCGGCGATGAAGGCGTCGAAGCTGCGTTGGGACGATGCGACGCTGGACGCTTATCTGGCCGGGCCGATGAAGAAGGTGCCCGGCACCAAGATGCCGATCGCGACACCCGATCCGGCCAAGCGCGCGGCGATCATCGCTTATCTGAAGGCGGAAGGGGCCAAATGATGCAGGTGGGGGCATGACGCTGTCGCGTCGGACTGTTCTGGCGGCGGGGGCCGCTTCGTCGCTGGTGGCGGGGATGGCGGGGGCGCAGCGTCGCCCGTCGAACGCGGCACGCTTCGCCCTGGGCTATGCGCCGCATGAGGGGAGCTTTGCCAGTCGCGGCGGGCTGATCGAACAGATCGCCTATGCCGCGGACCAGGGCTTCACCGCATGGGAGGATAACGAGGCGCGCAGCCGCCCCGTCGCCCAGCAGGAGGCGATGGCCAGGGCGCTGGCGTCGCGCGGCATGACGATGGGCGTGTTCGTCGCCAGCATGCCCAAATGGGCGCAGTCCCGGCCGCTGCTGGGCGGCAATGACGAGGCGGAACGCGAGGGCTTCCTGGCCGACATCCGCAGCTCGATCGAGGTCGCCAAGCGGCTGAACGCCAACCGGATGACGGTGGTGACGGGGTTTCTGGACAACAAGCTGCCGCTCGACATCCAGACCGCGCGGGTGATCGACGTGATGCGGAAAGCCGGCGACATCGTCGCGCCGCATGGGCTCGCGATGGTCATGGAACCGCTGAACACGCGGACCAACCATCCGGGCGTCTATATGCAGACCATCGCGCAAGGCTATGCGGTGGCACGCGGGGCGAACAGTCCGGGCGTGAAGATCCTGGCCGATCTTTACCATGAGCAGATCCAGTCCGGGAACCTGATCCCGACGCTGGCGGCGTGCTGGCCGGAGATCGGCTATATCCAGTTCGGCGACAATCCGGGCCGCAACGAGCCGGGCACGGGCGAGATCAACTATGCCAATATCGTCCGCTGGCTGAAGGACAAACGCTATGCCGGGGTGATCGGCATGGAACATGGCAATGCGACAAAGGGTCGCGCGGGCGAGGAGCGGCTGATCGCCGCCTATCGCGCGATCGACGGGGGAGAGCGAGCATGACGGGAATGCGGAAGGTTGCCCCCGCCCTGATGCTGGTGCTGGGCACAGGCCCGGCGCTGGCGCAGGAGAAGCCGGGGTTCAAGGATACGCCGGTGCTGCCGGGCGGGCAGTGGCGGGTGCATGATGCCGACCGTCCGGCGCCTGCCGTGGTGACGCCGGCGGCGGCTCCGGGCGGCGCGCCATCGGACGCGGTGGTGCTGTTCGACGGGCGGTCGACCGATGCCTGGCGCGGCGAGCGGGCGATGTGGCCGGTGGAGAACGGCGCGCTGGTCGTGCCGTCGCGCGCCAGAAGCGGCGGCGAAAACAATCTGGTGTCCAAACAGAGCTTCGGCGACGTGCAGATGCATCTGGAGTTCCGCTCGCCCAATCCTCCGACCAAGACGTCGCAGGACCGGGGCAATAGCGGCATCTGGTTCATGCAGCGCTACGAGGTGCAGATCCTGGATGGCTACAACAACCCGACCTATGCCGACGGCACGGTGGGTGCCGTCTATGGCTGGAAGCCGCCGCTGGTGAACGCGTCGCGCAAGCCCGGCGAATGGCAAAGCTACGACATCGTGTTCGAACGGCCGCGCTTCGCGGCGGATGGTTCGCTGGTGCGGCCCGCCTATGTCACCGCGTTCCTGAACGGCGTGCTGGTGCAGAACCATCAGGCGATGCTGGGCACGACCGCATGGCGGCAGGTGTCTGCGTACACGGCGCATGCCGATGCCGCGCCGATACAGTTGCAGGATCACGACTCGCCGGTCGCCTATCGCAACATCTGGGTTCGCCCACTGACCGAGGCGGCGATCGCACAGGATCTGGGAGGTAAGGGCCAGTGATCGACCGTAGAACCGCATTGGCGGGCGTCGCCGCGATGTTCGGCAGCGCCCTGTTCGCACCGATCGCGCGCGCCGCCGGGCTGGCGCAACCGGTGCCGCCGATCAACCAGGGGCCGCCGAGCGTGGCGGTCTTTACCGCGCCGCAGCGCGCGCTGATGACCGCGCTGAGCGAGCGGGTGCTGCCGACGACGGACACGCCGGGCGCGATCGCCGCGGGCGTGCCGGCATTCATCGAGAAGATGCTGGCGGACTGGGCCGAACCGGGCGACCGGGCGCCGATCGTCGCCGGGCTGGATGCGATCGAGGCGCGCAGCCAGCGCGACTATCGCACGTCCGCCGCCAAGGCGACGCCGGCGCAACAGGATGCGCTGCTGACGCTGGCGATGAACGACCAGATGCCGGGCGGCAAGACCTTCTTCGAGGCGTTCCGGCAGCTTGTCATCACCGGATACTATACGTCGGAGATCGGCATGACGCAGGAGCGCGAATATCTGCCTGTGCCGGGCGAATATAACGGCGCCTTTCCCTATTCCCAGGTCAACAAGGTCTATAGCTCATGACCATCAATCGTCGTCATCTGCTGGCCGGCGCAGGGTCGCTGGCCGCCATCGGCCTCGTCGGTGCACCGGCCTTTGCCGCAAAGCTGGGGCCGATCGGGCTGCAACTCTACACGGTGCGCGAGCTGTTCCAGAAGGACCCGGTCAAGACGCTGGAGACGGTGGCGGGCATCGGTTACCGCGAGGTCGAGTTCGGCGGCGGCGGTTATGACAGCATGGATCATGCCATGCTGCGCCGGACCATGGACCGGCTGAAGCTGACCGCGCCGTCGGTGCATATCGGTTATGACGCACTGCTCGGCAATTTCGCGAAGTCGGTGGCGATGGCCAAGACGCTGGGCGCGGGCACGGTGATATTGCCCTATATGACCAACGAGCATCGCACCGAGGCGGGATGGCAGGCGGCGCTGCCCAACATCAACCGGTTCGCCAATGATTTGAGGGCGGCAGGGCTGAACTTCGCCTATCACAATCACGACTTCGAATTCACGGTCAAGCCGGGCGGGGTCAGCCTGTACGAGCGGTTGCTCCGCGAGACCGACCCGGCGCTGGTGAAGGTGGAACTGGACCTCTACTGGGTGGCGCATGCGGGCGAAGACGTCGCGGCGTGGATCGAGCGGCTGGCGGATCGCCTGTACGCCTATCACGTCAAGGACATGCGCCCGGACCGCAGCATGACCGCGGTGGGCGCGGGCGTGACCGATTTCGCGGCGCTGTTCCGGCTGAAGGGCAGCGCCGGGGTGCGGCATTTCTACGTCGAAAACGACGAGGCGCCGGCACCCTACATCCCCGACATCACCAAGAGTTTCCAGACGCTGCGCGCACTGCGCGTCTGACCTTCGTTTTCTGGAGAGGACAATCATGGCATCGACCAACAGGTTCGACGCAGTCGTCATCGGTTCGGGCGTGAGCGGCGGGTTTGCCGCCAAGGAATTGACCGAAAAGGGCCTTCGCGTCCTGATGCTCGACCGTGGCCGGATGGTGGAGCATGGCGAGGGCTACACCTATGACGGCAAGCCGGCCTATGAGGTGCCGGCGCGCAACATCATGCCCAAGCCGCTGATCGAAAGTAACTATTTCATCGCCAAGCACGGCTATGTCGCGCCCAGCAACCAGGCCTTCTACAATGACGACAAGGCCAACCCCTATGCGTATGGCGAGGGCAGCCCCTTTTATTGGATCCGCCCGGCGGCGGTCGGCGGCAAGTCGCTGATCTGGGGCCGGTGGAGCTTTCGCTGGGCGCCGGAGGATTTCGACGCGAACAAGCGCGACGGCATCGATGGCGAATGGCCGATCGGGTATGACGATGTCGCGCCCTGGTATTCCTATGTCGAGAAATATATCGGCGTGTCGGGATCGCGCGAGAACCTGCCCTATCTGCCGGACAGCGAATTCCAGCCGCCGATGCCGATGAACGTCGCCGAGACGTGGCTGAAGGGACGGCTGGAGTCGAAGTTCCCGGGCCGCAAGCTGATCAACACGCGCCTGTCCAACATGACGGAGGACAAGCCCGATCAGAACCGCACCAAGTGCCAGTATCGCAACCAGTGCAGCAATGGTTGCTCGTTCGGCGCCTATTTCTCGACACAGGCGGTGACGCTGCCGGCCGCGCGCGCGACGGGCAAGCTGACGCTGAAGTCCGATGCCGTGGTGACCAATCTGGAATATGACAAGGCGCGCAAGCGGGTGACGGGCGTCCGCTATGTCGATGCCAATACCGGACAGGCGGAGGTCGTGTCGGCCGACCTGGTATTCCTGTGCGCATCGGCGATCGCATCGACCCAGATCCTGATGAACTCGCGCGATGCCCGCACCGGGCGCAGCCATTTCGACAGCAATGGCACGCTGGGCGCCTATGTGATGGACCATATCTTCCGCGTCGGCGTCGGCGGCGACATTCCGGGGATGGAGGAGTTCATCGAATATGGCCGCCGGCCGGGTGGCGTCTATGTGCCGCGGTTCCGCAACATCGGTGGCGACGAGGGGGTCGGGTTCCGCCGCGGCTATGGGTATCAGGGCAGCGCGCGGCGTGAAGTGTCGGAGCCGGTCGGCTTCGGCGCGTCGATGAAACATGGCATGCGCCGTTATGGCCCGTGGAAGTTCGGCATGGGCGCGTTTGGCGAATGCCTGCCCTATGCGGACAACCGCGTGTCGCTGCACGCGAACAAGGTGGACCGCTTCGGCGTGCCGCTGATGCGCTTCGACGTGCGCTTCCGCGACAATGAGTTGAAGATGATGGCGGACGCCCGGACGCAGGGCGAGGCGATGCTGCGCGAGGCGGGCCTGACCAACGTGCATAGCTGGGAAAGCGAGCATGTGCCGGGTGACGCGATCCACGAGATGGGCGGCGCGCGCATGGGACGCGACCCGCGCAAGTCCGTGCTGAATGGATGGAGCCAGGCGCATGATGCCAGCAACCTGTATGTCACGGACGGCGCGCAGATGGCATCGATCGCCTGCGTCAACCCGTCGCTGACCTTCATGGCCCTGACCGCGCGCGCCGCGGATCATGCGGTAAAGGCGCTGCGCGCATAAACGACGGCATGGGAAGCATCGCCCGCGCTGGGGAACCGGAATGCGTGCGCCGCGCGTTCGGTGATGGGCGATCTTCCCATGACCTGCCGATGATGGAGAAACACCGATGTCCGTAAGCCTGTCCAAGGGTGGCAATGTCAGCTTGTCGAAGGAGGAACCCGGCCTTTCGCGCATTCTGATCGGACTGGGCTGGGACACGCGTACCACCGATGGTACCGACTTCGATCTGGATGCCAGCGCCTTCCTTCTGGGAACGGGCGACCGGGTGCGCGGCGATGCCGATTTCATTTTCTACAATAATCTGCGTTCCGCGGACGGCTCGGTCGAGCATACCGGTGACAATCGCACCGGCGAGGGCGACGGCGACGATGAGGCGTTGAAGGTCGACCTGGCGACCGTTCCATCCGACGTGCAGAAGATCGCGGTATCGGTGACGATCCATGAAGGCGAGCAGCGCCGGCAGAGCTTCGGCATGGTCTCCAACGCGTTCATCCGAGTCGTCAACGATGTCACCGGGCGCGAGATCGCGCGTTACGACCTGTCGGAGGATGCATCGACGGAAACGGCGATGATTTTCGGTGAAGTTTATCGTCACAATGGCGAGTGGAAGTTTCGCGCGGTAGGTCAAGGATATAGGGGCGGCCTTGCGCCAATGGCGCGGAACTTTGGCGTGAACGTCGGTTAGGCGAACCCCTTCTTTGCGGCGGGGATCGCCAACTCCGCCTTGCAATACTCTGACATTTCCTTACCCTTTCCTTCAAGGCCGGTGCCCGTCCATGTAAGTCGGACGCACGATGCGGGCACCCGGCCATGGAGAGGTTTTGGCGATGTTGCTTTCCCGTCGTTCCCTGTTGGCCAGCGCAAGCGTCGTGGCGTTGGCGCCGGCGGCTTGGGCGGAGTTACCCGTCATGCGCAGCCGCCGGGTCGAGCCGGTGCTGGCGCGTTATGTGCGGTTGAAGCCGTCGCCCTTTGCCGACGCGTTCGAGGCGAACCGCCGCTATCTGCTGGCCCTCGATCCCGAGCGGTTGCTGCACAATTTCTACCAATCGGCCGGCCTGCCGGCACCCAAGCCGGTCTATGGCGGCTGGGAGGCGATGGGCATCGCCGGCCACTCGCTGGGCCATTGGTTGACCGCATGCGCGCTGGTGGTGGGGAATACGGGCGATCGTGAGGTGGCGGCGCGGCTGGATCATGCGCTGGCCGAAATGGCGCGTATCCAGGCCGCGCACGGCGACGGCTATTGCGGCGGCACCACGGTGGAGCGCGACGGCAAGACGGTCGACGGCAAGGTCGTGTTCGAGGAGGTACGGCGCGGCGATATCCGCACCGGGGGGTTTGACCTGAACGGCGGATGGGTGCCGCTCTATACGTGGCACAAGGTCCATGCCGGGCTGATCGACGCACATGTGCTGGCGCGCAATCCGCGGGCGATGCCGATCATGCTGGGATTGGCCGGCTATCTGGCCGGCGTGCTGGAGCCGCTCGACGACGCGCAGATGCAGCGGGTGCTGCACGCCGAGCATGGCGGGCTGAACGAGACTTATGCGGAAACCTATGCCCTGACCGGCGATCCGCGCTGGCTGCGCATGGCCGAGAAGATCCGGCACAAGGCGGTACTCGATCCCCTCGCCGCGCGGCAGGACAGGCTGGCGGGCCTGCATGCCAATACGCAGATACCGAAGGTGATCGGCCTGGCACGGCTGCACGAGGTGACGGGCAACCCGGCGCATATGGTCGCCCCGCGCTTCTTTCACGAACGGGTGACGCAGCATCACAGCTACATCATCGGCGGCAATTCCGAGCGCGAGCATTTCGGCCAACCCGATCAACTGGCCGGTCGCATCACCGAGGCGACATGCGAGGCGTGCAACAGCTACAACATGATGAAGCTGACCCGGCATCTGTATAGCTGGCAGCCCGATGCGCGCTGGTTCGATTTCTACGAGCAGGTGCAGCTCAACCACATCATGGCGCATCAGCGGCCGGATACCGGTCAGTTCGTGTATTTCATGCCGCTCGCCGCGGGCGCGCGCCGGGTATTCTCCAGTCCCGAAGACAGCTTCTGGTGCTGCGTCGGATCGGGAATGGAAAGCCATGCCAAGCATGCGGACTCGATCTGGTGGAGCGACGCCAGGACGCTGTACGTGAACCTGTTCATCCCGTCCGAACTGGACTGGCCGGAGCGGGGGCTGGCGGTGTCGATGGATACGGCGATGCCGCTGGAGGGCCGTGCGACGCTGACCGTGAAGCGGGCGCCACGCGCGGCGCAGGCGCTCGCCATACGGTTGCCGGGTTGGGCGAAGGCGCCGGTGCTGACGGTGAACGACGTGGCGGCCCGCCCGGTGCTGCGGGATGGCTATGCGGTGCTGGAGCGGCGTTGGCGGGCCGGGGACGTGGTGAAGGTGACGCTGCCGATGGCGGTGGCGTCGCACCCGACGCCGGGGGATGCCTCGATGGTGGCGTTTACCTACGGGCCGCTGGTGCTGGCGGCGGACATGGGGCCGGCGGACGCGCAGTTCGAGGGCGTGGGGCCGGCGCTGGTCACCGCATCGGCCGCGACGGGTGCCCTGGTGCCGGCGGGTGGTGCAGGGCAGTTCCGGGCGGTGGGGGCGCTGGACGAGGCGCTGACCTTCAAACCGTTCTTCTCGCAATATGACCGGCGCGCGGCGGTGTATTTCCCGACCTTCACCCCCGCCGGATGGGCGGGTGCCAAGGCGGGATATGTGCAGGCGCAGGAGGAGGCGCGCACGCTTGCCCGGCGCACGTCGGACATCATCCATCTGGGCGAGATGCAGCCCGAACGCGACCACCAGTTCCGGTCGGAGCATAGCGAGGTGGTGAACTGGAGCGGGCGTTCCGCACGGCGTCTGCGCCCGGGCGAGTCGATGCGGATGGTGCTGGCGCGGCGTCCCGGCGCGGCGGTGCTGCGCGTACTGGTCGCGCGGGGGGATGCCGATCGGAAGATCGGCATCAGTGTGGATGGGCAGCCGCTGGGCGCCGGCCAGCAGGTCGAAGGTGGGGGGGGGCATTTCGCCGCGATCGATTATCCCGTGCCCGGTAACGGCACCAAGCCGCAGGCCGAGGTGATGGTCACCGCGTTGCAGGATGATGCCGTGCTGTACGAGATGCGTATGATGACTGCGTCCAGCCCGGCGCGCGACCCGGCGGTGCAGAGCTGATGAGGGTGGGGCAAGCTTCGTTGGCCAAGCGCTGATCTGCGCGTGTATTCGGGCCAAGTGACCGGCTAATTCAACATCTTGGCCCTATCAATCGGTTGAGCAAACTTGTAGGATGTATTTTGTCAGGCAAGTCGTCTAGATAGCGGCTGTTCGATAAAGGGGGGGGCAATGCGGATCTTCAGGCTGGCGGCAGGTGCCGCGTCGGTGCTTGCGATGGCGAGCGTCGTGCAGGCGCAGGATGGCCCGCAAGTGCAGCCGGTGCAGGTCGACCCATCCCGCCCCGACTGGGAAAACCCGGCGGTCTTCGCGCGCAACAAACTGCCCGCCAGTGCGACCGGCTTTCCGTTCGAGACACGCCGGCAGGCACTGGCCGGCGTCGAGGCGGATTCGCGACGGTATCTGTCGCTGGACGGCGAGTGGAAGTTCGCCTTCTCACCCGGCGCGGACCGGTTGCCCGACGGATTCGAGCGACCCGATTACGACGTGTCGGCGTGGAAGAGCATCAAGGTGCCCGCCGACTGGCAGGCGCAGGGCTATGACCAGGCGCGGTACAACAACATCGCCTACCCCTTCCCGGCGAACCGCCCGCTGATCCCGCACGAGACCAATCCGGTGGGGTCGTATCGGCGCGACATCACCTTGCCCGCCGACTGGGCGGGGCAGGACGTGGTGTTGCAGATCGGCGCGGCGGGCTCGGCATACTATGTCTGGGTCAACGGGCAGAAGGTCGGATACTCCGAGGACTCCAAGCTGCCCAGCGCGTTCGACGTGACCCGTTTCGTGAAGCCGGGGCGGAACACGGTGGCGATACAGGTGTATCGCTGGTCGGATGGCAGCTATCTGGAGGATCAGGATTTCTGGCGCGTGTCGGGAATCGAGCGGTCGGTCTACCTGATGGCGGTGCCGCGCACGCGGATCGCGGACACGTTCGTGCGTGCCGGGCTGGACGATGCCAATCGCGACGGCCGGTTGTCGGTCGACGTCGCAGTGACGGGCGCGGAGGCGGCGACGGCGCGGATCGTGCTGCTCGACGGTGATCGGCAGGTGCTGACCGCGAACCAGGTGGTGCCCAAGGGCCAGGCACGGCGGGTGACGCTGTCCGGCCAGGTGCCGCAGGTGCGCGCATGGACTGCGGAGACGCCCGAGCTTTACACGCTGGTGACCGAATTGCTGGATAATCGCGGCACGGTGGTCCAGTCGACGGCGCGACGCATCGGTTTTCGCACCGTCGCAATCAAGGACGGGTTGGTCAGCATCAACGGACGGCCGATCACCATTCGCGGCGTGAACCGGCACGAGCATGATCCCGAGACGTTCCACGTCATCAGCCGGGAGTCGATGGAACGCGATGTGCGCGTGATGAAGCGCAACAACATCAACGCGATCCGCACCTCGCACTATCCCAACGATCCCTATCTCTACGAGCTGGCCGATCGATACGGCCTGTACGTCATGGACGAGGCCAATATCGAGAGCCACGCCTATATGGATTATGCGAACCGCGTGCCGCGGCAACGCGCCAAATATCAACTCGGCTTCGACCCGGCATGGCGCGAGGCGCATGTCAGCCGCGTCACCAACATGGTGGAGCGCGACAAGAACCACCCTTCCGTCATCTTCTGGTCGCTCGGCAACGAGGCGGGCATCGGGCCGAATTTCGAAGCCGCCGCCGCTGCTGCCAAGACGCGCGATCCGGGGCGGTTGATCAGCTATCTGGGATGGGGAACATGGGGCGGGATCAGCGACCACCGGCCCAACTGGTACGCCGACATCTATGCGCCGATGTACGATCCGGCGGTCAAGATGGACGATTACGCCCGCAACTGGAATTTCAAGCAGCCGATGATCCAGTGCGAATATCTGCACGTCATGGGCAATTCAGGCGGCAACATCAAGGAGTATTGGGACACGATCTATGCCCATCCCGAGAAGTTGCAGGGCGGCTTCGTCTGGGACTGGGTGGACCAGTCCATGTACCGCTACACCAAGGATGGGCGCCGCTATTGGGGTGATGGTGGGGAATACGGCCCCAATCCGGGTGGCGACATCGAATTCGGTGACGGCCTGCTGCAATCCGATCGGACGCCGAACCCGCATCTGTATGAACTGCGCAAGGTCTATTCGCCGGTTCAGTTCGATGGCTTCGATCCCGCAAGCGGCCGGGTGACGGTGCGCAACCGCCATGATTTCCGCGATCTGTCTGGCTTTGCTATGGAATGGGAGGTGCTGGAGAACGGCGTTGCCGTTGCCTCGGGCAAGCTGCCTCCCTTGTCGACGGCGGCGCGGGGGGCGGAGACGATCACGCTGCCGCTGGCCGGCGTCGCGCGCAAGGCCGGTGCGGAATATTTCGCCACGATCCGGGTACGAGCCCGCGACGGCGCGGTCCCCCTGGTGCCGGGCGGCACGGAGATCGGGTTCGAGCAATTCGCCCTGGCCACGCCGCCCGCCGCTGTTGCGCCGACGGCCGCGGGCAATGTGGCCGTGACGCAGTCCGCGGATACGGTGACGATGCGGGCGGCAGGGGCTTCGTTGGAGATCGACCGATCGACCGGGCTGATCCGTCGCTACACCAAGGATGGACGGGAATTGACCACCGGGGGCGCACCACATTTCTGGCGCGCGGTGACCGACAATGATCTGGGCGTCGGCAGTGCGGGCGAAATGGCTCCGTGGAAGGCGATGAGCGAGACGCGGCGCGTCCGTTCGGTCCGGGTCGCGGGCGATGCGGTGATCGTGACGTTCGATCTGGGCGATGGTGCTGCGACGTTCGAGACGCGCTACACGATGGCCGGCGATGGATCGGTGGCGGTCGATGGTGCGCTGACCCCGGTGAAGGACGGCTTGCCGCCGCCGTTCCGGGTCGGATTGGCATTTGCGTTGCCGACCGATGTCACCACGGTGGAATGGTATGGGCGCGGCCCGCATGAAAGCTATGTCGACCGTAAGACCTCGGCCCCGATCGGCCTGTGGCGCGGGGCGATCGCCGCGCAGAACCACGACTATATCCGGCCGCAGGAGACGGGGAACAAGGTGGATGTCCGCTGGATGGAATTGTCCGGCGCAGGGCGGGGCGTGCGCGTCGAAGGCGATCGGCCGTTGATGATGAACGCGCTCGCCTTTCCCTATGCCGATCTGGATCGCAAGGAGCCGGGCAGCTGGAAATCGACCGATATCGTCCCGCACGGGCAGGTCACGTTGCTGGTCGATTCCGCACAATGGGGCGTGGGTGGCGATACACAGTGGAGCGACTTCGGCCTGCCACTGCCGGAATATCGCACGCGCGCCGAGCCGACGCGGGTCAGCTTCCGCCTCACTCCATTTGCCGGAGACGGAACGACACCCGCAAAAGCTCGTCCGGCGCAGGCAACGGGGGTGGAATGATGGGCCGGCCTTTTCTTTCGCGTTTCGCAATGCCGGCTGCCCTGCTGCTGACCGGTGGCGCAATGGCCGGGGCGGCGGATGTGCCGGTGTCGCGCTGGAACATGGCGGGCGCGGGCAATCCGCTGCTTCCCGGCTATTTTGCCGACCCGTCGATCGTCCGGGACAAGGGACGTTGGTATATCTTTGCCACCATCGATCCCTGGGGTGACGATCGGCTGGGGCTGTGGTCTTCCGACAATGGCCGCGACTGGACATTCACCACGCCGAACTGGCCGACCAAGGAGGCGGCAACCGGCCCGACGTCGGGCGATGCCAAGGTCTGGGCGCCCTCGGTGGTGAAGGCGCCGAATGGGCGGTGGTACATGTATGTCTCGGTCGGCAGCGAGGTTTGGGTCGGCACCGCCGACGCGCCCGCCGGACCGTGGCGCGACGCCAATGGCGGACGGTCATTGATCGCGAGGGATTTCGCGCCGGAATATCACATGATCGATGCGGAGGCATTCGTCGACGACGACGGACGTGCCTACCTGTATTGGGGATCGGGCCTGAACTGGACGAACGGCCATTGCTTCGTCGTCCGGCTGAAGCCGGATATGGTGACGTTCGATGGGCCGCCGCGCGATGTGACGCCGGCCAATTATTTCGAAGCGCCGTTCATGGTGAAGGCGGGGCGCCATTACCTGCTGACCTATAGCGACGGCAACACGACCAAGGACACGTACAAGGTCCGCTACGCGGTCGGTACGTCACCGCTCGGCCCGTTTCGCGAGGGCGCGACGAGCCCGATCCTGGAGACCGATCGGGCAAGGGATGTGATCAGCCCCGGCCATCACAGCGTGTTCCGATCCGAGGGGCGGTCGTACATCCTGTATCACCGACAGTCTTTGCCGTTTCCCAAGGGGGGCGACACGGTGTTGCGGCAGGTGGCGGTCGACCCGCTGACGCTCGAGGCGGATGGCGTGATCGCCAAGGTGGTGCCTTCGCATGGCAGCGCGGTGGCGGGGTCTGCGCCGAAACGCTCGGTGGGGCTGCGTTGGCGGGCGTCGGGCAGCGCATCGCCCGAAAACGCTGCGGATGATAACTATGCCACGTTGTGGCAGCCGGTCGCGGGCCAGCCGGTGATGCTGGTCGCGGATCTGGGACGGGCGCAGGCTGTAAAGGGCAGCCGGATACGGCCGGAATATGCGAACCGGCCTTATCGTTTCGGAATCGAGGCATCGCAGGATGGGCGGCGCTGGCGCATGGTCGCACCCGTGGCCGAGCGGCAGGGCTCCCCGATCGAGGTGCCGCACGCGACGACGGCGCGGTATTTGCGGGTGGTGGCGCCGGTGGGTGATGCGGCGATGTGGGAGTGGTCGATCGATCCGCGGGAGTAGGCGCTAGCGGCGGGCGTGTCCGGCGAGGGCTTCGCGGACCCGGGCAAGGGCGGCGATCTCCGGGGCGGCTTCGCCCATGAGGGCCCAGGCGCCGGTGATGGCGAAGGCGCAGTGGCCGTGGACGGTGGCGATGAGGGAGCGGGCAAGGGCGGCGACAGGGGCGTCGGGGGAGGTGTCGAGGGCGTGCGCGACCTCGGCAATGACGATCTCGGTCAGCACGCCCCGAGCCTGTTGATCCTGTTCGGAAAGTGACGCCTCGGCAGGCAGGCGGTGATCGTAGATCGCGGTCCACAAATTGGGGTGCGCACGCGCAAAGCCGAAATAGCCGTTCACCAGCGTGGCGATGCGATCGCTGTCACCCCCGGCGTCGAGCCGTTCGCGCAGATATGCCGCCCATAGCGCAAAGCTGCGCGAGTTGATCGCGGCGATCAGCCGGTCCGAGGTGCCGAAGACATTGTGGATCGTGCCGATTGAATAGCCGATCCGCCGAGCCACCTCACGCGCCGAGAAGCCGGCGAGGCCGACCTCCGCCACTAGTGCTGCCCCGGCGTCCAGGATCAACGCTTCCAGTTCGTCGCGGCTGTGGTCCGATCGTCTGCCCATGTGGCCGCACTACCATGAAATTGAGCGCTGCGCAATTTAGCTATTGAGCGGTGTTCAATTTGTGGTAGGTCCAAGCGTCCCGGAGGAGTCGTCATCCATGTCCGCACCTGACCTGTCGCTGCTTGGCAAGCGCCGTTTCGCGCCGCTGTTCGTCGTCCAGTTCCTGGGCGCCTTCAACGACAATCTGCTGAAGTTCGCGCTGCTGTTCCTGGCCAATTTCGGGCTGTACGCGGCAGCACCGGAAAAGGCGGAGCTGCTGGCGACGATCGCGACCGGCCTGTTCATCCTGCCCTATTTCCTGTTGTCCGCGCTGGCCGGGCAGCTTGCCGACAAATACGACAAGGCGGTGCTGGTCCGTGCGGTCAAGGCGGCGGAAATCGGCATCATGATGCTGGCACTGGGCGGGTTCTGGCTCCAGTCGATCCCGGTGCTGCTCGCCTGCCTGTTCCTGATGGGCGTGCATTCGACGCTGTTCGGGCCGGTCAAATATTCGATCCTGCCGCAGCATCTGCGCCAGCATGAGGTGATGGGCGGTACCGGCCTGATCGAGGCGGGTACGTTTCTGGCGATCCTGGCCGGGCAGTTGCTGGGCGGAGTGATCCCGGCCTGGGAAGCGGGGCTGGTGGCGACGGGCGTGGCGGTGCTGGGCTTCGTGGCGAGCCTGGCGGTACCCTCCGCGCCCGCCGCCGCGCCCGACCTGCGCATCGAGCGCAACATCTTGAAGGGGACATGGAAGATCCTGACCGTCGCCAGGGCGGGCCGGGGCGTGTGGCTGGCGATCCTGGGGATAAGCTGGTTCTTTTCGGTGGGCGCGATCCTGTTGTCCGAGTTCGCGCCGCTGGTCAGCGGAACGCTGCACGCCGGGCCGGGCGTGGTGACGCTGTTCCTGCTGGTCTTCTCCGTATCGGTCGCGGCGGGATCGCTGATGGTCAACCGGCTGCTGGGGGGCGAGGTGTCGGCGCGCTACGTGCCGGGGGCGGCGCTGGGCATGGCGGTGTTCCTGATCGACCTGTGGATCGCGACGCGCGGTTTCGTGCCGGTCACTAGCCGCGCCGATGTCGCCGCGTTCCTTGCCACCGGTGGTAGCTGGCATATCCTGATCGCGCTGACCGGCATCGCCTTTGCCGGGGGCATGTTCATCGTGCCGCTCTACGCCATCCTGCAGGTGTACAGCGCAGCCGCCGAACGCTCGCGGATCATCGCGGCGAACAATATCGTCAACGCGTTCGTTACCGTGGCGATGGTGGCGGTGGTCACCGCCTTGCTGGCAAACGGGACCAGCGTGCCGGGGGTGGTCGGGGCGATGGGCTTCGCCACCCTCGCCATCGCGCTGATCTCGTGCTGGCTGCTGCCCGAGACGGTGTTCAAGGCGCTGATCCGCGCGCTGCTGGTGCTGGTGTACCGGGTCGAGGTGCACGGGGCGGAGCATATGCCCAAGCCCGGCGAGCGGGCGATCCTGGTGGTCAACCATGTGTCGTTCCTCGACGGGTTGTTGCTGGCGGCGTTCCTGCCGGGCAAGCCGACCTTTGCGGTGGCGACGCGGATCGCGCGGGCGTGGTGGGTGCGGCCGTTCCTGGGCATGTTCGACGCCTTTCCGGTCGACCCGACGAACCCGATGGCGGCCAAGGCGATGGTCAAGGCGGTGCGCGAGGAGCGGACGCTGGTGATCTTTCCCGAGGGGCGGATCACGGTGACCGGCGCGTTGATGAAGGTATTCGACGGTCCCGGCATGATCGCTGACAAGGCGGATGCGCCGATCGTGCCGGTGCGCATCGACGGGGCGCAATATTCCCCGTTCTCGCGCCTGCGCGGCAAGGTGCGGCTGCGGATGTTCCCGAAGATCGACCTGACCATCCTGCCGCCGCGCCGCTTCGTGGTGGAGGGTGACACCGCCCGGCAGCGCCGCGCGGCGGCGGGCGCCAAGCTGTACGACGTGATGAGCGAGATGATCTTTGCCACGTCGAACACGGACCGGACGCTGTACCAGGCGCTGATCGACGCCAAGGATATCCACGGCGCGCGTGCCGCGGCGGTGGAGGACGTGAAGCGCGAGCCGATGCGTTACGGCCGGTTGCTGACCGGCAGCATCGCGCTGGGCCGCGCGTTCGCGCCGTTCACCACGCGGGGCGAGGCGGTGGGCGTGCTGTTGCCCAATGTGAATGCGGTGGTGGCGACGTTCTTCGCCTTGCAGGGCATCGGCCGGGTGCCGGCCGTGCTGAACTACACGGCCGGGCTGACCAACCTGAAGGCGGCGTGCACCGCGGCGGAGATACGCAGCATCATCACCGCGCGCGCCTTCGTCACGCAGGCGAAGCTGGGCGAGGTGGTCGCCGGACTGGAATCGGCGGGGCTGCGCGTCCATTATCTGGAGGATATCGGTGCCGGCATCGGTACGCTGGCCAAGCTGCACGCGCTGATCGCGACACGCTTTGCGGGGCGGCTGCACCGTCGGCATGGGGTGTCGCCGGAGGCGCCGGCGGTGATCCTGTTCACCAGCGGGTCCGAAGGACTGCCCAAGGGCGTGGTGCTGACCCACCGCAACCTCCTGTCCAACTGCCTGCAGCTATCGGCGCGGATCGATTTCAACTCGGCGGATGTGGTGCTGAACGCGCTGCCGGTGTTCCACAGCTTCGGGCTGACCGGCGGCACGCTGCTGCCGATCCTGTCGGGGGTGAAGACGTTGCTGTATCCCAGCCCGCTGCATTATCGGATTGTGCCGGCGCTGGCCTATGACGCGAATGCGACGATCCTGTTCGGCACCGACACGTTCCTGTCGGGCTATGCCCGGATGGCGCATGGCTATGACTTCTATTCGCTGCGCTACATCTTCGCCGGGGCAGAGCGGGTGCGCGACGAGACGCGTGCGACCTATGCGCACAAGTTCGGCCTGCGGATCATGGAAGGCTATGGCGCGACCGAGGCGTCGCCGGTGATCGCGGTGAATACGCCGATGCATTTCCAGGCGGGCAGCGTTGGCCGGTTGCTGCCTGGCATGGAGGCGCGGCTGGATGCGGTGCCGGGGATCGCGGACGGCGGGCGGCTGTCGATCCGCGGGCCCAACATCATGGCCGGCTATCTGAAGGCGGATGCGCCCGGCGTGCTGCAACCGCCAGAAGATGGCTGGCATGACAGCGGCGACATCGTAACGATCGACCGCGCCGGCTTCGTCGCGATCCGCGGGCGGGCCAAGCGCTTCGCCAAGATCGGCGGCGAAATGGTCTCGCTGCCCGCGGTGGAGGGATATGCCGCCAAGGTCTGGCCGCAGGGCGATCATGCGGTGGTGACGCGGCCGGATGCGCGCAAGGGCGAGCAACTGGTGCTGTTCACCACGCAGCACGATGCGGCGGCGGCGGCATTCCAGGCATGGGGGCGCGCCAATGGCGTGACCGAGCTGGCGATCCCGCGCGATATCCGCGTGGTCGCGGCGCTGCCGGTGCTGGGCACGGGGAAGCTGGATTATGTGACGATGGGGGAAATGGCCGCGGGCGGGCAGTGATTGCTGGTGTGGGGATACCAGCCTTGACCGGAATATCCGTTCTTATCGAGAGATACGGCGTCGCGGGTGGCACTGTCTCGATACGAGCCCTCGATACGCTCCTGCGGAGCTACTCGATCTCTACTCGACACGAACGGGGAAGGGAGGGGATGATCCCCATCTTTGAAACCTGCTCCAAAGTCCGTTCGGTTTGAGCGAAGTCGAAGACCACGCGCTGGTGGCTGCGCTTCGACTTCGCTCAGCACGAACGGGGTTGGGTGAACGCCTATGATGCCGGGCGGATCACCTGGACCAGCGTTGCCGCGTTCTGGTCGGTGGGCAGCTTGCCCGAGGCGGTGAGGCGGCCCGCGGCGTCGTCCCAGCGCAGCGTGGCAGAGCGGCCGCCACCAGCCTTCTTGTAGGCGTTGGTGGTGCCGTCATCGTCGTACAGCGTGAAGCTGACATCGCGGCCTGGATAGACGCGGATCGCCTCCAGCGGCTGCTTGGTCGCGGTGCTGGGCACCTGCACGCCCATCGGCACGATTGAGCCGGCACGGACGAACAGGGGCACCTGATCGATGGGCGCGGCGACCTCGATCGTCTGGCCGCCGGTGTAGCGGCGGTTGGTCCAGTAATCATACCAGTCGGCGCCGGCGGGCAGATAGACCGGCCGCTTCGTCACGCCCTGATCGGTGACAGGGGCGACGAGGAAGGCGGGGCCGAACATATACTGGTCGCCGATCGTCGCGACCTTGGGATCGTTCGGGAAGTCCATGAACAGTGCGCGCATGAACGGGGCGCCCGTCTGATAGGTCTGGTGGCCCATCGCATAGAGATAGGGCATCAGCGAATAGCGCAGCCGCAGGAAGTTGGCGAGAACGGGCTCGGCCGCCTTGCCATAGTCCCAGATCGAGGCGGCGGGACGCTGGCCGTGGATGCGCAGGGTGGGCGTGAAGACGCTGTAGCCGAACCAGCGGACCATCAGCTCGGGATAGTCGGCATAGTCGGGCGCCATCGCGGTCGCGCCGGCGGGATCGACCAGCAGCGGGCGTTCGGCCTTGGGGCCGTTCGGCCACTGCCAGCCGCCGATGTCGCTGCCCCAATAGGCCATGCCGGTCGCGGTAAAGCCAAGGCCGGCAGGCACCTGGCGCTTCAGCGCTTCCCAGGTCGACTTGATGTCCGACGACCAGAACAGCGCGCCGTTGCGCTGCACGCCCAGATAGGCGGCGCGCGCAAGGATCAGGTTGCGCAGGTTCGGGCGATCCCTTGCCGACCCCTCGGCCACCGGCGTGGTGTGGGTGAGCGGATAGATGTTGTGATAGCGATCGCCCGAGCCGATCGAATAGAAATGGCCGTCCGGCACCAGATCCGGCTCGGTCTCGTCCAGCCAGAACCAGTCGAAGCCCTGCGAGGCGAGGTTGTCGCGGATGCGCTCCCAGAACCACTGGCCGGTTTCCGGATTGGTGGTGTCGAGCAGCGCGCCGGCGCGGTCGGAACGGAACGGCAGGCCGTCGACCACGCTGCCATCCTTGTCGTGAAGGAACCAGCCCTTGGCCGCCAGCGTGTTGTAGTAGCGCGATTCCCGCTCGAAACGCGGCCAGACGCTGAGGATCGAGCGCATGCCCATCGCGTTCAGGCGATCGTTCATGCCCTTGGGATCCGGGAAATAGGTGCGGTCGATGTCGAGCTGGCCCATGCGGGTCCAGTGGAACCAGTCCAGCACCATGACGTCGAGCGGCAGGTTGCGCTGGCGATAGCCGTCGGCGACGGCCATCAGCTCGGCCTGGCTTTCATAGCGCGCCTTGGACTGGATCAGACCGAACGCGGCCTTGGGCGGCAGCGGGGTGGCGCCGGTCAGCCTGGCATAGCCGGCATAAAGCTGGTCGGTGGTGTCGCCGGTGATGACGAAGAAGGAGATGCGCTCGCCCACCTCCGACTGCCACTGGGTGGCGTTGTGGAGGCCGGGCATCACCTTCAGCGCGGACGGGTTGTCCCAGACGATGCCATAGCCCTTGTTGGTGACCATGAAGGGGACGCAGACGGTTTCACCGGCGGGCGCGTCGTAATTGTGGCGGCAGTCGATGGTGCGGCCCTTCAGGTCGAGCACGCCTTCCTGGTTCTGGCCGAGGCCGTAATAATGTTCGCCGGGCTGCACCGCGAAGCTGGCGCCGACCCGGAACGTCTGCTCGCCATTCACCGTATGGGGGGACATTTCCCAGCCGGTCATCTCGGTGATCGGGCGGCCGTCGGGGCGGGTGACGGTGATGGCGACGGGCGGGAGCGAGGGCGCGAAGTAGCGCTGCATCTGGGTGGGGGCGGCGGGCCAGGGCTGCGCCTTGACGGTGAGGGTCATGGCGGAGGAGGCGAAGATGTCGCCGGACTGGTCGGTGCGGTGGGCCCAGCCGGTGGCGTCGGCAGGGGCGTTGGGACCGGGTCCGGGGGCGGCGTCGGCGAGGGTGCGGTCGAGCGCGATCGTCACCCGGACGATGTTGGGGGCGTAGGGCTCGATCGCGACCTGTGCGCCGTTACGGTCGACGGTGGAGAGGGGCGCGGCGAGGGCGGGGGTGGCGGCCAGCGCGGCGAGCGCGGTGCCGGTGGCGAGAAGGTATCGGAAAAGGGACATCGGTGGAATTTCCTGATGGGTGATGGGTTCAGACGAGGCCGCGGCCGTCGATACGGATGGCGGGTACGAAGGCGGGGGCCTGGGCGCGGGGCCAGTCGAGATGAAGGCCGGCGGCGTCGCGGCGGTGACGCACCGGGCCGCCGCCGAGCAGGGTCACACGCTCGATCGCCCCCTCGCGCGCAGTGCCCAGCGACTTGATCGTGATCGGACCCGTCGGCGGCGCAAGGAACAGGGCGTAGAGAGCGCCCTTGTTGGTGGTGAAGCGGATGTCCTGCGGCGTGAACGGCTTGGCCGCGCCCTCGTTCTGCATGCCGGTGGCGAGTTGCGTCGGCCCCTCGCCATAGATGCGCCAGGGGCGCGAGCCGAAGATCGCTTGCCCATGCACCGCGATCCAGCCGGCCATGCCGTCCAGGATCTTTTCCTCCTCCGCATCGATCGAGCCATCGCCGGGCTGCGGAATGGAGAGCAGCAGGTTGCCGTTCTTGGACACCACGTCCGCCAGGCGCTGCATCACCTGTTCAGCGGTCTTGTACGACCGGTCGTTGAGGCGCGCGACATTGTAGAACCAGTCGCCGATGCAGGTATCGGTCTGCCACGGCTCGTCCCACAGCCGGTCGGCAAAGCCGCGCTCGACATCCTGGACCAGACCGAAGCGCTGGTGCGGCTGAAGCTGCTTGGCGGTCAGCACGACATCGATCTTGCCGTGCCATTCGATCGAGCGGTTGTAATAGTCCGCCGCGGACTCCAACCCGACGGGACCGAAGGGCAGGCCGTAATCGTCGAAATAGCAGAGATCGGGCTTGTACTTCTCGATCAGGTCGGTCTGGCGGAGCAGCCAGCGGGTGACATAGGCGGGATCGTCCTTCGGCCCGGTTTCGATCCACTGGCCGTTATTCGCATCGTGCCATTTGTTCATCGCCTCGATGCTGTCGATGCCGTCGGGCAGCACGGCATGACCGCCGGTATAGAGTTCCTGCGGGTCGAGGCCCTCCCACCACTGGCCACGGCCGTCGCCCTTGCGCAGGCGGAACGCGTCATAGCGTTCGCCCTTTTTGGGACCGACGGGATCATAGCCATAGGCGGTCTGGTACCAGTGCCAGGCATGCGCGGCGTGATTGGACACGCCGAAGCGCAGGCCCGCCTTGCGCGCCGCCTTCTCCCAGATGCCGACCACGTCCCGCTTGGGGCCGACGCGCGTCGAGTTCCAGGCGTGATAGCGGCTGTCGTAACAGTCGAGATTGTCGTGATGGCAGGCAAGCGCGACGAAATATTTGGCCCCGGCACGCACATAGCGCTGGATCAGCGCATCCGGGTCCCAGCGCTCCCCCTTCCAGCGATGCTGCAGATCCTTCATCCCCGTGACCGACGGGTGGCCATAGGTCTTCAGGTGATGCTCGTACATCGGGTGGCCCTGCATATACATGAAGCGGCCATACCAGTCGCCCTGCTCCGGCACCGACTGCGGCCCCCAATGCGACCAGAGGCCGAGCTTGGCGTCGCGGAACCAGTCCGGATAGCGATAATTCTGGACGAGCGAGGGCCAGGTCGCCTGTACCGGCCCCCTGGCGGTGCCCATCGGGCTGGCGGCGCGGGCGGCGGTCGCGAGCCCCAGGGCGGCGGAGCCGGCGAGAAAGCCGCGGCGGTGGAGATCGATCACTTGGAGGCTCCCAGGGTCTTGGTGATGGCAGCCAGCGCCAGCGGGCGCATGACCGCATAGCCCGCCGGCGTCGGGTGGACGCCATCGGTCGCGAGGCCGGGCTTCATCGCGCCGTCGGGCGTGGCGAGCGCGGTGTGGTAATCGACATAGGTGTGGCTGTTGGCACGGGCATAATCCCGCAGCCAGCGGTTCATCGCCGCGATCTGCGGCACCGGCCGCTTGTCCTTTGCCCAGGGAAAGGCGGCGGCGGGCGGGATCGAGGCCAGGATGACCTTGATGCCGTTGGCGCGGGCGAGCTGCGCCATGCTGGCGATGTTGCCCTGCACCGTCTCCATCGTCGCGGCCCCCGTGTTGCCGGCGATGTCGTTGGTGCCGGCCATGATATGGACGGCGGCGGGGCGCAGGGCGAGGACGTCCTGGCGGAAGCGGACCAGCATCTGCGGCGTGGTCTGCCCGCTGATCCCGCGATCGACGCGGCCATCCTCGAACATCGAGGGATCGGCGTTGATCCAGTTGTCCGTGATGGAATCGCCCATGAAGACGACGCGCGGCCGGGTCTTCAGCGCGGCATTGGCGGCGGCGTAGCGACAGAGCTGGCCGAAATCGCGGGTGAGCATGTGGAGGTTCCACATCTGCCATCCATCCCCTTGGGGGTGCGGATGAACGGGGCAGGGATCGGCGACGATGCCGACGGGATCGCCGGCATGCGGATCGCCGGGCACGTTGGTCTGCGCCGATAGGGCGGCGCTGGACAGCAGGGCCAGGCCGGCCCCGATTAAGCGGGTGCGTCGCATCCTATCGTCTCCTGTGATGGGCAAGGCCCAGCGCCTGTTCGATCGCGGCCTCGGCGATGGGTGCCATGCGCGCATAGGCATTGTCGAGCGGGTGAACGCCGTCCCGGGTATAGGGGCGCGCCATCAGGCCCGCACGGTCGACGAGCGCGGTGTGGTAGTCGGCATAGGCATAGCCGCGGCGGGCGCAAAAGGCGCGCAGCCAGCGGTTCAGCGCGACGATGGTCGCGGGCTTGCGCTCCTTCACCACGTCGCGGGCGGCGGGCGTATAGTCGTTGACCGGCAGCAGCGAGGCGAAGACGACGGCGATCCCGTGTGCGTCGGCGAGATCGGCCATCGCCTCCCAGTTCGCCTCGATCTGTTCGGGCGTTTCCTGTTGCAGAAATCCCTGAATGTCGTTGATGCCGGCGAGGATCACGACGGCCGCAGGCTTCAGCCCGACCACGTCCTGATGGAAACGCAGCAGCATCTGCGCGGTGACCTGGCTGCCGATGCCGCGATTGACATAGGACCGGCCCGGAAAGCTGGCCGCGAGGTTCCACTTGTCGGTGATCGAGTCGCCGAGGAAGACGACGCGGCGCTCCCCGCGTCTGGGAGCGGCCAGTGCTGCATTGGCGGGCGCGTAGAGATAGCGTTCGCCGAAATCCTGCATCAGGCTGGGGACCAGCCTGGCGCGAAACGGGCCGAGCCACGGGCCCCAGTCCCGTTCCGCCACGATGCGGCGTTCGGGCGAGCTTTGATAGCCTTGCGCGGCGGCGGGCGCCGCCGACAGGGCGGCCAGCAGGGCAATCGCGGCGCGTATCATGCCGGGAAGATGCCCTGACCCGCGGCAAAGGTGGCAAAGAGCGACGGCCATGCGCTGGCCGAGCGCGTCGCGGGCAGGCGCACCCCGAAGCCGTGTCCGCCATCCTCGAAGATGTGCAGCGCAGCCGGACGGCCGGCGGCGCGCACCGCCTGATACAGGGCGATGCTGTTGTCGGGCGGGACCAGCCCGTCGTCGCTGGCATGGACCAGCAGGATCGGCGGGGTGGCCGCATCGACGTGCGTTTCGATCGACCAGTCGAGGCGCTGAGCGGGCGTCTGTTCGGGGCCGAGCAGCATGTCGCGCGAGCCGGCATGGGTGAAGGACGCGGAGAAGCTGATGACCGGATAGACGAGGCCGGCGAGATCGGGCCGCGCGCTGAGCCGGTCGGCGGCGTCGACCGGCGCATAGGTGGCAAGCGCGTGGCGGGTGGCGAGCGAGCCGGCCAGATGCCCGCCGGCGGAGAAGCCCAGCACCGCGACGCGGTTGGCCGCGATGCCGAAGCCTGCGGCACGCGCGCGAATGACACGCATCGCCCGCTGCGCATCCTGAAGCGGGACAAGCGCGCGGCTTGCCCAGCCTTCGTTCGGCAGGCGGTAGAGCAGGATAAAGGCGGTCACCCCCGCGCGTTCAGCCACGCCGCCTGCGACGTGCCTTCATTGTCGTAGGACAGGAAGCCATAGCCGCCGCCGGGACACAGCAGCACCGCCGCGCCATTGGGGCGCGCCGGGCGGCGGACGACGAGGATGGGGCGGGCGATACCCGTCACCCAGCGATCGGGCGTAGCGGCCCCGCGCGATTGATCCGCGATCTTGCGCACGATGCGCGCACCGGTGTCGCCGGGCGGCGGCCCGGGCCAAAGCTCGACGATCTCGTCTCCGGGGCCGGTCTGCGCCGCGGCGGGCATCGCAGACAGGGCGGCGGCGCCGCCGATCAGGGTGCGACGGGACAGGATGGGCAGGGTCATGCCGGTAACTCGCATGTCGGAAGGGCGTGGACATCGGCGGGGTTCTGATTCGCCAGCCGCCGGAAAACAGCTTTGACCGACCGCTGCGCGACCGGCCGGATAATGTCGGACATAGGGGCCAATGGCAGGGTGACATTCGATGCACAGGACGCCGGCTTCATCCTGCCTGGCGTCGGCACCTGATACCCTAGCGGCTGTGTCATCGCTCTCCCCGAACCGCGTGGTATCGTTCCCTTTGCGGTGACCGACAAAGTGACGCCGATCACCGACGAAATCAAATTTTATCTTCATAGTGGCTATTCCTCAACACCTTATCTGCCGCTATGCAGGCCTAGCGTTAGCGCTCTCACAGAGAAGTGCTGCAAGGTTTTAGGAGGGATACTCGATGGACGCCTGCGAACCCGCGCGCCGGAATGATCGGATGCGCTTGTACTCGACCGCTTCGATGGCCGCATTGTTGATGGCATGGACCGTGCCGGCGGCGGCGCAATCATCCGACAATAGCCAGACCCCTGCCGAGCAGAGCGGTACCGTACCCCCCAGCGGCGATGCCGGAACGGCGAGCCCGCAGGGCAGCGGTGCGGCCACCGATACCGAGGCAGCGGACATCGTGGTGACCGGCGTGCGCGCCAGCCTGTCGACCGCACAGGGCATCAAGCGTAACGCGTCGCAGATCGTCGATTCGATCGTGGCGGAGGACATCGGCAAGCTGCCCGACCGCAACGTGGCGGAGGCATTGCAGCGCATCACCGGCGTGCAGATCCAGCGCAGCTTCGGCGAAGGCAGCTCGGTGGCGATCCGCGGCCTGAGCCAGGTGCGGACCGAGGTGAACGGGCGCGACGTGTTCACCGCCAGCGGCGGGCGCACGCTGAGCCTGGAGGATGTGCCCTCCGAACTGCTCGCCGGGATCGACGTCTACAAGAACCCTTCGGCCGACCTGATCGAGGGCGGCATCGGCGGCCTGATCAACCTCAGGACGCGCAAGCCCTTCGACTTCAACGGGCTGAAGATGTCGGCGAGCGCGACCGCCAACTATTACGACCTGCGCGACACCACGACGCCGCAAGCCAACCTGCTCATCTCCAACCGCTGGAACACGGGCATCGGCGAGATCGGCCTGCTGGTCGACCTGGCCTATCAGAAGACGGCGTTCCGCCAGGACCAGATTTCGAGCCAGCCCTTCTTCCGCCTGGACCCGGCGACCGAGGTGGGTGCAGCGACGCTGGCCGGACTGGGGCGGTCCGGGCAGGAGACGTTCCTGCCGCACGGCGTGGGCATCGGCCAGTATCTGGGCGACCGGCGGCGCATCGGCGTGGACGTGGCCCTGCAATGGAAGCCGACCGACACGCTGTTGCTGACCGGCGAATATGTGCGGTCGGACTACAAGTTCCAGTATGGCGATTACAGCTTCTTCGCCTTTACCGGCGATACGCCGATCACGCCGGACTTCACCGCGCCCTTCACCTATGATGCGGACGGCAATTTCCGCAGCGGCACCTTCGTCAACGTGCCGATCAATTCGAACACCAGCCTGGAGCGGCGCAAGTCGGTGACCAGCGACTATTCGCTGAACGCCCGCTGGACGCCGACCGACCGCCTGACGATCAATGGCGACTTCCAGTATATCCGCGGCACGACCGACGGACAGCGCTCGATCGTCATCCTCAATTCCAATGCGGAGCGGCTGTTCCAGCAGGTCGGCAGCGGCGTGCCGACGATGATCATCACCCCCGACAACGATCCCACCAATGGCGATGGCCTGTTGCTGAACCCGGCGAACTATGCGGTGCCGGGCGGCTATCTGGACAATGTCAGCCGGTCGGTCGGCAAGCAATATACCGGGCGGCTCGACGTCAATTACGAGTTCGACACCGGCTTCCTGAAGTCGATCGCGGCGGGCGTGCGCTACACCGACCGGTCGGCGGTGAGCGACAACAGCATCTATGCCTATTACGGGCTGACCGAGACGCCCTATGCGCTGCTGGAGCCGCGCATCTTCGGCGGCGACCTGTACCGCGGCTATCGCGGCATTCCCGAGGGCGTGATCGCCTTCAACCGCAACATCGTTCTGGACTATGACGCGACCCGCAACGCGCTGGCGCCGTTCGTCGGGGCGGAACAGCGGCAGGCTTTGCTCAACGGCGTCACCTATGCGCCCAACGACCGCAACACGCAGGGCGAGAATACCTACACCGCCTACGGCCTCGTCAAGTTCGGTGCGGACGACCTGTCCATTCCGATCGACGGCAATGTCGGCGTGCGCGTCGTGAAGACCAAGGTGAGCACCGCGGGCTTCTCCGCACAAACGCCGCAGGCGCAGACCGGGGTCGATCCCGCGACCGGGCTGCCCATCTTCGGCAACGGCCCGATCAGCTTCGTGCCGCTCGGGGCGGATTCCGATTATACCAAGGCGCTGCCCAGCCTGAACCTGCGCTTCCGCTTCACGCCGCAGCTGCAACTGCGTCTGGCGGCGTCCAAGGCCCTGACGCGGCCGGACTTCACCGCGCTCAACCCGAACATCAACATCGTCGAGAACAATCCGGGCGGTGGCCTGCGTACGGCGACGACCGGCAATGCGAACCTGCGGCCGCTGACCGCGGACCAGCTCGACGCGTCGCTGGAATATTATTTCGCGCGCACGGGTTCGGTATATGGTGCGGTGTTCTACAAGAAGGTGGACGGCTTCATCGCCAACATCACCTCGACCGAGACCTTCAACTTCGGCAACGGTCCGTTCACCGTCGACGTCACGCGGCCGCTGAACGGCGACAACGGCAAGATCAAGGGCTTCGAAGTGGGCGGCAACACCTTCTTCGACTTCCTGCCGGGGGTGCTGTCGGGCTTCGGCGTGCAGGCCAACTTCACCTATGTCGACAGCAAGGCCCCGAGCCCGGATGCGCAGGACACGACCGGCGCGCAGCTGACGGTGCCGCTGGAGCAGCTGTCCAAGTACAGCTACAATCTGGTCGGCATCTACGACAAGGGACCGTTGTCGGCGCGCGTCGCCTATAACTGGCGCTCGAAATATGTGGTCACCACGCGCGGGAACGGCAGCGGCAACCTGCCGATCTTCAACGATGCGCGCGGACAGGTGGACGCATCGATCACCTATACGGTCACGCCCAATTTCGGCTTGACGGTGGACGGGATCAACCTGACCAATACCGAGAACCGCACCTATTACGGGATCGCCAGCCGCCCGCAATCCGCGGTACTGAACGACCGGCGTGTCAGCATCACGGCGCGCTTCACCTATTGACGATCGTGCAGGGCCGGCGGTGCCGGCCCTGCCACCTATCATCCGGGGCCATCATGACCAGCCAGCCACTTCCCATGATCGGCCGAACCCTGGCCACCCTGTTGGCCACGATGACGATCGCGAGCGGAGCCGTTCGCACGGCCGAGGCACAGGCGCCGGTTCGCACCATCGACATCGATCTGGCACGGGCGGGTGAACCGCTGAACCGCTCGTTCGACCTGTCGGTCGGGTCGGATTACCCAGGCACGCTGATCCGGCCGGACAGCCTCGCGCAACTCGACACGGCGGTGAAGGAACTGGGGTTCCGCTACGTCCGGTTCCACGACATCTTCACCGATGCGCTGGGCACCGTGCGGAACCGCGACGGCAAAATCGTCTATGACTGGACGAAGATCGACCAATTGTACGATGCGCTGCTGGCGCGGGGGATCAAGCCGTTCGTGGAACTGGGCTTCACCCCCGGCCTGTTGAAGACATCGCCGCAGACGATCTTCTACTGGAAGGGCAACACGTCGCATCCGCGGATCGACGAATGGGGCAGGCTGGTCGACGCCTTTGTGCGGCACCTCCGCGACCGCTACGGTGCGGAGGCGGTGCGCGGCTGGTTCTTCGAGGTGTGGAACGAGCCCAATCTCGCCGGCTTCTGGGAGAAGGCCGACAAGGCGGCCTATCTGGAGCTGTATGAAACCAGCGCGCGGACGATAAAGGCGATAGACCCTGCACTCAGGGTCGGTGGACCGGCGACGGCGGGCGCGGCCTGGGTGCCGGACCTGCTGGACCATGCCGCGGCCAGAAACATCCCGATCGATTTCGTCACCACCCATACTTACGGCGTGGACGGCGGTTTTCTCGACGAGAAGGGCGAGGACGACAACAAGCTGTCGACCAACCCGGATGCGGTGGTGGGCGACGTACGGCGGGTACGCGAAGAGATCGCGGCGTCCAGATTTCCGAAGCTCCCGCTCTATTTCACCGAGTGGAGCGCAAGCTACAATCCGCGCGACCCGGTACACGACAGCTATATCAGCGCGCCCTATATCCTGACCAAGCTGCGCGCGACGCGCCCCTATGCGCAGGGCATGAGCTATTGGACCTATAGCGACCTGTTCGAGGAAGCGGGGCCGCCGCCGACGCCCTTCCACGGCGGCTTCGGCCTGATGAACCGCGAGGGCATTCGCAAGCCGGCATGGTTCGCGTACAAATATCTCCACATGCTGCAAGGCCGCGAGGTGCCGAGCGCGGACGACCAGGTATTGGCGACGACCGACAAGGGGCGGACGGGCGTGCTGCTGTGGAACTGGCAGCAACCGGCGCAGACGATCAGCAACCGGCCGTTCTTCACCAAGCGGCTGCCCGCCACGCCCTCGGCCGATGCGGAGATCCGGTTGTCGCACCTGACGCCGGGACGCTACCGGTTGGCGGTACGGCGTACCGGCTATCAGGCGAACGACGCGCATTCCCGCTATCTGCAGATGGGATCGCCCCGGTCGCTGACCGCCGCGCAGATCGCCGAGTTGCAGGCGCTGACCAGCGATACGCCGGAGTTGCAGCGGACGGTGCAGGTCGGACGCGACGGTCGCCATGTCCTGCGCGTGAAGATGCGCAGCAACGATGTCGTGCTGGCGACGCTGGAGCCCGAGAACGCTCAGCAGAAATAAACGGGAATTACCATGCAGCTTCGATCACGCCTGTCGTGCCTGCTCGCGCTGGCGCTTGTCGGTGCGGCACCGGGCGTGCTGGCCGAACCGCCAGCGGCGACGCCATATCAGTGGAGCAACGTCACGGTGGGGGCGGGAGGCTACGCACCCAACATCGTCTTCAGCCCCGCCGAGCGCGGCCTGGCCTATCTGCGCACCGACATGGGCGGGGCGTATCGCTGGGACGCGAAGGACCGGCATTGGGTGCCGTTGCAGGACGACAATGCGGTATCGAGCCATATGGGGATCGAGAGCATCGCCCCCGACCCGCGCGATCCGAACGTCGTCTATATGGCCGCAGGGATGAACGCGCGCGAGCCGGCCGCTATCCTGCGCTCCGCGGACCGCGGTGCGACCTGGCGGGTGGTGCCGGTGCCGTTCGCGATGGGCGGGAACGAGCCCGGTCGCGGCCTGGGCGAGCGGCTGGCGGTGGACCCGGGCGATCCGCGCACCTTGTTCTTCGGGTCGCGGCATGACGGCTTGTGGCGCAGCGACGATGCGGGCGCACGCTGGCGCAGGGTGCCGGGCTTTCCGGTCAAGGGTCTTGGTCTGCCCAAGGGACGCGAGGGGCATGGCGGCGTCTCCTTCGTGGCGATCGATCCGACGGGCGCGCAGCCCGGCAAGCGGTCGCAGCGGATTTGGGCCGGCGTGGCGCAGACGGGCGCCGGCGCCTTGTGGCGGTCCGACGACGGTGGGGAAAGCTGGACGGCGGCCGACGCACCGCCCTTGTTCGCGGCCAAGGGCGTGGTGGACAGCCGCGGCGTGCTGTGGGTCGGATATTCCGATGGCATCGGGCCGAGCGACGCCAAGACGGGCGCGGTATGGCGCTATGGCCGTGACGGTAGCGGGCGTGACGTCACGCCGCCGGACTGGCGCGCTACCGGCGCCGAGGGCGGCTTCCTGGGCGTCGCGGTGGCCCGGTCAGCGCCCGGCACTGCCGCGGTGTCAACGATCGACCGGCGCGGGGCGGGGGACTCGCTATGGGTGACGCGCGATGATGGGGCGCATTGGGAGGATATGGGCCCGCGCAGCCGGCGTGACGTGTCCGCCTCGCCCTTCCTGTCGCATGAAGGGAAGGGGGCCGATTTCGGGCACTGGATCTCTGGCTTGGCGATCGATCCGTTCGATGCGGGGCATGTCGCCTATACGACCGGGGCGACGGTCTATGCGACGGCGGGGATGAGCGGGAAGGGGGCGATCGACTGGGCACCGTGGGTGCGCGGGATCGAGCAGACCGCGATCATCACGCTGATCTCGCCCAATGGCGGCGCACCGCTGGTGTCTGGGTTCGGCGACCTGGCCGGGTTCGTCCACCGCGACTTGGCCAGCTCGCCCGAACCCAGCTTCATCAACCCCTATCTGTCGAACACCAACACGCTGGATTATGCCGGGCGGGCGCCGAATGTGATCGTGCGGAGTGGCAGCCTGTATGTCGACCGGGCGCGGGATGCGTCGTTGGGGCGGTCGGAGGATGGCGGGGCGACCTGGGTGCCGGTCCGGGTGCCGCCGCAAGGGTCGCCGCCGGCGCGCGACGACCTGATGGGGGAGGCAGCGATCAGCGTGTCGGCGGACGGCGCCACCATGCTGGTTTCGACCAGGATCCCGCAGATGACGCGCGACGGCGGCCGATCATGGCAGGCGGTGCGCGGCCTGCCCGGCCGGACGCGGACGGTGGCGGACAAGGTCGATCCGCGCGCCTTCTGGGCCGTAGACACACAGGGCGGACGTTTGCTGGCATCGCGCGACGGTGGCGCCAGCTTTGCGCCGGTCGCGGGGCGGGGACTGCCCAAGGACCTGATGCCGGCAGGACGACAGGGGCGCGAGGCGCAGAGCGCGCTGCTCGCGACGCCGGGGCGCAGCGGCGACCTGTGGTTGCAGGCGGGAACGCGGCTGTTTCACAGCAGCGACGGCGGGGCCGGTTTCGTGCCCGCCAGCGGCGCGCTGTCGGTCGAATTGTTCGGGCTGGGGCGCGAGCATCTGTTCGCGATCGGCACGCTGGGCGGCGTGCGCGGCATCTGGCGCTCGGCCGATCGCGGCACGTCGTGGACACGGATCGATAACGATGCGCATCGCTGGGGCGGGCGATACCGGGTGATCGCGGGCGATCCCCGGCGCGCCGGCCGGGTCTATGTCGGTACCGACGGCCGGGGGCTGTTCTATGGCGATCCGGTGTCCGGACGCTGAGGCGTCACGCCCCGTCCAGCGTGAAGATGCGGGTCATCGGCGCCCATTTGTCCGGCGATCCGGCGATACGCTGCTGGAAACGGTCCATCGCCGCCTGCCAGCGGTCGTCGGTGGCGCGCAGATGGTCGGGGATCGCGCGCGGCCAGTCCGCCGATACCTCCGCGACCATGAACAGGCGGGGACCGAAGCGCCAGATCTCCATCGCCTCGTAGCCGGCGGCGCGGATGCCCTCCACCACCTCCGGCCAGACGGCGCCGGGGGCGTGCGCGGCCTCATAGGCGGCGATAAGCTCGGCATCGTCGACCAGATCGAGCGCGAAGCAGATGCGTTGGGCCATGTGCAATCCTCATCCCGTTGACCGGGCGGCACTATGGACATGGCCCGGCGCCGTCAAACCAGCGTCGTTGCGGGGCATCGGCGGAACGCCTACCCGAGAAAACACATGGCAGGAGGATGCGCAACGATGGCGGAGCGAAAGGAACGCAAGGGCAGCTATGCCGCGCCGGCGCTGGACAAGGCGTTCCTCGTCATCGAACTGCTGGCGGACCATCCACAAGGATTGCTGGCCAGCGAGATGGCCACCGCGCTCGGGCGCTCGCTGGGCGAATTGTTCCGCATCGTGGTGGTGATGGAAGAGGCCGGCTATCTCCAGAAGTCGCCGGTGACCGACCGCTATACCATCACCTACAAATTCCTCGACATCGCGTACCGGGCGACGCCGACCCGGCAACTGACCGCGGCGGCGGTGCCCGAGATGCAAGCACTGGCACGCGCGACGGAGCAGTCCTGCCACCTGGTGGTCGCCAAGCATGCCGAGGGGCTGGTGATCGCGCGCGAGGAAAATCCCGGCGTACGCGGCTTCGCATTGCGGCTGGGCGCATCGATCGACCTGCTGCGCAGTTGTTCGGGACAGGTGATCCTGGCATTTTCAGCGCCGGCCGCAGCGGAGCGGTTGCTCGACAGGATCGAGGCGACGCGGGGTGCGGAGATCGACCGGGCGGCGCTGTCGAAGCGACTGGAAGAGGTGCGGGCCAAAGGCGGCGACATGCGGGAAAGCCCGGTCGCGCGCGGGGTAACGGATGTCAGCTATCCGGTCTTCGGCTTTGGCGGCGAGGTGATGGCCGCGCTGACCATTCCCTTCCTGGAACTGATCGACGGATCGCAGGCACTCGGCGTGGATGCGGCCCGCGAAATGCTGGCGGCGGCGACGCTGCGCATCTCGCGGCTGCTGGGACATGTGGCGGAAGAATGAACGCCGGCGGGTTGCGCCGGTTCGCACATCCCGCTAACTTTCACGCATAAAAGTGAAATATCATGGAGAGGCGCGATCATGGTTGGAGATAGTCGGCATCATCTATCCCGTGGCCCCTTCATGGCATCTGCACCGTACCTGACGGGAGTGCGTAGCTGATGGCGATGCCGGTCATGCCGGCGGCGGGTGCGCCGCAGGCGGGCGCCACGCCGTATCGCGGGCAGCGCTATCTGCCGGCGCTGATCATCACGGTCAGCCTGTTCTTCCTGTGGGGTGTCGCCAACAACCTGAACGACATCCTGATCGCGCAGTTTCGCAAGGCGTTCACGCTGTCCGACTTCGGCACGAGCTTCGTGCAGCAGGTGTTCTATTTCGGCTATTTCCTGCTGGCGGTGCCCGCATCGATGGTGATGCGCCGGTTCGGCTACAAGGCGGCGATCGTAACCGGCCTGATGCTCTATGCGGCGGGCGCACTGCTCTTCTACCCGGCGGCGCAGGCCAGCCTGTACCAGTTGTTCCTGCTCGCACTGTTCGTGATCGCCGCGGGCCTCGCCTTTCTGGAGACCTCCGCCAATCCGCTGATGACCGAACTGGGCGATCCGGCGACCGCGGCGCGGCGGCTGAACTGGGCACAGGCGGCCAACCCCCTGGGTGCGATCACCGGCATCCTGATCGGGCGCTTCTTCATCCTGTCGGGCATCGAGCATGACGAACAGGCGCTGGTGACGATGGACGCCGCGGCGCGCGAAGCCTTTTACCGCAGCGAGGTACAGGCGGTGGTCGGCCCCTATATGTGGATTGCCGCCATCGTGCTGGCGTTTGCGGTCGCCGCGCTGTTCGTCGCCTTTCCGAAGAACCCGCCGCGCGAGGCCGGTGACACGACGCAGGGCGGGCGCTTTGCCGATGTGCTGCGCCATCCGCGGCTGATCGGGGCGGTGGTCGCGCAATTCTTCTATGTCGGCGCGCAGGTCGGGCTGTGGAGCTATACGATCCGCTACGCACAGGCGAATGCCGGGTTTGGCGAGCGGGCGGGCGCGGACGCACTGTTCGTGTCGCTGGTGCTGTTCGCGGCCGGTCGGTTTGCCGGTGCGGCGTTGATGGCGCGGATGGCGCCGGTTCGGCTGCTGGCGCTGTTCGCGGGCATTTCGCTGGCGCTGGCGGCGGTGGCCGGGCTGATCGGCGGCACGATCGGGCTGTATGCGCTGGTCGCTTCCAGCTTCTTCATGTCGATCCAGTTTCCGACGATCTTTGCGATCGGCATCGATGGCCTGGGGCCGCTGCGCCGGATCGGGGCCTCGCTGATCGTGATGGCGATCATCGGCGGCGCCGGGCTGACCGCGCTGATGGGGCTGGTATCCGATCTGGCGGGGATCACCCATGCGGTGCTGGTGTCGGCGGCGAGCTTCGCGGTGGTGCTGGCCTTCGCGATCATCGTCGGCCGCGGGTCGGCCAAGGCCGGCTGAGAGACAAAGCAGGAGTAGCAGAGTGGACAGGTTGAAGGGCAAGCGTGCGATCGTCACCGGCGCCGGGCAGGGTATCGGCCGGGCGGCGGCGGAACGCTTCGCACAGGAAGGCGCCAGCGTCGTCGCGGTCGATCGCAATGCGGACGCGCTGGCGACCCTGACGGGGTGCGAGACGCGGCTGCTGGACCTGACCGATGCGGCGGCCATCGCCGCGTTCGGTGCCGAGGCGGGCGAGGTCGACGTGCTGTTCAATTGCGCGGGCTATGTCGATGCCGGCACGCTGCTGAACAGCCAGGATGCCGGTTATCGCCTGTCGTTCGACCTGAACGTCCATGCGATCACCCATATGCTGACGGCGCTGCTGCCCGGCATGATCGCGAGGGGCGGGGGGTCGATCATCAACATGGCCTCGGTCGCGGGGCCGGTGATCGGCGTGGCGAACCGCTTCGCCTATTGCGCGTCCAAGGCGGCGGTGGCGGGGATCACCCGGTCCGTGGCGGTCGATTATGTCGGCGACAAAATCCGCTGCAACGCGATCTGCCCGGGCACCGTGCAGTCGCCGTCGCTGGACGAGCGGTTGGCCGCGACCGGGGACGAGGCGGGGGCGCGGGCGGCGTTCATCGCCCGCCAGCCGCTCGGCCGGCTGGGCACCGCGGACGAGGTGGCGGCGCTGGCGCTGTACCTGGCGTCCGACGAAAGCGCGTACACCACCGGGCAGCTGCACGTCATCGACGGCGGCTGGTGCATGGCCTGATCTTTTTCTGAAGTTTTGAAGGTATTCGATATGAAGCTTTGTCGGTTTGGTGCTCCCGGTGCGGAGCGTCCCGGTGTGATCGATGCGGATGGCCGTATCCGCGACCTGTCCGCGCATGTCGGCGACATCGGCCCCGATGCGCTGGGCGCGGACACGCTCAAGCGGCTGGCCGCGATCGATCCGGCGAGCCTGCCGCTGGTCGAGGGTGAGCAGCGCTACGGCGCGTGCGTGACGGGCACCCGCCATTTCGTTGCGATCGGCCTGAACTACGCCGACCATGCCGCGGAGTCGAACCTGCCGATCCCGGAGGAGCCGGTGGTGTTCCAGAAATGGGTAAGCTGCATTCAGGGGCCGAACGATCCGATCGTGATCCCCAAGGATTCCAAGAAGACCGACTGGGAGGTCGAGCTGGGCGTGGTGATCGGCAAGCGCGCCAACCATGTCGCGGAGGCCGATGCCCTGGATCACGTCGCGGGATATTGCGTCATCAATGACGTGTCGGAGCGCCACTGGCAGATCGAGCGCGGCGCGACCTGGGACAAGGGCAAGGGCTTTCCGACCTTTGGCCCGATCGGCCCCTGGCTGGTGACCGCCGACGAGGTGGGCGACCCGCAGAACCTGTCGATGTGGCTGTCGGTGAACGGCACGCGCGTACAGGACGGCCACAGCCGCACCATGATCTTCGGCGTTGCGCAGATCATCGCCTATCTGTCGCAGTTCATGACGCTGGAGCCCGGTGACGTCATCACCACCGGCACGCCGCCCGGCGTCGGCCTGGGGCAGAAGCCGGAACCCTGGTATCTGAAGGCCGGCGACGTGGTGGAGCTAGGTATCGAGAAGCTGGGCGAGCAGCGGCAGGACGTTGTCGCCTGGACGGCGGCGGCCTGACGCGCATGACGGCGCGGCCGCCCTTCGTGGATGCACACCTGCACATGTGGGATCGGGGGCAACTGCGCTATCCGTGGCTGGACGAGGCGGACAAGGCGCCGATCGCGGACAGCTACCTGCCGGCCGACTACACCCACGAGGCGGCTGCGTGGAACGTCGTCGGGGCCGTGCATGTCGAGGCCGGGGCGCATCCGGGCGATGCGGCAGGCGAGACGCGGTGGCTGGACGAGCTTGCCGCCGATACCGGGCTGCCCACCGCCATGGTCGCCTATGTCGCGCTGGACGATCCGGAGGTGGAGGCGAAACTGGCCTTTCACGCGGGCCATGCGCAGGTTCGCGGCATCCGCCACATGGTGAACTGGCACCCGACCGACCCTGGGCGGGCGGCGCACCCTCGTGACCTGACGCGGGGCGATGCGTGGCGGCGGGGCTATGCGCTGCTGGCGCGCCATGGCCTCAGCTTCGACTATCATGGCTTTCCGCCGCAGCTGGCCGGCATGGCGGAGGTGGCTGCGCTCCACCCCGACACGCCGGTAATCGTCGACCACCTGGCCTTGCCGATCGTGGCGGATGGGCTGGAGGCGTGGCGCGACGGCATTACGCGGCTGGCGGCGATGCCGCATGTGGCGATCAAGCTGTCCGGCGCGGGGTTCGTCGGCGCGCCCTTTGCCGACATCGTGCGCGAGGTGATCGACCGCTTCGGCACGCGCCGGGTGATGGTGGCGAGCAATTTTCCCACCGACCGCCTGTTCGCGACGATGGACGAGACGCTGGGCGCCTATGAGGCGCTGCTCGCCGATTTTTCCGAGGATGAGCGGCGCGACCTGTGGGGTCGCAACGCCAATACCCTTTACCGATTGGGACTGACGCTGTGAACGATATCGCTCGCCGGACGGTGGGACGCACCGGCCTGACCGTGACCGAACTGGGGTTCGGCGCGGCCTCGCTCGGCAATCTGTATCAGCCGGTCGCCGACGTCGATGCGCGGGCCGCGATCGACGCGGCACTGGATGCCGGCATGACCTATGTCGATACCGCACCGCATTACGGGCGGGGCCTGTCGGAACGACGGGTGGGCGACGCGGTGCGCACCCGCGCGGACGTGGTGGTATCGACCAAGGTCGGGCGGCTGATGGACCCCGATGCCAGCATCACCGACGACCGGGAGCGTGACGGCTTCCGCTCGCCGATGCCCTTCCGCATGCGCTACGATTACAGTCATGACGGCGTCCTGCGCAGCCATGAGCACAGCCTGCAACGGCTCGGGCTGGGGCGGGTGGACCTGCTGTATGTTCACGATATCGGCGGCTACACGCATGGCGATGCCGCCGGGGAACATTGGGAGCAACTGACCCGTGGCGGCGGCCTCAAGGCGCTGGCGCGGTTGCGGGACGAGGGGGCGATCGCGGGCTTCGGCATCGGTGTCAACGAGATCGCGGTGTGCCTGGACGTGATGCGCGAAATGCCGCTGGACGCGATCCTGCTGGCCGGGCGCTACACGCTGCTGGAACAGGATGCGCTGGACACGCTGCTGCCCGCCTGCGCCACGGCCGGCACGTCGATCGTGATCGGCGGGCCCTATAACAGCGGCATCCTGGCCACGGGGACCAAGGGGGGCGGGGTGCTGCACCATGATTATGGCCCGGCGTCGGACGCAGTAGTCGCCAGAGTGCGCGGGATCGAGGCGGTGGCCGACCGCCACAACGTGCGGCTGCCTGCTGCTGCGTTGCAGTTCGTGCTGGCCCATCCGAGCGTCGCCAGCGTCATTCCGGGGCTCGGCAGCGCGGCGCGCGTCACTCAGACGATGGACCTGTACCGCGCGGTGATTCCGGCCGATTTCTGGGCCGAATTGCGCCATGAGGGATTGCTGCGCGCCGACGCGCCGATCCCCGCCACCACCAAGGAGACCACCGCATGATCCCGCCGGCCGCCATCCGCCTGTCGCCCAGCGACAATGTCGTCGTCTGTTGCCGGTCGATCGAGGCGGGGGAGAGCTTCGTCGTGGAGGGCCAGACGCTGAGCGTGACGCAAGCCGTGCCGATCGGCCACAAGCTGGCGCTGTTTGCGCTCAATCCGGGTGACAAGGTCTTGAAATACGGGATGCCGATCGGATCTATGACGGCAGCGGCCGATCCCGGCGGGTGGGTCCATATGCACAACATGAAAAGCGATTACATGCCGGCACATCTGCGTGACGCGGCGGGAGACCAAGCATGATCGAGGCATGGCTGCGTGCCGACGGGCGCAAGGGCATTCGCGACGCCATCGTCGTCGTCTATCTGGTGGAATGCGCGCACCATGTCGCGCGCCGCATCGTGGACAAGGTGGATGACCCACGGGTGCAGTTGATCGGCTTTCCCGGCTGCTACCCCAACGACTATGCGCTGGCGATGATGAAGGCGCTGATCGTCCATCCCAATGTCGGTGGCGTGGTGCTGATGTCGCTGGGGTGCGAGAGCTTCAACCGCGAGGCGCTGGCACGCCACGCACAGGAGAATGGCCGCCCGGTCGAGACGGTGGTGATCCAGCAATCGGGCGGCACGCGCGGCGCGATCGATGCCGGGCTGGCGGCGGTGGCACGCGTCGGCGCGATCGCCGACGCGCAGGCGGTACGGGTGCCAATGGCGATGTCCGAACTGGTCGTCGGCACGATCTGTGGCGGCTCCGACGGGACGAGCGGGATCACCGGCAATCCGGCGGTGGGCCGTGCCTTCGACACACTGGTCGATGCCGGTGCGACCTGCATCTTCGAGGAAACCGGCGAGATGATCGGTTGCGAGGGCCACATGGCCGAGCGCGCGGCCAGCCCGGCGGTGGCCGACGCGCTGATCGCGTCCGTCCAGCAGGCCGAGCGTTATTACCGCGCGATGGGCTATGGCAGCTTTGCGCCCGGCAATGCCGAGGGTGGCCTGTCCAGCCAGGAGGAGAAATCCGCCGGCGCCTATGCCAAGTCGGGCAGCCGCGCCATCGACGGGGTGATCCTGCCGGCCGAACAGGCGCCGGGGCCGGGGCTGTACCTGCTCGACGTGGTGCCGCCGGGCGATCCCAAGTTCGGCTTTCCCAACATCGTCGATAATGCCGAGATCGGCGAGCTGATCGCATGCGGGGCGCATATCAACCTGTTCGTCACCGGACGCGGATCCGTGGTCGGGTCCGCGATCTCGCCGGTGATCAAGGTGTGCGCGAACCCGGAAACCTATCGCCGGATGGAAGGGGACATGGACGTCGATGCCGGCCGTATCCTGGAAGGCCGGGCGACGCTGGACGAGGTGGGGGCCGAGATCGTGTCGCTGATCGCGGCGGTGTCCGCCGGCGCACAGACCAAGTCCGAAGCGCTGGGACATCAGGAGTTCGTGCTGACCTACAAGGCATCGGCGCCGGCCGGACCGGCCTGCATGCCGGTCGCGGCCTGAACGCCGCGCTCAGGAGGCGGGCACACCCTGTGCGGCGGGCAGGTCGACGATGTCGGACGACCCCGCCCACAGGTTGATGCCGCCATCCGCTGCGGCGTCGTCGATCGCCGACAGTTCCTCGGGTGTAAAATCGAGGCGGTCGGCGGCTCTCAGCGAGTCGTCGAGCTGATCGACGGTACGCGCGCCGATCAGCGCGGAGGTGACCCGGGGATCGCGCAGCACCCAGGCGATCGCCATCTGCGCCAGCGTCTGACCGCGGGCATGGGCGATGTCGTTCAGCTGGCGGATCGATGCCAGGTTCTGTTCGCTCAGCAACTGCGTGGACAGCGACCCACCACGGCTGGCGCGGGCGTCCTTGGGAACGCCACCCAGATATTTCGACGTGAGCATCCCCTGCGCCAGCGGCGAGAAGGCGATGCAGCCGGTGCCCAGATCGTCCAGCGTCGCCAGCAGGTCACGCTCGATCCAGCGATTGAGGATCGAATAGCTCGGCTGATGGATGAACAGTGGCACGCGCTCTTCCGCCAGGATCGCCGCGGCCCGCCGGGTCAGGCCGGGGTCGTAGGAGGATATGCCGACATACAGCGCCTTGCCCTGCCGGTGGAGCTGCGCCAGCGCGCCCATGGTTTCCTCTAGCGGCGTGTCCGGGTCGACCCGGTGCGAGTAGAAGATGTCGACGTAATCGAGGCCCATCCGCTTCAGGCTCTGGTCGCAGCTTGCGATCAGATATTTCCTGGACGAGCCGATATCGCCGTACGGGCCGGGCCACATGTCCCATCCCGCCTTGGACGAGATGACCAGTTCGTCGCGGTGAGTGCGGAAGTCGGAGGCGAATATGCGCCCGAAATTCTCTTCCGCCGAGCCATAGGGCGGACCGTAATTGTTCGCGAGATCGAAATGGGTGACGCCGCGATCGAATGCACGTCGCAGGATGGCGCGGCCGACTTCGTACACGTCGTCACCGCCGAAATTCTGCCACAGGCCCAGGCTGATCGCGGGCAGTTTCAGGCCGCTGCGCCCGGTCCGGCGATAGGGCATGCCCTGATCATAACGGGCGGCATCGGCGGTGTAGGGAACGGAATAGGGCATCGGCACCTCCACGGATAAGGCTGGACCATCGAACCCCATCTCAGGTTCCGACGGCAAATGGTTGAAACGTCGCTACAAAGCCCGGAGCGATGCGGCAGGCCGGGCACGCAGCACCGGCAGCGTTCCGGCAATACCGATGCCGATCGTCACCGCCGCGCCACCCGCCAGCGTCGCCAGGATCACGATCCAGTTGGGCATCCAGTCGAACCCGAACACCTGCGTCACCACGAACCAGCCGCCGCCGACGCCCAGCACGAGTGCCACCGCACCGACGATGCCGGCCAGCACCGCATATTCGATCGCCTGCGCCAGCAATATCTGGCGGCGCGTGGCCCCCAGCACCTTCAGCATGACCGCGTCATAGGTACGTGCCGCGCGCGCGGCGGCGATCGCACCGAGCAGCACCGCGATGCCCGCCAGCACGGCGATGCCGGCGGCAACAGTGATCGCGGTCGCCATCTGGCCGACCACGTCCTGCACCTGTTGCAACACGCCGCCCACCTCGACCACCGAGGTGGAGGGGAAGCGGGGGAGCAGCGCCCTGGTCACCGCCGGCGCCTTGGCCGCGGGCATGTCGATCGTCGCGGCCAGGTTGTGCGGCACATCGGCCAGCGCGCCGGGCGAGAACACCATCACGAAGTTGAAGCCCAGCGTGTCCCATGCAATCCGCCGGAACGACGCGATGCGCGCCGTGCGCTCCAGTCCCAGAACCGAAATGGTCAGCGGATCGCCGATCTTCAGCTTCAATGCCTCGGCAAGACGCGTGTCGATCGAGACGAGGCTTTGTCGTGCCTCCGCCGCGTTCCACCATCGTCCCGCCGTCAGCGTGCTGCCTGCGGGCAGGGTGGTCGCAAAGGTCAGGCCGCGCTCGCCGCGCAGCGCCCAGGCCCCCTCCGGAATCGTCGCCAGATCGGCGACGCGGGTCGTGCCATAGCCGGTGATCGTGCCGCGCATCAGCGGAACGGTGGCAATGACGGCTTTGGGGGCTACCGCGATGACGGTGCGTCGGAACTCGCCTTCGCGATCGGGTGGCACGTCGAGCGCGAACAGGGCAGGGGCGCGCTCCGGCACCGAGCGACGGATATTGCCGTCGATGCTGGTGCGGATGCTGGCGAGCAGCACGAACAAGGTCAGGCCAAGACCGAGCGCGACGACCAGCGACACGGTTCGCGATCCCGGCCGGTGGAGCGCGGCAAGCGCAAGCCGGGCGAGCGGCCTGCGGGGGCGGGGCAGGCGCGCCGCCGCCATCCGGATCACGGTGCCGATGCCGACCAGTGCGGCCAGTGTCGCTGCCGTCGCCCCGAGGAAGGCCGCGGCAAAGGCAGGGCGATCGGTGGTCAGCAGGGCCAGCACCGCGACCGGGATGCCCGCCGCCACCGCCCAGAGGCGGCCACGCCATCCACCGCCGGCTCGCGCGTCCAGCGCACCGCGCAGCAATGCCGCGGCCGGCACGCGCCCGGCGGCGACCAGCGGCGCTGCGCAGAAGGCGAGTGCGATCAACAGGCCATAGGCCGCCGCCAGCGCGAGCGCGGCGGGGGCAAAGGTCAGTCCTGGCGCGACCGGCAGCACCGCGCCCACCGCCATGCCGACCAGCGGCACCGCGACGATGCCGGCGGTCAGGCCCAGAAGGATGCCGACCCCGGCAACGGCAAGAACCTGCAGCAGATATATGCGCGCCACCATGCCCGATGTCGCGCCCAGCACCTTCAGCATCGCGATATTCTGGCGCCGCGCATCGAGATAGGAGGTGACGCCGTTGCCGACGCCGATCCCGGCGATGACCAGCGCCGCCAGCCCGACAAGTGTCAGGAACTCGCCCATGCGCGCAATGAAGCGGCTGGCGCCGGGTGAGGCACGGTCGCGGGTGCGGGTTTCCCAGCCCGCAGTGGGGAAACGATGCTCGAACCGCCGGACGGCGCTGGCCGGATCGCCGGCGGTGGCGATGCGGTATCGGGTGTCGTACAGGCTGCCCGGCTGGATCAGGCCGGTGCGATCCAGCCCTGCACGTGCGATGATCGCGACGGGGCCGAGCGTGAAGCCCTCGCCAAGCCGATCCGGCTCGTCGGCGATGATCCCCCCGACCCGAAAGCCCGCAGTGCCGAAACGCAGCGTATCGCCGGGGCGCACCAGCAGCCGCTCGGCCAGCGCCCGGCCGATCCAGACCTCGTCACCCGCCGGTGCCCGTACCGTGCGCCCATTCCGAAGGGTAAGCCTGCCGTAAAGCGGATAGGCGGCATCGACGGCCTTCAACTGAACGGGGGCGGTGGCACCAGCAGCGGTGACCGCCATCGACTGCATCCGGATGGTCTCCGACACCCGTCCGATCGCCCGCATCGCCGCCTGCTCCGACGGCTCGGCCAGACGCTGCGACAACGACAATTCCAGATCGCCGCCGAGCAGGACCCGGCCACGCGCGGCAAGCTCGCCGCCGATTGCCTCGCCCAGACTGCCGATCGCCGCCAGCGCGCCCACCCCCAGAAACAGGCACAGCAACAGCAGCCGCAGTCCCCGGAACCGCGCCGACACCTCACGCCGGGCGAGCCGCCAGGCCAGCGCCCAGCTGCTCACGCCGCGATCCGCCCATCAATCAGTTCGATCACCCGGTCGCAACGCCGGGCAAGGGCGGGATCATGGGTGATGATGACCAGGGTCGCTGACGTGGCGGCGCGACGGTCGAACAACAGGTCCATCACGCGGGCGCCGGTGGCGGCGTCGAGATTGCCGGTCGGCTCGTCGGCGAAGACGATGCGGGGACGGGGGCCGAGTGCGCGGGCGATGGCGACGCGCTGTTGCTCGCCACCCGAAAGCTGTGCGGGGTAATGGTCCAGCCGGTGGGACAATCCGACCGCGGCGAGTTCCGCCTCGGCACGGGCGAAGGCGTCGCGCTCGCCGGCCAGTTCCATCGGCACGGCGACATTCTCCAGCGCCGTCATCGTCGGCAAAAGATGAAAAGCCTGAAGCACGATGCCGATCCGGCCGCGGCGTGCGATCGCCAGACCATCCTCGTCCAGCGTGCCGAAGTCGGTGCCCGCCACCTCGACGCGGCCGGAGGTCGCGCGCTCCAGCCCGGCCAGAACCGCCATCAACGACGATTTGCCCGAACCCGATGCCCCGAGCAGCGCCAGGCTCTCGCCATCCGCGACCGCAAGGTCGATACCCTTCAGGATCTCGACCGGCGCTGCGCCGCCAAGCGTCAGCCTTACATCCGCGGCCCGGATGACCATATCGCGTGCGACCATGTTTTCGGGGAATCCAGAATAAAGATGACGAAGACGCCATATGTGGCAGGCGCCGCCCTTATCCAAGCCGCGCTGCTGTCGGCCTGCGATGCGCAGCGCGACGAGGCGCTGCCGGTCACCAATGTCGCGGCCCCGGCGCCGACGGCTGCGGCGGCCCTGCCGGTGTCCGGGCCGAAGCGCACGGTGCTCGCCTTTGGTGACAGCCTGTATGCGGGGTATGGCCTGAAGCGCGGCGAGAGCCTGCCCGATGCGGTTCAGGCGCGGCTGCGCGGGCAGGGGATCGATGCGACGGTGGTCAATGCCGGGGTGTCGGGTGACACCACCGCCGGCGGACGGCGTCGCCTGGCCTATACCCTCGATCGGCTGAAGACGCCGCCCGATCTGGTGCTGCTCGGTCTGGGCGGCAACGACGTGCTGCGTCAGGTCGACCCGGCCGAAACGCGCGCGAACATGGCGGCCATGCTGGAGGAACTGGCGCGGCGAGGCATCCCGGTCATCCTCACCGGCATGATGGCACCGCCCAACCTCGGACCGGATTTCGCTGGTCGCTTCAACCGCATCTGGCCCGACCTCGCGCGCGAACATGACGCCGTGCTGGACCCGTTCATCCTGCAAGGCGTGATCGGCAATCGCCAGCTGATGCTGCCCGACGGGGTGCATCCCAATGCGGTGGGCGTCGGTCGCATGGCGGATCGGGTGGCGCCGCTGGTGGCCAGGCGATTGGCGACCTTGCCGGCTGCGTGATCCACGGTGCTTCGCGATTGCAATGGCGTCCGGAATGGTGCGGCGTTGGGGGAATTAGGGGGTGCGTTCGCCCCCCGGCGCCTTCAATCCAAACGACCGATAATAGAAATTATGTAAAACTAGGACGCTTTTTCCGGGGTCAGTATTAGCTCACCCTTTTCCACCGACCACGATCCCAGCCGCGACAGGAAGTTCATGCCAAGCACATCCTGATCGCCGAATGCCGGCGATACGACGACGCTCAGGTCGTGCGTGGTGATGCTGCCCACCGTCATCGTTCCGACCGTCGCCTTTCGCGCCGCCACCGGGCCGTTCGCGGTCTGCAGCATGCGCGGAAACGGGCTTTCCTCCAGATCGAGCCCCGCGGCGCGCGCCGTAGCGTCTGACAAGGCGGTGATCGTAGCCCCGCTGTCGATCAGCATCGAGCGGGTCACGCCGTTGACCGACACATCGGCATGGAAATGACCATCGTCACCCATGCGGATGCGGGTCTGCATGCCCTCGACACGCTGATCGGTGAACAGGCCCGTCACATGGTGGCGCTGGCTGACCAGGATCAGGCCCAGCGCGAAGATACCGACCCACGCCGCCGCCATCTTCAGGGTCGGCCCCAATTTCGGACGCCGCACGATCAGCGCGGACAGCGGCAGGATCAACATGATCCCGTACAGCATGATCCCGTACAGGAGGATATTGGCGACCCGGTCGTCGCTCACGCGACCAGTTCCAGCCCGTCATAGCCCGGCTGCACCCCTGGCGGCAGTTCGGCGCACAGCGTCGCGTAATCCATCGTCTGGTCCATATGGATCAGCGCGGCCTCGCGCGGTCGCAATGTCTCGACCCAGCCCAGGACCGCGGACAGTTCGGGATGCGAGGGATGCGGCCAGCGGCGCAGCGCATCGACCACCCACACGTCCAGTCCGGTGTACAGCGCGGCCATCGCAGCCGTCAGTTCATGGAAATCGGTGGCATAGCCGATGCTCTTGCCATCCGCTTCGAAGCGAAGCCCGGCCGAGCGCGTCCCGCCATGCGGTTGATCGACGGTCCGCACGCTGATGTCGCCGATCGTGATCGCGTCCGGCAGTTCCTCGATCGTTGCGGTCGGCGGATAACCGCGCTTGCCATGAAAGACATAGGCGAAGCGCGCCTCCAGCGTCTGCCGCGTATCGGCGCGCGCCAGCCCGCGCACGGGATGACCCAGCTGGTGGAATATCTGGCGCAGATCGTCGATGCCGTGGCAGTGATCGGCATGGTCGTGCGTCCAGATGACCGCATCGACCCGGCCGACATTCGCGGCCAGCAACTGAGCCCGCATGTCGGGGCTGGTATCGATCAGGATGCGGGTGTCGCCATGTTCGACCAGCGCGGAGGCACGGGTCCGCCGATTGCGTGGTTCGGCCGGATCACAGTCGCCCCATTCGTTTCCGATCCGCGGCACGCCCGACGACGTGCCGGAGCCGAGGATGCGGATCTTCACGCGCGCGTCTTCGCGAACAGGCGGTGGAAATTCTCCGCCGTGGTCCGGGTCAGCGCCGCGACATCCTCGCCGCGCAGATCGGCCAGGAACGCCGCGGTATCGGCAACGAAGGCCGGCTCCCCCTGCTTGCCCCGATGCGGCACGGGCGCGAGGAACGGCGCATCCGTCTCGATCAGCAAGCGGTCCTTCGGCAGACGCTTTGCGGTGTCCTGCAGATCCCTGGCGTTCTTGAACGTCACGATGCCGGAGATCGATATGTAGAAGCCGAGCGCCATCGCCTTGTCGGCAAAGTCGCCGCTGGCGGTGAAGCAGTGGATGACGCCGGGATAGGCCCCCTTCCCCATCTCCTCGCCCAGAATCGCGATCGTATCCTCCTCGGCATCGCGGGTGTGGACGATCAGCGGCAACTGCGTCTCGCGACAGGCCGCGATGTGCGCCCGGAAACTCGCCTGCTGGCGCGCCCGGTCGCTATGGTCGTAGTGATAATCGAGCCCGCTTTCGCCGATCCCCACCACGCGGGGGTGCGCGGCGCGCGCGACCAGCCGGGCCGTATCGACATGGCCGTGCTGATCCGCCTCATGCGGGTGGATGCCCACCGACGCCCAGACATCCGGCTCGCGCTCGGCGGTCGCGATCACCGCATCCCACTCGCTTTCGCGGGTCGAGATGTTGAGCATCGCGGTGACGCCGCGCGCCCGGGCGCGGGCCAGCACCTCGCCCTGCTGCTCGGCGACGCCCTTGTAGTTCAGGTGGCAGTGGCTGTCGGCCAGCATCAGGCAGCCGCCTCGGCCGGCATCTCCAGCCGCGGAAAGGCCGGGGTCGGCGGCGCCAGGCGGAAACCGCTGGCGGCATGCGCATCGTACCAGCCGTCATCGTCGATCGCGGTGTGGTCGCGCGCCTCGGCACCCAACTGGTCCAGAACCTTGCCCGCCGCCACCGGCACCACCGGCAGGATCGCGATCGCCAGCATGCGGATCGCGCGGACCAGCGTGCGCAGCACCGCGTGCATCCGCTCCGGATCGGTCTTGCGCAACGCCCATGGCGCGGCGGTGTCGATATACTGGTTGCAGGCATAGACGCCGCGCATCCATGCCTCGATCCCCTGGCTCAGCATCAGGTCGTCGAACGCGGTGCGCAGGCCTGCACAGGCGACCACCACCTCCTCGATCAACGCGCCGTCCATGTCTTCCGCGCGCCCGGCCTCCGGCAAAGCACCGTCCAGGTTCTTGGCGATGAACGACAAGGTACGCTGCGCCAGATTGCCGAAGCTGTTGGCCAGTTCGGCGTTCACCCGCGTCACGATCGCCTCGGCCGAATAGGAGCCGTCCTGCCCGAAACTCACTTCGCGCAGGAAGAAGTAGCGCAATGCATCGACCCCGAACGCATCGGCCAGCTCGCCCGGATCGACGACGTTGCCGAGCGACTTCGACATCTTCTCGCCGCGGTGAAGCAGGAAGCCATGCCCGAACACCGACCGGGGCAGCGGAATGTCCGCCGACATCAGGAAGGCCGGCCAGTAGACGGTATGGAACCGCACGATATCCTTGCCGATCAGGTGCAGGTTCGCCGGCCAGAAACGCGAGCGTTCGCCGTTCCTGTCGGGATAGCCGGTGCCGGTCAGATAGTTGGTGAGCGCATCGACCCACACATACATGACATGGCCGGGGCTGCCGGGCACCGGCACGCCCCAGTCGAAGCTGGTCCGCGACACCGACAGGTCGGACAGGCCACCTTCCACGAAGCGCATAACCTCGTTGCGCCGGCTTTCCGGCCGGATGAAGTCGGGATTGGCGGCATAGAGCTCGAGCAGCGGCTGCTGATATTTGGACAGGCGGAAGAACCACGTTTCCTCCGCGGTCCACTCCACCGGGGTGCCCTGCGGCGACAGCTTGGTGCCATCCTCGCCCACGCTCAGTTCCGCCTCGTCGTAGAACGCCTCGTCGCGGACCGAATACCAGCCCTCGTAACGATCCAGATACAGGTCGCCCTTGTCCGCCATTGCCTGCCAGATCGCCTGGCTGGCGGCATAATGGTCGGTGTCGACCGTGCGGATGAACCGGTCGTAGGAGATGTTCAGGCGGTCGGCCATAACGTGGAAATGGCTCGACATTTCGTCAGCGAAGTCGCGCGTCGCCAGCCCGCGTGCACGCGCGGCCTGCGCCATCTTCAGGCCATGCTCGTCGGTGCCGGTCTGGAACAGCACATCGCGGCCCGCCTGCCGCTGGAAGCGCGCGATCGCGTCGGCGGCGATCATCTCATAGGCATGGCCGATATGCGGCTTCCCGTTGGGATAATGGATCGCGGTGGTGATATAGAATGGGTCGGCCATGGCACGGGTCCCTAGACCATCGCCGTGGGCCTCTCAACTACCCCGATCAGCCGCGCACGCTCCACGCCAGCCACAGCCATCCGACGATCAACGCCGCCCCGCCAATCGGAGTGACCGCACCCAGCCAGCGCGTGCCCCCGATCGCCATCAGGTAGAGCGTGCCGGCAAAGATCGCGCCGCCCACCACGAAGGTCACTGCCGGTCCTCGAGCATCCAGCCGGAGTGCGATCAGCGCCGCCACGGCATGGACGAGTTGATAATGCGATCCGGTTTTCAGCCACTCGACCGCCTTGCCCTCGGCACCATGCGCACCGAATGCTCCCGCGGCCACCGCAACGGCACCGGACAATGCCGCCAGTATCGCAATCCAGCCCATCACGCCCCTTCCCGTTCGCCTTGCACGATGATCCGGTCGCTCGCCGCGCGCAGGTCGCCGCTGGCATATTGCGCGGCCAGCCGCTCCTTGTCGCGGGCCCGGTACATCGCCTCGGTCCGGTCGATCTCGCCGATATCGACCTTCAGGCTGGTCAGCGCCAGCCGCGCCATCTTGACGGCCGATTCCAGCACTTCGCGAACGACATAGGCCGCCGGACTACCCTTCAGCTTCAGCAAGGCTCGGCGGTCATAGGCGCGAACAAGGATGGTCGCGTTCGGAAAGGCGGCATGGACGTTTTCCAACAGGTCTGCGGTGATCTGGTCGTCGTCCAGGCAGAACAGGATCAGCTCCGCCTCCGCCGCACCCGCCTGCCGCAACAGGTCCAGCCGCGTGCCATCGCCATAATAGACCTTGGCGCCGAAATCGGCGGCGATGTCGATCATCTGGGTATCGCGGTCGATCAGCGTGACGGGAATGTCCTGCGCGATCAGCATCTGCGCCACCGTCTGGCCGAAACGGCCATAGCCGACGACCAGCGCATTGGCGCCATCGGTCACGGGGCCGTCGCGCTCGCCGCCGGCGATCACCGGCTCCTCACGGATGCGCCGGGTGGCGGCCATCAGGAACGGCGTGGTTGCCATCGACAGCGTGATGATCGCGCCGAACAGACTGGCCGCCTCGGGTGCGATCAGGAACCCGTTCTGCGCCTGCGCGAACAGCACGAAGCCGAATTCGCCGCCCTGGCTCATCAACAGGCCCAGCGCGAACGCCTGCCGCCACTTCATACGGAACGCCAGCCCGATCAGGAAGATGACGCCCGCCTTGGTCACGATCAGCGCCGCCGCCATCGCCGCTACGAACAGCGGGCGCTCCGCGATTGCGGGCAGGTCCAGCATCATCCCCACCGCCAAGAAGAACAGGCCGAGCAGGATCGAGCGGAACGGCTCGACATCGGCCTCCAGCTCGTGCCGATACGGGCTGTCGGCGAGCATCACCCCGGCGATAAAGGCGCCGAGCGCCGTGGAAAGCCCGAGCAGCTCCATCACCGCGGCACTGGCGATCACGGTGAACAGCCCGGCGAACACGAACATCTCGCGTTCGTTCCAGTTGCCGATCAGGCGGAACAGCGGGCGCAGCAGGAAGCGCCCGGCCAGGATCAGCCCGACGATCGCCGCTACCGTTTGCAGCGCCAATATCCATCCCGGCGGCCCGGCATGATCCGCCGGGTTGCGCGACATCGCCGCCACGATGGTGATGAGCGGCACGATCGACAGGTCCTGGAACAACAGGATCGAGAAGGCCCGCTCGCCAAAGGGGGTGCGCAGTCGCCCCGAAGATTGCAGCATCGGCAGCACCTGCGCGGTGGAGGACAGTGCCAGCGGCAGGCCAAGGGCCAGCGCCGCCTCCGGCGAGAATTTGGCGAGCAGCACGATGCCGGTGATCGCCAGCCCGCAGGCGACGACCTGGATCAGCCCCAGGCCGAAAATCTCCTCCTTCATCCGCCACAAGCGGCTGGGCTTCAACTCCAGCCCGACGATGAACAGCAGCAGGACGATGCCGATTTCGGCGATGCCCATCTTGGTCTCGGCATCGCCGACCAGCCCCAGCAGGTGCGGCCCGACCACGGCACCCGCCACCAGATAACCCAGCGTCGCACCCAGCCCCAGTCGCCGGAACAGCAGCACGAAGCCCAGGCCGAACCCGAGCAGGATCGCGCCGTCGCGCAGCAGCGAAACCTCTGCGTGCATCAGCGCACGGGCAGCCGGGCGGCGGCATCGGCCGCGGCATCCGCCGCCGCCTCGAAGGCCAGCCGGATCGAGGCATGCCGCGCGGTATAGCCGAGCGCCGGCTCGAACACCGCAAGCCCCGGCCATTCCGGCGGCGCACCCTCTCCCGCCGCCAGCCATGCGCCCAGCGCATCGCGCGCCGTCGCCAGTTCGGCAGGCGTCCGGCCCAGTATCTGCGCGGCGAGCAGCGACGAGGACGCCTGGCCCAGCGCGCAGGCGCGGACCAGCATCCCCAGCTCAGTCACCCGGCCATCGTCGTCGACATTCACGTCCACCGTCACCCGGCTGCCACAGATGGGGGAGCGCTTCTCGGCCGTGCCCATCGGGTCGGTCAGGCGCTCGTGATGGGGAATGCTGGTCGCCAGCCGCAGGATCTCGGCATTGTAGAGGGGCGCGTTCATGGGGCAGGATCGCCTATGTTGGACGGGGCCGGCGCGGTCGCCGCCCCAAAGACCGGCAGCCCGCGGCGGCGCCGGTCGACGAAATCCGCGATCCCCGCACTGGTGGCGTTGAGCAGCGGATAGGTGCGGCTCGTCACCATCCATTCGGGCCGCCGCGCCGGGCCGCCGCCGACGGTATCGACCAGCAGGGCGACGACCAGGAACAGCAGGCTCGCCAGGATCAGCCCCTTGAGCGCGCCGAAGCCGAAGCCCAGCGCCCGGTCCACCGGCCCCAGTACCGAGGTTCGCGTCCGCTCGCCGATCATCCGCGCGACGAGCTTGCCCCCGAAATAGGTGGTGCCTGCCAGGATCGCAAAGGCCAGCACCGCCGCGCCCGATACGGTGCCGACCATGCCGGTCAGCGCCTGGGCCAGCGGGATATGGAACAGCTTGAGCGCGGCCACGATCGCCACCCAGGCGAACAGCGACAGCACCTCGGTCACGAACCCGCGGGAAAAGCCCAGCACCGCCGATCCGATCACGGCGAGCAGGACGATGATATCGAGCGCGGTCAAGGTCGTGGCCGTCCGTTCCTGTGGTCAGGCCCTCTCGCTACCCGCGCCCCAGCATATGGTCAACGAAGCCGGCCAGCGTCTGGAAACCGGACAGCGTCAGCCCGCCCTTCTCCCCGGTCATCGCCGCGGGCACCAGCGCCCGTTCGAACCCCAGCTTGCCCGCCTCCTTCAACCGCAGCGGGCCGTGCGCGACCGAGCGGATCTCGCCCGACAGCGCGATTTCGCCAAAGGCCACCGCATCGGCCGCCACGGGGCGCTCGGACAATGCCGAGACCAATGCGGCGGCGACGGCGAGGTCCGCCGCCGGGTCCTGCACCCGGTAACCGCCGGCGATATTCAGATACACCTCCGCCGACGAGAAGCTGAGCCCGCAACGCGCCTCCAGCACCGCCAGGATCATCGCCAGCCGCCCGGAATCCCAGCCGACCACCGCGCGCCGCGGGGTCGCGCCCGACGCCAGCCGCACGGTCAGCGCCTGGATCTCGACCAGAACCGGCCGCGTGCCCTCAAGTGCCGGAAAGACGGTCGCCCCCGTCACCCCCTCGTCCCGATTGGTCAGAAAAAGCGACGACGGGTTGGCGACCTCGCTCAGGCCTTCGGTCTGCATCGAGAAGACGCCGATCTCGTCCGTCCCGCCGAACCGGTTCTTGATCGCGCGCAGGATGCGATACTGATGGCTGCGCTCGCCCTCGAACGCCAGCACGGTGTCGACCATATGCTCCAGCACGCGCGGGCCGGCAATCGATCCGTCCTTGGTGACATGGCCGACCAGCACCAGTGCGGTGCCGCGGTCCTTGGCGAAACGGATCAGCTCCTGCGACGACGCGCGCACCTGGCTGACCGTGCCCGGCGCCCCTTCGATCAGGTCGGAATGCATCGTCTGGATCGAATCGATCACCAGCAGCGCGGGCGGCGGTCCGCTCGACAGCGTGGTCAGGATGTCGCGGACCGAGGTCGCCGCCGCCAGCTGCACCGGCGCCTGCCCCAGCCCCAGCCGCCTCGCCCGCAGCCGCACTTGGTCCGCCGCCTCCTCCCCCGACACATAGGCGACACTGCGCCCCGCCATCGCCAGCTTCGCCGCCGCCTGCAACAGCAGCGTCGATTTCCCGATCCCCGGATCGCCCCCGATCAGCGTCGCCGACGCCTCGACGAACCCGCCCCCCAGCGCCCGGTCCAACTCGGCGATCCCCGTCGTCATCCGCTCGGGCAGCGCGATATCGGTATCCAGCCCGACCAGCTGGAAGGCCCGCCCCCGCCTTGCAGATTGTGCTTGGCCGCGAACGGGGTCACGACCTTGGGTGCTTCCTCGACCAGCGTGTTCCATTCGGAACAGTCGACGCATTGCCCCTGCCACCGGGACGCGACCGATCCGCAAGCCTGACAGACGTAGCGCTTCTGAACCTTTGCCATGCCGCCGATATAGCAGGGCAAGAACGATTGGGGAACATCTACACGGCGGTGGTCTTGTCCGCCGTGTCAAGCTATGGCGCGCGCTCCATGGCCCCGAATGCACTCCGCGTCGCCTTGTTCAGCGGCAACTACAACTATACCCGCGACGGCGCGAACCAGTCGCTGAACCTGCTCGTCGGCTATCTGCTTGCCCGCGGCGTCAACGTCCGCGTCTATTCGCCCACCCTGCCCCGTCCGGCCTTCGCGCCTACCGGCGATCTGGTCGATGTGCCTGCTTTGCCAGTACCTTTCGGCCGCGCGGAATATCGCATCGCCCGCGGCCTGCCCGCCGCCGTCCGCCGCGATCTGGAAGCGTTCGCCCCCAACATCGTCCATGTCTCCGCCCCCGAACTGCTCGGCCACGCCGCACTGCGCTGGGCGCGGCGCGCCGGTGTGCGAACCGTTGCCTCGTTCCACACGCGATTCGAGACCTATCCCCGCTATTACGGCCTCGGCATGCTGGAGCCGGTCTTTATCCGCATCATGAAACGCTTCTACGATCGCTTCGACCGGGTACTGGTGCCCAGTCCCAGCATGGTCACCCTGCTACGCGAATGGGGGGTGTCCGCGCCGATCTCCATCTGGTCGCGTGGCATCGACCATGACCGCTTCAGGCCGGCACGGCGCGACCTCCAGTGGCGCCGCAGCCTCGGCATCGCCGATGAAGACGTGGCGATCGGCTTTCTCGGCCGGCTGGTGAAGGAAAAAGGTCTGGACGTCTTTGCCGCCGTGCTGAAGCAGCTTCGCGCTCGCGGCGTGCCGCACAAGGTGCTCGTCGTCGGCAAGGGGCCCGCGCAGGGCTGGTTCGCCGAACAGGCGCCGGGCGCGATCTTTGCCGGCTATCAGACGGGCGACGACCTTGGCCGCGCCGTCGCCTCGATGGACATATTCTTCAACCCCAGCGTCACCGAGACCTTCGGCAACGTCACGACCGAGGCGATGGCGGCCGGCGTGCCCGTCGTCGCCGCGCGTGCCACGGGGGCGGTCGATCTGGTGGCGGACGGGGCGACCGGCTATCTGGTCGACCCTTGCGACATCGCCGGCTATGCGGACGCCATCGCCCGCATCGTCGCCGACCCCGATCTGCGCCGCCGTTTCAGCGAGGCGAGCCGCGCGCGCGTCGATGGCTATCGATGGGACACCGCCAATCAGGCGGTGCTGGACGCTTATCAGGAATTGATGGCCTGACGGTGCCTACCCGCTTGGCAGCGCCATGATGTCGTCATGCAGCGCGCGCGGGATGACCACGCCGTCGCGCAGGCTCTCCGCCCGCGCGGCATAGCGCCTCGCGGAGGGCAGACGCGCCCCCTGCCCCTCGATCGCCGCGAACATCGCCTCGGCGCGCGCCAGATGGTCCGCCACCGCATCGCCCAGGAAACCCGCCGGGTCGATCGCGATCACCAGTTCGCCGCCGATCGGCGAACCGCCGCGGCCGCCATCGGCCCTGATCGACTCCGCGCTGGTCATGTCGCCGATCAGCGGTCCGGCGATCAACTCCACCATTGCCGCCAGCGCCGATCCCTTGTGCCCGCCAAAGGTGCGCATCGCGCCGTTCAACACCGCCGCCGCATCGGTGGTTGACCGGCCTTGCGCGTCATATCCCCAGTCCTCCGGCACCGGGCGGTCCGCACGTCGGTGAAGTTCGATCTCGCCGCGCGCGACCGCACTTGTCGCGAAATCGAACACGAACGGATCGCGCCCCGGCCGCGGCCAGCCAAAGGCGATCGGGTTCGTGCCGAACACCGGCTTCGTGCCGCCTGCGGGGGCGACCCAGGCATGGCTGGGGGTAAAGGCCAGCGCAACCAGCCCCTCCTGCGCCAGCGCCTCCACCTCCGGCCACAGCGCGGCGAAGTGCACGACATGGTTGATCGCCATCGCAGCGATGCCGCAGGCGCGCGCCCGCTCGATCAACAGCGGCTTGCCGCGCTCGAAGGCCAGTTGCGCAAACCCGCCGCCGCCATCCACCTTGACCAGCGCCGTAGCGGGCGATCGAACGACCGGCACCGCATCCGGCACCACCACGCCGCGCGCAATCGAATTGGCCGCGATCAGCAGGCGGTAGATGCCGTGGCTGGCGCACCCGTCGCGCTCGCCCGCCACCATCGTCTCGGCCACCGCATCGGCGTGGTCGGGCGCCAACCCCGCGCCACGCAGCTTTTCGCGAGCCAGATCGCGCAGCGCGTCCAGCGTCATCGCCACGCCGTCCGCCACTGGCGTCATGCCACCGCGCCGGGCTTGGCCGTGTACATCCGCACCCCAAACACCGGGCCTGCCGAATTCCGATCATGCGGCACGAAGCGGACGCGGACCGACTTCTTCCCCTTGGTCAGCGCCTCCGGCAGCGGATAGTCCACATCGAAGAACTTGCCCGGCCGGTCATTGTCCAGCCGCTGCGTCGCGACCTTCACATTGTCGATCAGGATGTCGAAGTCGCGCGACCGCTCGCTGCCCCAATAGGTCGCCTGCAGGACCAGCGGTCCCGGTCGCACCGCCATCGAAAACTCGATAAACCCGCCCGAGCGCGCATCGCGGCCCTGCCGCCCGCGATAGGTGACCGGATAGGATATCTCGGAGACGAGATTGTGGTCGCGCTCCGGCTGCATCTCACCCAGGTGCATGACGTCGACCGAGCGCGCGGTGATGTCGCGCAGCCGCGCCTGCTCGGCGGTGAAGGCGGCTTCCTCCGCCGTCCAGGCGGCATCGCTGAACGTCTTGAAATACACCGCACTGCGCCGCTGATACTGGCGATAGAAGGGCACAAAGCTCATGTCCGCCGGCCGGACGATGCCGCGCGTGGCATAGTGCGCCGCCGCCGCATCGGTCGGAGTGAAGGCGGCCAGCAGGTCGCTGCCGACCAGCGCCGGGTCCGCCTGGTCCCACTTCTGGTCGACCGGCCCGAGATCGGCCGCCAGCACCAGCGGGCCGCGTACCACCGCCACCGTCTGCGCATCGCCGGGCGTCGCCTCGATCCGCAGGTCGAGCGGCAAGGTGATCGCCACCGCGTCCCCGCTCTTCCACCGCCTGTCGATGATCGCATAGCCACGCTCGATCCGCGGCGTCGTCGCCTCGCCATTGACCGTAACGGTCGCCTTGCCGTTCGCCCATCCGGGGATGCGCAACGCCACCGGGAAGCGGCCGCCCTTCACCCGGTTGAAGGTCAGGGTCGATACCGGCTCGAACGGATAGCGGGTGTCCAACGTCACCGCCGCCTTGCGCGCATCCCACCGCGCATCGGCGGGAATATACAGATTGACGAAGAAGGTGCCGTCATCCCCCTCCCAGAAAATCGACTCGCCGTGCTTGGCATGGCTTTCCATCCCCGACCCGACGCAGCACCAGAAGGCATCGTCATCGACCGTGGAAAACCCGCGCTCCACCCCGGTCATCAGCGGCGTCATATAAGTGAAGCCGCCCGTAGCCGGGTCCTGCGCCGACATCACATGGTTCAGGTGCGCGCGCTCGTAAAAGTCGAACAGCGCGCCCTCGGGCTGCCAGGACCAGAGCTGCCGCGTCAGCTTGAGCATGTTGTAGGTGTTGCAATGCTCGCACGTCTGTTCGGTGATGTGCTGCGCGATCGTGTCGGGTTCGGAGAAATATTCCCGGTCCGCGTTTCCGCCGATCACATAGCTGTGATGCTGCGTCACCCGGTCCCAGAAGAAGCGCGCCGCCTGCGCCCGCGGCTGATCGCCGCCCGTCACCTCGTGGATGCGCGCCAGGCCGATCAGCTTGGGCACCTGCGTGTTGGCGTGGAAATTGGCCAGCCGGTCCTCGCCCTTCATCAGCGGATCGAGCACGCGATTGTCGTAGATCAGCCGCGCCATCTTCAGCCAGCGCGGATTGCCCGTCCGCGCGTACATTTCGGCATAGCTTTCGTTCAGTCCGCCATATTCGCAGTTCAGCACATCCTGCACCTGCTCGGGCGTCAGCGCGGCGAACATACGCTCGAAATAGCCGCCCAGCCCCTCGACGACGGCCAGCGCCCTGGCGTTGCCCCAGCCATCATGCACGTCCAGCAGCCCGGCGAACAGCTTGTGAACGGTATAGAGCGGCGACCATGATCCGTTCAGGTCGAACCCGCCCGACTTGATCTCCCCCTTCATCACCTCACGGAAGATCTCCTCGCCATCGACGACGGTGCCATCCTTCCGCTTGCGTTGCAGCGCCCCGACATAACCGGTGCCGCGCTTGGCCTGCGCTTCCGCCAGTTCGTCGACGATGTAATCGGCGCGGCGCTTCATTTCCGCGTCGCCGGTCTGCTGCCAGGTCAGCACCAGTGCGGTCAGGTAATGGCCCAGCGTATGGCCCGCGATCGTGTCGCTTTCCCACCCGCCGTAAATCTCTGCCTTGGGCTCCAGCCCGGCATATTTGCGGAAGTTGTGCAACAGCCGGTCGGGTTGCAGGCGGTGAAGATAGGCCCGGTTCCGCTCCACGGCGGTCGCATAATCCGACGGACGCAGTCGGGTCGCCGCCAGCGGAAGCGGCCTGGCACGCTTCGTCTTCATCTCCGACGTGGCGGCAAGGGCGCCGGCGGCCGGCAGGAGGGCGCACGACGCCGCCCCGATCATCAGCATACGGCGGTTCGGGGCCAGAGTCGTCATCTGCGGCATCTCCTAAATACCGTATACGGTTATGCCGCGTCGTTGGTCACGTCAATGGTGTGCGAGGTTGCATAAGGATCCCGCGTTAACCGAAATTCGTCCCGACCCGGCCACGTTTCATCGACTGGCCTTTGACCCGCCGCCGCGTTTCAAGAATGAAAGCCTCGGTCCAGCCGAAGCGACCTTCCTCCGCCGCAGGGACGCAGGATGCCGCGAATGGCGAGACGTAGGGGGACCTCGACCGCTATTTGTTCCGGATTGCCTCGGCGGGCGACGAACACCCTTGCGCATGTGCAGTGAGCGGGAATGACCAAGCGGCGTTCGATCGTGATGCGCGTCCTTATCGTCGCAGCCGGTGTCTTCGGAGCCCAGACAGCGACCGCCGCCGTACCGGCAGCCGACACGCCGCCCATCACCACCGCCGCCGCGACCGACCCGCAGGAAGTGGAATGCATGGCCAAGGCCATCGTGCGCGAGGCGGGCAACCAGCCCGAACGTGGTCAGGTTGCCATCGCCCAGGTCATTCGCACCCGCATGAAAAGTGGCCGCTTCGCCCCCAGCGCCTGCGGCGTCGTCAAGCAGCGCGGCCAGTTCTTCGATCCGGATGCGTATAATCCTTCCCGCACCACCAGCCGCTGGACCAATGCGATCCGCATCGCCACCGAAACGCTGAACGGCCTCGGCGAAGAGGTGGCGCCCGGCGCACTCTTCTTCCGTTCGGCCCGCGCCACGTTGAAGCAGCGCATCCGCATCGTGCAGATCGCCGATCACATCTTCTACCGTTAAGGGCCGGCTCAGCCCTCGCGCCAGTCGAAGGTCAGCGGCGCCTCGCGAAAGGCGAACCGGTCCAGATGGCTGGACACCACCTCGCGCATCCGGTCCCGATCCTCACCCTCCGGCACGCTCAGCATCACGTCCAGCGTCTCGCTGTCGGCGCGCATCTCCAGCCGCGATCCGTTGGGGAACTCGATCGTCCCTTCCTCCGCGGTGAACGCCACCGTCATCTTGTGCGCCCAGTGCTTGGCCAGTTGCTGCAGATAGCGGCTGGCGGAGTTGGTGGGTACGCGGGCGACGGATATGCTCATCACTTCATCCTCTCGATCTTGCGGGCCGCCTCGTCGATCAGCGCCGCCACCTCGTGCAACGTGTCCTCGCTGACGTCGTCGCGCATCAGGCGATGCTGCAACACCTGACGCAGATTGCCCATTGCGCGGCGAATCGGCGCACCATCGGTCCGCTCGCGATGATCCGCCAGTTTGCGCAGCCGGGCGAACAGTTCATCGACCTGCGCCGCCGCCTCGGCCAGATGGCCACGCCCCGCCTCGGTCGCCGCAAAGCGCTTCTTCGTTCCCTCCGACCGATGTTCCTCGATCAGCCCCATCTCGTCGAGCAGGGTCAGCGTCGGATAGACGACGCCGGGACTGGGGGCATAGCTACCGCCCGACAATCCTTCGATCTCCCGGATCAGGTCATAGCCGTGCCGCGGTGCATCCGCGATCAGCTTCAACAGCACCAGCTTCAGTTCGCCGCCATCGAACACGCGCCGCCGCCCGCGTCCGCCCTCATGCTCGCCGCGCCCCGGCCTACCATGCCGACCGCCGCCGCCGAACGGGCCGTCCGTCCATGCGCCATATCCCATTCCAAATCGCATCGCGACCTACTCCGATATATCTTGATGCGTCAGATATATCTTGAGCCAATCTGATTTCAAGAGGCATGACGTGCCCCGCGGTCACGCCTATCTTTGCCGCATGGCCGATCTGTTCGCGGGGCTGGACCCCGCTCCTCCTCCCGCGCCCGATGCGCCGCTCGCCGATCGTCTTCGTCCCCGGGACCTCGGCGCGGTCGTCGGCCAGGAACATCTGACCGGCCCGGACGGCGCGATCGGGCGGATGGTCGCGGCCGGCCGCCTGTCCTCGATGATCCTGTGGGGCCCGCCCGGCACCGGCAAGACCACGATCGCCCGCCTGCTCGCCGACGCGGTCGACCTGCGCTTCGTGGCCATCTCCGCCGTCTTTTCCGGGGTGGCCGATCTGAAAAAGGCGTTCGCGGAAGCGCGCGACCATGCCCGCACCGGCCGCCGAACCCTGTTGTTCGTGGACGAGATCCATCGCTTCAACCGCGCGCAGCAGGATGGCTTCCTGCCCTATGTCGAAAACGGCACGGTCACGCTGGTCGGTGCCACCACCGAGAACCCGTCCTTCGAACTGAACGCCGCACTGCTCAGCCGTGCGCAGGTGCTGATCCTTCACCGTCTGGACCGGGAGGCGCTCGGTCGACTGCTCGATCGTGCCGAGGTCGAGATGGGCCGCCCCCTGCCCCTGCAACCCCAGGCGCGCGAGGCGCTGGTGGCAAGCGCGGATGGCGATGGCCGCTTCCTGCTCAATCAGGCGGAGACCCTGTTTTCGGTCGGCCTTGCCGAACCGCTGGACGCCGCCGGCCTGTCCGCTTTTCTGCAGCGTCGCGTCGCGGTGTACGACAAGGATCGCGAGGGGCATTACAACCTCATCTCCGCGCTCCACAAATCGATCCGTGGTTCCGATCCGCAGGCCGCGCTTTATTATCTTGCGCGCATGCTCACCGCCGGCGAGGAACCGCTGTTCCTGCTCCGCCGCCTCACCCGTGCCGCGGTCGAGGATATCGGTCTCGCCGATCCACAGGCGCTGCAACAATGCCTTGCCGCCAAGGAAGCCTATGATTTTCTCGGCAGCCCGGAGGGCGAACTGGCGATCGTGCAGGCATGCCTTTATCTGGCCACCGCACCCAAATCGAACGCCGCCTATATGGCACAGAAAGCCGCCTGGCGCTCGGCGAAGGAAACCGGCTCGCTGATGCCGCCGGACAATATCCTGAACGCCCCCACCAAGCTCATGAAGCAGATCGGCTACGGCGCCGGCTACCAATATGACCATGATGCGGAGGACGGCTTTTCGGGCGCGAACTACTGGCCGGACGCGATGACGCCGCAACGCTTCTACGAGCCGACCGGGCGCGGGCTGGAAAAGCGCATCGCCGAGCGCATGGCGTGGTGGGACGCACGACGCCATGAACGCGAGGGCTGACCCGCCCGTCCATTTCCGCCGCTTCGCCGCGATCGACTGGTCCGGCGCGCGCGGTCATTGCCACCGCGGCATCGCGGTCGCCGTGGCGGAGGCGGGCGTGGCCGCGCCGAGCCTCGTGCCGCCGCCCGGTGGCTGCTGGTCGCGTCAGGCGGTTCTCGACTGGGTTGCCGCCCATGCCGATACGGCGACGCTGATCGGCTTCGACTTCAGCTTCTCCGCGCCGTTCCTCGACCGCGGCGCCCATCTTCCCGGCGAGCCGGCAACCGAAGACGCGCCCGCGCTATGGCAACGGGTCGACGCGAGCAGTACCGACGCCGATCTCGGGGCCGCCACCTTTGTCGACGCCCGTCGCGGCATCCATGTCTATGGCCGTGCGGCCGACGGTGCGAAGGCCGGGTATCTCCGCTACCGCCGCTGCGAAACCGCCATCGCCGCCATCGGCGGCCGCCCGTCCAGCATCTTCGACGCGATGGGGGCCGCACAGGTGTCGAAGGCCAGCTTCGCCGGCATGCGCCTCCTCCACCGGCTGCACGGCACAGTGCCCGTCTGGCCGATCGATGCCCTTCCCGTCACTGGCGCACTGGTCGTGGAAATCTACCCGGCCCTGGCCGCCCGGGCCGCCGGAATGGGTCGCGGCAAGCTGCGCAGCGCCGCCATGCTCGATCAGGCCCTCGCGGCCATGGGAAGCGCGCCCCACGCCGCCCTTGTCCGCTATGACGACCACAGCACCGATGCCCTGCTGACCGCCGCATGGCTGCGCGCCAATGCGGCCAAGCCATCGCTCTGGAACCCGGCCGGGCTCACCCGCGAGATTGCCCGAACCGAAGGCTGGATTTTCGGCGTGGAGTAAGGCAAGAGCCCGCGCGACCAGGACGTGCCGGTTTAGCTCAGATGGTAGAGCAGCGGTTTTGTAAACCGAAGGTCGCGGGTTCGATCCCTGCAACCGGCACCATATTCCGGCGTTACCCACCCGGAATGATAAAAGTCGCCAGCTACAATATGCGCAAGGGGATCGGCACAGACCGACGGCGCAATCCGGAGCGGATCCTGGAAGTCCTGCGCGAGGTGGACGCCGATGTGATCGCGCTGCAGGAGGCCGATCGCCGCTTCGGCACGCGCGAAGGCGTCCTCCCGCTCCATCTTCTGGCCGAACATAGCGACTGGAAGCCGGTCCAGTTCGGCATGCGTGCCCTGTCGATGGGCTGGCATGGCAACGCCATCCTCGTGCGCAAACAGGCCGAGATCCGTCATCACGAGGCGATCCACCTGCCCGCGCTCGAACCGCGCGGCGCGGTGGTGGCGGAGATCCGGTGCCGGGACACCCATCTGCGCGTCATCGGCATGCATCTCGACCTGTCCGGTCTGTGGCGCCGTCGTCAGGCCGCGGCGATCCTGAACCATGTCGATGCCTATCCGGACCGGTTGCCGACCGTCATGATGGGCGACCTGAACGAATGGACCGCCGCGGCCGGCTGCCTGCGCGATTTCGGGCGCGACTTCGCCTTTGCCGGCACCGGCCCCAGCTTCCACGCGCGGCGGCCGATCGGGCGGCTCGACCGGATCATGGTGTCGGCCGATCTGCGCATCGCGGAGTGCGGCGTGCATCTCAGCCCGGCCTCGCGCAAGGCATCCGATCACCTGCCCATCTGGGCCAATCTGGTGCCCGCATGATGCGTCGCGGGTGATGCGCGAAAAGGAGCTTCGCCTCGCACTCGTCTGCTATGGCGGCATCAGTCTTGCCGTCTACATGCACGGCATCACCAAGGAGATCTGGCACCTCGCCCGCGCCAGCCGCGGCTTCCATGACGGCGATCCGCCCCCACCGGCAGCGCCGCCGTTTATCGCACGCTGCTGGAGGAAATCGCCGAACAGGGCGGCTGGCGTATCCGTATCCTGCCCGACATCATCGCCGGCGCCAGTGCGGGCGGCATCAACGGCATTTTCCTGGGCCAGGCCATCGCCACCGGCCAGTCGCTCGATCCGCTCACCGATCTCTGGCTGACCGCCGCCGATGTGGAGGCATTGATCGATCCCGCCGCCGCACCCGCGTCACGCTTCTCCAAGGTCTGGGCGCTGCCGCTCGCCTGGATGGCCGCCGGTCGCAGCGCGGATTCAGTGGAGGCGCTGGACGACACCACGCGCGAGGAGGTCCGCGCCAAGCTGTCGCATTTCGTTCGCTCGCGCTGGTTCGAGCCCCCCTTTGGCGGCACCATCTTCACCGGCCTGCTGCTCGATGCCTTCGACGCCATGGCGGCGGCGCCGCGTGGCCCCCGATTGCTGCCCGATGGGCAACCACTCGATCTCTACGTCACCGTCACCGACTTCACCGGCCACCCCGAACGCCTGCAACTCCATTCGCCGGCGGAAGTCGTCGAAACCGAACACCGCATCGTCATCGACTTCAGCGATGGTGGCGAACAGGTCCACACGCTCGCCCCCGCCGCCGAACTCGCCTTCGCGGCGCGGGCCACTTCCAGCTTTCCCGGCGCCTTCCCTCCATTCAGCGCAGGCGAGATGGACCGGGTGCTGGAGACGCGCGGGAGCCGCTGGCCGACCCGCCGCGCCTTTCTGCGCCGTGTGCTGCCCCGCCATCATGCCGCCAACGCCGCCGACCGCGCGGTGCTGATCGACGGGTCGGTGCTCGCCAACGCACCCTTCCGCCCCGCGATCGATGCCTTGAAGCAGCGTCCGGCCCGGCGCGAGGTCGACCGCCGCTTCGTGTATATCGATCCCTCGCCGGGCACGAAGTTCCGTCTGGGCGGCAGCGGCGCCGAGCCCGGTTTCCTCCAGACCATTCTCGGTGCGATCAGCGAGCTTCCCCGCCAGCAGCCGATCCGCGACAATCTGGAGGCCATTGCCGCCCGGTCGGAGCGGATCGACCGCATGCAGGGCATCGTCGCGGCGATCCGCGGCGAGGTGGAGGCGGAGGTGGAGCAGCTGTTCGGCCGCACCTTCTTTCTCGATCGCCCGACGCCGGCCCGCCTCGCCGCCTGGCGTCAGCGTGCCCATGCCGGCGCTGTCGCCAAGTCGGGCTTCGGTTTCGCCGCCTATGCCCATCTGAAGCGTGCGGGTGTCCTGGATCACCTTGCCGCCATGGCGGCGGAGGCGGCAGGCGACACCGGCGCGCCACGCCGCGCGCGCATCCGCGGGGCGCTTGCCGCCGCGCTGGACGAGCGGCTGGCGGACGACGACACCGCGATCGTCGATTTCCTGCGCAGCTTCGACCTCGGCTTTCGTATCCGCCGCCTGCGCCTGCTCGCCCGGCGGCTGGCGGAGGTCGAGGCGGATCCCCCCGATCCCGCGATCACTGCGATGCGGCGCGCCATTTATGAAACGCTGGCCGCGCATCTCGATCGGCAGCGCGGCACCGCCCATCCGGCGCTGCGCCCCGCAGTGCGCTCGTGGCGCGGCGAGGCGGAACCGCTGCTGGGTGCGCTGGCCACCGCGCTCGACTGCCGCCGCCTTGATGATGAAACCGACGCCCGGCTGGCCGAGGCGCTGGCCGCCCTCCCGCGCGAGCCGCGTCGCACGCTGCTGCTCAGCTATCTCGGCTTTCCCTATTTCGACGTCGCCACGCTCCCCTTGTTGCAGGGCGAGGGACTGGATGAGTTCGATCCGGTCAAGGTCGATCGCATCTCGCCCGACGACGCCGTCGCGATCCGCGCCGGTGGTGCCGAGGCGACGTTGAAGGGCATCCAGTTCAACAGCTTCGGCGCCTTCTTCAGCCGGGCCTACCGCGAGAACGATTACCTGTGGGGGCGCCTCCACGGCGCGGAGCGGATGATCGACATCGCCGTGTCCACCCTGCCCCCCACCATCCGCATGCGCCCGGGCCGCGTCGCCGCCATAAAGCGCGCCGCCTTTCTCGCCATCCTCGACGAGGAAGAGCCGCGGCTGACCGCAATCACGGCGCTTATCGCCTCGCTTCGTCGCGAGATCGGCTGAAGGCTGGCCTTGCCCCCCGATCGCGGCTAGACCTCGGCATGAGTATCGTTACCCGAGGACCCGCATGCAGTTCCTGAAGATCCTGTTCTGGTGTCTGCTGGCGTTTCTCGCCGCGGCGTTCACCATGGGCAACTGGACCACCGTGCCGATCCGGCTGGTCGGCGGGCTGATCGCCGACGTGAACCTGCCGGTCCTCCTCTTTGTCACCTTTCTGCTCGGCCTCGTGCCCACCCTCATCTGGCAACATGCCGTCCGCTGGCGCCTGCGCCAGCGCCTCGCGACGGCCGAGCGCAACCTGACCGACTTGCGCAGCAGCGTCGTCGCCGCGACCGAACCGGTGGCCGAACCCGCCACCCCGCTGGCGATGTCGATCGACAAGCCCGGCACGGCGATCTGACTAGGATGAGCAACCGCATCTATGTCGCGATCGACACCCCCGATCTGTCCCGCGCCCTCGCCTTGGCCAAACGGGTCCGCCATCATGTCGGCGGCATCAAGCTGGGCTTGGAATTCTTCTGCGCGCATGGCGCTGCCGGCGTGCGCGAAATGGCGCATCTCGACCTGCCCGTCTTCCTCGACCTCAAACTCCACGACATCCCCAACACCGTCGCCAAGGCGATACAGGCCCTCGGCCCCATCGCACCCGCGATCCTCACCGTCCACGCCAGCGGCGGCCGCGCCATGCTGGAGGATGCCAAGGCCGCCGCACCTACCGGCACGAAGGTCGTCGCCGTCACCATGCTGACCAGCCTCGACGCCACCGACCTGTCCGACACCGGCGTCACCGGCGCCCCCCACGACCATGTCCTGCGTCTCGCTGAACTCGCCCATGATGCTGGCGTCGACGGCATCGTCTGTTCGGGCGCGGAGGTGGCCGCGGCGAAGGCTGCATGGCCAAAAGGCTTCTTCGTCGTCCCCGGCGTCCGCCCCGCCGACGGGCCGGTCGGCGACCAGAAGCGCGTCGTCACGCCGCGACAGGCGATCGACGCCGGCGCCTCCATCCTGGTCATCGGACGCCCGATCACCCAGGCCGACGATCCCGATGCCGCCGCCCGCGCCATCGCGGCCACCCTCTGACGTGCCCGTCACCGCCAAGATCTGCGGCCTGACCACGCCGGACACGCTGGACGCTGCCCTGTCGGGCGGTGCATCGCATGTCGGCTTCGTCTTCTTTCCCGCCTCGCCCCGCCATCTGACGCTGGAGGCTGCGACCGGGCTCGCCGGCCGGGTACCCGCGCATGTCCAGCGGGTCGGTGTCTTCGTCGATCCGGAGGACGCGCTGGTCGAGGCCGCGGTAAAGGCCGGCCGCCTCGACGCCATTCAGCTTCACAAGACCTCGCCTGCCCGTGTCGCCGCGATCCGCGCCACCTTCGGCCGCGACGTGTGGGCCGCGGTCGCGGTCAAGACCGGCGCCGATCTGGCGCAGGCCGCACACTATGCCGGTGCCGCCACACGCCTGCTCTACGACGCGAAGACGCCGGAGACCGCGGAGCTGCCCGGCGGCATGGGCCTGCGCTTCGACTGGCGGCTGCTGGAAGGCTTCCGCCATCCGCTGCCCTGGGCGCTGTCCGGCGGTCTGGATGCCGGCAACGTGACAGAGGCCGTTCGCCGCACGTCGGCGACGCTGGTCGATGTGTCGTCCGGCGTCGAAAGCGCCCCCGGTGTCAAGGAAAAGGGGCGCGTGCTCGCCTTCCTGAAGGCGGTGCAATCGCTCTGATCCCGCCGGCGCGGCGCAGGATGCAATCTCGACACCGGCCGCCATGGTGCTAAAGCGCGGCCCCATGACCGCGCCAAACTCCTTCCGCGCCCAGCCCGACGATCGCGGGCATTTCGGCGACTATGGTGGCCGCTACGTCGCCGAGACGTTGATGCCGCTGATCCTGGATCTCGACCGCGAATATCGCGCAGCCAAGGCCGATCCGGCGTTTCAGGCGCAGTTCGACGACCTGCTCGAACATTATGTCGGCCGCCCCAGCCCGCTTTATTATGCCGAGCGCCTGACCGAGGCGCTGCGCACCGGCGCGGCCGAGGGGATGGGCGCACAGGTCTGGTTCAAGCGCGACGAGCTGAACCATACCGGCGCGCACAAGATCAACAACTGCATCGGCCAGATCCTGCTCGCCATCCGCATGGGCAAGACCCGGATCATCGCCGAGACGGGCGCGGGCCAGCACGGCGTCGCCACCGCCACCGTCTGCGCGCGCTTCGGCCTCCCTTGCGTCATCTACATGGGCGCCAAGGACGTCGAGCGGCAGCAGCCCAACGTCTTCCGCATGAAGCTGCTCGGCGCCGAGGTGAAACCCGTGCAGTCCGGCGCGCACACGCTGAAGGACGCGATGAACGAGGCGATGCGTGACTGGGTCGCCAACGTCCACGACACATTCTACATCATCGGCACCGCCGCCGGCCCGCATCCCTATCCGGAACTCGTTCGCGATTTTCAAAGCGTGATCGGCCGCGAGGCGCGCGAACAGATGCTGGCACGCACCGGCCGCCTGCCCGACCTGCTGGTCGCCGCGATTGGTGGCGGGTCGAACGCGATCGGCCTGTTCCACCCCTTCCTCGACGACAGCGATGTGAAGATGCTCGGCGTCGAGGCGGCGGGCGAGGGGCTGGAGGCCAAGCACGCCGCCAGCCTCGCCGGCGGCTTCCCCGGCGTCCTTCACGGCAACAAGACCTATCTGTTGCAGGACGAGGACGGCCAGATCGCCGAGGCGCATTCGATCTCCGCCGGGCTCGATTACCCCGGCATCGGCCCGGAACATGCCTGGCTGAAGGATATCGGCCGCGTCGACTATACCGCGATCACCGACAAGGAGGCGCTGGACGCCTTCCAGCTTCTCTGCCGGACCGAGGGCATCATTCCCGCGCTGGAACCCAGCCACGCCATCGCCGCCGTCGCCAAGGCGGCGCGCAGCATGCCGCGCGACAAGGTGATCCTCGCCAATCTGTGCGGTCGCGGCGACAAGGACATCTTCACCGTCGCCGACGCGCTCGGGGTGGCAATATGACCCGGCTGGCCGACACCTTCGCGAGGGCCGCTGCCGAGAACCGCGCCGCGCTCGTCGCCTTCGTCACCGCGGGCGATCCGACGCCCGCCGCCACGCCCGCGATCCTCGACGCGCTGGTGGCCGGGGGCGCCGACGTCATCGAACTCGGCATGCCCTTCACCGATCCGATGGCCGACGGCCCGGCGATCCAGGCCGCCAACATCCGCAGCCTCGCCGCGGGCACGCGCACCGCGCATATCCTCGCCATCGCGACCGCGTTTCGCGCGCGTCACCCGCATGTGCCGCTCGTGTTGATGGGCTATGCCAATCCCATGCTGCGCCGCGGGTCCGACTGGTTCGGCCAGGCCTGCGCCGCTGCCGGCGTCGACGGGGTGATCTGCGTCGACATTCCGGCCGAGGAGGACGAGGCGCTCGGCTCCTCGCTGCGTGCGCACGGCGTCGCCCCCATCCGCCTCGCAACGCCGACCACCGACGCACGGCGCCTGCCTGCGGTGCTGGAGGGGGCCGGCGGGTTCCTCTATTATGTCTCGGTCGCCGGGATCACCGGGCTGCAACAGGCGGCACAGGCCTCGATCGAGGACGCAGTCGCGCGGCTGAAGGGGCAGACCGACCTGCCCGTCGCGGTCGGCTTCGGCATCCGCACCCCCGATCAGGCGGCGGCGGTCGCGCGCGTCGCCGACGGCGTCGTCGTCGGCTCCGCGATCGTCGATCTGGTGGCGCAGCACGGTGCCGATGCGCCCGCGCCCGTCACCGCCTATATCACGTCTCTGGCCGACGCCCTGGCGTCCGCTCGAAAGGTTTCCGCATGAGCTGGCTCAACAGCGTACGCAACGTCATCCCCTTCGTCGCCAAGCGGGAAACGCCCGACAATCTCTGGCACAAGTGCAAGGGGTGCGGGCAGATGATCTTCACCAAGGAGCTGGAGGACAATCTCCACGTCTGCCCCAAATGCGATCACCATGAGCGCATCGGTCCCAAGGCGCGTTTCCAGCACATTTTCGACGAGGGAAGCTGCAACGAGCTTCCCGCGCCCAAGGTGCCCGAGGACCCGCTCAAGTTCCGCGACACCAAGCGCTATACCGATCGCCTGAAGACCGCACGTACCGGCGCGCAGGAGGCCGATGCGCTGGTCAATGCCCGGGGTACCATCGACGGCCACAAGGCCGTGGTCGGCGTACAGGACTTCGCCTTCATGGGCGGATCGATGGGCCTGGCCGTGGGCGAGGCATTCGTCCGCGGGGTCGAGGCGGCGATCGCCGATGCCTGCCCCTATGTCATCTTCACCGCCTCGGGCGGTGCGCGCATGCAGGAGGGCATTCTCAGCCTGATGCAGATGCCGCGCACCACCGTCGCCATCCAGATGCTGCACGATGCCGGCCTGCCCTATATCGTCGTGCTGACCGATCCCACCTCGGGCGGCGTGATGGCGGCCTATGCGATGCTGGGCGACATCCAGATCGCCGAGCCCAAGGCGACGCTCGCCTTTACCGGCCGCCGCGTCATCGAAAACACGATCCGCGAGAAGCTGCCCGATGATTTCCAGACCTCGGAATATTATCTCGACCACGGCCTGATCGACATGGTCGTCCACCGCCGCGACCTGCGCCAGCAGCTCGCAACCGTGATCGGCTATCTCGCGCCCGCCGCCCGGGCCGCCTGACCCAGAGGGCCTCATGGCCGACCATGCCCGCTCCACCGATCCCGCCGTGCAGGAACAGCTCGACCGCCTCTGGTCGCTGTCGCCCGGCGGGGACATATTGGGGCTGGACCGGATCACCCGGCTGCTCTCGCGGCTGGGCGATCCGCACCACCACATGCCGCCCGTTTTCCATGTGGCGGGCACCAACGGCAAGGGGTCGACCTGCGCCTTCCTGCGCTCGGCGATCGAGGCGGCGGGGTATAGCGTCCATGTCTATGCCAGCCCGCACCTCGTCCGCTTCAACGAACGCATCCGCCTCGCCGGCCGCCTGATCGAGGACGAGGCGCTCGCGGCCCTGCTTGCCGAGGTTCTGGATCACGCCGACGGCATCGGCGCCAGCTTCTTCGAGGTGACGACGGCCGCCGCCTTCCTCGCCTTTGCGCGCACCCCGGCCGCCGCGACGATTGTCGAGGTCGGGCTCGGCGGCCGGCTCGACGCGACCAACGTCATTCCCGCACCTGCCGTCTGCGGCATCGCCGCGCTCGGCCTCGACCACCAGGCGTTTCTGGGCGACCGCCTCGAACAGATCGCCGCCGAAAAGGCCGGCATCGCCAAGGCGGGCGTTCCCCTTGTCACTATGGACTATCCCGCCCCCATCCGCCGCATCGTCGCCGATGTCGCCACGTCCGTCGGCGCCCCCGTCGCCGCCCGCCGCCGCGCCTGGACCAGCCAGTCTGCCCGCACCACCGTGCGCTACACCGAACCCGGCTTCTCGCTCGTCGCCAACAGACCCCGTCTCGCCGGCCCCCACCAATCCCGCAACTACGCCCTCGCCCTCGCCATGCTGCGCCACCAGGGCGCCCTCAACATTCCCGAGGCCGCCATGCGCGCCGCCGCCGACTGGGCGCATTGGCCGGCGCGCATGCAGCGGCTGGAGCATGGGCCGCTGACCGCCCGCCTGCCGCTCGGCTCCGCCTGCTGGCTGGACGGCGCGCATAACCCTTCCGCCGCGCTTCCCGTCGCCCGTGCGCTGCGCCAGCGTCGGGAAGGTCGCCCGACCGCGCTCGTCATCGGCATGCTCGCCAACAAGGATGCAGGCCCGGTTCTCGCCACCCTGGGTGCCGAGGTGCAGCATGTCGTGGCCATCCCGGTGCCCGACCATGACCATCATGCACCGGCCGATCTGGTCGCGCAGGCCCAGATACTGGGGCTGAGCGCAGAGGCAGCCCCCAATCCGGCGATAGCCCTCGACCGGATCGCCATTCATTTCGGAACGCCGGTGACCACGCTTATCGCCGGCTCCCTCTATCTAGCCGGTGAAGTGCTCGCCGCGAACGATCAACCGCCCGACTGACAAACAGTTGCTATTGACTTGCAATAACGCACGCGCGACGGTGTCCTCCACACCACGGAGTCGTGCCATGACCGAAGCCACCGCCACCGTCGCCACCGTCCTGCCGCACGCCTTGCCCGGCTGCCCCAATGCGCGGATCGCGCTGTTCGCCATGCGGCGAATGGGCGCACATGGCCTGGCCGATGCCCGTGCCGCCCACACGCTGTTCACCGCCTTCGGACAGGGTTTTCGTCGCCCGCTCGTCCTGACCCGCACGCTGATGGCCGATCTGGCCGGCAGCGCCACCGGCCAGATCGCCATTGCACCATGCTGCTGCGCCCGCATGACGCCGGCCGAATCCGCCCTCCTGACCGTTCTCGCCCGTGTCGAGATTGAGCCGGAAAAGGCGCATTATCTGATGAGCGACCTGCTCGGCATCCGGCGGGTCGATGCCGTCCTCGCCAGCGCCGCCGCGGTCGCCGCCGCCTTTGCCGACGACGGCCGACCGATCGTCATGTAAGCGGCGCGGCACCCTCGCGGGCATCGCCCTCGCCGGCGGTGCCCGCACTGCCGATCGACCGGTCCACCAGCCCCGACCGGCTCATCCACCAGAACAGCGCCACGCCCGGCAGCGCCAGCACGGTGGTCAGCAGGTAGAAGTCGACATAGCCGAACCGCTCGACCAGCGCGCCGGCGGTCGTGCCGGTTGCCACCCGCCCGACGACGCTCGCCGCCGCCGAGATCAACGCGAACTGCGCCGCGGTGAAACGCAGATCGCACAATGCGGAGAAATAGGCGATCACGACGACGCCGCCATAGCCGCTCGCGATGTTCTCGAACCCGATCGCCGATGCCATGCCGAGGTTGGAATGCCCCGCCGCAGCCAGTGCCGCAAAGCTCAGGTTCGAAACCGCCATCAGCACCAGCGCCAGCAGGACGGACCGCTTCAACCCCAGCCGCGCATACAGAATGCCGCCGATGAAGATGCCGATCAGATATGCCCAGAAGCCGACGAACACGTCGTAGAACGCGATCTCGTCACCGGTGAACCCCAGATCGTCGAACAACAGCCTCAGCGTCAGATTGGCCAGCGTGTCGCCGACCTTGTGCACCAGGATGAACACCAGCACGACGATCGCGCCGGGCCGCGCGAAGAACTGCACGAACGGCCCCCAGACGGCCCGGATCGCCTCCCCCATGCCGCGCCGCTCGACGGGCGTGCGATAGCGTTGCGGTTCGCGCAGCCAGAGGCCGGTGATCATCGCCGGCAGGGCGAAGATGGCACAGGCCAGATAGGCCGACGACCATCCGGCCCGCTCCGCCACCACCAGGGCCAGCGCGCCGGCGCCTGCGGAGCCGATCCGCCAGCCATATTGGCTCATCCCCGATCCGACGCCCAGTTGCCGGGGCTCCAGTATCTCGATCCGATAGGCGTCGATCACGATGTCGAACGTCGCCCCGGCCAGCCCCACGAAGATCGCCGCGACCGCCGTTGCCTGAATATCGGCCCGGGGATCGACCAGGGCGAGATTGATCACCGCGGCAATCACCAGCACCCCCGCGACGATCAGCCAGGATACACGCTGCCCCAACCGGCTCAGGATCGGCAGGCGCACGCCGTCAACGATCCACGCCCACAGGAACTTCAGGTTATAGACCAGAAACGCCAGGCTGAACGCCGTGACCGTCTTCTTGTTGATCCCGTCCTGTGCCAGCCGCGTGGTCAGCGTCGCGCCGATCATCGCATAGGGAAAGCCGGAGGACATACCCAGCAGGAACGCCGCGATCGGCTGCCGCTCCGTATAGGGGCGCACGCCGTCCCACCAGGTCCTGCTTTCCATCCGTCCACATACTCCGCCGCTGGTCCGGGCGGACCCTAGCGGGATTTGCGCGAATTCAAAGCGACGTGTTGGTGGGTGCCGGCACCGCCACGGCGAACAACTGGAAACCCGCCGGCAGGCGCCCCGGCCTTTCACCACTCAGCGACGAGTCGATCGCCGCAATCGCGTTGAGCAGATCGCGCTGCGCATAGGGCTTTGCCAGATAGCCGGCGGCAAAGGCGATCGCCTCCTCCGGGAAACTACCCGTCACGAACAGCACCGGCACACCCCGCGCATGGGCGGCGCGCGCCACGTCCAGCCCGGACCCATCGGCCAGCCTGACGTCGGCCAGTACGAGGTCGATCGCCTCTTCGGCGTGCAGCACGTCCACCGCACCGGCGACCGTATCCACCGTTTTCACGATTTCATATGCGGCATCCGACAGCAGATGCTCGGTGTCGAACGCCACCAATGGCTCGTCCTCCACCACGAGAAGCCGCACGATCTTTCGCTTTTTCCGCCCGAACACCATATCCTGCCCGACGACTCGCTTCTCGTTTCGTTCCTGTTTCTAACGCGTGGGTCTGGCGAAACGACGCAAATATTTTCCATGCAGGCGCGGACTTCTGTATCAGCCGCCGCATGAGTGCCACCGAACATCGTATCGCCAAGCTGCTGGCCCGCGCCGGCGTCGCCTCCCGCCGAGAGGTGGAGCGCATGATCGCGGAAGGACGCGTCGCGTTGAACGGCACCGTGATCGACACGCCGGCCACGCTGCTGCGCAATCTGTTCGGCGTCACGGTGGACGGCAATCCCGTCGATGCGCCCACGGCGACCCGCCTGTTTCTCTTCCACAAGCCGACCGGCCTGCTGGTCACCGAACGCGATCCCGCCGGGCGCCCGACCATCTATGACGCGCTGGCCCCCGACCTGCCCCGCCTCGTCCCCGTTGGCCGCCTCGACCTCAATACCGAAGGGCTCCTCCTCCTCACCACCGACGGCAGCTTCAAACGCCAGCTCGAACTGCCCGCAACCGGCGTAGAGCGCACATACCGCGCACGCGCCTATGGCGACATCACCCAGGCCCAGCTTGAGGAATTGAGCGAGGGGATCGAGATCGACGGCATTCGCTACGGGTCGATCGACGCCAATCTCGAACGCCGCACCGGCGCCAATGTCTGGATCGAGATGACCCTGACCGAAGGCAAGAACCGCGAGGTCCGCCGCGTTCTTGAACATCTGGGGCTTCAGGTCAGCCGCCTTATCCGCACCCGTTACGGTCCGTTCCTGCTCGGCGATCTGCCGATCAAGGGTATAGGCGAGGTTTTGCAGCATGATCTGGTCGCCTTCCGCAAGACCCTGAAGGGCGGCGTTCCCGAGGACGAGGAAGCACGCGCGCCCACGCCCGGCCGCCGTGAGGATGCGCGCCCTGTCCGGACCCGCGAAGCGCCGCGACAGGATCGCCCCTCCCGTCCCACCGCCCGCCCCGCGCCTCGTGACGATGCGCGTCCCCCGCGCCGCCCGGAGGGTGCGCCCACCGAGCGTTCCGCACGCCCCGAACGCGGGCAGGACACCCGTCCCCAACGCCGCTCGGAAAGCGCGCGAACCGAATATGGCGCGCGCGACGGTGCCCGCCCCTCCTACCGTCCGGAGGGTCCGCGAACCGAGCGATCGGCGCGCCCCGATCGGCGTGACGAAGCTCGCCCGTCGCGCCGGCCGGAAGGTCAGCGGTCGGACCGATCAGCGCGTCCCGAACGCCGCGAGGACGCACGCCCTTTCCGCCAGCCGGGTGGAAGCCGACAGGATCGCCCGCACCGCGCGCCCCGCGACGATGCCCGTCCGCCCCGACGGGACGACGCCCGTCCGCTCCGTCGGGACGATGCCGCGGCGCGCCCCGATCGCTCCCCCCGGCGTGACGATGCACGCGGACCCCGGTCCGGCGGATCCCGGCCCGAAGGCCCCGCCCGCACCGGGCGCCATCCCTCGGCCGGCGGCCGCAGCGATCGTCCGCAGCATGGGCCCGGCCGCCCGACGCGTCCCGGCGCACCGCGGGGGCGCCGCTGATGCGCGTCATCGCCGGACAATGGCGCGGTCGCCCGCTCGTCGCGCCCAAGGGCGATGCCACCCGCCCGACCGCCGACCGTACGCGTGAAGCGCTATTCTCGATGCTCACCGCACGGCTGGGCAGCTTCGAAGGACTGGCAGTCGCCGATCTTTTCGCGGGCTCTGGCGCGCTGGGGATCGAGGCGCTGTCGCGCGGCGCTGCATCCTGCCTGTTCGTCGAACAGGATCGCGCCGCGCTCGATGCGCTGCGCGGCAATCTGGCGAAGCTGGAGGTCCGCGCCGATGTGCGCGCCACCTCCGTGCTGGCGCTCGGCCAGGCGCCAGCACCGCTCGATCTGGTGCTGATGGACCCGCCTTACGGCACCGGTGGGGGCCACGTCGCGCTGGACAAGCTGGCGCGGCTCGGCTGGATCGGTCCCGCCACCTGGGTCAGCCTGGAAACCGCCAAGCAGGAAGAGGTCACCGCCGCGGGCTACACCGTCGACGCCACCCGCGTCCACGGCAAGGCCCGGCTGACGCTGTTACGCCTGAACGGGTGAGCGGCGCAGCAGCGCCAGCCCGGTGAGGCTCAGCACACCTGCCGCGACCAGATACAGCCCGACCATGTTCAGCCCGCCGCGCTCGCTCAACGCCTGCGCGGCGACGGGTGCGAGTGCGCCGCCGATGATCCCGCCCAGGTTGAACGTCATCGACACGCCGGTATAGCGCACACCCGCCGGAAACAGCGCCGGCAACCATCCACCCAGCGGGCCATAGGCGAAGCCCATCACGAACAGCGCCGCCGCCAGCCACACGAAGACGACCGCCAGCGACGCCGCCCCGAGCATCGGCCCCATCGCCAGCCCGACCACGATACATCCGCAAAAACCCAGCGCCAGCATCATCGGCGGCCCGCGCCGGTCCGCCATCACGCTGGACACGATCACGCCTACCGCCAGGAACAGGATCGCGACCAGTTGCACGCCCAGAAACGCCTCGCGTCCATGCCCCAGTACGGTCGTGCCGTAGCCGAGCGCAAAGGCCGTCGCGAGATAGAAGATCGCAAAGCAAGCCACCACCGCCGCAGTGCCGGCAAGGACCGGACGCAGGTGATGTGCAAATAAGGTCGCGGCCGGCACCTTGGGCAGCGCTTCTGCCGCCTTGGCCTCGGCAAAGGCCGGCGTTTCGGTCAGTCGCAAGCGCACCCACAAGCCCAGCGCCACCAGCACCGAACTTGCCAGAAACGGCAGGCGCCATCCCCAGGCGCGGAACTGCTCGTCGGTCAGCAGCAGGCCCAGGATCAGAAAGAAACCGTTGGCCGCGATGAAGCCCACCGGCGCTCCGAGCGGCGGAAACATGCCCCAGGTGTTGCGCCGATGCGGCGGCGCATTCTCCACCGCCAGCAGCGCCGCCCCGCCCCACTCCCCGCCGAGCCCCAGCCCCTGCCCCAGCCGCAACAGGCAGAGCAGCAACGGCGCGACCCACCCGGCTTGCGCATGGGTCGGCAGAAACGCGATCGCGACGGTCGACCCTCCCATCAGCATCAGGCTCGCCACCAGCGTCGACTTGCGCCCGACCCGATCCCCGAAATGCCCGAAAGCCACCGCCCCCACCGGCCGCGCCACAAACGCCAAACCGAAACTGGCATAGGACAGCATCAACTGTGCCGCCGGGGATGATGCCGGGAAGAACAACGGCCCGAACACCAGCGCCGCCGCCGTCGCATAGATATAGAAGTCGTAGAATTCGACAGCGGTCCCGGTCAGACTGGCGAGCAGGATGCGGCGGTGGGAGGCAGGACTATCCATGCCCCCGGCCTAGCCCAGTCCCGTGCCGATGCAAACGTTCACGCGGCGCCGACAATCCTCACGAAACCCAGCAACAGCCAGTAGAGCAAGCCGGAAAGCAGCATGGCCGCGGGCAGCGTCATCAGCCAAGCCAATGCCATGTTACGGATCGTCCGCCGCTGCAGCCCGGCGCCGTTCGCCACCGATGCACCCGCCACGCCGGACGACAGGATATGGGTCGTCGATACCGGCGCGCCGAAGCGTTCCGCGAGCAGGATGGTGGAAGCCGCCATCAGCTCGGCCGCCGCACCCATGCCATAGGTCAGGTGCGTCTTCCCGATCTTCTCGCCGACCGTCACCACGATCCGCCGCCAGCCGACCATCGTGCCCAGCCCCAGGGCAAGCGCGACCGTCACCTTTACCCAGAATGGAATATAGCGCGTGCCACGCTCCAGACCCTCGTCATAGGATTTCAGCGTCGCGACTTCCGCTGCGGTGAACCGTGCCTGCGCGGCGGGATCGGCTATCACCAGCTTGGTCGCATCGAACACCAGATACATGTCGTTGCGCAGGTTCGGCACTGCCGCCGCGGGCACCTTGCTCAATGCGCCGTAATCGTCGATCCGGGCGGCGACATCGCGGGACAGCGTTGCCAGCCCGGCATAGACCGCTGGTTTCGCCACGTGTTTCAGGCGCAGGGCCTCGGTGATCGTTCCCCTTGCCGCGTCGACGGTCGGCAGCGTCGTGCCCGCCTTGTCGGCATAGGCGCGCGCCGCGGCCTCGGCCGTCGCCACAAAGGCAGAGGTGGCGCTTTCCGGCATTGTTCGGTTGAGCGCATAGGCGGTTGGTGCACAGCCGATCAGGATCAGCATGATAAGCCCCATGCCTTTCTGCCCGTCATTGCCGCCATGCGCGAAGCTGACCGCGCTGCAGGTAAAGATCAGCAGCGCACGAATGCCCTTTGGCGGCGGCGTCTGCCCCACGGGTTCGCGGTACAGCACCGGGTTCTTCAGGAAGCGCTTCATCACCAGCAGCAACAACATCGCGCCGACGAAACCGACCACCGGGCTGAACAACAAGGCAGACAGCACCTTGCGCACCTGCGCGCCGTCCACGCCCGATCCTGGCGCCGCGGTCAGCCACTGATGCGCCAGTCCCACACCCAGGATCGACCCGATCAGGGCGTGACTGGAGGAGTTGGGCAATCCGACGAACCATGTCGCCAGGTTCCACAGCACGGCCGCGAGTAGCAGCGCGAAGATCATGGCGAAGCCGCCGAGAGAGCCGACGTGCAGGATCAGGTCGATGGGGAGCAAGGTGATGATGGAATAGGCGACCGCCCCGCTCGAGGCCATGACGCCCAGGAAGTTGAACACCCCCGACCACACCACCGCCACGGGGGCGGGCAATGCATGCGTGTAGATCACGGTCGCCACCGCGTTGGCGGTATCGTGGAAGCCGTTCACGAATTCGAAGCCGAGCGCGATCAGCAGCGCCAGCCCTAGAAACAGGAACACGCCGCCCGCCAGGGGCGCGCCCACCTCGGCCGTGTCGGCGGCCACGCTCACCCCGGCATAGGCCAGCCCGCCGATCAGCAATGCCAGAAAAGCCCAGCGTCCCCCCGGATGCCATCCGCCATCCAGCCGGGGCCCCCTGTGAGTGGACGCAGGCGCGTCCCCACGATCCAGCGCAATGCTTGTCATGGAATGCGGCCTGCGCCCCTTGGGTGACAGAATGATGACATGGATTAGCGGTACGTCCCAATTCGATACGGGATGTCAGCGACCGGCCAGCGCAACGGGCGCCCGTGCCACCAGAGTAGCGATCTGAACCGACCCATCGCGCCGCATCTCCGCTTCGCACCGGCGGATGTCCGCGATCACCTTCAACTCGCGTCCCTGCTGACCGCAGGCGGCGTGCGCGGCACGGCGCACCCGCGCATCCAGCATGGCACGGTGATCGGCACGGGAAAGATCAAGATCGCCGTGACGCACCTGGGCGCGCACGGGCTGACGATCCTGCGCGACGGCGGCGGACGGCAGGCACGCGAACAACGCCGCCGCAAGGGCGGTCGGAATAAGGCTATTCATGATGGTGGCTCCTGTGGATGGTGCCTGTTCTGCCGGCCTTCACGCCCGGTCATCGGCACACCGCGACGCCATTAGATGCGATTCGTTGCGCGCCCGCTACGATCATGCGTCAGCGCCGTGACGTGTCGGTCGCGCTTGCTCCTTGGCGCGTCGTTCCCTACCTGTTCGCCGATGAGTCTCCCGCAGCCGACGCCCGCCGATCCGCCCTATCTGCGCAACCTGAACGATCAGCAGCGCGAGGCGGTGTTGACCACCGATGGTCCGGTGCTGATGCTGGCCGGCGCGGGCACCGGCAAGACCGCGGCGCTGACCGCGCGGCTGGCGCACCTGCTCTACACGCGCAAGGCGTGGCCGTCGGAAATCCTGGCCGTCACCTTCACCAACCGTGCGGCGCGAGAGATGCGCGAGCGGGTCGGCCGTCTTGTCGGTGAAGCCGTGGAAGGAATGCCGTGGCTGGGCACCTTTCACGCCATCGGCGCGAAGATGCTGCGTCGCCATGCCGAACTGGTCGGGCTTCAGTCAAACTTCACCATCCTCGACACCGACGATCAATTGCGCTTGCTGAAACAGCTCATCATCGCGGCCGATATCGACGAAAAGCGGTTCCCCGCGCGCAGTCTCGCCGGCCTGATCGACGAATGGAAGAACAAGGGCCTCACGTCCGGCGACGTCGATGCCGGGGAGAGCGAGCGCTACGCCAATGGCCGCGGCGGCGAACTGTACGAACAATATCAGACGCGGCTTCGCGCGGTGAATGCCTGCGACTTCGGCGATCTGCTGCTCCACATGCTGACCGTCCTGCGCACCAACCGCGAGGTGCTGGAAGCCTATCAGCAGCGCTTCCGCTATATCATGGTGGACGAGTATCAGGACACCAACAGCGTCCAGTATCTGTGGCTGCGCCTGCTGGCCCAGGCCCGGCGCAACATCGCCTGCGTCGGGGACGATGACCAATCCATCTACTCGTGGCGGGGTGCCCAGGTCGAGAACATCCTGAAGTTCGAAAAGGACTTTCCGGGCGCAAAGGTCATCCGCCTCGAACAGAATTACCGCTCGACCCCCCACATACTGGGCGCCGCGTCCGGCGTGATCGCCAACAATGGTGGGCGCCTCGGCAAGACGCTGTGGACCGAACTCGATGTCGGCGAGAAGGTTCGGGTGCTGGGTGTCTGGGACGGGCCGGAGGAGGCGCGCCGGGTCGGCGAGGAGATCGAGGCGGCACGCCGGGACGGCACCTCGCTCGACAATATCGCCATCCTCGTCCGCGCACAGCATCAGACCCGCGAGTTCGAGGACCGGTTCATCGCGATCGGCCTGCCCTATCGGATCGTCGGGGGCCTGCGCTTCTACGAACGTGCCGAAATCCGCGATGCGCTCGCTTATCTGCGCGTCGTCAACCAACCGGCCGACGACCTGGCTTTCGAGCGCATCGTCAATGTCCCCAAGCGAGGGCTGGGCGACAAGGCGCTGGCCAAGATCCATCAGCTTGCCCGCGCCGAACGCGTGCCGCTTACCATCGCCTCCGCGCGGATCCTCGATACCGACGAACTGACGCCGCAGGCGCGTCGCTCGCTCGGCAATCTGGTCGGCGATATCGCCCGCTGGCGCGACATGGCACGCGATCTGCCCCATGCCGAACTGGCCCGCCAGCTGCTCGATGAAAGCGGCTACACCGCGATGTGGCAGGCCGAGAAGTCGGCCGAAGCCGCCGGCCGGCTGGAGAACCTGTCCGAACTCGTCCGTGCGATGGAGGATTACGAATCGCTTGGCGCGTTCCTCGACCATGTCAGTCTGGTCATGGATACCGAGGGCGCCGCGCGCGAGCCGCAGATCACGATCATGACGATGCACGCGGCCAAGGGTCTCGAATTCGACACCGTGTTCCTCGCGGGCTGGGAGGAAGGCCTGTTTCCGTCACAGCGCGCGCTGGACGAGGGTGGCACGCGCAGCCTGGAGGAGGAACGCCGCCTCGCCTATGTCGGGATCACCCGCGCGCGGCGCCGGGCGACGATCCTCCATGCGGCCAATCGGCGGATCTATGGGCAATGGACATCCAGCCTGCCCAGCCGCTTCGTCGCCGAACTGCCGCCCGAGCATATCGATGCGGAGACGACGATGTCGGGTGGCGAGAGCCTGTGGCGTGCCAACTGGACCGAACATGCCGATCCCTTTGCCGACGTTTCGCGCGGCACCGGTCGCGGACCCGGCTGGCAGCGCGCCGCCGCCACCAACTCGACCTTCTCCACCAAGCCGCAGCGGATCGTGGAGGCCCGCGCCAGCGCGGTCAGCCTGGGCAACAAGGGGCGTAGCGACGTTTCTTTGGGCCAGCGCGTCTTCCACCAGAAGTTCGGCTATGGGGTGATCGCCGCGATCGAGGGCAACAAGCTGGAGATCGATTTCGAGCAGGCCGGTCGCAAGCGGGTGATGGACAGCTTCGTCACACCTGGCTGAGCGTCGTTCAGGAACCGTATCGATGGCAGTCCGTATCGCTCTGGTCGCCCGGCCGTCGGGCGCCAGAGGACCGCACCCATGAAGACCTCGCTCCTGCTCGCCATCACCCTGGTCGCTGCCGTGACGCCAGCCGCCGCCCAAAGCGCGTCGGATGAAGCCCGCTTCCGCGCCGCGCAGGAGCGTTTCGACCGCGAATATCAGCGCTACCGGCAAGAGGTGGATCTGTATCAGTCGCGCCGCACGGGTGACGATTACCGGGAGTTCCCCGGTGCGCGGGACGATGGGCGATACCAGTCGCAGGCCGGGCCCGGCGGCTACCGCGCGGCGCCGGCCATTCCAGCCGATGGCTATGACGGGGACGAACCCTTTTACGATCCGGCGCCCGACTATCGCAGCGGCAATTACCGGGAGCGTACCCTGTCATCGGACGAGCGCGTCTATGCCGGTACCGACGGGCGTTATTATTGCCGCCGTTCCGACGGCACCACCGGACTGATCGTCGGTGGTGCCGCCGGCGGCATCCTCGGCAATGTCATTGATGGCGGGCGCAGTCGGGTGGTGGGAACGTTACTGGGCGGCGCTGCGGGTGCATTGGCGGGGCGGTCTATCGACCAGAACCGGCAGATCCGCTGCCGCTGAGCGCCGTCAATGCGGCCACGATCACCCGGTCCGCACAGGGCCGGATGATCGTCGGTGTCGCCTTATCGCCCGGCACCTGATCGACGCGATCGGTGAGAACAAGAACGCGTATCGCCGGCCATTGCCGGGCAATCACGGCGGCCAGTTCGGCGCCACGCGCCCTGCCCGGCCGGTCCAGATCGGCAAGCACGATGCCGATATCGCTCCGCTCGCCGAGCCGCGCGACGGCATCCTGCGCATCGCGAGCCGTCACCACCATGAACCCCGCCTGTTCCGCCAGATCCACCGCAGCAAGGGTCAGCAGGGGCTGATCTGCCACGACGAGGATCACAGGAGGGATGGCGGACATGGTCATGGCTATTCGGTAGCGGTGTAGGGTCCGCCCGCTACCCGCCTCAAGCTTTACGTCTGCTGTACCTGTACCAAAGGGGCACGGAAATGTGCCGCAAAACCCGTGGGATGGAAGTGGCGCTCGACATGCCCGGTGCCCACCAGCCCCATGCCGATCAGGCGGGAGCCGAAGCCGCCGCGCGCCGGCGCGACCACCGCTGGTCCGTCGCGCTCGATCCAGTCCAGGCACAGATCCTCGCCATCCACCCGCCAACTCAGGTCGACATGGCCGCCCGCCACGGACAGCGCGCCATGCTTCACCGCATTTGTCGCCAGCTCATGAAGCAGCAGCGACAGCGACAATACCGCGCGCGATCCCAGTTGCACCGGCGCGCCCGTAACGGCGAAGCGCTCGCTGTCGTCATGCAGCTTCAACGCCGTGTCGACCACCGTCTCGATCGGCGCCTCCGCCCAATTCTCCTGCAACAATACGTCATGGGCATGGCCCAAGGCCACGATGCGCGCCTGGAAGATTTCCACGGCCTCGCGCTCGACCACGCCTTTCAAGGATTGCGACGCGATCGCCCCGACCATCGCCATCGTGTTCTTCAGCCGATGCCCCAGTTCGCGGTTGAGCACGACCATTTCGGCCCGTGCCCGCATGGCTTCGGATGTTTCGATCAGGATGTCGATGAAGCCGGCCACCTGCCCCTTCGCATCGCGAACCGGGCTGCACGCATAGGAGCAGGACGCCACCTCGTCCGCATCGTCCCGGTGCAAGGCGATCGGGCGATCATCTCCCTTCACCGTCTCGCCGCGCCGCACCCGCTCCACAACGGCGGCACAGCCAGGCCAGTGCCCGGCCCATATGGCGTCGAAAGCCTGCCCGTTCGCATCGAGGCCGATCAGTTGCGCAAAAGCTGGATTGTGGATCGTGACCAACCCGGCGCCCCACACCAGCGCCGCCGGCACACCCATGGTCAGCACCATGCCAGCCGCGCTCTGCAATTCGGGCGGCCACGCAGAAAATGGCCCCAGGACGGTTTCGACGGGCCGGATATGGGCGATCGTGGCCCTGTCCGGCCATGCGGTTACAGCTTGGCGTGTGTCACCACTCAACGGCCCTTGCCCCCGTGCTCCCCCGCACCGACAAGAGGCATAGGACCGAAAGGGCCTTGCGGCAATGGTTTACGTCCGAATTGAAACTATTGCCGCCGTGTGATCAGCTGGCTTCGACCGCCATCAGCAGCACGCCGGCATATTTGGAATCATGCGCCAGAAACAGCGAACTGGTGGTGAAGCGGCGCGGCGTCAGGCGCAACGCCCCCAGCCCGGCCAGCTTGAACGTACCCAGCTTCTCCTCCTTGGGCGGCCGCCCGTCGCGCTCCAGCGTGGTCGCGTCGACGTAAAGCTCGCCGTGCCGCGTATAGATGGCGTGCGGCGCCAGCGTCACGTCCCCGCGATTATAGGTCGCAGCTACCGCGCGCAGCTTCACGATCGCCTCGAAGATGATCGCAGGAGCGCCCGCCGCCGGCTCTGCCGGACTGCGCTCGATCGTCGTCATGTCGGTCATGCCCTCGCTTCTGCCCGCATCGCTGCAATGCAGCAAGACCAATGCGTAACATTTGCCGCATCAAGGCGGCGGAACGCACGAGTGTCGTGCGGGTTCAATCCGCCATGACCGACACCGCCGAGCGCACCGACCCGGATCTGTGGGAAACCGTCAAGGCCGAGATCACCGCCGGCGCCAAGGGCGGCCGGAAAGGCGAATGGTCCGCCCGCAAGGCGCAGATGGCGGTTGCCGCGTACAAGAAGCGCGGCGGCACCTACAAGGGCAAGCCCGACGCGGACAACAGCCTGCACCAATGGACCCAGGAAGACTGGGGAACGAAGTCGGGCAACAAGAGCGGCGACACGGGTGAGCGCTATCTGCCCAAGGCTGCACGCGACTCGCTATCGGACGAGGAATATCGCCGCACCACCGCGCGCAAAAAGGCCGATCGCGCCAAGGGCAAGCAATTCTCCGCCCAACCCGAGGACATCGCCGCAAAGACCGCGCCGTTCCGCGATCATCACAGCAAGGCAGAACTGTATCAGGAGGCCCGGCGCCGGAACGTGCCCGGCCGATCGAGGATGACCAAGGCGCAACTGGCGGCGGCACTCCACGCCTGATGCCACAGAAATGGTGGGCGGGGTCGCTCTGGCTGTCCGGCATCCACCGACATGCGCCCCGCTCCTTTATCAGGGGAACTGCACCTTGCGGCGCTGTTCCCCTGTTCCTCTTATCCCGGCCATACCCGGGGCCATAAAGGCTTTCGCAAACAGGCTACCGGGCTGCGGTGGCCGCCCCGGCAGTTGCCGGCCCCATCAGCTTTTGGGCGAAATAGGTGGTCTGCAGCGCCTGCAACCGGGCGCCCTGCCCAATGTCGGCATCGCCCGAATGTCCACCCGCCGTGTCCTCGTAGAACAGATAGGGAAGACCATATTCTCCCAGCCGCGCCGCAAACTTACGGGCATGCTGCGGGCCGACGCGGTCGTCCTTGGTCGTGGTCCAGATATAGGGCTCGGGATAGGCGACCCCTCTGCGGATATTTGCATAGGGCGAGATCTTCTCCAGGAACGCCTTCTCTGCCGGATTGGCTACCGATCCATATTCATCGACCCAGGAGGAGCCAGCGGCAATCTGTTCATAGCGCACCATGTCGAGCAGCGGCACCTGGATCGTCACCGCCTTCCATAGATCGGGCCGCTGGGTGAACTCGACCCCCATCAGCAGGCCGCCATTGGAGCCACCATAGATGCCCAGCTTTTGCGGGCTGGTAATCTTGCGCGCGGTCAGGTCGTTCGCCACCGCGACGAAATCGTCATAGATGATCTGGCGCTTGGTCTTGCGGCCTGCGTCATGCCATTTCGGCCCGAACTCGCCGCCGCCGCGGATATTGGCGAGTACGAACGCACCGCCCCGCTCCGTCCACATCTTGCCGGTCGACCCCAGATAGGTCGGCAGACGCGCGATCTCGAAACCGCCATAGGCGGTCATCAGCGTCGGCGTCGTGCCGTCGAGCTTCACACCCTTGGGCAGAACGACGAAGTAGGGCACCTTGGTGCCATCGCTCGACGTCGCCTGATATTGGTGAACGGCAACGCCCTGCGCGTCGAAGCGCGGCGGCAGGCTCTTGATCGTGCGCGGCGCGGCATTGCCCGCAGCGTCGAAGGTGGACAGCGTGGTGGGCGTGGTAAAGCCGTTCACCGCCAGGAAGACATGGTCGCTGCGATCGGTCGTGGACGCCACGCTGATGCTGACATTCTCGGGCACCGCCACCGCACGCGACGTCCAGCCCGTACCGCTGGGCGCAAAGACGCTCGCGCGGCCCTGTACGTTGTCGATATAGGTCACGATGACGCGGTTCTGCGTCGTGCTGACACCCTGCACCGCCTGCGTCGCGCTTGGCGCGAACAACACCTGCGGACGCACGGTTCCGCGCTGTACCTCGGCCAGCGGCGCCCAGGCGACCGTACCAGGCGCGATCGATCCCCAAGGGTCGCTCGTTTCGAAGATCACGCGGCCATCGATCATGCCGACGACATGGGCCCGGGCCGGAATGTCCAGCTTTTTCGTGCCCCCTTCCGGGGTCCATACCGAGGTGTCGCCGCCGAAAAATGCCTGGCGCCGCTGCATCAGCACCAGCTTGTTGCCCTTGGCATCGGTCATCACCCCGGCATAGGTGCCCAACTGGTCACCCGGCGCGCCGCGGTACAGTTCGGTCGCGGCGGATAGCGGCTGGCCGCGCTTCACCATCTTGACGACGAACGGGTAACTGGACTGGGTCATGCTGCCGGCGCCCCAGTCGCGGCTGACCAGCAGCGTGTCCTTGTCCAGCCATGCCGCACCTTGTTTGGAGGTCGGCAAGGCAAAGCCGTTCTCGACGAACCGTCCCGCCTCAAGGTCGAATTCGCGGTAGCTGATCGCGTCTTCGCCACCCTCGGACAGGGCGATCAGGCACAGCCGCTCCTCCGGCTGGAGGCAGCTCGCCCCCTTCCAGACCCACTTCTTGCCTTCCGCCTGGCTCAGCTTGTCCAGGTCGATCAACGTCGTCCAGCGCGGCGTGGCCGAGGCATAGTCCGCCTCGCTCGTCCAGCGCCACAGCCCCTGCGGATGATCCGCATCGCGCCAGAAGTTCAGGATTTTGCCCGCCAGTTGCTCGGGCATCGGGATACGGTCCTTGGCCGACGCGATCGCCAGCGCCTCGGCGTAGAAGGTCTGGTAACGCGGATCGTTCTGCAACCGGGGCAGCGTCTTGGCATTCTCTGCTTCCACCCAGGCCAGGGCCTTGGCGCCGTCCTTGTCTTCCAGCCAGATATACGGATCGTTCGCCGCTGCCGTCTGGGCCGCACCGGCGTTGCCCGCCACCATGCCCGTCATTAGGCTCGCCGCTGCCAGAAATCGCCAACCACGCATCAAAATCTCCTTACCGGCACAATGGGTCAGTTGTGGCGCCGTATTTCCGTCGATGCAATGCACCCGGTTGCCCGGCAATGGGTTAAGGGCGTCATGATGCACGATGGCCTGCCCACTCCCCGCCGCTTCGTTGCGATCGCCGCGATCTCTGCCGGTACGGCACTGGTCGTGATCGACGGCGCGATCGCCACTGTGGCGCTACCCACCATCGCCCGCGATCTGGGCGTCGGGTCCAGCGCGGCGGTGTCGGTCGTCACCGTCTATCAATTGACCCTGGTCATGCTGCTCCTGCCCTTTTCGGGCCTGGGCAACCGGATCGGGCTGAAGCGGATGTATCAGACCGGGCAACTCGTCTTCACCGTCGCCACCGTGCTGTGCTTCTTTGCCAAGAGCCTGCCATTCCTGCTGGTGGTGCGCGTCGCGCAGGCAGCGGGGGCGGCGGCGGCGCTCAGCGTGTCCTCCGCGCTTGTCCGGTCGATCTATCCGGCCCGCCAGCTTGGCCGCGGGCTGGGCGTCAATTCGGTCGTGGTGTCCAGTTCCGCGGCACTGGCGCCGACGCTCGGCGGCCTGATCCTCGGCGTCGCGCCGTGGCCCTGGGTGTTCGCCAGCGCGGTGCCGTTCGCCATCCTGTCGCTGGTGCTCGGCCGCGCCTTGCCCGAGCCGCCTCGCGGGGAAGAACCGTTCGACGTTCTGGGCGGCGTGCTGTGCGCCGCGATGTTCGGGCTCATCATCGGCGGCCTGGAAACGGCCGTGCACGGCGACAGTCCGATCGTGTCCGCCGCGATCGTCGCGCTCGGCATCTTCACCGGCGTCATCTTCATCCGCCGCGAGCGGGGCGAGATCGCGCCGATCCTGCCGGTCGATCTGCTCGGCCGACCGGTGCTGGCGCTGTCCACGCTTGGCGCCTTCACCGCGTTCGTCGCATCGATGACGCTGCTCCTGTCGCTGCCCTTCCGCCTCCAGCACGCCTATGGCCTGTCTCCGTCGGAGGTCGGGGCGATGATCGCGCCGTGGCCGCTGACCACCATGATCGTGGCACCGCTGGCCGGGTGGCTCTCGGACCGCTATCCCGCCGGGCTGCTCGGTGGCATCGGCATGACCATCGCCATCGGCGCGCTCTGCCTGCTCGCCTTCCTGCCCGCCCAGCCGGATTATGGTGATGTCGCATGGCGAATGGCACTGTGCGGCGCGGGGTTCGGCATGTTTCTGTCCCCCAACGCCCGCCTCATCATCGGCTCTACCCCGCGGGAGCGGGCAGCGGCGGCGGGAGGACTCATCTCCACCACACGCATGGTGGGGCAGACGACGGGCGCCACGCTGGTCGCGGCCCTTCTGGCGATGGGCATCGGCAGCGGCGGCGGCCCCGCGCTGATCGCCGCCGGACTGGCGCTAGTCGCCGGGCTGTGCAGCCTCGCCCGCCTGCGCCCTTCGATCCGCAACCCGCAAGGGCTGGAAGCCGACGACGTCCAGCCGGGCGCACAGGTCCGCTAAAGGACCAAGCCCGGCCCGACCGGAACGGGGCATCGTTCGATCCGTTGGCGCTGCGAACTTTTGGAGCCAGGAGACGATCATGCCCTATGTGAAAACCCGCGACGGGACAGACATCTACGTCAAGGACTGGGGATCGGGCCGCCCGGTTGTCCTGCTGCATGGCTGGCCGCTGTCGTCGGATATGTGGGACCCGCAGATGATGGCGCTGGCCGATGCCGGTTTCCGCGCCATCGCCTATGACCGGCGCGGCTTCGGACGGTCCGGCCAGCCCTGGTCCGGCTATGACTACGACACGCTGGCCGACGATCTGGCCGACGTGCTGGAAGCGACGGGTGCGACGCAGGACGTGACGCTGGTCGGCTTCTCGATGGGTGGCGGCGAGGTCGCCCGCTACATGAGCCGCCATCAGGGCAAGGGTGTCGTGGCCGCCGCACTGGTCGCCTCGGTCGTGCCCTATATGCTCAAGACGGACGACAATCCCGACGGCGTGCCGGAATCGACACTGCAGCAGATCGCGCAGGGCATCCAGGACGACCGCCCGCACTTCTTCCGCGACACCTTCTTCAAGCAGTTCTTTGGCGTCGGATACCTGACCAGCCCGGTCAGCGACGACGCGCTGGACTGGGCCACGGCGGTGGCGATGCAGGGCGGGTTGAAGCCGACCCTGGCCTGTGCCGAAGCGTTCGGTCACACCGATTTCCGCCCCGATCTGGCGTCGTTCCGCGTGCCGACCCTCATCATCCACGGCACCAGCGACCAGACGGTGCCGATCGATCCGTCGGGGCGTGCCGCGGCGGCCGGCATTCCGGGCGCGCAGCTGGTGGAATATGACGGCGCCCCGCACGGCCTGAACGTCACGCATGGCGAGCGGCTGACGCAGGACCTGCTGACCTTCCTGGGTCGCTGACGATAAAAGGGCCGGCATCGCTGCCGGCCCTTTGTCATTTCAGCGGAACGATCACCTCGTCAGGGTGCGTGACGTTCAGTTCCTTGCGGACCATCTCGTCCACCATGTCCGGATTGGCGTGATCGGGGTCGAGCAGCGCCACCCGGTTCTTCAGCACGGTGCGCTTCTGGTCCAGCGTCGCATAATAGCGTTCGCGCTTCGCCAGTTGCTGCTGATAGTCGCCATAGGCGAGCAGACCGTTGCGCCCCAGCACCGCATAGGCGCCGAAAAACGCGATCAACGTCAGCCCGAGCGCCGGCCACGCGGCCCGGCGCATCGTCTTGCGGAAAGGGGACGGCTTCTTCACGCCTGCCATTTTCGTGCGCCCGCCGCCCCGGATCAAGTGGCTTATTGCGTGAACAGGACGTCACGGCCCGCGTAGCGCGCCGAGTCGCCCAGTTCCTCCTCGATACGGATCAGCTGGTTGTACTTGGCGAGCCGGTCCGAGCGCGCCAGGCTGCCCGTCTTGATCTGTCCGCAGTTGGTGGCGACCGCCAGATCGGCGATCGTCGCGTCCTCGGTCTCGCCCGAACGGTGCGACATGACCGCGGTGTAGCGCGCGCGGTGCGCCATCGACACCGCTTCCATCGTCTCGGTCAGCGTGCCGATCTGGTTGACCTTCACGAGCAGCGAGTTGGCGAGGCCGTCCTCGATGCCCTGCTTCAGGCGCTTCGGGTTGGTGACGAACAGATCGTCGCCGACCAGCTGCACCTTGTCGCCGATCAGGTCGGTCAGCGCCTTCCAGCCCTCGAAATCATCCTCGGCCATGCCGTCCTCGATCGACAGGATCGGATAGCGCCGGGTCAGGTCGGCCAGATATTCGGCCATCTCATGGCTCGACAGGATCTTGTTCTCGCCGGAAATGTCGTACTTGCCGTTCTTGAAGAACTCGGTCGCGGCACAGTCCAGCGCCAGCATCACGTCGTCACCCGGCTTGTACCCGGCCTTTTCGACCGCCGACATGATGAAGTCGAGCGCGTCGGTCGTCGATGCGATATTGGGGGCGAAACCGCCCTCGTCGCCCACGCCCGTCGCCAGACCCTTGTCGTGCAGCGCCTTCTTCAGCGTGTGAAAGATTTCCGACCCGCAGCGCACCGCTTCCAGGATGTTGGAAGCGCCGACCGGCATGATCATGAATTCCTGGAAGTCGATCGGATTGTCGGCATGTTCGCCGCCGTTGATGATGTTCATCATCGGCACCGGCAACAGATGGGCGGAGACGCCGCCGACATATTTATAAAGCGGCAGGCCACGGGCCTCGGCCGCCGCCTTGGCCACCGCCAGGCTGACGCCCAGGATCGCGTTCGCGCCCAGCCGGCCCTTGTTCTCGGTGCCGTCCAGCTCGATCATCACGCGGTCCAGATCGGCCTGGTCCTCGGCGTCCAGACCGATCACCGCCTGCGCGATCTCGTCGTTCACCGCATCGATCGCCTGATCGACACCCTTGCCCATCCACCGGCTCTTGTCCCCATCCCGCTTTTCAACGGCTTCGTGCGCACCGGTCGAGGCGCCCGAGGGTACGGCGGCGCGTCCGAAGCTGCCGTCTTCCAGCAACACGTCGACCTCGACGGTGGGGTTGCCGCGGCTGTCCAGGATCTGGCGCCCGTGGATGTCGATGATTGCGGTCACGTAACGAAGCTCCTAAAAATGCCCGTGTGGTCGCGGGCGGCTGTATCTCGCACACGCGTTCAGGGCAATTGCGACCACGATGGAACCTCGTTTCCACTGACGGGGTTAAGCTGCGAACCGCAAAAGAAAGGGTTCCGTCATGGCCGACAACGACACCACACCGCCGGCAGCGACCGGGTTCGAACCGGCAGCGCCGCTGAAGACCGCGGGCGTGAATTTCAACCCGGAATCAAACGCTTCCGCCGAAAGCGGGACGAGCAGCGATGCCACGGATGGCGCTACCCCGACCAGCCCGAAGCAGGCGATCAAGGATGGTGCCGCCAAGGTGCAGCAGCAGGCGACCGACAAGATCTATGCACTCGCCGACGACGGCAAGGCCCGCGCCGGCAATGCGCTCGATCAGTTCGCGCAGTTGCTGACCGATGCCGCCGCCCAGGTCGATGAGAAGCTTGGCGAGCAATATGGCCAATATGCCCGTTCGGCCGCCGATACCGTCACCGGCTTCTCCGGCCAGATCAAGGACAAGCAGATCGACGATCTTCTGGACGATGCCCGCGCCTTTGTGCGGAACAGTCCGGCGGTCGCCATCGGTGTGGCTGCGGCGCTCGGCTTCGTCGCCGCGCGCGTCGTTCAGTCGGGTCTGGACCCGCGCGACGCGTGATGCAGGCGTCGTCGCCTATCCGGCCCCCCGCCCCCGCGGATGAGGGCGAGACGCTGACCACGCTGGTCGGGCGGCTCGTCGACGACAGTCGCAACCTGGTCGGCGCGGAGATCGCGCTGTACAAGGCACGCGGTCTGGAACGGGTATCGCGGTACAAGTCTGCCGCCATATTCTTCGTCGCGACGGGCGTTCTCGCCCTGGCGGGGCTGATCGCGCTGCTTGTCGGGTTGATATTGTCGCTCGCGACGCTGATCGGGCCGCTCGGTGCCACTGCCGTTGTCGTCGTCGTGGTGCTGGTCGTTGCCGGCATCCTGGCCATGATCGGCAAGTCGCGCATGAAGCAACCCATCCTGCCGGAGCATGGCGCATGAGCGACGAGCCCGTACGTCACCTCGCAGATGCAGAGGCGCAGGCCGCTGCCGCACGCGAACGGCTGTCGAACACCGTCGGCCAGTTGCAGGCCCGGCTCGACCCCAAGCTGCTCGCGCGCGAGGCCAAGGAGGCCGGCCTGCAGGCGGTACACACCGGGGTCGACAACGCCCGGCGCAATCCGGGCGTGGTCGCCGGGGCCACCGGCCTGCTCGGCCTGTTCCTTATCCGCAAGCCGCTTTGCCGCATGATCCGCCGCCGCCCCAAAAACAATGACATTCCAGCGAAACACCCCGCCTTGCGGGGCCGGTCCGCTGCCGAGAAGGAGTGATCCATGACCGACACCTCTAACGCCGATACGTCGCACACCGACCGCACGCAGGCAGCCAAGGACAAGGCGGCCGATGTCGCCCATCAGGCGGCGACGCGTATCGAAACCAACCCACTCGGCATCCTAGTGGGTGGTCTTGCCGTGGGCGCGCTGGTCGGCGCGTTGATCCCGCGCTCCACCCGCGAAAAGGCGCTGCTCGCCCCGCTGGGCCGCAAGCTCACGGAAACGGTGAAGACCGCCACCCAGGCCGCCCGCGAAGCCGGCATGCAGGAGCTGGATCAGCGCGGATTGACCAAGGACGCGGCCAAGGACCGCGCAAAGTCGATCCTGTCGGACGTCGCGAAGGCGGCCGGTTCGGCCGGCACCGCCGCCGCACAATCGGCACGCCAGCACTGAGGGCACGCACCGGGAACGTGTTCCACCACGTTCCCGGTCCAACCGTGGCGTGAGGACAAACGGTTCACGCGAATTGCGCCGATCCGGTAGCCGCCGTCCCATCCGCCGGCGTAGCCCCGACCTTGCGGAAAACCGATCCGCTCCACTAGGCTGTCTCCTCTTCCAGGAGACATCATCCCTTGCTTCTCAGATCCTGTTTCGCGCTTCTGCTCGCCGGCACTGCCGCACCCGTATTGGCGCAGGCCGTGCCGCCCCCTGCTCCGGTCGCCGGCGACAGTCGCGCCGATGTGAAGCTCAAGCGCCTCTTCCACGACAGTGACGAGGCCTCGCTGCGCCGCAACCCCTTGTCGGGCGTCTATCGCGGGGATCTGCGCTATGTCTCCGGCCTCGCCGATATCTTCTCCGACGCGTACATGGCCGCCGAGCGCAAGGCGGCGGCGGACGATCTTGCCGCCCTCGACCGGATCGATCGTTCGCGCCTCAGCCGTGTCGACCAACTGGCCTATAACGTATTTCGCCATCAGGCGAACCTGACGCTGCGGGGCTGGGCACCCGATCTCGTCGCGATATCCAGGCTGCTGCCACTCGATCACTTTGGCGGCATCCAGGCCTATTACCCGGATGTCGCATCGGCCGAGGGTGCGTCGCCCTTCCGCACCGTGGTCGATTACGAAAACAATCTGCGCCGCAATGCGGACTATGCCCGGCTGCTCGACGCCGCGATCGTCCGCTTCCGGCAAGGCATGGCCGCAGGTGTCGTGCAGCCGAAGCTGGTGGTGCAGAACATGATCGGCCAGTTCGACAATCTGATCGGCCAGGGCGTCGAGGGATCGTCCTTCTATGGCCCGGTGAAAACTTTCCCGGCCGCAATTCCCGCGGCCGAACAGGCGCGCCTGCGAACCGCCTATGCCGCGCAGGTCCGCGATGTGATCCTGCCGGCCGAACGGCGGATGCGTACGTTTCTGGCCGATACCTATCTGCCCGCGGCGCGGCCGACCATCGGCCTGTCGGCGCTACCCGGCGGCGACCGGCTCTATGCCTATCTGATCGAGTCGAACACCACCCTGCCCCTCAAGGCCGAGGAGGTACACCAGCTCGGTCTTTCCGAGGTCGCACGCATTCTGAAGGAGATGGATGCACAGCGGCAGGCCGCGGGCTTCAAGGGCACGCTCCCGGCCTTCTTCACCTATCTTCGCAGCGACCCGCGCTTTGCGCCGAAGACACCGGACGAACTCCGCCGGGCCTATGAGGCGATTGCCGCGCGGGTGAACGCCCGTATCGGCACGCAATTTTCGCTGGTGCCGAAAACCCGGCTGGAAATCCGCCCGGTGCCGGCGTTCCGCGAGAAGACCGACGCCGGTGGTTCCTACCAGGGTGGCACGCCCGACGGATCGCGGCCGGGTGTCTTCTACTACAACACCTATGACCTGCCTTCGCGCTACACCTGGGGTACCGAGACGCTGTACCTGCACGAAGCGGTGCCGGGTCACCACTTCCAGATCAGCCTCGCCCAGGAAAATACCGCGCTACCCGCCTTCATGCGGTTCGGGGGCAATACCGCCTATGTCGAAGGCTGGGCGCTATATGCCGAGACGCTGTGGCCGGAGCTTGGCCTCGAAACCGATCCCTATCAGCGCATGGGCGGGTTGAGCGACGAGATGCTGCGCGCGATGCGCCTTGTCGTCGACACCGGCATCCATGCCAAGGGTTGGACCCGGCAACAGGCGATCGACTATATGCTGGCCAACTCGCCGATGTCGCCGACCGATGCTACGGCGGAGGTCGAACGCTACATCGCCATTCCGGGTCAGGCGCTGGCCTACAAGGTGGGTCAGTTGACGATCCTGCGGACCAAGGCGAAGGCCAGGGCTGCGCTGGGCGACCGCTTCGATCCGCGTGGCTTCCATGCCGCGGTGCTCGACAGCGGATCGCTGCCGATGCCGGTTCTGGAACGCAAGATCGACGAATGGGTGGCAGCGCAGCGCCCGACGGGCTGACGTCATGCTCGTAGGCCCGGGCCTTTCCCCTAGCGGACGGGTCCGGCGCCCTACGGCACGTGTCGCTTCTCCAGTTTGCGCGCCAGGGTACGGCGATGCATTCCCAGGCGGCGTGCGGTTTCGGATATGTTGAAACCGGTGTCGGCGAGCGTTTCGTTGATCCGCTCCCATTCCAGCGTCTTGATCGAACTGGGCCGGTCGGTGATCGCGGTGGTGGCGTCGCCGCTCGCCTTGTGGAATGCGGCCTCGATATCGTCGGTGTTCGACGGCTTGGCGAGATAATGGCACGCTCCCAGCTTGATCGCCTCCACCGCGGTGGCAATGCTGGCAAAGCCGGTCAGCACGACGATCAGCATCTCGGGATCATGCGCATGCAGCGTCTTGACGCAGGTCAGCCCAGAGGCCTGCCCCAGTTTCAGGTCCACCACCGCATAGCCCGGCGTCTCGCGCGTCAGCACATCCGCCAGTTGATCCGGCGACCCGGCGACGGTGACATGATAACCGCGTCGCTCGAACGATCGCTGCAGCGTGCGTGCGAAGGTTTCGTCATCCTCGACGATGATCAGCGACCGGTCGTCCGCCATGTCTGTCCTCTCGCTTCGTGTTCCTGGTCTCGCTCGTTGATGCCTATGGTAGATAAGGGAAGCGTCAACGTCACCTCCGCACCGCCATCGGGGCCGCTTCTGTTGCGCGCCTCCGCCGAACCGCCAAGCTTGCGCATCACCATGGCGGCCAGAAACAAGCCGACGCCATGCCCTTCGCCCTTGGTCGACTGCGTCGGTTTTCCGAACTGCTCCAGGGTCTTCGGCGTAAAGCCCGGTCCACGGTCGCTCACCACCAGCCGTACGGCATCGTCCTCCCGCCGAACCCGCAACCCAACCCACGCCGGAGACGCCTCCCCAGCATTGTCCAAAACATTAACCACCGCCTGTTTTATCGCGGGGTCGGACACGATGCTGGCATCCTGCGCATCGCATTCATATTCCAGGGTTATCGCGGAATGGCTTGCCCGCCACCCTTCGACGATCGCGCCGATGAAGTCGCCGACATTCGACGCCATGGCCGCCTCTCCCCTCGGCTCCCCTGCCGACTGCAGGATGCGCGTCACGATCGCCTTGCAACGCTGCACCTCCCCCTGCATCTCGGCGATCTCCCCCATCAACACCGGATCATCCCGCAACCCCGGCATCCTCCGCCAATCGCCCAGAATGACGGACAGGCTGGCCAAGGGGGTGCCAAGCTCGTGCGCCGCGCCTGATGCGAGCAGGCCCATACGAACGATATGCTCCTCCTCGGACGCCTGCTGGCGCAGATCGGCCAGCCGCCCGGCGCTATTGCGTTGATTACGGCTGATCCGGGTGACGAACAGGATCAGCAGCGTCGCGACCAACGCGAACCCAAGCCAGTTTCCCCAGGTATGAAGCCCGGCAATATCTCCGAACAGCCAAGGCGGGTATGCCAGCGGACGGTTATGAAGCGACAACAATCCGAAGCACAGGATGGTGAGCGCCGCCAGAGCCCATGCCGACCAGCGCTCCAGCAGAACCGCGCCCAGGACTACCTGCACGAGATAGAGGGAGATGAACGGGTTGGTGGCGCCGCCGGAGAGGAAGAGTTGCAGGGTGAGCGTTCCGACGTCGAACATCAGGGCGAAGAGGAGTTCGGTGTTCGTGACTTTGTCGAAGCGCAGTCTGATGTGATTGGCGAGGTTGACGATCGCCGCCATGGCAACGACGCCGAGCATCGGCGCGAGCGGCAGGGGGACGGCCATCACCTGGCTGACGACGATGATGGTCAGCAATTGCCCCGCGACCGCAAGCCAGCGCAAATGGATGAGCTGGCGCATATTGGCGGTGCCGGCGGCGACATCGGGGTCGCGGGGCCGTATCGTGAAGGGTAGGATCGGGCGGTCGCTCATCGACGGCCGCGGCGGATCGCGATAACCGTCCCCACGACCGACATCAGTGCCAGCGTGTACCAGGTCAGCGCATAGCTGAGATGCGAATTGGGAAAGGTCGTCTGCGTCAGGCCAGAAATGGGACCGCCGGGCGCCGCAGGTCCCGAGGCGTCAATGAAGTAGGGCGCCACCGCCCCCAGTTCCTTTGCCGCAGCGATCGCGGCGACATCGCGCGAGTACCAGCGATCGGCGACGGGATCGTTGTTGCGCAGGAAGCCCCCCTTGGGTTCGGACATGCGGATCAGACCGGTGATGCGGACGATCCCGGTGGGGCGTGAAAAGCCGGTACGGCTGGGCACGAAGCCGCGATTGACCAGCAGGATGAAGTTGGAGGTTTGCAGCGGCGTCACGACCCAGAAACCGGGTCCGTGGACGGTTACCGCCTGGGTCAGCACGGTGCGCTCGTGCAGAAAACGCCCGGTGGCATAGACGCGGGTATAGATATCGTCGGCGCCGGCGCTTCGCGGTGCAGGAATGGGAGCTGAGCGCTGCCTGGCCTCCACCTTTGCGATCAGGTCCAGCTTCCATGCGCGGCGCTGCACCTGCCAGGTGCCCAGCGCGAGGAACAGCGCGACGAGCGCCACCCCGAGCGCGGCCAGGACGAACCGGCCGGAACCCCGCGCCGGTTCGCCCTTGTCGGTCACATGGCGCCCATGGCTTCGGCGGCCATCTGCGGCATCATGTTGGTGTTCATGTGATACATGACCCAGATCGATCCGCTGAGCGTGATGACGACCAGTACGACGGTGAAGGCAAGCGCCATGATCGTCCAGCCCCCTTCCGAACTGGTGTTCATGTGAAGGAAGTAGATCATGTGGACGATGATCTGCACGAAGGCGAAGGCCATGATCGTCAGGGCGGTCGCCTGTGTGTCGCCCAGGGCACCAGTCATGACGAGCCAGAAGGGGATCGCCGTCAGGATGACCGACAGGACGAAGCCGATCATATAGCCCTTCATCGAGCCATGGCCGTGCGTGTCGCCGTGCGAGTGCAGGTCGGCGTCGTGATTGGCGTGGTTGTCGAGGCTCACCGGAGGACTCCGAGCAGATAGACGAAGGTGAAGACGCCGATCCAGACGACGTCGAGGAAGTGCCAGAACATCGACAGGCACATCAAGCGGCGCTTGTTGTCCGCGGTCAGACCGAGGCGGCCGACCTGCACCATCAGCGTCACCAGCCAGATGATGCCGAAGGTGACGTGCAGGCCATGCGTGCCGACCAGCGTGAAGAAGGACGACAGGAAGGCCGAGCGCTGCGGCGTCGCGCCCTCATGGATGAGGTTCGCGAACTCGTAGAGCTCGATCGAAAGGAACGCCGCGCCGAACAGACCGGTGATCGCCAGCCAGGTCTGAACCTGCCCCTTCAGCCCCTTCTCCATCGCGATCATGGCGAAGCCATAGGTGATCGACGACAGCAGCAGCATCGAGGTGTTGAGCGCGACCAGCGGAAGCTCGAAGATCTCCCGCGGGGTCGGCCCGCCCGCATAGCTCGTCCCCAGCACGCCGTACGTGGCGAACAGGATGGCGAAGATGAGGCAGTCGCTCATCAGGTACATCCAGAAACCGATGGCGGTGCTGCCGCCGGTTTCGTGATGATGGTCATCGTCCTCGACCACGTAGAAGGTCGGGTTCTTGGTGGGGTCCTGGCTCAGGACGTCGGTGGACATGCTCAGGCTCCCTGGGCGAGCAGCTTGGTGCGCTCGTCCTCTTCATGGGCGACTTCGTCGACGGGGATGTAATAGTCGCGGTCGTAGTTGAAGGTATGACCGATCGCGACGCCGAGGATGGCGACAAGGCTGAGTGCGGCGAGCCACCACATGTACCAGATCATCGCAAAGCCGAAGGCCACGCTGAGCCCGGCAATGATGACGCCGGTGCCCGTGTTCCGGGGCATGTGGATCGGGCGATAGCCCTTCACCGGACGCTCATACTTCTTGTCCTTCATGTCGTGCCAGGCATCCAGGTCGTGGATGATCGGCGTGAACGCGAAGTTGTAGTGCGGCGGCGGCGACGAGGTCGACCATTCCAGCGTGCGGCCACCCCAGGGATCGCCCGTCAGGTCGCGCAGCTTATCACGGTTCAGGATCGACACGCCGATCTGGATCAGGAAGGCAGCGATGCCCACCGCGATGATCGCAGCACCGATTGCGGCAATGATGAACCAGATCTGGAGTGAGGGGTCCTCGAAGTGGCGCAGACGACGGGTGACGCCCATCAGGCCCAGCACGTAGAGCGGCGCGAACGCGACCCAGAAGCCGATGACCCAGCACCAGAAGGACAGCTTGCCCCACTTCTCGTCCAGCTTGAAGCCGAACGCCTTCGGCCACCAGTAGTTGATGCCCGCAAACATGCCGAACAGCACGCCGCCGATGATCACGTTATGGAAATGCGCGATCAGGAACAGCGAGTTGTGCAGCACGAAGTCCGCCGGCGGCACTGCCAGCAGCACGCCCGTCATGCCGCCGATCACGAACGTCAGCATGAACGCCACCGTCCACATCATCGGCAGCTCGAACCGGATGCGCCCCTTGTACATGGTGAACAGCCAGTTGAAGATCTTGGCGCCCGTCGGGATCGAGATCACCATGGTGGTGATGCCGAAGAACGAGTTGACGCTGGCGCCGGAGCCCATGGTGAAGAAGTGGTGCAGCCAGACGAGGTACGACAGGATCGTGATGACGATTGTGGCGTAGACCATCGAGGTGTAGCCGAACAGGCGCTTGCCCGAGAAGGTCGAGGTGACTTCCGAGAAGATGCCGAACGCCGGCAGGATGAGGATGTAGACCTCCGGATGGCCCCAGATCCAGATGAGGTTGAAATACATCATCGGATTGCCGCCGGCATCGTTGGTGAAGAAGTTCGTACCGACATAGCGGTCGAGCGTCAGCAGGGTCAGCGTGGCGGTGAGGACGGGGAAGCTCGCGACGATCAGCACGTTGGTGCACAGAGCGGTCCAGGTGAAGACCGGCAGCTTCATCATGGTCATGCCGGGCGCGCGCATCTTGATGATCGTCGCGACCAGGTTGATGCCGGACAGCGTCGTGCCGACACCGGCCACCTGCAAGGCCCATAGATAGTAATCGACGCCGACATCCGGGCTGTAATCGAGCCCCGACAGCGGCGGGAAGGCCAGCCAGCCAGTCCGCGCGAATTCGCCAATGAACAGCGACATCATGATGAGGACAGCGCCGCCGACCGTCATCCAGAAGCTGAGATTGTTCAGGTACGGGAACGACACGTCCCGCGCGCCGATCTGGAGCGGCAGGACGTAGTTCATCAGGCCGGTCACCATCGGCATGGCGACGAAGAAGATCATGATGACGCCGTGGGCGGTGAACACCTGATCATAGTGATGAGCGTTCAGGTAGCCCTCGTTTGCGCCGAACGAGATGGCCTGCTGGCCGCGCATCATCAGTGCGTCGGCAAAGCCGCGCAGCAGCATGATGACGCCCAGCACCATGTACATGATGCCGATCTTCTTGTGGTCGACGCTGGTGAACCACTCCTTCCAGAGATAGCCCCACAGCTTGTACTTGGTCAGCAGGCCGAGCACGGCAAGGCCGCCCACCAGCACGCCGGCAAAGGTCGCCACGAGGATCGGCTCATGGATGGGAAAGGATTCGAACGATAGCCGCCCGAAGATGGTCTTGATGAGTGTTTGATCCATGATCGAATACCTCAACCGCGATCCACACCGGCAGTGCCGGGGATGCGCGGGGTGGTGGTGAAGCTCATGCGGCGGTTCTTTGCATTACCGGGATCGGTGTTGCCCGGCGCCGGCAGGGGTTCCTTGCTCTGGTGCGGCGCCGTCTCGATCTCGTCAGGCGACTTCTGGAGCGCGCCCTTGGTGGCGTCGCCATGCATCGGCCCGGTGTTGTTGACGGGCGGATTGCCCTCCCCGGCCTCGATCTTGTGCGGGTCGCCGCCGGCCTTGCGATCGTGCATCATGACGTCGCTCATGCACGGCTTGCCCGGCTCGACGCAGCGATTGACGATCAGATCGAACAGTCCGGGCGCGACCGCCGAGAAGCGCATCGGCGGCACTTTCTCGCTGGGCTTTTCAAGCTGCACGAAGGTCGCGCGGCTGAGGCTGCCCTGCCCGCCCTTCACGCCCGCGACCCACTGGTCGAAGGCGCCGTCCTGCATGGCATAGACCTTGAAGTTCATGTCGGAGAAGCCGGCGCCGCTATAGTGCGACGAGAAGCCGTCAAACGTACCCGGCTTGTTGATCACCGCATGCAGCGCGGTTTCCATGCCCGGCATGGTGTAGATCATGCCGGCCATAGTGGGCACGTAGAAGGCGTTCATCACGCTGGTGCCGGTCAGGCGGAAACGGACCGGGCGATCAACGGGCAGCGCAAGCTGGTTGACGGTCGCGATGCCCTGTTCCGGGTAGATGAACAGCCACTTCCAGTCCATCGAGACGACCTGCACCTCCAGCGGGCGGACGTCCTGCGCCACCTTCTTGCCCGGCGCAGTGCGCTCGATCGGGCGATAGGGATCGAGCAGGTGGGTGCTGGTCCAGGTGACGGCGCCCAGGCAGATGATGATCAGCAGCGGGGCGGCCCAGATGACGAGTTCGAGCGGGGTCGAATGGTCGAAATGCGGATCATAATCCGCCTCCTTGTTCGCGGCCCGGTACTTCCACGCGAACAGGCAGGTCAGGATCATGACGGGGATGATGATGAGCAGCATCAGCCCGGTCGAGATCAGCACGAGATCGCGCTGCTGCACGGCAACATCGCCGGCCGGGTTCATCACAACCGCGTCGCATCCACCCAGCATGGCCAGGATCGGCAAGGCAAGGAGGGGCGGGGCGGCCCGGCGAAGGGAGCGCACGCGCGCAAGGCTCGAGGAATGAAGCATATCGACCGCGCCGCTACGCCTTTGCTGCACCTGCGCACATTGGACAGTTTGTCCAATCCCCCCAGGTAGCGGAAAGGCGCATAGGGCCATGCAATCAGAGGGTTTGCGCGCGTTGCACCGCGGGAACCCGGAACGTGATATGCAGTCAGGACCGGCAGCCATGAGCGCAGAACTAACCGCGTCGAGCTCGACGCCCCTCGAGCGGGACGCCCGCCTCGTCAACGCGCGCGAGCATCGCATCGCACCGGGCGAGATCGCAATCGGCGTCATCATCGGCCGTACCTCCGAATTCTTCGACTTCTTCGTTTATGCGATCGCATCGGTGCTGGTCTTCCCGTCGCTGATCTTTCCGTATGTCGATGCGCTGACGGGTACGATGTATTCCTTTGCGCTGTTCGCGCTGGCGTTCATCGCGCGGCCGATCGGCACCTTCGGCTTCATGGCGATCGATCGCCGGCATGGCCGCGGTGTAAAGCTGACCATCGCTTTGTTCCTGCTTGGCGGATCGACGATGGCGATCGCCTTCCTGCCCGGTTATGCCCAGATCGGCACGGCCGCTGCCGTGTTGCTGGCGATCTTCCGCGCGGCGCAGGGTATCGCGCTTGGCGGCGCATGGGACGGCCTGCCCTCGCTCCTGTCGCTGAACGCGCCGGAGAACAAGCGCGGCTGGTATGCGATGGTCCCGCAACTGGGGGCGCCGCTGGGCCTGCTGGTCGCCAGCGGTCTGTTCGCCTTTTTCATGGCAACGCTGAGCCGCGCCGACTTCCTTGACTGGGGATGGCGCTACCCCTTCTTCGTCGCCTTCGCGATCAACGTGGTGGCGCTGTTCGCACGGCTGCGCATCGTGGCGACGCCGGAATTCCAGCGACTGTTCGAAACCCGCGATCTGCAGCCGGCACCGGTGGGCGAGACGCTGCGCGAAGAGGGCCGCACCGTGGTGCTGGGCGCGTTCGCACCGCTTGCCAGCTTTGCGCTGTTCCACCTCGTCACCGTGTTTCCGCTGTCCTGGGTCGTGCTGTTCAACCGGGAGCAGCCGACCGACTTCCTGTTGATCGAGATGCTGGGCGCCGTGTTCGGCGTGCTCGCCATCCTCGCCTCGGGCATGATCGCCGACCGCGTCGGGCGGCGCACGCTGCTCGGCACCTCCGCCGCGCTGATCGCGGCCTATAGCGGCTTTGCGCCGCAGCTGCTCGACAATGGCGGCTGGGGCGAGCTGTCATACATGATCCTGGGTTTCGTGCTGCTGGGCCTGGCGTTCGGCCAGTCCTCGGGCGCGGTGAATTCGGGCTTCTCGGCCATGCGCCGTTATACCGGTGCGGCGATCACGTCGGATCTGGCATGGCTGATCGGCGCAGGCTTCGCGCCGCTGGCCGCGCTGTTGCTGGCGGCGCATTTCGGGTTGCTGTCGGTCGGTTTCTACCTGCTGTCGGGTGCGATCTGCACGCTGGCGGCGCTGGGCATCAACAAGGAGCTGGCCAAGCGGATCGAATGATCGATCCGGTTTTTCGCCGGCCTCTCGGAAAGCCGGGCAGTTCATGCTGCCCGGCTTTTTTCGTGCGCGTTCAGCGGGGCAGCATGGAACCCTTTGCGGCGATGTTGCGTCCCCTCCCCCACATGCCACTGGAAGGGACGAGAGTGACAATGGCCGATGACGCGCTGACCATCGTGAAGGGCACGCTGGAGGACAATGCCGGGGACCGGCAGGTCGAGTTCGTGGGCGAGATCGACGGCGAGGAATATCAGTTCGCCGTCCAATACGACCTGCTGGAAGCGCTTGGCGGCGACGCGCCGGATGGCGACGCCATCGAGATTTTCGAACGGTACAGCGACGACATCCTGGAGGCGGCCCTGACCGCGCTGGGCCGTGACATGGAGCAGCCGGTGGTGATCGTCAGCGAGAATGATCTGGAGTGATCAAGGCCGCCAACCCCTTGTATCCATTGCGCTGAGGGAGAATATGACGCTTTTGTAACAACTCGCCTGAAAATGGCCTTATTCCACGAACATGGCTGAAGATGTTCATGCCGTGTGCGGCCAGCGAAGGATAAAGTGGTCGATGCCGATCAGGATGCCGATCGACGGAAGTGATGGGTTGATCGGCCGGATCGACGGCGGGCTGGCGCGGCTGACCTCGGCGGAGTTCCGCGTCCGGCGCCCGGCCCAGACCGTGCGTCTGGACGGGCGGCGACTGGGCGGGGTGCAGCGGATCGGCGTGATCTGCAACGCCCGCGCGCACCGCAACCTGACCCGTGAATTCTCGCCGTTCACCAGTGCGTCGGGCATCGACTTTGCCGCACCGCGCACGCAGGAGGAATTGCACGCGGTTCTTGCCCGTTTCGCGTTGCGTGGGATCGACGCGCTGCTGATCGACGGCGGTGATGGTACGATCCGCGATGTCATTACCGCCGCGGCCCAGCATTTTGGCGACGCGATGCCGGATATCGCGGTCGTGCCGGCGGGCAAGACCAATGCTCTGGCCATCGACCTTGGCGTCCCCACCAACTGGACGATCAAGGCGGCGATCGAGGCGATCCATGGCCCGTCGCGCACGCAGCGTTCGCCCGTGGAAATCCGCCGGGTGGACGGTCGTGAGCCGATGCGGGTCGGCTTTCTGTTCGGCGCCGGCGCGTTCGTGCGTGCCACGGCGCTGGCCCAGGAAACCCACCGGATCGGCGCCTTCAACGGCCTGGCGGTCGGACTGTCGCTGGCAGGCGGGATCGCGCAGACGTTGTTCGGCGGTCGCGACAATGTCTGGCGGCGCGGCGATCCGATCCGGGTCGAACTGGATGACGGGCGCAGCGTGGAGCGGCCCTTCTACCTGCTGCTGGCATCGACGCTGGAGCGCCTGCCGCTCGGATTGAAGCCGTTCGGTCGGCCGCGTCCCGGCATGAAGCTGCTGGGGGTTGACGCCCCTCCGAAGGCGCTGTTCGTCTCCGCACCGATCCTGGTGGCGGGGTCGGAGGCGGGATGGCTGGCGCGCGCCGGCTATCACCGGCTGGATGCGAACCGCGTCGGCCTGACGCTGGACACCGGCTTCGTGCTGGATGGTGAGACCTATGCCGGTGGCGAGTTGATCGTTGCCCAGGGCCGCGCGCTCAACTTCGTGGTGCCCTGAGCCGTACGATGACGCTGGACGACTTCGTCGCCGCGGAGCTGGCGACGCCCCTGCCCCCGCCCATCGCGATGATGGCGGAACGCCTGGCGGGCGATGCGGATGTCGCCGCCGTCCTGTTCTATGGATCGGTGCTGCGGACCGGCGATCTGGACGGCGTGCTGGATTTCTACGTCCTGACCGATGCGCGTCGTGGCGACGTGCTGCACCGGACGGCGACCCGGTGGCTGTGGCCCGATGTGAGCTTTCACGAAATGGCGATCGGTGATGCCGTGCTGCGGGCGAAGGTCGCGACGATGCCGCTGCAGACCTTTGAGGATGCCGCATCGGGGCGGATGCTGGATACGACGATCTGGACGCGGTTCGTGCAGCCGGCGGCGCTGGCCTGGGTTCGGGATGCGGACACCGCGGCCCAGGTTCGCGCGAGTGTGGCGGCAGCGGCGGTGACGGCGGCGGGATATGCCGCGGCGCTGGGCCCTGAGAACGGCACCGCCGAAAGTTATTGGCGGGCGCTGTTCCGTCAGACCTACCGGGCCGAACTGCGCGTGGAGAAGCCCGGTCGCGAGGACCAGATCCTGCGCTACGATCCGGCGCGGTGGCAGCGTCTGTTGCCGCTGGCCTGGAACGCAGGCGGCATCGGGTACGACACCCACGGCGAGTTGCTGACGCCCTCGGTCGACCGCGCATACCGGCTACGGCGGTGGCAGGCGCGGCGGCGTGCGGGCAGGCCGTTGAACGTGGCGCGGCTGGTGAAGGCGGCCTTCACCTTCGACGGGGCGGCCCGATACGGCCTGTGGAAGATCGAGCGGCATACCGGCATCCACATCCCCCTGACCCCATGGCGCGAACGGCACCCCGTGCTGGCGGCACCGGCGGTGTTGTGGCGGGTGATGCGCGCGCGGTCGGCAGAGGCGGCACGATGAGCTTCCACGCGCTGATCCTGGCCGGCTCCCGCGGCGGCCCAGACCCGGTCGCGCTGCATGCCGGGGTGAGCGACAAGGCGCTGGCCTTGGTCGGTGGTCGCACGATGCTGGCCAGGGTCGTGGAGGCGGTGCGCGCGGCCGGCGCGGATCGCATCATGGTGGCGGCATCCTCCACCGCTGTAGCCCAGGCGGCGACAGCATTGGGCGCCGAAGTGCTGCAGGCAGCGGCGGGCCCGAGCGTGAGTACGGCCGCAGGATTGGAACAGCTTGGCGCGCCGTTGCTCGTGACGACCGCGGACCATGCCCTGCTGGAGGCCGGATGGATCTCCCGGTTCATCGCCGACGTGCCGACGGACGCCGATGTCGCGGTGCTGTTGGCACGGCGTGACGTGATCGAGCGTGACGTGCCCGGTACGCAGCGTACCTATCTGCGCTTTGCCGATGGCGCCTGGTCGGGTTGCAACCTGTTCCTGTTGCAGACTGCCGCGGCAGCCGACGCGGTGGCGCTCTGGCAGCGGGTGGAGCGGGATCGCAAGCGGCCCTGGCGGATCGTGCGTCGGCTGGGGCCGGGGCTGCTGCTGCACTACCTGGCGGGGCGGCTGACGCTGGACATGGCATTGCAGCGGATCGGGGAGACTGCGCGGGTGCGCGCCGCGATGGTCGCCAGCCCGTTCGGACGCGCGGCGGTGGATGTCGACAAGCCGGAAGATCTGGCGCTGGTGCGGACACTGGATGCCGGTTGATGCAGCGCATCGCCATCTACGATCTGGACCGCACGATCACACGCGCGCCGACCTGGACCCCCTTCCTGCTCCATGCCGCGCGCGGGAGTTGGCGCATGGCGATGGCGCCGGTGGCCGCGGGTGCCGCATTGCTGCACGCGCTGAAGCTGTACGACCGTGACCGGTTGAAGCCGATCATGCACCGGCTGATGCTGGGTGCGGCGCTGGACGAAGCCAGATCGACCGCGCTGGCGGAGGCATTCGCCGCCATGACGGACGACGGCAACATCCGGGCAGGCGCAAGGGAACGGATGGCGGCGGACCGGGCGGCGGGCTACCGCATCGTCATCGCGACGGCCGCGCATCGCTTTTATGCACAGGCGATTGCCGGTCGGCTGGGCGTCGAGGACCTGATCGCGACGGAGGTGATGCGGGATACCACCGGGCGGATCGTGCCGGCGCTGTCGGGCGCGAACTGTTACGGCCCGGCCAAGCTGGCGATGATCCGGGATTGGCTGGCTGGTCAGGGTGTTGACCGCGCGGAGTCGCATGTGCGCTTTTATTCGGATCACGCGTCCGATGCGCCGACCTTTGCCTGGGCAGACGAGCCGGTGGTGGTCAGCCCGGGTAAAAGGATGACCGCACTGGCGGTGGAGCGCGGGTGGCCGATCGAGCGGTGGTGAAAAGGATATGCGCAATTTCGGAGTGATGCCGCAGCTTAGAACATTTCATCCAGCATGAGGTGAAATTGCAGTTTGCGATCGTCCACGTCCGCAACTCCGTAGCGCCTCAGGAAGTGTGAACGAAGCGCATCGTCGAACTCACCCAGACAGTTCCACAGGATCGCAATATCCTGGTAGCGGTCGGCGATGCCGACCCGTCCGGCATCGATCAGCCCAACGACCTGGCCATCTTCCAGCAAGATGTTGTCGAGCGAGAAGTCGCCATGGGTCACGACGCGTTCGGGGGTGAACGGCATCAGGGCCTGCATGGCTTGCCATACCTCCTCGGCCGACCGGCCTTCGCGTTCCTCATCGAATTCATCTTCGGCGACGAGACCCTGGTCGATGCGCGCTCTGGCTTGCATCAGGCGATGATGATGGTCGCTGATGAAGGGGCATGTGTCGACCGGAATGGCGTGAAGCTGCCGGAGGAACGTGGCCAATGCATCTACCACGGCAAGGCGATCGCGCGGACGAGCCGTCAGATGCTGATATGCCGTCTGGCCGGGTATGGCCGTCATCAACAACCAAGCCTCGTCCCCCGTATGGACGAAATGCCGAATGGTCGGCACGGCTATGTGATTGCTCAGCCAGCGCAGGCGGACCATTTCGTCGGCGATGTCTTCGGCCACCATGCCCCGACCATGCTTCAGGAAGAGATCGGGTGCATCCTGTCTGCCGTGCAGGCGATACACGCCGCCGCCGGATTCGCCGATCATGTTGCGCATCCACCGGTAGCCCATCGTTGCGGTCGCGAGTCCCGGCGGCATTGCTATAGCCGCACACGCTTCTTCGCGACCGTCGGTTATGGTTTCCCCCCGTCCTTGGCGTCTTTGCCGAACCGCTCCACGATCGCGCGCGCGGCGCGCAGGGCGGCGGGTTCGGCGCCTTGATCGAAGGTATGGCGGAAGGCCGCTTCTTGGGCCGCTCGGTAGCCGGCGAACTCCGCCTGCGCGCTGTCGATGGCGGGGCCGAGGGCGGAGATATCATCCACCACGCGCCCCAGATGCCAATGGGCAAAGTTGGGGTCGGATGTCCATTCGACCTTGGCCGGGTTGAGGAAGACGGCGGGGCGTGGGCGGGCGATCCATTCGTAGATCTGGCTGCTGACGTCGCCGAGGTAGATGTCGGCGGCGCGGGTGTAGGTCATGTCGACGGAGGCGGTGCTGCCGGGGTCGAAGCGGATGTTCGGGCAAGCGCGGTAGCGATGGGCGAGGTCGCGGCGCCAGCGCAGGCGAGCATGCTCGACGGAGGCATGGATGCGCCTGCGGAACAGCATGACGTGGGGCGCGACCATCAGGTTGAAGCGGTCCTGTCCGGCAAACCAGTCCATCACCCCCTCCCCCATGCCGTACCAGGACGACAGACGAGGATCGAAATGCGGATTGTAGAGGACGGTCGGGCGGTCATTGTCGAACAACGGCTTGGGCGGCGTGGTGAAATCGATCGTGTCGAACTTGGGATAGCCGATGATCCGCGCCTGGCCCGGCGCGATCAGGCCCATCGCCTGCATCCGGTCATGCACCTTCTGCCCGGACAGCAATACGAGGTCGAAGCCACGCATGACGCCCCGGTACCCCACCGATCGGTCGCCGGCGCCGTGGGGAAGCCAAACATAGCGGAGATCGCGCAGGCCGAAGCGGTCGCGCAGCAGCAGCGAGGTCGTCTCGGGCACCACCAGAACATCGAGCGCCGCAAAGGCGAGCAGGTTTTCGCGCAATATCGCGACCCGGCGAAAGGGCGCGATCCAGCGCAGCCCGGCATCGAGCGCACGGGCAAGCGCGCCGATATCGAGGGAGACGAAGGTTACGCGGGCGGCCATCTCCGTGCCGATCACGTCGCACACCCGCGCCTGCTGCTCGGGCGAGCTGGTCAGGACGTGGACTTGAACATCCGGGAAAGTCGCGATCTGCGCGATGATCGGCGCGGTATGGCCGATCTGATGAAGCGCATCGTGGTTGAAGAGGAAGCCGACCTTCACCGCGCCAGCACCGCCGCGACGGCCTGTGCCGCCCGGGCAGCGGCACCGGGCGACCGGTCGCCGAGCGAGGCATCGGCCATCGCTTCCTGCCGGGCGCGGTAGAGGGCGTGACGCGCGGGCGCGGCGTGGATCGCCGCCATCAGGTCGGCAGGGTCGTCGACGACGTCGCCGAGGTGCCAGTGGGCGAAGCTGGGGTCGTCGCGCCAGTCGATGCGGTGGGCGTTCAGGAAGACGCAGGGGCGCGGGCGCATCAGGAATTCGTACACCTGGCTGCTGACGTCGCCGACATAGATGTCGGAGGCGACGGCGTAGGTCATGTCGACGGAGCGGTCGGAGCCGGGGTCGATGAGGACGTTGGGGGTACTGCGCGCGCGCCAATTTGTGTGGTGTCGTTCGGGGTGTCGGCGGAAGAGTTTGACGTGGGGGGCGACGATCAGGTTGAGGGAGGGATCGGCCGCGAAGCCGGCGAGCATCGGTTCGATGAAGCGATGCCAGGAGGTCAGGCGCGGTTCCTTGTGGGCGTTGTAGAAGACGGTGGGCGCGGCTTGCGAAAAGAGCGGCGCTGCGACCTCCCCGACGCGGAAGCCGGTTTCCAGCTTCACCGACCCGGTGAGCGTATAGGCGTCGGGGCGGATCAGCCCCTCGCGCAGCATGCGCTCGGCAGTCTTGGGCCCGGCGAGCAGGACATGGTCGAAGACCGCGATGTCGCGCACGAAGCCGCGCGCCCGGTCGCCGACGCCGTGCGGATGGTAGATCAGCCGGGGGCGCCGGACGCCGAGGCGGCGTAGCGCCGCCGCCGTATCCTCCACCGCGAAGATCGCGTCATAGCCGTCCAGTTCGGCGGCATTGTCGCGCATCACCAGATCCTTGAACATGCCCAGCCGCTTCAGCCGCTGAAGCGCGACGGTGAGCGGCGACCGGTGCAGGCGGCGGGTTTCGATCGGCGGCACGCCGTAGGCGGCACGTATCCGCTCCAGGTGATGCGGCGTTTCGGGATCGTTATGGTAGTTGACCACCGACCAGCCGGGACGGCGCGCCAATTCGAACGCGATGGCCGCGCCATGGTAGCACTGATAGGCTTCGGCGATATAGAGGAAGGCGATGCGCATGATCCGTCACCCCCTTAGCCTCTGATCGCCCTCGGAAGAAAGCCGTTGAACGTGTCCAAGTCCGCGCCGACCCCATTCGGCCGTGCGCTGCGCAATGTCGGCTGGCTGCTGACCGGCAAAGGCGTCGGCGCGGTGCTCAGCCTCGTCTATCTGGCCCTCGCCACGCGCTCGCTGGGCGTCGTGCGGTTCGGCGAGTTCACGCTGATCCTGTCGACGGGCCAGGCGGTCGCCGCGCTGGTCGGTTTCCAGACATGGCAGGTGGTGGTGCGCTACGGCATGGCGCCGCTGAAGGCGGGTGACGGGGCGATGCTGGGGCGCCTGGTGCGCTGGTGCACCGCGCTCGATCTGGGCGCGGCGCTGTTCGGATGCCTGGTGGCGAGCGTCGCGGTCGCCGTGTTGCGGGTGCGGCTGGGATGGGATGCGACCTTCGCGACCGAGGCCCTGCTGTTCTGCTTCGTGCTGCTGCTGACCTTTCGATCGACCGCGGTCGGCATCCTGAGGCTGCACGACCGGTTCGCGGTGGGCGCGATGGCGGATGCGGTGACCCCCTTCGCGCGCTGTGGCGGCGCGATCACGGCGGTGCTGATGCATGCGACGGTGCAGGGCTTCCTGCTCGCCTGGGCGGGGGCCGAGGTGCTGACCGCCATCGTCTACTGGACGGCGGCCCACCGGGCGGCGCCGGGCCTGCTGGGATGGTGGCGCGGGGCACAGGCCGCGCCACACGAAAATGCGGGGCTGTGGCATTTCGCGGTGGTGACCAACATGAACGCGTCGCTGAACGCCGCGAGCAAGCAGGTGGTGGTGGTGCTGGTCGGCTTTGCGACGGGACCGGCGGCGGCGGGCGCGTACCGGCTGGCCTATCAATTGAGCCAGGCACTGACGCGGGTGTCCGACATGTTTTCGCGCGGGGTGCTGCCGGAGTTCACGCGGGCGGGGGCCGAAGGGGACAAGCGGGACATGACGACCCTGTTCCGGCAATCGACGCGGCTGGCACTGGTGGCGGGTGGGTCGATCTGTCTGCTGGTGCCCCTGCTGGGAGAGCCGGCGCTGCGGCTGATCGCGGGCAAGACCTATCTGGGGGCGTATCCGGTGCTGGTGCTGCTGGGGCTTGCGGCCGGGCTGGAGGTCATGGGCGTGGCGTTCGAGCCGGTGCTGCTGGCGATCGGGCGGGCTGCGACCGCGCTGCGCATCCGCGTCGCATCGGTCGTCGCGCTGTTCGCGGCGATGGCGGTGCTGATGCCCGCCTACGGTGCGACGGGCGCGGCGGGGGCGACCCTGGTCGGGTCGGCCGTCGCACTGATCCTGTTCGGGCGGGTGGGATACCGGCTGGCGCGGGTGGGATAGCGTATCAGAGTTCGGCCCCGCACAAGGTCGCGGCGGCCTGGATCAGGGCGAGATGGGTCAGCCCCTGCGGCATGTTGCCGAGATAGGCGCCGGTATCGGGATCGATCATCTCGGCATAGACGCCGACGCCGCTGTCCAGCTTTTCGATGGCGGCCTCAAAGGCGGCCTCCGCTTCTGCCTTCTGGCCGAGCATCGCGCGCGCCTCGATCATCCAGAAGGTGCAGGCGAGGAAACACCCCTCCTCCCGGTCGACATCGGTGTAGCGATAATGGAACGCGCCCTTGCCGAGTTCGCGGTCGATCGCGTCCAGGGTACGGCGCAACCGGTCCTGTCCGTCGAAGCGGAAGCGGACGGCGAGCGCCAGGCTGGCGTCGAGCATGTCGCTGCCCGGATAGAAGAGATAGGCGCCGCGTTCCTCCGACCAGCAATGCTCGTCGATCCAGGCGGCGATCCGGTCGCGCTCGCGCAGCCAGCGGTCGCGGCAGGTGGTCGGGATCTGCCCGTCATCGGCCAGTTCGACCGCGCGGGCCAGCGCCTGCCAGCAACTGATCTTGGACATGGTGTAATGCCGGCTTTCGGGCAGTTCCCACAGCCCGGCGTCGGGCAGGCGCCAGCGGTCCGCGCAGTCGTCGGCGAGATGCGACAGGGTTTCCGCGCTGGCGGCATCGAGGATGTTGCCACAGGCGACGAAGCGGCTCGCCGTCTCGAAGATGTCGCCGTAGATGCCATGCTGATGCTGCGACCCGGCAAGGTTGCCGGTGCGGACCGGTCCCGAGCCGCGATAGCCGGGCACGTCGACGATCTTTTCCGCCGGCACCATGTCGCCCTGCAGCGTGTAGCAGACCTGCGGCTCGCTCTCGCCCAACCGCTTGAGCAGCCAGGTAAAGGCCGCCTTGGCCTCGGCCAGCGCGCCGATGCGCAGGAACGCCTTGATCGTGTAGCCCGCGTCCCGGATCCAGGCATAGCGATAATCGTAATTCTTCTCGCCACCGATTCCCTCGGGCAGCGAGGTCGTCGCGGCAGCGGCGATCGCGCCAGTGGGCGAGTAGAGGAGCAGCTTCAGCGCCAGGGCGCTGCGCATGATCAGCGCGCGAAAGCGATCGTGGCAGCGCAGCCGCTCCGTCCATTGCCGCCATTCGGCATCGGACAGGTCGATACGGGCATCGATTTCCTCGATCGCGGGGCAGACGAGCGGTTCGTCCTCCCCCGCGACGATCGCCACCACCGCACGCTCGCCCGGCCCGACCGCGACGGTGCCGGTGATCTGCCCGTCGATCAGCGGATCGAGCTGCACATTGTCGGAGTGGCGGAAGAGGCCGAGGACGTGGCCGACATGGAACACGTCATGCCCGCCGGCCTTGGCGAAATACGGGCTGACTGTGTCGGCGCGGCGGCCGAAGCGCAGCGACACGGCGAAGCGGACATGGCCGTCCAGCCCGTCGAGCCGGCGCGCGAACTCCGCCCAGGGCAGGCGACCGGCGGTGCCGCTGTTCATCGACTCGGTCAGCTTGGCCCGGCCGGTGTCGGTGGTGAAGATCGTCTCCAGCACGTTGCTGTCGGCGCGGTAGCGCCGCTCGACGGTAAAGGGCGCATCGGGGCTGAGCGCGAAATAGCCCCCCTGCTCCGCATCGAGCAGACGGTCGAACAGGGGCGGCGAATCCATGTTGGGGACGCACCACCAGTCGACCGCCCCGTCCGCGCCGCTGAACACCACGCTGCGCCCGTCGCCGAGCGTGCCATAGCGTTCGAGCGGCAGATGGCCGTCGGCATGGCGAAGGCCCTGTTGCGACAGGGCGGTGGCGGGTTCGGCGCCGTCGCCCAGCGTCGGGCCATCCCCCTCGCCCCGCCGGAACGGGTTCAACATGCGCGCGTGCGGTTAACGTATGTCATCCCGCGTTAACTCGCCAGCGGGGGTTACGCTCCGCGCTCGGGAGTGGGCGCAATCGAAGTGCACGCATCCGCACCGAGATGATCGGGCATTTCGGCGATCAACGCGGCGAGCAGCTTCTGGAGCAGCGTATCGAGCTGCGCGCGGTCATCGTCGTCGAAGGCGACAAACAGCCTTTGGGTCAAGGCGACGCGCATCGGCTCGCTGGCATCGATGGCGCGCTGGCCGGCGGGCGTGATGTGCAGGCGCTTGACCCGGCGATCCTGCGGGTCGGGTTCGCGCCGGACCAAGCCGTCCCGCTCCAGCGCGTCGACCGCGTCGGTGACGCTGCGCGGCGCCATGGTGAACACCTCCGCAATGTCGGCGGCGCGCGCGCGCCCGTTCCCGGCCTGGATGAGCAGGAGCAGACGGGTGCGGGCAAAGGACGCGCCCTGAGCGGTCATCGCCCGGTCGGTCAGGCGATGGGCCATCAGATAGACGCGGGCCAGGTCGCGGAGCAGAACCTCACTGGACTTCATGAGGAACCTCACTAAATGGCCTTGCCTAGTTCGGCAAGCCGGCGCAGAAGGCATGCTGCAGATGCGAGGAAGATGATGGCCGACCTGTCCGATCAGCAAAATGGTGGCACGGATACGCCCGGGGACGAGCATGACGAGACGCCCGCCAAGGCGGCGTCCCCGGCCAAGAAGCGCCGTATCCGCGCGATCCTGCTGGTGGTCGTGGTCGTGCTGCTGGTGGTCGGTGCGATCTGGTTCACGCGGTATCAGAGCTTCGGCAAGTTCCAGCAATCGACCAACGATGCCTATGTCCAGGCGGACAGCGTGATCGTGTCGCCCAAGGTCGGCGGCTATGTCGATAAGGTGTTCGTGCGCGACAACCAGTATGTCCGCGCCGGCACGCCCCTCGCCCAGATCGACTCGCGCGATTATACCGCGCGCGCCGCCCAGTCGCAGGCACAGATCGGCGTCGCCGCCGCCACCGCCCAGGGTGTGGAGGCGCAGATTCGCGAGCAGCAGGCGGCGATCACGCGTGCCGCCGCCGACCTCGCCTCCGCGCGGGCGGATGCGGCGTTCGCCCGGTCCGAGGTGGCACGCTATGTGCCGCTGGCGGCATCGGGGGCCGAGCCGCGCGAGCGCCTGTCGCAGTTGCGCAACCAGGCGACGCAGGCCGACGCCCGCGTCACCGCGGCGCAGGCGGCGTTGACCAGTGCGCAGCGCCGCGTCGGCACGCTGCGCGCGCAGATCCGGCAGGCCGAGGCGCAGGCCGAGGGCGCACAGGCGCAGCTTGCCGCGGCGCAAAGCGATGTCGGCGCAACCTTGCTGCGCGCGGCGATCGACGGCCGGATCGGCGACAAGACGGTGCGCGTCGGCCAATATGTGCAGGCCGCGACCCGGCTGATGACCGTGGTGCCGGTCGACCAGCTTTATATCGAGGCGAATTTCAAGGAAACGCAGCTCGGCCTGATGCGCATCGGCCAGCCGGTCACGATCGAGGTGGATGCCCTGCCGGGCGTCGATATCCCCGGCCGGATCGAGAGCATCTCACCGGGTACCGGTGCGCAATTCTCGGTGCTGCCGCCGCAGAATGCGACGGGCAACTTCACCAAGATCGTGCAGCGCGTGCCGGTGCGCATCGCGATCCATGCCGATCCGGAAACGCGCAAGCTGATGGTGCCGGGCATGTCGGTCGAGGTCAGCGTCGACACCCGGTCGGCCAAGGGCGCCAGGGACCGCATCGCCCGCGAACAGGAAAAGCATAACGAGAGCATCCGCCGGTGAGCGCGGCCACCGCGGACGGTGTTCGCGCATCCTCCGGCAAGGCATCCGCCGGTACGCCCGAGCGCGCTGATGCCGCCGCCTGGCTGGCGGTGGCGGCGGGCAGCCTGGGCGCGCTGATGGCGACGCTGGACATCTCCATCGTCAATTCGTCGCTGCCCACCATCCAGGGCGAGATCGGTGCGAGCGGCACCGAGGGGACATGGATCGCCACCGCCTATCTGGTGGCGGAGATCATCATCATCCCGCTGGCGGCGTGGCTGGAGCGGTTGTTCGGCCTGCGCACCTTTCTGCTGATCGCGACGACGCTGTTTACGCTCTTCTCGATGCTGTGTGGCATATCGACCAACCTGACGATGATGATCATCGGGCGCGTCGGCCAGGGCTTTACCGGCGGCGCGCTGATCCCCACCGCGATGACGATCATCGCGACGCGATTGCCGCGCTCGCAACAGCCGATCGGCAATGCGCTGTTCGGCGTGACCGCGATCCTGGGGCCGCTGGTCGGGCCGCTGATCGGCGGCTGGCTGACCGAGAATATCTCCTGGCATTATGCCTTCTTCATCAACCTGCCGATCGGCATCCTGCTGATCGTGCTGCTGCTGGTCGGCCTGCCGCACCGCAAGGCGCACCCGGAGGAGCTGTTCCGCGCCGACTGGCTGGGCATTGCCGGGCTGATCCTGGGGCTGGGCGGGCTGACCGTGGTGCTGGAGGAGGGTCAGCGCGAGCAGTGGTTCGAAAGCGAGACGATCATCATCCTGTCGCTGATCGCGGCGCTCGGCTTCGTGCTGTTGCTGGCCGGGCAGTTCCTGGCGAAGCGGCCGGTGATCAAGCTGTCGCTGGTGCTCGACCGGCAGTTCGGGTCGGTGGTGGTGATGGGTATATTGGTGGGTGCGGTGCTGTACGGCACCTCCTACGTCATCCCCCAGTTCCTGGCGACGATCGCCGATTACAACGCGCTGCAATCGGGCAAGGTGGTGCTGCTGTCGGGTATTCCCAGCATCATCCTGATGGGGTTCACCCCGCTCATGATCCGGCACCTCGACATCCGGTTCGCGGTCGGCGCGGGCCTGCTGATCATGGCGTCGAGCTGCTGGATCGATACCACGCTGACCGCGCAGTCGGCGGGCGGCGACTTCGTCGACTCGCAATTGCTGCGCGGCGTCGGCACGATCCTGAGCTTCCTGTTTCTGAACCAGGCGGCGATCTCGTCCGTCCCGCCGTCCGATGCGGGCGACGCGGCCGGGCTGTTCAACGCGGCGCGCAACCTGGGCGGGTCGTTCGCGCTGGCGGGGATCTCGACGGTGCAGGACCAGCGCATGTGGTTCCACAGCCGCCGGATCGAGGAAACGCTGAACGCCAATTCGGTGCGCGTGCAGGACTATCTGGGCGGGCTCACTGCGCAGTTCGGGCAGGAGGGCGCGTTCCGCACGCTGGCCGGCCAGATCCAGCGCGATGCGCTGGTCATGACCTTCAACGACATTTTCTGGCTGCTGGCGATCGGGATCACGCTCGTCACGCCGCTCGTTCTGTTCCTCCGGCCGTTGCCGCAGGGGCAGGCGATCGCCATGCATTGAGGAACGCAGTTCGATGCGCACGCTGATCCTTCCCTCCCTCGTCCTTGTTTCCGCCTGCACGGTGGGGCCGAACTATCAGGGGCCCGAAAGCGCCGGTGCGGTGGCGCCGCCCGCCAAATTCGTCCGCGCGCAGCCGGAAACGGTAGCGGCGCAGCCGGTGGTGGCGTCATGGTGGACCGGCTTGGGCGATCCGATGCTCGACCATCTGGAGGCGCGCGCGCTGGCGGGCAATCCCAACATCGCGGTGGCCGAGGCGCGGCTGCGTCAGGCGCGGGCGGGGCTGCGGCTGGAGCGGGCGAACCAGTTGCCGAACGCGAACGCGCAGGCGATGGGCGTCTTTGCGCGCCTGCCCGGCATCGACCTGGGCGGTGCGGAAGCGGGGGCGCAAGGTGGCGGCGGCGACAGCGAGTCGCTGCAATTCTACAATCTCGGCTTCGATGCGAGCTGGGAGGTCGATCTGTTCGGCCTGCGCCGCCGCGGGGTGGAGGCGGCGCGCGCCTCGCTGGGCCGGGCCGAGGCCGGCGTGGCGGACGTGCAGGTGTCGCTGACCGCGGAGGTGGCGCAGGCCTATGTCGCGTTGCGCGACCGGCAGCAGCGGCTCGCACTCGGACAGGCGACGGCGGAGCGCCAGCGGCGGATGCTGGCGCTGACGCAGGAACGCTACGGCGCGGGCACCACCTCTGCGCTGGAGGTGGAGCGGCTGCGCACACAACTGGAGCAGACCGATGCCACGCTGGTGCCGCTGACCGCGGAGCGCGATGCCTATCTGAACGCGCTGGCGGTCCTGGTCGGCGAGGCGCCGGGCGCGCTGGACACGATGCTGGCGACACCGGGTCGCGTTCCCCTGCCCCCGGCCCAGGTCGCGGTGGGCGACCCCGCCGCCCTGCTCCAGCGTCGGCCCGACATCCGCGCGGCCGAGCGGCAACTGGCGCAGAGCAATGCGCGGATCGGCGTGGCGGAGGCACAGCGTTTTCCGCAGATCAGCCTGATGGGCATGCTGGGGCTTGGCGGCACCGATCCCGGCGACGTGTTCGACACCGGCAACCTGTTCACGCTGGGCATGCCCCGGTTGAGCTGGAACTTCCTGGACTTCGGTCGCAACGCGGCGCGCGTGGAACAGGCCAAGGGCGTGCGCGACGAGGCGGCGGCGCAGTACCGCGCGTCCGTGCTGACCGCGCTGCGCGATGCCGAGGATGCCTTGTCGCGCTACGGCGCGCGCAGGCGTACGGTGGCCAGTGCGGCGCGAACCAAGGCGTCGGCGGACCGCGCCGCCGCGCTCCAGCAGCAGCGCTATGCCGCAGGGACCGCGACGCTGATCGACACGCTGGATGCCGAACGGCAGCGGCTGTCGGCGGAACAGTCGCTGGCGCAGGCGACGGCGGCGATGACCAGCGACTTCATCGCGCTGCAAAAGGCGCTGGGTCTCGGCTGGGGGCCGGCACCGGCGTCCTGAGGTTCAGGCCTCCGCCCAGCGGCGGAGCAGATTGTGGTAGACGCCGGTCAGGCGGATGGTGGTGGGATCGTCCTGCCCGTCGCGGCCGGCGATGTCCTGCACGCTCTGGTCGAGTTCGAACAGGATGCGGCGGGCACCGTCGTCGCGCACCATCGACTGGATCCAGAAAAAGGATGCGACACGCGTGCCCCGCGTCACCGGCATCACCCGGTGCAGGCTGGAGGCGGGATAGACGACCATGTGCCCGGCAGGCAGCTTGACCCGCTGCTCGCCGAACTGTTCCTCGATAACGAGTTCGCCGCCGTCATAGCTGTCCGGATCGGACAGGAAGAGCGTGGCGGACAGGTCGGAGCGGATGCGAAAGTCGCTGCCGCGCTGGATGCGGATGGCGTTGTCGACATGCAGTCCGAACGCGTCGCCCCCCGCATAGCGGTTGAACAGCGGCGGAAACACCTTGAGCGGCAATGCGGCGGCGATGAACAGCGGCGACCGGGCCAGCGCGTCGAGCACCATGCCCCCCGCCTCGCGCGCGGCGGGCGAGCCTTCGGGCAATTGCGCATTGCGCTTGGCCAGCGCGGATTGCGGGCCGGAGGTGGCATTGCCATCCACCCACTCCGCGACATCGATCAAGCCGCGCAGCCGGGCGACGCCCGCCCCGTCCAGCACATCGGGTATCGCGATCAACATGCCCTGCCCTCCCTCAGCGCTTCGGCATAGCGGCGGAAGGCGGGAATGTCGCTGGCGGCGCACCAATGGATGACGCGTGCGGCAAAGGCGGGCGTGCCCCCGGCCACCGCGCGGGCCAGCCATTTCAGTGCGCCCTCGACCTGCCCCCCGGCACCGAGCATCCGGGCGTGATTGAAGGCGGCGCGGAAATCGCCACCCTCGGCCGCCCGGGCGTAGCAGCGCGCGGCCTTTGCCAAGTCGCGCGGCCCCGCCCAGCCATCCTCGGCAAAGCTGCCGATGAAGTTCACCGCCTTCGCATAGCCAAGGTCGCCGGCCCGCTCCAGCCAGCGGAGCGCCTCCGCCCGGTCGGTCGCGACGCCGTGGCCGAGCGCCAGTTGCGTGGCATAGTTATACATCGCCTCCGCCAGTCCCTGCCCGGCGGCGATGCGGTAGCAGGCGACCGCGCGCCCGGCATCGACCGCGCAGCCCCAGCCCAGTTCGTAGCATCGCCCGACCATGTTGAGCGCCATCGGGTGATGCTGCGCGGCGGCGCGGGTGAACCAGTCGAGCGCCGCCCGCGGGTCACCCGGCGTTTCCGTGCCATCGAGGAGCATCTGGCCACAGACCAGTTGCGCCTCCGCCTCCCCCGCCTGCGCCGCGGCATGGACCAGTGCGGCCCGGGCCGCGCCGGGGGTCGCCAGCCGCGCGGCCAGTTCCTCGGGTGGCAATGCGGCGGGGTCAGGCCCGGCGGGATCGGAGATGGTCATCAGAAGCGGACGTTGACCGTGCCGAACACCGTGCGTCCGGCAGCGACATTGGCGTTGTGGGTCGTGAAGGCCTGGCTGAAATACGCCTTGTCCGTCAGGTTCTGGGCGTTGACGCTGAGTTCGATCATGTCGGTCAGCTTCAGCGCGGCGCGGGCATCGAAGCGCCAATAGCCGGGGATCTCACGCAGCAGCACCTTGGTGGCGGGATTGACGGTCACCACGCCGGCCGCCGTCTGCACCGCGCTGCGATTGTCCTGATAGCCGCCATACATGCGATCCATGTAGATGGCGGTGCCGCCGATGCTGAAGCGGCCGAACAGTTCGACATTGGTGCTGGCCGAGACACTGTTCCGCACCGTCTGCGGCATCTGTCGGCCGGTGTTGACGGAGGGCACGGAGACGATCTGCGCGGGCCGTCCGCCGATGGCCGGTGCGGTCAGCGCGGTGAAACCGCCGTCGAGGATCTTCGGGTCGAGATGGCTGTAGCCACCGAACACCGTCCAGCCGGGCAGGATCATGCCCGACACCGAAAGCTCGATGCCGCGCACCCGGCTGCGCCCGATGAAATCGACCGTATTCGCATCGGTCAGCACGCGCGCGTTGCTGATGTCGGTCTGGAACGCGGCGATGCCCAGTTGCAACCGCTCGCCCATCAGGCTGGCCTTTGCGCCGACCTCGTACGACTTGGTCTTTTGCGGCTCCAGAGCGTCAAAGATCGCGCGATTGGCCTCGGTGGTCAGGTTGGTGGGCAGCGCATTGTCCTCACGCCCCTCCCCGATCAGGCTGTTGGGCGGCGTGGCGGACGTGGCGTAGCTGGCATAAACGCTCGTCTCCGGCGTCGGCTTGAAGACGAGACCCGCCTGCCAGTTGAACAGTTCGTCGGTGCGCCGGATGCGGGTCTGGAGTGCGCCCGGCGGGGTCAGCACCGATTTGAACCGGTCGAAGCGCGCGCCCAAATTCAGGATCAGTTGCGGCACAAGGGTGATCGAGTCGAAGGCATATATCGCCTGCGTCGTCGCATCCTGCTGCGTTTCGGTCGTAGGCGCGCCCTTCACGATCGGGGTGGCGACCGTCGAGATGTCGCTGGCATAGTTCACCCACGGATCGCCGGGCGTCGGGGCGAACAGATCGGTACAATTGTAGCGCGCGATGGAAGTGGTGTTGCACCGCGGGCTGACCGTGCTGCCATTGGCAAGGACGAAGGTGCCCCGGCGGGCCTTCTCCCAGGCGAATTCCGCGCCCATCGCAAAGCTGTGCTCGATGCCGCCGGTGTCCAGCGTGCCGTACAGATCGGTCTGGTTGACGATGCTGTCCACCACGCTGTGGCGCGTGTTGCTGCGCCGCCAGACATAGCCGCCGTTCAGCCGGTCGCCTCGCGCACCCGCCGCGCCGGTGGTCGGGTTCGTCGCGGCGGTGCCGAAGACATTGCCCTGGCTGTCGTCGGGCTGGGTGAAGATGAACGCCTGCGTCGTATGGGCATAGCGTGCGGTGTTGCGCAGCGTGACCGTGCCGGTCAGGTCGTGTTCGATGCGGACCATCGCCTGATCCGTGGTGGTGTCGCGGAAATCGCGGTCGATTAGGCCATAGAAATTTGCCCGGTCGACTATGCCGGTGCGCCCGCCGATCGTGGTGAAGCGGCCGAGTGCGGGCGTGCTGACGATGGTGCCGGTGCCCGGTGCATTGGCCAGCGTGTAGCGATAGGGCAGCCCGCCATCGGGCAGTTCGTGGGTTTCCAGACGGTAGTAGCTGGCGGTCAGCCGCGTCGGCGTGCCCAGCCCGACCGTCAGCGAAGGCGCAAAGCCCCAGCGGCGATTGTAGATCGCGTCGCGCCCGGCAAAGTCCTGATCGTGCCACAGGCCCTGGACGCGGAAGGCGACCGTGTCGGCCAGCTTGACGTTCATGTCGCCGGTGATGCGCTTGAAATCGGCATTGCCGTAGCTGCCGGAAATGGACCCGAAGGTGTCGAGTTGCGGCAGCTTCGACACGATGTTGATCGTGCCGCCCGCGCCGCCGCGTCCGCCCAGCGTCGAATCCGATCCGCGCACCAGTTGCACCCGGTCCACGGCGAAGACCTCGCGGCTCTGCGAACCGATGTCGCGCACGCCGTCGAGATAGATCGACCCTTGCGCATCGAAACCGCGGATGAACGGGCGGTCGCCCATCGGATTGCCACCCTCGGCCGCGCCGAACGTGATGCCGGGGATGGTGCGCAGCGCCTCCTGCAGGGTCGTCGACCCGGTCTGCTGGATCACGTCCGATGTCAGCACCATGACCGACCGCGGCGTATCGACCATCGGGGCGACCTGCTTGGGATCGGCGTCCGGCTTGGCGCGGTGACCGTTGACGACGATCTCCGGCCGATCCTGGTCCGGCGCGGCGGCGGGCGGGGTCTTCGCCTCGTCCGCACCGGCCGGCGCGGTCGCGAACGCACCGATGCAGGACAAGGCCAGAAATGCGCCGGTTGAGCGCGTGGCAGCAGCAGTCATAGGGTCCCCCTCAGATTTTGAGGGCCTGCTATTGCGAATCTATCGCAGCGTCAATGCAAGTGCGAGGCGGTCGCAGAAATAATTCAGCAATCATTCCTCGTCGGGATAAGGACCCTTGCCGCCCTCCGCGATCAGGCGGTCGACCCGCGCATCGATGACGCTGAGCGGCACCGAGCCGAGCTGCAAAATGGCATCGTGAAAGGCGCGAATGCTAAAGCGTTGACCCAGCGCCTTTTCGGCACGGGCGCGGGCCGCCTGGATCGCCAACTGCCCCATATAATAGCTGAGCGCCTGACCCGGCCACGCGATGTAGCGGTCGACCTCGGTCGTTATTTCGTGATCGGACAGCGCCGTATTGTCCCGCAGATAGGTTTGCGCCTGTTCGCGCGTCCAGCCCTTGGCATGGATGCCGGTATCGACCACCAGCCGCGCCGCGCGCCACGCCTGGTAGGACAGCATGCCGAACAGGTCATAGGGCGTTTCGTACATTCCCATTTCCTCGCCCAGCGCCTCGGCATAGAGCGCCCAGCCCTCGCCATAGGCGGACAGGTAGGAGTCGCGGCGGAACTTGGGCAGCCCGTCATTCTCCATCGCCAGCGGCATCTGGAAGGCATGGCCGGGTGCGCTTTCGTGAAGCGTCAGCGCCACCTGCGCATAAAAGGGCCGTGCGGGCAGATTATAGGTGTTGACCAGGTAGATGCCCGGCCCGCCGCGCCCGCCGGTGTAGAAGGGGGCGAGGTCGGCCGGCACCGGCTTGATCGCGAAGCGGCTGCGCGGCAGGCGGCCGAACCACTCAGACGCCTTGCCGTCAAAGGTCTTGGCGATCCACGCCGCGCGGTAGAGCAGTTGCTCGGGCGTCTTGGGGTAGAATTTGGGATCGGTTCGCAGATAGGTGAGGAAGGCGGGCAGATCGCCCTCGAACTTCACCTGTTGCATCACCTGCTGCATCCGCGCGCGGATCTTGGCCATTTCGGCAAGGCCGGTGGCGTGGACCGCATCGGCGGTCATGTCGCGCGTCACATATTCGCGGATCTTGGAGCGGTAATAAGCGGCACCGTCGGGCAGGTCGGCCGCGGCGGTGGTTGGGCGCGCCCCGGGAATATAGTCATTGCGCAGGAAGGTCAGCAGTCGGACATGCGCCGGCACCACGGCGGTGGTGATCGCCGCGCGTGCCTCGTCGCGCAGCGTCTTCTGGGTGGCGGCGGGGATCGAGGCGGGCATCGTCCGCATCGGCTCCCAGAAGGGCGAGTCCTCGACCGACTTGGCCTCGGCCACCTGCGCGACACCGATGTCGCGGCCGGTCAGCGTCACTCGCGGAATGGTGAAGCCGCGCTGCAACCCGGCGCGCATATTGGCGATCTGCTGGTCGAAATAGCGCGGCACGTCGCGCAGCGTCGCGATGTAGCGACGATAATCACGCTCGGTCACGAAGCGGCCGCGGGCCGCGCTGGCGATGTCGCTCCAGAAGCTGGTGTCCGCGGTCAACGGCATCTCGTAATCGCGGAAGCGTTGCGCGGCGAGCAGCGCGTCGATCTGCCCCTTGTAGACCGCATAATCCACCTGCGCGGCCGGCGACAGGGTGGCGGGGCGGATCGCCTGCAGCGCCTTTGCGGTCGCCTCCCAGCGGTCGAGCCGTGCCGCCTGTGCTGCCGGGCCGACATCGGGCAGGCCCCTCGCGGTGGCGTCGGGCTTGTCCTCGCCGGGACCCTGCTGCCGCTCGCGCCAGGCATATTCCTCGGTGTAGAGCGTCTTCAGCCGGGCATCGGCGCTCGCCTGTGCCGTGGCGATGGCCGGCACCGCGCTGGCCAACAGCAGCGCGGCCAGCGCGCCTGCCATGCGACCCGTCCGCGTGCTGATCCTGCAGACATGATAGGGCATGGCTTCCTCCGGTGGTGATGGTGACGGCCTCAGGAAGAGGCAGGCAAGCTCCTTATATACAGTATAATATAATCGCCAAGCGGTTTAGGCGGAATCGCGCTCGATCAACAGCGGCGGCATGACGACGCCCGGCGCGTCCTCGCCCCCGATGCGCGCGAACAGCGCCTGCACCATCGCGCGCGCACCCGCCGCGATCTCCTGACGGACGGTGGTGATGCGCGGTACCGTCTGCATCGCCAGTGGCAGGTCGTCATAGCCGACGACGGGGATCTGGTCCGGCACCCGGATATTGCGGTCGGCAAGGACGCGCATCGCCGTCATCGCAATCACGTCGGATGCGGCGGCGATGCCGTCGATCCGGTCGCCCACTGCGGACAGATGCTGCGCGATCTCCTGCTCCATGATGTCGGAGGCGAGATGCGTGGTCAGTTGCAGCGGACCGTCCGCCAGCCCGGCCGCCGCCATCGCTGCCGCCACGCCCTCGTAACGCTGGCGGATTTCAGGGGCACGCACATCGCCCAGGAACGCGATCCGCTTCGCCCCGCGCGCGATCAGGCGTTCGCCGGCCAATCGCCCGCCCGCGATATTGTCGCTGCCCACCGCACAATGAACCTGATCCGGCATGGTGCTGCCCCAGGCGACGAGCGGGCGGTAGCGACGCGCGACCCGCTCGATCACCTCGAACTGGTCGGACTGGCCGATCAGCAGGACCCCGTCCATCATGCCCGAATTGACGATCTGTTCCAGCCAGTCGTCCGCGTCCGGAATGATCCGCGACAGCATGACGTCATAGCCGTTTTCGGTCAGCGCATCGGCAAGGTGGCCGAGCATCGTCATGAAGAAGGGGTCCGACAGGTGCTGGCGCCGTTCATGGCCGAGCGGCACCACCACGCCGATCACGCCGGTGCGCTTGGTACGCAAGCGGCTGGCCATCTGGTTGGGGCGGAAGTCGTGCGCAGTGGCCAGCGCCTGGATGCGCAGGCGGGTTTCCTCGTTCACGAGCGACTTGCCCGCCAGCGCGCGCGATACCGTTCCCGCAGAAACGCCGGCCAAGCGCGCGAGATCGGCAATGGTACGAACGCGCGACTGCGCAGGATCGATCAGATTGTCACTCATCCCATTGTGTTTAGACGAAGAATTGCACGCGTAACAATCGGTTATGATAGCGTTCACGGCGATTTCCCCCGCCGCGTCACGGGACAGCGGCGGAGGGTGGTCTTTACATCTTTTGGGTGAGTTCGGGGACCAGCTTGAAGAGGTCGCCGACCAGGCCGATGTCGGCGACCTGGAAGATGGGGGCATCCTCGTCCTTGTTGATCGCGACGATCACCTTGGAGTCCTTCATGCCGGCCAGATGCTGGATGGCGCCCGAGATGCCGACCGCGACATAGACCTGGGGGGCGACGATCTTGCCGGTCTGGCCGACCTGATAGTCGTTGGGGGCATAACCGGCATCGACCGCGGCGCGGGATGCGCCGACGGCGGCGCCCAGCTTGTCGGCAAGCGGATCGATCAGCGCGTGGAACTGCTCCTCGGAGCCCAGCGCCCGGCCGCCCGACACGATGATCTTGGCCGAGGTCAGCTCGGGACGTGCATTCTCCGCGATCTCCGCGCCGGTGAAGCTGGACAGGCCCTTGTCACCGGTGGCGGCGACCGCCTCGATCGTGCCCGTGCCGCCCTGTGCCTCCGCCTTGTCGAAGGCGGTGCCGCGCACGGTGACGACCAGTTTCTTGTCGCTGGTCCTGACGGTGGCGATGGCGTTGCCCGCGTAGATCGGCCGGGTAAAGCTGTCCGGCCCCTCGACCGAGAGGATGTCGGAGACCTGCATCACGTCGAGAAGCGCCGCGACCCGCGGCGCGATGTTCTTGCCCGTGGTGGTGGCCGGCGCGACAAAGGCGTCGTGGTGCCCCATCAGTTCCACCACCAGCGGCGCGACATTCTCGGCCAGCGCATGCGCATAGGCCGCGTCGTCGGCGACATGCACCTTGCCGACCCCGGCGATCGCGGCCGCCGCCTGGGCGACCGCATCCACGCCCTGCCCCGCGACCAGCAGGTGGACCTCGCCCAGCTTTGCCGCCGCGGTCACCGCGGACAGCGTGGCATCCTTGACGGCCCCGCCGTCATGTTCGACCCAGACCAGCGTCTTCACGTGGCAATCCCCATCGCTTGCAGCTTCATCACCAGTTCGTCGACATCGGCGACCTTGACGCCGGCCTGACGCTTGCCCGGTTCGGCGACATGGGTGATCGTGTGACGGGCTGCGATGTCGACGCCGAAATCGGCCGCGGCACGCGTCGCCATCGGCTTGGACTTGGCCTTCATGATGTTGGGCAGCGAGGCATAGCGCGGCTCGTTCAGCCGCAGGTCGGTGGTGACGATCGCGGGCAGCGTCAGCGTGTCGGTCTCCAGCCCGCCATCGACCTCGCGGGTGACCACCGCCTGCCCCTCGGCCAGCACGACCTTCGACGCGAACGTCCCTTGCGCCCAGCCGAGCAGCCCGGCGAGCATCTGGCCGGTCTGGTTGTTGTCGTCGTCGATCGCCTGCTTGCCCAGGATCACGAGGTCGGGGCTTTCCTCCTCGACGATTTTGGTGAGCAGCTTGGCGACGCCCAGCGGCTCCACCCGGCCCTCGGCGGTGACCAGGATCGCCCGGTCGGCGCCCATCGCCAGCGCGGTGCGCAGCGTGTCCGCCGCCTTGGGCTCGCCGATCGAGACCACCACCACCTCGGTGACGCCGGCCTTCTCCTTCAGCCGGATCGCCTCCTCGACCGCGATCTCGTCGAACGGGTTCATGCTCATCTTGACGTTCGCCAGGTCGACGCCCGACCCGTCCGCCTTCACCCGCGGCTTCACATTATAGTCAAGCACGCGCTTGACCGGCACCAGCACCTTCATCGCCTGTCCCCTCCTCAGAAGCTCAACCGGCCACCGAGCGTTAGCACGATCGCACGCGCGTTGCGCAATTCGCCATTGGTCTGGATGGTCGTGGCGGCGGCCGTTCCCGGATAGAAGCTGCCCGGACGATCGATCGTCGTATCCTCGAAGTCGACATAGTTGGCGCCGGCATCGATCGCGAAGCCCGGCGTCACCTGGAAAGTGCCGCCGGCGCCATAGTTCCAGCGGTTGGCATCGGGCACACGGGCGTCACGCTGCGTATCCTGCGTCGGGGTCGTCGCATGCTGTACGCCGGCGCGCAGCGTGACGCGCGGCGACAGGGCGTAATCGAAACCGCCCGCCAGGCTCCAGCTGTTGCGATAATTTTCCGGGATCGCGGTGTTCAGCGGCGGCCCCAGCCGGATCGCATCGAACTGGCCCCAGGTATAGCGGATCGCCTGCGCGTTCAGCGTCAGCGCATCCGTCGCCCGGAAGCGACCGCCGACGATGATCTGCGCGGGCGTGTAGAAGCTGGCGGTGGCCCCGTCGACCACGCGGTTCTGCGCGGCGAGCGGCCCGAGCAGGCCGCTGATCTCCAGCGATCCCTTCAACTTGTGCTGGATCGCCGACTTGTAGCTGATGCCGACCGTCGCCCAGTCGTTGTGCAACTGCACGCCGGCCGTCCAGCCCAGATCCCAGCCGTCGCCGGACAGGCGCTGCAACCCGTCGGGCAGCGCCGCGGACAGGTTCGGCAACGCGTTCGACAGGGTGGCGTCGGAATATTCCACGTTCACCGCGCCGCCGACGCGCAGCCAGGGCAGCAGCGACACCGCGATCGACGGCTGGATGTCGATGGTACGCAGGCGGGTGCGATCCGCGCTGTACCGCGCCCAGCTGTCCCCGTCATAATTGGTGGTGAAGCTGTACGGCGAGGTGACGGCGACGCCCACCGCGATCCGGTCGGTCAGCGGATAGGCCACGGCGCCCGACGGCACCACGCCCTTGCGGATCGGGTCGGACGAGGTGCTCTGCCCGCTGATGGCGGTCGGCACGCCTGCCACGGTGCGCCGAATGCGCGACCCCGTGTCGACCACATCGCCCTTGGGCAGGATGGCGGACGCGCTGATCGCGGCCTCGCCGCTGCGGATATCGGCGATCGCGGCCGGGTTCCACCACAGCGACGCGGCGCCGGTATCGGCGACCTCGCCCGAAAAGGCACGGCCCGCGGCACGCGCCGACTGTTCCTGAAGATAGAAGGCCTGCGCGTGCGCGGCCCCGGCAAAGGCGAAGGAGGAGGCGACGACCGAAGCGAGCAGCACGCCCTTGATACGCAGAGACATAACGAAAAATTCCTGAAGCAGAAGAAGGCTCGGGGTGCGCGCGATCAGCGCACGCGCGTCCAGGTCTGGGTCTTGCACAGCGGCACGAACACACAGCCGCGCACCTTGAGCTGGTTGGCGCCCACCGGCGTCACCTTCGCGCTATAGGTCTTGCCATCCTCGGCATTGTAGATCTTGCCGCCGGTCCATGCATCGCCGTCCGCGGTAAAGCCGCTCAGCATCAGCATGCCCTTGATCGGGCGACCGCGCAGCGCGGCATTGCTGTTGTTCGCATCCTTCAGGTCGGGCTGCGTACGCAGATTGTCGGAAGTGACGATACGGCCGCAGATCGACGCGCCGCAACGCTGGATCTCGACGACGCCACCACGGGTCTCGGTCTTCCACCGCCCGATGGCGGCGTCGGCGGACGGCGACGCTGCGACCAGGGCCATTCCGATTATGCTGAAGAACATGGTCATTCCTCTCCTATCGCCCCATGCGGGGCACGGGTCTGCCTGCCCTTTTACCGGCACGGCGCCGCATGCGTACGGTCGCCGACACCTCGTCGTCCAGACACCGGACCTAAAGGGCCGGCAACTGACGCATAGGGAAACGTCACCCCGATCGACTACGTCTTTGGGCGAAGCTGTCAACCGGTTTGTGGTACCCGTCCGCCGTCATCGATCCCGTTCGTGCGGCATCAGGCTGGTTTGGCGAGCATCTTTTCCGCACTGGTTTTGACGAACTCGGCGATCGGGCCGCCCATCATCGCCAGCATCATCGGCACCTGCACCGTACCGGCCACGCGGGCATCCTCGACCGCCATGTCGACGGCGACCTTCTGCCCCATCGCGGTGATCGCCAGCGTCAGCCGGTCGGCGTCGATCCAGTCCGCATCGACCGTGCCGCCGCCCGGAATATGCTGCGCCAGCTTGGGCAGGCCCGCCTCGATCCGGCGCCGTGCCTCCACGCGGCCAAGGCTGTGGGAAATGTCGAACGGAATGGTCGCCATTGGGTCGAGTCCTTTGAAATTGGGAGGTGGGGATAGGCTGGCTGGCCACGATCGCAAGGGTGGGGAGCCCCTCACCCGCGCTGCTGCGTCACCGCCGCGATGAAATTGGCGAGTTCGCGCCGTCGTCCGTCTTCCTCGGCAAACTCGGCATCGACGCCCAGCTCCCAGCGCGCGGCGCTGTCCGCTGGATCATGCTGCAACCGGTCGAGCAGCGCGGCGCGCCGTTCCACCGCCGCGACATCGGTCGCCAGCCCGGATTCGATCAGCGAGTCCGCCTGATGACGAATGGCGACCGCGATCTCGCCGGGCGCCAGTTCGGGGTGATATTGCACGCCCCAGAAGACGCCGCGATCATGCCGGATCTCCGCGGCCTGCACGCGCGTGACGCCGTTGCCGGCGAGCAGCACGGCACCGTCGGGCAGTTGCTCCACCTCGTCGGTATGGATCGCCGCGGCGTCCCAGGCGCCGGGCCGGCCGGCGAGCAGCGGATGCCCGCGCCCCGCCTCGGTCGCGGTGATGCCGCGCGCCACCGCCGCCTCGATCCGGCCGGTCATCGCGCGCACCTTGCCGCCCGCCGCGAACACCGCCAGCTGCAATCCGGCGCATGAGCCAAAGGAGCGCACACCGCTGGCGAACACCGCGCGCATGAAGGCGACCTGCCGGCGCACCTCCGGCTTGTCGTCATAGACGTGCAGCGGCGATCCCGTGACGAACACCGCATCAAAGGAGGCGATGTCCTCCAGACCCATGTGCGGCGCGTCGGCATCGGCGGGCGCGATGCGCGTCACCTCCGCCCCTGGCACCATGCCGGTCAGCGTGGCGGCATAGGTTTCGCCCGAGCTCTTGCCCGCCCGCTGCCGACGCGCCTCGCGCTCCTCCGCGGTTTCACTCTCAAGTACCAGAAATTTCACGCCTTGCTCCCGTCATCCTCTCGACAGGGGCCAAACGCATGGTGGTGCGTTCGGCCCCGTATGCGAGCGGGTGCGGCGATCAGAAGGCGTCGGCGGGCAGCGCCATGGTCGATCGCTTGCCCGACTTGATGACCAGAAAGCCGGTCGTCGCCTGCGGCAGGATGCGGTCGAAGAAGAAGCCCGCGGTCGCCAGCTTCGCGCGGTAGAAGGCGGCATCGTCATGCCCCTCGTCCAGCCGCGCCTGCGCGATCACCGCCGCCTTCAGGAAGGTGTAGCCGATGCCGACCAGACCCAGCATGCGCAGGTAATCGGTTGCCGCCGCGCCCGCTTCCTCCGGGTCCTTCATGCCCTTTTGCGCGATCATGCCCGTGGTGAGCTGAAGCGCGCCGAAGCTCTGGTGCAGCGCCGCGGTCCATCCTGCGATCGCCTTGTCGCCGTGCCCCGTCGTTTCCTCGCAAAAGGCCGAGACGGCGTGGAAGAAGGGCCGCAGCGCCCGGCCCATATGCGCGGGCATCTTGCGACCGACCAGATCGAGCGCCTGGACGCCGTTGGTGCCCTCGTAGATCTGGGCGATCCGCGCATCGCGAACGAACTGCTCGACGCCGTGTTCGCGGATATAGCCGTGGCCGCCATGCACCTGCACGCCCAGGTTTGCGGCATCGAAGGCCAAGTCGGTGAACAGTGCCTTCACCACCGGCGTCATCAGCGCGACGAAATCGCCGGCACGCTGCTTCACCGCCGGATCGGCGCTGTGCTTCTCGGCATCGAGCGCGCGCGAGGTCCATTGGCCGAGCGCCCGGCACCCTTGCGCATAGACGCGCATCGTCATCAGCATGCGGCGGACGTCGGGGTGGACGATGATCGGGTCGGCGGGCAGGTCCGGCCGCTGCGCCCCCGCCAGCGAGCGCCCCTGCAGGCGTTCGCGGGCATAGGCGACCGCGGACTGATACGCGATCTCGTTGATGCCGAGGCCCTGGATGCCCACCGAGACGCGCTCGGTGTTCATCATCGTGAACATCGCGGCCAGGCCCTTGTTCGCCTCGCCGACCAGCCAACCGGTGGAGCCGTCGAACGCGATCTGGCAGGTGGCGGATGCCTTCAGGCCCATCTTGTGCTCGATGCCGGTCACCGACACGCCGTTCGCCGCGCCGACCGCACCATCGGCACCCGGCAGATATTTGGGCACCAGGAACAGGCTGATCCCCTTCACCCCCGCCGGCGCATCGGGCAGGCGGGCGAGGACCAGATGGATGATGTTGTCGGTCAGGTCGTGGTCGCCCGACGAGATGAAGATCTTGCCACCGGTGATCGCAAAGCTGCCATCCTCGCGCGGTTCGGCCCTGGTACGGAGCAGGCCGAGATCAGTGCCGCAATGCGCCTCGGTCAGGCACATGGTGCCCGCCCATTCGCCACTGACCATCTTGGGCAGATAGGCCGCCTTCAACGCCTCCGAACCATGCCCCTCGATCGCGGTGGTCGCGCCGTGGGTCAGGCCGGGATACAGGCTGAACGACAGATTGGCCGCGCAGATCATCTCCTCAACCAGCTTGTTCACCGTCTCCGGCAGACCCTGTCCGCCATATTCGGGTGGCGAGGCGAGTGCCGCCCAGCCGCCGTCCCGGAAGGTGGCATAGGCGCGCGCAAAGCCTTCCGGCGTGCGAACGACGCCGTTTTCCAGCCGGCATCCTTCGATGTCGCCGCTGGCGTTGAGCGGCAACAGCACCTCCTGCGCCATCCGTGCCGCCTCTTCGAGAACGGCATCGTACAGGTCGGGAGAAAATTCCTCGAAGCCGGGCAGATCGCCGAAACCGTCATCGGCGAACAGTTCGTGAAGGACGAAGCGCATGTCGCGCAACGGAGCTTGATAGACTTGCATGGGTTTTCGTATCCCGATCAGTTGCGGAGCGGCTTGCCGGTTTCGAGCATGTGCTCGATCCTTGCCTGCGTCCGCGCATCCTTGACGCTTGCCATGAATTGCTGGCGCTCCAGCTTCAGGAGCTGGTCCTCGGTCACGGTGTCGACCAGATCGGCCTCCCCGCCGGTCAGCACCTGCGCCAGCCGACCCGCCACGACCTGGTCGTACGGCGTCGCCACGCCCTTCTTCACGAAGTCGCGCACCACACCCGCGATACCCACCCGGCCGCTTTCGCCGGCCAGGCGGAAGGTCGGCTTTTCCGGCGGCACATAGCCCTCGACAAGGGCGAGCGCCTTGTTCTTGGCATCGGCGAGCAGGCGGTCGCGGTTCATGGTGATGCCGTCGCCGCGGCGCAGGATCATCATCTCGCGCGCCTCCGCCGCCGACTTGGCGACCTTGGCAGTGGAGATCATTTCGAACGCCTTGGCGGTGGCGGGCATCGGCCCCTTGGGGAAGCCCGGCGTCTTCTGGAACCGGTCCAGCATCTCGCCATGCCCACCCCAGCCGGGGACGAGGCCGACACCCGCCTCGACCAGTCCCGTATAGGTTTCGGCATGCGCCTGGATCGCATCGGCATGGAGCAGGATTTCGCACCCGCCGCCCAGCGCCAGTCCGGCGGGCGCGGCCACGACGGGGAAGGGCGCGTATTTCAGCGCCTTGAACGCGGCCTGCCCGCCCGTGATCAGCTTGTCCACCTCGCTCCACGCCGCAATGTTCACGGCGAACATGGCAAGGCCGAGATTGGCGCCGGCCGAGAAATTCGACCCCTCGTTATAGATCACCAGCGCCTTGTATCCGCCCTTCACCAGCGGAATCGCCTTCTGGATGAGCTGGATGACCTGCTCGTCGAACGCGTTCATCTTGGCGGTGAATTCCAGGCAGACGACGCCGTCGCCGATATCCCACAGCGCCGCCGATCCGTTCCGGGCGAGCGGCTCGGCGCGCAGCTTTATATCCTCCAGCAGCAGCACGCCCTCGCCGCGCACGACATCGGCATAATCGCCGCCCAGCGTCAGATATTGCCGCTTGCCGCCCTCGACCCGGTAGAAGGGCCGGTCGCCTGCGGTTTCCAGGATTGCCGGCACCGCCCGCCCCTCCGCGCGCAGCCGCTCGGCCAGCTTGCCCGGCCCCAGCCGGTCGATCAGTTCGAACGGCCCGAACTTCCAGTTATAGCCGAGCTTCATCGCGTCATCGATCGCGACGATGTCGTCGGCAACCTTGCCCGCCAGCCCCGCGGCATAGGCGAGAACCGGCCCCAGCACGGCCCAGGCATAGGCACCGGCCTTGCCCGGCGCGGCGACCAGCGCGGCCAGATCCTTTTCGGCCTTGCCGGGCAGGCGTTCCGGCTTCTTCTCGGGCCGGTATTCGCCCGTCGCGAGATCGATCGCCAGCTTCTGCCGGCTGCCATCGGGGCGCTTGTCGAGGCGGTAGAAGCCGCCCTTGCCCTTACGGCCCGTAAAGCCGTCCGCGATCATCCGCTCGATCAGCGGCATCGGGCGCACCGTATCGAAATAGGCGTCGCCCTGCGGCAGCGTCGCCGACAGGCTTTTTGACAGCAGTGGCATCAGGTCGATGCCGACCAGATCGACCAGCCCGAAGATGCCCGTCTTCGGCACGCCCATCGGACGGCCGCCGATCTGGTCCGCCTCCTCGACGGTCAGCCCCTGGTCCATCGCCGCGTTGATCGCCACCGACAGCCAATAGGTGCCGATGCGGTTCGCGATAAAGCCGGGCGTGTCCTTTGCCCGCACGATGCGCTTGCCCATCATCCGGTCGACGAAGTCCGAAACGCGCGCCGCCACGCCCGCATCGGTCGCCGGGCTCGTCACGATCTCGATCAATCGCATGTAACGCGGCGGATTGAAGAAATGGGTGATCAGGAAATCGCGCCGGAACTGGTCGGAGCGTCCCTCGGTCAGGTTCGCCAACGGGATAGTGGAGGTGTTGGACGACACAGCGGTGCCCAGCCGCTTGGCTTCCTCCAGCCGGGCATAAAGCGCCTGCTTGATGTCCAGCCGCTCGACCACCGCCTCGACGATCCAGTCGCATTCGGCGACCCGGCCGAGATGATCCTCGATATTGCCGGTCTCAACCAGCTTGGCCGCCGCCTTCGACATGAAGGGCGCCGGATCGGTCTTCAGCATCCGCGCGACCGCGCCCTTAGCGACGGCGTCACGATCCGCCCCATCCTTGGGCACGATGTCGAGCAGCAGTACGGGCACGCCGGCATTGGCCACCTGTGCGGCAATGCCGGCGCCCATTACGCCAGCCCCGATCACGCAGACTTTCTTGATCGCGTCCGTCATTTATGCACGCTCCAGCACGGTTGCGATGCCCTGCCCGCCGCCGATGCACTGGGTGGCCAGCGCATAGGTGCCGCCTTCGCGCTCCAGCAGGGCGGCCGCCTTGCCGACGATGCGCGCGCCCGTCGCGCCCAGCGGGTGGCCGATCGCAATGGCGCCGCCGTCCAGGTTGATCGTCTCGTCCTTCAGTCCCAGGTCGCGGATGCAGGCGATCGCCTGGCTCGCAAACGCCTCGTTGATCTCGACGATATCGAGGTCGCCGGGCGTGATGCCCGCCCGCTCCAGCGCCTTCTCCGACGCGCCGATCGGCCCCAGCCCCATCGTCTCGGGCGCACACCCCGAAATCCCCACCGACTTGATCCGTGCCAGGATCTTCAGGCCATGCCGCTTGGCAAAGTCCTCGGAGGTGACCAGCACCGCCGATGCGCCATCGGTGAGCGGCGAGGCGGTGCCCGCGGTCACCGTGCCGTCCTGGCTGAAGGCGGGCTTCAGGCCGGCAAGGACCTCCTCGGTGGTGTCGGGGCGGATGATGCCGTCTTCGCTCACCACGCCGCCCTTGGTCTGGATCGGCACGATCTCGTCTGCCAGACGACCGGCGTCGCGCGCGGCGGCCGCCTTCTTCTGGCTCCGGACCGCAAAGCCTTCCTGCTCGGCGCGGGTGATCTGGTATTTGGTCGCGACGTTCTCGGCCGTTTCCCCCATGCCCATATAGGCGCCCGCGCTCTTGGCGGCGAGTTGCGGGTTGGGCAGCGGGTTGTAGCCGCCCATGGGCACGCGGCTCATCGATTCGATGCCGGCGCAGATGAACGCCTCGCCCGCGCCGATCTGGATCTGGCCCATCGCGATATGGATCGAACTCATCGACGACCCGCAAAAGCGGTTCACCGTCATGCCGCCGACCGACAGCGGCAGGTCCGCCAGCAGGCCGATCATGCGCGCGACGTTCAGGCCCTGCTCGCCCTCCGGAAAGGCGCAGCCCAGGATGATATCCTCGATCGCCGACGCGTCGACCCCGGTCCGCTCGATCAGCCCGCGGATCGTCTGCGCGGCGAGGTCGTCCGGCCGTACCCGCGCCAGCGCGCCCTTGCCGGCCAGGTGGAAGGGGGAGCGGGCGTAACCGGCGATCACGACGTTGGTCATGAGATCCTCTCGTTGAAAGGCCCTTGCGGGCTCACGTTAAGGTGCGATAGCTAACCTATACGTCAATGCTATACGAGATGGTGCAACCGGCTACAACCGGGGCCGCCGGAAAAAACGAAAAGGAGAGGCGCCAGATGGAAGTGAACGACACGCGCGAACCGGCCGCAAAAGGGGCTGCGCTGGTCTTCGAGCCGCGGTTGCTGACCGACATGTTCGATGCCACGGTGGCCGCGCATGGCGGCCGGCCGGCGATCGACTTCATGGGCGGCATCACCCGCTATGGCGAGCTGGGCGAACAGGTGGCGCGCGCCGCCGCCGGGTTGCAGGCGCTGGGCGTCACGACCGGCACCCGCGTCGCCTTGTGCCTGCCCAACATGCCGGCCTACCCCATCCTGTTCTTTGCGGTGCTGAAGGCAGGCGGCGTGGTGGTGAACGTCAACCCGCTCTATGTCGAACGCGAGATATGCCATCTGCTGCAGGACTCGGGCGCGGAGATCATCGCGACCTGCGACCTGCCGGACATCCATGCCCGCGTGACCAAGGTCGCCGCGCAACTCGGCCTGCGCCGCGTCATCACCTGTCCGATCGCCGACGGTCTACCCGCGGTGAAGCGCATCGCCTATCGCCTGGTCAAGCGCGCCGACATCGCGGCCGTGCCGGCGGGGCCCCTGCACATCACCTTGCGCGCGCTGATGCGCGGCGGTGCCACGCCGGCCCCGGTTTCGGTCGCGCCCGATGACGTGGCGGTGCTGCAATATACCGGCGGCACCACCGGCCTGCCCAAGGCGGCGATGCTCAGCCACGCCAATCTGGTGTCCAACGCCGATGCGATGGTGCTGCATGTCGGCGACCAGGGTCCAGAGCAGCAGCGCGTGCTGGGCGTGTTGCCGATGTTCCACGTCTTTGCGCTGACAACGGTGCTCAGCTATTCGGTGCGGGTGGGCGCGGAGATGATCCTGCTGCCGCGCTTCGATCTCGAACAGCTGCTCAAGACCATCGCGCGGACGCGCCCCACCTCCTTTCCCGCGGTGCCGACCATCTACAACGCCATCGCCAAGGTGGCGGAAAGCCGCACCGTCGACCTGTCGCAGATCAACGCCTGCATCTCGGGCGGCGCGCCGCTGCCTGCGGAGGTGCGCGTCGCCTTCGAACGGACGACCGGCGCCACGCTGGTTGAGGGATATGGGCTGTCCGAGGCATCGCCGATCATCACCTGCAACCCGATCGGCGGGCTGAACAAGGCGGGCTCCGCCGGCCCCCCCTTCCCCGGCACGGTGATCGAGATCCGCGACCGGAGCGGCACCGATCGCGTGCTGCCCCCCGGTGAGGTCGGCGAGATCTGCGCGCGCGGGCCACAGATCATGCAGGGTTACTGGCACAAGCCCGAGGACAGCGCGGCGGTGTTCGTGGACGGCGCGCTGCGCACCGGCGATGTCGGCTATCTGGACGAGGACGGCTATCTGTTCATCGTCGACCGGATCAAGGACGTCATCATCTGCGGCGGCTACAATGTCTATCCGCGAATGATCGAGGAAGCGCTGTACGAGCATCCCGCGGTCGCTGAGGCGGTGGTGATCGGCGTGCCCGACGAGTATCGCGGCCAGGCGCCCAAGGCGTTCGTCACGCTGCGCCCCGAACAGCCGGCCACCCCGGCCGAGTTGCGCGCGTTCCTGGTCGACAAGATCAGCAAGATCGAGCTTCCCCGCGAAGTGGAAATCCGCGAGACATTGCCCAAGACGTTGATCGGCAAGCTTTCCAAGAAGGAACTGGTCGAGGAGGAAATGGCCCGGCTGGCAGCGACGGCGCCGGCGGTGACGGAGCAGAGACGGTGACGGCAGACGACCCGCAGGAATTGCGCGGAATACAGGAGGTGGCCGCCAGCCTGGGGGTCACCGCCCGCACGCTGCGCTTCTACGAGGATCGCGGCCTGATCGAGCCGCGCCGGGTGGGCACCGCGCGCGTCTATACCCGGCGCGAGACCGGGCGGATGCAGTTGATCCTGCGCGGCAAGCGGCTGGGCTTCTCGCTGCGCGAGATCGAGGAGTTCCTCGACCTGTACGATGCCGATCCCCAGCATGTCGAACAGATGCGCGCGCTTGCCGAGCGCTGCCGCGAGCGGATCGAGGAGCTGAACCAGCAGAAGATCGCCATCGTCCAGACGCTGGCGGAGCTGGAGACGATCGAGCGCGAGGCGATGGAACGCGTCACCGCCGCCCTGACCGAAACACCGGCAGTTCCGTAACTTCTTTATCTACATCAATAGCTTATAACGTTCTGCCGCGTTCCCGCCACGCCGTGGCGACCGTTGCGGTGACGCAACAAACCTTGGTGGTCCTGTGACGTTCAGCCGGCGCCATTCACGCTGGGAGGACCACCCATGTATTATCACGACAAGCGGCTTCAGTACCCGGTCACCGTCGACAAGCCCGATCCCGCCTTTGCACGCATGCTGCAACAGGCGATCGGCGGCGTGGAGGGCGAGATCCGCGTGTGCATGCAGTATTTCTTCCAGGCCTGGGGCAACCGGGCGCCGACGCCGAAATATCGCGACATGCTGCTCCACACCGCGACCGAGGAGATCGGCCATATCGAGATGCTGGCGACCGCGGTCGCGCTCAACCTCGACAAGGCGCCTGCCTCGCTGCAGGAAGAGGGTGCCGCCGACGGCATCGTGGGCGCGGTGATGGGCGGCGGCAACGGCCGCCACGCGATCGAGGGCATGATCCACAAGAACCTGCTGTCGACCGGTCTTGCCGCAATGCCGGTGGACTCCGACGGCGTGCCCTTCAACATGAGCCACATCTATGCCAGCGGCAACATCGCCGCCGACATGTATTGCAACGTGGCGGCGGAAAGCACCGGGCGCGTGCTGGCGGTGCGCCTGTTCAACGCCGCGCATGACGAGGGCATGAAGAAGATGCTCCACTACATGATCGCGCGCGACACCATGCACCAGCAGCAGTGGCTGGCGGTGCTGGAGGAACTGGGCGGCCCCTCGGCCAACCTGCCCGTCCCCAACTCCTTCCCGCAAGGTATGGAGGATCAGGCGAACAACTACAACTTCTACGCCACCGCCGCCGACGGATCGGTGCCGGAGGGACGCTGGACCGATGGCCCGACCATCGATGGTCGCGGCGACTTCACCGTCTTCCAGAACAAGCCGCTGGGCGAGGAGCCCATTCTCGGCCCCGCCCGCCCCGACAGCGCGGCGCAAAGCCAGCAGATCGGGTGAGGCGAACGCCCGCCCCACCCCCTCACGCTTCGAAGGTTTCGAACATGACCAGATACATGCGCATCTCGATTGCGCTGCTGCTCGTCGGCACCTCCCTGTCCGCCGCGGCGCAGACGCCGCCCCCGCCGCCCCCGGCCGAGGCCAAGACGCAGGCCGAGCCCTATGTGACCGCGGCCGGGCGCAGCGACCTGTACGAGATCAACTCCAGCCAGGTCGTGCTGGAAAAGTCGCAAAATCCCGCGATCCGGCGTTACGCCGACATGATGATCAAGCATCATCAGAAGACTACCGCAGCGACGCTGGCCGCGGCTACCAAGGCCGGCCTGGCCCCGCCGCCCCCTGCGCTCGATCCGGGGGCGACCGCCTCTATCAACGAACTGCAACTGGCATCGGCCGGCGACGTCGACCGGCTGTACCTGGCGCAGCAGGTGCCCGCCCATCGCGCCGCGCTGGACCTGCACCAGGGGTACGGTTCGGGCGGCGATCAGGCGCCACTGCGCGCAACCGCCAAAAAGGCGGTGCCGATCGTCCGCCAGCATCTCGCCGAGGCCGAGCGGATGCAGCAGGGCGCCGGCGGCGGCATGTGACGGACCGGGGTCGGCCGCCACTCCCGGCGGCCGGCCCCGCCCTCAACCGATCCTGCGCACCGCAAAGGCCCGGTCACCGCACACCGCCTCCGCAGTGAAACGGAGCAACCCACCGGACGCGACATGCTCGGCGCTGGCGATCACCCGCCCCGCCTCGGTATCCCAGTCCGTCACCCGGTAGCGCCCGTTCGGCCTCGCGAGTTCCACCCTGGCCGGCTTTCCCGGCGCCCGGTCGACCCGCCCGTCCGGCAACAAGGCCCGCCGCCGCACGATCCAGGCGACCGCCTGGGCATCATCGCCGCATGCAAAGCCGTGATGGCCCCGCGCCGAAATCGCCACCGGCACCCGCCGCATGTGTCGCCAGTCGATCAGCGACAGGAACGCCGCCATCGCCCGCTGCGCCTGGCGCATCCCCGGCGTCAGCACATGGGGATGCCGGTTGGGCCAGCGCATCCCGCCGCCCACCCCGCCAGCCGCCAGATGCGCCCAGCTCATATGCCGGAAATACTCGTCGTCGAACGCTTCGGGCAGCGTCTGATGCTTGTCCTTGAAGCGGTGGATGGGACCGTGTTCGGTGTCCAGGAAGGGGCGGCCGTCGGTGATCTCCGCCAGGCATTGCTGCACCACCTCGCCCATCGCCAGCGCCGGCGCGACGGTGTCGCGCGGATCGTCGATCGCGCCGTGGCGATAGATGTGGATCGATGCGAAATCGAGATCGGGGTGGCGAAAGATCGGCTCGGCGATCGGCAGGTCGGGCCGGGTCCACCATTCCGGCCCGAACAGCGAGACGGTTTGCGGATGCGACCGGCCATAAAGCCGCTGTTCCAGCCGGCGGACATGCTGCGACAGGTCGGCGATGAACGCCCCGAAGCCGTCCGCCCTGCCCTGCGCCTGTGCGGGATGGATTTCGTTCCACAGGTCCCAGGCGAACAGCGCGCCCGATCCGCCCCAGCGCTCGACGATGAACGACAGCCGCGCCTTGATCGCGGCGCGGGTCTCTGGGCACAGCAACAGGCGCGACGGGTGATCCAGCGGCCCACCATGCGCCGCGTTCCACGGGTGGTGCCGCCAGTGCAGCCACATCCAGAACGTATCCACCGGGGTCAGCAGGATGCGCATCCCCACCCGCTCGCACATCGCGAACAGGTCGTCCCACAGCCGCACCATCGCGGGCACCGCGGTGCCGGCCGGCCGTTCGAAATAACGATGCCGCACCTGCGCATATTCGATCATCAGCCGCAGGCAGGTGACGCCGTGTTCGACCAGCCAGCGCAGATGCGCCTCCACCGCGGGCAGGTCGCGGCGCCGGAACAGCCCTGCGAGTTCGGGCCAGCTGATCGCGTCGTTCTGCCCGATCGGGGTCCAGTCGCCGCCGTCCCCGTCGATGAAATAGGGCGCGTCCGGGGCGACGGCGATCCACGACAGGCTGTTTTTCGACATAGCCGTGCTGTGCCAGCGCCGGACCGAGGGGCCAACGGCCAAGTTGTTGACATCGGTTAGCGTCTGTCGCCGCGGGACGCGCTACGCCCGGTACGGGCGGGGGCCCGGGAGATACAGATTTGCGCATTCCGCCTGTCGCTGACGACATGCCCATGGGTGGCCTTCCTACCGGCGGCGTCGCGCCGCTGCTGCTGTGCTTCTGCCACTTGCGCTGGGATTTCGTGTTCCAGCGTCCTCAACATCTGATGACGCGGTTTGCCGCCACCCACCGGGTGGTGGTGTGGGAAGAGCCGATCGTCGGTGGCGACGACGCGCCGCGTCTCGCCCTGCGTGCCGCCGGGCCGCTCCATGTCGTCACGCCGCATCTGCCCCACGGCCTGTCCGGCGAGGATGCGAACACCGCCCTGCGCCGCCTGCTCGACGACTTTCTGGCGCTGGAAGGTACCGTGGCGATCCGCTGGTACTACACACCGATGATGCTCAGCTTTTCGCGCCATGTCGGCTCGGCGTGCACCGTCTATGACTGCATGGACGAGCTATCCGCGTTCCGCTTCGCGCCGCCCGAACTGCTGGCGCTGGAAACCGAGCTGCTCGCCGCGGCCGATCTGGTCTTCACTGGCGGCTACAGCCTGTACGAGGCCAAGCGGGAGCGTCATCCGGATGTGCGCCCCTTCCCGTCCAGCGTCGACGTCGCCCATTTCGCCACCGCGCGCGATGTCGAACCGGGCCGGGCGCCGGCCGCGCGCTTCGGCTTCTACGGCGTGCTGGACGAACGCATGGACCTCGACCTGCTCGCCGAGCTGGCCGATGCCCGTCCCGACTGGACGATCGAGATGGTCGGCCCGGTCGTAAAGATCGACCCCGCCGACCTGCCGCAGCGGGCCAACATCGTCTATCCGGGCCAGCGCAGCTATGACGAGTTGCCCGCCACCATCGCCCGCTGGGACGTGGCGCTGATGCCGTTCGCGCTGAACGAGGCGACCCGCTTCATCAGCCCGACGAAAACGCCCGAATATCTCGCTGCCGGCCGCCCGGTCGTGTCCACCCCCATCGTCGATGTCGCGCGGCATTACGGCACGCTCGACGCGGTCAAGATCGCCGGCCGGGGTGCTCGCTTCATCCAGGCGTGCGAAGAGGCGCTGGCACTGGTTCGCGGCAACACTCGCGACTGGCGCGATGCCGCCGATACCGTCCTCGCCGCCACCTCCTGGGACGCGACAGCGGCCGAGATGATGGCGGCGATCGACGAGGCGACCGCCGCCAGCGCGCATCTGGCCGCGCAGGGGCAGCGCCCGCATTACGATTATCTGGTGGTCGGCGCGGGTTTTGCCGGCGCGGTGATGGCCGAGCGGCTCGCGGCGGACGGCGGCAAGCGCGTGCTGGTCGTCGATCGGCGCCCGCACATCGCCGGCAACGCCTATGACGTGGCGGATGCCGCCGGCATCCTGATCCACCAATATGGCCCGCACATCTTTCACACCAATTCGGATGAGGTGTTCGCCTATCTGTCGAACTTCACCCGGTGGCGCGCCTATGAGCACCGGGTGCTGGCCGATGTCGACGGCCGGCGCGTTCCCGTGCCGATCAACCGCACGACGCTGAACGCGCTCTACGATGCCGGGCTGGAAACCGATGCGGACGCCGCCGCCTTTCTTGCCGCCCGCGCCGAGCCGGTGGCGCAGGTGCGCACGTCGGAGGATGTGGTCGTCTCGGCGGTCGGGCATGAACTCTACCGCACCTTCTTTCGCGGCTATACCCGCAAGCAATGGGGGCTGGACCCGAGCGCGCTCGACAAATCGGTCACCGCGCGCGTGCCGACCCGCACCTCGACCGACGATCGCTATTTCACCGACCGGCATCAGGCGATGCCCGCCGCCGGCTTCACCGCGATGTTCGCCGCGATGCTGGATCATCCCAACATCACCGTGCTGACGGGCACCGACTTCGCCGAGGCGGCGGCGGCGGTGTCCTATGACCGGCTGGTCTATACCGGGCCGATCGACGAATATTTCGGCTATTGCCACGGCCGGCTGCCGTATCGCTCGCTTCGCTTCGAACACCGGACGCTGCCCGTCGAGCGGCATCAGGAGGTCGCCGTCGTCAACTATCCGGACGAGGCGGTGCCGCACACACGCATCACCGAATACAAGCACCTGACCGGGCAGCGCTCACCGGTCACCAGCATCACGATCGAATATCCGGCGGCCGAGGGCGATCCCTATTATCCGATCCCGCGGCCCGAAAACTATCAGCTTTACAAGCGGTACGAGGCGCTTGCCCTGGCCGTGCCCGACGTGATCTTCGTCGGCCGCCTCGCCACCTACCGTTACTACAACATGGACCAAGTGGTCGGACAGGCGCTCGCCACCTACCGCCGCCTGAAGACCGGGCACGCCGACATCGCCCCCGCCTCCGCCGCCCCCGCCTGACGCTTCAACCCGCCGCCACGCGCGCCAGAAACCGGTCATGCCGCTCCCCATGCGCCAGCACCCGCGCGATCGACGCGCGGATGCTGGCCAGGTGCCCCGACAGGGCCGGCATCGGATAAGCGTCGGCCAGCATGCTATGGTGCGCCGGCAACTGGTTCAGCCCGGCATAGAGGCTGAGCCAGCTCGGATCCTGGAAGCTTTCCCATTCATAGCGCACGAACTCGCCGCAGGCGCGCCAGCCGTCCAGCTTCATCCGCAGGTGGTCGGGTGGCTCGATCGCGCGCATCCGGTCCCAGAAGGGTTCGCCGATACGGCGGTTGAACATGTAGTGGATCAGCAGGAAATCGCGGATCCGCTCGAACTCCAGCACCGACTGCCGGTTGTAGACGGCCGCCAGACGGGGATCGATATCCCGCTGCGGCCAGAGCTGGACCAGGCGTTGCAGGCCGGACTGGACGAGCGAGATGCTGGTCGATTCCAGCGGTTCGAGGAACCCCGACGCCAGACCGACGCCGACGACATTGCGGTGCCACACCTCGGCGCGGTGGCCGGGGGTAAAGCGAAGCCGGTTGGCATTGCCGAGCGGCGCGCCCTCCAGCCGGTCGCGCAGCGTCTGCTCCGCCTCGTCGTCCGTCACATGGTCCGAACAATATACATACCCATTGCCGATCCGGTGCTGCAACGGGATATGCCACTGCCACCCCGCGGGCAGCGCCGTCGCGGTCGTGCGCGGATGCATCGTCGCACCCGCCGGCGCGCACGGCATCGCCACCGCGCGATCACAAGGCAACCATTCCCGCCAGTCGCGATACGGAACGCCCATCGCCTCGCCCAGCAACAGGCTGCGAAATCCCGAACAGTCGATCCATAGATCGCCTTGGACGACGGCTCCCGACTCCAGCCGCACGCCGCTTACGTCACCGCTTTCCGGATCACGCATCACCGCATCGATGCGGGCGGGGACATGGCGCACGCCATTGGCGATGGCCAGGCGGCTGAGCAGATGGGCAAAGCGCACCGCGTCGAAGTGCAGCGCAAAGTTGAAATGGCCCAGGTCGTTCTCGGGCCGGTCGGGCGGCGCGAGGAACAGGCCGTGGTCGGCAAGCTGCGTCGCCAGGCAATAGGCGTCGAGCGGCGTCGCGTCGCCCGCTGCCCGTGCACGCAACCAGTGATGATGGAAGGGCACGCCCCCGGCCGGCACCCCGTACAGGCCAAAGGGATGAAAGAAGGCATGCCCCTTCGTCCGCCAGTCGACGAAGCGGATGCCGTATTTGATCGTGCCCTCGGTTTCGCGCAGCACCTCCGGCTCGCCGAGTTCGACCGCGGCCAGGAAATCGCGGATCGCCGGCACCGTCGCCTCGCCGACGCCGACCGTGCCGATCGCCGGGCTCTCGATCACCGTGATGTCGGGGCGCAGATGCGACAGGCGCCGCGCCAGATAGGTGGCGGCCATCCATCCCGCGGTGCCCCCGCCGACGATGACGATGGAGCGTAACGGATCGCTCATGCACTGGGCTCCTGACGCCGGCTGTGCTGCCCGTCATAGACGAACGGCGCAGCCGGCCAAGGGGCGTTTCAGAAGCGTGCGCGCACGCCCGCGATGAAGCGACGCTCGTAGATGTTCTCGTTGAACACCTGGTCCTTCCACGTCAGGTAATAGCGCTCCGTCTCGCCGGTCAGGTTCGACGCCTGGCCATAGATCGTCAGATACGGCAGGATGTCGTAGCTGACCGAGGCATCGAGATAGTTGGTCGGCTGCTGATACTGGGCCAGCCCCGAGATGCCGCCGTAATCGGAAGAAACGAGACGCTTCGAGCGATAGTTATAGGCGACGCGCGCCTGGAAGCCATCTTGCTCGTACCAGAGCGCGGCGTTCACCTGATGCTTGGAATTGTCCTGGAAGGGCTGCTTGTTGCCCGCCAGATCGACCCGGCCCGTCTCGCCCAGCGACAGGGTATAGTTGGCATCCACGCCGAAGCCGCCGAACAGGCCGTTCACGCCGTAATCGGCCAGCGACTGCCGCGCCGAGACCTCGATGCCCTTCAGCGTACCGCCATCGCCCTGCACCGACGTGCTGACCGGCACCTCGCGGCGGATCACGCCGTCATTGTCGGGAATGTCGTTGCGGAACACGGTGGCGTGGGCGATGAAGCTGTCCACCGCGATGTGGAACGCGCCGATCGCGACCAGGCTGGAGCGGCCGGTATAATATTCCAGGCTCGCCTCGACATTGTCCGCACGCCACGGGTTGAGCTGCGGATTGCCGCCGAGCGAGGCCGACTGCGCCTCGAACCGCGACGGCGTGATCGAGGTGTTGATCGCATAGTTGACGTTCAGCGCGCCGCCCCACTGGTCGAAGTTCAGCAGCGTCATCGTCTTGGCATAGGAACCGCGCAGGCGCAGCTTCTCGGTCAGATCGAACGCGATGTTGAACGCCGGCAGGAAGTCGGTGAACTCACGCCGCGTCAGGATGTCGCCGGCGTCCTGCCCCGACACGCCGTAGGGCTGCGGCAGGCCGACGATGTTCTGGCGCACGGTGAAGCGCGTGTTGACGATGCGCAGGCCGCCATTAGCGCGGTAGGGCAGGCCCAGCAACTCGCCCTCGCCGCTCACCTCGGCATAGCCCGAGGCCTGGCGCAGATCGATGTCGAACGAGTTGGCCGGGTTCACATTCTCGCGCAGGCCCGGATAGAAGTTGCCGATGAACGCCGCGGGATTGTCCAGCGCCTTGGGATCGATCGTGTAGACCTGCGGCGCGCCGGAGGCGGGCAGGCTGACGCGCTTCAGGATTTCGGCGAAACGCGGGTCGTTGGCCTGCGCGGCGAAGCCCGCGGTGTAGGGCAGGCCGGCGGAATCGGCGACGCGGCATGCGCCATCGGCCAGGTTCACGTCGATCGCCAGCCACTTGACCAGGCAACCGCCGGCCGGGTTCGCCGGATTGTCGGTGTTGCCGGCATAAAGCGGCGCGACGCGCTCGAAATTATACTGCGACACGCTGCGCTCGCTGTAGCGGCCGCCGAACTTCACCTTGATCTGGTCGGTCGGGCTCCACTGCGCATCGGCACGCAACGCCCAGATGTCGCCCTGGCGCCGGAAGTTGTTTTCCGACGACATGGTCTTGAAGCCATAGCGCGACGGGTCCTCGACCTGCGACAGGAACGAGGCCGGATAGGTGAAGACCGGCTGGCCGCTGCTATAGTCGATCGTCGCCTGCTGGCTGTAGGCCTGATAGCCGCCGGGGTTGAACGCAACGTCGCCGGTCGGATAGTTGCCGATGCCGTTATAGCCCCATTGCGACCCGTTGCCGAGGACGAAGGTGGCATAGCCATTGTCGATGCGCTGCGTCGCCTTGCCATAGATGCCGCGAACGGTGGCGGAGAAGGAGTCGCTCGGCTTCCAGTCGAGTTGCAGATTGTAGTTCTGCGACTCGCCCACCGTCTTGCGGTTCTCCGAATAGGCTTCGACATTGGCGAGATCGTACAGATAGGTCTGCACGGTGTTGATGTTGTAGCCGTTGCGATCGACCGCACCCGTGTCGCGCGACCGCGTCGGCAGATAGGGCGACGACATCCAGTCGATCGCGTTGAACGCCAGGCCGGACAGCCGGTCATATTGCGTCTGCTTGGTATAGAAGCCATCGGCGGTCAGGCGCAGTGCGTCGTTGACCTCGAACTGCAGCGACGCGTTGGCGCCGAAGCGCTTGCGGCTGGTGATCCGGTTCCACGCGTTGTGGTTCTGCGGCGTGATGAAGGAGTCGTTGGCATCGCCGTCGCCGTTCACGTCGTAACCGGTGATCGCGCCCGCCGCATTGCGCACCGGCGTACCGCGGCTGACACCGTTGCGGCCGACTGCGAAGTCGCCCGGATTGGTGGCGCTGCCGCCTTCGTTGCGCAGCATCACGCCGAAATCCTGGATGCCGCGGAACGAGTTCGCCAGCGTCAGGTCGCTATAGGCGGCCGAGGCGAGCAGGCCGAAGCGACCCGAATTGTACGAGATCAGGCCATTGACCGATGGATTGAACTTCTCGGTCCGGTCGCCATACTGCGCCTCGGCCGCTGCCGCGACCGTCAGCCCCGGCTTCATGTCGAACGGCCGCCGGGTCAGCAGGTCGACCGTGCCCGACAACCCCGCCTGTTGCAGCGACGCCGTCGGCGTCTTGAACACGGTCGCGCCCGAGAAGAGCTGCGAGGGAATGTCGTTGAAGTTCGGCTGAACCGTGGTGACCGAGTTGGCGCCGAGGAATTCCTCGCCGTTGAACAGCGTCGTCACCTGCGGCAGGCCGCGGATGTTGATCGCGCCGCCCTCACCCGCTTCACGGCGGATCTGCACGCCGGGGATGCGCTGCAACGAGTCCGAGATGGTGACGTCGGGCAGCTTGCCGATATCCTGCGCGCTGATCGCCTCGACCACGCTGTCGGCGTTACGCTTCACCTCGATCGAGCGTGCCTGCGACGCACGAATGCCGGTGACGACGATGTCCGGTGCACTGTCGTCGGATTGGGTTGGCGCGGCGACCGGGTCCTGCGACGTGGTCGTCGCCTCGATCGTACCACCGGCGGTCTGTGCGGATGCCGATCCCAGCAATGCCGTCATCGCGATCGGCGAGGCCGCAGCCAGCATGACGAAGCGAAGCGGTGCCAACTTACTGGACATCAAGTCATCCTCCCTTTGGAACGTGATCGGTTCGACCATTATTATCGCGATTTGCTTTAATTAGCGGCCGTCAGAACTGTCAAGCGGCGGCGATCCCCCTAAAGGATGACAGCCACGTCGTTTTCACGTCCACGGAGGGTGCTAGGCTTCCCCGGTGTCAGGATGCCGCCCGAACCGCCTCAACCCTGCAGGCAACCAAGCGTACGAAGCGCGCGGGGGAACCGTTGCGGACCTTTCCGATCACCATTCGGTTGTATGAACTCCAGACACTGCAATCAACGCCATCCCGGCCCATGCAGGGGGCCTGCGCGACACCGGCAGACGTATGCACGTCACGCGACGGGAAGGTGAGAAGGGTTGATGAACATTCCCGACCGGCCGTCCCCACCATCCGATCGCAAGCAGATGGTTGCCGATTTTGCGTTACGGACCGTTGTGGCGATCGCCCTTGCGGCGTTGGCGTTGCTCCTGTGGTGGCTCCACGACATCGTGCTGCTGGTCTTCGCGGCCATTCTGGTCGCGGTCATCCTTCACGCCGCGGCAGCCGGCATCTGCCGCATCGTCCGTTTGCCGCGCAGTATTGCCCTGATCCTGGCAGGGCTGGTGATCGTCGCGGTGCTTGCCGGGGGCACCATGCTGTTCGGTCGGGAGATCGGCAGCCAGCTCGGCAAGCTGGGTGACAGCCTGCCGGCTGCGTGGCAGCGGTTCGCGCAGTGGATCGGCGAGGACCGGGTCAGGTCGGTGATGAACACCGCCATGCCAGACGGGTCCACCCTCGCCTCGATGGTGCAATCCGCGTTGGCCGTGGCATCCAGCGCGGTCTCCGGCCTGATCCTCGCCATTCTTGGCGGCATCTATCTGGCGGCCGACCCGGACAATTACCGGCGCGGCATGTTGGCGATGCTTCCGCACAGCGCGCAAGGCCCCGTGGGTGAGGCATCCGACGCTACCGCCAGGGCGCTGCGCAACTGGTTGCTGGGTCAACTGGTGTCGATGGCGGCGACCTTCACGGCCGTCCTGATCGGCCTCAGCGTTATCGGGGTGCCGTCCGCCCTGGCACTGGCGATCGTCGCCGGGCTGCTGGAATTCATCCCGCTGGTCGGTCCCTTTCTAGGCGCCATTCCGGCCTGTCTGCTTGCCCTGACCCTCGGGGTCGAGAGCTTTGCCTGGACGGTCGGCTTCTTCGTCGTCTGGCAACAGATCGAGGGCAACGCGATGGCGCCGCTGGTCATGCGATACGCGGTGTCGATCCCGCCGGCGGTAACGCTGTTTGCCTTGTTCATCGCCGGCGGCCTGTTCGGCGTGGTCGGCATCCTCCTCGGTGGTCCATTGACGGTCGCGGCTTGGGTGATGGTCAAGCATCTATGGGTGGATACGCGAAAGGCGAGCGCATGAACGATCCGACCGGCGCGAAGATCGCGCAAGCCGCGCCCGATGCCCTTGCCGACAAGGCGGAATTACCCTGGGCTCGGATGATGGTGCTGGCGATGCTGGCGGGAATGTTCATCGGCTTCGGCTCGATCGCCTTTCTGATCGTGCAGGCCAATGCGTATCCGATGACCAGCCCGGCCCAGCTTCTGTCCGGCGCCGCCTTTTCCGTCGGTCTGATCCTGGTGATGCTGACCGGTGCGGAGTTGTTCACCGGCAACACCATGTTCACCCTGCCCGCCGCCATGCATCGGCTGACCGGCCGGCGATTGTTCGCCGCCTGGATCGTCGCCTGGGCAGGCAATCTGGTCGGCAGTGTCGCGCTGGCGGCGCTGTTCACCGCAGCAGGCGGGCTGGAGGGATTGGAGGGCCATGTCGGCGAGGCGGCGGCCCGGGTGGCTCAGGACAAGCTCGATAAGGCGCCAGCCACGATCTTCGCCTCGGGTGTGCTGGCCAATATCCTCGTCTGTCTGGCGGTCTGGATGGCGATGTCCGCTGGCAGCATTCCGGCAAAGATACTGGCGATCATCGGGCCCGTGACGATCTTCGTGGCCGCTGGGTTCGAGCATTCGGTTGCCAACATGTCGCTGATCCCTATCGGCCTGATGGCCGGAACGAACGGCGGTGCTGTTTCGATCGGATCGAACCTCATTGTCAGCACGATCGGCAACATCGTCGGCGGCAGTCTGGTGTCACTCGCACTTGGCGTCGGTCACGGACAATCATTGTCAGGTGATGATCATGAAGAATAGGATTTGACGCCGATTCCGCATCCTGCGTTGTTTTTTTGATGATTTGCAGGAACACTGCGCGCGCTCGTCAGTTTACCGGGCGGGCGCGCACTGCGCAAAAAAGGGAGTTCCAGTATGAAGAAGCTTATCGGTTCGGCCATGGCTCTGTCGATGATCGCAACCCCGGTTGTCGCAGCCGCTGCTCCGGCCAACCCCGCTGCCAAGCTGTCGGTCGGCAAGGCACGTGCAGGCACTCCTTCGGCCAAGAGCAACAAGCTCGGCGGCGGCGGCATCCTCGCCGCGGTTCTGCTGGCTGGCATCGTTGCCATTCCGGTGATCGATATCGTCCGCAGCGACGACGATTCGGACAGCAACTAAGACCAATACGCCGGGCCGGAATGACTTCCGGCCCGGTTTGCCCTACCCCGTCACTGTCCGATCCGCCCCCGCCGGGCGTCGATCCAGCGACGCTAGAACGTCGTCCAGACTAGTCGGCACGGCACGCCTTCTTGCCAGATGATCCAAGATCATCTCCCACCATTCCCAAAACGCCGACAGGTCGCGCGCATCACGCACATAGGGTGTGTGTCCGGGGGCCAGCGACGGCGAATGGAATGAGAAGACCAGCAACTGCTCGCCCCCGGCAAGCAGGGCGTCGATTGCTGCAATAACCGCAGCCACCGGCATCCCCTCCGGGGTCAGTGCAACACGCGACATCATGCCGCTCCGCGCCATGCCTCCCCGAACGAGCGGCAAACGTGCGAGCTTCGGATAAATCCACGGCCCCTGACTGCGCGCCGCGCCGATGAATGCGGTGCTCAGCGGCAGTTCCAGCATGCCGTCGCGAACAAAGGCGGCAGGGCCGATCGCAGCGAAGTCCGGCCCATGGTGGTCACTGTAATCATGATAGGCGCGCACCGAACTGTCGATCCGGTATCCCCGCGCCGCCAGCATCCCCAGGGTGGATGGCCCCAGGCCATATCGACCGGAGCGAAAGGCAATGGGCGGCTGGCCAAACGCCTCGGTCAGCGCGTGGGTCAGATGATCGATCTTCGCCGCTTCCAGCGCGGGCGGCAGATTGCCGGCATAGCTGTTCCGCACACCGACCACTTCCTCGAACGGCGGCGTCACCCATCCATGAAGCTGCGCGCCGATCTTTGAGCGGCCGTCACCCGCCACGTCGCGCAGAATCGCGATGGCTCGGGGATCGGCCGCCATCGGCGCATCGACCATCATAGTCAGGGCCACGCCGGCGTCGGCAAATCGGCGATGTGCCGCCGGAAGGGCGCGGATGGCGGTCGTCGTATGGTCTGACCGGGTGAACGGCGCCGCCCAGTCGAACTCCTCCTCGACATCGACGAAGACCATGAACCGCCGGCCGAAATCGGCTGGCCAGCGCACCCGTTCGCCCCGCTCTACGGCCGGCATGCGAAAGGGGCCGCGCACCTGCGCCGCCTACAGCGTCGACGCCTGCTCCATCGGGCGCCCTGCCGCCGCGACCGGCAGACGCAGCGTCAACCGGTGCGTCCCGATCATCAGCCCGCCCCCCATCTCCGCCGCCAGCTTCTGCGCCAGACGCAGCGCGAAACCGGTACCCAGCAACGGCCCGCCCTCGCCCTCGCTCTCCTCCGGTGCCGCATCGAGCGACAGCAGCGACGCATCACCGTCGACCGGCAGCGCGATCGGCCGGTCGATCGTGATCGCTACCGCCCCGTCGCCCGCATCCGCCGCCACGATCCCGATCCGCTCCCCGATCACGCACGCGGACACCAGCGCCGCCATCAGACGCGCCACCAACCGCTCCACCGCCCGATCATCCGCCGCGACCGCCAGTCGAGCATCCGCCCCGTCCAGCACCACCTCACAATGCCGCAACCCCGCCAAAGGCGCCAGATCAGCCATGATCCGGTTCAGCAAAGGATACACCGGAACGACGCTAGGCCGCAGGTCCAGCGCATGCCCCTCGATCCGTGCGGCCGTGTCCAGATCCTCGACCGCCGCCAGCAGATCGCCGGCCAGTTGCCGGATCTCGGCTGCACGCGCGCGGTAGACGGCCGACACCGGACCCAGCAATTCGCTTTCGATCAACTCGGCGAAGCCGGCGACGGCGTTGGTGGGGGTGCGGAGTTCGTGGACGAGTTGGCGCAGGGAGTCTGAGGCAGTGGCCGGGGATGTGGGCGCGGTGCATTCGTCGGGGCGGGGGCGGCGGGCGGTGCCCTGGAGGCCGAGGAAGCGTCCGGTGAGGGGGTCGAAGGAGGGGACGCCCGAGACGCGCCAGGAGCCGGCGGCGTCGGAGCGGCCGCCAACCTGTAACCGCGCGTCGCGAAAGGCGGAACGCCGCCGGAACGCACCCGTGGCGACGCCGTCGAACTGCACATGGCCCTGCGCACTGGCGAGCGCGAAGCTGGCACCGACCAGGGCCGCGCGGGCGACGCCGTCGACCCAGCGGATGACGCCCTGCGCATCGGTTTCGAACCGGAAACGATCCTGCTCGGGTTCTTCGGAAAGCGGCGGCGGCGACACGCGCGGCTCCGCTTCGCGCTGACGGTTGAACGCGTCGATGCGGGCGACAAGATCGGCAATCTCGAAGCGTTGCGGCGGCCCCGCCGGCTCGGGCAACGGATCGGCACCGAGCGGCGCCTGCGTATCGGCGTGGAGCCGGGCGCGGGCGATAAGCGGCAGATCGCGGGCAACATCGCCGAGCGCCACGAACGAACTGTCCGAACGGGGGGTGGCGGGATCCGGGAACGGAGCGGATACAGCCGCCGGAGCAGGAGCCGTGGCCGCGGCGGCCACGGGCGCCTCCACCGGCTGATAGGGCAGGACGAAGTCGGTCGGCCCGAAGCTTTCCAGCCCGCGGCGCACCGCCTGCGACAGGTCGCGGCGGTGGCGCAGGACCGAGCGGCCTGCCGGCGTCAGCCGGGGCAGCAGGGCAAGCCAGTCCCCGTCATCCAGCGTTACGGTGCGCAACACGGGGCCGGTGATGGCGGGCAGGTCCTGTGCGAAGAAGGCGACCAGGGCAATCGGGGGCGTCGTCAGGGCCAGGGCGCGTGCGCTGGCGGCCCGCACCGCATCGGGCACATGCGGGCGCAGCGCGCGCAGACGCTCAATCGCGGCATCGTCGGCGGGAACGCGGCCACGGCCGATCAGGTCGACCAACTGGCGCCATGACGACTGCGCGCCGAATCCGGTCGCCGTTTCGGCGGAAAGAACCGTCTTCAGGCTGTCGTCGAACCGCACGTGCTAACCCCTTGGCCGGACTGCCGAGCGCAGCACCGATACTTCCGTCCTTACGCACGTCCGGTGCCGGGTGCAAAGGCTCAAAATAAGCACGTCGCAATGTGGGACAATTGCGTTTGTCCGCAATTTTCTTATGTATCGACGTTCCTATGGATTGGGAATGACGAGTATATGTGGAGTTTCGCGTAATGGCCTTTGATCGCATCGACCGGCAAATCCTGGCTTTGCTGCAAGATGACGGGCGGATGACCAATGTCGACCTGGCCGAACGCGTCGGACTGACCGCCCCGCCCTGCCTGCGCCGGGTTCGCGCGCTGGAGGAAGCCGGGGCGATCCGCGGCTATCATGCCGATCTGGATGCGGCACGACTGGGCTTCCCGATTACCGTCTTCGCGATGGTGTCGCTGCGCAGCCAGGCCGAGCATGATCTGGCCGCGTTCGAGAATCACGTCGCGGGCATCCCCGAGGTTCGCGAATGTCACATGCTGAACGGTGAAATCGACTTCATTCTGAAGATCGTCGCGTCGGACCTGAAGAGCTTCCAGGAAATCCTGACGACGCACCTGACGCCGGCCCCCAATGTGGCGAGCGTCAAGACGTCGCTGACGATCCGTACCGCCAAGCAGGTTTCGGGGATTCCGGTCACGGTGGATTGAGGCGCGGGGGCCTGTCTCTCGATACGATGAACAGGTCGGATCGCCCCCCGGACGATCCTGAACATGCTGGGAGCATGTTCACCTGTTCATCTCGGTACGCAGCTTTGCTGCTACTCGACAGCTACTCGAGACGAACGGACTTAAGGGCGCTTGTCACGCGATTGATCGACGCCTGGGTGAGCCGCGGGGGATGTGCTTCGACTTCGCTCAGCACGAACGGATCAGAGTGGATTTCGATCGCCTTCGGTCACCCTCACCCTTCCGCGGCTGCGCCGCTCCCTCCAGCATCGGGAGAGGGAAAAGACGCTGAAGGCGGCGAAGGGTGAGCGCAACTACATCTGATCGAATTCGACCCTAGATGTGTGAGGCATCGCCTCACCACACTCCAGAAGCAAAAAGGGGCGGCCCGCGAGGACCGCCCCTTCTTCGTTGCCGGCTGCCTGATCAGGCGGCCTGCGAGTCCAGCCAGGTCGTCCAGAAGCCGGCCAGGTCGGCGCGGGGCGCCCCCTTGACGTTGGCGAAGGCGGCCTTGGCTTCGGCCTTGTTGCCCTGTGCTGCCAGCGCGATGCCGAGGCGGGTGTTGACCTCGTCGGCGTTCACGCCCCCCTTTTGCAGCGCGGCGCGGTACAGCTCGACCGCCTTGGCGTAGTTGCCCTGCCCGTAATAGGCCTCACCGGTGACTGCGGCGAGCTTGCCGTCGGCCGCGGCCAGGGCCTTCTTCTCGGTCGGGGCCAGCGATCCTTCCGCCTTGGCCTTGGCCGCGGAGTCCGCCAGCATCGCCTTCGCTGCGCTGTTGCCGGCCGGGATCTTGCCCGAGGCGGTGCCTTCGCGCAGCACGGCCTCCGCCTCTGCCGGCAGGCCCTTTTCCGACACGTTCTGGGCATATTCCAGATAGTCGTTCTGGTCGGCGAGCGACTTGGAGGTGCGCATCAGGCGGAACAGGTCGATCTTCTGGTTCTTGTCCAGCGTGGCGAGCGAGCCGGGCTGGAGACCATAGATCACCAGCGCGTCACGCCAGTTCTTCGAGGTCGGATAGGCAGCGATCCACTTGCGCATCCAGCCAAGCGTTTCCGGTACCATCTTGCGCTGGTTCGAACGCGCGATGGCGTAGCGGTAATAATCCTCCGGCGCCTTCTGGCCCGACGCGTTGATCTGCTGGATCGCGGCATCCAGATCGGCATTGGCACCCGCCACATCGCCGGTTTCCATCTTGGCCTTGACCATCAGGAGCGGCATTTGCGGATCGTTGTAGCCGAGCTGCTTGGCCTGCTGGAACATCTGCAAGGCGACCGGATACTGCTTGCCGTTATAGGCGAGCGCACCGCGACGGAACGCATAGCGCGCCTTGTCGGCCGGCGGGGTCGAGGCGTTGGCGATCAGCGTGTCGAGCGGCTTGGCCAGCACCGTTTCGTCGAGCGGCGCGTTAGGATTGGCGGCCTGCGCGCCGTACAGCTTGCCCGATTCCAGATCGTAGCGGAGCGCGGCGGCGATATACTTGTCGTCCTCGGTCTTGGCCGCGGCCTCGACGGCGGCGACCGCCGGCTCTGCCGCGGCATAGTCCTTGGCCTGGAGCAGCGGCTGCGCGGTCTGCGCGGCCTTCAGGGCATCCGGGCTCAGCTTCAGGCCGCCGGCTTCTTCCTTCTTGTTCTTCTGAGCAGCGGCCACCGGTGCCGTGACGGCAATCGTGCTGACGCCCGTGGCAAGCACCGCCATCAGTGCCAGCTTCGAGAACATCTTCATGCGGAATCTCTCCTGTTGAGCATCTTGCGCGTGGAAAAGGGTTAGGGCGCTTCTAGAGGCAGCCGCCCACCCATTCAAGCGAACCACCCCCTTTTGCCGATCGAACGCTGAACGCGGATTGAATAGCGAAGCTCCCGCCTGTAGCGCCGCTTTCACCATGATTGCCGTTATTTCGCCCGCCAAGACGCTCGATTACGACACCCCGCTGCCCGTCGATACCCGCACCCATCCGCGCCTTGCCGGGGACGCACAGACACTGGCCGCTGCTGCCGCAAAGCTGGGGGCCGAGGCGCTGGGCAGCCTGATGCGGATCTCCCCGGCGCTGGCGACGCTGAACGCGGAGCGCTTTCGCGACTTTGCCGATGCGCCCGAGCGGCCGGCGATGTTCGCCTTTGCCGGCGACGTCTATTCGGGGCTCGATGCCTATACGCTGGACGAGGCGCAGGTGGCGTTCGCACAGGATCATCTGCGGATGCTGTCGGGCCTGTACGGCCTGCTGCGCCCATTGGATGCGATGCGCCCCTACCGGCTGGAAATGGGAACGCGCTGGGCACCGGGGGGCACGAAGCTGACCGAATGGTGGGGGGACCGGATCGCGACCCTGCTGGAAGAGGATGTGGCGGCGGAAGGATCGGGAACGGTGCTGAATCTGGCGAGCCAGGAATATTGGCATGCGGTCAAGGGCCGCCTGCCCGCCGACATCCGCGTGATCGCGGTGGATTTCCGCGAAGGCGACCGTTTCGTCAGCTTCCACGCCAAGAAGGCGCGCGGGCTGATGGCACGCTGGCTGGTCGAGCACCGGGTGACCGACACGGACGCGATGCGCGGCTTCGATGCCGATGGCTATGCCTATGACGCGGCCGCGAGCAGCGCCGACCAGTGGACCTTCCGGCGATGAGCGCGAAACAGGCCGTGGTAATCGGCGCATCCGGCGGGATCGGTGCGGCGCTGGTCGAGGCGCTTCGCGACGAGGATATCGCAACCCGCGGCTTTGCGCGGTCCTTTGCCGGCGCGGATCATATCGACCTGGAGGACGAGGCCAGCATCGCGGCAGCGGCGGCTTCGCTCTCCAGCGCGCCCGATCTGGTGATCGTCGCGACCGGCCTGCTGCACGCGAGCGATCGGGGTCCCGAGAAGAGCATCGCGCACCTCGATCCCGCCTGGCTGCACCGGCAATTCGCGGTCAACGCGATCGGCCCCGCGCTGGTCGCCAAGCATTTCCTGCCGCTGATGCCGCGGGCCGGGCGCACCGTGTTTGCCGCCCTCTCCGCCCGCGTCGGCTCGATCTCCGACAACCGGCTCGGCGGATGGTATGGATACCGCGCCTCCAAGGCGGCGCTGAACCAGTTGGTGCGGACCGCCTCTGTCGAGGAGAAGCGACGCAACGACCGCTCCATCGTGGTCGCGCTGCACCCCGGCACGGTCGATACCGCATTGTCCAGGCCCTTTCAGGCCAATGTCCAGGCCGGGCGGCTGTTCGACGCCGGGCGCGCGGCGGTGCAGTTGCTGGACGTGATCGACGGGTTGCGGGTGATCGACAGCGGCAAGCTGTTCGACTGGGAGGGAAAAGAGGTTTCACCCTGACGGTGGCGGGGGCCTTGCGACAGTGTTTGCAACGACTTGGCCCCTGCCCCGCCCCCTCGCGCAGGCGCGCGTGCGCGGGGGTGGTCAGGCGCCTTCGGAGCGGCTAGGGATGTCGTTTCCCAACTGACACAAGCCTGAAAGTAGCTGCTTTGGCCGACGAGACGATGCTCGCGGAACCCTCCGACATTTCGACGATCTCGATCGTCGACGAAATGAAGTCGAGCTATCTCGACTATGCGATGAGCGTCATCGTGGCGCGTGCGCTGCCCGACGTGCGCGACGGCCTGAAGCCGGTGCATCGTCGCATCCTCTATTCGGCCGCGGAAAGCGGCTTCGTCGCCGGGCGCCCCTACCGCAAGTCCGCCCGCATCGTCGGCGACGTGATGGGTAAATACCACCCGCACGGCGACAGCGCGATCTATGACGCCCTGGCGCGCATGGCGCAGGACTGGTCGATGCGGGTGCCGTTGATCGACGGCCAGGGCAATTTCGGATCGATGGACCCCGATCCGCCCGCCGCGATGCGCTACACCGAGGCGCGCCTCGCCAAGGTCGCCAACACGCTGCTGGACGATCTGGACAAGGACACGGTCGACTTCCAGCCCAACTATGACGGGTCGGAGCGCGAGCCGCAGGTGTTGCCGGCGCAGTTCCCCAACCTGCTGGTCAACGGCGCGGGCGGCATTGCGGTCGGCATGGCGACCAACATCCCGCCGCACAATCTGGGCGAGGTGGTGAACGCCTGCCTCGCCTATATCGACAATGGCGCGATCACGATCGAGGAACTGATCGACATCGTCCCCGGCCCCGACTTCCCGACGGGCGCGGTGATCCTGGGGCGGGCCGGCGCGCGGTCGGCCTACAATACCGGGCGCGGCTCGGTCATCGTGCGCTCGCGCTACGAGATCGAGGAAGGGCGCGGCGACCGCCGCTCGATCGTGCTGACCGAGATCCCCTACCAGCAGGGCAAGAACGCGCTGGTCGAGAAGATCGCCGAGGCCGCCAAGGAAAAGCGGATCGAGGGCATCAGCGACATTCGCGACGAGTCGAACCGCGAAGGCGTGCGCATCGTCATCGACCTGAAGCGCGACGCGACGCCGGAGGTGGTGCTGAACCAGCTCTGGCGGCACACGCCTGCGCAATCGAGCTTTGCCGCCAACATGCTGGCGATCCGCGGCGGCCGCCCCGAGCTGCTCAACCTGCGCGACATCATCCAGGCTTTCGTGCAGTTCCGCGAGCAGGTGATCACCCGCCGCTCCAAATACGAGCTGAACAAGGCGCGCGAGCGGGCGCATATCTTGCTGGGTCTGGTCATCGCGGTGACCAATCTGGACGAGATGGTGCGGATCATCCGCGGATCGTCCTCGCCCGCCGCCGCGCGCGAGGCGCTGCTGGCGCGCGAATGGCCGATCGCCGAGATCGCGCCCTATATCCGGCTGGTCGAGGCGGTCGACGTCGAGGTGACGGGCGACAGCTACCGCCTGTCGGACACGCAGGTGCGTGCGATCCTCGACCTGCGCCTCCACCGCCTGACTGCGCTGGGCCGCGACGAGATCGGCGAGGAACTGCAGGCGCTGGCCGCCTCGATCGCCGAGCTGCTGGAAATCCTGGCGAACCGGGCCAAGCTGTACGAGGTGATGCGCGGCGAGCTGGTGGCGGTGCGCGACCAGTTCGCGACGCCGCGCCGCTCCGAGATCGCCGCGGCCGCCGACGGCATCGATGACGAGGATCTGATCGAGCGCGAGGACATGGTCGTGACCGTGACCATGCAGGGCTATATCAAGCGCACCTCGCTCGACAGCTTCCGCGCGCAGAACCGCGGCGGCAAGGGCCGCTCGGGCATGGCGACCAAGGACGAGGATGTCGTCACGCAGTTGTTCGTGACCTCGACGCATACGCCGGTGCTGTTCTTCTCCACCCACGGCAAGGTCTATCGCTACAAGGTCTGGCGCCTGCCCGAGGGCGGCCCCGCGACGCGCGGGCGGCCAATGGTCAACCTCCTGCCGCTGGCGCCGGGCGAGACGATCTCGACGGTGCTGCCGCTGCCCGAGGACGAGGCGGAATGGGGTGCGCTGCACGTCATGTTCGCCACCGCCCGGGGCGCGGTGCGGCGCAACTCGATGGACGCGTTCACCAACGTGCCCTCGAACGGCAAGATCGCGATGCGGTTCGAGGAGGAGAGCGAGGACCGGCTGATCGGCGTCGCGCTGCTGGGGGCGGGCGACGACGTGCTGCTCGCCACCCGCTGCGGCAAGGCGATCCGCTTCGCCGCCGACGATGTGCGCGAGTTCCAGAGCCGTACCGCGACGGGCGTGCGCGGCATCGCGCTGAAGGGCGAGGACGAGGTGATCTCGCTGTCCGTCCTCCACCGGGTCGGCACCACCTCCGAGGAGCGCGAGGCGTATCTGCGCTTCGCCCCCTGGAAGGGGGAGAAGGAAGGCGAGCCGGAGCTGCCGCCCGAGCGGTACGAGGAACTGCGCGCCGCCGAGCAGTTCATCCTGACGGTGTGCACCAACGGCTATGGCAAGCTCAGCTCGGCCTATGAATATCGCCGCACCGGCCGCGGCGGCCAGGGGATCACCAACATCGACAACATCGCCCGCAACGGCGATGTCGTCGCCAGCTTCCCGGCGACCAAGGGGCACCAGTTGATGCTGGTGACCGACCAGGCCAAGCTGATCCGCATGTCGCTGGCATCCCTGCGGGTCATCGGTCGCGGCTCGGCGGGCCTGCGCCTGTTCAACGTGGCGGCGGACGAGCATGTCGTGTCGGCGGCGCGGATCGAGGAAACCGAGGACGAGGCGGAGGCCAATCTGGCCGATGAGACCCCGGTGATCGATGCACAGGACGATGCAACGGTCGGCGACGACCTGAGCCAGGGCCCGGAGGATGGCGAATGACGCACCCGACCACTGCATACAAGGTGCTGACCGCCGAGCAGATGGCGGCGCTGGAGACCGACGGGGTGTTCACCGGCGCACCCGTCGATCGGCAGGACGGCTACATCCACCTGTCCACCGCCGCGCAACTGACGGAGACGGTGGACAAGCATTTCGCCGGGCAGAGCGACCTGCACGTCGCGGCCGTCGATCTGGAGGCGATGGGCGACGCGGTACGATGGGAGGAAAGCCGCGGCGGACAGCTGTTCCCGCATCTTTATGCCGATCTGCCGCTGAATGCGGTCGTCGCCTACAGCCCGCTGAAGCGCGACGACGACGGCACCGCGCGCCTGCCGGTTACCGGATAAGTCGTCCCGGCAGCAGGAAACACGCGAAGCGCGCGACACTTGGCCGGTGTCGCGCACTTCGTCGTTTCGGCGATTACCAGTTCAGGCCCAGCCGTGCGTAAAGATACCGCCCGTTGAAGCCGAAGGGCGAATAATAGGGGAAGCCGAGCACGCCGCTGGGATTGTTGGCGAGCGGCGTTTCACGCGGATAGACGTCGAACAGGTTGCTGACGCCCAGGCCGATCTGCGCGCCCTTGGTCGCGGCATAGCGCAGTTCCAGGTCGGTGATCGCGCGGTTGCCGGTGAACACGTCCGCCGCCGGGGTGGTGCCCGCCTGATTGACGTTGCCGTAATAGGTGACGCGGGCGAGCGCCCCCAGCCGGTTCAGCGACCAGTCGACGGTGCCCGTCACCTTCTGCTGCGGGGTGCCGTCCTCCAGCGTCAGGATGCGACTGCGCGCGAACAGCGTCGGCGCGGGGTTCAGCGTCGCGGTGCTGGTCGGCACGCGCGTCACCTTCACATCGTTGATGTTGCCCGCCAGCGTGAAGTCGAACGCGCCCGCCGCCGCGGTCCGCCAGCGATAATGCGCGACCACGTCGATGCCCTTGGTCGTGGTCGCCAGCCCGTTGATGAAGAAGCGCGCCGCCGACACGCCGAAGGGTTGCAGCAGGCCGGCGACCGCCGGGCTGAACGACGCCTGGATGTTTTCCGACAGGCCGATCTGGTTGCGGATATGGATGCGATAGGCGTCCACCGTCAGGTCGAACCCGCCCGAGCGGATCACCGTGCCGACCGACAGGTTGGTCGACTTTTCCGGCTCCAGCGGCAGGCCGCCGAGTGCGGTGCCGACCGCGCTGACCGACGGATAGGTGCCGGTCTGGATCGGCACGCCGTTCTGCACCACCTGCGCGATCTGGGTGAAATATTGCTGCTGTAGCGACGGCGCACGGAAGCCGGTGGAGGCGGTGCCGCGCAGCGCAAACCAGTCGGCCACGTCGTAGCGCAGCGACAGCTTGCCGTTCACCGTGCTGCCGAAGTCGGAATAGTCCTCGACGCGGCCCGCAAGCCCGGCAAGGAACTTGTCGGTCACCTGTGCCTCGATATCGACATAGGCGCTGACGTTGCGGCGGCTGCGCTCGGTTTCGTTGAGCGGCGAGAAGCCGCCGAACCCTTGCGCACCGGGCGCCGCATTGGCCGCGGCCCCCGTCACCGTCCCCGCGGGCGGATAGCCATAGGAGGCCTGCTCGCCCGCCTGGATCTTGTATCCCTCGCGGCGGCCTTCCAGACCGAAGGCGACGTTGAGCGACTGGAACACGTCGAAGCGGCGCGTCGCATCCAGCCCGACGATATACTGGTCGTAGATCAGCGCCCCGTCGCTGAAATCGCGCGGCGTCGCGCTGCCATAGGCGTAGTTGGCCGAGTTGAGCGTGCGGAAGCCGATCTTGTTCCGGCCATAGCTGAACGACAGGTCGACATCGAACCCGCCGAGATTGCCGCGCAGACCCGCGGCCGAGTTCAGGTCCTGCACCTTGGTATTGATGATCGGCAGGAAGCCGTTGGGATACCCCGCCAGAGCGGTCGTCGCACTGGCCAGCCGCGGGAAGGCCGCGCTGCGCGTATCGCGGTCCTGATAACCGCCGAACGCGTACAGGCTCCAGTCGTCGGTCAGCGAGGTGCCCGCGTTGACGAAGCCGGTATACTGCTCGACTTCCGGGTCGCCGTAACGACCGGTGATGCGGTTGGGCGTCACGCGCCGGTCGAAGTCCGCACGGTTGGTCGGGCTGCGCTTCAGATATTCGCCGGAGACGGTCAGGAAACCGTCTTCGCCGAACCCGATCCCCTGCCACAGCGAGGCGGTGACCGCGTTCTCGCCCGTCACCGAGCGTCGGCCGTTCGCGGTGTCCACGTCGGTGTTGTAGAAGCCGTAATTGACCTGTGCACCGCCGCCCGACCGGGCTTCGCGCAGACGCAGGTTGACGACGCCGGCGATCGCGTCCGAGCCATATTGCGCGGAGGCGCCGTCGCGCAGCACCTCGATCCGGTCGAGTGCCACGGTCGGAATGGTGTTGAGGTCGACCGCCGCCGATCCCCGACCCACGGTGCCGTTGGTGTTGAGCAGGGCCGAGGTATGGCCGCGGATGCCGTTGATCAGCACCAGGGTCTGGTCCGGCGACAGGCCGCGCAGCGTCGCCGGGCGGATCGCGTCGGTGCCGTCATTGGCGGCAGGCCGCGGGAAATCGATCGACGGGGCGACCGCCGACAGCGCGGTGGCCAGCTCGGTCGTGCCCTGTCGCTGCAGGCTGGCGCCGCTCAGCACATCGACGGGCGAGGCGCTGTCCAGCCGGGTGCGCCCCTCGGCACGCGTACCGGTGACGACGATGACGTCGCCCTCCTCTTCCGGCGTCGCGGCATCGGCGACGGGTGCGGCCTGCGCTTCCTGCGCAGGCGGCGCCGCCTGTGCGGCAAGGGCGAGCGCGGAACTGGTGGCGAGCAGCGATGTGCAGAAAAGCAGCACTATCAACCCCTTGTTTTTCTTGTTTGGTGGGACGGTCCCTGACCGGTGCCATAATCCATCAAAGCGGGGGATGATCCGTAGAAATTCTTGGGGGTGCCCTTTGGATAAAAATTGCCTCCGACATCAGTGACAAGGGGGTCAGCCCGGATGGAAGGGCGATGATTTGGCCATGCGCTTTTCTTCGATGGTGAGCCCGATCTGGTCCGTTGGGAATTTCAGAGGCACCGATCACCACCGCGCGCAACGCCGATCGACATGCGGGTGCACGGAGCCGACGGCCACACGCTGTCCGGAACGACCATCCACGTCCTCGCGATGGGCGGGAGTTGGGAGGCGTGCGTCTCAGGATGCGGTGGGACATCGCCTTCACGGCCCGGACGATGAACGTGCCAGTCTGCGCGGTTCACCGATCAGCACCCTGTACGCGCCTGCGCACATTCCTTTTGTCTCAGCAGGCGCGAAGGCCGGCCGATGCCGGTCCCGCTTCCCCCGCCGCGTCAGGCAGCCCCGCCGGGCGAGGCGGCGACGTGTCGTTCGATACATCGCCGCGATAGGAACGAGGGGTGGTCAACCCGGGGTCATCCGGATCGAGCCCCCCTCGCCCCGATCACCGGCGCGCGCGCCGCGGCGGCGGTGCATCTGCGCCAGCAGCCGCCGGCACCACGCCCTTGGGCGCCGCGCTCAGCCGCCGGATCAGGTCCGTCTCCGCCGCCCGGTACGGCGTGCCATCGCCGCGGAACACCTCGTGGAACCAGATGGTCGGCTCGTCCTGCGTATAGGGCTTCTTCCAACTGTCCCAGGGCAGGCGCGTCTGCGTCTTGCCGTCGACAAAGCCCCAGTTCATCATCGCGACATTGTAGCGCTTGCCGATCGGCAGGCTGTTGTCGAAGGTCGATCCGTTCCCCCGCGCCATATATTCGGTGCACAGCAGCGGCCGATTATAGGGCAGCAATTGCCGCACCCGCCGCTCGAACGTTTCCGGCCAGCTGTAATCGTGGAACGAGATGACGTCGGACTGCCCCAGTTGCAGCTTTTCCATCGGCGAGCCGCGCCCGCCCGGCGTCCAGTCGTCGCCGATCCACACGCCCGACGTCAGCGGCTGCGACGGCTCGGCCGCGCGCGCCCAGTCGAACACCTGCGCCAATAGCGCGCGGACCAGCGGCTCCTTGCCCTCCTGCCCCTTATACTGGTCGGCGCCGTTGTCGGGCTCGTTCCACAGGTCCCAGCCCAGCACGCGAGGATCGTTGGCAAAGGCGCCGATCACCCCTTGCACATAGGCCTTGTAGCGCGGCCAGCCGGCACGGTCGCGCAGGCCCGCCATGCCAGGCGACTGGACCCAACCGGAATTGTGCACGCCCGGTATCGGCGGATGCTGCGGCCCCGCCACCGGGTTCGGATCCCAGCAACTGTCGAACAGCACGAACAGCGGCTTGATATTGTGCCGCTGCGCGATGGTCAGGAACGCGTCGATGCGCTGGCGGAATCCCTCCGGGTCCTTGGTCCATAGCTGATCGTGCAGGAACACGCGCATCGTGTTCATGCCGATGCCCTGTGCCAGCCCCAGTTCGTAATCGATCCGCTTGGGGTCCCAGGTTTCGGCCTGCCACATCTCGAACTGGTTGATCGCATTGGCGGGTGCGAAATTGGCACCGACCAGCCAGGGCTGTTTCGCGTACCAGGCGTTCGCCTGCGCCTCCGTCCACCGGCCCCGCGCCTCGGCGGGCACAGCGACCAGCAACGCACTGGTGGCAAGCCCCGTCATCATCGTGACGATCAGCTTCATCGATCCTCTCCTGCTTTTGCTCTCTGCCGCCGGTCTAGCCCCATCCCGAATTGTCTTACAAGCGGACGCGCTATTTTTATCCCGTGGTCCGTTTGGCTTACCGTTCAAATCTCACTTGTCACCTCCGACAAATGCGGTAATTGCCTGTGATCCAAGGCGCAAAGATGCCGGGCACGAAACAGGGGTTGGATATCATGAAGGACAAGGCGCTGCTCCGCGCATCGACCGCGATGCTTGTCGGACTTTTCGCTGCCATGCCGGCACACGCTCAGGTGGCGCAGGAAACCCCCAAGCCCGACACGCCCAGCGACCTGTCCGCCAATCCCAGCGTCCCGGCCCCCTCCAGCCAGCAGGGCCCCGCCGACGATGGCGAGATCGTCGTCACCGGCCTGCGTCGCAGCCTGGAGTCGGCGCAGGCGCTCAAGCGCAACTCGGACGGCATCGTCGATGCCATCGTCGCGGAGGATATCGGCAAGCTGCCCGACACCTTCGCCTCGGCCGCCCTCGCCCGCGTCTCGGGCGTGCAGGTGACGCGCGGCGCCGGCGAGGCGGCGGGCGTGCAGATCCGCGGCCTGCCCGACATCAGCACCACCTATAACGGCCGCGAGATCTTCACCGCCGAGGGCCGCTTCGTCGCGATCCAGGACTTTCCCGCCGGCACCGTCGCCGCGCTGGAGGTGTACAAGAACGGCACCGCCAATCTGATCGAAGGCGGCATCGGCGGGCAGGTCAACGTCCGCGGTCGTCGCCCGTTCGACTTCAACGGGTTCGAAGTTTCGGGTTCGCTCAACGGCGTTCACTGGGAGCAATCGGGCAAGCCGACATGGAACGGCAATTTGCTCGTCAGCGACCGGTGGGATACCGGCATCGGTGAGATGGGCCTGCTGGTCAACGCCTCCTATGTCGGCCTCAACTATCTTGATGCGACCCGTGAACAATCGGTCGTGATCGGCACCACCACGGCCGAAAGCGCGCCCGGTGCCGGCGCCGGCATCCGCTACCCGGATGCGCAGGGACGCTTTACCAGCAACGGCAACCGCTTCCGCCCCTCGGCCAACGCCGCATTCCAGTGGCGTCCCAGCCCCGAACTGGAGGTCTATGTCGACGGGCTCTACCAGGGGTATCGCAGCCACGACGAAAACCAGTGGATGTTCGTCCCGATCTTCGGCGGCCCCGACTTCCAGTTGCAGAATCTGACGACGCGGCCCGGCGCGGCCAATGTGGCGCAGGGCGCCACCGTCGTCGGCGGCAGCATACCCGATGGTTATTACACGTCGGCATCCGGCCGTACCAATACCTACCAGATCGGTGGCGGCATGGTATGGCAAAGGGATCGGCTGCAATGGTCGGTCGACGGCGCCTACACGCGCTCGACCTATGATTTCAAACTCTACAATATCGACTATCTCTTCGCCCGTTCGCCGACGCGCACGGTGTTGTTCGACGGGCCGGATGGCGGACCGACGTTCAACTTCGTCGATTTCGATCCCAGCGACCCGAACAATTTCAATGTCCGCGGTTTCTTCCAGGAACATCTGAAGGTCGGCGGCAAGGACATCCAGCTTCGCGGCGACACCCAATATGATTTCGACGAGGGCAGCTTCATCAAGCGGATCCAGGCGGGTCTGCGCTACAATGATCGCGATGCCAATCGTGATCGCGGTGCCCCCTATATCGATCGTTTGAACAACGATCCCGCCAACGCGCTGTATCGCGATCTGAACATCCCGATTTCCGCGCTGCCGGCGACCGTCCGGCAGACGCGGCCCGCCTTCAGCTTCAACAATAATTTCCCGGTCTATTCGTTCGCCGGGCTTTCCGAGGAAAGCATCCGCAACAATATCGATCAGCTGCGCGCCTATTTCGGCGCCCCGGAAGGATTGCCCGCATTCAATCCGACCGAAAACTTCCAGGCCAACGAGCGTGCGCTCGCCGCCTATGCGCAGGTGAAGTACGGCGCCGATCTGAACGACAGCATTTCGGTCGACGGCTTGCTCGGCATCCGGGCGATCCGGACCAAGGTCAGCATCAGCGGGTTCGTGCGGGACGAGACCTCCGGCGCGGCAACGCCGACATTCGACCCGATCACGGCCAGGAACGAATATACCGACTATCTGCCCAATGCGAGCGCCCGCTTCCGCTTTGGCGATGAGCTGCAACTGCGGCTGAACTACAATCAGACCCGCACCCGCCCCAACTTCTTTGACCTGAACCCGACGCTGACGGTAGGCCCGCCGCCCACCATCTCGCCCGAATGCCAGGCCGACCCGTCGCTGCCGCAGTGCATCAACAGCAATCTGCGTAACATCAGCGGCGGCAATCCGAACCTCAATCCGCTGACGTCGAACAACTACGACATCAGCCTGGAATGGTATTTTTCGCGTGCGGGGTCGATGACCGCGGCCTTGTTCCGGCGCGATGCACAGGGCTTTATCTCGCGCGTCAATCGCGAGGGCGTCGATGTCGGCTTCGGCCCGTCGCGGCTGAACCTGCCCGAAAATACCGGCCAGACGCGTTTCCAGGGTGCCGAGGTGCAGTTCACCAGCTTCCTCGACATAGACGGGCTACCCGACTGGGCGAAAGGCTTCGGCGTCCAGGCCAACGCGACCTATGTCGATTCGGAGGGCGACCTGGCCAGCGATCTGGGCAGCAACCCGAACGTCGCCGGGCGTGGGCTGCGCTTCACCGGCGTTTCGAAATGGTCGGGCAACCTTGTCGGGTTGTACGAACGTCCCTTCTTCTCGGCACGACTGGCGTATAACTACCGCTCGAACTTCGTGTTCGAATATGGCCAGGTCAATCTGGACGTCGATGCCAACGGCGCGCCGCGCACCGGGGCGATCGTGGAAAAGGGCCGCGGCCAGCTCGATTTCTCGACCACGGTCACGCCGATGCCCAACATCACCGTCGCGTTCGATATCGTGAACCTGCTCGGCAACCCGCTGCGTCGTTACCGCGAGTTCAACGATGCGGGCGACCAGTATGCGCGGCAGATCGTCTATCTGGAACGGACCTATTCGCTGGGCATCCGGTTCCGCTTCTGAACGGCCATTGGGGATATGCTGATGAAGAAAAGGCACTGGTTTGCCGCCGCCATGGCGCTCACCCTGGCGGGCGGCGCACTGGCGGACAATCCGCAGTTCCAGGGCGCCGATCCGCACGCGATGATGATCGACGGCGAATTGTGGGTCTTCCCGACCGGCGGCCCCGGCGGAAGCTGGGCTGCGGACCGCTTCGGCGCTTTCTCGTCCAAGGACCTGAAGACCTGGCGCAACCGCGGCGAGTTGATCCGCCGCGACCAGATCCGCTGGATCGGCGATGACGGCGCGCCCGAGCATTTCCTCTGGGCCCCCGGCGTCGCCACCCGCGACGGCAAGTGGTTCCTTTATTACTCGGTCGGCCCGCAAAACCCGACCCCCAGCCGCATCGGCGTCGCGGTCGCCGACCGGCCGGAGGGACCGTACCGCGACAGCGGCGCCCCGCTCGTCACCGGCGGACAGGGATTCGAGGCGATCGACCCGATGGTGTTCGTCGACCCGAAGGACAACAAGGCCTATCTTTATGCCGGCGGCAGCGCGGGATCGCGGCTGCGCGTCTGGGAGATGGCGCCGGACATGATCCATGTCGCGCGCGAGGTGCCGGTCGACAACCCGCCCGAGTTCACCGAAGGCGCCTTCATGCACGAGCGTGACGGCATCTATTACCTGTCGTACAGTCATGGCCGCTTCAACGGTCCGGACTATTCGGTGCACTATGCCACCGCATCGTCGCCGACCGGTCCCTGGAAGTATCGCGGCGCGATCCTGACCAGCGACAAGCACCGCAAGGGGCCGGGCCACCACAGCATCGTGCAGGCGCCCGATGGCCGCTGGCTGATCGTCTATCACCGCTGGGAGCGGCCGGGCAGCCCACCGCCGTTCCGCGGCGAACGACAGGTCGCGATCGACCGCCTGGACTATGCCCCGGATGGCACGATCCGCCGCGTGACGATGACCGACGCCCGCGCACCACTGTTGCAACCCGCGCACTGACCGGGGGCACGGCCCCCTCCCCCCAAAGAATTTCGGATCGTCGCGGAGCCGAAACGGCCGATCACCGTTTCGTCTTCCGTGGCGCACCATTTCGTGTGCCCGGCAAGAGGGAGACGTCAGGGTGGCCGAACGCGAGAACAAGGTCCGCGACCGCGCATATGCTTTGTGGCAGGCCGAAGGTGAGCCGCATGGCCGCGACCGGGATCACTGGACCCAGGCCGAACTCGAATTGGGCGACGACGATGCCGCCGCCGCCGAACCCGCCGATTCCCCGGCCGCCGATACGCCCCTGACCGATACGCAGGACACGGCCCCCGCGGCCGAGCCCGCCGACTCGCCCGCCGCGCCCAAGCCGCGCGCCACCCCCGCCCGCAAGCCGCGCAAGCCCCGCGCCAAGCAGGCCTGATCCAGCACAATCACCGAATCCCCGCGACACTAAACGCCGGAGACCCATTCTTTGCACGCACTCCCCGACCGGCTCGAGGCCGGATCGCCTTACCCGCTCGGCGCGACGTTCGACGGGGAGGGCGTGAACTTTGCCGTCTTCTCCGCAAACGCGGACGCGATCGAACTCTGCATCTTCGACCCCCAGGGCAAGCGTGAGCTGAAGCGTTTCGCGCTGCCCGAGTGCACGGACGAGGTGTGGCATGGCTATCTGCCGGACGTCGGCCCCGGCCTTCTCTACGGCTACCGCGCGCACGGCCGTTACGAGCCGGAGGCGGGACACCGCTTCAACCCGCACAAGCTGCTGCTCGACCCCTATGCGCGCAAGCTGCACGGCACGATCAAGTGGACCGATGCGCTGCACGGCTATCAGATCCGCTCGAAAAAGGAGGATCTGAGCTTCGACAAGCGCGACAGCGCGCCCGCCATGCCGAAATGCGTCGTGGTCGACGATCATTTCGACTGGTCACGCGACAAGCGGCCGAACACCCCCTGGTCCGAGACGGTGATCTATGAGGCGCACGTCAAGGGCCTGACCAAGCTGATGGAACTGGTGCCGCCGCGCGAACGCGGCACCTATGCCGGGCTCGGCCACCCCGCCGTCATCAAGCATCTGAAGCGCATCGGCGTGACCGCGATCGAGCTGCTGCCGATCCACAGCTTCACCCAAGACCGGTTCCTTCAGGAAAAGGGCCTGCGCAACTATTGGGGCTACAACACGCTCGGCTTCTTCGCGCCGGAACAGGCCTATTTTTCCAGCGACAGCCAGGACGAACTGCGCCGCGCCGTCCACCGCCTGCACAAGGCGGGGATCGAGGTGATCCTAGACGTGGTCTACAACCACACCTGCGAAGGGTCGGAAAAGGGGCCGACGCTGTCTTGGCGCGGGCTGGACAATGCCAGCTATTACCGGCTGGTGCAGGATAACCCGCGCTACACGATCAACGACACCGGCACCGGCAACACGCTGAACATGTCGAAGGCGCGGGTCATCCAGATGGTGGCGGACAGCCTGCGCTACTGGGCGACCAGCTTCGGCGTCGACGGCTTCCGCTTCGATCTCGGCCTGACGCTGGGGCGCGAGGCGGATGGCTTCGACCCCGGCTCCGCCTTTTTCGACGTGCTGCGCCAGGACCCGGTGCTGGGCCGGCTGAAGCTCATCACTGAGCCCTGGGATGTCGGCCCCGGCGGCTATCAACTGGGCAACTTCCCGCCCGGTTTCGCCGAATGGAACGACAAGTACCGCGACACGGTGCGCGAATATTGGAAGGGCGAACCCGGCAAACGCGGCGATCTGGCCGCGCGCCTGTCCGGCTCGGGCGACCTGTTCGATCGCCGGGCGCGCCGCCCCTGGGCCAGCGTCAACCTGCTCGCCGCGCATGACGGCTTCACGCTCGCCGATACCGTAATGTACGAGGAACGGCATAACGAGGCCAATGGCGAGGATAACCGCGACGGCCATTCGCACAACGCATCGTGCAACTGGGGTGTCGAAGGGCCGACCGACGATGCATCGGTCAACGACGCGCGCGGCCGCGTCATGCGGTCGATGCTGACCACGCTGATGTCCTCGCTCGGCACGCCGATGCTGGTCGCGGGCGACGAGTTCGGGCGGACGCAGGGCGGCAACAACAACGCCTATTGCCAGGATAACGAGATAAGCTGGCTCGACTGGAAGGCGGCCGACACGCCCGAGGGTCAGGCGCTGATCGACTTCACCGGCCGGCTGGCGGCGTTGCGCCGCCGCTATCCGGTGCTGCGCTCGAATACCTTCCTCTACGGACAGGATACGCCCGGCCACGGCATCAACGACATCGAATGGTGGGACGAACAGGGCAAGCAGTTGAGTTCGGAGGATTGGGACAATCCCGAGGGCCGCGCGCTGATGATGCGCCGCGCCAGCCGGACGGAGGACGGCCAGGTCGAGGCGGTGTCGCTGCTGCTCAATGCTTCGGGCGATCCGATCACCTTCCAGCTTCCGCCGCCCCATGCCCAGCGCATGGTGCTGGTCGACAGTGCGAAGCCGGATCAGGGCGAGATCGAGATCGGCGACAGCTACGAGGTCGCACCGCAGGGTGCGGTTCTGCTGACCTGGCTCAGCACTTTCGAGCAATCGGAGCCGGACGAGCAATGAGCGCCTGGGGACCGACGCCGACGGAGGGCGGTCGCGCCGCCTTCCGCCTCTGGGCACCCGACCGGGACACGGTGACGCTGGAAATCGATGGCGGCGATGCCACCCCGATGCAGCGGCATGACGATGGCTGGTTCACCGCCGAGGCTCAGGCCCCGGCGGGCACCCGCTACCGGTTCCGGCTGGGCCCGGACCTTGCGGTCCCCGATCCCGCCTCCCGTCTCCAGGATGGCGGCGTGCACGGCTGGAGCGTGGTCGTCGACCCCGCCCATGGCTGGCGGCATCCTGACTGGCGCGGCCGGCCATGGGCCGAAACCGTCGTCATGGAGCTGCATGCCGGCGTCCTTGGTGGCTTTGCCGGCGTGATGGAACGCCTGCCCGAATTTGCCGCGCTCGGCGTCACCGCGATCCAGTTGATGCCGGTGAACGCGTTCGGCGGCACCCGCAACTGGGGCTATGACGGCGTGCTGCCTTATGCGCCGGCGGAGGCCTATGGCACGCCCGCCGAATTGAAGGCGCTGGTCGATGCCGCGCATGGCCACGGCCTGTCCGTGTTCCTCGACGTGGTGTATAATCACTTCGGCCCCGACGGGAATTACCTGGGCGCCTATGCCGGCGCCTTCTTCCATCAGGATGTCGATACGCCGTGGGGCGGCGCGGTCGCGGTCGATGCCGATCCCGTTCACCGCTTCTTTGTCGACAATGCGCTGATGTGGCTGGACGAATACCGGTTCGACGGCCTTCGCTTCGATGCCGTCCACGCCATCGCCAACGATGGGTTCCTCGACCGGATGGCGCGGGAAATCCGTGCCGCCCTGCCCAACCGCCATGTCCATCTGGTCTTGGAAAACGAGAATAACGATGCCGACCGATTGGCGGACGGCGTGTATGACGCGCAGTGGAACGACGACTTCCACAACGTCCTCCACGTCCTGCTGACCGGCGAGACCAGCGCCTATTACAGCGACTTCGCCGACAAGCCGGCACAGCGCCTCGCCCGCTGCCTGCATCAAGGCTTCATCTATCAGGGTGAGGGGTCGCCCAATCATGACGGCAAGCCGCGCGGCAAGCCCTCCGGCCATCTGCCCGCCACCCGGTTCGTGTCCTTCCTCCAGAATCACGACCAGATCGGCAACCGTGCGATGGGCGAGCGCCTGACCCTGCTCACCAGCTCCGACAAGCTGCGCGCCGCCACCGCGCTGTTGCTGCTCTGCCCGCAAATCCCGCTGCTGTTCATGGGCGACGAGACGGGCAGCGAGGCACCCTTCCTGTTCTTCACCGATTTCCACGACGAACTGGCCGATGCGGTGCGCGAAGGCCGGCGCAAGGAATTCGCCAAGTTCGACGCCTTTGCCGATCCCGAGGCACGCAAGCGTATTCCCGATCCCAATGCGCAGGATAGCTTCCGCCGCTCCGCCCCCACGCCCGGCCCGGACGCAGGCACCTGGCGCGATCTTTACACGCGGCTGCTCGCCCTGCGCCGCGACCGCATCGTCCCGCGCCTGTCCGGTGCGAAGGGCATCGCCGCGCAGGCGCTGGGCGATGCGCGGGTTGAGGCACAGTGGCGCCTCGCCGACGGTGCAACGCTCACCATCGTCATCGACCTTGCCGATACGCCCGAGCCGCTGCCCGATCATCCCGGCGAGCGCTTGCATGCCGAGGGCAACCGTTTCGGCGCGTGGCTCAGCGCATGACCGACCTCACCGCCCGCGCCGAGGCCGCGGGATTGTGCGTCGAATGGGAAGACGCGGACGGCCGCCAGCAGCGTGTTTCGGACGCGGTGCTGGAAGCGATCCTCGCCTGCCTTCGCACGAATGGCGATGCCGCGCCCTTCGTCACGGCGGATGTCGGTCGGCCCATCGCATTGCCCGCGCATCTGGCGGGGCTGACAGGCGAACTCGATCTGGAAGACGGCACCCGCCGCAGCGTGGCGATCGGCGGGGACGGCGCCCTGCCCCCGATCGCCGAGCCCGGCTATCATCGGTTGCTCGCCGGGGGAGAGACCTGGACGATCGCCGTCGCCCCGCTGCGCTGCCCCGCCGTTCCGGGGGAGGCGCTATGGGCCACCGCGATGCAGCTGCCCTCGCTCCGCGGCGACACCCCCGGCGCTTTCGGCGACTTCGGCACGCTGGCGCAGGCGATGCGCGCGTTCGGCGAAGCTGGCGCCGCTGCCGTCGCGATCAGCCCGACGCACGCGCTCTTTCCCGCCGATGCCACCCGCTACAGCCCCTATGCACCGTCCAGCCGGCTGTATCGCAACGTGCTGTTCGCCCCTGCCGGTGCCGCTGTACCCTTGGGTGGCGACGACCTGATCGACTGGTCGGCGGCGATCCCCGATCGGTTGCGGGACCTGCGCATCGACTATGACCGGCGCTCGCAGGAGGACCGCGCGGCGGTTGCCGCCTTCCGCACGCCCGAACGCCACGCGCACGCCACCTTTGATGCGCTTCACAGCTATTTCCACCAGCGCGACCGTGCCACAGGCTGGCGCGACTGGCCGGAGGCGTTTCACGATGCGGGCGGCCCCGCCGTCGCGCGCTTCGTCGCCGATCATGCCGATGCGATCGACTTCTATCTCTACCTGCAATGGCGTGCCGAAACCGCGCTCGCCGCCGCGGGGGAGGCCGGTCGCGCGGCCGGCATGCCGATCGGCCTCATCGCCGATCTCGCCATCGGCGTATCAGGCGACGGCAGCGACGGCTGGAGCCGCCGCGACGAGCTGCTGACCGGGCTCAGCATCGGTGCACCGCCCGATCCGCTGGGGCCGGACGGGCAGAATTGGGGCATCACCGCGCTTTGCCCCTTTGCGCTGCGCCGCACCGGCTTTGCTCCCTTCATCGCCACCCTGCGCAGCGCCTTTGCCCATGCCGGTGGCCTGCGCATCGACCATGCCCTCGGCCTCAAGCGCCTGTGGGTGATCCCGGAGGGCGAAAGCGCGGACAAGGGCGCCTATCTCCAGATGCCGTTCGAGGATCTGTTGCGCATCCTGAAGATCGAGGCGCACCGCGCCGGCGCGATCGTCATCGGCGAGGATCTGGGCACCGTTCCGCCCGGTTTCCGCGATACCATGGCAGAGGCCGGTCTGCTCGGCATGCGGGTGCTGCCGTTCGAGCGCGACGAGGATGGCGGCTTCGTGCCGCCGGCGGAATGGGACCGCGAGGCCGTGGCGATGACCGGCACGCATGATATCGCCACCGTCGCCGGCTGGTGGCTGGGCCGCGACATTGCGTGGCGGGCAAGGATCGCCGACCGCTCGCCCGAACCCGATATGGCGCTGCGCGTGGACGATCGTACCGCTTTGTGGCGCGCCTGTGCGGGCGACGCGCCGGAGCCCACCGATCCGCAACTGGTGGTCGACGCCGCGATCGCGCGCGTCGCCGCCACCCCCTGCCCGGTCGCGCTGATCCCGGTCGAGGATCTGCTGGGGCTTGAGGAACAACCCAATCTGCCCGGCACCATCGATGAACACCCCAACTGGCGCCGCCGCCTGCCCGACACCACCCCCGCCCTGCTAGCCAGACCGGCTGTGGCCGCCCGTATCCACACCCTAAACCACCGGACCCCCGCATGACCCCCCGCGCCACCTATCGCCTCCAGTTCCACGAAGGGTTCGGCTTCCAGGATGCGGAGGCGCTGGTTCCGTATCTCGACCGGCTCGGCATCAGCCACGTCTACGCCTCGCCGATCACCGTCGCGGCCAAGGGTTCGACCCACGGCTATGACGTGATTGATCCCACCCGGATCAATCCCGAACTGGGCGGCGAGGAGGCGTTCCGGTCGCTTGTCGCGGCACTGCGCGCGCGCGGCATGGGCGTCATCATCGACATCGTCCCCAACCATATGGGCGTCGCGGGCGGCGGCAATGCGTGGTGGAACGACGTGCTGGCGAGGGGACAGGGCAGCCGCTACGCCCGGTTCTTCGACATCGACTGGTCGCACCGCCTCGTCTTGCCGATCCTGGGCGCCCCGCTTGCCGAGGTATTGGCGGACGACCAGATCGCGGTGGAAAGCCATGACGGCCGCGCCTGCCTGGTCGCCTATGGCGAACACCGCCTGCCCATCCGCGACGACGACCAGGCCGCCGCACGGACGCTCCCCCTCCCCGAGCTCCTCGCCCGCCAACACTACCGCCTCGCCTCCTGGCGCACCGCCAACGACGAACTCAACTGGCGCCGCTTCTTCACGATCAGCGAGCTTGCCGGCCTGCGCATCGAAGACCCGGCCGTGTTCGAGGAAACGCATGCGCTCTACTTCCGCCTGTACGAAGAGGGCATGATCGACGGCGTCCGCATCGACCATGTCGACGGCCTGACCGACCCTGCCGGCTATTGCCGTATGCTGCGCGAACGGCTCGACGCGCTGCCGCGCGCAGCGGACGCTCCGGCCGGCCCCGCCTATATCGTGGTGGAAAAGATACTCGCCGCCGACGAGCCGATGCCCACCGACTGGGGCGTTGACGGCACCAGCGGATATGACTTCATGGAGGAGGTCGCCGCGCTGCTCCATGACCCGGACGGCGCGGAGCCCCTCGGTACGCTATGGTCCGAGATCAGCGGCGGCAGCGAGGATTTCGCGCCGGAGGAACTGCGCGCGCGACAGGACATGCTCGCCTGGCAATTCTCCGGGCAACTGGACGGATGCGTCGCTGCGTTCGTAAAGCTCGCCGGCACCGCGGCCGAAACCTCCGCGCACACGCCCGCCATGTGGCGCCGCGCCATCGAACGGTTGCTCTGGGTCTTTCCGGTGTACCGCACCTATGGCCCCGATGCGCCGGCAACCGACAAAGCCATCCGGGCCGAGGCCCGTCGGCGCGTCCAGCGCTTCATCCCGCCCGGCGAGACCGCCATTCTCGAACAGGTGCTGGAGTGGCTGTCCGGCGAGGGCCCCGGCGATCCCGCATTGAAGGTGGAGGCGGTGCGTCGCTTCCAGCAACTCTCCGCCCCGATCGCCGCCAAGTCGGTCGAGGATACCGCCTTCTACCGCTACGGCCGGCTGCTTTCGCGCAACGACGTCGGCTTCGATGCCGCGCGTATGGCGCTCGATATCGCTACGTTCCACGACCGGATGCAGGGCCGCGCCGAACAGTTCCCCTGCGCGATGCTGACCACCGCCACGCATGATCATAAACGCGGCGAGGATGTCCGCGCCCACCTGTCGGTGGTGAGCGCGGTGCCGCACCTGTGGCGCGATCAGGTACAGCAATGGCGCGACCTCACCCGGCAGGATGCCGAGGGTGTCGACCCGGCCGACTGGTACATGCTGATCCAGACGCTGTTCGGTGCATGGCCCGATGACGACGACCTCGCCACCTTTGCGGAACGCGTACAGGGTTGGCAGGAGAAAGCGTTGCGCGAGGCCAAGCTGCGTTCGTCCTGGGAGGCACCGGACGAAGCCTATGAAGCACGTGCGCAAAAGCTGGTGGAGGCGCTGCTCACCGAACCGGCCGGTGCCGAGTTCCGCCGATCGATGGCCGAGTTCGTCCAGCGGCTCGCCCCCGCCGCCGATGCGACGGCTCTGGCACAGGCGGCACTGCGCTGCACGGTGCCCGGTGTCCCGGACTGCTATCAGGGCAGCGAGGATCGCGACCTGAGCCTTGTCGATCCCGACAACCGCCGCCCCGTCGATTACGCCCGGTTGCAGCGTCTGCTGGATACCCGCGGCAGCGCCAAGCAGGCACTGATCGCCGATCTGCTCGACCTGCGTCGCGAACAGGCGTTCGAGGGGTATCAGCCGCTTTCCGTCACCGGCACCTGGCAGGACCGGGTGATCGCCTTCACCCGGACGCTCGGCGGCCGCCGCTTCGTCTGCGCCATCGCGGTCCGCCATGCCGAGGCGCTGATCGATGGCGGGCGACCCGACTGGTGGGGCGATACCGCGGTCATGCTGGACGGCGAGGCCTTGTCGGCCATCACCCTGTTCGCCGACGGCCCCGTCTGGCACCGGGTCGAAGGGTAAGGCGCCGATATGATCCGAAACCGTCCCTTGATCACCGGCGGCTTCGCCGCATCGCTCGGTATGGCGGGACTGGCGGCCTATTCGCGCCGTGTCGGTCGTGTCGCCGAAGCGCTCGTCCCACCGGATGGCGATTTCGCCGAGGTCGAGGGCGCGCGCCTCCATTACGTCGACAAGGGGCCTCGGGGCGCCCAGGCCCCTGTTATCGTGCTGATCCACGGCCTTGCCGGCCAGATGCGCAACTTCAACTATGAGGTTGCCGACCGGCTGGCCGAAACCCACCGCGTCATCCTTGTCGATCGCCCAGGGTCGGGGCATTCGCTGGCCGCCCCCGGCACGCATCCCGGGCTCCGCGCGCAGGGGGCTCTGATTGCGGCGTTTCTCGATCGGATGGAGATCGAACGCCCGTTGCTGGTTGGTCATTCGATGGGCGGTGCCGTGTCGCTGGCGGCCGCGCTGGCAGCACCCGGCCGGATTGGCGGCCTGGCGTTGCTTGCTCCGCTCACCCAGCCACAGCCCTTCGGGTCGGCTGCGGTGCAGGAGTTCTTCCGCGGTGGCGCCCCGCTTCGCCGCCTTGTCGCACACACCATCGCGGTTCCGATCCTTCAGTTGCGCAGTCGTCGTGCCGTGCGCCGGGCATTCATGCCCGAACACGCGCCGGACGATTTCGCCATCCGTGGCGGCGGCATATTGTTGCTGCGACCAGAGACGATCGACATCGCCGCCACCGAACTGGTCCATGCCAATCCGGACCTGAGCGAGATGGCCACGCTCTACCCGACCCTGGACCTGCCGAGTGCGATCCTGTTCGGTGCGCAGGACGCGGTGCTGGACCCGGAAAGGGATGGCGCACCCACCGCCGCGGTGATCCCCGGCTGTCGATACGAGGTGATCGAGGGGGGCCACATGATCCCGGCAACCCAGCCGGATCGCATTGTGCGATTCATTCTGGACACGGCCGCCCGCATCCGCTGACAGGAATCTCATGGCGTTCACCGATATCGCGACCCGCGTCTGGGACCATGGCTGGCGGCTGGACCCCATCGTCCGCAGCCTGCTCGACACCGATTTCTACAAGCTCCTGATGCTGCAGATGATCCGGCAGCGTCATCCGGACGTACGCGCCACCTTCTCGCTCATCAACCGCACCACGCGCATCCGGCTGGCCGACGATATCGACATCGCCGAACTGCGCGCGCAACTCGATCATGCGCGCACGCTGCGCTTCTCGCACAAGGAATTGATCTGGCTGGCCGGCAACAGCTTCTATGGTCAGAACCGCATGTTCGCGCCCGACTTTCTCGCGTGGCTCGCCCGCTTCCGCCTGCCCGAATATGATCTGCGCGTCGTCGATGGCCAGTTCGAGCTGCATTTCGAGGGGCTGTGGTGCGAAACCACGATGTGGGAGATCCCCGCACTCGCCATCGTCAACGAACTGCGCTCCCGCGCAGCGATGGCGGACAAGGGACGTTTCGCGCTCGACGTGCTTTATGCCCGCGCCAAGGCCAAGCTGTGGGACAAGGTGGAACGGCTGCGCGAACTACCCGACCTCGCCATCTCCGATTTCGGTACGCGGCGGCGGCATGGGTTTTTGTGGCAGCGTTGGTGCGTGGAGGCGTTGAAGGAGGGGCTGGGGGACCGTCTGATCGGGACGTCGAACGTCCTGCTCGCCATGGACAATGATCTGGAGGCGATCGGCACCAACGCGCATGAATTGCCGATGGTCGCTGCGGCCCTGGCGGACAGCGACGAGGAACTGGCGCAGACCCCCTACCGCGTCCTGCGCGAATGGCAGGAGCTGTATCAGGGCAATCTGCTGATCGTCCTGCCCGATGCGTTCGGCACCGCCGCCTTCCTCCGCGATGCGCCGCCCTGGGTGGCGGACTGGACCGGGTTTCGCCCCGACAGCGCGCCGCCGATCGAGGGGGGCGAGGCGATACTCGACTGGTGGCGCGCGCAAGGCCGCGACGCCCGCCAGAAGCTGCTGATCTTTTCCGACGGCATGGACGTCGACAGCATCGAGCAGGTCTATCGCCATTTCCATGGCCGGGTGCGGATGAGCTTCGGCTGGGGCACCAACCTGACCAACGACTTTCGCGGCTGCGATCCCGACGGCGACGACGGTCTTTCCCCCATCTCTCTGGTCGCCAAGGTCATCAGCGCCAATGGCCGCCCGGCGGTCAAGCTGTCCGACAATCCGGCCAAGGCAACCGGCGCGCCCGAGGAAATCGCGCGCTATCTGCGCGTTTTCGGCGATGACGGGCGGCAGGCGCGCACCCCCGAGATATGACGCTGCCGGCCGATTTCTTCGCACGCGACGTGGTCACCGTCGCGCGCGCATTGATCGGCGTCACGCTGCTGGTGGACGGGGTCGGCGGCCCCATCGTCGAGACCGAGGCCTATGCCGCGCACGAACCCGCCTCGCACAGCTTCCGCGGCCCCTCCCCCCGCAATGCCGCCATGTTCGGCCCCGTGGGCCACGCCTATGTCTATCGCATCTACGGGCTGCACTGGTGCCTGAACACGGTATGCGGCGCCCCCGGCAGCGCCGTGCTGATCCGTGCGATCGAGCCGGTGCACGGCATCGAACGGATGACCGCGCGACGCGGCGACATGCCGCTGCGCCAGCTTTGCGCCGGGCCGGGCCGGCTGTGCCAGGCCCTGGGCATCGGCGGTGCGCTGGACGGCCACAGGCTCGACGCCGCGCCCTTCGATCTGGTTGATGCGCCATTGACGCCGGACCTGCACATCGGCCCGCGCATCGGCATCACCAAGGCCGCCGAACTGCCCTGGCGTTTCGGCCTAGCCGGCTCCCCGTTTCTCAGCCGTCCATTCCCTCGCGAACAAGCGTCTTGATCTTTTCGAAGCGACGCGGGAAGCTGTTCGAATAATAATAAGGAAGCGAACATGGAGTGGATCAAGATTCTGGCGCTCGCCGCCATGGTCTATGGCGTGTGGGCGACGTACAAGGCGCTGGGGACGCCGGTCCGGTATCAGGGCCATCGCTACTTCCCCCAATCCGACGGCACCTTCAAGCGCTGGTATGGCGGGCGACGTTTCGCTCCCAGCGAGATCGGGATGGCCGATCCGGGCTGATCGCGCCCGATCCACGAACGATTTCGGCCGTCGACGGTCTCTACGCTCTGCCAAGGGCTGGCATTTGCGGGGCGCATCGCCATCTGTTGATGGACGCTGCAGCCGCCGCCTTGCCGTAGGATAGCCGATCCCGTGTTCGTGATGCCCGATCTGGGTCCCTATGGCCCCTTGTACCTGCTGCTCGCGGCCGTCCTGCTGGCCGGGGTGATCGTGCGGCGGGTGCCGATCCTGCGCACGATCGTCAACCTCGCCAGTTGGGGACTGGTCGCGCTCGTGCTCTTTATCGCGATCGACCAGCGCGGCCGTTTCGATCCCTATTTCCAGCGCATCACCGAGCGGATCTTCCCCGACCAGCAACAGGTGGTCGGGGACGAGGTCCGCATCCGCATGTCGCCGGACGGACATTTCTGGGCGCGGGCCACTGTCGACGGGGTGGAACGCCGTATGTTGATCGACAGCGGCGCGACGCTGACCGCCCTGTCGGAGGATACCGCCGCGGCCGCCGGGCTGGAGCCGCGCGACGAACTCGTCCCCGTGCTGCTCAACACCGCCAACGGCACGATCCGCGCCAAGACCGCGACCGTCGCCCGGCTTCAGCTTGGCGCCATCCGTGCAGGGGGACTGCCCGTCGTCGTCTCTCCCGCATTCGGGCGGACCGACATCCTCGGCATGAATTTCCTGTCCCGGTTGAAATCCTGGCGCGTGGAGGATCGCACGCTGATCCTGGTGCCGCATCATCCCCGGCCCGTCGCATCATCGACCCCGGCCTGACCGGTTACATTGACACGTTTTCTCGGGTTTAGCATGCGATCCTCCATGACAGTCCGCCCTTCGCACACCATCACCCTTTCACCCGATACGGCCCGGCTGCTCGATGCCGCGATTGCGGGCGGCCAGTATGATGGGGTGGATGCGGCCATCGCCGCGGCACTCGCCAGGCTCGGCCGGGCCACGCCCGTGCCGCAGGACTGGCTGCCGGGCGGCGGCGAATGCGGCGACCTGATCCGCGCGCGCGACTGGAGCGCGACGTCGCTCGGCCCGCGCGAGCACTGGCACCCGGCGCTGCGCTCCACCGTGTCCAACATCATCAACTCGCCGATCGCGAAGGTGCTGATGTGGGGGCCCGACCACATCATGCTGTATAACGACAGCTATCGCGAGATCGCCGGGGCCCGTCACCCCCAGGCGCTGGGCGGCACGGTGCCCGGCATCTGGCCCGAGATCTGGGATTGGAACCGTCAGGTCCTCGCCGCCGGCTTCCAGGGCGAGGTCCTGTCCTATCGCGACCAGCGCATGGTCCTGACCCGCAACGGCATGGCGGAGGAGGTCGTGTTCGACCTGTTCTATACGCCCATCTATCAGGACGGCGCGGTCGCCGGCGTCATGTGCACCGTGCTGGACAATACGCCGCGCATCGTGGCCGAACGACGGCTGGCGGACAGCGAGGCCGAGTTGCGGATCATCACCGACTCGCTGCCGGTGCTGGTCGCCTTTGTAGACCGCGACGGCGTGTACCGCTTCGCCAACAGCTTCTATCAGGACTTTCTCGGCATCGCGCCCGAGCAGGTGGTGGGGCGCACCATCGCGCAGGTGCTGGGCGAGGAAAGTCATGCCGTCCGCCAGCCGCTGATCGCCCGCGCGCTGGCCGGAGAGACGGTGGTCGCCGACGTGTCGATCCGCCACCGCGACGGTGGCATCCGCCGGGCCGAGACCCGTTACCTGCCCCGTCGCGGCGACGATGGCGAGGTTCTCGGCTTCCACGTCCTGGTCTTCGACGTCGACGAGCGCATTCGCCATGCCGCGGCGCTGGAACAGAGCAACGGCCGTTTCCGCGCGGCGATGGATGCGGTGCACGGCGTGCTGTGGACCAACAGCGCCGATGGCCAGATGCTGGGCGAGCAGCCCGGATGGGCGGCGCTGACCGGACAGGCCTTTGAGGAATATCAGGGCTTCGGCTGGGCGCAGGCGGTCCATCCCGACGACATGGCCGCCACCGTCGCCGCCTGGCGGACCGCGGTCGCCGAGCGGTCGATGTTCGTCCATGAACACCGCGTCTGCCGGCATGACAAGATCTGGCGCACCTATGCCATCCGCGCGCTGCCCATCTTCGGGGCGGACGGCGCCTTGGTCGAGTGGGTCGGCGTCCACACCGACATCACCGAGCAGCGCGAGGCGGAGCAGGCGCTGCGCGATCAGGCCTCGATCCTGGCGCGGCAGGTCCGTCACCGCGAACGCGCCGAGGCCCAGTTGCGGCAATTGAACGAGACGCTGGAGGCGCGCGTCATCGCCGAGATCGCCGAGCGCCGGCAGGCGGAGGTGGCGCTCGCCCAGGCGCAGAAGATGGAGACGATCGGCAAGCTGACCGGCGGCGTCGCCCATGACTTCAACAATCTGTTGCAGGTCGTGTCGGGCAATCTCCAGCTTCTCGCCACCGACGTGCACGGCAACGAGCGTGCCGAGCGCCGCATCACCAATGCCATGGCCGGCGTCACGCGCGGATCGAAGCTGGCGGCGCAACTGCTCGCCTTCGGTCGGCGTCAGGCGCTCGAACCCAAGGTCGTCAACGTCACCCGCTTCGTGCAGGGGATGGACGACATGCTGCGCCGTGCGATCGGCGAGGGGATCGAGATCGAGACGGTCGTCGGCGGCGGGCTGTGGAACACCTTTATCGATCCGACGCAGGTCGAGAATGCGTTGCTCAACCTGGCGATCAACGCGCGCGATGCGATGGAGGGTACCGGCCGGCTGACCATCGAACTCGGCAATGCCCATCTCGATGACGACTATGCCCGCACCCATGACGAGGTGGTCCCCGGCCAATATGTCATGCTCGCCGTGTCCGATACGGGCAGCGGAATGAGCGCCGAGGTGATGGCCAGGGTGTTCGAGCCCTTCTTCTCGACCAAGAGCGAGGGCAAGGGCTCCGGGCTTGGCCTGTCGATGGTCTACGGCTTCGTCAAACAGTCCGGCGGCCATGTGAAGATTTATTCCGAGATCGGGCACGGCACCACGATCAAGCTGTACCTGCCGCGTGCGATGGAAGCCGAGGATGTCGAGGTCGCGGTCGATACCGGCCCGATCGCGGGCGGCACCGAAACGGTGCTGGTGGTCGAGGACGACGATGCGGTGCGCGCCACCGTGGTCGAGCTGTTGTCCGAACTCGGCTACCGCGTGCTGAAGGCGGTGGATGCGCAAAGTGCGCTGAGCGTGATCGAAAGCGGCATTCCGATCGACATGCTGTTCACCGACGTGGTGATGCCCGGCACGCTGAAAAGCCCCGAGCTGGCGCGCAAGGCGCAGGAGCGGCTGCCCGACATCGCGGTGCTGTTCACCTCCGGCTATACTGAAAACTCGATCGTCCATGGCGGCCGGCTCGACAAGGGGGTCGAGCTGTTGTCCAAGCCCTACACGCGCGAGGCGCTGGCGCGGAAGTTCCGCCACGTTCTCGCCAATCAGAGCCAGCGTCGCCTGGCCGAGCGCCCGCGCATGCCCGCCACCGCGACACCGCTGGCGGACGGCCTCACCATCCTGCTGGTCGAGGATGACGAATTGATCCGGACCAGCACGGCCGAGGCGCTGCAGGCGGGCGGCTTCGTCGTGGTCGAGGCGGGCAGCGCGGAGGAAGCGCTGACCGCGCTACAGACCGCGCCGATCGAGGTGCTGGTCACCGACATCAACCTGCCCACCATGTCCGGGATCGAACTGGCGCAGCGGGCACGCGCGGTGCGGCCGCTGGCGGGGATCGTCTTTGCCACCGGCGATGCCGCCGCCGTTCGCGACGCCATGCCGCCCGAGGCGATGCTGCTCACCAAACCCTATGGCGCGGACCGGATGATCGAGGCGATCCGCAGCGTCGCGGCGCGGCGCGAACGCACCGGCGCGACCGTCTGAACATCTTCCACATCATCTTAGATCAATGACCTACGTTACTGATAAATAACGCAGTCGCGCTGCGACTTCGCTTGGCGTGGACGGTTTATCCTTCGCACGGACGTGTGAAACGTTGCGGAGGACCATCCATGTATTATCACGACAAGCGGCTTCAGTATCCGGTCACCGTCGACAAGCCCGATCCCGCCTTTGCACGCATGCTGCAACAGGCGATCGGCGGCGTGGAGGGCGAGATCCGCGTGTGCATGCAGTATTTCTTCCAGGCCTGGGGCAACCGGGCGCCGACGCCGAAATACCGCGACATGCTGCTCCACACCGCGACCGAGGAGATCGGCCATATCGAGATGCTGGCGACCGCGGTCGCGCTCAACCTCGACAAGGCGCCTGCCTCGCTGCAGGAAGAGGGTGCCGCCGACGGCATCGTGGGCGCGGTGATGGGCGGCGGCAACGGCCGCCACGCGATCGAGGGCATGATCCACAAGAACCTGCTGTCGACCGGTCTTGCCGCAATGCCGGTGGACTCCGACGGCGTGCCCTTCAACATGAGCCACATCTATGCCAGCGGCAACATCGCCGCCGACATGTATTGCAACGTGGCGGCGGAGAGCACCGGGCGCGTGCTGGCGGTGCGCCTGTTCAACGCCGCGCATGACGAGGGCATGAAGAAGATGCTCCACTACATGATCGCGCGCGACACCATGCACCAGCAGCAGTGGCTGGCGGTGCTGGAGGAACTGGGCGGCCCCTCGGCCAACCTGCCCGTCCCCAACTCCTTCCCGCAGGAGATGGAGGATCAGGCGAACAACTACAACTTCTACGCCACCGCCGCCGACGGATCGGTGCCGGAGGGACGCTGGACCGACGGGCCGACCATCGATGGTCGCGGCGACTTCACCGTCTTCCAGAACAAGCCGCTGGGCGAGGAGCCCATCCTCGGCCCCGCCCGCCCCGACAGCGCGGCGCAAAGCCAGCAGATCGGGTGAGGTTGTGCGCGGCCCCCATCATCGGGGCCGCGCATTTCAGTTCATTCCCAAGCCATTAACCTATGTACGAGCGGCAGTTTCTGTGCCCTTCATGATCGATCGTGAAGGGACCCACCATGAATAACCCACTGATCCGGAAGCTGGAACAGTTCACGCGACTGTCCGGCTCGGACCGCACGATACTCGACGAATTGGCCAGCACCGGCATCCGCCGGCTCTCGGCCCGTCGCGACCTGGTTCGCGAAGGCGAAAAACCACGCGCGATCAACCTGATGCTCGACGGCTGGGCGTTCCGTTACAAGATGCTGGAGGATGGCCGGCGGCAGATCATCTCGTTCTTCCTGCCCGGCGACCTGTGCGACCTGAACATCTATCTGCTGCGCGAGATGGACCATTCCATCGCCGCGCTCACCCCGCTGACCTTCTGCGAAATCCCGCGCGATACCTTCGAACAGGTGACCGAGCGCCCGCGCATCGTGCAGGCGCTGTGGTGGGATTCGCTCGTCGCCGCCGCGATCCAGCGCGAATGGACGGTCAATCTCGGCCAGCGCAACGCGCTGGAGCGGATCTCGCACCTGATCTGCGAACTCTTTTTCCGCATCCGCGGCGTCGGCCTGAACGACGACACCAGCTTCTTCTGCCCGATCACCCAGAACGACCTGGCGGAAGCGACCGGCATGACCTCCGTCCACGTCAACCGCACCTTGCAGGAACTGCGCGGGCGCGGCCTCGTCCATTGGAAGGGCAAGCAGGTGGAGATACCGGACCTCGGGGCCTTGTGCCAACTGGCTCTCTTCAACCAGAACTACCTCCATCTCGACCGCGAAGGAGCGCATCTGGACGCCAATGACTGAAACGCTGCGCCTCCAGCCCGGTCCATCCCCCGAAGCCAGGACATGGCGCGTGCTGGCGCGTGCCGAGGCGGAGGGCGCGGATCTCTGGCAGGTGCTGTCCGATCAGATCGCCCGGTCGGGACTGGCGGAGTCGGTTGCGGTGGCGGCGAACAGACCTGAGCCGGGGTGGGTTGCCCATGCCGGCCCATGGCGCCCGGCGGACGGCGTCGCCCCGCCGCGCCTGCCCAACCAATGCGGCCTGCTGGCCGCCGAAGCGGCGGAACCGGCAGCTTTCCGGCCCGACGGATCGATCGACCGCGCCATATTGGTGGTTTCGCCTGAGGCCGCGTCGCAAACGGTCTGGCTGTTTGCGGATACCTTTACGCCCGCCGCTACCGCGCTCATCGTGCGGCTGGTCGAGGGGGTCGCGGATGGCGATGATCCCCGCTGCGTGGTCGGTTACGGCGTCGACGGCATCCCTGTGGTGCGTGAGGTCAATGCCGCCTTCTGCCGCCGCACCGGTCTGGCCGTCTGGCCGGGAACGCCGCTGTCCGGCGTATCGCCCCGCTTCCTCCAGATGGGCATGCGCAATCCGCTCACCGTGATGGTGGAGGGCTGGCCACAACCCTTCCGCCTGTTCGCCTGTCCCGTCGCCGGCGATCCCGAGCCTCTGGTGGCACTGGTTCCCGCACCATGCTGGGGAACATCGCCGACGCACGCCACCACCATCGCGACGCCGCAACCGCGCGTCGATCATCAGCATCACGTCCGCAACATGCTGGCCGTCGTCCGCTCGATCGCGCGGCGGACGCGCAGCAGCGACGGCGAGGCCTGGGACCATCTGGACGGGCGCCTGAACGCCTTTACCCGTATCCAGGCGCTGATGACCTATGGCACCGACGACGCCATCGACCTGCACGCGATCGTCGACGACGAACTGCGCGTGCAACCCGGCGACCGGGTCAGCGTCAGCGGTCCCAGGGTCTGCCTGCCGCCGCGCATCGCGGAACGCCTCGGCCTCGCCATCCATGAATTGACCACCAATGCCGTGAAGTTCGGCGCGATGGGACAGGACGGCGGGCGGTTGTCGGTGCGCTGGACGGCCGGCGAGATGCTGACGCTGCACTGGCAGGAAAGCGTGATCGACCCCCTGCCCCCGCCCGGACCGCCGGGGTTCGGCACCGAACTGATCGAGGAACTGCTACCCTATGAGTTGCAGGCCGAATGCACGCTGGACCTGCATGCGCGCGGCCTTTCCTGCACGATCACCATACCCCTGCCGCAGGGCGCTCAGGCGGGCAGTTCGCGATAAAGCCGCAAGGCGGCGGGCACCTGTTCCGGCGTCTCACCGCGTGCGATGGCGTAGGCGGCCTGCACGGCCGCGCCCAGGCTGCCGGTATGGAACGGCTTGGCGACGCAGCCGATGATCAGCGGATGGCCCCCATCCGCTGGACAATTGCCGCTGAGGAATATGCACGGCACGCCGCGATCGGCCAGCGCCGTGGCCGCCGTAATCCCGCTGTCGCCATCGGCCAGCTTCACGTCGCACACCACCAGATCGGGCCGATCCTGTTCGGCCAGGTCGAGCGCGCTGGCAACGGTATCGGCGATGCCGACCACCCGATGCCCGTGCAGCGTCAACGCATCCTCGACCAGCATCGCGACCAGCGCCTCGTCTTCGATCACCAACAGGTCGAGCGTCCGCGCTTCGGTCATCAGATCAGCCGCGATCGGCATAGGGCATCACGACGACCAGCCGGTCGTCCCCTTCGGCATGAACGTCGGCGCGCACCTGATGCCGCAAGCCGGCGAACATCCGGGCGTCCGCACCGGACAAGGTATCTAGCCCCCACATAGCGCCGTCAAACGACAGGCGCATGGCTTCGTTCCCGCTGGGGCCGACGCTTATCCGTGGTTTGTCGCCATGCCGCTTCAACAGCGCGTGGAAAAGCAGCGCAGCCGCCGCGGCCTGTTCCACCGGCGCCTCGAACCGCCCGGCCACGGCGATGCCCGCCTCCGCGCCATGCACCTGCTGGAATACCCCGGTGAACAGCGCCGCCAGATCGACCTCGCCCAGCCCCACCGTGTCGTAGAGCGGGCGATGGGCGCTCGCCAGCACCTGCAGCCGCTCGGTCGCCCGGTCGAGCGCCGCTCGCGCCGGCTGGTCGGCCTGGGCGCGTGCATCGACCGCCACCAGCCCGATCGCCACCTGCAGCGCGTTGCGTACCCGGTGGTTCAGCTCCTCCAGCAACCGCGCCTGCGTCTCGATACCCGCCCGCAACGCTTCCTCGATGCGCAGGCGATGCTTCGCCAGGGCAACATAGTGGCAGATCGTGTGGAGGAACCGCAGTTCGTCCTCGGTGAACCGGTCCGCCCAGCGCCGGCCGAAGCCCAGCGTACCCAGCAGGTCGCTGCCATGGATAAGCGGCGCACAGGCATAGGCATCCAGTCCCAGGTTGCGCACGAAGTCATAGAGCGAGTCGCTCGATCGCTGCACGCCGACCGCGTGAATGGCCTTTCGCGTGCTGGCCGCACAGCCGCACACCGCCTGCCCCAAGGCCAGTTCGCGGCCGTGATCGGCCTCCTGCGCCGTCAGCCCGCCATGCGCCTCCAGGACTAGGCGATCACCCTCCAACCGATAGTTGAAGAAGACGTCCAGTCGCAATTCGGTACGGATCAGCTCGAAGAGGTCGTCGATCATCCGGGCGGGATCGTCCGCGCCCATCAATCGGTCGGTCACCTCTGCGATCAGCGTCAGATATCGCCGCGGAAGCGAGGGGTCGATCGCTGCATCGTCAGTCGGCGTAGCGGTGGTGTCGTTCCACACAGGTCCAGCCATGGACGTGCGGATAATCCGATCGGGTCATGCTGCGCAACCGTTTCGACGAGAATAATTGTCGAGCTATTGCAGCAGCTTGCACGCATCTCGGCGGACAGCCGCCGTGCGGCATCAGCGTCATGGGTCGGCGCGCGGCCGGATCGGGTCAGGATTGGAATGGTGGAGCCGAGGGGGATCGAACCCCTGACCTTCGCAATGCCATTGCGACGCTCTCCCAGCTGAGCTACGGCCCCGGTTTCGCGCGGAACCACGCGAAGATATGGTCGGACGGTCGGGATGGTGGAGCCGAGGGGGATCGAACCCCTGACCTTCGCAATGCCATTGCGACGCTCTCCCAGCTGAGCTACGGCCCCTTATCCGTCCGGGAGGCAGCCCAGTAGCGGGGCCGCCCGATCTTGGCAAGCGCCCTTTCGGGGCGCCTGCCAAGTTATCCACAATTATCGCGGATCAACCGCGATATCGGTCGATCAATGCTCGTCGTCTTCCTTGGACGCCTCGACGCCCAGATCGTCGTCACCGCCCAGATCGACCTCGTCGTCGGCCGAGGGCTCTTCGTCCTCACCGGTGATGTCCAGATCCTCGTCGTCCCCGCCCAGATCGGAATCGGGCTTGGCATCGGGCTTGGCCTGCTCGAAGGGCAGCGGCTGCTTGGACTTCAGGATCGGCTCCGGCTCCCACTGCGTGCCGCAGTTGATGCAGGTGACGGGATCGTCCTTTTCGAGGTCGTAGAAACGCGTCGCGCATTTCGGGCACGTACGCTTCGTGCCCCATTCCGGCTTGATCATGCCGTTCAACACCTTTCGGATTGGGATTTCGCGGGAGGTTCCCCCACGAACTGGTGCGCGCCTTGCCATAGCGCAAGGCGGCTGTCAAAAGCCCGCGCCCATGGCGCATTCTTCTTCGCAACCCCGCACGATCGCATCCCGCGGCCCCTTGAACGGCACCGTCGCGGTACCCGGCGACAAGTCGATCAGCCATCGCTCGCTCATGCTGTCCGCGCTGGCGATCGGTGAAAGCCGCGTCGACGGCCTGCTGGAGGGCGAGGATGTGCTTGCCACCGCCGCCGCGATGCGGGCAATGGGGGCGGACATCGTGCGCGAGGACAGCGGCACCTGGCGCATCTACGGCGTCGGCGTCGGCGGGCTGCTCCAGCCGGCGGGCGCCCTCGACATGGGCAATTCCGGCACCTCGACCCGGCTGCTGATGGGACTGGTCGCCTCCCATCCGATCACCGCCACCTTTGTTGGCGACGCTTCGCTCTCCGCGCGCCCGATGGGCCGGGTGATCGAGCCGCTGGCCGCGATGGGCGCCAGCTTCTCGGACACGCCGGGCGGGCGCCTGCCGCTGATGGTGCGCGGCATCGCACCGGCGGTGCCGATCCGGTACACGCTGCCCGTCGCCTCCGCTCAGGTGAAGTCGGCCATCCTGCTCGCCGGGCTCAACACGCCCGGCGTGACCGAGGTGATCGAGCCGATCGCGACGCGCGATCATAGCGAGCGCATGCTGCGCGGCTTCGGCGCGGACCTGACCGTGGAGGATATGCCGGAGGGCAAGCGCATCGCGATCCGCGGGCAGGCGGAACTGCGTCCGCAGGCGATCACCGTGCCCGGCGATCCCTCGTCCGCCGCATTCTGGCTCGTCGCCGGCTCGGTCGTGCCGGGATCGGACATCACCATCACCAATGTCGGCATGAACCCGACGCGCACCGGTATCATCACCGCGCTGAGGATGATGGGCGCCGACATCACCGAGATCGCGCCGCGCACCGTCGGCGGCGAGCCGGTGGCCGATCTGCGCGTCCGCCATGCGAGCCTGACCGCGATCGAGGTGCCGCCCGAACTGACGCCGAGCATGATCGACGAATATCCCGTGCTGTTCGTCGCCGCCGCCTTTGCGACCGGCACCACCGTGGCGCGCGGCGCGCACGAACTGCGCGTCAAGGAGTCGGACCGCATCGCCACCATGGCCGCCGCCCTGAACGCCTGCGGGGTCACCACGCGCGAGTTCGAGGATGGCCTTGCCGTCGACGGATCGGGCGGCGATCCCCTGCCCGGCGGCGCGACCATCGCCACCAGGCTCGACCACCGCATCGCAATGAGCATGACGGTCGCGGCGCTTCATGCGCGAGCGGCGATCACGCTGGACGATGCCGCGCCGGTCGGCACCAGCTACCCGATCTTCTTCGCCACCCTCGATCGCCTGATGGGAACGGACGCATGATCATTGCCGTCGATGGACCCGCCGCCAGCGGCAAGGGAACGATCGCCAAGGCGCTCGCCCGCCATTTCGGCTTGCCGCATCTGGATACCGGGCTGCTCTACCGGGCGGTCGCCGCCACCGTTCGCCGGCTCGACCTTGACCCCTCGCGCGAGGCGGATGCGGTTGCCGCCTGCGATTTCGACGAACTGACGCTGGCCGATCCGTCCCTGCGCGATGACGAGACCGGGCAACTCGCCTCGATCGTGTCGGCGCATCCGCTGGTCCGCGCGGCCCTTCTCCAGCGGCAGAAGCGGTTCGCGCATCAGCCCGGCGGCGCGATCCTCGACGGGCGCGACATCGGCACCGTCATCGCGCCCGACGCCGATGCCAAGCTGTTCGTGAAGGCCAGTCCCCAGGTGCGCGCCCGCCGCCGCCACGCCGAACTTACCGGCCGCGGCAGCGAGGCGAGCTTCGACCAGGTGCTTGCCGACATCCGGGCCCGCGACGCCCGCGACAGCGCCCGCGCCACCGCCCCCCTCACCCAGGCCGCCGACGCCGCCGCGCTCGACACCAGCAACCTGACGATCGACGCCTCCGTCGCCCGCGCCATCGCCCTGGTCGAGGCCCGCCTCGCCGCCCGCGCCGCCGACGCCTGAGAGGCTGCTTGGAAATTGGCGAAAGAGCCAATTTCGGGCGGTGCCGGCCCGCTCCCCCACCCGACCTCCCATCAAGGATACTCTGTGGGAGGTCGGGTGGGGGAGCGGGCTGGCACCGCGAAATGCGCCCACAGCGCATTTCCAAACGGACTCTGAGTCCACGCCGGGGCCGACCTTGCCCCAGGCTCCGATTTGACGTATATCAATGGCATCCTGCGGGCTCGGACTCGCGGAGGCAGGCGCGTCGGGCATGGCCCCACGCGCCATTTTCGCATTGATGACCGAATGATCGTCGGTGCGGGCCTTTGCGGGAAAACGGTCCGTATGGATGCCGCATCGGCATGGGGCCGGCGCGGCAGTTTGTGGCCAAGACCAGCGGAACCAACCGCTTGGCCGGAAACGACCAACCAGGAACGTTAAACCCTTATGGCAACCCAGGTACAGCCCACCCGCGACGATTTCGCGGCGATGCTCGATGACATGTTCGGCGGCGCCGACAGCTTCGAGGGTCGCGTCGTGCACGGCACCGTGACCGCGATCGAAAACGACCTCGCCGTCATCGACGTCGGCTTGAAGTCCGAAGGCCGCGTGCCGCTCCGCGAGTTCGCCGCCCCCGGCCAGAAGGCCGATCTGAAGGTCGGTGACGAAGTCGAAGTCTATGTCGACCGCGTCGAGAACATGCATGGCGAAGCGATGCTCAGCCGCGATCGCGCCCGCCGCGAAGCCGCATGGGACAAGCTGGAACTCGAATTCTCGAAGTCGGCCCGTGTCGAGGGCGTGATCTTCGGCCGCGTGAAGGGCGGCTTCACCGTCGACCTGAACGGCGCGGTGGCCTTCCTCCCCGGCAGCCAGGTCGACATCCGCCCCGTGCGCGACGTCACCCCGCTGATGGACATTCCGCAGCCCTTCCAGATCCTGAAGATGGACCGCAAGCGCGGCAACATCGTCGTGTCGCGTCGCGCCGTTCTCGAAGAAACCCGCGCCGAGCAGCGTTCGGGCCTCATCCAGAGCCTCGCCGAGGGTCAGATCATCGAGGGCGTCGTCAAGAACATCACCGATTACGGTGCGTTCGTTGATCTCGGCGGCATCGACGGCCTGCTGCACGTCACCGACCTCAGCTACAAGCGCGTCAATCACCCGTCCGAGATGATCAACATCGGCGACACGGTGAAGGTGCAGATCATCCGCATCAACAAGGACACGCAGCGCATCTCGCTGGGCATGAAGCAGCTCGAGAGCGATCCGTGGGACGGCGCGAGCGCGAAGTACCCGGTCGGCGCCAAGCTGTCGGGCCGCGTCACGAACATCACCGAATATGGTGCCTTCGTCGAGCTGGAGCCGGGCATCGAGGGCCTGGTCCACGTGTCGGAAATGTCCTGGACCAAGAAGAACGTCCATCCGGGCAAGATCGTGTCGACTTCGCAGGAAGTGGACGTGGTGGTGCTCGAGGTCGATCAGGACAAGCGCCGCATCTCGCTGGGCCTGAAGCAGGCACAGGCCAATCCGTGGGAGGCGTTCGCCGCCGCCCATCCGATCGGCTCGACCGTCGAGGGCGAAGTCAAGAACGCGACCGAGTTCGGCCTGTTCATCGGCCTGGACAACGATGTCGACGGCATGGTCCACATGTCCGACATCGCGTGGGGCGTCTCTGGTGAGGACGCGCTGGCGCTGCACCGCAAGGGTGAGAGCGTCCAGGCGATCGTGCTCGACATCGATCCGGAGAAGGAGCGCATCTCGCTCGGCATGAAGCAGCTCGAGCGTGGCGGCCCCGTCGTCGGCAGCCCGGCAGCCGCCGGCGACCGCCTCGGCAAGAACCAGGTCATCACCGTCACCGTGCTCGAAGTCCGCGACGCGGGCCTCGAAGTGCAGGCGGGCGACGATGGTTCGACCGGCTTCATCAAGCGTACCGATCTGGGTCGCGACCGTGACGAGCAGCGCCCCGAGCGCTTCCAGGTCGGCCAGAAGTTCGACGCGATGGTGACCGGCTTCGACCGCTCCAAGAAGCCGACTTTCTCGGTCAAGGCGATGCAGATCGCCGAAGAGAAGCAGGCTGTGGCGCAGTACGGCTCGTCCGACTCGGGCGCGTCGCTGGGCGACATTCTGGGTGAAGCACTGAAGGCCCGCGGCCAGAAGTAATTTACCTCAAGGCAGGCGCCTTGTGCTTTTATGGCACAGGGCGCCTGCTTTTTTTGCATGCGAAGACATTTTCACAGAGCAAATTATTCATTATAACGTTTGCATAGGGGGATGATAATCGGAGGGGATGTTGTCGATGATCCGGTCGGAATTGGTGCAAAAGATCGCGGGCGAAAATCCGGAACTCACGCCGAGCGAAGTTGAGTTGATCGTGACGACGTTTTTCGACTCGATCACTGGGCGTTTGAGCGAGAATGGTCGCGTGGAACTGCGCGGCTTCGGCGCCTTCTCCACCCGCCCCCGCGATGCCCGCACCGGTCGGAACCCGCGCACCGGCGAACAGGTCGCCGTCGATGCCAAGCGCGTACCCTATTTCAAACCCGGCAAGGAAATGCGCGCACGCCTGAACGTGTGACGGATGGATGTCGATCACGGCTTGACGCGCGCGTCGCGCTCGTCTTGGTCAGACATCGTGTGCGGGCGTGGCGGAATCGGTAGACGCTGCCGACTTAAAATCGGCTTCCCATGGAGTGCGGGTTCGAGTCCCGCCGTCCGCACCATTGCGGTCGCGCTGGCTCTTTTGTCCTCCGGCTGCGAACGCCGCCGTGACAGCGGCCCGGTGATCGTCAGTGCCATCGGGCAGCCGCCGGCTGCCGATCACCGCGATTGGCCGCAGCGACTGCTGGTCGATGCCACCGCCCAGGGTCTGGTGCGCTTCGATGCCGCCGGGCAGATCGAGCCCGGGCTGGCCGAGCGCTGGATCGTCACCGACAATGGTGGCTCCTACATCTTCCGCCTGCGCGAGGCGAGCTGGGCGGATAGTCGCCCGGTGACCGCCGAACAGGTGGTGGATATCCTGCAGGGTCGTCTGCGCGCCGCGGCCGATCATGCGCTGCTGCCGTTCCTGACCGCGATCGATGAGGTTGTGGTGATGACGCCGCAGGTGATCGAGGTCCGCCTCGCGCGTCCGCGCCCCGATCTGCTCAAGCTGTTCGCGCAACCCGAACTCGCCATCATCCGCTCGCGTGCCGGTGGCGGCACCGGCCCGATGCGCGTCTCCGCGCTACGCTCCGCCGCCCCCCTCCTCCGCCCCATTCCCGACCCCACCCGCGCCGAACCCGAAGACAGCCCCACACCCACGCCGGAGGAAGAGGTCAGGCTGATCGGCGAGCGGGCGTCGCTGGCGTTGGTGCGGTTCGGGCGGCGGGAGTCGGATCTGGTGAGCGGGGGCACGATCGCCGACTGGCCGCTCGTCGCGCTGAGCGGAGCGCCGCCGGCGACGGTGCGGCTCGATCCGGCGGCCGGTCTGTTCGGGCTGGCGGTGGTGCGGCGCGAAGGCTTTCTGGCCGATGCGGCGAACCGTCAGGCGCTGTCGCAGGCGTTCGACAGGGCGACGCTGGTGGCGAGCCTGGCGCGCGGGTGGGAGCCAATGGACAGGCTGCTGCCCGAGGCGCTGGACTCGGGCGCGCCGCCGCAAGTGCCGGGCTGGTCGCTGCAAACGCTTGATCAGCGCCGCGCCGATGCGCGCACGCGGGTCGCCGGCTGGGGCAGCCCGGTGCGGCTGGCGATCGCCCTTCCCGACGCGCCGGGCACCCGGCTGCTTTATGCGCAGATCGCCGCGACCTTGCAGGCGATCGGCATCGGCAGCGTCCGGGTCAAACCCACCGAGCCGGCCGATTTGCGACTGGTGGATGCGGTGGCGCCGTATGACAGCGCGCGCTGGTATCTCGCCACCGCCTGCCGCCCGTGCAGCGAGGCGGCGCAAGCGGCGCTGGAACAGGCGCGGCTGGCCCCGACGCTTGGCGATCGGGCACAGGCGCTTGCTGCTGCCGATATCGCGATGAACCAGGACACGGCCTTTATCCCGCTGGCACGCCCACTGCGCTGGTCGCTGGTGGCATCGCGGCTGCGGCAATGGCAACCCAATGCGCGGGCCTGGCATCCATTGAACCGGCTGCGTGCCGACACCAATTGATCGTCATGACCGCACGCATCGATCCCCGCATCTTCGACAGCCTTCCTATGGGTCGCGACGTGGCTTCGGTCCGGCGCCGGATCGAGGCGCTGGAGGCCGTGCTGGAGCGGATGTTCGTCATTCCTGGCATCAACCGTCCGGTCGGGCTCGACGTGCTCGTCGGCCTGATCCCGGTGGTCGGCGACGTCATCGCGGCGGCCATGGGAAGCTGGCTGGTCTGGGAAGCGCGCAACCTGGGGTTGTCCAGGTTCCAGATGGCGCGGATGATGGGCAATGTCGGCTTCGACGCCGTGCTGGGCCTAATGCCGTTCGTCGGCGATGCGGCCGACATCTATTTCCGGTCGAACACCCGTAACCTGCGCATCATCAGGCGCCATCTGGACAAGCATCACCCCGCCGGCGTCGTGCTGGAGGGGTGAGCCGGTCGGTCAGCGTCCGCCGCGCCAGATCCTGAGCGACGACGAGGGGCTGACCCCGCCCTGATGCGCCGGGCAGCGCGTGTAGCGGAACGCGGTGTCGAGGCAGATCCACAGTTCGTCCAGCCAGCCGTCGCGGGTGGCGGTGACCCGCATCATGTCCGCCCGCAGGCCCGGATTGGCCCGCGCCATCGCCTGCGCAAAGCCCCCCGCGGTCAGGTCGCGCCGCGACAGCGCCTCCATGTCGGGATAGCGCAGCCGCCCGTAAAGCGCGTTGGATTGACGGAAGTAGCGCGCCGGGCTGTACCCGCTCATGCAGGTGCCATGCTTGGCCCATTCATGCTGCATCAACTGCGCCGATGGGGTCGCACAGATATGCCGGCGAACCACCGCAGCGGGGATCAGCCCGGTGGGGCGGCAATATTGCGGCCACGTTGCCCCCTTGCCGTCGGGCCAAAGCCCATGCAGCGTGAAGCCGAAACGATTGGCCGAGCCGCATTGAAACGACCCGCCATCGCCATGATCCCGGCAATATTGCGGGCTCCAGGTGATCGCCAGCGTATAGCTGCCGATGGGAACCACACGGCGCGGCTGCTTGTCGGTGGGCAGGTCGGGCCGGATACGCTGCGGCGCCTGCGGCGCGGAGCAGCTATAGGCCTGCGCCTGCGCCGCGACCGGCGACAGCAGCGCGGCAGCCGCCAGCCCGCGCAGGATCATATGCTTCATCGTCATGCCACAGCCTCCGCCCGGGCCCGGAACCAGGCGCGCGCATTGGGCCGGAACAGCAGCACCAGCCCGGCAAAGGTCAACAGCCCCTGCACCGTGTTGAGCACGCCGAGCAGGCCGATCGCCAGCACACCGGTGGCGACCTGGTACAGCAGCGACACCAGCCCCAGCACGGTGAGCGCCGCAAGCAGCCCCAGCGCCACCCGGCTGCCGCCCCGCGTCGTGCACAGGATCAGCAGGATATACAGACCGACCAGAAAGGCGGTGATGCCCGCGGTCAGCCCCGCACCGTACAGCGCCACCATCTCGCTCCACGCCATCGCCGATGTTATGATCAGCAGCAGCGTCGCGGCGAGGTACAGCCACTCCGCCGATATGATTGCCTTGGGACGCACCCGGATAGTCTCCCTTGATTGATGGCGGACGATAGCGCCGCCGGACCGGAGCACGCAATCGTCAGAGCGCGGCGAAATCCAGTCCGATGTCGGAGGCCGGCGCGGACTGGGTCAGGCGACCGACGCTGACATAGGTGACACCCGCCGCCCCGATCGCGCCGATCGTCTCCAGCCGGACACCGCCCGAGGCCTCGGTCGGCACGCGGCCATCCACCACTGCCACCGCCTCGCGCAGCGTCGCGGGGTCCATATTGTCGAGCAGCAGGTGGGTGGCACCGGCGGCGATCGCCGGCTCGATCTGGTCGATCCGGTCGACCTCCACGATGATGCGGGCGATGCCCGCGGCGCGCGCCCGCTCCACCGCCGGTGCGACGCCGCCTGCGACCGCGACATGGTTGTCCTTGATCATCGCCGCATCCCACAGTCCCATGCGGTGGTTCTGCGCGCCGCCGGTCCGGGTGGCGTATTTTTCCAGCAGGCGCAGGCCGGGGATCGTCTTGCGGGTGTCGAGCAGGATCGCACCTGTGCCAACCAGCGCATCCACATAGGTCGCGGTCATGGTGGCGATGCCCGAGAGATGCTGCACCGTGTTGAGCGCGGAGCGCTCCGCGGTCAGCATCGCGCGCGCGCGCCCCTTCAGCCGGAGCAGCGGCGTGCCGGGTTCGACGCGGGCACCGTCCTCCGCCAGCCGCGTGATGGCGACCTCCGGATCGAGATGGCGAAAGAACGCCTCGGCCAGCCAGAGCCCGGCAACGACAATCGCATCGCGGCTCGCCATCGTGCCGACGAACCGCGCATCGGCTGGGATGACCGCGGTGGAGGTGATATCCCCCGCCGGCCCCATATCCTCGGCCAGCGTGGCGGCGACGAATGCGTCCCGGTCGAATCCGGGCAGGTCGGGGGTCATGGCAGCGGGCACCTATTGCAACTCTCGGGCCGTGCCGATGCCACGCGCGGACGGCCTGCGCCAGTCAGATCATAGCGCCAGCCCGGCCCGGTAGATGCGATTGGCATTGCGACCGAACAGGTCGCGCCGTTCGTCGTCGCCGAAATCCGACAGGATGGCGTGAAGCGTGTCCATGTAGCGATCGATGGGCGCGAACAGCATGTCGGTGGGCGCGTCGCTGGCGACCATGCAACGCTGTGTCCCGAACAGGTCGATGGCCTGGCAGACGAACGGGCGGACCTGTTCCTGCGTCCAGTCGCGCGCGATGAAGCCGAGGCCCGACAGCTTGATCGACACCTGCGGCAAGGTCGCAAGGGCGGCGAGGCCGGCGCGCCATGTCGCGATACCGTCCGGATCGGACAGCACCGGCATGCCCAGATGATTGACGATGACGGGCACCCGGGGGTTGTCGGCGAACAGGGGCACCAGCCCCGCCATCTGCCCGGGATAGCATTGCAGGTCGAACGACAGGCCATGATCCGCCAGCTTCCCGAAGCCCGCGCGCCAGCCATCGTCCCGCGTCAGGTCGCGGGGCGTGTAGCTGCGCCCGGCATCGGGGTGCCAGTTGACGATGTGCCGGATGCCGCGCACGCGAGGGTGCCGAGCCTGTGCGGCCAAATGCCCGTCGATCGCGGGATCATCCAGCGCGGCAAAGGCGACGATCGCGTCGGGCAGGCCCGACGCCCCGGCCATCTCCTCCAGCCATGCCGTCTCCGCCAGCGCGTCGCCGGGGTCGGCCCCCGCATCGACATGCACCGCACCGACGACCTGCCACCGCGCCAGCGCCGCGCGGTAGTCGGCGGCGCCGAAATCCTGCGCGATCGCGGCCACGCTGCCGTTCGGCCCGTCCTCGGCAAAGGGCGGGGTCAGCCATGGATAGCGCAGGCGTGACAGATCCCACAGATGGATATGCGCATCGAGAAAGGGAACCGTCATGCCCCGCGCCCTCAGAAGGTGGTTCGCCCGCCCGACGTGTCAAAGGTCGACGCCGTGGTGAAGCTGCATTCCTCCGACGCCATGAAACACACCATCGCGGCGGACTCATGCACTTCGCCCAACCGGCCCATCGGGATCTTGCCGCGCATGTAATCGACCTGGCTTTGCGGCAGTTGCGCCAGGATCGGGCTTTCGAAGGTGGCCGGGGTCAGCGCATTGGCGATCACCCCCTTGCCCGCCAGTTCCTTGCCCAGCGACTTGGTCAGGCCGATCACCGCGGCCTTGCTGGCGGAATAGGCGGACGCGTTCGGGTTGCCCTCCTTGCCGGCCACCGAGGCGACGTTGACGATCCGGCCATAGCCATGGTCCAGCATCAGCGGCACCACCGCGCGACAGCAATAGAACAGGCCGTTGACGTTGATGTCGATCACCCGCCGCCAGCTGTCCAGCGGATATTCGTGGACCGGTCCGGTCGCCCCGGTGATCGCCGCCGAGCAGACCAGGATGTCGACCCGGCCCAGCGCCTCCGCGCTCGCCGCCGCCGCCGCAGCCACCGCATCCGCGTCGGTCACGTCGAGGGCCACGACATGGGTGGCGCCCGTCTCGGCCTGCGCCTCGGCCAGCCTGTCGGTATCGACATCCCACAAGGCGGCCGTTCCACCCTCTGCGATGATGCGGCGGGCGACTTCCTTGCCCAGCCCCGACGCACCGCCGGTGACGATCGCGGCGCGCCCCGTGAAGCGCCCGGGAAACAGGCTCATGCCGGCACCCCCTCGCCCAGGTCGCGCCAGGCGATCACGTCCTGCCGCTGCGTGCCGAGGCCCGCTATCCCCAGTTCCATGACGTCGCCCGCCTTCAGATACACGGCCTGCGGCTTCTTGCCCTCGCCGACGCCGGGCGGGGTGCCGGTGATCAGCAGGTCGCCGGGATACAGCGTGATGTAGCGGCTGACATAGGCGATCAGCTGGCGGATGGTGAAGATCATCGTCCGGGTGTTGCCGGTCTGCATCCGCTGGCCGTTCACGTCCAGGTGCATGTCCAGGTCCTGCGGATTGCCCACCTCGTCGGGCGTCACCAGCCATGGACCGACGGGGCAGAAGGTGTCATGGCCCTTGCCCTTCGACCACTGCGTGCCCCGCTGCTTCTGGTTGAAGCGTTCGGACACGTCGTTGGCGAGGACATAGCCGGCAACGCGGTCCAGCGCCTCGGCCTCGGAGACATAGCGGCAGGTGCGCCCGATGATGACGCCCAGTTCCACCTCCCAGTCGCCATGGGAGGCGTCCTGCGGCAGCATCACGGGATCGTTGGGCCCGTTCAGGCTCGACACCGCCTTCATGAACATCATCGGCTCGGTCGGGATCGGCAGATTGGATTCGATCGCGTGATCCTCGTAGTTCAGCCCGATCGCGACGATCTTGCCGATGCCGTTCACCGGCACGCCGTAGCGCGGGGTGCCCTCCACCACCGGCAGCGTCGCCGGATCGGCGACGCGCGTGCGTGCCAGCGTTTCCACGGTGATGTCGTCGACCACGCCGGACAGGTCGCGGATCGTGCCGTCCTCGCTGACGAGGCCGGGCTTTTCCTGGCCGGGCTGGCCAAAGCGGCAAAGCTTCATGGCAATGTCTTTCGCAATCAGTGGGTGTAGGGGCGATGCATGGCGATGTCGCGGTTCAGCTCGACGCCGAAGCCGGGCGCATCCAGTGCGGAGGCGCGCAGGCGCCCGTTCTCCGGCACCGGCTCGCCCAGCAGTTGCGGCGCGAACATCGGCACCACCTCGGTCGGGCCCGGATGCATCATCAGGAACTCGGCAAAGGGCGAGTTGTGGCGCGTCACCACGAAATGATAGCTGTAGACCGACGATCCGTGCGGCACGACCATCTTGCCATGCGCATCGGCCAGCGCGCTGATCTTCAGCAGCTCGGTGACGCCGCCGCACCAGCCGACATCGGGCTGGATGATGTCGCAGGCGTCCATCTCCAGCAGCATGCGAAAGCCCCAGCGCGTCGCCTCATGCTCGCCGGTGGTGACCAGCATGCCCTTGGGCACGTTGCGCTTGAGCTGTTGATAGCCCCAATAGTCGTCGGGGCTGATCGCCTCCTCGATCCATTTCAGGCCATGTTCGTGCGCGGCGATGGCGAGACGGGTGGCATAGTCCACGTCCAGCGCCATCCAGCAGTCCCACATCAGCCAGAAGTCCGGGCCGACCCGCGCGCGCATCTCGGCCAGCTCGGCGATGTTCTTCTTCAACCCCTCGATCCCCTCGGCGGGGCCGTGATGGAGCGGCATCTTGCCGCCGATGAAGCCCAGGTCCCTGGCGATGTCCGGCCGCGCGCCGGTGGCGTAGAATTGCAGCTCGTCGCGCACCGCACCGCCCAGCAGATGATAGACCGGCTCCTGCCGGAGCTTGCCGAGCAGGTCCCAAAGTGCCAGATCGACGCCGGAAATGGCGTTCACCACCAACCCCTTGCGACCATAATATTGGGTCGAGAAATACATCTGGTCCCAGATCTTCTCGTAATCGGTGGGCGCCCGCCCCTCCAGGAACCGCGCAAGATGCTTCTCGACGATATAGGCCGCCGGCTCGCCCCCCGTCGTCACCGCAAAGCCGATCGTGCCGTCCTCCGCCTCGATCTCCACCACCAGCGTGCCCAGCACGTTGATGCCGAAGCTTTGCCGGGACTGGCGGTATTCCGGATAGCGGCTCATGGGGGTGGCGATATGGTCGTCGATCCAGTGTCCGGCGCCCTGGTCATGGTAATCCGCGCCGCCACCGCGCACGGTGAACGCACGAACATGCTTGATCTTGGGCAATTGCGCGATCGGCACGCTATGAACCTCCCCGTTTACGGATCGGGCCGCGAATGCGACCCTGACCTTGGAACTGGCTATTTCTCATTTTGTGGAATAGAGATTTAATTGATGGAAACTGCCACGTCAAACCCCGACATGGGCTCGCGCGTCGAAAAACCGACGGTGGCGCTGTTCGTTACCTGCCTGGTCGATGCGATGCGCCCGCAGATCGGCTTTGCCGCGCTGCGTACGCTGGCGGCGGCGGGCTGCGAGGTGGTGGTGCCGCGCGCGCAGACCTGTTGCGGGCAGCCGGCGCTCAATTCCGGCGACCGCGCCACCGCGATCGACCTGGCGCGGCGGACGATCGCCGCGCTGGAGGGCTATGACCATGTCGTCATCCCGTCGGGCTCCTGCGCCGCGACGATCCGGGTGCATTACCCCGAAATCCTGCACGACGATCCCTTATGGTCGCCGCGCGCCGAAGCACTGGCCGCGCGAACCTGGGAAATTCTCGCCTATCTGGACGAGGTGCGCGGCTGGCGGCCCGACGCGGTATCCCTGCCCGCCACCGCTACCTATCACGACAGCTGCTCGGGGCTTCGCGAGCTGGGCGTCAAGCGCCAGCCGCGCCGCCTGCTCGGCGCGGTCGCCGGGCTCTCGCTCAAGCCGCTCACCGGCGAGGAAAGCTGCTGCGGCTTCGGCGGCACCTTCTGCGTCAAATATCCCGCCATCTCGAACGCGATCGTCGGCGAGAAGGCGGCGGCAATCGATGCCACCGGCGCGGACCTGCTGCTGGCGGGCGACCTTGGCTGCCTGATGAACATGGCCGGCAAGCTCCACCGCGAGGGCTCGGCCGTGCGCGCCTTCCACACCGTCGAGATACTGGCGGGCATGGGCGGCGGCCCGGCCATCGGGGAAGAGGCATGACCGGCTTCAAGACGCGCACCGCCGCCGCGCTGGCCGACCCGCTGCTGAAGGTCGCGGTGGAGCGCACCGCCGGCACCGCCGAGGCCAAGCGCGCGCTGGCCGTCGATGCCTTTGCCGGGTTCGAGGATGCCCGTACCCGCGCCGCGGCGATCAAGGATCATGTGATCGCCAATCTCGACACCTATCTGGAACGGTTCGAGGCGAACGCGACCGCCGCCGGCGCCACCGTCCACTGGGCGCGCACCGCGGACGAGGCCTGCGCGATCGTGGTCGACCTGTGCCGCCGCGCCGGGGCAAGGACCGTCGCCCGCTCCAAATCGATGCTGGGCGAGGAGATCGGCCTGCCCCATGCACTGGCCGAGGCGGGCATCCACCGGATCGAGACCGACCTGGCCGAACACATCATCCAGCTGGCCGACGAGCGTCCCTCGCACATCATCTGGCCGGCGATGCACAAGACGCGCGAGCAGGTCTCCGCCCTGTTCACGCAGCACCACCGCGCCCCCCATATCGAGGAAACCGTGGCCGCGATGGCGGAAAGCGCCCGGCGCGAACTGCGCAGCGGCATGCTGGGCGCCGATGTCGGCATATCGGGCGCCAACTTCCTTGTCGCCGATACCGGCGCGATCTGCACCGTCACCAACGAGGGCAATGCCGAACTGTCGCTGGTGCCCCCGCGCATGCATATCGTGACGGCGGGGATCGAGAAGATCGTCCCCTCCATGGCGCATGCCACCCATATGCTGCGCCTGTTGTCGCGCTCTGCCACCGGTGCGGCGATGAGCCAATATACCACCTTCTATGCCGGGCCGCGGCGCGCAGGGGATCGCGACGGGCCGGAGGAAATGCACATCGTGCTGGTCGATAACGGCCGCAGCCGGATGCGGGACGAAGGGCTGGCGGAGATGCTGCGTTGCATCCGCTGCGGCGCGTGCATGAACCACTGCGTGGTCTTTCGCCAGATCGGCGGCCATGCCTATGGCAGCACCTATCCCGGCCCGATGGGCGCGGTCCTGACCCCGGCGCTGGACGGGCTGAAGGGCAATCAGGACCTCGCCAGCGCCTGCACGCTCAACGGCAAGTGCCAGGAGGTCTGCCCGGTCAAGATCCCGCTACCGACGCTGCTGCGCGGCTGGCGCGAGCGAAGCTGGCGCGAGGGGCTGGAGCCGATGAGCGTGCGGCGGGGCATCGCCGCCTGGGCCTGGGTCGCGCGGCGCCCCGCCTTGTACCGGCTGGCGGTGGGCAGCGCGCTGCGGGCGATGCGGCTGACGGCGGGCGCAGGCGGCTGGGCGAGGCGCCTGCCGCTTGCCGGCGGCTGGACCGACCACCGCGACTTCCCCAAGCCGGCGGCAAAAAGCTTCATGGATCGCTACGGTGCGGGAGAACGCTGATGACCGCACGTGAGGCCATTCTCGGCGCCCTGCGCGGCGCGCCCGTCGATCCCGCACGGCTGGATGCGGAGGCTGCGGCGCTCGTCGCCCGGGTCGAGCGGCCCGCGGTCGATCCGGGCGCGCTGTTGCCCGCCTTTCTCGATCGGCTGGCGCAGCCGGGCCTCGGCGCGACGGTGGCGCCGATCACCGGTTTCGACGCGCTCCCCGCTGCGGTTGCCGCCTATATGGCCGAACATGGCCTGCCGCGTGCGCTCTACCTGCCGCCCGATCCGCGGCTGACGGCCGTGGACTGGCGCGACTTCGACCTGCGCCCGTCCTCCGCGCCCGACGAGGCGGTGGTGGTCGCCGTCGCGCGCTGCGGCGTGGCCGAAACCGGCTCGCTGGTCATGGAAACCGCGCCCGCCGCGCCGATGCTGCCCAACTTCCTCGGCCTGCATCATCTGGTCGTCGTGCCACGCATCGTCGCCCATCTGGAGGATGCGTTACGCTCCGTTCCAACACCGCGCGCGCATTACTGGATCACCGGCGTATCCGGCACGACCGATATCGAGGGCAGCTATGTCCGCGGCGCGCATGGCCCGCGCTTCCTTCACGTCCTGCCACTGGATGGTGCCTGACCGATGGAAAGCCGCTCCGTCACGCGGTAAGGCGCGGCGATGATCCGCGTCACCGAACTGAAACTGCCGCTCCACCACCCCGACGAGGCGCTGGCCGCCGCGATCCGCCAGCGGCTGCGCATCACGCCGCGCGACATGATCCGCTTTGCGGTCGCGCGCCGCGCCCATGACGCGCGGGACAAGACCAACATCCTGCTCGTCTACTCGGTCGACGTCACGCTGAAGAACGAGGCGGCGGTGCTGGCCCGCTTCCGCAAGGACCGCAACGTGCAGGTGACTCCGGACACGCGCTACCGCCCGGTCGGCACCGCCGCACCCGACGCACAGCGCCCGGTGGTGATCGGCGCCGGCCCCTGCGGCCTCTTCGCCGGGCTGATCCTGGCACAGATGGGATACCGCCCGATCATCCTCGATCGCGGCAAGGTGGTGCGCGAACGCACGCAGGACACCTGGGGCCTGTGGCGGCGCAGCAAGCTGAACCCGGAATCGAACGTGCAGTTCGGCGAGGGCGGCGCCGGCACCTTTTCCGACGGCAAGCTCTACAGCCGGATCAAGGACAACCGCCATCTCGACCGCAAGGTGCTGACCGAGTTCGTGAAGGCCGGCGCACCGCCTGAGATTTTGACGGAGGCGCATCCGCATATCGGCACCTTCCGCCTGGTGAAGATGGTCGAGAATCTGCGGCAGACGATCGAGGATCTGGGCGGCGAATATCGCTTCTCGACGCGCGTCGACGGGCTGGACGTGGAAACCGACGGCACGGGCCAGCGCCATGTCCGCGGGCTGCACCTGCATGACGGCGGCTATCTGGCGGCATCCCGGGTCGTTCTCGCCATCGGCCACAGTGCGCGCGACACCTTCGCCATGCTCCACGAAGCGGGCGTCTTCGTCGAGCCCAAGCCCTTCTCGATCGGCGTGCGGATCGAACATCCGCAAAGCTGGATCGACCGCTCGCGCTTCGGCGCCGATGCGGGCCACCCCATACTCGGGGCGGCGGAATATCACATCTCGCATCACTGCTCGAACGGGCGCACCGTCTACAGCTTCTGCATGTGCCCGGGCGGCACCGTGGTCGCCGCCACCTCCGAAGAGGGCCGCGTCGCCACCAACGGGATGAGCCAATATTCGCGCAACGAGCGCAACGCCAATTCCGGTTTCGTCGTCGCGATCGACCCGGCGCGCGACTATCCCGGCGATCCGCTCGCCGGCATCGCGCTGCAACGCGACCTGGAACAGCGCGCCTTCGTCGCCGGCGGGTCGAACTACAAGGCGCCGGCGCAGCGTCTCGGCGACTTTCTCGCCGGGCGTCCCTCGATCACGCTCGGCTCGGTCGTGCCCTCCTACCGGCCCGGCGTGACGCCGACCGACCTCGCCGAATGCCTGCCCGACTTTGCGGTGGCGGCGATGCGCGAGGCACTGCCCGTGTTCGGTCGCCAGATCGAGGGGTATGACCATCCCGACGTGGTGATGACGGGCGTGGAGACGCGCACCTCCTCCCCCGTCCGCTTCACCCGCAACGAAGGCTTGCAGAGCCTCAACACCGCCGGCCTGTTCCCCGCCGGCGAGGGCGCGGGCTATGCCGGCGGCATCCTGTCCGCCGCGGTGGACGGCATCAAGGTCGCCGAGGCGGTCGCGCGCAGCATGGCGGCGGCATGAGCCGGGTCATCCTGTTCAACAAGCCCTATGACGTACTGAGCCAGTTCACCGACCGGAGCAGCCCCAGCCCGCGCGCCACGCTGTCGGACTATGTGCAGGTGCCGCACGTCTACCCCGCTGGCCGGCTGGACCGTGACAGCGAGGGGCTGTTGCTGCTCACCGACGACGGCCGCCTTCAGGCCCGCATCGCCGACCCGAAGTTCAAGGCGCCCAAGACCTATCTCGTCCAGGTGGAGGGTATCCCGGATGACAATGCGTTGGCGGCTCTTCGCGGCGGCGTGTCGCTGAAGGACGGCCCGACCCGCCCCGCCGAGGTCGAGCGCATCGACGACCCCGCGCTGTGGCCGCGCGATCCGCCGATCCGCGTCCGCCTCAGCATCCCCGACAGCTGGCTGCGCCTGACGATCCGCGAGGGCCGCAACCGGCAGGTCCGCCGGATGACCGCCGCGCTCGGCCACCCGACGCTGCGCCTGATCCGCTGGCGCATCGCCGACTGGACGCTGGCCGACATCGCGCCGGGCAGCTGGCGCGACGCATGAAGCTGTTCTTCGACGGTGGCCTGCGCCCGCATGGCATGGAGCTGGCCGTGGTCGTCGGCGGGCACAGCATCGTCCAGCAGGGTCTCGGCCCCGGCACCAGCATGGACGCCGAATGGCTGGCCCTGATCCATGCGGTGCGCACCGCCCATCGGATGAAGCTGGCCGGCGCCGTCCTGCTCGGCGACGCCGCCGCCGTGATCGCGCAGGCGAACGGGACGCAGCGTATTCCCGCATCCTGCGTCGCCCACCACCATCTGTTCCAGACGATGGAAAAGCCCGGCGGCCGCCTGCGCATCCGCTACATCAAGCGTACGCAGAACCTCGCCGGCATCGCGCTTGCCCGGTTGCACGAACGCTGAATTTGCCGATTGCCGCATCTGCCGCCATGAAGCGGCCATGCATCTCGTCACCGACCGCCGCCGCCTGATCACTACCGGGCTCCTGCTGTCCTCCTCCGGCTGGGCCGGCGCGGCGTCGGCGCCGTCGCTCGCCGGCCCCGGCATCGCGCTGGCCCTCGCCCGCGCCCGCGCCGCGGCAATCTCGGACATCCGCTACGACCTCGCGCTCGACGTCACCGCCGCCGACCGCGCGACGGGCACCGTCACCACCAGTTTCCAGCGCCACGCGAACAGCGGCGACCTGGTGCTCGATTTCCGCGGCCCCCTGCTCGGCGACGTCATGGTCAACGGCCGTCCCCTTGCTGCCGACACCCGCCGCGACGGTCATCTGGTCCTGCCGCAGCGCCTGTTGCGCACCGGCCGCAACACGCTGTCCGCCCGGTTCGAGACGCCGATCGCCGCCGCGGGTGCGGCCATCATCCGCTTCCACGACGATACCGACGACCGGACCTATCTCTACACGCTGCTCGTGCCGTCCGACGCCAACCTGCTCTTTCCCTGTTTCGACCAGCCGGACCTGAAGGCCCGTTTCCGCTGGCACCTGACCACCCCCGCCGACTGGACCGGGATCGCCAACGGCGCGCTGGAGACGAAGACCACCACCGGCTCCGTAACCCGCTGGCAGTTCGCGGAAACCCAGCCCATCTCCACCTATCTCGCCGCCTTCTCCGCCGGCCCCTGGACGCACTGGACCTCCGCCCCCCCGAACGAACAGCCGATCACCCTCTACGCCCGCGCCTCCCGCCGTGCCGAGGTCGATGCCGAGGCCCAGATCGCCACCAACCGCGCCGCCGTAGACTGGCTCGCCGCCTGGTTCGCCGTACCCTTCCCCTTCGCCAAGCTCGACCTCCTGCTCGCTCCCGCCTTCCCCTTCGGCGGCATGGAACATGTCGGCGCCGTCTTCTACAACGAGGACCGCTTCGTCTTTCGCGAGCCGCCGACGCTGCCCCAGCGCCTCGGCCGCGACCAGACCATCTATCACGAGATCTGCCACCAATGGTTCGGCGATCTCGTCACCATGCGCTGGTTCGACGATCTGTGGCTGAAGGAGGGCTTCTCCACCTTCATGGCCGCACGTCTTCAGGCCGAGTTGCAGCCGGACAGCGACGCCTGGACCACCTTTTTCCTGTCGGTAAAGACGCAGGCCTATCGCGCGGACCAGACCAGCGGCACCTCTCCCCTGTGGCAATCGCTGGACAATCTCGACGCTGCCAAGAGCAATTACGGCCCGATCGTCTATTTCAAGGCGCCCGGCATCATCAAGCAACTGGCGTTCCTCGTCGGTGAGGACGGCTTTCGCCGCGGCCTCCACCTTTTTCTCCAGCGTCACGCCTATGCCAATGCGACGTGGCAGGATCTGCTCGGCGCGGTGGGCGAGGCATCGGGCATGTCGCTGGAGGCGTTCGGCCGCCAATATGTGCTGCGCGCCGGCATGCCGCGCATCGACACGCGCCTTGCGCTCGACGGCGCACGCATCGCCTCGCTGCGGCTGGTCCAGCGCCCGGTCAGGGCATTGCCGGGCGATCCCGGCGGGACATGGCCGATGAAGGTTCGCGTGCGCCTCGGCTATCATGACCGCGACGACGTGATCCTCGATGTGCAGTTCAGCGGCACCACCGCCGATGTCGCGGCCGCCGCCGGCCTGCCTGCCCCCGATTATGTCTGGGCCAATGACGGCGACCATGGCTACGGCCTGTTCCTGCCCGATGCGCGCACCACCGAATGGATTGCGGCGCATGTCGGCACCGTCACCGACACCCTGCTGCGCGCGATGCTGTGGGCCGCGCTCTGGGACGTGGTGCGCGAGGCGGCGCTGCCCCCGGCCCGCTACCTGACGATCCTGCTCGATGCGCTGCCGGCCGAGCATGACGAGCAATTGTCGCGCACCATCCTGCTGCGCGGGGCCGCCGCGCTCGACATCTACCTGCCCGAGGCAAAGGCCGCGCCGCTCCACCCCCGGTGGGAGGCGGCGCTGATCGCGCGCATGGACGATCCCGCGCTCGGCTATGGACTGCGCAAGGATGCGATGGACCGGCTGATCGCCACCGCCCGCACGCCGCTCGCCATGGACCGCCTGCGTGCGCTGCTCGCCGGCCGTGCCACCCTGATGGACAAGCCGGTCCGCCAGCCGACCCGCTGGGCGATCGTCCGCCGCCTGATCGCGATCGGCGCGACAGGTGCCGATGCGCTGTTCGCCGAGGAGCAGCGCCACGATCAGTCGTCGGAGGCGATGAAGGACGCCTTTGTCACCCGCGCCGCCACGCCGGCCCCGGCAGTGAAGGCCGAGTATTTCCGCCGCTACTTCGACGATCCCGCCCTCAACGAAGCCTGGGTCAGCGAAAGCCTGGGCGCGTTCAACACGGTCGAACAGGCGGCATCGACGCTGCCCTTCCTCCGCCCGGCGCTGGAGCGGCTGGAATGGATACGCCGGAACCGCCGCATCTTCTTCCTGCCCGGCTGGATCGACGCGTTCATCGGCGGACAGGTCAGCCGCGAGGCGCTGGCTACGGTCGACGCCTTCCTGTCCGCGCAAAGGGCGCTGCCCATCGATGTCCGCCGCAAGATCCTGCTCGCCCGCGACGAGCTGGACCGGACGGTGCGGATCCGGGAGGCGGCGCAATAAGTCGGCGCGCCGCCACCCCTACAGGGGCAGGGCCGTCGTATATTTCGTCATCGACAGCGCAAAGTGCGACGACGCGCCTGCGACCGACGGGTGCCCCAGCAAGGTCTGCATCAGAAAGCCGTTATAATCCGCCACATCGGCCACGACGATGCGGAGCAGATAATCCCATTCGCCCGACATCGAGAAGCATTCCACCACCTCCGGCCGTGCATCGACGAAGCGTTCGAACTCCTGCCGCGCGTCCATCGAATGGCTGCGGATGCGGACGTTGCACAGCACGTTGACGCCGCGCCCCACCGCCGCCGGATCGACCAGCCGCACCGTCGCACCCAGCAGCCCGCTCGTCTCCAGCGCCCGCACCCGTCGCCAGCACGAGGCCGCGGAGGCACCGACCCGCTCCGCCAGATCGGCATTGGTCAGCGTCGCATCCGCCTGCAACAGCGCCACGATGCGCCGGTCGATCGCATCCAGCGTGCGAGCCTCGTTCACGAACGGCACCCCATCCGAAATATCCTCTCACGAAACCGGCTTAAACTTGCCAGAATGATAGGCATTCATCGCGGATTTCTGCAACGATCCCGTCATGGCCGACGCAGAACTCATCCGCCCGGAGGGCACCGCCGCCGACTGGACCATCCCGCAAGGCTGGGACCGGTACACGCCCGAGGAACATGCCACCTGGGACACGCTGTTCGAGCGACAGGCCAGGATGCTGCCCGGCCGCGTCACGCCTGAATTCATCGCCGGCCTCGACGTGCTGCGCCTGTCCCGCCCCGGCATTCCCGATTTCGAGGAACTGTCCGAACGGCTGACCAGGGCGACCGGGTGGAGCGTCGTCGCCGTGCCCGGTCTGGTCCCCGACGACGTGTTCTTCGACCATCTCGCCAATCGCCGCTTCGTCGCGGGCAACTTCATCCGCCGCCCGGACCAGCTCGATTATCTTCAGGAACCGGACGTCTTTCATGACGTGTTCGGCCATGTGCCCCTGCTCGCCAATCCGGTCTTTGCCGATTACATGCAGGCTTATGGCCAGGGTGGGCAGCGCGCGGGTGCGATGGGCGCGATCCAGCGCTTGTCGCGGCTCTACTGGTACACGGTCGAGTTCGGGCTGGTCCGCTCCGGCGGCGACCTGAAGCTGTACGGGGCCGGAATCGTCTCGTCCTTCACCGAATCGGTCTTCGCACTGGAAGACCCTTCGCCCAACCGGCTGGGCTTCGATCTGAAGCGGGTGATGCGCACCAAGTACCGGATCGACGATTTCCAGCAGAATTATTTCGTGATCGACAGCTTCGAGGATCTGCTCGACCAGACGCTGAATACCGACTTCGCCCCACTTTACGCGGAGATGGCGAACGAACCGGATATCGAGATCGAGACGATCCTGCCGGAGGACACCGTCATCACCCGCGGCACGCAGGCCTATGCGCGGGGGCAAGGATAAGGCGTGGCCCTCTCCCTGTCGGGGAGAGGGCCACGCCCAAAAAAAAAAGGGCCGCCTCGCGGCGGCCCCAATAGGCGGGGGCTGTTATTCGGGCCGGTACGGGGAGGAATCCGCCCGGCCTCCTCTCCTATCTGGCTTTCCACCCTTCCAGTGCGGCAAACGCGATGATCACGGCCAGCACCAGCAGGGCACCTTGCAATTCAAGCGATGTCAAATCGAACTCCATCGATCGCATAAGTGTCTCCTGATCGTTCGAGGGTTATTCCGCGGCGTCCTGATACAGGAAGTCCGCCGCGAGACGGGGGGTAGCGGCAAGCGCGACGGGCAGCGGGCGATCCTCCCGCAGCGTCACGAAGCGACCGGTTTCGCCGTCCAGGCCCAGCACGCTGCCGGCATGGATGTCGATGAACCAGCCGTGGAGCGCGATGTCGCCGCGTGCGATCCCGGCCGCCACCGACGGATGGGTGCGCAGATGCTGCAACTGCAACGCCACATTTTCCAGGCTGGCCGCGCGGACCGCATCCCCTTCCGACATTTCCGGATAGGATGCGTGCACCACGCTGTGCGCCGCATGGCTGTGACGCAGCCACGAGGCGACGTTGGGCACGCCGGCCAGCGTTTCGGGCTTCATCAGCGCCTTCATCGCGCCGCAGTCCGAATGGCCACACACGATGATGTCGCGCACGCCCAGCACCGCCACGGCATATTCGACGGTCGCCGTCACGCCGCCATTGGCCTGTGCGAAAGGGGGCACGATGTTGCCCGCGTTGCGGCAGACGAACAGGTCGCCCGGATCCGCCTGCATCACATGCTCGGGCACCACGCGGCTGTCCGCGCAGGAGATCATCAGCGCTTTGGGGCTCTGCCCCTGGGTCGTCAGCTTGTTGTACAGTGCGCTCTGGTTAGGAAACACCTGCTTTTCAAAGCTGAAAACCCGACCGATCACCTCGTTCATACCATACGCTCCTGTGCTCGTCGCATCAGGATATACGCACCGGACTTTGCTGCCGTGCAGCGGCTGCGTTACAAATTGTTGCTGCGCTGCGCCCTGGCGACGGGCAGGCAGATTTCGGCGCACAGCCCCCCTTCCGGCCGGTTCGCCAGGGTCAGCCGCCCTCCTTCGGCCTGCACCGTGCGCGTCACGATCGACAGGCCGAGGCCGAAGCCCACCGTGTCCCGCCGCCGTGCCGTGTCCAGCCGCACGAACGGCTCCAGCACCAGCGCCAGCGATTCCTCGGGAATGCCGGGGCCGTCGTCCTCCACCCGGATAAAGGTCGCCTTGGCCGTCGGCTCCAGCGTGATCGTCACCCGTTCGCCGTAATGCAGCGCATTCTCGACCAAGTTGGTTAGCGCGCGCTTCATGCCAAACCGGCGCAGCCGCATGTCGAAATGATCCGGCCCCGCATAGGATACGTCGCGCCCGCGATCGGCGGCATCGTCGGCCAGGTTGGCGCACAGGATCGCCAGATCGGCCAGCACCGGCTCCTCGGCCTCTTCCTCGCCGCCCAGGAACGCCAGCATCGACCCGACCATCGCCTCCATCTCGACGATGTCGTCGCGGATCGCGTCGCGCACCTCGGGCTCGGCCACCCCGTCCGCGCGCAGCCGCAGCCGGGCGAGCGGCGTGCGCAGATCGTGGCCGACCGCGGCCAGCGAGCGGGTGCGCTCGTCCATCAGCCGGGTGATGCGCGCCTGCATCCGGTTGAACGCTGCGGTCACCCGCCGCACCTCGCCCGGGCCGCGTTCGGGCACCGGTTGCGGCGCGCCCGGCCCGATCTCGTCGGCGGCGCGCGCCAGCAGGCGCAGGGGTTGCAGGATGCGCCCGATCAGCGCGCCGCTGACCAGCATCAGCGCGATCGCCGGCACCAGCGCCAGCAGCACGCGGCCCAGTGCCAGGTCCCAGGTCTGGAGCGGCTCGCGCATTCGGAACAGCAGACGGGTGTCGTCATCCAGCCGCAGGTCGCCCCCGATCATCGACCGCCGGCCGAGCGACCCCAGCCGCAGGTGCAGGTCGGTCGCCGCCAGGGTCGGCTCCCATTCGACGATCTGCTCGCGCATGCCGTCCAGCTCGGGCGAGATCGGCGCGCGCTCAGGGATCTCGACCGACCAGCGCACCGTATAGCGATCGGTCGTCAGCTCGTCCGCCACCTCGTCCCGCTCGGCCGCCGGCCGCTCGTTCAGCACGCGCCTCGCCACCACCAGATGCTCCGCCAGCCGCCGCGCCTCGTCATCGCGCACCGACACCTGGCTCGCCTGCTCGTACAGAAAGGTGGACACCGCAAACTCGATCGTCACCGCCAGCAGCAGGATCGCCACGATCCGGCCCAGCACCCCCACCGACGGGCGCAGGAAGCGTGTCACTGCCGCTCGACCGGCACGTTCAGCATGTAGCCGACGCCGCGCACCGTCACGATCGGCGCCGCGCCGCCCGCACCGGACAGCTTGCGCCGCAAACGGCTGACCAGCACGTCGATGCTGCGGTCCGAACTGTCGCCGATCCGCGCCCGCGACAGCTCGATCAGCCGCTCGCGCGCGACGATGCGCTGCGCATTGTCGAGGAACGCGATCAGCAGGTCGAACTCGGCACCGGTCAGTTCGACCAGCGCGCCGGTGGGCGAGATCAACTCGCGCCGCGCGATATTGGCGGTCCACCCGTCGAAGCGCAGGATACCCGCCTCGCGCGCCGTCGCCTCCTGATCCAGCGTACCCCGGCGCAGCACCGCGCGGATACGCGCGACCAGCTCGCGCGTGCCGAAAGGCTTGGGCAGATAATCGTCCGCGCCCAGCTCCAGCCCGACCACCCGGTCCATCTCGCTGCCCTTGGCGCTGATGAAGATGATCGGCACGTGATTGCGCTGGCGTATCTGGCGGCACAGGTCGATGCCGCTGGTGCCCGGCAGCATGATGTCGAGCAGGACCAGGTCGACCGTGCCGGTATCCAGTGCCTGCCACATTTCGGGCGCGGCATTGGCCAGGCGGACGGCAAAGCCGTTCTCCTGCAGGGCGCGCGCGGTCAGGGTCCGGAGGGCGGGGTCGTCCTCGACGATCAGGATGGTGGGTGCGGTCACGCATCCACCGCTATTCACGCGGTTAACACAGGTCAACGGGCGGCGCGGCGGGATCGCCCATCCGGCCGATCGACGGCATCCTTTCGCGTCGATGGCGAGGAGGGCGGGGTACTCCATCTGCCGATCTCGTCCCCCGGCATGCGACGGGCGATAACCGGTGCCGGGCCGACGGGGGTGGGCCGCGACCGGATGCGATCCGGTGAAAAGGTGCAGGGATGATGCAGACGATCGGCACGGGCACGGGGTCGCTCCGGACCTTCGGCGACTGGGCGTTGCGACAGATGGGGATCAGGGATTCGGTCGGTGCGGCGCATGTGGCGCTGCGTCGCTGGGGGCTGGCACCCTGGCGTCCGCTGGTGCCTGAGGAGAGCTTCGCCACCTGCATCGATGCCGCGCTCGACCGGCTCGTCGCGGCCGATCGGGATCATCAATTCGGCGATTACCTCGAATTCGGGGTCAGCCGGGGTACGTCGATGGCGGCCGTGTTCCACGTCCTGCGTCGCCGCGGCATCGACCAGAACCGCCTGATCGGCTTCGACTCCTTTGCCGGCATGCCGACGGGGTCGGAGGAGGAAGGCTGGGACGCCGGTGCCTTTGCCTCGCCGCTGCGCCTCACCCGCCGCCACCTGCGCGCCAAGGGGGTCGACCTGTCCGCGATCACGCTGGTCAAGGGCTGGTATTCGGACACCCTGACCGCCGCCACCCGCGCGAACCTGACCATGTCGAAGGCGTCGCTGATAATGGTCGATTGCGACACCTATTCGGCCTCTGCCCTGGCGCTCCGCTTTGCCGCGCCGCTTATCCGCGACCGTGCGGTGGTCGTGCTGGACGATTGGGGCTGGCGCGCCGCCGATGGCCAGCCGGGCCAGCGCGAGGCGTTTGTCGAGTTCCTGACCGACAACCCTACCCTGCGCGCCGCCCCCCTGCCCGCCTATTTCGAACATGCGCGCGTCTTTCTGGTCGAGCGGTACGAGCCGCACTGACGCAGCCGGTTAGCGCGTCACCTCTTCCAGTTCGGCGGCATAATGCGCGCCTCGCGCCGCATAATGCTCCGCCGACAGCCGCAGGCGGGCGATCGCGCCATCGTCCAGCGTGCGGACCGCGCGGGCCGGGCTGCCGACGATCAGGCTGCCGGCGGCAAACGCCTTGCCCTCCGTCACCAGCGCGCCTGCCCCGATCAGGCAGTTCGCGCCGATCACCGCGCCGTTCAGCACCGTTGCCCCCATGCCCACCAGCACGCCGTCGCCGATCGTGCAGCCATGCAGGATGGCATGATGCCCGACCGTGCAGCCCGCCCCGATCGTCAGCGGACTGCCCGGATCGGAATGCAGCATCGCGCCTTCCTGGATATTGGTATTCGCGCCGATCCGGATCGGCGTGTTGTCGGCGCGGATCACCGCGCGGAACCACACGCTGGCCCCCTCCGCCAGATGCGCGTCGCCGATGATGTCGGCGCCGGGCGCGATCCACACGCTCGGGTGCAGCGTCGGGCGGCGTCCGGCAATGGCGTAAAGCGGCATATCGCGGCGATCCTCGTCCCTGGCCCCGGCCCCTTGGCCGGTACGCCGGTATAGCCCCTTGCGCACCCCGCGCCACCGTTCCCGCATTTCGCGTGCAAGCCGCGTGGTTTGGCGATAGCGCAGCGGCTCCAACTATCAGGGGATGTTGAATGGCAGGGGGTCTGGTCGCGCTGCTCGACGATGTGGCGATGATTGCAAAGCTGGCAGCGGCATCGCTGGACGATGTCGCGGGTGCCGCCGGCCGCGCGGGGGCCAAGGCGGCGGGCGTGGTGATCGACGATACCGCTGTCACGCCCACCTATGTCGTCGGCCTGTCGCCCGAACGCGAATTGCCGATCATCCGCAAGATCGCGATCGGATCGCTGCGCAACAAGCTGATCTTCCTGCTGCCCGGCGCCCTGCTGCTCAGCGCGTTCGCACCCTGGGCGATCACGCCGCTCCTGATGCTGGGCGGCGCCTATCTGTGTTTCGAGGCGGCCGAGAAGATCTACGAGGCGCTGTCCGGCCATGGCCATGCCGAGGAAGTCAGCGAGATCACCGATCCCAAGGAGCTGGAGGACCGGCAGGTTTCCGGTGCGATCCGCACCGACCTGATCCTGTCCGCCGAAATCATGGCGATCGCGCTGGGCGAACTGCCCGACCTGTCGATCCCGCTACAGGCGATCGCGCTGGCACTGGTCGGCATCGCGATCACGGTGGGCGTGTACGGCGCGGTCGCGATCATCGTGAAGATGGACGATATCGGCCTCCATCTGGTCAAGACCGGCGGCAGCGCCGCGCAGGGCATCGGGCGCGGCCTGGTGAAGGCCATGCCCGTGCTGTTGCGCGCACTGTCGGTAATCGGCACCGCCGCGATGGTGTGGGTCGGCGGCGGCATCATCGTTCACGGTCTGGAGACGTTCGGGCTCGGCGCGATCGCCCACACGCTGCACGACGCGGCGGAGGCGGCGGGCCATGCCCTGCCCTTCGTCCATGGCATCGTCGCCTGGGTGGTCAACGCGCTCGGCTCGGCGGTGGTCGGCCTCGTCGTCGGCGGCATCATCGTGTTCGGCCTGCACCTGATCCCGCGCAAGCATTGAGGGGTGGGATGGCGCCGGTCGGTGCCATCCTCGTAAAAGATTGCCGGAAATGGCCGCCGTCCGGATCGTCCATCCGCCGGCGGCCCTGTGCTTGTGCGCCGTCCGCCTGCGGTTCGATATCTTTCCCGGCCGCGCAGGCTGCACCGCCGCACGATCGATGGTGCACCGCAACCGGGCACCATTCATTTGTTAGGGGTTTCCGGTTAAAGATCGAACCGGAACGGGTAGACGGATATCCGCAAAGGTAAAGCGTGCGACTGGCGATCTTGATGTTGATGGTTCTGCTCCTCGCATTGGGGGCGACACCGGTCGCCGCCCGTGCGCCGGTGGTGGACCTGCATCGCGGCCTGTGCACCGCGACCCTGCCCGATGGCGCGTCGAACGCGGCGGTGGTGGCCGCGCCTTATGCCTGCGGGGCCGACGCGCCGCAGGACAGTCCGGAATGGCTATGGCTGCGGCTGGACGCCTCGCGCCTGCACGACCTGCCCCCCGGCTGGCACCTGCTGGTCGATCAGACCCGCTTCGACCGTATCGCCGTGGTTGCAGGCGGCCCGAAGGGCATGGGCCGCATCGAGCTTTCGGCCCGTCAGCTGGCCGGCCACGGCGCCCCCGGCGGCGTGCTGCGCTTCACCATCCCCCCGGCCGGGCGCGACATCGACCGCCTGTATCTCGGCTATCGCCGCATCGATCACCTGTCGCTGATGCGCAAGCTTAAGGGGATCCCGGCGGAGGAACAGCCGCGCGAGGATGCCCCGTGGCTGGCGCTGATGGGCCTGTTCGCCGGCGCACTGTTGTCCGCCCTTGCCTATAATTCGGTCATCAACGCCGGACAGCGTCAGAGCTTCCAGCGCTGGTACGTGCTGTGGGTCGCCAGTGCCTTCGCCTATGGCATGGTCTGGACGAACATGGCGGGCTATGTCTTTCCCGGTCTGGTCGGGCCGATCGCGGTGCGCATCGATTACGCGCTGGTCGGCTTCATGATCGGCGCGGGCAACATGTTCTTCTTCACCGTGGTGGAGGATGGCTGCATCCCCCGCCGGTTCATCAGGGCCGGTCGCGCGCTGGCCGTGGCCGGTGCCCTGTCCGGCTGCATCGCCGCGGCCGATACGATATTTCCCGTCATGCCCACCGACCGGGCGCTGAACTATGTCATCGCCGCCACCGCGGTCCTTCTGGCCATATCCTGTGGCATCGCGATCCGGCGCGGCAGCCGCGTCGTCTGGTTCTATCTGGTCGGGTGGGGGCCGGTGATCGGCATGTTCCTGGCCCGGCTGGCGCGCAATCTCGGCATGGTGCCGCAAAACGATCTGGTCGACTTCTCCTCCTTCGGCGCGCTCGCCTTCGAGGCGCTGGTGCTGTCGCTCGCCATCGCCGATCGCTTCCGCCATCTGCGCCAGGCCCTGGCGATGGAAACGCAGCAGCGCGAGATCCAGCTCGTCGAGACCAAGGCGCTGCGCCAGGCCGCGCAGACCGACTTCCTGACCGGCCTCGGCAACCGCGCCGCCTTCCAGGACGCCACCCGCGCGCTGATCCACGAGGGCGCGCCCTTCGCGCTGTACCTGATCGACGTCGATTATCTGAAGGACGCCAACGACCGGCTGGGCCATGCCGGTGGCGATGCCATGCTGCAACGCATCGCCACCGCGCTGGTCGAGATCGCCGCCACCGTGCCCGGTGCGCATGTGTCGCGCATCGGCGGCGACGAGTTCGCGCTGCTCTTTCCCGGCTCGGCGGAGGTGGACGCAGCGATGGCGGAACGCTTGACCGATCTTCAGGGTCGGCCATGGACCTATCTCGGCCAGACCCGCCCCATCTCGCTTAGCATCGGCTCGGCCCGCGCGCCCGATGACGCCACCGCCCCCGACCTGCTCTACCAGAATTCCGATCTGGCGCTCTACCATGCCAAGCGGCGCGGGCGCGGGCATCAATATCGCTACGATCCGCTGCTCCGCATCCTGCGCGACCTGCAGGTCGAGTTCACCCGCGATGCCGAGGCGGCGCTCACCCGCGGCGAGTTCCGCCTCGACCTGCAGCCGATCGTCCTGCTCCCCTCGGGTGCATGCTGCGGTTACGAGGCGCTGCTCCGCTGGAACCACCCCGATCACGGACTGATGCTGCCCGATCGCTTCGCCGACGTGCTGGTCGCCGAGAAGATCGGCGCGCGCATCCAGGATCATGTGCTGGACCTCGCCATGGGCTGGCTGCGCGACCGGCCGGACGAGATCCGCATGCTCAGCGTCAACTTCACCTCTGCCCAACTCGCCGGCCCCCGCGCCGCGCGGCAGGTGCTCGACCGGCTGGCGGCGTACGGCGTGCCCCCGTCGTCCCTGTGCATCGAGGTGACCGAGCGGGTGATGCTCGACCGCGCCGCCGACACGATCCTGGAAACGCTGCGCACGCTGCACCGCGCCGGCATCCAGATCGCGCTCGACGATTTCGGCACCGGTTTTGCCAGCCTCGTCCATCTGCGCGACATGCCGGTCGACCGGATCAAGATCGACCGCTCCTTTGTCGCCGGGCTGGACGAGGTCGGCGGCGGCACGCTGGCGATCGTTCGCGCGATCATCGGGCTCGGCCGGGGCCTCGGCAAGATCGTGGTGGCCGAGGGGATCGAGACCCCGGCCCAGGCCGAGCGGCTCGTCGCACTCGGCTGCCATCTGGGTCAGGGCTTCCTCTACGGTCGTGCCGAGCCGCACCCGCTGCCCGCAAACGCGCCGACGTACCGGACGGTGCAGGCGTAGCGGCTCACCCGGTCAGCATCCCGCCCGCGACCCCCACCACCGCCGCGACCAGGATCAGCGACACCGCGCTCGACGCCCCGATCAGGATCGCCGCCTCGCGCTTGTTCTTATCGATCAGCGTGGCGAAAACGGTGATGTTCGCCGCGATCGGGAACAGCGCGACCAGACCGACGATGATCCGGTCCTGCCGGTCCAGCGTGCCCACCGCCAGCGCCTCGATGCCGAGCGCCAGCGCCAGCAGCACCGCCGCGCTCACCTGTCGCAGCGCCAGGATCTTGGCCAGCAATCGGGGCTCGGTCCGGCCTTCGCCCGCCTGCCCCAGTCCCAGCCCGACGACGCCCATGCCCAGCACCGACACCGCCAGCGACACGCCCGGCTGCACCGTGTCCATCACGGCGGGCAAGGGCACCTCCCATACCCGCAGCACGATGGCCGCGACCATTGCATAGACGAGCGGCACGCGCAGCGCCTGCGTCGCGGCACGCTTGCCGCCCACCTTGCTGCGCGCGATCAGATAATAGCCGATCGTGTCGCCATAAAGCGCGCTGCCCATATAGGCGCACACCACCGTCGATATCTCCGCCTCGCCGAACAGCGCCTTGACCACCGGGATGCCGAAAAACGCGACGTTGAAGAAGGAAAAGGACGCCGACAGCAGCCGGGGATCGAAATCCTCGCCGATCCGCTTCGACAGCCACCATGCCGGCAGGCTCATCGCGGCGGCGACCGCGAACATCAGCGGCGTGATGATCGCGATCTGCGCCACCTCCGCCTGTTGCACATTGCCCAGCACCAACACCGGGATCAGCGCATAGACGAGCAGCCCGGATATCCAGCGCGCCAGACCGCCGGTATGCTTGCCGATCGCCCATCCGAACAGCAACACACCGTATAGCGGCAGCACATGGCTCGCGATCGCGCCCAGGGGGTTCATCGATCGGCCCTCATCAGCGCAGGTGCAGGATGTCGTCCACCGCCCGTGCGGCGGTCTCGACGTTGAACCACACCGAATTGGTGTCGCGCAGTTCGCCGTTCAGCAACTGCCCGACGCCGTAGAGCCGGGGTGATGCCGGATCGCGCGTCATGATACGCCCCGATCCCCGATGCGCGCGCGCCCCGCCGACCGGATGCGGCATCAGCCATTCGCGGCGCAGCAGGTCCGCGATCAGCGGCTCGCGCATTTCCTCCAGCGCCATCGCGGTGCCCGTCGCGTTCACCACCACCGGCGCGTCATGATCCCCGCCATTTTCGAAGGTGGTGCGAAACCCGCCCCCGTCGCACGCGCTGGTATCCACCACGCCGCCGCGCACCTGCAACTGCCCGCGGTCGAACGCCGCGCGGATACGCTCGGCATTCACCATCGGCATCACGAAGCGCATCGTCGCGAAATGCGGCCCCACCCATTTGCCGAACCGCTTGCGATCCAGCGGCCGCAACAGGTTCCAGATCGCGGTGGCGTCGTGCCGGGCGGCGGTCAGGATGCGCTGGAACGGCTCGTCCCCGCTCAGCGCCGCGTTGATATCCTCTCGCAGCCCCGCCGCCGCATCGCCGCCGCGCCGATCCACCGCACGCCAGTCGACCGCATGGCCGACCAGATCCTCCACCTCGCGCCGGAACAGCCGCACCAGATCGACCACCGAGAAGCAGCGCCCCGCGTCCGCAACCGCCGGTGGATCGCCTCCAGCGTCAGGTGGCGACGCTCATACCCGTTTTCCGGCGACGGTATCTCCACGCGCGGCAACATGCCGTCGCGCGACGCCATCAGGACGGGGCCCTCATGCCCCTCGTCCAGCAGCGTCATCAGCGTGTCGATCGCGCTCAGCGAACTGCCCAGGATCGTCACCGACGCATCCCGCGCTATGCCCTTGGCCAGCCGCTCGGACGGCCAGGGAAAGTCGAAATAGCCGGGCTTGCCGTCCAGGTCGCCGAAGCGTTCCGCCTGCGGCGTGCCGATCGCCAGCAGCACGACGTTGGTCGCCACCTGCCCACCGCCCGCCAGCGCGACAGTCGCCCGCGCCGGATTGCCGTCGATCCGCACCGCCTCGTCCCGGTGCTGCGTCACCGCGATCCCGGCGTCCTGCGCATCGGCCAGCGCACGGTCCAGCACATGGTTCAGATACCGGCGGTACTCGCTGCGCCGCGCGTAGACGACGCTGTCGGGCTCCAGTGCCTCGCGCGCCTCCAGCCAGCGGCGATAATCCCCGGCTTCATGGTCATATAATCCCATCAGCCGGGATTCGGTGTTCAACCGGTGCCCCGGCTGGTCGGTGCCGAACGCCAGCCCGCGCGCCGGATCGTCCCGCTCAATCAGCTGGAACGACACCCGCGTGTCCCGCTCATAGCGCAGCCGGGCCACCGCCTCGGCGAATGCCGCCACGCCGCACGCGCCCATGCCGACGATCGTCACGTCCAGGGTCCGCAAATCCGCCACTCCTTCGCCGATCGCCCGAACACGAACATGGCCACGTCCGGTGATCGAGGGCGAAGGGGTTCCGCCCACCTCGGCCCTAACTCACATTAGCGGCCAAACGATCCGGCCCTGTCGAAATGGCCGACTTGAAGCGACTGCCAAGAATAGATAGATGGCTATCTATATGGTTTCCTCCGCCTTCATGGAGCGCCAGTTCACGGCGCTGCTCATGCCGCTCGCGCGCACCTATCGCCGCCACGTCGATCGCGGACTGGCGGCGATGTCGCTGTCCCACTCCACCGCGCTTGCGGTGATGCTGCTCGGCCGGCTCGGCGACGGGGTGCGTCAGGGGACACTCGCCGAGGAACTGGGCGTGGAGGCGCCTTCGGTGGTGCCTATGCTCGATGCGATGCAGCGCGACGGCCTGGTCGAGCGGCGTGTCGATCCGCAGGACAAGCGCGCCCGCACGCTGCACCTTTCCCCCGCCGGCAAGGCGCTGGCCGCCAAGGCGGAGGTGGAATCCGCCGCGATCCGGGCGCGTCTGTTCGCCGGTATCGCGGCGGAGGATGTCACGACGGCCGTGTGTGTGCTGGAACGGCTCTCGCGTGCCATCGCGGCGACGGACCAGGGCTGATCCATGCCGCTCGGCCGTCGTGAACTGATCTTTTCGGTCAACTGCTTCGCTGCCGCGATGCTGGCGTTGTTCGCCTCCTTCGCGCTCGGGCTGGAACGCCCGTTCTGGGCGATGATGACGGTCTACATCACCAGCCAGCCGCTCAGCGGCGCCGTCCGGTCCAAGGCGGTGTTCCGGCTCGCCGGCACCATCGTCGGCGCTGCCGCCACCGTCATCCTGATGCCGCCGCTGGCGAACAGCCCGGTGCTGCTTTCGCTTGCCCTCGCCGCTTGGGTCGGCCTGTGCCAGTTCGTCTCGCTGCTCGACCGCACGCCGCGCTCCTATCTCTTCCTGCTCGCCGGCTACACCGCCGCGCTGATCGGTTTTCCCAGCGTGTCGCACCCTGAAACCGTGTTTGACACCGCGGTCCTGCGCGCCGAAGAGATCGGCATCGGCGTCATCTGCGCCGCCCTGGTCCACGCCGTCGTCTTTCCGCGCAGCGTCACGCCGCTGCTCGCCGCTCGCGCAGCCACGCTGCTGGCCGAGGCGGAAAGCTGGATCGCCGACGCGCTTTCGCTCCATCCCCCCGCCCGCACCGCGCGCGAACGCCGCCGCATGGCCGCCGACGTCACCGAACTGCACGTTATGGCGACGCACATCCCCTTCGACACCGCCGCGCGCCGCCCGACCCGCGCGCTCCTCGCCGCGCTGCGCCAGCGCTTTGCGCTCATGCTCCCCCTCGTCTCCGCGATCGAGGACCGGATGCGCAGCCTGGGCACCACCGACGGCATCGCCGACGAACTCGCCGCCGTCCGCACCCTCGCTGCGGGCGAGGGCGACGCTGCCGACATCCGCGCCCGCTGCCTCTCGCGCGCAGAGGCGCTCCCGCTTGCCGGCTGGGACGATCTCGTCCGCCTCAACCTGCTCCACCGCCTCGCCGAACTGGTCGACGCGCTTCAGGACGCACGCGCGCTCACCCGTTCGCTCGACAATCCCTCCGCATACAAGATCACCGCCGCCCCCGTTACCGCCGCGCTCCACCGCGACGTCGGCCTTGCCGGCCTTTCCGCGCTCGCCACGCTCGTCGCGACGCTCGGCTGCTGCGCGCTCTGGATCGCCACCGCCTGGCCCGAGGGTGCCGTGGCCGCCATGATCGCCGCGGTTGTCTGCTGCCTCTTCTCGACGATGGACGACCCCATCCCGGCGCAGCGCAGCTTCCTGATCTGGACGATCGTGTCGCTGCCCGTCGCCGCCCTCTACCTGTTCGCCATCCTGCCGCGCGTCACCGATCCCATGCTGCTCGTCCTGGTTCTTGCCCCCGTCATGCTGCCGATCGGCGCGTTCATGGCGCTGCCCCGCTGGTACGGGCGCGCGTTGCCGCTGGCGATCGGGCTGGTCGGCGGGCTGGCGCTCACCAACCGCTTCGCCGCCGACTTTGCCGGCTTCGTCAACGGCAGCATCGCGCAGCTCGTCGGGGTCGCCGCCGCCATGGCCGCGACGCGGCTGTTCCGCAGCCTGGGCGCCGGGGCGATGGTCCGCCGCCTGCGCGCCGCCGGCCGCCGCGACTTTGCCGCCTTGCGCGACCAGCATTCGCCGGCCGCACTCGCCCGCTGGATCGCCCGCATGCTCGACCGGGTGGGCCTGATCGCCGCGCGCCTCGGCGACGTCACCGACGACGGCCGTGACGAGGCGGCCGCCACCTTGCGCGAACTCCGCCTCGGCGTCACCCTCGCGCAACTGGAGGATGGCGCCACCGGCAGCCTGCGCGCCGACATTGCCGCCCATGTCGCGGGCCGCCGCGACGCCGCCCCGCTGCTCGCCCGCCTCGACGATGCGATCGACACCGCGTGGCGCGACCATGCCCGCCCGCTGCTCGCCGCGCTGACCGGCCTGCGCCGCAACGCCTTCCCCGACGCCGCCGCCTGGGTACCGGGCCACGCCGCATGACCGGGGAGATCGCCATCGCCGGGGTGCTCGTCCACCCGCTGCTTATCGCCGCCGTTCTCGCCTTTGCCGCGGCCGAGCTTGCCGGCTGGGCGCTCGGCCGCCTCGGCCTCTACCGCTTCGTCTGGCACCGCGGCCTCTTCGACGTCGCCCTTACCGTCATCCTGTGGGCCGGCCTCGCTGCCATCCTCACCCACACCCCCCTCCCCACCGCCTTCGGCCTGTCATCATGAAAATGCTTCCCATTGTCCGTATCCTCGTCACGCTCGGCGTGGTCGTGCTCGCCGCGATCGGCGGCCAGCGGCTGTGGCGCCATTACGAGGAAGATCCCTGGACCCGCGACGGCCGCATCCGTGGCGACGTGGTGCAGGTCGCGCCCGACGTGTCCGGCCTCGTCACCGAGGTGCTGGTGCGCGACAACCAGCCGGTCGCGGCCGGCGCCCCGCTCTTCATCGTCGATCGCCCGCGCTACCGCCTGGCCGTGGCGCAGGCGCAGGCGGCGTTGACCGCGCAGCAGGTCCAGCTTGCCCAGGCCCGGCGCGAAGCGCAGCGCAACCGCACGCTCGGCGACCTCGTCGCGGGCGAGGTGCGCGAACAGGGCGATGCCCGCGTCGCGCAACTCGCCGCCGCCCTGGCGCAGGCGCGCGTCGCGCTCGACACCGCCCAGCTCAACCTCGCGCGCACCACCGTCCGCGCCAGCGTCGCGGGTACCGTGTCGAACCTCGGCATGCGCCCCGGCGACTATGCCACGGCCGGGCGGCCGATGTTTGCGATCATCGACCGCAGCTCGCTCCACATCGTCGGCTATTTCGAGGAAACGAAGCTGCCCCGCATCCATGTCGGCGATCCTGTGGCGGTCCGCCTGATGGGCGACGACCGGCCGATCCGCGGGCATGTGCAAAGCCTTGCCGCCGGGATCGAGGATCGCGACCGCAGCGCCGGCGGCACCCTGCTCCCCAACGTCAACCCGACCTTCAGCTGGGTCCGCCTCGCGCAGCGCGTGCCGGTGCGCATCGCGATCGATGCGGTGCCGCAGGGCACCTCCCTCGTCGTCGGCCGCACCGCCACGGTCGAGGTACAGCCGCAGGGTAACCGCGCATGACCCTCCGCGCCGTCCTCCCCGCACTCGCCGCCGCGCTGCTCGCCGCCTGCACCACCGCCGGCCCCGATTATCATCGCCCGCCCGACGCCATCGCCGATAGGCCCCAGGCCCGTCAGGACTTCGTCAGCGGCGACGCCGCCGCCTTCCGCCCCGCCCCCGTCCCCGACCGCTGGTGGCAACTCTACCGCGACCCCGCGCTCGACCGCCTGATCGCCGACGCCCTCGCCCACAACACCGACCTGCGCATCGCCGCCGCCAACATCGCCCGCGCCCAGGCCGCCCGCGATCTAGCCCGGGCCGATCGCCAGCCGCAGACCGCGCTGCAGGGCGCCGGCGCCTATGGACAGCGCTCCGCCGAGGAAGAACTGCTGCCCGGCGCCGCCCTGCCGGCCAACTTCGTCTATTCGGGCGGCGCCGCCGTCTCCTACCAGATCGACCTCGTCGGCCAGATCGCCCGCGCGGTGGAGGCCGCGGATGCCGATCTCGCCACGACCCAGGCCGCCCGCGACGGGGTCCGCGTGGTCGTCGCGGCGGATACGACGCGCGCCTATCTGGCCGCCTGCTCCGCCGCGCGCGAGATCGCGGTGGCGGAGCGCGCGCTCGCCCTGCAACGCCGCACCACCGACCTTACCCGCCGCCTCGTGCGCGCCGGCCGCGGCATCTCGCTCGACACCACCCGTTCCGCCGCGCAGGAGGCACAGGTCCGCGCCACTCTCCCCGGCCTGCTCGCCGCCCGTCAGGTCGCCTTGTTCCGCCTCGCCACCCTCACCGGCCACCCGCCCGCACAGATCGACACCGCCGCCGCCGCCTGCACGGCCGAGCCGACGCTCGACCGCCCGATCCCCATCGGCGACGGCGCCGCCCTCATCGCCCGCCGCCCCGATATCCGACAGGCGGAATGGCGCCTCCACGCCTCCACCGCCCGGCTGGGCGTCGCCACCGCCAACCTCTACCCGCGCGTCTCGCTCGGCGCCTCGCTCGGCTCGGTCGGCCTCGCCCGGAACCTCTTCGCCGGCGACACCTTCAAATTCTCCCTCGGCCCCCTCATCAACTGGGAGTTCCCCAACCGCACCCGCGTGCGCGCCCGCATCGCCGCGACACAGGCGGAGATCGACGCGGATTACGCCCGCTTCGACGGCACGGTGCTGGAGGCGCTGCGCGAAACCGAAAGCGCGCTCACCATCTACGCCCGCGACCTCGACCGTGCCGCGGCCCTGCGCGACGCCCGCGCACAGGCGGACCGCGCCGCGCGCGACGCCGAAACACTGTTTCGTGCCGGGCGCAGCGGCTTCCTCCCCGTGCTCGATGCGCAGCGCACCGCGATCACCGCCGAACAGACGCTGGCCGCCGCCGAAAGCCGCCTCGCCGCCGATCAGGTCCAGCTCTTCCTGGCACTGGGCGGCGGCTGGCAGCAGGGTTAGCGCGCGTTCCGGTTCGGCGTCTGCTCGCCCAGCAGCGTGCGGCGGAAGAAGTCATATTGTCGCCGCTGCGCATAGCGGACCGGCCCGGTCGTCCGCCCCGCCGCATGCTCGCCATTGGGCACCACCAGCAGCTCGAAATCCTTGTCCGCCCGGATCAGCGCATCGACCACCTGCATCGTCGAGGCGGGGTCGACGTTCGAATCCTGCTCGCCCACCACCATCAGCAACCGGCCCTGCAACCGGGCGGCATGCACCACCCCCGATGCGTCCAGATAGCTCTGGTCCACCGGCCAGCCCAGCCACTGTTCGTTCCACTCGATCTTGTCCATCCGGTTGTCGAAACACCCGGCATAGGCGACACCCACCTTGTAGAAGTCGGGATGGAACAACAGCGCGTTCAGCGTACTCTGCCCGCCCGCCGATCCGCCATAGATGCCGACCCGCGTGATATCGACCGCCCGGTCCTTCGATGCCAACGCCTTGATCCACGCGATCCGGTCGGGAAAACCGGAATCGTCCAGGTTCTTCCACGCCACGTCGTGAAACGCCTTGGAGCGGTTCGCCGTCCCCATCCCGTCGATCATCACCACGACGAAACCCAGATCGGCGATCTGCTGCATCCCCATCGCCTTGTCGCCGCCGGAAAAGCCGCCGAATGGCCAGAAGCCCTTGGGCACAAAGCTGTCATGCGGGCCGGCATAGATGTTCTCGATCACCGGATAGCGCCTGGCGGGATCATAATCGCGCGGGCGCACCACCAGTCCCCAGATATCGGTGCGGCCGTCGCGCCCCTTGGCGACGAACGTCTCGGGCGGGCGAAAACCCGCCGCGGTCAGCGCGCTGGCATCGCCGCGCTCCAGCACCGCGAGCACCCGGCCGGTATCACCATCGCGAAGCTCGGCCACCTCCGGCCGGTCGGTACGCGAGTGCACATCGACGAAGCGCGTCCCGTCGGGCGAAAAACTCGCCTCGTGCATCTCGTCACCGTCCGTCAGGCGAACGAGGTTGCGCCCGTCGAAATCCACCCGGAACCAATGCTTGTGATACGGGTCCTCGCCCGGCGTCACCCCGCTTGCCGAAAACCAGATGCGGCGCTTCGCATCGTCGACATGCGCGATATCGCGCACCACCCAGTCGCCTTTGGTGATCTGCCGCTTCACCCGCCCGGTCGTGCCGTCGATCAGGTACAGGTGCCGCCACCCGTCGCGCTCGGACGCCCAGATCAGCTCGCGCCCGGCATCGTTCACATCATGCAGGAAGCGCCGCTCGGCATGGACGAAGGTCTTCGTATCCTCCGTCACCGCGGCATGCGCCACGCCGCTATCCGCATCGACCGCGATTACCTTGGCCTGATCGAAGCCGCGCCGGAGATAGTCGAAGGCCACGCTGCGCCCGTCCTTGCGCCAGCGTAGATTAGACAGGGTATAGGCATTGGGGAACAGCGTATCGGCCACTTCCGTCCGCCGCCCGCTTGCGGTGTCGAAGATCACCGGCCGCTCCCGGTCCACCGCATCGCCGGGTTTGGGATAAAGCTGCTCGGCCAGCACCGGCTGCACCCGGCCCGGCGGCGCGGCGACGACGCGCGTCACGATCCGGCGATAGCCCGGCTGTATCCGGTACGCTGCGACATGGCGGCCATCCGGCGCCCAGGCGATGCTTTCGGGATCGTAGAAGTCGCCCGCGCTGCCATCGGCGCTGCGCCAATGCTCACGCCCGCCGCCCGCGTCGCGCACGACCAGATTATCGTCGATGACCAGCGCCTCCAGCCTCCCGTCGGGCGAGGCTTGCGGATCGTTCAGCGCCGGCACGCTCAGGTCGCGCACCACGCCGAAGCCGCGCGGCCGGTGTCGATCCACCAGCTTTTCGCACTGCGGCGCCACCAGCGTGCAGCGATAGGGTTGGTAGTCGATCATCGCGACGATCGCGCCCCGCCCGTCCTGATACGCGAAATGCTCGAACGGCAGGCGCAGCGGATCGACCGGCCGGTCCAGCACGCGGGCGAGCGCCGGCGCCAGTGCGGCGGCGTCGAACGCCGGCCGCCTGGCTTGCATCGTTGCATCGACATCGACGAAGGCGAAGCCGCCCGCCACCGTCTTGCGATAATGGAAATGTCGCCCGTCGCCGTCCCATTCCGCCGGAAAGGCGATGTCGCGGGTCAGCCACTGCCACCTGTCGCGCAGGCCGATCGAACGCTCGGTCGCGTCCTGTGCCCCGTCCGACACCGGCGCCGCCGCCTGCATCAGCGACAGTGCGATCAGCATCGCCTTCATCGTGCCGCCCCCAGCGTGAACGACCAGCGTATCGGCTTCAGCGGCACCCGGTATTGCATGTGCGCGCGCCCATCCAGGCTCCACCCGGTATCGCCGCCGACACCCGCTTGCGCGGCATCGACCAGCAGCGTGCCGTCGCCATGCGGGCGGATGTCCGAGCTATGCGCCTTGCCGGCCGGCTGCATGGCCAGGTCGGCATAGGGAAACGCCAGCGCATTCACCGCCAGCGGCTGCCCGCCGGTCAGCTTCAGCCCTCGGCCGCCCTCGTCCTCCAGCACGATCCAGCGCACATCCTGCTTCGTCCCGCTCTCCTGCGGCCGGGCATAGCCGTGATATTGCTCGGCCAGCGTGCCGCCCCACTGGGCGATCAGCCCGCTCGTCCGGCGGTCGACATAGGTTTCATGCGGCCCCCGGCCATACCAGCGCACCCGGTCCAGCGCCGGCGGTGTCCGGAACTGCAACCCCACGCGCAGCGGATCGGGCAAGTCGTCGCGGATCGGCGTGAACGTCACGTCCCCGCGCGCGGTGCCGTCCGCCGCCATCGTCCACCGCGTCTCCATCTTCACCGATCCCACGCCCATGTCGTGCATCACGACAATGGCATCGCCCTCGCTCCGCACCGCATCGACCCGCCGGTGCTCGCTGAACTGCTTCCACATCGCATGGCTGGTCGGGACGTTCGCGCCGATGTCGTTGTCGGTCGGCGCCCGCCAGAAATCGGGCGCGCCACCGGTCAGCAGCATCCGCCCGCCGCGCGCATAGCCGCGCAGCAGCCCGCTGACCTTGTCCACCTCCAGCACCGCGCCGCCCGCCGCCAGCCGCAGCACCGCGCCCCCGTCGACCGGCGCCACGCCCTGCGCGACCGCCGGCAGCTCCCGCGGCCCGGTCAGCGCGAACTGTTCCCAGCCGACCACATGTCCCGTATCGACCAGCGGGATCGCCCCCGCCTTCGCCCGCGCGCGCAGCACCAGTCGCCGTTCCGCAGACGGATCGCGCGCCGCAGGCGGCGTCAGTTGCAGCGGGGCACGTCCCCCCGGTGCCACCACGGGCACCGGGATATTCCCTCGCGCCACCTCGACCCCGTCCTCCAGCATCGCCCAGTCGAGCGTGTAGCCGGACAGGTCGACATGATCGTGCCGGTTCACCACGACATAGCCCGGCGCCATCCGCTCGAACCCGATCGGCGCATAGACCTTGGCCATTTCATGATATTCCGGGTCGGGCGTGCGATCGGACCGGATCACCCCGTCGCCCACCGGACTGTCGTCGCCGCCCTTGTTGTCGAAGTCCGGCCCTTGCGCCCAATAGTCGCGGCCCGCCGCGTCCTTGCGGATCAGCGTCTGGTCCACCCAGTCCCAGATAAAGCCGCCCTGAAGCTTGCGGTGGGCGCGGATCGTGTCCCAATAATCCTGGAAGTTGCCCAGGCTGTTGCCCATCGCATGGGCATATTCGCACAGGATCAGCGGCTGCTTGAATTCGGGCCGCACCGCATAATCGGCGATCTTCTCGATATCGTCGTACATGGGCGCGAAGATGTCGACATAGTCGTTCACCGGATGCCGCCAGCCGCTCATGCTGTGCCCCAGAAAGCTGACGAGCCGCGACGGGTCGCGCGCCTTCACCCACTTGGCCGCCGCCTCGAAATTTGGCCCCGTCCCCGTCTCATTGCCGAGCGACCAGAAGATGACCGACGGGTGGTTCTTGTCCCGCTCCACCATGCGCTGCACCCGGTCGAGATGTGCGGCCTTCCATTCCGGCCTGTGGCCCAACAGCACGCTTTCGTCCCCCGTCTGCTGGAACAGGCTGAGATAGCCGTGACTCTCGATATCGGCCTCGTCCATCAGGTACAGGCCGACCTCGTCCGCCAGCGCATAGATGCGCTCGTCATTGGGATAATGCGACAATCGCAAGGCGTTGACGTTGCCCGCCTTCATCAGTTCCAGATCGCGGCGCAGCGTGGCATCGGACATGATCCGAATCGTGTGGGGGTCATGTTCGTGCCGGTTGACGCCGCGGATCATGATCCGCCGGCCGTTCACCCGCACCTCGCCGCCTGCGATCTCGACGGTGCGGAACCCGATGCGCCGGCTCGTCGCCTCGATCACCCGCCCCCGCGCATCGAGCAGTTCGACCAGCAGCGTGTAGAGCGACGGCGCCTCCGCGCTCCATGCCCGCACCCCTGCGATGTCGCCCGCCAGCGTCACCATGCGCTGCGCATCCGGCGCCCCTTCGCGCACCAGCACCGCGCGCTTGCCGTCCAGCACCGTGGCGCGCACCCGCACGCCTCCCGCCGCCCCGCCGACCGCGACACCCAGCTTCAGCCGCCCGTCGCGATAGCCGGCGTCCAGCCCCGCCGACACGTCCAGGTCCCGGATATGCGTGGCCGGCGCGGCATAGAGCGACACGCTCCGCTCGATCCCGTTCACCCGCCAGAAATCCTGGTCCTCCAGATAGCTGCCATCGGCATAGCGATAGAGTTCGATCGCCACCGTATTGCGCCCGACATGCATCTGGCGGGTGACGTCGAACTCCGCCGGCAGCTTGGAGTCCTCCGAATAGCCGACCCGCTGCCCGTTGACCCACAGATAATAGGCCGCACCCGCCGCCCCGATGGTCAACAGCATTCGGCGCCCGGCGAAATGCGCCGGCACCACCACGTCGCGCCGATAGGACGCGACCTCGTTTACGGAATGATCGATCAGCGGCTGGTTGCGCGGGAAAGGATAGCCGCTGCCGACGAACACCGGCCCGCCATGGCCCTCGGCCTGCAAAATCCCCGGCACGCGCATCGTGCCCCAGCCGGACACGTCATATCCCGGCTGCTCGAACCCCTTGGGGCGTGCTTCCGGATCGGGGGCCAGCTTCATCCGCCAGTCGCCGTCCAGCGACAGATGATAGCGCGAGCGGCGGACATCGCCCCGGAGCGCGGCCTGCTTCGTCTCGAACCCGGCAAAGGTCGCGTGCATCGGCTCCGCACCTTCACGGATCACCTCTGGCCGTTCCCACTCAGCCTGCTGCGCCGCCACGGGTGCGGCAACCAGCGCGACCAACAGCGATAAGCGTACCGACATCATCACTCCAACCGGTATTTCGTATACCGTAACAGTGATTTGCGATCGATCAATCCCCGATGACCGCGGCCCGGCCCGCATGCGGTTGCAATGCCGGTCAACGCATTGCACGATCAAACGATAAGAGCCGAAGGTAGAATGCGGATGAACAGGGACGGGACGTCACGCCGCATGCTGCTTGCCGCCGGAATGGGCGGTCTTCTTCCCCTGACCGTTGCCGCTGCGCCCCCGCTTCGTGTCGAGCGCCTCCCGCTATGGCCGGGCCGGCCGCCCGGCGGCGAGGGGGTGGACGTGACCGACCAAAGCGTGTTCCGCTCACCCGAAAACAAGCCCGACGACATTGCCTGGCCGCATGTCGCCACGCCCATGCTCACCGTCGTCCATCCCGAGCGGCCCAATGGTGCGGCGGTGCTGATCTGTCCCGGCGGCGGCTATGCCCGCGTGGCGACCGGCCGCACCGGCGGAGACGTGGCGCGCCGGCTGGCCGCCATCGGCATCACCGCCTTTGAACTGCTCTACCGCCTGCCGCATGACGGCTGGGCCGCGGGTCCGGACACCCCGCTCCAGGATGCGCAGCGCGCGATGCGGCTCATCCGCGGCCAGGCGGGCAAGCGCTGGACGGTGGACCCCGCCCGCGTCGCCGTCACCGGCTTTTCCGCCGGCGGCCACCTCGCCGCCCGCCTCGCCACCCAGGCCGCGACGCAGACCTATGCGCCGGTCGACGCCAACGACGCGCTGTCCGCCAGACCCCTGGTCGCCGGCCTGTTCTACCCGGTCGTCACCATGGGCGACGACGGCGTCCACGCCGCGTCCCGCGAACGCCTGCTCGGCTCCCACGCCGCCGATCCCGCGTGGCAGCAACGCTACTCCACCGAACGAAACCTCCCCGCCGACACGCCCCCGACCTTCATCACCGGCAACGCCGACGATCCCGTCGTCCCGATCCGCAACAGCCTGCTGCTATGGGAAGCGCTACGCTCTGCGCGCATCCCCACCGAACTGCTGATCTTCGAACATGGCGGCCATGGTCCGCCGGCCAACCGGCGGAACGGTGCGGCCGTGCCCTGGCTGGACCTGTTCCTTGGCTGGGCCAGCGATCACCGCTGGCCCGCCTGACGTCATTCCGCCGTGCCCGCCGGCTTCGGGAAGTAGCTGAGATGCGGTGGCTGGTTGTACGCGACGTTCTGCCACGCCACCCCCATCCGGTATACCGGGTCGTGCATCAGCGTGACCAGCCGGTGGTCGGTCGGATAGGGCGTGACATAGATGCGCAGCGACCGGTTGTCCGCCGCGCGCCAGATCACCTCTTCGCGCCAGTCGCCCAATATGTCGGCCTGCAGCGTGGGATTGGCCTTGGTCCCGTTGTTCGATGCGACATCGGCGGGATGCAGCAGCGGGGTCTCGGTCGCCGTGGTCCAGTTCCACTTGCTGATCGTCGTTCCATCCAGCAACTCGCGCAGCAGGTCGCCGTCCCACCAGATCGCGAAATTGGCGACCCTCGGCGCCGGACCGATCCGGCGTCCCGCGACATCGAACAGGTCGCGGCTGTTCGATCCCCAGAACTCGGCGCCCGGATGGCGCGGGTCGATATCGACGGCCAGCCCGCGCCCGGTATCCTCCTGCGCCGGCTTGCTCCACAGGATCTCGCCGGTACGCGCATCGAGCAGCGCCGATCCGATGCCGCCATTGCTCTTCACCTGTTCATGCACCCCCCATTTCTCCAGTCCGGGGCGGGCGGGGTCGAGATCGCCGACATGCATGGCATCGCCGTGATAGAGCGGCACCGTCCACAAGCCGCGGCCGGTATCGTCGATCGCCATTGATCCATAGATCACCTCGTCGCGGCCATCGGCATCGACATCGGCGATGCTCAACTGGTGGTTGCCGCGGTCGGCATAATCCTGCTGCCCTGGCGCCGCACTGTCGAACAGCCAGCGCTTGGCAAGCTTGCCGTCGCGAAAATCCCATGCCGCCACCGCGGTGCGCGCATAATAGCCGCGGCCGAAAATCATGCTGGGCCGCTTGCCGTCCAGATAGGCGACGCCCGCCAGGAAACGGTCGGCACGATTGGCATAGCCGTCGCCCCAGGTCGCGGTCATCGTCGCCACGTCGGAGGGTCCGCGCGGTGGATCATAGGGGGCGGTGTCCAGCGCCCGCCCCGTCCGCCCGTCGAACACGGTCAGATATTCCGGCCCGTTCAGGATACGCCCGGTCAGCACCGCCACCTTGCGCCCGTCGGGCAGGGTTTTCGCACCGGTGCGGTCCGCCTGCGGCACCTCGCCGGCATGGGACCGCCAGTCCGCCGCCGCATCGCCGATCACCACGCCCGTGCCATCGACGGTACCGTCCGCCGTCTTGCACGCCAGTTCGGCGCGGCCGTCCCCGTCGAAATCATAGACCAGGAACTGCGTATAATGCGCCCCGGCGCGAATGTTGCGCCCTAGGTCGATCCGCCACAGGCGCCGCCCCTCCAGTGTATAGGCGTCTAGGATGACATTGCCGGTATAGCCCGCCTGGCTGTTGTCGTGGCTGTTCGTCTGGTCCCACTTCAGCACGATCTCGTAGCGCCCGTCGCCGTCCAGATCGCCGACGCTGGCGTCGTTGGCGGTATAGTCATAGCGTTGCCCGTCGGGCGTCGTTCCCCCCGGCGGCGGCGTCAGCGCGATGGACAGATAGCCTTGGGGCAGCATCAGCGCCGGCCCGCTCATCGCACCCGACACTGGCTTGACCGTATAGCGCGCCTGCGGCGAACCCGCCGGATCGACGAACGCGGTCGCCTTGGCGAGCGGCTGTTTCGTGATCCGCCGTCCGTCCCGGTAGACATGAAAGCGTATGTCCGCCGGGTCGCTGCCGAGCAGCCGCCAGCTGACCAGCCATCCGCCGCCCGCGGTGCCCGCCACCACCGGCGTCGCCACCACGCCGCGATCCAGCCGCTCCGCCACGCGCGAAGGCTGTGCCGAAGCCGCCGTCGCCATGCTGCCGATCATCAGCACCAGTCCGTACCACCGCGTCATCGTCGATCAGCCTCGTCCTCTGCCCATCCCAAAAGGAATGATGACCGCATTTTTCGGAACTGTCATTCACTATATGAGATTGACAGCATGCCATGAACGTTGCCAGCATTCAGGAACCCGTTCTATAGAGTGGGCGAGAGGACGGCATGGCGACAATGGACAAGACGGACGGCGGATCGATCGGCGCGGGCAGCCAGACGCTGATGCGCGGCCTCGACCTGATCGAGGCGGTCAGCCACGAGGTGCTGACGCTCAGCGAGCTGGCGCAGCGGCTGGACCTTACCAAGAGCACGACGCACCGGCTGCTGTCCGCGCTGGTCGATCGCGGCTACCTCGCCTTCACCCCCCGCTCCGGCTACCGCCTCGGCCCCAAGCTCCTCCTGCTCGGCACCCTCGCCCAGACCCAGGCCGATCTCGTCCAGGTCGCCCGCCCCTATCTGGAAACGCTCGCCGCCTCGACCGAGGATACCGTGCATCTGGGCATCCTCGACGGCGATTCCGCGCTGTATCTGGACAAGGTGCCCGGACGCCGCCGCATCAACATTTCCAGCCGGGTTGGCGATCGCCATCCGCTGAGTTCGACCGGTCTCGGCAAGGCGCTGATGCTCGATCATTCGCCCACCTACTGGATGGAGCGTTTCGCGGCCGAGCAGGAGGCGGGCGCCCCCCCGGCGGAGCCGGAGCAGTGGCGCTCGCGGATGCAGGGCTATGCGCAGTGCGGCAACGCGTTCGACCTTGAGGAGAACGAAGACCAGATACGCTGCGTCTCCGCCCCCATCCGCAACGCGTCGCGCCAGATCATCGGCGCGATCAGCGTGTCGAGTGCGGCGCAATATATGAGCGACGAGCGTATGGCGGAACTGGCGGAGGAAGTGCGCGGTACCGCAGGCGCGATCAGTGCCGAACTGGGTTACGAAGCCGCCGCGGACTGAGCGGACGGCGACAAGGGAGACGGATAATGCTGCTCGAAGGCAAGGTCGTGCTGGTCACCGGCGCGTCCGCAGGGATCGGCCGTGCGGTCGCGATCGGGTGCGCCGAACACGGTGCCGACGTCGCGCTCAACTTTTCGCGTGATCAGGCGGGTGCCGACGGCGCGGTGGCGGCGATCGAGGCACTGGGCCGCCGCGCGGTGGCCATACAGGGCGATGTCGCCGATCCGCAGACCGCACGGGACTTCATCGACCGCGCAGTCGACGCGCTCGGCCGGATCGACGCCTTCGTCAACAATGCGGGCATCTGCCCGTTCCACGCCTTTCTCGACATGCCGGTCGAAACGTTCGAGCGCACCATGCGCGTAAATCTGCACGGCGCCTATTTCATGGTGCAGGCGGCCGCAAACCGCATGGTCGAGCAAGGGGATGGCGGATCGATCATCGCCATGTCGTCCATCTCCGCGCTTGTCGGCGGCGAGTATCAGACGCATTACACCCCCACCAAGGCGGGGCTTCATTCGCTGATGCAATCGGCCGCCATTGCACTGGGCCGGCACAATATCCGCTGCAACTCGCTGTTCCCCGGCACCATCCTGACCGACATCAACAAGGACGACCTCGCCGACGAGAACAAGCGCCGGTCGATGGAGGGGCGCGTGCCGCTCGGCCGCCTGGGCCAGCCCGCGGATCTGGTCGGCCCCACCGTGTTCCTTGCCTCCGACCTCGCCCGCTACGTCACCGGCGCCTCGCTGCTGGTCGATGGCGGCCTGTACGTGAACCTCCAATAGCACCGCTGCCCTTCCCCGCGCACGCCGTGCGGATCGCCGACGTCCGCGCGCACGGCGCCCGCGGCGACGGGGTGGCGATCGACAGTCCCGCCATTGCCGCGGCCATCGCCGCGATGGCGGGCGGGGGCACCGTGCTGATCCCGCCGGGTCGGTATCTGTGTTTTTCGATGCGGCTGCACGGTGGGGTGACGATCCTTTTGCAGGCGGGCGCGGTGATCGTCGCCGCCGACCCGGCGCGCCATCCGGGCCGCTATGACGATCCGGAGGATCGCGGGGCACAGCTCTATCAGGATTTCGGCCACAGCCATTGGCGCAACAGCCTGTTCTGGGGCGAGGATGTCCGGCAGGTCGCGATCATCGGCCCCGGCCTGATCGATGGCGAGGGGCTGACCCGCGACGGTCCCGGCGCGCGCTGGTCCGCGCAGGTCGGCGAACGGCCGGTGTCGATGGACGGCATGACCACCGCGCAGATCGCCGCGCTGGAGCCGGAGGCGGCCGCGATGCGCGGGCAGGGCAACAAGGCGATCGCGCTGCGCGGCGGGCGCGACATCCGTCTGTCCGGCTTTTCCATGGCCCGCTGCGGCCATTTCGCGATCCTCGCCACCGGCACGCACGGCCTGCACATCGACCATCTGACGATCGACACGGACCGCGACGGCATCGATCTGGACGGGGTGTCTGACACGCTGGTCGAACATTGCCGCGTCAACACCCCCAATGACGACGCGATCGTGGTGAAGACCAGCCTCGCGCTGGGCAGCGTCCGCCCCGCGCAGGACATCACCATCCGCCATTGCACCGTCTCGGGCTACGACCCCGGCACCCTGCTCGACGGCACCTGTCGCACCACCCTGCAACTGGCGCCCGACCGGGACCGGCCGACCGGCCGCATCAAGCTGGGCACCGAGAGTAACGGCGCGTTCCGCCGCATCCGTATCCAGCATTGCCGCTTCCATCACTGCCGCGGCCTTGCGCTGGAGGTGGTGGACGGCGGCAGCATCGAGGATGTGGTGGCCGAAGACCTGTGGATGGACGACGTGACCACCGCCCCCCTCTTCCTCCGCCTCGGCGACCGGCGCCGCGGCCCGCCCGGTACCGGCATCGGCACCTTGCGCTGCGTCACCATCCGCCGCGTCGTCGCCACCGGCATCGACCCCCGCTTCGCCGCCACCATCGCCGGGCTGGCCGGCCACCCCGTCGACGACATCCGCCTCCACGACATCCGCCTGACCTACGCCGGTGGCGGCACCCCCGCCGATGCCGCGCGCCGCCCGCCGGAGATGGCGCGCGCCTATCCGGAGCCCAGCATGTTCGGCATCCTGCCCGCCTGGGGCCTGTGGGTGCGCCATGCACGCGGCCTGAGCATCGACGACCTGCACCTGGCGGTCGCCACCCACGATGCCCGCCCCCCGATCGTCACCGAGCATGTGCGCGACGTCGCCATCCGGCGAACGCCCCTCTGGCACGGTTAGGGTTTGACGGCACCGCCAAAGCCATATACCATTTGGTGCATAATAGTTCCAGATAATGGTTCATCGGGAGGTGGCATGACGATCCACGCGTTCAGGATGCGGCTGAAGCCGGGCGTGGTCGACGAGTATCGCCGCCGTCATGACGCCATCTGGCCCGAGCTTTCCGCGCTGCTGACCGAAAGCGGCATCCACGATTATTCGATCTTTCTGGACGAGGAGACGCTGTCGCTGTTCGCCGTGCTGAAGCTGGCCGACGGCAACACGCGCGACACGCTGCCCGATCATCCGGTGATGCAGCGCTGGTGGGCGTACATGGCGCCGCTGATGGAGGTGGAGTCCGACAACCGGCCAAAGGAATGGCCCCTGCCGCTGATCTTCCACCATGCATAAGGCGGCCACCGCCGCGCTGCTCGTCGCGACGATGGCGACGGGAGCGATGCCCGCCCCGGCACAGGTCGCGCAAGCCACCGCCAACCTGCAGGCGCCGGTGCAACGCTTCGGCCGGGTATCGTTCGACGCCCGATCGCTGATGATCGACAACACGCGCCGCATCATCTGGTCCAGCGAGTTCCACCCGTTCCGCCTGCCCAGCCCCGATCTCTGGCGCGACGTGCTGCAAAAGATGAAGGCCAGCGGCTTCAACACCGTCGCCCTGTATTTCGACTGGGGTTATCACAGCCCCAAACAGGGTGTGTACGACTTCACCGGCATCCGCGATGTCGAACGCGTGCTGACCATGGCGGAGGAAGAGGGCCTGTGGGTCATCACCCGCGCCGGTCCCTATGTGAATGCCGAACTGTCGCGCGGCGGCTTTCCGGGCTGGCTGGTCAACCAGCGCGGCCGCGCCCGCACTGACGACCCCACCTATCTCGCCGCCGCCGATGAATGGCTGACGCAGGTCAACGCGATCATCGCCCGGCATCAGGTAAACCCGGACGCGCAGGGACGGAGCGGCAGCGTCATCCTGCACCAGATCGAAAACGAACTGGCGCTGACCACCCCGGCGCAGGCGCGCTACATGGACCATCTGTTCGCCAAGGCGCGGGCGGACGGCATCACCGTGCCGATCTTTCACAACGATCAGGGTCGGAACGGCTACTGGACGCCCGCGACTTCGCCGGTCGACAAGGTGGTGAAGGGCCCGGTCGATCTCTACGCCTTCGACGGCTATCCGGGCGGCACCTGTACCGTGCAGGGCCGGCCGACGCGCAGCGTCGCGGCACCCGACTGGGGCTATTACGGCCTCGGCGGCGCTAAAGGCGGCGCCTCCGCCTCACCGAACACGCCCGGCTTTCTCGCCGAATTCGGTGGTGGCTGGTTCGACTATTGGGGCTCCAACGGCGGCTATGAGTGCAACGCCGTCCAGCGCGGCAAGCGGTTCCAGCGCGTTTTCTACGGCACCAATCTCGCCAACGGCATCGGTATCCAGAGCTTCTACATGGGCTATGGCGGCACCAGTTGGGGCTGGTTGCCCGCACCCGTCGTCTTCACCAGCTATGATTACGGCGCCGCCATTTCCGAAGCGCGCGAGCTTCGCCCCAAGGCGGAGGAGCTGAAGCAGCTCGGCGGCCTGATCGCCACCGTGCCCGATCTGGCCGGCATGGTGCCCGCGGGTGCCGTGACCGTGTCGTCGCCGAACGTGCAGGCCTATCACAACCGCAATCCCGAAACCGACGCACGCTTCCTGATGGTCGCGCACAAGCCATCGAACGGCCAGACCGACGACCGTTTCACGATCACCGCCGACTTGCCCGATGGTCGCTACACCTTTCCCGCCGGAGCCCCGATGCGGCTGAACGGCTTTGACGCCAAATGGCTGGTGGCGGGGGTGAATGTCTGCAGGCAGCGGCTGGTCTATTCCACCTCTGAGCTACAGGCCGCACTGACCATGGACGGCGCCGACCTGATGCTGCTCTACGGCCGCGCGGGCGAACAGGGCGAGACGGTGCTGCGCTACTTCACCGCGCCGCAGGTCCGCGTGCTGGAGGGCACCGTGTCGAGCCGCTTCGACGCGACCAGGGGCGACCTGCTGCTCGACTATCCGCATGACGGTCGGGCGATCGTCCGCATCGACGGAGGCGGCCGCCCGCCCCTGATGTTGATCCTCACCGATGAGGCGGAGGCGGTACGCTATTGGCGGCAAGGCCCCGCCCTTGTCCGTGGACCTGCGCTTGTGCGCAGCGCGGAGGCGAGGGGCAGCCGGCTGGTCCTCACCGGCGACACCCGCGAGGCGACCCCGCTGGAAATCTGGGCGCCCGCCGCAATCCGCTCGGCAAGCTGGAACGGCACCGGCGTGGCGCTGCGCGCGACGCCGAACGGCAGCCGCGTCGCCACCCGCCCCCTGCCCGCCCCCGCGCCCGTCTCGCTGCCGACGCTCGCATGGCGGAGCGCGGATGGCACACCGGAGGCGCAACCCGGCTTCGACGACGGGGCATGGCAGGTCGCCGGCGACAAGCCCTATGCCAGCATCACCGCGCGACCCGATGGCCAGCCGAACCTGTTGATGGACGCCTACGGCTTTCACGACGGCGATGTCTGGTATCGCGGCCGCTTCACCGGCACGCCCGATGCGCGCCAACTGGCGCTGTTCTACGGCGCGGGCGGATCGGGCATGGTACAGGTCTGGATGGACGGCCGGTTCGTCGGCCAGCACGAATTGCCCGCCGGCCTTCCCCGCCCGATCACCACCGGGGTCGCGCAGTTCGACCTGCCCGCCGCCGCGCAGGAGGCACGCGAGCATGTCATCAGCATCATGGTCCGCAACAACGGCCACAACTGGGATCTGGACAGCGACGACTTCCACAAGGAAGCGCGCGGCCTGATCTCCGCCTCGCTTCAGGCACCCGGCGGGCTCAGCTTCGGCGTGCCGATCGCGTGGAAGATCCAGGGCAAGGCCGGTGGCGAGGACCTGCCCGACCCCGCGCGCGGCCCCGCCAACAATGGCGGCCAATATGGCGAGCGACGCGGCTGGCACCTGCCGGGCTTCGACGATGCGGGCTGGCGCGGGGATGCGGCGCAGGCCCCCGGCACCACCTGGCATCGTGCCCGGTTCGACCTCGCCGTACCCAAAGGGCAGGACGCCACCATCGGCATCGCGTTCGGCGACACCGCCAGCCCCCGTTCCGTCGCGCGCTACCGTGCTCTGATCTTCGTCAACGGCTGGAACATGGGCCAGTTCATCGCGCATGTCGGGCCGCAGCGCGTGTTTCCGATCCCGGAAGGCATCCTCAACCACCACGGCGCGAACACCATCGCGCTTGCCGTCACCAGCGACGGCGTCCCCGGCAACGCGCTGGAGCCGGTGAAGCTCGTCACCATGCGCAACGTGCGCGGCGGCATCGTCGTGCGCCCCGTCGCCGCCCCCATGCGCCCCGCCGACATCCTGCAGGAGAAATAGATTGGCCGCCCTTACCCACGACATTCCCCGGCAGACGATCACCGAGGCGATCGGCAAGCTGATGAACAATCTCGTCAACATCAAGGACGAGACCGGTGCCTTCCTGCTCCATCTGGAGGATGGCCGCATCATCGACACCAAGGGCTGGGCCGGCTGGGAATGGACCCACGGCGTCGGCCTGTTCGGCATGTGGCGCTATTACGAGCAGACCGGCGACAAGGCCGCGCTCGCCATCATCAAGCAGTGGTTCGAGGATCGCTTCGCCGAGGGCACGCCCACCAAGAACATCAACACGGTGGCCCCGTTCATCACGCTCGCCTATCTCTACGAACACGAACCCGATCCGCGCTATATCCCCTATCTGGATACCTGGGCGGAATGGCTGATGGCCGCCGACGGCCTGCCCAAGACCGAGGATGGCGGGTTTCAGCACATCGTCTACAACGACGAAAATCCCGGCGAGCTGTGGGACGACACGCTGATGATGTCGGTGCTCCCGCTCGCCAAGATCGGGCTGCTGCTCAACCGGCCGCATTATATCGAGGAAGCCAAGCGACAGTTCCTCGTCCATATCAAATACCTGTTCGACAAGAAGACCGGGCTGTGGTTCCACGGTTGGGATTTCGGCGGCCGGCATAACTTCGCCGAGGCCTTATGGGCGCGCGGCAATTGCTGGGTGACGATCGCCATTCCAGAAATCATCGAGATCCTCGATCTGCCGCAAGGCGATGCGCTGCGCCTGTTCCTGATCGACACGCTGGCCGCACAGGTGAAGACGCTGGCCGAGACGCAGGACGACAGCGGCCTGTGGCACACGCTGGTGATGGACCCGACCAGCTATCTGGAGGCATCGGCCACCGCCGGCTTCGCCTATGGTATCCTGAAATCCGTGCGAAAGGGCTATCTGCCGCGCCATTACGAGGCGGTGGGCATCCGGGCGATCCGCGGCGTACTGGCCAACATCGATGACGCCGGCGAGCTGAAACAGGTCAGCTTCGGCACCGCGATGGGCGACACGCAGCAATTCTACAAGGACATCGCCCTCACCTCGATGCCCTATGGTCAGAGCCTCGCGATGGTCGCCCTCGCCGAGTTCCTGCGCACCTATATCTGACGACCCCGCCCTCATCCTGCCCAACCGGCCGCGCCGCTCGGCTCCCTTCCGCATTACCGGGCAGGGAGGCGCCAAGGCGCTGCAAGGGTGAGGGCGACGGCAAAAGCGAGTAATCGAGATGGCCACCGATCCCATCGCCGCCCGGCCGATCCTGCCCACCGCCCCCACCCGCCCGGTACGCTGGTACACGCTGCTTACCTACGGCGCGAACGACGTTATGGGCGCCGGCTCGATGGCGGTCATCTCCACCTGGATCCTGATCTTCTATACCAGCTTTTGCGGCCTGTCCGCGGCGCAGGCGACGATCATCTTCGGCGTCGCGCGCGTGCTGGATGCGTTCACCAGCCCGCTGATCGGCCATGTCTCCGACAATATCGGTCGCACTTGGCTCGGCCGGCGCTTCGGCCGCCGCCGCTTCTTCATCCTGGCCGCTATCCCGCTCCTGCCTTCCTTCGCGATCATGTGGGTCGCGGGGCAAAGCTTCTGGTATTATCTCGTTACCTACGTCCTGTTCGAGATGGTCTATGCGATGGAGATCATCCCCTACGAGACGCTCGCCAGCGAGATGGCGACCGATTACCGGACCAAGGCGAAGTTCGCCGGCGCGCGTATCCTGTGCGGGCAATGCTCCGCCATCGCCGCCGCCTTTCTGCCGGCCTGGCTGATCGGCTGGCTGGGGCCAGATTCGCCCGACACCTATCTCTACATGGGCATCATCTTTTCGGTGCTGTTCATGATCGCCGCCGGCCTTCTCTACACCTTCAGCTGGGAACGGCAGCGCCCGCCCGAACTCGCCGCCGCCGAGGAGCGCGACCGGCCGACGCTCGGTGCGGCCTTCGCCGCGCTCTACCGCAACCTGTTCTCCACGCTGCGCATCCGCGCCTTCCGGCTGCATCTCGGCATGTATCTGGGCGGCTATATCAGCCAGGATATCTACAACGCGGCCTTTACCTATTTCGTGATCTTCGCGCTTGCGGGCTCGACCGCGATCGTCGGGCAACTGGTCGGCGTGACCTATATCGTCCAGCTCGTCGCCGTCGTCATCGCGATCAACTTCGCGCTGCGCCTGTCGCCCGCCGCCGCCTACCGCTTCGCCACGCTCAGCTTTGCGATCGGCGTGCTGATCTTCCTCGGCATGTATATGGCAGGCTATACCGCGACCTCGGCGCTGTTCTGGCTGCCCGTCGTCTTTGCCGGCCTCGGCCGCGGGGCGCTCAACTACATCCCCTGGGCGACGTACAACTACATGGCCGATGTCGACGAGATCGTCACCGGCCGCCGGCGCGAGGGCGCCTTTGCCGGCGTCATGACCTTTGTGCGCAAGATGAGCCAGGCCGCCGCCGTCATCCTCGTCGGCCAGGTCATGCAGGCATCGGGCTTCGTGTCGAAGGCCAGCGTGCAGAGCCCCACCGCGATCGCCGCCATCGTTGGCGTCCTTGGCCTGGGCACCATCGCGATGCTCGTCTTCGGCGCGCTCGTCTCCACCCGGTTCCGCCTGACGCCCGCCACCCATGCCGTTCTGCTTGACGAGATCGAACGGCTGCGCGCCGGCGGCACCCGCCCTGCGACCCCCGATACCGGCCGTATCGTCGAGGATCTGTCCGGCTGGCGCTATGACCAGCTTTGGGGCCGCAACCCGGTCGCGGCGAAATGATCGCGCTCGCCCTTGCCCTTCTCGGCAGCGCCCCCGTCGCCCCCAGGCCCCTCTACCGCGATCCCGTCCACGACGGCGCCGCCGACGCCTCCACGACATACGACCCCAGGACCAAAGAATGGGTGATGTTCTACACCAACCGCCGCGCGACCCTGCCGCTGGCGGACGAGCAGGATGTGCGTTGGGTCCACGGCACCGCGATCGGCATCGCGCGGTCAAGGGACGGCGCGCATTGGCGCTACGCCGGCACCGCGGCGATCCCCCGCGCGTGCACGGGCGAGACGCTGTGGGCCCCCGAAGTGCACCGGATCGACGGACGCTGGCACATGTGGGTCACGGTCGTCCCCGGCATCTTCCGCGACTGGAACCACCCCCGCTTCATCCAGCATCTGACCAGCGACGATCTGGCGCGCTGGACCTGTGCCGACCGGCTCGACCTCGGCTCGGACCGGGTGATCGACGCCAGCGTCCTGCCGCTTCCCACCGGCGGCTATCGCCTGTGGTTCAACGACGAGCGCGGCAACAAGGCGATCCGCTATGCCGACAGTGCGGACCTGACCCACTGGACGGTCCGCGACACAGTCGTCGACACGCCCGGCGAGGGGCCCAAGGCGTTCCGCTGGAAGAACCGCTGGTGGCTGATCTCGGACGCGTGGCAGGGCCTGCTCGTCCTGCGCTCCGACGACGGCGTGCACTGGACCCGGCAGCCCGGCCATATCCTCGGCGATCCCGGCACCGCCCCCACCGACCGCGCCAAGGGGCAGCATCCGGACGTGATCGTGTCCGGCGACCGCGCCTATCTGATCTACTTCGTCCACCAGTCCGGCGAGGCGGAGGCGCGGGGAAACCCCGACTGGGGCCGCCGCACCGTGTTGCAGATCGCCGAGATCCGGGAACGGGACGGGCAGCTGTCGGTGAACCGCGACGCGCCCACCCGCGTGCGGCTCGCCCGCCCCTGACGCATCAGTCGCCGGTCACCTTGGCCGGGCCCAGATCGCCCAGCCCCACCGTCCCGCTCGCCAGGCTCAGCATCGCGTCCAGGCTCTTCTTGGCATTCAGCCGCAGCCCTTCCTCGATCTCGATCCGCGGCTCCAGGTCGCGCAGCGCGATGTAGAGCTTCTCCATCGTGTTCAGCGCCATGTACGGGCAGATGTTGCAGTTGCAGTTGCCGTCCGCCCCCGGCGCGCCGATGAAGCGCTTGCCGGGCATCGCCTTTTCCATCTGGTGGATGATGTGCGGCTCGGTCGCGACGATCAGCGTGTCGCCGGTCACGGTGGCGGCATATTCCAGGATGCCGCGCGTCGACCCGACATAATCAGCATGGTCGAGGATCACCGCCGGGCATTCGGGGTGCGCGGCGATCGGCGCGGTCGGGTACTGCGCCTTCAGCTTCAGCAACTCGGTTTCGCTGAACGCCTCGTGCACGATGCACACCCCCGGCCACAGCAGCAGATCACGCCCCGTCTTGCGCGCCAGATAGCCGCCCAGATTGCGGTCCGGCCCGAAGATGATCTTCTGCGCCGGATCGATCTTCGCCAGAATCGTCTCGGCCGACGACGACGTGACGATCACGTCCGACAGCGCCTTCACCGCCGCCGAGCAGTTGATGTAGGTCAGCGCGATGTGATCGGGATGCTGCGCGCGGAACTCCGCGAACTGCTCGGGCGGACAGCTATCCTCCAGGCTGCACCCGGCATCCATGTCGGGCAGGATCACCACCTTGTCGGGGCTCAGGATCTTGGCCGTCTCCGCCATGAAGCGCACCCCGCAGAATGCGATCACGTCCGCATCCGTCGCCTGCGCCTTGCGGCTGAGATCGAGGCTGTCGCCGACGAAATCGGCAATGTCCTGGATTTCGGGCTTCTGGTAATAATGCGCCAGGATCACGGCGTTACGCTCGCGACGGAGGCGGTCGATCTCGGCGCGGAGGTCCAGGCCGGTCAGATTCGTCTGAATGGTCATGATGCGTTCCCTAGCACCTCTTCCACGGAACGCGAGGTGTCCCAGCGTTCGGTCGACGGCGTGGGCTCGTCGGCGAAGCGCACCTTCACCTGCGCATCGACGCCGGCCGCGCGCAGTGGCATCGCAAAGCTGCGCTCCACCGCCCGCCGCGTCGAGTCCCGCGCCAGCCGCATCGGCGTCGCGTCGCGCGCCTGCCGCACCAGTTCGGCCAGCCCCGCCTTGCGGTTCGCCGCGTCCAGCCGCTTCTCGGCGTCGGTAAAGGTGGTGAGCAGGCCCCCCGATCCATACTCCTTGATCGCGCCCAGCTCGACCTGCGGCCCGTCGATCTCGACCGGCGGCAGCGTCACCGACAGGGTGCGCGTATTCGCGTCCCACGCCACATCGCGCTGCTGCAACTTGCCCAGATCGACCTCGTAGCGGACGGTGCCCGGCATGATCAGCGTCTTTTCCGTCGAAAAGCCATATTGCGCCTGTTGCGAGGTCACCACCGCGACATAGCGCGCGGCAAAGGCGGACAGCCGGTTCTGCTCGCGCATCCCCTCCAGACTGGCCCGCGCGATCGTCACCGGATCGGGGGTCAGCCGCTCGGTCACGTAACGCTGGATGCACCACATCGCGATCAGCACCGCCAGCACCAGGATTACGACCACGCCCGCCGCCTTGGCCAGAAACGCGGCAATGCCCCCGCCCCGCGCCGGGGTCGCACTCACGCTGCGATCGTCCACGTCTCGCCTTCCTCCCTTACCAGTCCGCGGCCTCGCAGGTCGTATAGATGCGCCAGCACCGAACGCGCCGCCGCCGGCCACAGCTTGCGGTCCAGCCCTGCATACATCCGCGCGACCATCGCTGGCACCTCATGCCCTTCGGCGCGCAACAGCCGCAATATCTGCCCCTCGCGCGCCCGGCGATGGCCCAGCATGCCGCGGACCAGCCGCCGCGGATTTTCCACCGCCTCGCCGTGCCCCGGATAATAGATGCGGTCGCCCCGCTCCATCAGCTTTTCCAGGCTGGCCATATAGGCGGTCATGTCGCCATCGGGGGGCGAGACGATGGTGGTCGACCATCCCATGACGTGATCGCCCGAAAACAACGCGCCTGTCTCGATCAGGGCGAATGCCAGATGGTTGGAGGTGTGCCCCGGCGTCGCTACCGCCTCCAGCGTCCATCCGGTGCCGGCGACCCGCTCGCCCTCACCCAGCACCCGGTCGGGCACATAGTCCGCATCGAAAGCCGCATCCGATCGTGCGCCGGCATCGCTCGGCCCGAAGGGGGCCGCGCCAACGATCGGGGCGCCGGTGATCGCCGCCAGGGGTCGGCTCGCCGGGCTATGGTCGCGGTGGTGGTGGGTGATGACGATCGCCACCACCCGTCGCCCGCCGATCGCCGCTACCAGCGCAGCCAGATGTTCGGGATCGTCCGGGCCGGGATCGATCACCGCCAGATCCTCGCTGCCGACGAGATGCACCTGCGTGCCCGTATGCGTGAAGGCGGACGGATTGGGCGCCAATATGCGCGTGACCAGCGGCTCGAGCTGGATCGGGAGGCCGGTCGGATGCTCTGCCATGCCCGGCGATGTGGCAAGCGGAGGCGCCGGACGCAAGCCCGCCGCCTCCGGTGCCGCGCTCACTCGTCGTCGGACGCCATCTCGCTGCGCATCTCGACCATCGCCTCGTCGATCCCGGCGAGCGCCGCACGCCGCTGCTCGCTGCTCATGTCGCGCTGGGCACGGATGCTGGCGCGCGCGGTGTCCAGGCTGGCGAGCGCACTGGCCATGGCCTGGGCACGGATCGCCTTGCTCTTGGCGGCAACCCGCGCCCCCTCGGCGGCGGCCGCCTCGATGCGGTTGGTGCAGACTACCATGGTGCGCTTGCCGCCCTTGGACGACTGGATCACCATCTCGCGGCGCGATCCGCCCATGCCTGGGCCGCAGTTCCGCTCGACCACCTGGGGAACGTTCGGCATCGGCGGCATCGCGGGCATTGGCGGCATCGGCGGGTTTGCCAGATGGGCCATGGATGGCGTGGTCGGCACGGCCGGCACCGCTGGCATGACGGCAATGGCCGGCGGCACGGGCGGGATCGGGGCCGGATGCTTTGCCAGATAGTCTTCGGCCGCCTTGCCCTCATATTCGGTGCGCTTGCCGTCCTTGACGATCACGACATGCGTCCGGCCCTGCTTGACCGCGGGAACCGGCGGCGGGGTCGGCACCGTTGCCGGCGCGGCGATCGCGGGTGCACGGTCGATCGTCGTCAGCGTGACGCCCGTCGCCGCCTCGATCCGGCGGGTCACGGCGGCCGCGGCCTGCGTCCCCGATGCGGTCACAAACAACCCGGTGGTGACGACGCCCACCACCGCCGCGGCCCCCGTCATCAACCGCGTGCGCGACAGCCGCGTGTTCGACAGCATCTTCAGCCGCCCCTTCAGGTCGCTGATCGTATGCAGGTGGCATGCCGCCGAGATCGCACCGCCATGCGCCGCCTTCACAATGGCACAGGCATAGATGTGGCGATCCGCGCGGCTGCGCCCGGCCAGCACGAGTGCGTCGTTGGCCAGTTCCTGGTCGCAGCGAAAGGCGCGAAAAGCCCGCCACGCCAGCGGGTTGAACCAGTGCATGGCCAGCACGCCCAGCGCGACCCAGTTCGCCGCCAGATCGCCGCGCTGATGATGGCCCAGTTCGTGCGCCAGCGCCAGTTCGCGCTCATCGGCGTCGTAGCGCTCGGCAAAATCGCGCGGGAACGCCACGAAGCGGCGCCCGACCCCGAACGCCAGCGGCCCGGAGGCGCCCGCGCTTTCGATCACGCGCACGCCGTCCACCTCGTCCACCATCCGCGCATCGCCCAGCAGGCGGCGGCAGAAGCGGCGATGCCGCATCAGGTGCACCAGGAAGAACGCCGCCGCACCCAGCGCCCAGCCGCCCCACAGGATCAGCGTCCACGGCACGGCCGCCGCCTCGGGCGCGCTGATCGCCGCCGTCGCGGCCGGCGTCGCCTCGCTGACCGGCAGCACCAGTCCGCTCACCGCCTCGCTCGCGCGGCTGATCGGCATGGCGACATGACTGCGCCATTCGGCGGGCAATGGCGGCAGCATCAGCCGCAGCGCGGGCAGCGCCCACAGCGCATAGGCGATCTGCGGCCCGAATACGCGGCGCACCGGGCGACGCACCATCAACACCATCGCCATCAACAGGGTGGAGGCGATCAGGGCTTCGACGATCCAGGCGATCATGACTTCAGCTCCTTCAACAGGGCTTCGATCTCGGCGATGTCATCCGCGCTCAGTGCGTCGCGCTCGGCCAGATGCGCGACCAGCGGGGTCAGGCGGCCGCCGAACAGCCGGTCGATCAGCCGCCGCGACTCGCCCTCGACATAGTCGCCACGCGCCACCGCTGGCCGATACAGGTAACGGCGACCATCCTCCTCATGGACGATCGCCTTCTTGGCGAGCAGCCGGCCGAGCAGCGTCTTGACGGTGTTGGCGCTCCAGCCACGGTCGGGGTCCACCCGTTCGGCCACGTCCTGCGCGGTGAGCGGCGCATCGTCCCACAGCACCTCCATCACCGCATGTTCGGCATCGCTGATGCGCTCGGCCACGACTCGCTCCTCTTATCGACTACGCATGTAATCACATCGATTACGAGCGTAGTCAATGCCGGGCGGCGGCCACAGCCCGGATGCTCCTTTCGCTATCCTATCGTAGGATACGGCACTCCTTGCCGCGGTTCCGCCAGGCGTCCAGCGCCTTGCGATCGTCACGCACCGCGCGCAGTGCCCCCAGCAGCGCTTCGCGCGCGCGGCGGTCGTCCTCGCCCGCGGGCCGGGGTGGAAGCTCGGTCATCCTTTGCCCCCGAAAGCAAAGGGCGGATGCTATCGGCACCCGCCCCGTTCATCGTCAGTTCGCGGCGTCGGAGCCTTCGAACAACTGCGCCAACTCGCCGCTCTCGTACATCTCCATCATGATGTCCGATCCGCCGACGAACTCGCCGTTGACGTAAAGCTGCGGGATGGTCGGCCAATCCGAATAGGTCTTGATCCCCTGCCGGATGCCCTGGTCCTGCAACACGTCGACGCTTTCGAATTCGACGTTCAGGTGGTTGAGGATCGCGATCGCGCGGCTGGAAAATCCGCACTGCGGAAACAGCGGGCTGCCCTTCATGAACAGCACCACGGGGTTCTGCTTGACCAGCGCGTCGATGCGGGCCTGGGTGTCGTCGGTCATGTCGATCATCCTTGGGGAAGTGCAGTGGTAAGTTGAAGCGCGTGGAGTTCGCCGCCCATGCGGTCGCCCAGCGCGGCATAGACCGCGCGGGTACGCTGGACGCGGTTCATGCCTGCAAAGCTGGCCGCGGTCACCCGCGCGGCATAATGATCGCCGTCACCGGCCAGGTCGGTGATCTCCACCTCGGCATCGGGAATGCCGGCGCGGATCAGCGTGGCGATATCGTCTGCGGCCATCGGCATGGTTCAGCGGCTTTCCATTAATTGGCGGCGGGCTTCCACCGCCTGTTCTTCCAGCGCGCGGCGCACGGTGGGCTCGTCGGCTTCCACCCCCGCCGCGGTCAGGTCGCCGACCAGCTTGCGGATCACGTCCTCGTCGCCGGCTTCCTCGAAATCGGCCTGCACGACCGCCTTGGCATAGGCGTCGGTTTCCGCCGGGGTCAGTTGCATCTGCTTCGCCGCCCATTGCGCGACCAGGCGATTGCGGCGGGCGGTAATGCGGAACAGCATTTCCTGATCCCGCGCGAACTTCGCCTCCTCGGCGCGCTCACGGTCGTCGAACATGGTCATGCGGCAGTCCCCTTTTCATTCTACCGGCGAGATAGGGGGCACGGGGGCCGGACGCAACGCCTGCCATGCGCGGGCGAGGGCGATGCGACGAAGGGTGGAACCAAGGTCCATTTCACAGGTATGTTAGATACGGGATGTCCACAACGACACCAAAGGAGAGAGACCATGACCCGCCATTTCGGCCCCGCGCCCGCGCTCAACCACTCGCCGCCGGTCATGGTGGGCTTTGCCTTCGGCGCGCTGATCTCGCTGGCACTTTGGGCCACGATCGTCGCCCTGGTACTTGCCGTCGCCTGAGCCGCTTGCGGCCGCGTCAGGCCAGTTCGACGACCAGCTTTCCCGTCGCGCCACGCGCCGCCAACCGGGCGATCGCCCGCCCGCCATCCTCCAGCGCGAACCGCTCGGTCACCCGCGGCGCGATTCTACCTTCCGCCCATAATGCCATCAACGTCGCCACATGCGACCGATTGGCCTCCGGATCGCGCGCCGCGAATGCGCCCCAGAACACGCCGCACACGTCACAGCTTTTCAGCAGCGTCAGGTTCAGCGGCAGGCGCGGAATACCCGCCGGGAAGCCGACCACCAGATAGCGCCCTTCCCAAGCGATCCCACGCAGCGCCGGCTCGGCATAATCGCCGCCGACCGGGTCTAGGATCACATCCGCGCCGTGTCCGCCCGTCGCCGCCTTGAACGCATCGGCCAGTGCGCGCGACTGGTCCTTGTCGAACGGCGCTTGGCCATAGACCAGCGTGTCGTCCGCGCCTGCCGACCGGGCCACCCGGGCCTTTTCCTCCGAAGACACCGCGGCGATCACCCGCGCCCCCAGTGCCTTGCCCAATTCGATCGCCGCCAGCCCGACGCCACCGGCCGCACCCAGCACCAGCAAGGTCTGCCCCTCGCGCAGCCGTCCGCGATCGACCAGCGCATGGATGACGGTGGCATAGGTCAGCAGCAGCGCCGCGCCCTCCGCGAAATCGCGCTCCGCCGGCAGCGCGAACAGCCGCGGCGCATCCACCACCACCCGCTCCGCCAGACCGCCGAACCCGGTCACCGCCAGCACCCGGTCGCCGACCGTCCAGCCCTCGACGCCCTCGCCAACCGCCTCGATCACACCGGAAATCTCGCCACCCGGCGCGAAGGGGCGCGGCGGCTTGATCTGGTACCTGTCCTCGATGATCAGGACATCCGGGTAGTTGATCGCGCAGGCATGGACACGCACCACCACCTGGCCGCGCCCGGCCACCGGGTCGGGCAGGTCCGCCAGATCCAGCGTGTCAGGTCCGCCGATACTCCGCGACAGCAACGCCCGCATAGCCACTCCTCCCGGCGATCCACGGGCGATGATCGTCCATCGTCCCTTCGAACCGGCCAATGGCTTCATCCTGTGCCAGCGTCAGCCCGATCTCGTCCAGTCCTTCCATCAGGCACCGGCGCCGGAACGCATCCAGTTCGAAGGGGAAGCGATCCTGGAACGGCGTGGTCACCGTCATCGATTCCAGGTCGACGGTGATCGGCTGCTCGCGCGCCACCTCGACCAGCCGGTCGATCGCCGCCTGCGGCAGGACGACGGGCACGATGCCGTTCTTGAACGCGTTGCCCGAGAAGATGTCCGAAAAGGACGGCGCGATCACCGCCCGCACGCCCATGTCCGCCAATGCCCAGGCGGCATGTTCGCGGCTCGACCCGCACCCGAAATTGTCACCGGCGATCAGGATCGGCGCGCCGGCATAGCGCGGATCGTCGAAGATGTTGCCCGGCTGCGCGCGCACCGTCTCGAACGCGCCGCGGCCCAGGCCCGCGCGGGTGATCGTCTTCAGCCAGTGTGCCGGGATGATGACGTCGGTGTCGATGTTCTTGGCACCCCAGGGATAGGCGGTGCCCGACACGGCAGTGACCGGTTCCATGGCTCAGCGCTTCGCGGCGACGCTCGCCGAGGGTCGTGCCACGCCGGCGGTATAGGCGGCCACGCCGCTGGCCACGGCACCGGCGACCAGCAGAACAAGAACGCGCTTCATCACACTTCTCCCATCAATTCACGGACGTCGGCAAGGCGTCCGGTGACGGCCGCGGCGGCGGCCATCGCGGGCGATACCAGATGCGTGCGCGCACCGGGACCCTGCCGACCGACAAAATTGCGGTTGGAGGTGGAGGCACAGCGCTCGCCCGGCGGCACCTTGTCCGGGTTCATCGCCAGGCACATCGAACAGCCCGGCTCGCGCCATTCGAACCCGGCCTGCACGAAGATGCGGTCCAGCCCCTCGGCCTCCGCCTGTCGCTTGACCAGCCCCGAGCCGGGCACCACCAGCGCCCGCACCCCGTCCGCCACGTGCCGCCCGTTCGCCACCGAGGCGGCGGCGCGCAGATCCTCGATCCGGCTGTTGGTGCAACTGCCGATAAAGACATGCTGCACGCCGATGTCCTGCATCGCGGTGCCGGGTGTCAGCCCCATATATTCCAGCGACTTGCGCGCCGCCGCCTGTTTGGACGGATCGGCAAAGCTGTCGGGATCGGGCACGGCGCCGGTGATCGGCACCACATCCTCCGGGCTCGTCCCCCAGGTCAGCGCCGGGGCGATATCGGTCGCGTCTAATACCACGCTGCGGTCATAGCGCGCGCCCGCATCGCTCGGCAGCGTGCGCCACCAATCGACCGCACGCTCCCAGTCCGCGCCCTTGGGCGCCATCGGCCGCCCCTTGAGGTAGGCAAAGGTCGTCTCGTCCGGCGCGATCAGGCCGGCGCGCGCGCCCCCCTCGATCGACATGTTGGCGATCGTCAGCCGCCCCTCGACCGACAGGTTGCGGATCACGCTGCCGGTGAATTCGATGACATGGCCGGTGCCGCCCGCCGCCCCGATCCGCCCGATGATCGCCAGGATCACGTCCTTGGCCGACACGCCAAAGCCCAGCGTACCCTCGACGCGCACTTCCATGGTCTTCGACGGCGACAGCAGCAGCGTCTGCGTGGCGAGCACATGCTCCACCTCCGACGTGCCGATCCCGAAGGCGAGCGCGCCCAGCGCCCCATGCGCGGAGGTATGGCTGTCCCCGCACACCAGTGTCGTGCCCGGCAGGGTGAAGCCCAGTTCCGGCCCGACGACATGGACGATGCCCTGCTCGGCGGCGGTCGCGTCGATATAGTCGATGCCGAATTCGGCGGTGTTCCGGCGCAGCGCATCCAGTTGCTGCGCGCTTTCCGGATCCGCGATCGGCAGCAGGCGCCCGGCGGCATCGGTGCGCGGCGTCGTCGGCAGGTTGTGGTCCGGCACCGCCAGCGTCAGTTCGGGCCGCCGCACCCGGCGTCCGGCGGCGCGCAGCCCCTCGAACGCCTGCGGGCTCGTCACCTCATGGACGAGGTGACGGTCGATATAGAGCAGGCAGGTGCCGTCGTCGCGCCGTTCCACGACATGCGACGCCCAGATCTTTTCGTACAGGGTCTGCGGATTGGTGGCCATGATGGCCGCCCGTTAACGCAAATCGCGCGCCGAACCAAGGGGCGGCGCAAGTATGTTGCGGAAATCGCCGCCCATGTTGCGCGCCCCCCCAATCCCGCTCAGGCCGCGATCGCCACCTCATAGGCCGCCGTGGTCTTCGCCGCGACCTCCTCCTGCGTCACGCCCGGCGCCAGCTCGATCAACCGGAACGCGCTGTCATGATCGGGGCGCTGGAACACCGCCAGATCGGTGACGATCATGTCCACCACGTTGCGCCCGGTCAGCGGCAGGGTGCAGGCGGGGATGAACTTCGCGCTGCCGTCCTTGGCGTTATGCTCCATCACCACGATGATCTTCTTGACGCCCGCCACCAGGTCCATGGCGCCGCCCATCCCCTTGATCATCTTGCCCGGGATCATCCAGTTGGCGATGTCGCCATTTTCCGCGACCTCCATCGCACCCAGCACCGTCAGGTCGATATGCCCGCCGCGGATCATCGCAAAGCTCTGCTCGGACCCGAAATAGGCGCTTTGCGGCAGCTCGCTGATCGTCTGCTTGCCGGCGTTGATCAGGTCGGGGTCGACCGCGTCGTCATAGGGAAACGGGCCGATGCCCAGCATGCCGTTTTCGGACTGCAACGTCACCTCGACCCCGTCGGGGATATGGTTGGCGACCAGGGTCGGAATGCCGATGCCCAGATTGACGTAGAAGCCGTCGCGGAGTTCCCTGGCCGCGCGCGCGGCCATCTGGTTGCGATCCCATGCCATGTCATTGCTCCCCTGCGGGTGTCCAGCGAACCGCTGGCGGAAAGATGTCGTCGACGCCGCCCTTCAGCGCCGATCCGTAGACGGGGTTGGGCAGCACGAACCACCCCGCGCCCCAGCGACCGGCGATCGGCGCGGCCATCACGGCCGCCCGGCGCTGCACCGGGGTCAGCCCGGCGTTGAACAGGTCGGAAAAGTCGGTTAACTGGTCGCCACCCATCGCGATCACGCAGTAGCGCCGCGCGATGGTCGCGCGCCGACCATCCTTTTTCGACCCGTCGGCATCGTCGCCCGCCAGGAACAGCGTTTCCCCGTGTCGCGCCGGACCCAGCCCCACGCCCTCGATCGCTGCTTTGGTCTGTGCGGCATTGCCCACCGCGCGGTTGGTGTTGAACACCACCGTCACGCCCATCGCGCGCAGTGCGTCCAGCCCCATCTTCGCACCCGGCACCGCCGCCACCTGAGTCGCGCCCGTCCGCTCCCACGCATCCCAGCGCTTCTGGTCGAAGGCACGCCCGCCGACCGCATCATATTCGAAGCCCAGGTTCAGCAGCACCGTCTCGTCCACGTCGAACACGGCGGCATAGGGCTTGGCCCCACAGGCCACATAGCGAGGATCGGAAAGCGTCGCGCCCGGCGCCAGTACCACGCTGTCCGCCGGCCGCGCCTTCACCGTATCGCGCGCATAGCGGACCAGATCGTTCCACGCCTGCACGCTGATCGCGGCACCCTCGCCGGACCCGTAGAGATACTGGAACTGTGCCGGCGCGCCCGCCGGCGCCACCGGAGCCGCTACCGCGGCACCGGCGGGCGAGGGCAGCGCGGTCATCCCGGTGATCGTCAGCGTCTGCCCGTCGACCTGATAGGTCTGTCCCGGCTTGGGCAGCGCCGCCACCGGCTCGGCGCGCCGCGACGCACAGCCGGCGAGCAGCACCGCCGCAGCGGCGCCGATCGCGATCCGCGCCTTGCCTGTCACGCCGCCGGCCGCTCGCGCACGGTGCGGAACTCGATCTTCTTGTCGTACGGGCTGCCGACGATCATCCGCTTCACATAGATGCCCGGCAGGTGCACCTGATCGGGGTCCAGCGTGCCCACCGGCACCACTTCCTCCACCTCGGCGACGCAGATCTTGCCCGCGGTCGCCATCGGCTGGTTGAAGTTGCGCGCGGTCTTGCGAAAGATCAGGTTGCCCGCCTCGTCCGCCTTCCACCCTTTGATGATCGACAGGTCGGCGCGGATACCGCGCTCCAGGATGTAATCCCCTCCATCGAAGCTCTTCACTTCCTTGCCCTCGGCCACCAGCGTGCCGACGCCCGTCTTGGTGTAGAAGCCCGGAATGCCCGCGCCCCCCGCCCGGCACCGCTCGGCAAGCGTGCCTTGCGGACAAAATTCCACCTCCAGCTCGCCACTCAGATATTGCCGCTCGAACTCCTTGTTCTCGCCGACATAGCTGGAGATCATCTTCTTGACCTGACGGGTACGGAGCAGCTTGCCCAGCCCCTCGCCATCGATGCCGGCATTGTTGCTGGCGATGGTCAGCCCGGTGGTGCCCGCCGCCTGGATCGCGTCGATCAGCCGTTCCGGAATACCGCACAGGCCGAACCCGCCCGCGCAGATCGTCATGCCGTCGAACAGCAATCCGTCTAGCGCTGCGGCCGCATCGGGATAGAGTTTGCGCATGCTGGTCCCTCTCGTTTGTGCCCGCGTTAGGCGGCGGGCCTGATCCCGGTCAACCCATCGCTTGGCAGCGGCCCGGCTGCCGCGCTAGGCTGCCTGTCATGACCAAGCGTACCGGTGGCCGCATCCTCGTCGACTCGCTTCTGGCGCAAGGATGCGACCGCATCTTTACGGTGCCGGGCGAAAGCTTCCTCGCGGTGCTGGACGCGCTGCACGATACGCCCGCGATCGATCTCGTCACCTGCCGGCAGGAGGGTGGCGTGACCTTCATGGCCTGTGCGGACGGCACGCTCACCGGCCGCCCCGGCATCGCCTTCGTCACGCGTGGTCCCGGCGCCACCAACGCATCGATCGGCGTTCATGTCGCGCGGCAGGATTCGCAGCCGATGATCCTGTTCATCGGTGATGTCGACCGCGGCACCCGCGACCGCGAGGCCTTTCAGGAAATCGACTTCCAGGCGATGTTCACGCCCATCGCCAAATGGGCGGCACGGATCGACGATGCCCGCCGCATCCCCGAATATGTTGCCAGGGCCTATGCCACCGCGATGAACGGGCGCCCCGGTCCGGTGGTTCTCGCCCTGCCCGAGGATATGCTGTGCGACATGGTCGAGGCGACGGATCGGCTCCACGTCGAACGCTGCGACCAGTTTCCCCCATCCGTCGCGCCGGTGCTGGAGCAGCTGCGCGCCGCCCGCAACCCGCTCGCCATCATCGGCGGCGCCGGTTGGAACAGTGCAGCCAGTGCCGCCTTTGCCGGGTTCGCCCGCAACTGGGGCCTGCCCGTCGCTGCCGCCTTCCGCCGTCAGGACGCGATCGACAACATGGCACCGGTCTGGGCCGGCAATCTCGGCTACGGTCCCAACCCCCGGCTGGTGGAGCGTGTCCGCGCCGCCGATCTGCTGCTGGTCGTCGGCCCCCGGCTCGGGGAGGCGACCACCGATGGCTACACCCTCGTCACCCCCGACCATCCCGGCCAGACGCTGATCCACGTCCATCCCGATCCCGCCGAACTGAACAGCGCCTACCGCGCCGACATCGCGGTCTGTGCGGGCATGCAGGAATTCGCCGACGCACTCGCCGCGGCCGAACCGCCGATCGAACCCTCCCCTGCCGCGGCGGAGGCGCATGCCGAATGGCAACGCTGGTCTACGCCTGCCCCGCGCGAGGGCGTCGCCATGGACCTCGGCCCCTGCGTCGCCGCGATGCGCGAGGCGCTTCCCGCCGACACGATCATCTGCAACGGCGCCGGCAATTACTCGGGCTGGTGGCATCGCTACTGGCCCTATGCCGGCCCCGGGTCGCAGCTTGCGCCGACCGCCGGCGCGATGGGCTACGGCGTCCCCGCCGCGGTCGCCGCCGCGCTGCGCCACCCCAAACGCATGGTGGTCGCACTCGCCGGCGATGGCTGCTTCCTGATGAACGGGCAGGAACTCGCCACCGCGGTCCAGCATGATGCGCAGATGCTGGTCATCATCGTCGACAACGGCGCCTATGGCACGATCCGCATGCATCAGGAGCGGGAATATCCCGGCCGCGTCGCTGCCACCCGCCTCGCCAATCCCGACTTCGCCGCCCTTGCGCGCGCCTATGGCTGCTGGGCGGAAACCGTGGAGCGGACGAAGGACTTCGCCCCTGCGCTGGCGCGTGCACAGCGGGAACGCGGCGTCCGCCTCCTCCACTGCCGGACGGATGTGGAGGCGATCACCCCCGCCGCCACGCTGGCCGCGATCAGGCGGCGACCGGCAGGGTGACGCCCGGCAGCGCCTCGAACGCGGGGCTTGCCAGCAGATAGCCCTGTACCAGGTCGATCCCCAGCGAACGGACCGCATCCAGTTCGCCGCGCGTCTCGATCCCCTCGGCGATCACCGTCACGCCCAGCCTGGCGCACAGCCCCACCATCGCCTCCACGATCATCCGGCGCGGCGCGCTGCTGTCGATGCCGCGCAGCAACTCCATGTCCAGCTTGATGAAATCGGGGCGGAAGCGGGCGAGCAGGCCAAGTCCGGCATGGCCCGCGCCGAAATCATCGAGCGCGGTCACGAAGCCCATCGCCTGATAGGTGTCGATGATGTTTTGCACATGCGCGGCATCGGCCATGCGCTCGGTTTCGGTGAATTCGAACATCAGCCGGTCGATCGGCAGGTGGTTCGCCGCGGCCGTCTTCAGGGTCAGCTGGATGCAGGCCTTTGGCGAATATACCGCATTGGGCAGGAAGTTGATCGACAGCTTTGCGCCATCCGCCAGCAGGCCCGCCGCCACGGCGCGTTCGATCGCCGCCACCCGGCATTGCTGGTCGAAAGCATAGCGATTCGCGTCGGTGACGCGCCCCAGCACCTCGGCCGCCCCCGCGCCGTCACGCCCCCGAACCAGCGCCTCATAGGCCCAGGTCCGCTCCGTGCGCATGTCTACGATCGGTTGAAAGGCCATCGACAGCGCGAAATCAGGCGCGTCGCCGGATCGACAGGCGACACAGGCGCCGACCCGGTCGAAGGTGTGCGACATTTCCATGGCGCCACCGTTAGCGGCGAAATGCTTAACATCATCCTGACCAACCGATCGCGTCATCGCCGCCCCCCCGCCATCCCTGCGCACAAGACACCCGCGCATAACAAAACGGCCGCCCCGGCATATCCGGGACGGCCGCTCCGTCAACTGTTCAACAGTCGGGGCTTAGATGTCGTCGCCAAGCGCACCCTTGACCTTGCCCTTGAACTGCTCGCCCTTGCCTTCGACCTGCTGGCCCTGGCCCTCGGCCTTCAGTTCCGGGTTGTTCTGGTGATCGCCGATCGCTTCCTTCACCTTGCCGACGGCTTCGTTGATGTTACCCTTGATCTTGTCGGTCAGCTCGCCCATTCCTGCCTCCATTATGCGGCGACACCGACATGGTGTCGCAAAACTCGTGACAGGAAAACGGATCGACCCCGATACGGTTCCGTGATGGCTTGATTCAGATCAGGCCGGCCAGCGGGCTCGACGGGTCGGCATAGCGGCGCTGTCCCATCCGTCCCGCGCGGTACGACAGGCGCCCCGCCTCCACCGCCGCCCGCATCGCCGATGCCATCATGATCGGGTCCTTCGCTTCGGCGATCGCCGTGTTCATCAGCACGCCGTCGCACCCCAGCTCCATCGCCACCGCCGCATCCGACGCGGTCCCAACGCCCGCATCGACCAGCACCGGCACGTTCGCCCCTTCCACGATCAGCCGGATCGTCACCCGGTTCTGTATCCCCAGCCCCGACCCGATCGGCGCGCCCAGCGGCATGATCGCCACCGCCCCCGCATCCTCCAGCCGCTTCGCCGCGATCGGATCGTCGACGCAGTAGACCATCGGCTGGAAACCCTCCTTGGCCAGGATCTCGGTCGCGCGGATCGTCTCCACCATGTCCGGATACAGCGTCTTGGCCTCGCCCAGCACCTCCAGCTTGACGAGGTCCCAGCCCCCCGCCTCCCGCGCCAGCCGCAGCGTGCGGATCGCATCCTCCGCGGTGAAGCAGCCCGCGGTGTTGGGCAGGTAGGTGATCCGCTTGGGATCGATATAGTCGGTCAGCATCGGCGCATTGCGGTCGGACACGTTCACCCGGCGCACCGCCACCGTCACGATCTCCGCCCCGCTCGCCTCCACGGCCGCGGCGTTCTGCGCGAAGTCCTTATACTTGCCGGTGCCGACGATCAGCCGCGAGCGGAAGGTGCGTCCCGCCACGCTCCAGCTGTCCTCGGTCACCGGCGCCACGTGATCGCCACCGCCGACGAAATGCACGATCTCGATATCGTCGCCATCCTCGACGCAGACATCCTTCAGGGTCGAGCGCGGCACCACCTCCATGTTCCGCTCTACCGCCACCTTTTCCGGTACCAGCCCCAGCTCGCTCGCCAGATCGGCGAGGCTGAGCCCGGCCGCCACACGCTTGTGCTCGCCATTCACGCTGATGGTCACGGTTCCGTCGGTATGGGGCATCATGGTTCCAATCTTGGGGCCGGCCTTGGCGGCGCGTTCATCCCCATATAGGTAGCGGATCAGCAATCAGGCAACGTGAAGGACCCGCCCTTGGCCGACATCGTCTATGTCCTCAACGGCCCCAACCTCAACCTGCTCGGCCTGCGCGAGCCCGAAATCTATGGCCGCGACACGCTGGACGACATTGCCGGCATGCTGGAGGATCGCGCCCGCGAACTGGGGCTGGAGATCGACCTGCGCCAGTCGAACCATGAGGGGCATCTGGTCGACTGGCTGCACGAGGCGCAAGCCCATCAGGCGCGCGCCGTGCTGCTGAACGCCGGCGGCTTCACCCACACCTCGGTCGCGATCCACGATGCGATCAAGTCGGTCACGACTCCGGTGATCGAGGTCCACCTCTCCAACCCGCACGCGCGGGAGGAATTTCGTCATCACAGCTTTGTCGGGCGTGCCGCAAAAGGCACAATCGCCGGTTTCGGCGCGCTTTCCTACCTGCTGGCGCTTGAAGCCGCCGCCCGCTTCTGACAGGAGCCGCCGCCATGACCGAACAGACTGAACAGGCCATGAAGGTCGATGTCGACCTTGTCCGCCAGCTCGCCGAACTCCTCGATGCCACCGCCCTGACCGAGATCGAGGTCGAGCATGGCGATCGCAAGATCCGCGTCGCGCGCAAGGCCGCTCCCATCGCCGCCGCCCATGCGCATTACGCGCCGGCCCCCGCGCCGCTCGCGGTGCAACCGGCACCGGCCGCGCCCGTCGCCGCCGAGATCGGCGCCTCGGCGCCTGCGACCAGCGCGAACGCGGTCCGCTCGCCGATGGTCGGCACCTGCTACCTTTCGGCCGAACCGGGCGCCAAGCCGTTCGCCAGCATCGGGCAGAAGGTCGCCGCCGGCGACACGCTGCTGATCGTGGAAGCGATGAAGGTGATGAACCCGATCACCGCGCCCCAGGCCGGCACCGTCACCGCCGTGCTGGTCGAGAACGGCCAGCCGGTCGAGTTCGACCAGCCGCTGATCGTCGTCGAGTAAGCCTCGTGCGCTCGATCAAGAAGCTCCTGATCGCCAATCGCGGCGAGATTGCGTTGCGCATCCACCGCGCCTGCCATGAAATGGGCATCAAGACGGTGGCGGTGCATTCCACCGCGGACGCCGATGCGATGCACGTCCGCTTGGCGGACGAGGCGATCTGCATCGGGCCGCCGGCCGCCGGCGACAGCTACCTCAACATCCCCAACATCATCTCCGCGGCCGAGATCTCCGGCGCGGACGCGATCCACCCCGGCTATGGCTTCCTGTCGGAAAACGCCAAGTTCGCCGAGATCGTGGAGGCGCATAACCTCATCTTCGTCGGCCCCAAGCCCGAACATATCCGTATCATGGGCGACAAGGTGGAGGCCAAGCGCACCGCCGGCGCGCTCGGCCTGCCGCTCGTCCCCGGCTCCGACGGCGCGATCACCGATGTCGAGGAGGCCAAGGCGCTCGCTGCCGAGATCGGCTATCCCGTGCTCATCAAGGCGGCATCGGGCGGCGGCGGCCGCGGCATGAAGGTCGTGCCGTCCGAAGACCAGCTTGAAACGCTGATGCAGCAGGCCGGCTCGGAGGCGAAGGCCGCGTTCGGCGACGCCACCGTCTACATGGAAAAATATCTGGGCAACCCCCGGCATATCGAATTCCAGGTCTTCGGCGACGGCAACGGCAAGGCGATCCACCTGGGCGAGCGCGACTGCTCGCTCCAGCGCCGGCACCAGAAGGTGCTGGAGGAGGCGCCCTCGCCGATCATCACCGCCGAGGAGCGCGAGCGGATGGGCGGCGTCGTCGCCAGGGCGATGGCCGATATGGGCTATCGCGGCGCCGGCACGATCGAATTCCTGTGGGAAGACGGCGAGTTCTATTTCATCGAAATGAACACCCGCCTTCAGGTCGAACATCCCGTCACCGAGATGATCACCGGCCTCGATCTGGTGCGCGAGCAGATCCAGATCGCCGAGGGGCGCCCGCTGACCTTCGAGCAGCAGGATGTCGAGTTCCGCGGTCACGCGATCGAATGCCGCATCAATGCCGAGGACCCGCGCACCTTCGCGCCGTCGCCCGGCACGGTAAAGGTCTATCACGCACCGGGCGGCATGCACGTCCGCGTCGATAGCGGCCTCTATCAGGGCTACAAGGTGCCGCCCTATTACGACAGCATGGTCGCCAAGCTGATCGTCTACGGCGCCACCCGCAACGGCGCACTCCGCCGCCTGCGCCGCGCGTTGGAGGAGTTCGTGATCGAGGGGATGAAGACCACCATCCCGCTCCACCAGGCGCTGCTCGACGATCCCGAGTTCCAGGACGGCCAGTACACGATCAAGTGGCTGGAGGAATGGCTGGCGAAACAAGACGCCTGACCTCTTAACCCTCTCCCCTCCGGGGAGAGGGGTAGCAGGCCAAACAAATCATCCCGTCGATCGCTCGCCAAGCAGGCCTAAAACCCTCTCCCCCCCCCCGGGGAGAGGGGGGCACCGCGGCGAAGCCGTGGGGGGTGAGGGGCAGACCAACAGTGCGGCGCTGCTTGGCTACCCCTCACCCGCCCACCCACCAAAACAAACCCCTCCACAAAGCGCCCCGATCCTGCCAAAAGGCCGATCGATGAAGGCAACGATCTACCACAATCCGCGCTGCTCCAAATCGCGCGAGGCGCTTGCCCTGCTGCGCGAAGCCGGCGCCGAGGTGGAGATCGTCGAATATCTAAAATCGCCGCCCACCGTGGAAACGCTGCACCGCCTCTATGCGCGCGCCGGTCTTTCCCCGCGCGAAGGCCTGCGCCGTGCCGAGCCGGAGGCCAAGGCACTCGCCGAGGCGGACGAGTTCGCGATCCTTGAGGCGATGGCGATCAATCCCATCCTGATCGAGCGGCCGCTGGTCGAAACCGCGCGCGGCGTCGTGCTCGGCCGCCCGCCCGAGCGTGTGCGGGACATTCTCTGAGCATTGCCGCTCTTTCGGGCACATGCTGCCCGTCTGCCCGTTTAATGGGCAGCGATCGGCGGCATTCGATTGCCTCGCCCAAGGGGCGAGCATCTGGCACATCCTGTGCAAGGCGCCCTGACGGGCGAGGGTTCAAACGCGTTTGGGGGCATCCGGTCTCGTGAAAAAGATTGAGGCGATCATCAAGCCGTTCAAGCTGGATGAGGTAAAGGAAGCGCTGCACGAAATCGGCGTGTCGGGCATCACGGTGACCGAGGCGAAGGGTTTCGGGCGACAGAAGGGGCACACCGAGCTTTATCGGGGTGCCGAATATGTCGTCGACTTCCTGCCCAAGGTGAAGCTGGAGGTTGTCGTCGAGGACGCACTGGCCGAACGCGTGGTGGAGGCGATCGCCGCCGCTGCGCAGACCGGCCGGATCGGCGACGGCAAGATCTTCGTGATCCCGGTCGAAACCGCTTTGCGCATCCGTACCGGAGAGCGCGACGACGCGGCGATCTGATCCCGCTTTTCCCCTTCCCGACCCATCCCGGACACCTCCGGCCTCATCGGCCGGGGTATAACGACGACAAGAGGAACGACGTATCATGGCGATGACGGCCACCGACATCCTGAACAAGATCAAGGAAGAAGAGATCGAGTGGGTCGATCTGCGCTTCACCGACCCCAAGGGCAAGTGGCAGCACCTGACCATGGTCGCCTCGATCATGGGCGAGGACGAGTTCACCGACGGCCTGATGTTCGACGGCTCCTCGATCGAGGGCTGGAAGGTCATCAACGAGTCGGACATGGTGCTGAAGCCCGATCTCGACGCCGTCTATACCGATCCCTTCTCGGCGACGCCGATGCTGATCGTGTTCTGCGACGTGGTCGAGCCCTCGACCGGCGAGCTTTATGCGCGTGACCCGCGCTCGACCGCCAAGCGCGCCGAGGCGTATCTGACCACCACCGGCATCGGCGACACCGTCTATGTCGGTCCGGAAGCCGAATTCTTCATGTTCGACGACGTGAAGTTCGACACCAACTATGCCGGTTCCTACTTCAAGATCGACGATATCGAGCTGCCGACCAACACCGGCCGCGATTACGAGACCGGCAATCTCGGTCACCGTCCGCGCGCCAAGGGCGGCTATTTCCCCGTGGCCCCGGTCGACTCCGCGGTCGACATCCGCGGCGAGATGGTCACCACCATGCTCGAAATGGGCCTGCCCTGCGACAAGCACCATCACGAGGTCGCCGCCGCGCAGCACGAACTGGGCATGACCTTCGGCACGCTGACCCAGACTGCCGATCGCATGCAGATCTACAAGTATGTCGTGCACCAGGTCGCCCATGCCTATGGCAAGACCGCGACCTTCATGCCCAAGCCGATCAAGGAAGATAACGGCTCGGGCATGCACACCCACTTCTCGATCTGGAACGGCAAGGATCCGCTGTTCGCGGGCAACGGCTATGCCGGCCTGTCCGACATGTGCCTTTATTTCATCGGCGGCATCATCAAGCATGCCAAGGCGGTGAACGCCTTCACCAACCCGACGACCAACTCGTACAAGCGTCTGGTCCCGGGTTATGAGGCGCCCGTGCTGCTCGCCTATTCGGCGCGCAACCGCTCGGCATCGTGCCGCATCCCCTACGGCACCGGTCCCAAGGCGAAGCGCGTCGAAGTCCGCTTCCCCGACGCGCTCGCCAACCCCTATCTCGCCTATGCGGCGCTGATGATGGCGGGCCTGGACGGCATCCAGAACAAGATCCATCCGGGCGAGGCGATGGACAAGAACCTGTACGACCTGCCGCCGGCAGAGCTCGCCCAGGTCCCGACCGTCTGCGCCTCGCTGCGCGAGGCGCTGGAAAGCCTGGCGGCGGACCACGACTTCCTCCTGAAGGGCGACGTCTTCTCCAAGGAGCAGATCGAGTCCTATATCGAGCTGAAGTATCACGAGGTCGCGCGCTGGGAGATGACCCCGTCGCCGGTCGAATACGACATGTATTATTCGGGCTGATCCCCACCGATCGCCATGGGAAGGGGAGCCGGCAACGGCTCCCCTTTTTCATGTCAGGGCACCAGCACACTGCTCCCGAACGTCTCCCCCGCCTCGATCGCCCGGTGCGCCTGCGCCGCATCCTCCAGCGCGTACCGCTGCCCGATCTCCGGCACGATCGCCCCCCGCGCCAGCATCGCAAACACCCGCGCCATCAGCGCCCGCTTCTCCGCTGCGGTCACCGCATAGTCGAACAGCGTCGGCCGCGTCACGAACAGCGACCCCTTCGACGCCAGTACGCCCAGGTTGACGCCCTCCACCGCCCCCGACGCATTGCCGAAGCTGGCGATCAGCCCGCGCCTCGCGGCACTGTCGAGCGAGGCATTCCACGTCGCCTTGCCCACCCCGTCCAGCACCACCGGCACACCGGCCCCGTCCGTAATCGCGCGCACCCGCGCCGCCACGTCCTCCTGCCGGTTCAGGATCACATGATCCGCCCCCGCCGCCCGCGCCCGCGCGGCCTTTTCCTCGCTCCCCACCGTCCCGATCACCACCGCGCCGATCGCCTTCAGCCAGCCGACCAGCAGATGCCCGACGCCGCCCGCCGCGGCATGGACCAGCACCGTCTGCCCCGCCTGCACGCGCGCGCAGTCTTCAACAAGGAACGCCGCCGTCCCGCCCTTCAGCATGATCGCCGCCGCGGTGTCGTCGTCGACCGCGTCCGGCAACGGGACGAGCAGGTCGGCGGCAACGTTGCGCGCGGTGGCGTAGGCGCCGCGCGCCGGCCCGAACACGCCCACCCGGTCGCCGACCGCGAAGTCCGTCACGCCCTCGCCCACCGCCTCCACGACGCCCGCCGCTTCCGATCCCAGCCCGCCCGGCAGGTCGATCGGGTACAGCCCGCTGCGATGATAGGTGTCGATATAGTTCAGCCCGACCGCACGGTGGCGCATCCGCACCTCGCCCGCCGCGGGCGCAGCCAGCGCGACATCGTGCCAGCCGATCACCTCGGGTCCGCCCGTCCGCTCGATCCGCGCGATCCGTTCCATCATTTCGGTCCTTCGCTGTTCAAAAATCCCGGGAAACCCGCACGTTCGCGCTCTGCCGCCCCAGTGTCGAGATGCTGGACAGCAGCGACAGCCAGCGTGTCACCTGAAACTCCACCCGCGTCGCGGAATATCCCTGACCATCGGTCACGATCTCCGCATAGAAGCGGCGGGTGATGAACTTGCCCGCGGCGACTGAAGTGCCCTGACCCGTCTGCGGATCGGCGGGCAGGACGCGCAACCGGTCCAGCCCGGCTGCGCGACGCACGGCGTTGATCGGGTTCAGCCCGTTGCCGCCATCCTGCAACGCCGCCACCGCCGCTGCCAGTTGCAACGCCTCGGGCGCGGACAGTTGGGTGATCGACGTCCCGAACAGCAGCCGCGACAGCAATTCGTCCTCGGGCAGGGCCGGCGTGCTGGAAAAACCGATTTCGGGCTTCAACCCCGTTCCCGTCACGCGGATCGATGCGGTCAGCCCGGTGACGTTGGCGTTGGCGACGATATCCAGCGCCGGATTGGCCGGCACCTCGCCGTTGAAGCGGATCACGCCGCGATCCAGATTGAACTCGCGCCCTGCAAATTCATAATCGCCGCGGATCAGCGTCGCCTGTCCGGTGATCGCGGGATTGGTCGGCTCGCCACCGATCTGCAGATCCGCCGACCATTCGCTGCTAAGGCCCAGCCCGGAGACCATGAGCTGCCCCGGCGCCCGCGCCTTCACCGCCAGCGTCCAGGGTTTGGCCGGCACCTCGTCCTCCGCGCCGCCGCCCGGCACGTTGATCTCGCGCACCGCCAGCTTGGGCACCGCCGTCGCGGCACTTGCCTGCCCCAGCCGGTATCGGCTGCGGTTCAGCACCACGTCGCCGGTAATCTGCCCGCCCGACCCGTTCGACACGAAGGAGAGCGGCCCGCTCACCGTCGCGCCGATATCGTCGCGCGCGATCATCACCGCGCGGTCCGCCTGCAGCGACAGGTTCATGCCGATGCCGCCGCGCGCCGCGAAGTCGAATGCGCCGCTGCCCGTCACCCGCCCGCCGCGCCCGGCATCGGCGCCGAAGCGGTCGATCACCAGCCGCGATCCGTCGAAGCGGCCGTTCGCCTGGACGTTGGTCAGCACCGTGCCGGTCGTGCCGCTCTCGATCCGCGCGCCATTGGCCTGCAGCGCCCCGCGGATCACCGGCGCCGCCAGTTGCCCGCTCACATCCGCACCGATCGCGACCGGGCCCGACAGGTCGAACATCTCGATCCCGGTCAGCCGCCACAGCGTGTCCGCCGGCCCGGCATAGCGCAACTGCCCGAACAGCTTCGCGTGCAGCAACCGTTCGCTCAAGGATCCGCTGCCCAGCGGTTGCAGCAGGGCCTGCCCCCGCCCGATCGTCCGCCCGCCCGACGCCATCACCGCGCGCAGCCCCAGCCGGTCGGCCGAAAGAACACCCGCCAGCCCCATGTCGATCGGCCGCGACGACAGCACCAGCCCCGATCGCGTCAGGCCGCGCACCGTCAGGTCCACGCGCCCCGTCGGCGCCGCGCCAGCATGCGTCGCCACCCGTATCGTGCCCGATGCGTTGCCGCCCAGGCCCAGCCCCGGATAGCCGATATCCAGCACCGTCAGCGGCATCCGGGTCAGGCTCGCCTCCAGCGCGCCCTCGCTGCCGCCGAACCGGCCGGACATCTCCACCGTGCCGCCCGAAAAGCTCAATTGCGTCTGCGCCAGCCGCCAGCCCTCGCCATCGCGCGTGATCGTCGCCGGGGTCAGCAGGCGCAGCGGCCGCCGGTCCAGCGTGCCTTGCGCCGACACGACATAGCGGTCGGGCGATACGCCGATCACGGTCTGGATATCGAAGGCACGTCCCCGCGATCCCGCGATCGACGCGCGAACTTCGCCCGCCCCGTCGGTCAGCTTCGCCGTCGCGGCGAACCGCCCCAGGCTCAACCGACCCCGGCGCAGCCCCTGTCCGCTGGCGCTTCCCTCGATCGTCACGCCCGCCGGATCGAGCATCATCGCAAAGTCCGCGCGTCCCTGGCGAAGCACGGCACCGCCCCCCAGTTGCACGCCGCTCGCACGCAACTGCCCCTCGATCCGCTGAATATCGCCCACCGGCCGGAAGGTCAGCGCGCCGCTCCAGCCACCGCCGGTCACGTCCAGCCGACCGTCAAAGCCGCCATCGACGATGTTCAGCCGTCCCGTTCCGCGCGCGCCGCTGACGTCCAGCGCATCGACCATGATCGCGGCCTGCCCCCCGCGCGGCAACAGGATCGCGCCCGATGCCCGGAACGGCCCGCCGCGCGACCCGCCCTCGGCGGTGTAGGCAAAGCCCTGCGGCGTCGGCTCCAGATGCGCGCGCACGTCGCGCAGGCCCAGCGCCGCATTGGGGCTCGCCAGCAACAGGTTCACGCGCGGCCGGGCGATGTCGCCGTCCAGCACCAGTTGCACCGGGCCATAGGTCGATTGCTGTCCCCCGCCCTCGAAATGGAAGCTGCCGTCGCGCCGGCGATAGCCTTGCCCGCGCAGGCGCAGCGACGGCGCGATCAGCACCAGATCGGCAAAGTGCAGCACCCCGTCCGGCGTCCGCTCCAGCCGCGCGGTCAGCCGCGGCAGGCCACCGGCAAGGCTGCGGAAAAAGGCGTTGTCCAGCCGCAGCACGCGTGCCGCGCCCTGCCCCACCACCCGCGTGCCGTTCCCGCCCGGCCCCGGCACCACGTTCAGTCGGGACGTCACCTCCACCAGCCCCAGACCGGGGATCAGATACCGCCCCAGCCGCCCGTTCAGCCCCACCTCGTACCGGCCGGTCGCCAGATCCACCGACAGCGCCATCGTTCCCGACAGCTTGTCGGACCGCAGCCGCAGCGCGTCGGCGCTGAGCGTACCGGGCGTCAGGCGCAGCGCCCCGTCGATCGACAGGTTGCGCAATATGCCCCCCGCGACATTGCCGACCCCGCCCACCGCCGCGGCGGTGAACCGCACCGGCACCGTCACCGGCCAGCGCGACCACCGCCCCCGCCCGGCCGCCCGCGGCCGCACGATCACCGTCCGGTCGAACGCCAGCGCCTTGGCGAACAGGCGATATTCATAGGCGGCACTGGCGAACGGCCCGTCGAGCAACAGGCGCAGTTCCACGTCCTCGCCCCGCATCGTGCGCAACACGGCGGAGGGACGAAGCAGACGCACCCTGGTCTTCAGGTTGCGGAACGCATTCTGGCCCAGATCGACCATGCCCTGCGTCTCGATCGCCAGCGCGCCGCTCCGCAGCGCCAGCGTGCCGTCCAGCCGCCGCTCGGCAAAGCGACCGCGGCCGCGTACCCGCACCCCCGGCAGGGTCAGTTGCTGCAACCGCCCTTTCAGCAGCGGGGCCGGCGCCACGCTGCCGTCGAGCGCATAGCGGCCCGCATCCGCCGACAGGCGCAACGTCATCGCCTGAGCCGGCCCGATCTGTCCCGTCGCGCGGCCGCGCCACCGTGCCCAGCGCCCGTCGCCCGTCACGTCCAGCGCCACGCCTTGCCGCGCGCCCACCATCCGCGCCAGCACGCCGCGCGCCGCACCGCGCGCGACCACGTCGATATCGAACCGGTCACGATCCGGCTCGGCATCGATGTTGAGCCGCAACCGGTCGCTGCCCTCCACCACCGCATCCAGCGCGACCAGCGCACGGCCCCGTCGAATATCGGCACGGCCCTGCAACCGTCCGGTGCGGCGCTGGCCCAGCACGGCGGGTGCCAGCACCAGCCGGTCGACCGACAGCGCGCCGATCGCGATATCGAATTCGGGGAGGATCGGCCCGCGCCGCCCGGTCGGGCGGGTACGCGGCACGTGCAGCAGCTGCGCCTCCGGCACCGCCAGCCGCCTTATGTCCAGCCGGTTGCCGATCCACCGCCATGGCCGCCAGTCCAGCGTGACGCGCGGCGCGTGGAACACCAGCCCGTCCAGGTCATAGACGCGCACATCCGCCAGCCGCGCCTCTCGATAGATCGACCCGTCGATCCGCCCGACCGCGAAGCGCAGGCCGTTTGCCGTGCGCACCCGCCCGATCTGGTCCGCGACCCAGCGATGCCCGACCTGCGTATCGACCGCGGCCAGCGCGGCGAGCAGGATGGCGACGATCCCCAACACGATGCCCGCCAGCCACCGCCACCAGTGCCGCCGGTGCCGCGGCGACGCGGGCGCGGTTTCGGGCCTGTCGTCCGTCTCGGTCAAAACGCCTGCCCCAGCGAGACATAGACCGCGATCCGGCTGTCGCCCGGTTGCGGATTGATCGGCGTGCCGACATCGACGCGGATCGGACCGAAGTTCGAATAATAGCGCACGCCGAGGCCAGTGCCGAACCGCATGCCGGTCAGGCGCGGCAGCGGCGAGGTGTAGATGTTGCCCGCATCCAGGAACGGCACGACGCCGAAATTGCCGAACGCCTTCACCCGCGCCTCGATCGAGAACTCGGCCAGACTGCGCCCGCCGATCGGGTCGTTGTTCGCATCGCGCGGCCCGATCGACTGAAACCCATAACCGCGGACCGAGGCACCGCCGCCCGCATAGAAGCGCCGCGACGGCGCGATCTGATCGCGCGGCGCCCCCAGGATCGTCCCCAGCCGGGTACGCGCGGCCAGCACCACGCCGTCCCGTACCGGGCGGTAGATGCTGGCATCCACCTGCGTGCGGGTATAGCCGAACACGGCGCCCTGCAGCGACAGTTCGGGGCTCGCCCGCCCGCCCAGCCGGAACCCGCGTGTCGGGTTCAACAGGTCGTCCGACCCGTCATAGTTGAGGCTCGTCGGCAGCGCGCCGATGAAGAAGGTACGCCGCCGGTCGACCCCGGTCGATGCGATCACGTCGCGCTCGTCCGACGCCAGCAGCTCGGCCCCCAGCGACCATGTCCAGGTCTTCTGGAAAAAGATGTTGGTCTGCCGCTCCAGGCTGCCCGACAGGGACAGGGTCTGCGCCTCGAATGCGTCGCGGTTGATGTGCGTGGCGGCGAACTGCGCGGTCAGTACCCGGTCGCGCCCGTTGAAATTGTTGCGACGATAGACGACCGCGCCCAGTTGCTCGCGCGTGCCCAGCACCGATCGCAGCGTCAGCGCCCCTTCGGGCGGGAACAGGTTGCGGTGCGTCCAGCTCAGTTCGGCGCGCGCGCCCTCGCCAGTGCCATAACCCAGCTCGCCCGCCACTGTCCGCGGCGGCGCCGGTGCGGTCGCCACGCGGATGTCGACGGTGTCCGGGGTCGCGCCCGGCACCGGCTCCACCTTCACCGACGACACCAGGCTGGTCTGCACCAGCGCCCGGCGCAGGTCGTCGAGCGATCCGGAGTCGTACGGCTGGCCGGGTCGGAAGCGGGCGATGTCGGCGATATGGTCCGCCTCGAACACCGGTTTGCGTGCACCCTGTTCCGCAACCGCCACGATCCGTCCGAACCGCCGCGCGGTGCCGGGCTCCACCGACAGGTCCAGCGTCGCGGTGCGGGCGGCGCGGTCGACCACGATCTGCGGCTCGCCGACCTTGGCAAAGGGAAAGCCCTCGCGCCCGATCGCGGTTTCAAGCCGCGCCTGCCCGGCGACGATCGCGTCGGCGTCCACCGGGTCCTGCGCCTTCACGCCGAAGGCGGTGCGCAGGTCGCCCGCCTTGTTGCCCGCCAGCGCCAGTCCGTCGATCGTCACGCCGGCAAAGCGGTACAGGGCGCCCGGCACCGCCTCCAGCACGACGTTCGGCGTCGCGCCCGGTTCGATCCGGGTGGCGACGCTGGCGTCATAATATCCCTCGCCGCGCAGCAGCGTGGTCAGCAGATCGGCATCCTCGCGCGCGCGCCGGTCCAGCTGCGCGGCATTGGCGGGCTCGTTATCATGCGCATTCAGCGTCGATAACTGGTCGAACCGCTCGCGCAGCAGCGCGCCTGCCCCGTCCACGCCCTCGACCGCCCAGCGATACCGCCGCTCGGCCGCAGCATCGGTCGTCGTCAACGCCTCCACCAGATCCGCCCCCGGCGCCGCCTCCAGATCCGGCCAGTCGACCCCTATCCCAGGCAAAGCCGCCAACGGCGCATTGGGATCCAGCGGCACGGGTTCGGCGGCGGGTGGCACCGTCTGTGCCCCCGCACTCGCGCTGACCAGCAGGATGGACGCCGCGGCCGCGCATCGGCCGGACCGTCGAACGCGGAACACCATGACCGCTCCCTAACCGCACCGCCGCGCATTCCATAGCCCCACCCACAGGAAAAACGACGGCGCGACGCCGGATCGCTGGCGTAGCGCGGCCGGTCATGGCAGGCAGCGGCGATGACGACGTCTTCCTCACGCCCGCCCGCCGCCGGCGGCGTGCTGATCGCGCTGGGTGCCATCATCGGCACGGCGATCGGCCTGCCTTTTGGCGAAACCACGCTGGGCTTTCTCGCCGGCCTTGCTCTCGGCATCGCGGCTGCGCTCGTCATCTGGCGGCGCGACCGCCGCCGTTAGGACGGCGCACGCATCTGCCACACCACCCGGCCGATCACCGTCGGTCGGCCGCCCGGCACCGGCGGCGCGGCGGGATTGTCGCTGGTCACGACCAGCGCCCCTGCCTCGGCCCGCGCCCGCTTCACCAGCACGGCGTCGCCGATCCGCAAGACATAGATGCCGCCGCGCGAGCCGGGCACCCGGTCGTCCTCGTTGACCAGCAGATAGTCGCCATCGGCAAGTCCCGGCGCCATCGAGTCGCCCCGCACCCGCACCATCGACGACGCCCCCTCCCGCAGGCCTAGCTGCCGCGCCAGCCGCGCGTCGATCGTCGCGATCCCCAACGCCGGATCATCCTCCACCACCGCGCCCGGCCCCGCGGACACCGCAACGTCGCGCCGCACCACCGTTACCCGCGGCGCTCCCAAGGACGCCGCCCCGCCCAACCGCTCCTCCCCCACCCCGAAAAACTCGGCCAACCGTCGCCGATCCTCCTCATGCAACCGCCGGGGGCTGCCCCGGCCGACAAATTGCTGAAGATAGGCGGCGTTACGGCCCAGCATCCGCGACAGCGCGGCGAGACTGACACCTGCCGCCACCGCCAGCCCGTTCAGCGCCTGTCTGGGATCATCCTGCATGCCCCAATCTAGTCACAGGAAATTTCCTAGACAAGTTGGAAATAGAACAGAACAAGAACGTGGAAGGAGATTCGCGATGGGAGATGTTCATGGGGCTGATGATCAGGATCGACCGGTTCCTGCGGAGTACGGCCATGCCGGAGACGCGGTTCGGGCGACTGGCGGTCAACGATCCGCGGCTGGTCGGCGACCTTCGCCGTGGGCGGCAATTGCGGCGGCGGACGGTCCAGCGGATCGAAGCGTTCCTGGCCGCACGCGATGGCTGAACCGCCAGCGGGCCGGCCGTTCGGAGGGACCGGGCTCCGCCCTGTGCCGTGCTCTCGTCACCGACGCCGCGCGACTTGGCCTGACCCTGTCGGCCCATGTCCGGCACGAGCAGGACTGGTGTTCGGCCACCTTCACCGGCACGCGCCTGACGGTTCAGGTCGACGCGCGGCCGCATCCTGCCTGGACCGGCATTCTCGCCACCTGGCTTGCCGCCTTGCCCGACCGGGACCTGCCCATGGCCCGGCACCTGGTGGCCGACCTGGGCGCGGCGCCGCCCACGGTCATCGACGCCGAGATCACGATCCAGCTTGAGGCGCTGCTGCTCGATCGCCCGCCGACCGGAACATGACGAGCATTTAACTTGATATGCTGTATCATCACGCTACGAGGGCAGCGTTTCGCCTTTTCTGTTGGAGCCCGTCTTGGCAAAAGCCTTGTTCCTGTCCGGTCTGTCCGCCCTCGCCCTGGCCACCCCCGTTCTGGCGCAAACGGCTCCCCCGACCGATCCCGCGCCGGCACGCGATCGCGGCCGGGACATCGTCATCACCGCACCGATCCGCCAGTCGGAGGCGGACGTGCTGTCGGGCACCTCGATCCTCGCCGGCGAGGAACTCAGCCGCGCGATCCGGCCGACGATCGGCGAGACACTTGCCCGCCTGCCCGGCGTCTCGGCCACCTCGTTCGGCCCCAATGCATCGCGCCCGGTGCTGCGTGGCTTCCAGGGCGAGCGCATCCGCGTCCTGTCCGACGGCATCGGCTCCATCGATGCGTCCAACACCAGCGTCGACCATGCGGTCGCGATCAACCCGCTGCTCGCCGACCGGGTCGAGGTGCTGCGCGGCCCCTCTGCGCTGCTGTTCGGATCGTCGGCGGTCGGCGGTGTCGTCAACGTCGTCGACACGCGTATCCCGCGCACCGTCCCGGAAAACGGCTATCGGTTGTCCGGTATCGCCACCTACGGCTCGGCGGCCGACGAACGCTCGATCTCGTCTGCGGCCGACGTCGCGGTCGGCGGCGGCCTGGTGCTGCATGCCGACGGGTCCTATCTGCGCACCGGCAACCTGCGCATTCCGGGTTACGCCCTGTCCCCGGTTCAGCGTGCGCGCGCGCTTGCCTCTGCCGGCCTGCCGGTCGAGGACGATCATGACCACGGCGATGACGATCATGGCCATGATCACGGCGACGAGATCGATTTCGCCGCCAATGCCGGCATCCGCAAGCGGCTGCCCAACACGGCGTCGGAAACGTGGAACGCCGGCGTCGGCGCTTCGCTGATCCGCGATGGTGGCAGCCTGGGCATCTCGTACAGCCATTATGACAGCCTTTACGGCCTGCCCGTCCGCTATGCGGTCGCCCCCGGCCAGGAGCAGGAAAGCCCGCGTATCTCGCTGAAGCAGGACCGTTTCGACCTGCGCGGCGAGATCGAGGCGGGGGGATCGTTCATTGATCGCATCCGCGTCCGCGCCGCGACCGCCGATTACACCCATGCCGAACTCGGGCCGGATGGCGACATCCACACCCGCTTCGACACGCAGGGGATCGAGGGCCGGGCCGAACTGGTGCAGGCGAACCGCGGTGGCTGGCTGGGCGCATCGGGCGTGCAATATTTCCACCGCCGCTTCGACGTCGCGGGCGAGGAAGCCTTTCTCCCGCGCAACGACACGTCGCAGGTCGGCCTGTTCACCCTGCAACAGTTCAACATGGGCCCCTTCCGCGCAGAGGCCGGCGCACGGTACGAGAATACGTCGGTGGAGGCACGGCCCGGCCTTGCCAACACGCGCTTCTTCAACGGCCGGCGGACGTTCGACGCGGTGTCCGGGTCGCTCGGCGCCTCCTACGAGGTTGCGCCCGACATCCGCATCGGCCTGAACGGCTCGCGTACCGAGCGCGCACCGGCCGCCGAGGAGCTTTATGCCAATGGCCCGCACGCCGGCACCCAGGCCTATGAGCTCGGCAACCCCAACTTCCGGCTGGAGAAAAGCTGGGGGCTGGAGGCGACGCTGCACGCCCACCGCGACGCGTGGAGCTTTGACGCGTCGGCCTATTACAACTGGTTCTCCAACTATATTTACGAGAACCAGGTTGCGGCCGCCGCCTGCGCTGCCGCCGCACCGGGCGAGGATATCGACCTGCCCTGCTTCCAGTTCGCACAGGCCGATGCGCGCTATTACGGGCTGGAGGCGCAAGGATCGCTACGCCTGGCAACGGTCGGTGGCTACCGGATCAATGCGGATCTGCTCGGCGACTGGGTGCATGCCCGCGTCGTGAACCAGGGCCCGGTGCCGCGCATTCCGCCGCTGCGCCTGCTCGGCGGGCTTGAGGCGCAGGGCGACACGGCCAGCGCGCGCGTCGAGGTGGAGCACAGCTTCGAACAGGACCGTGTGACAACCTTCGAAACGCCGACCGACGGCTTCACGCTGGTCAACGCCTCGGTCTCGCTTCACCCGTTCGGTGCCGCCAATCCGACGACGCTGATCCTGAGCGGCAACAATCTGTTCGATGTGACCGCCCGACGCCACGCCAGCGTCCTGAAGGATTTCGCGCCGCTGGCCGGACGTGATCTTCGCGCGACGCTCAGCTTCCGGCTGTGATCGCCCGGCATCTGGTGCGTGGGGACGGCTTTTGTCCCTACGGACTGGACAAGCCATACTGTTTCTTCGAAACCGGCCCGGTGAAAAGGAGAGACGCGATGGCCGGCATGGGCAGTTTCGACTGGGCGGACCCGTTCCTGCTCGATGAGCAGTTGAGCGATGACGAACGGATGATCCGCGACACCGCGCACGCCTATGCGCAGGATCGCCTTGCCCCGCGTATCGTCGAGGCTTTCGCCAACGAGCATACCGATCCCGACATCTTTCGCGAGATGGGTGAACTCGGCCTGCTCGGCCCCACCATTCCGGAGGAGTATGGTGGCGTCGGCGCCGGCTATGTCGCCTATGGGCTGGTCGCGCGCGAGGTGGAGCGCATCGACTCCGGCTATCGCTCGATGATGAGCGTGCAGTCCAGCCTCGTCATGTATCCCATCCACGCCTATGGATCGGAGGATCAGAAGCGCCGGTACCTGCCCAAACTGGCGCGCGGCGAGTGGATTGGCTGTTTCGGCCTGACCGAACCCGATGCCGGCTCCGACCCCGGCGGCATGCGCACCACCGCGCGCAAGGTGGACGGCGGCTATCTGCTGTCGGGTGCCAAGACCTGGATCTCCAACAGCCCGATCGCCGACGTCTTCGTCATCTGGGCCAAGTCGGACGCGCATGGCGGCGCCATCCGCGGCTTCGTGTTGGAAAAGGGCATGAAGGGGCTGAGCGCGCCCAAGATCGACAACAAGCTGTCGCTCCGCGCGTCGATCACGGGCATGGTGATGATGGACGATGTCGAGGTTGGCGAGGATGCGCTCCTGCCCGATGTGCAGGGGCTGAAAGGCCCGTTCGGCTGCCTCAACCGCGCGCGCTACGGCATCAGCTGGGGCGCGCTGGGCGCCGCCGAGTTCTGTTTCCACGCCGCGCGCCAATATGGCCTGGATCGCCAGCAATTCGGCACCCCGCTCGCCGGGCGGCAGCTTTACCAGAAGAAGCTGGCGGATATGCAGACCGAGATCGCGCTGGGTCTGCAGGCTTCGCTGCGCGTCGGCCGCCTGATGGACGAAGGCCGGTTCGCGCCCGAGATGGTCTCGATCGTCAAGCGCAACAATGTCGGCAAGGCGCTGGATATCGCCCGCATGGCGCGCGACATGCACGGCGGCAACGGTATTTCCGGCGAGTATCAGGTGATGCGCCACATGATGAACCTGGAAACGGTGAATACCTATGAGGGCGCGCACGACGTCCATGCGCTGATCCTGGGGCGGGCGATCACCGGCATCGCCGCCTTCTGAACACCGCCGCGATGACCGCCACCCCGCTCGCCGGCCTGAAGGTGGTCGAGCTTGCCCGCATCCTCGCCGGCCCCTGGGCGGGGCAGGTCCTCGCCGATCTGGGCGCGGAGGTGGTCAAGGTCGAAAGCCCGGCGGGCGACGACACCCGCCGCTGGGGCCCACCCTTCGTCGCCAATCCGGACGGCACCGAGGATGCCGCCTATTTCCATGCCGCCAACCGCAACAAGCGTTCGGTCGTCGCCGATTTCACCACGCCGCAGGGCCAGGCGATCGTCCGCGACCTAGTCGCCGATGCCGACATCCTGATCGAGAATTTCAAGGTCGGCGGCCTGACGCGCTACGGCCTCGATTATGCCAGCCTGTCCGCGCTCAACCCGCGGCTGGTCTATTGCTCGATCACCGGCTTTGGCCAGGACGGCCCCTATGCCCACCGCGCCGGCTACGACTTCATCGTGCAGGGGATGAGCGGCATCATGGACCTGACCGGCGAGCCGGACGGGGCGCCGCAAAAGATCGGCGTGGCCTTTGCCGACATCATGACCGGCTTGTACGCGGTGATCGCGATCCAGGCGGCACTGCACATGCGCGCGCGCACCGGCCACGGCCAGCATATCGACATGGCGCTGTTCGACACGATGACCGGCGTGCTCGCCAATCAGGCAATGAACTGGTTCGCCAGCGGCGTCTCCCCGACCCGGCTCGGCAATGCCCATCCTAATATCGTGCCCTATGCGGTGTTTCCGGTGCGCGACGGCTGGTTCATCCTGGCCGTTGGCAACGACGCGCAATATCGCCGCTTCTGCACGATCGTCGGTCTCGATCCCGATGACCCGCGCCACGCCACCAACGCGCTGCGCCTTGCCCGCCGCGACACGCTGATCCCGCTGATCGAGGCGGCGACCCGCCGCTTCGACCGCGACGACCTTCTGGCGCGTCTGGAGGCGGCGGGCGTTCCGGCCGGCCCGATCAACAGCGTCGCACAGGCGTTCGCCGATCCCCAGATCCTCGCCCGCGGCCTTGCGATCGATGCGGCGCGGGCAGATGGCGGCACCGTGCCGGGCATACGCACCCCGATCCGTTTCTCGGATGCGTCCCTTGCCGATCCGCTGGCCGCACCGATGCTGGGCAAGGGCGACTGACCCGATTGCATCCGCCCGCATCCGTGGCATACCCTTCTTCTGAAAAGAAAACGGAGGAGAGGTTGTCATGGCCCCCAGCGCTGCCGAATGGGAGGCGCGCCAGCAGCTCGCCGCCTGCTACCGCGTGTTCGACATGCTCGGTTGGTCCGAGATGATCTACAACCACATCACCCTGAAGGTGCCGGACGAGGACGGCGCGTTCCTCATCAACCCCTTCGGCCTGCATTTTTCCGAGGTCACCGCCTCCAGCCTCGTGAAGATCGATATCGACGGCAACAAGCTGGCGGACAGTCTCTATCCCGTGAACCTTGCCGGCTTCACCCAGCACGCCGTCTTCCACCGCCACCTGCCCGATGCGCATTGCATCATGCACACCCACACCACCGCCGGTGCCGCGGTCAGTTCGGTCGAGGGCGGGCTGCGCCCCACCAACTTCTACGCCTGCGGCTTTGCCGGCCAGATCGCCTATCATGATTTCGAAGGCGTCACCGTCCGCTCCGAGGAAGGCGAGCGCCTGATCGCCAATCTCGGCGACAGGCGCGTCATGTTCCTGCGCAACCACGGCATCCTTGTCATGGGCCGCACCCTGCCCGAGGCGTTTCTGAAACACTGGTCGCTCCAGCGCGCCTGCGAGATCCAGATCGCCACCGCCACCATGGGCCGCGCGCTGGAGGTGCCACCGGAGGTCATTGCCGTCCACCAGCGCGACTTGTCCAAGGTCCAGATCCCCGGCGGCCCCGGCAGGGCGGATTTCGCCGCCATGGTTCGCCTCGTCGACCGCATCGACCGGACATGGCGGGATTAGGCGCGATCCGCTAGGACGACGCCGCCATGAGCCGCCTGACCGTCAACAACCAGCCCGTCCAGTATCGCCTCGACCCTGAAACGCCGCTGCTCTGGGCGTTGCGCGACGCATCGAACCTGACAGGCACCAAATATGGCTGCGGCACCGGGCACTGCGGCGCCTGCACCGTGGACGTCGACGGCCGGGCGGTGCGCAGTTGCCAGACGACGATCGGTGCGCTCGAAGGCAGCTTCGTCACCACGATCGAGGGTCTGTCGCGCGATCGCTCGCATCCGCTGCAACTGGCGCTTCTGGCCGACAATGTCGTGCAATGCGGCTTCTGCATTCCCGGCATCGTCATGGCGGCATCGGTCCTGCTGAAGAAGGACGCCGACCCGTCCGAGGCGACGATCCGCGCCACGATCGACAATCTGTGCCGCTGCGGCATCTATCCCCGTCTGGTGGAAAGCATTCAGCGCGCCGCCCGCAATGCGCGGGGCGAGGAGGTCATCGCCGCCGCCCCGCGCCCCGGCACCGACCCCGCCGATGCCGCGCGCACCGTGCCCGCCCTTGTCGCGCCATCCGCCAAGCTGTCGGATCGCTGACCAGGCGATTAAGCTTGCCCTCACCCGGCCTCCATTATCACGATCCCATGATCGGGCCGGCGCGCCCTTGCGCCGGCGATGAAGGATGGCTTGCATGACCAACAGGTGGATCGCCGCGCTGCTCGCCGCCGGAGCGCTGATACCCGGCGCGGCACAGGCGCAGCAGGAGATGCAGAACCGCGGCACGGATCGCGGCTGGCAACGTCGCGGCGACGGCGGCGAGCGGGTGGGTGTCGTCCCCCGCCCGGAAAACCGCCCGCTCTACAATCGGCGCGAGGACTTCCCCGAGAACCGCCCCCAGGCCACCCGCCCCGACCGTCCGGAGGCCCGCCACACCCTCAACTGGGAAAACCGCGACCGTCCCGACCGTGACCGTGGCGACCGCGAGCGCCAACGCCGCGACCGCCAGCGGAATTGGGACCGCGAGCGCGGCTGGGACCGCAGCGACGCCGACTGGCGCGATTTCGGCGGCGACCAGTGGCGCTCGGCCGAGCGGCGCGACTGGGGCAGCCGCTGGAATCGTGGCTGGCGCGAGGATGGCCGCTACGACTGGTCGCGCTGGCGTTCGGCCAATCGCAACCTGTACCGCCTGCCGCGCTATTACTCGCCCTATGGCGGCGCCGGCTATCGTCGCTTCGGGCCGGGCGCGGCGCTCGACCCCATCTTCTTCGGCCAGAACTATTGGCTGTCGGACCCCTTCGTCTATCGCCTGCCGCCGACCTACGCCCCTTATCGCTGGGTGCGCTATTACAACGACGCGCTGCTCGTCGACATCCGCCAGGGCCTGGTGGTCGACATGGTGTACGACATCTTCTGGTAACCGGGGGCCCGCCCGCCCCCTTGCCTTTGTGCCCACGCCGGAGCAATTCCCGTCCCATGTCGATCTTCGCCCGGAAGCCCAAGACCACCTCCAAGCTGCGCGAGGCCGCCGGTACCCACACCGCGCGCGCGCTCGACGCCAATCCCGCAGTCACCCGTGTCGGGGTGGAAACCGCGCAGATCTATTACCATGCCGGCTTCCTCTCGCCGGAACAGTGCGACGGGCTGATCGCGCTGATCGATGCCAACAACCGTCCCTCCACGCTGTTGTCGGATCGACCGGACGTCGGCTTTCGCACCTCGCACAGTTGCGACATGAACCGCTATGATCCCGCGGTGCAACCGATCGACGAGGCGATCGCCCGCCTGCTCGACATCGCGCCCGAACGCGGCGAGACGATGCAGGGCCAGCGCTACGCCCCGGGCCAGCAATTCCGCGCCCATCACGATTATTTCCACGAAAGCGAAAGCTATTGGGAAAAGGTGAAGGTGCATGGCGGCCAGCGCACCTGGACCGCGATGATCTACCTCAACGACGTGGAGGATGGCGGCGCCACCTGGTTCCCCCATGCCGGCATCAAGGTCGCTCCCCGGCGCGGCATGCTGCTCGCCTGGAACAACATGAAGCCCGATGGCAGCCCCAACGAAATCACCCTCCACGAAGGAATGCCCGTCGTGGAGGGTGTGAAGTACATCATCACCAAATGGTTCCGCGAGGGCAACTGGGTCAACTGACCCCGCCCGGCGGCGAACGGGGCTCCCGGTCTAACCGGGACGCCCCCGCCCCTCACGCGATCTGCCGCGCCCTAGGCGCCGCCTGACGCACCTCTTCATCGACATGGTCGGCGAACTTCGCGAAATTGTCGACGAACAGGTCGACCAGCTTCGCCGCCGTCGCGTCATAGGCGGCCTTGTCCGCCCATGTCTCGCGCGGGTCCAGCATCGCAGGGTCGACACCCGTGACCGCCACCGGCACCCGGAAGCCAAAATAGGGATCGGTGCGGAAGGTCGCGTCGTTCAGGCTGCCGTCCAGCGCCGCGTTCAACAGCGCGCGCGTCACCTTGATCGGCATGCGCTGCCCGACGCCGTACTTGCCCCCGGTCCAGCCGGTGTTGACCAGCCAGCAATCGACCTGCCCCTTGGCGATCCGCTCCTTCAGCAGATTGCCGTAGACCGACGGATGGCGCGGCATGAACGGCGCCCCGAAACAGGTGGAGAAGGTCGCGTCGGGCTCGGTCACGCCGATCTCGGTACCCGCGACGCGCGCGGTATAGCCCGACAGGAAATGATACATCGCCTGTTCGGGCGTCAGCTTGGCGATCGGCGGCAGCACACCGTAGGCGTCCGCGGTCAGCATGACGATATTGCGCGGCACGCCGCCCATATTGTCGGCCGAAGCGTTGGGGATGAAGTCGATCGGATAGGCCCCGCGGCTGTTCTCGGCCAGGCTGTTGTCGTCCAGGTCGAGCTGGCGCGTCATCGGGTCCATCACCACATTTTCCAGAACGGTGCCGAACCGCTTGGTGGTGGCGAAGATTTCCGGCTCCGCATCGCGCGACAGGCGGATCATCTTGGCGTAGCAGCCGCCCTCAAAATTGAACACTGCGGTGTCCGACCAGCCATGCTCGTCATCGCCGATCAGCGTGCGCGCCGGGTCCGCCGACAGCGTCGTCTTGCCCGTGCCCGACAGGCCGAAGAACACCGCGGTCGACCCGTCCGCGCCCATGTTCGCCGAACAGTGCATCGGCATCACGCCCGTCGGCGGCAACAGATAGTTGAGGATGCCGAACACCGACTTCTTCATTTCGCCGGCATATTTGGTGCCACCGATCAGGACCAGCTTCTCGGTCATGTTGACCGCGATCACCGTTTCCGAACGGCAGCCATGGCGCGACGGGTCGGCCCGGAAGCTCGGCAGGTCGATGATCGTGTATTCGGCGGCGAAATCGCGCAATTCGCTTTGCGCAGGGCGCACCAGCATCGTGCGGATGAACAGGTTGTGCCACGCCAGCTCGGTCACCACCCGCACGCTGACGCGGTGCTCGGGCTGCGATCCGCCGTACAGGTCCTGGACGAACAGCTCGTCCTTGTCCTCCAGCGCGCTGAAGAAATCCGCCTTCAGCGCCGCGAAGTGCGCCGGCTCCATCGCCGCGTTCGACTTGCCCCACCATACCGTGTCGCGCGTCTCGTCATCCTTGACGATGAACTTGTCCTGCGCGGACCGGCCGGTATGCCGCCCCGTTTCCACCACCAGCGGACCGTCGGCGGACAATTTGCCCTCGCCGCGCGCCACCGCCATCTCGGTCAGCTGCGCCGTCACCCGGTTCCAGTGCAGCGTCGCGCGGGTTTCGATCCCCTGGGCTTCCAGACCGATGTTCGGAATGCGCTCACTCATCACGTTCTCCATAGCCCGGCGTCGATGGACGCCAGCACCTGATTGCCCCGTCGATCAGCGTCATAGCGCGGCTGCGTTTAACACGTCAAACATTCTGTTGAACACGTCAAACAAACGCGCCCGGAATAGCGAGGCGGTTGAGCGGCGGATCGGTTTGGCCTAATCCCGGGGCCAGCCATGCGGATCGAAAGGCACCCTGCACGATGACGGCCACGATCGCGCTCGTCGACGACGACCGGAACATCCTCACCTCGGTGTCGATCGCGCTGCAGGCGGAGGGGTTTCTGACGCGCATCTACGCCGATGGCGAAACCGCGTTGAAGGCGTTGATCGACAATCCCGCCGACCTCGGCATCTTTGACGTGAAGATGCCGCGCATGGACGGCCTGGAACTACTCCGCCGCCTGCGCGAGAAAAGCCAGATCCCGGTCATCTTCCTCACCAGCAAGGATGACGAGCTGGACGAGGCGCTGGGGCTGGCGATGGGTGCGGACGATTATATCGCCAAGCCCTTTTCGCAGCGCCTGCTCATTGCCCGCGTCCGCGCCATCCTGCGCCGCTCCGAAATCACCCAGCCGGGCGCCGCCACCACGGCCGGCGGCGCGGCGGAGGCGCCCACCGGCCCCCTGGTCCGCGGCCGCCTGACCATGGACCCGGCGCGTCACCGCACCACCTGGAACGGCGAGGCGGTGACGCTTACCGTCACCGAATTCCTAATCCTCGAAACGCTGGCGCAGCGGCCGGGCATCGTGCGGACCCGCAACCAGTTGATGGATGCCGCCTATCAGGACGACATCTATGTCGACGATCGCACGATCGACAGCCATATCAAGCGACTGCGCCGCAAGTTCCGGCAGGTCGATCCCGAATTCGACTCCATCGAAACGCTGTATGGCGCCGGCTACCGATTCTCCGAGGAGTGAGACCTCAGACCTTGCGCTGCGCTGGTCGGGGCAGATCTCGCTCACCCGGCGCATCCTGGCGGTCAACATCTTCGCGCTGCTGCTGCTCGCGGGTGGCTTCTTCTATCTCGATTCCTATCGCAGCCGTATCATGGACAGCCGCGTCGCGCAGGCCGGGCGCGAGGCGCGGCTGGTGGCGGAGGCGATCGGCACCGTCGTGCAGGACCAGCGCGACCGGCTGATCCTGCGCCTCGCCGCCGATACCGATACCCGCATCCGCCTCTACGATCCCGCCGGCGCGCTGGTCGCCGACAGCCGGGTGCTGGGCCTGCGCAACGTCGTGCTGCGCGATCCCGACAAGCAGGGCTGGCGCGCCGCCAGCGCGCGCCTGCTCGATGCCGTGATCGATACCGTGGCCGGCGCCGCCCGCGCGCCGCTCTACCGCGAGCAACGCGACGGACGCGGCTGGCCCGACGTGGTCGCGGCGCAGGCGCGCGGCGTGATCGCCACCAGCGTCTGGCGCGCTCCCGATCGCACGCCCGTCATCACCGCCGCGGCGCCGGTTCGCGGCGGCGGCACCGTGATGACCACGATCAACGCGCGCGGCATTACGAAGACGGTGCGCAGCGAACGCTTCCGCCTCAGTGTGGTGCTGGGCGTCGTCACGCTAATTTCGGTGCTGTTGTCGCTGTTCCTCGCCCGCACCATTGTCCGCCCCTTGCGCCGCCTCGCCCGCGCCGCCGTCCGCGTCCGCCTCGGCCGCGCGCGCGAGGTCGTCGTGCCACGCCTGCCCGATCGCCGCGACGAACTCGGCATGCTGGCCCGCGCGCTGTCCGACATGAGCCTGGCGCTCCGCGACCGCATCGACGCGACCGAGGCCTTTGCCGCCGACGTCACCCACGAACTCAAGAACCCCCTTGCCTCGCTCCGCTCCGCCGTCGAAAGCCTCGACCGGATCAAGGACCCGGCGCTTCAGCAACAGCTTCTCGCCATCGTGCGCGACGACGTTCACCGGCTCGACCGCCTCATCACCGATATTTCCGACGCTTCCCGCCTCGATGCGCAGCTCAGCCGCGCCAAGTTCGAGCCCGTCGACATCGTCGCCCTCATCCGCGCTCTGCTCGACCAACGCATTGCCCGCGGGGTGGAACGCGACATCCGCCTGCGCCTCGATGCGGTCGGCCCCGCCGACTGGATCGTCCAGGGCGAGGGCGCGCGGCTGGAGCGTGTGTTCGAGAACCTGATCGAAAACGCCATCTCCTTTTCGCCGAACGGCGGCACCGTCGCGATCGGCATTGCGCCCGACGGCGGCACGCTGGTCGTGCGGGTCGAGGATGAAGGCCCCGGCGTGCCGGAAGAGGCGCGCGAGGCGATTTTCCGCCGCTTCCATTCGGATCGCCCGGAAGGCGAGGAATTCGGCCGGCATTCCGGTCTCGGCCTCGCCATTGCGCGAACGATCGTGGAGGCGCATCAGGGCAGCATAATCGTCGAATCGCGAGAGGACCGGATCAGGGGTGCGCGTTTCGTCGTGCGCATGCCTCTGGCCCCGTCTCGCTGACACGGAGCGCGAACACCCTGGCGATACCATCTTCCGAAACGCTGCACGCCAGTTGCGTCGCGATCGGCGACCATGCGGTGCTGATCGAGGGGCGCTCGGGTGCGGGCAAGTCCGACCTGGCGCTGCGCCTGATCGATCGTGGCGCGCGGCTGGTCAGCGACGATTACACGCTGCTGGTCCGTGACCGCGACCGGCTGCTCGCCCGCGCGCCCGCCACCATCGCCGGCCGGATCGAGGTGCGCGGCCTCGGCATCGTGGCCATGCCCCATGTCGAACATGTGCCGGTCGCGCTGATCGTGCGGCTCGACGAGACACCCGCCCGCCTGCCGGAGCGTCGCACCCGCCGCGTCGCGGGGGTCGCGATCCGCGAACTCGCACTCGATCCCATTCCCGCATCCGCGCCGATCAAGGTCGAACTGGCCCTGGCGCATCCCGAGGCGACACCCGAATGATCCCCAAACGCATCCTGCTCGTGACCGGCATGTCCGGGGCGGGCACCTCCACCGTTCTCAAGACGCTGGAGGATCTGGGCTGGGAAGTCGTCGACAACCTCCCCCTGGACCTGCTCGACGCGCTGCTCGACTCGCCGCCCCCGGCGGGGGCCTCGCCCGAGCTCCGCCCCCTGGCGGTCGGCCTGGGCGTGCGCACCCGCGGCTTTGCGCCAACCGCCTTCATGGAGCGCAGCGAGCAGCTGCACGAGCGATCCGATCTCGCAGTCGAAACGCTCTTTCTGACCTGTGGTTCGGCCGAACTGAAGCGCCGCTATTCGGAAACCCGCCGTCGCCATCCGCTCGCGCTCGACCGCCCTGCGCAGGACGGGATCAGCGAAGAGGGCGCGCTGCTCGGTCCGCTTCGCGAACGCGCCGACCGCCTGGTCGAGACGACCAACATGAACGCGCATGACTTGGGCCAATGGGTGCGCGCCGCCTATCCGGTCGCCGGGCTGAGCGCGCCCGTCCTGTCCGTCACGTCCTTCGGCTTTTCCCGTGGGTTGCCCCGCAATGCCGACCTCGTCTTCGACATGCGCTTCCTCCGCAACCCGCACTGGGTCCCCACCCTGCGCCCCGGCACCGGCCTCGACGCCGACGTCGCCACCTACGTCCAATCCGACCCCGCCTACGAACCCGTCCTCGCCCAGATCGAAGCTCTGCTCATCACCCTCCTCCCCCGCTACCAGGCAGAAGGAAAATCCTACGTCACCATCGCCATCGGCTGTACCGGAGGGAGACACCGCTCCGTCCATGTCGCCGAACGGATCGGCGCACGGTTGCGCGAAGCCGGATTTTCGCCCACGGTGGCTCACCGCGATCTCGGGGCGGTGCCCAAGGACTCGCTGGAAGGGCGCCGCCCGGCGGCCCCTGCTGAAATGCCGTGATGCCCAAGAACAATGCTGGCAAAGATTTGTGATGGATGTACGTGTCTGACATGATCGGTCTGGTTCTTGTGACGCATGGTCGGCTCGCCGATGAGTTTGTGACCGCGATGGTGCACGTCGTCGGCCCGCAGGAACGCGTGGCGACGATCGCCATCGGGCCGGAGGATGACATGGAAACGCGCCGCGCCGACATCGCCGCCGCCATCGGCCAGGTCGATGCCGGCCGCGGCGTCATTGTCCTGACCGACCTGTTCGGCGGCACCCCCTCCAATCTCGCCATCTCGTTGATGGAACGCGGCCGGGTGGAAGTCATCGCGGGGATGAACCTGCCGATGCTGATCCGCCTCGGTTCGGCGCGCAAGTCGATGAAGGTGGTCGACGCGGTCGCCGCCGCGCGGGAGGCGGGGCGGAAATATATCTCCGTCGCCTCCGAAGTGCTGGGCGAGGCCGCGGCATGAGCGGCCTGTCGCGCACGGTGCAGATCACCAACCGGCGTGGCCTTCACGCCCGCGCCAGCGCCAAGTTCGTGACGCTCGCTTCCTCCCAGCCCTGCGAGGTGCAGGTTGCCAAGGATGGCAGCGGAGCGGTCACGGGCACGTCGATCATGGGCCTGATGATGCTGGGCGCGGCGATGGGTGACGAGATCACGATCAGTGCGAACGGACTGGGCGCGGAGGATGCGATCGCGACCCTTGCGGCCCTTGTCGAAGGCAAGTTCGGCGAAGACTGATGCCGCGCGAGATTACCGCTTATTCCAACCCACTGGTGAAGCGCGTCCGCGATCTGCGGGACAAGCGCCACCGTCGTGAGGCACGCCAGTTCCTGGCCGAGGGCCTGCGCATCCTGACCGAAGCCCGCGAGACGGGGCGCCTGCCGCGCCTGCTGTTCTTTGCCCGGCCCAGCGCGCAGCATCCGCTCGTCCGCGACCTCGTTGCCGCCGTCGAGCAGAATGGCGGCGAGGCGATCGAGACCACGCCGGACATTCTGTCCAAGCTTTCCGGCAAGGATAATCCCCAGGCGGTGGTCGGTGTGTTCGACGAGTTCGGCACCACCCTGGATGCGCTGGACCGGACCTCCGCCGGCATCTGGCTGGTCGCGGAACGGCTGCGCGATCCCGGCAATCTCGGCACGATCCTGCGCACGGGCGACGCGGTCGGCGCCGGCGGGCTGATCCTGATCGGCGAATGCGTCGATCCATTCTCGGTCGAGGCGGTTCGCGCCAGCATGGGCGCGCTCTTCACCGTGCCCGTCGTCCAGACGGGCTGGGACTATTTCCTCAACTGGCTGCGGCAGGGGCCTGGGCAACTGGTCGGTCTCAGCCTGGATACTGACCATGATTACCGAGGCGTGCGCTATGCCGCGCCGACCTTCCTGCTGACTGGCAACGAAGCGCACGGAATGCCCGCGGAGTACGCCGCCGCATGCGATACGCTGGTGAAGATCCCGATGCTCGGCAAGGCGGACAGTCTGAACGCCGCAGTGGCGACGGCGGTCATGGCGTATGAGGTACTCGCTCAACAGCGTGGGTAGGACAAGCCGATATCGCATCGGCATCTAGGGTCGAATTCAATCACACGTGGCCGCCCTCACCCTTCGCCGCCTTCGGCGTCTTTTCTCTCTCCCGACGCTGGAGGGAGCGGCGCAGCCGCGGAAGGGTGAGGGTGACCGAAAGGCGATCGGATTCCGCTCTAAGTCTTCGTCATCGAAACGCCCCCCAATTTCAGTCGGCCAGCATCGCTTCCATGGTCCCGGCGGGATCGAGCATGAATTCGCGGTACAGGCGGAAATGTGCCGTCTCCCCCAGCGCGACGGGATCGAGACCGCCGCGCGTCATGGCCAACAGACGGGCATCGGGTAGCGCCATGAGGATGGGCGAATGCGTCGCCATGATCACCTGAGCCTGCCGCCGCTCCTGGATCATGCGCAGCACTTTCAGGAACTCGAACTGACGGCGAGGTGACAGCGCCGACTCGGGCTCGTCGAAGAAGAAGATGCCGGGCCGGCCGCAGCGCTCCGCGAAAAAGCGCAGGAAGCCCTCACCATGCGAATGCGACAGAAAGTCCGGTGGGGCCGCCCATGCCTCGCGCGCAGCCTGGTCGAGATAGCGGGCGACCGAGAAGAAGCTCTCGGCCCGGAAGAACCAGCCCTGCCCGATCTTCGGCAACCAACTCGCCCGCAGCACGCTGGCAAGGAAGTCGCCGTCTCGCTCCACCGCCTGGCTGTGATCCATCGGTCGATAACCGGGGCCTCCGCCGGCGGGATCGAACCCCGCAAGCGCCGCGATACCCTCGATCAGCGTGGATTTGCCGACGCCATTCTCGCCGACGATGATCGTCACCGCCCGGTCGAAATGCAACTCGAATTCGCCGCCACGGAACATCGGCAGGTTGAAGGGATAGCTATGTTCGTCGCTCACCCGGTCGGGGTCGAACCAGACGCGCTTCAGATAGGGCGGCGGCAGCGTCGTGGACCGGCGCCGCGCCACGCTTATTCTGCCGCGTCGGGCAGGACGGCCAGTTTGGTCAGGGGGCGCACGGTCTCTTCGCCGACAGGTAGCGTGTCGATCGCCTTGCCCCCGGTGTCGATATTCAACGCCTCGAACCGCCGCGCGCTGGTCAGCACATTGCTCTCCAGGCTGCCGACGAACGCATTATAGGCGCCCATCGCGGTATCCAGGTTCTTGCCCAGCTTGGCGACATGGCCGCCCATCACCGCAAGCCGCTGGTACAGCTCCTTGCCCAGCGTACCGATCTCCTGCGCCTGCTTGGCCAGCTTCTCCTGCCGCCACACCGCATCGATCGTGCGCGCGATCGCGATCAGGTTGGTCGGCGTCGCCAGCAGCACCCGCTTCTCGAACGCGAAGTCCCACAGGCCCGGATCATGCTCCAGCGCCGCCGACAGGAAATGCTCGCCCGGCACGAACATGACGACATATTCGGGCGCATCGTCGAACTGTGCCCAATAGGCCTTGTTGCCCAGCCCGTTGATGTGGGTGCGCATCGACTGCGCGTGCGCCGCCAGACCGATATGCCGTTCGGCCTCGTCCACCGCTCCGAACGCGTCCTGATAGGCGTTGAGCGATACCTTGGCGTCGATGATCAGCGACTTGCCACCCGGCACGCGCACGATCGCATCGGGGCGCAGGCGTCCGCCCTCTCCGTCCGCCACGCTGACTTCCATCTGGAAATCGGTATGTTCGGACAGTCCACAGCTTTCCAGCACGTTGCGCAACTGCTGCTCGCCCCAGCGTCCGCGTGCCTTGGGCGCGTTGCGCAGCGCGTTGACCAGCTTGGCCGCCTCGCCCGACACACGCTCCTGCCCGATCCGCATCGCGTCGATCTGCCCGCGCAACTCGCTAAAGGCGTCGCGGCGTTCCAGTTCGACCTTGGCGACGCCTTCCTCATAGCGTTGCAGCCGTTCGGTCACCGGTTGCAGCAGTGCCTTCAGCGACTGCCCCGACGCTTCTTCCGACTGCCGGAACCGTGCCTCGGCCCGCTCCAGGAACTGCCGCTGCGCCGTCTCCAGCGCCTTCGCCGCCGTATCCCCGAACTGCACCCCGATCTGCTCGCGCGCCGCCTTCAACTGCTCCAACGCCACCGCATGCGCCGCCTCACGCTCATCCGCCCGCGCCCGAAGCTCGGCCAGCATCGCATTCGCCTCATTGCGCTCGGCATGAGCGGTGGCGAGCGCCGTGCGCAGGGGCTCCAGTTCGGCAGCACGGCCTCGCAATTCGGCCAGATTCTGCATCGCTTCGTTCCGCTCGCGCTCCACCGCATCGCGCGCGGTACGCACAAGGTCGAAATCGGCGGCACGCGCCTGCGCGGTTGCCAGATCCGCCGCCAGGCGTTGTGCGGCACGGCTGGCGACGAGCCAGCCGATGAGCAGGCCGAGCCCCAGGGCGAGGCAGGCGACGATGATCAGTTCGGGCATCGGCGCGCCCCCGGCTCGATAATCAACGGCAACATGCGCGGGAACATAGATCGAACGGGGAGGGTCCGACAACGGTTAAATGCGCACCCGCCCCGCAGTACTGGGCGAAAGGCTCAGCCGCGACGAAGCTTGGCCAGCTTCTTCATCAGCATGTCGCGCTTCAGGCGGCTGACATGATCGGTGAACAGCACCCCGTTCAGATGATCGATCTCATGCTGCATGCAGGTCGACAGCAATCCGTCCAACTCCTGCTCGTGCGAGGCACCATTTTCGTCCTGCCAACGGACGCGGCAGCGAACCGGGCGCTTCACCTCGGCATATTGCTCCGGGATCGACAGACAGCCTTCGTTGTAGCTCGAAACCTCGTCGGACACCGACAGGATTTCGGGGTTGATATAGGCGGCCGGCTTGCGGACCGGCTTGCCCTCCTCATCCTCTTCGTCCTGCAGGTCGATGACCAGGATGCGCTTGTCGACGCCCACCTGGATCGCCGCCAGCCCGATGCCGCGCGCGTCATACATCGTGTCGTACATGTCTGCGACGAAGGCGCGCACATCGTCGTCTATCGTCTCAACAGGCTTGGAGACGAGGCGCAGGCGCGGATCGGGAACTTCGACGATGGGAAGAATAGCCATGGCTGTCAGCTAGGCAACGTCCCCCACGCCGTCAAGCGACCGGCCGCCGCGCGCGCAGGGCCTGCGCCAGGGTGCCCTCGTCCAGATAGTCGAGCTCGCCGCCGACGGGCAGGCCATGCGCCAACTGGGTGATACGGACGGGAAAACGCTCGATCCGCTCGGCGATGTAATGCGCCGTGGTCTGCCCCTCCAGCGTGGCATTCATCGCCAGCACGACCTCGTCGACGCCCCCCGCCTCGACCCGGCGGACGAGATGGTCGATCGACAGATCCTCCGGCCGCACACCCTCCAGTGCGGACAGGCGCCCGCCCAGCACATGAAACCGTCCCGGAAACAGCCGCGAGCGTTCCAGCGCCCAAAGATCGGCGACTTCCTCGACCACGCACAATGCCCGGTCGTCCCGCCGGCCATCGGCACAGATCGCGCACGGATTGGCGGTATCGATGTTGCCACAGGTGGCGCACGTCACCAGCCGATCCTCCACGGCCGCAAGCGCGCTCAAAAGCGGCTCAAGCGCGGCTTCCCGCTTTTTCAGCAGGTGGAGGACGGCGCGGCGGGCGGAGCGGGGGCCGAGGCCGGGGAGGCGGGCGAGCGCCTGGGTCAGCGCCTCGATCTCTGGGGATGCCATGGAGAACAGATAGGGGGTTGCGCGCCGCGCCGCCAGCGGGGAGACGGGCAGACATGCGGATCGTCTTCATGGGAACGCCGGGCTTTGCGGTGCCGGTGCTGGATGCGGTGGTGGCGGCAGGCCACGATGTGGTGGCGAGCTACAGCCAGCCGGCGCGCCCGGGCGGACGGCGCGGGCGGCAACTGGTGCCCTCCCCGGTTCAGGCGCGAGCCGAGGAACTCGGCATTCCCGTACGCACACCCGTGTCGCTGAAGGGCGCGCACGAACAGGCTGCGTTCACCGATCTGCGCGCCGATGTCGCGGTGGTCGCGGCCTATGGGTTGATCCTGCCACGGGCCATACTCAGTGCCCCGGTGCATGGCTGCCTGAACGTGCACGGATCGCTGTTGCCACGATGGCGTGGCGCAGCGCCGATCCAGCGCGCCATCTTGGCGGGTGATACGGAAACCGGCGTCGGCATCATGCAGATGGAGGCCGGCCTGGATACGGGCCCGGTCCGGCTGGAAGGACGGACCCCGGTCGACGGCAAGACGACGGGCATGTTGACGCAGGAACTGGCAGCCCTGGGCGCCGCCCTCATGACGCAGGTGCTGGGCGATCTCGACGGCTACCCGCCGGTGCCACAGCAGCAAGACGGCGTGACCTACGCCGCCAAGATCGAAAAGGCGGAGACGCGCATCGACTTCGAGCGCCACGCGATCGAGGTCGAGCGGCTGGTGCGCGCGATGAACCCGGCGCCGGGCGCATGGTGCGAGATTGCCGGCGAGCGGGTGAAGATCCTGGCGGCGGAGCTGTTGCCCTTCAGCTTCTACGGGGCGGGCGAGACGGTGGACGACCAGTTGACGATCGCGTGCGGCGACGGGGCGATCCGCCCGACGCTGGTGCAGCGCGCCGGCAAGAGCGTGACCAGCACCGCAGAGATGCTGCGCGGCTTCCCCGTCCCCTCGGGAACCCGGCTTTGACGCGCTTTGCCTTGCTGGTGGAATATGACGGCCGCCCCTTCATGGGATGGCAGCGGCAGGCACATGGGCCAAGCGTGCAGCAGGCGCTGGAAGAGGCCGTGTTCGCGATCACCGGTGAAACGGCGGCGGTGCACGCATCGGGCCGCACCGACGCGGGCGTGCACGCGCTGGGCATGCGCGCCCATGTCGACATCGCCAAGCCGATCACCCCGTTCCGCCTGATGGAAGCCCTGAACGCGCGCGTGCGGCCGGCGCCGGTCGCGGTCCTGACGTGCGAGGTGGTGGCGGACGACTGGCATGCACGCTTTTCGTGCATCGGCCGCTCGTACGAATATCGCATCGTCAACCGCCGCGCGACACTCACCCATGAAAAGGGACTGGCGTGGCAGGTCGCCCATCCGCTGGACACGGATGCGATGGCGGCCGGCGCGGCGCAGCTGCTGGGCCGGCACGACTTCACCACCTTTCGATCGGCGCACTGCCAGGCGGACAGCCCGGTGCGGACGCTGGACCGACTGGAGGTGGCCCGCATCGGCGACCGGGTAACGGTGCGGGCGGCGGCGCGGTCTTTCCTGCATCATCAGGTCCGGTCGATGGTCGGATGCCTGGTGCATGTCGGCATGGGACGGTGGACGCCCGACGATGTCGGCGCCGCCCTCGCCGCGCAGGATCGCCAGCGGTTGGCGCTCAACGCGCCGCCGGACGGCCTGTTCTTCGTCTCGGCGGCGTATCCGTAACCACCTCTGCTACCGGACGAACCGCGCCGCCAGCTCGACATGGGTCGACCAGCGGAACTGACCGACCGGCTGCACCCAGTCGATCCGCCAGCCATAATCCGCCAGCATCTTGGCATCGCGCGCAAAGCTGGCCGGATTGCAGGACACATAGGCGATCGCCGACACGTCCGCCTGCGCCAGTGCCTCCGCCTGATCGCGTGCGCCCGCGCGGGGCGGATCGAGGACGATGGCGTCAAACCGGTCGAGCTCGGGCTTGGTGAGCGGCCGGCGGTACAGGTCGCGATGCTCGGCGAACACCTGCCTGCCCGCGCCATTGGCGGCCGCCTTCAGCGACAGGAGGGCATCGCGCGCGCCCTCCGCCGCATAGACGCGTGCCGGCAGCGCGAGGGCAAAGGTGCCGAGGCCGGTGAACAGGTCCGCCACCGTTCCCGCCTTGCCGACCGCGTCGCCGACGGCGGCGACCAGCGCCGCCTCGCCGTCCTCGGTCGCCTGGAGGAACGCACCGGGGGGCAGCGGCACGGGGACGCCGCCCAGGGTGATGGTGACGGGCTCGGGCTCCCACCGCGTCTCCGGCCCCATGCCGTCATCGACGCTGAGCCGGGCGACCTTGTGCCGCTCGCAAAAGGCGATGATCGCCTCCGCCGCGTCGAGCCCTTCCGGCGCAAAGCCGGTGATGGTGATGTCCGGCCCCTGATCCGCCATGGCGAGGTGGATGTCGCAGCGCCGCTTGAACCCCAGCCGCTGGAGAAAGCCGCGCAAGGGCGCGACCAGCGCGAACAGTTCGGGCCGCAGGATGTGGCATTCGGCGATATCGACGATCGCGTGGCTTTTCTCTTCCGAAAAGCCCAGCCGGATGCGCCCACCCTTCGCCTCGGCATGCAGGGTCGCGCGGCGGCGCGTGTTGGGCGGCGAGACATGGGGAACACGTATCGGCGCGGTCAGCCCCTGCCCGTCGAGGGCGGAGGCGACCCGGTCGGTGACAAAGGCGGCATAGCTGTCATCGTCGAGATGCTGGAGCTGGCACCCGCCGCAGGTGGGAAAGTGACGGCAAGGCGGCACCTGATGATGGGGCCCGTGGCTCAGCGTGCCATCGGCGTTCAGGATATCGCCGGGCGCGGCGAACGCGGCGTGACGGCCATCGGCGGTGACGCCGTCGCCGCGAGCCGCGACACGGATAATGGTATCGGTCATGGCGATCAGCCTCTGACGGCGGAGAGCGCGTCTGCCAAGTCGTCGGCGATAAAGGCCGGTCCCAATCGCCGCGCCGCGGCACCATGGAGCCACACCCCGCCCCCCGCTGCGGCAAAGGGATCGAGCCCGGCGGCGCGCATCGCCCCGATCGCCCCGGCCAGCACGTCGCCCGTGCCGGCGGTGGAAAGCCAGGGACTTGCCCCACCCGCGACCATGACCCGTCCATCGGGTGCGGCGATCACCGTGTCCGGCCCCTTGTGGACGATGACGGCACCGGTCTGCGCCGCGGCACGGCGGGTGCGGGTGATCTTGTCGCCCTCCTGCCCGAACAGATGGGCAAATTCGCCGGCATGCGGGGTCAGGATGCTGCCCGCGGGGATCGTCGTGGCATCGATCAGGCGCAATGCGTCGCCATCGATGATGAGCGGGCGACGCGCGGCAAGGCTGGCGTCCAGCATGCGGCGCGCGGCATCGTCGCGACCGAGGCCGGGACCAATGACGATCGCGCCGATACGCGCATCCTGCAAGGCCTCGGCGGAGAAGGGCTTGCGGACCAGCGCGTGCGGGGCACCCTGCCCTTCGCCCAGATGGAGGACGTAGCCGGCACCGGCGCGCATCGCGGCGATACTCGCCAGTTCGGAGGCGCCCGCCATGCCGCCGGCGACGATGGCGACCATGCCGCGGGTGTATTTGTGCGAATTGGGGCCGGGGGTGGGAAGGGTAATGGAAGGCGCTACGCAAGCCATGTCCCTCTCCCCCTCGGGAAGAGGGCTTGAAAGAATGTGGACGTGACTGATTGTCGGAATGCCCAGCATCAGCAATCGCACCGTGCCGCAGGCTTGCGCCGCAGGCTGCAGCAGATGCGCAGGCTTGGCCGCCCCTATCGCCAGCGTGATGTCGCAGGTCGGCGCGCCCAGCATCGCGCCGTCATCGCTGCCGACCCCGCTCGGCACGTCCACCGCAATCCGCAACCGCGCGGCATGGGCAAGGCGGTGGAGCGGTGCGGCGACCTCGTCGGCCAGCGGCCGCGACAGACCCGTGCCGAACAGCGCATCGACCAGGATGGTGGCGGGTTCCGCCTGTGCCAGCGCCTCGACCGGGCCGTGCCACCGGGCGGCCGCACGGACCGCGGCGGGACTTGCCGGCGCGCCGGACGCGGCGACGCGCACCGCCGCGCCCATGCGGTGCAGCGCAGCGGCGGCGACATAGCCGTCACCGCCATTATTGCCGGGGCCGCACAGGATCAGGATGTCCGCCCCCGCCGCCAGACGGTGCACGGCGAGCGCGACACCCTCGCCCGCCCGCTGCATCAGCGTATCGACGCTGGTTCCGGCCGCTATCGCCGCCTCCTCGGCAGCGCGCATCTCCCCCGCGGTCAGGATCGGCTGGCCGTCCAGCGGGATCATGCGCCCTTGATCGTCGCGGGCAGGCGGTAGCGGTCCTGACCGATCGACACGTCGATCCCGTCGGCGCCCACCACCGTGACGCGCGCCGGCTCGGCGCCATCGGCGGCGACCACGCCGCGACCGTCATTCGTTACGCGCAGGCGATGGAAGCCGCCATCGCCGTGACGCACGATCAGCACCAGCCCCTCGCCGTCCACCATCCGCTCGACGGTACAACTCGGCTCCAGAGGCGCTTTGCCGCGGGCGCAGGGGATGCGGTCCGCATCCGCCGCCGGGATCGCCTCGCCGGACGGCGTCTCGCCGGACGAACATCCGGCGAGCGCGAGCAGAAGCAGGGCAGACGCCCGGTCAGATATCCGCGTAGACATGGGTTTCGGCGCTCGCTCCCGGATGGGTGACCGCCCCCTTATAGGCCGGCCCCACGGTACGCGCATAGCGCCACAGCACGCCCGACTGATAATCATTCTGCCGCATGGTCCAGCGGGCGCGACGATCGGCCAGCACGGCATCGTCGACCAGCAGGTCGATCGTGCCGGCCTCTGCATCGATACGGATGGCATCGCCATTCTCGACCAGCGCGATCGGGCCGCCGTCCGCCGCCTCCGGCCCGACATGGCCGATGCAGAAGCCGCGGGTCGCACCCGAAAAGCGGCCATCGGTGATGAGCGCAACCTTCTCGCCCATGCCCAGGCCATAGAGCGCGGCGGTGGTCGACAGCATCTCGCGCATGCCTGGGCCGCCCTTGGGCCCCTCATAGCGGATCACCACGACTTCGCCGTCCTCGATCATCCGCGCCTCGACCGCGGCAAAGGCGTCCTCCTCGCAGTCGAAGACGCGCGCTGGTCCTTCGAACTGCAGGCGCTTCATGCCGGCGACCTTCACGATCGCGCCCTCGGGTGCCAGCGATCCGCGAAGACCGACGACGCCGCCGGTCGGGGTGATCGGCGCCTTGACGTCGTAAATGACCTTCTGGTCGGGGTTCCAGGTGACCTCGTCGATATTCTCGGCCAGCGTCTTGCCGGTCACGGTCATGCAGTCGCCGTGCAGGTAACCACCGGCCAGCAGCGTCTTCATCAGCATATAGACGCCGCCCGCCTCGTACATGTCCTTGGCGACATATTTGCCGCCGGGCTTCAGGTCGGCGATGTAGGGCGTGGTCTTGAACGTCTCGGCCACGTCGTGCAGGTCGAAGTCGATCCCCGCTTCGTTCGCCATCGCCGGCAGGTGCAGCGCGGCATTGGTCGATCCGCCGGTGGCTGCGACGACGCGGGCGGCATTTTCGAACGCTTCGCGGGTGCAGATGTCGCGCGGGCGGATGTTCTTCGCGACCAGGGCCATCACCTGCTCGCCCGCTGCCTCGGCGATGCCGTGGCGGTCGAGAAAGGGTGCGGGCATCATGTTCGAATTGGGCAGCGACAGGCCGATCGCCTCACCCACACAGGCCATGGTGTTGGCGGTGAACTGTCCGCCGCACGCGCCGTGGCCGGGGCAGGCGACCTTTTCCAGCTCGATCAACTGCTGGAGCGGGCAATTGCCCGCGGCGTGCTGGCCCACCGCCTCGAACACGTCGACCACGGTCACGTCCTTGTCGTGGAAGCGGCCGGGCAGGATCGATCCGCCATAGACGAAGATGGACGGGATGTTCAGGCGCAGCATCGCCATCATCATGCCGGGCAGCGACTTGTCGCACCCCGCAAAGCCGACCAGCGCGTCATAGCAGTGGCCACGCACGGACAGCTCGACCGAGTCGGCGATGACCTCGCGACTGACCAGCGAGGCCTTCATGCCCTGATGGCCCATGGCGATGCCGTCGGTCACGGTGATCGTGTTGAAACGACGCGGCATGCCGCCGCCGCGGATCACGCCGCCCTGCGCGGCATCGGCCTGCGCATCCAGCGTCGTATTGCACGGCGCGGAGTTATTGCCCGCCGACGCCAGCGCCACGAACGGCTTGGCGATATCCTCCTCGGTGATGCCCATCGCATAATAATAGCTGCGATGCGGAGCGCGCTCGGGACCGACGGAGACATGGCGCGACGGCAGGCGGGATTTATCGAACTGGTGGGTCATGGCGTAGCCCTATGTCGCGCAAGGACCCCCAAACGCAAGCTTGTTTCACACAAGCCGGCTGGAACAGCGCTCCTACAAAGCCACGGAGCGCCGAAGATGATGCCGTTCGCGCAGATGCGCCGATCGCAGCGTGCAACGAGGCACCGAGCCTCCGTCACGGAGAGGCGCTTGCGAGATACAGGACGCCGGAAATCCGGCGATGGCGGCTTACAGCTCGCCAAGCGCCTTTGCGACGCCGTCCATCGTGAACGGCTTCTGCAAACGGGGGCGGTCGCGGAAACGTTCGTCCACCGAATCGTCGCTGCCGCCGGTGGCGAAGACGAAGGGGACGCCGCGCTCGGCCAGCAGTTCGGCGACCGGGGTGCTCTTTTCACCGCCGCGCAGGTTGACGTCCAGGATCGCAGCGTCAATGCCGCCCGCCTCCACCCGCGCGATCGCGTCCTCGACGCTGTCGGCGGTGCCCGCGACCTGCTTGTCGAGGATGTCGAGGAAATCCTCGAGCATCATGGCGATCAGGGGCTCGTCCTCGACGATGAGGATCTGGACAGGGTCGTTCATCGTGCCTGCCCTTATCACGGATTTGCAGAACCGCCAGTGCCTTGTTGCAACAGCACGGCGCGCGTCGCCTCGGCAAGTTGCTGGACGGAGAAGGGCTTGGGCAGGAATGCGACATTGTCGATGTCGATCGAACGGCGCAGTTGCTCCTCGGCATAGCCCGACATGAACAGCACCGGCAGGTCGGGATAACGCTGGCGCACCTGGCGGACCATGGTGGGGCCGTCCATTGTCGGCATCACCACGTCGGAGATCAGCAGGTCGGGCTTGTCCATCGCGGCCAGCATTTCCAGCGCGGCCTCGCCATGCTCGGCGGCCTTTACCGTATAGCCCTGCCGGGTCAGGGCACGCTCGGCGACTGCGCGAACCATGTCCTCGTCCTCGACGAGAAGCACGGTGCCGGTTCCCCACAGGTCGGCCGGGCGGGTGGGCGCACGCGAACTCAGCGGCTTGGGTTGCGGTGCTGCGGGCGCGGCATGGATCGGCAGATAGATGGAGAAGGTCGCCCCCTGCCCCGGCCGGGAATCCGCAAAGATCCAGCCGCCCGATTGTTTGACGATGCCGTAGACGGTCGAGAGGCCGAGCCCGGTCCCCTTGCCCAGTTCCTTGGTGGTGAAGAACGGCTCGAAGATCTTGGGCAGCACATCGGCGGGAATACCGGCGCCCGTGTCGCTGACGATCAGCGCGGTATAGTCGCCGACCGGCAGGATGTCGGAGGCCATCGCGCGGACATCGTCGGCGGATATGCTGCGCGTCTGGATAGTCAGGGTGCCGCCCGAAGGCCCGTTCGCCTGCACGATCGCGTCGCGTGCATTGACCGCCAGGTTGACGATCACCTGTTCCAATTGTCCCGGATCGGCACGTACCGGCCCCAGGTTGCGGCCATGGCTGACGTCCAGCCGCACTGTCTCGCCCATCAGGCGCTTCAGGAGGTTCGACACCTCCGACACCACGTCCGGCAGTTGCAGCACCTGCGGCCTGAGCGTCTGCTGGCGGGAAAAGGCGAGCAACTGGCGGGTCAGCGCGGCGGCGCGGTTGGAGTTGGAGCGGATCTGCTGGATGTCGTCATAATCGCTGTCGCCGGGCGAGTGGCGCATCATCATCAGGTCGCAGTGGCCGATGATCGCGGTCAGGATGTTGTTGAAGTCGTGCGCGACACCGCCGGCGAGCTGGCCCACCGCCTGCATCTTCGTCGCCTGTGCCACCTCGCGCTTCAGGCGGCTTTCCTCCGAATTGTCCTTCAGGCTGAGCAGCACGGACGCGTCGCCCAGCCCTCGTGCGCCGGCGATGGTCAGCGCCACGGGCTCGTCGGGATGGTCCTTCAGGCGCACCGCCATGTCGGCGGAATGCGTCGCCCCCCCGGCAAAGCGCCGGATCGCATCGGCAACCGCGCCCTTGTCCTCGCGCACCACCAGATCGCCCGGATAGAGCGGCGGCGCCGCGGCATTCACCCCGGCTGCGCGCATGAAGGCATCGTTCATCTGCAGAAAGCGGCCGTCGCGATCGACCAGCGCCATGCCGAACGGCATCAGCGCGACCAGCGTGCGGACGTGCTGCGTCGCGCTTGCGCCGATGGCGGGGGCGGCATCCTCCTCCTCGTCGATCAGCGCGACAAGCATCGGCGCACCGTCCCCTTCCACAAAGGGCACCTGGATCAGCCGCAGCGGCGAGCCGTCCAGCCCCTCGCGCTCGAAGCGCAGCAGGCCGCGGCTGTCGGTGATCAGGAAGCGCGCGAAGTCGCGACCGGCGATGCTGTCCTCGGCCCGCCCCAGGGCGCGCGCGGCCAGCACGCGGTTGGCGGCGCGCACCCGCCCATCGGGGCCGACGACCGCCGCCATGATCCCCGCCGCGCCGAACCGGTCGCCGTCCTTGCCCGCGATCAGCGCCTCGACCATCTGCGCCAGATCCTGCTCGACCGCGACCACGAAGCGCCAGACGAGCATGTCCGCCTCGTCCCCCGCCCGTGTCACCAGCGTCGATACCCGCACCCCGTTCGCCAGCAGGCGATCGGCGCGCCCCAGCCCATCGCGCCACGCCACCCGGCCGGCCTGGGTCAGCGCGGCGACGCCCTCGCCATCGAGCGGCAGGCCCGGTGGGGTCGGCGAGCCGGGAAACAGCGCCTCATAGGCATCGTTGGCGCAGACCAGTCGACCGGCTCGGTCGGTGACCGCAATCGCATCGTCACTGGTATCGGCGACCACGCGGGTGAAATCCCAGTCGAGCGCGCGGCGCTCCGTGGCTTGCGCGGGCGACAACAGCCGCCACGCCACCACGCCGCCGCCGACCACCAGCCCGGTTCCCAGAAAACCGGCGGCAAACGGCCAGCTGCCGACCACCGCGAAGACGAGGATCGCCGCCAGCAGCCCCGTCCCGATCGTGACGAGCAAGGCGGTCTGGATGGGGGAAAGCGTTCGGGTGGGGGCCAGCGTCGCCATGGATCATGTCTTCCGATGGCGAAGGATGCCGGTCAAGCGCGAACGGCATGGAGACAAAGGGCCGGAAGAGGCCGGGGCGGCCCCGCCGCGCTTGGCGCCGCCGGGCAGCCCCGCCGGTCACCCCCCTCCCCGAAGGGAGAGGGGTGCGGGCATTACCAGATGCGGACGCGCTGTTCGGGCGTCAGGAACAGCGCCGTGCCCGGCTTCACGTCGAACGAGGCATACCACGGGTCCAGGTTGCGCACGGTCAGCACGCGCTGATGGCCCGGTGCATGCGGGTCGGAGAGCAGCGCCTGGCGCAGCGCGGGCTCGCGGAACTTGGTGCGCCATACCTGCGCCCAGCCATAATAGAAGCGCTGGTCGCCCGTCGTGCCGTCGATCACCGGCGCCGGCTTGCCGCCCAGCGACTTGTGATACGCATCCAGCGCCACGGTCAGGCCGGCGAGATCGGCGATATTCTCGCCCAGCGTCAGCCCGCCCTGCACATGCTGGCCGGGGATCGGCTCATAGGCGTCATATTGCGCGACCAGCTTGTCCGTGAAGCTCTTGAAGCGCTCCACATCCTGCGGCGTCCACCAGTCGGTGAGCTTGCCGGTCGCGTCGTACTTGCGGCCCTGATCGTCGAAATGATGGCTGATTTCGTGACCGATCACCGCGCCGATGCCGCCGTAATTCACCGCCGGGTCCGCCTTCGGATCGAAGAAGGGGGGCTGGAGGATCGCGGCCGGGAAGACGATCTCGTTCATCGTCGGATTGGCATAGGCGTTGATGGTCATCGGCGTCATGAACCATTCGGCCCGATCGATCGGCTTGCCGAGCTTGTTCAGGTCGCGCTGATATTCGAACGCGTTGGAGCGCGCGACATTGCCGACCAGATCGTCGCGGCGGATCTGCAGCGCCGAATAATCGCGCCAATGGTCGGGATAGCCGATCTTGGGCGTGAAGGCGGCGAGCTTGGCCAGCGCCTTCGTCTTGGTCTCGGGGGCCATCCATTCCAAATTGCGCAGCCGCTCACCCATCGCGGCGATGACGTTCTTCACCAGATCGTCGGCCGCCGCCTTCGATTCCGGCGGGAAATACTTCGCCACATATTGCTGGCCGATCGCCTCGCCCATGCCGCCCGACACCAGGCTGACGCCGCGCTTCCAGCGGACCTGCTGCTCGGGCGTGCCCGACAAGGTGGTGCCGTAGAAAGCGAAGTTCGCCTTGTCGAAATTGGTCGACAGATAGGGCGCATAGGCGCGCAGCACCTTCAGCGTCGCAAAGTCCTTGAGGACCGGCAGCGGCGCATCGGAAAACGCCTTCGCCTCGCCGGTGATCGCACTGGGTTGCGCCACCAGATAGGCCGGGCGGTTGGCGGTGCCGAGCGCGGTCATATACTGCGCCCAGGGGAAGCCCGGCGCCTTGGCGGCGAAATCGGCCGCGGTCCACTTGTTATAGGTCTTGTCCGCGTCGCGGCTCTCGATGCGCGTCCAGTGCGCTGTCGCGATCGCCTTTTCCAGGTTGAACACGGCGGCGGCGCGTGCCTGCGCGTTCGGCTCGCCCGCCAGCGTCAGCATCTGCGCCAGATAGGCCTGGTACGCGGTGCGGATCGCCGCCAGCTTGGCATCGTCCTTCAGATAATAGTCGCGGTCGGGCAGGCCGAGGCCCGACTGGCCGAAGCTGACGATATAGGTGTCGGGCGCCTTGTCGTCCTGGCCGACATAGGTGCCGAACAGACCGCCGACCCCCTGCCGCTGGAGTGCGGCCATCGCCTGCACCAGCGCGGTCTTGTCCTTGGCGCCGGCCAGCGTGGCGATCATCGGCTTGACGGGGGCGACGCCCTTTGCGTTCACCGCCGCCTCGTCCATGAAGCTGGTGTAGAAATCACCGACCTTGTCGCCCGGACGCTTGGCCGCTTCGTCGAGGATGGTCCGCGTCCGCTCCAGCGACAGGTCCTGGAGAACGTGGAACATGCCGTAGGACGAGCGATCCGCGGGGATCTCGGTCGCCTTGTACCAGGTGCCGCTGGAATGATCGAAGAAGTCGGTGCCCGGCTTCACGCTCAGGTCACGGCCGGCCATGTCGAAGCCGAAGTCGCCGATCTGCGGCTTGTTCGCGCTGGCAGGGGCGACCGGGCCGGTCGCTGCCTTGCCCACGGTGCGGGTCTGGTTGGTCTGGCTTTGCGCGAATGCGGCGGTAGAGGCGAGCAGGCAGGCGACGAGAATCGACGTACGCATCAACGGTCCTTTTACATGAAGGCGCTTCGATGCTGCGTGTTCTAACCGGGTAGCACGGCCGGTCCAATAGATTTACGGCAAGGCTTGCGACCTTATTTTTCGCAGCGATGGCCCAGACGGTGGCGCACCCGCCATTTGTGCGCGATCCACAGACGCCAGCCAAGCGCGGTGCCGGCATAGCCCAGTATCGCGCACGCCGCGGTCAGCACGCACAGCCCCAAGCCGAAGGCAGGCCCCTGCTCCCACAGCCAGTGGAACGCGCCGGTCGCCCATTGCAGCCAGCCGGTCGCGGTTTCCGCCACCGGCTGCGCGATCAGCGGGGTGTCGGTGCGAAGCAGCCAATGCCCGATCTGATAGGCGATGTACCACAGGATCGGCGTGGTCAGCGGATTGGTAATAAAGGTGGTCAGCGCCGCGACCGGCACATTCGCGCGTGCCGGCAGCGCGAATAGGGCGGCGATGGCGATCTGTGCGACCGGGAACAGGAACCCCGCCACCATGCCCAGCGCCACGCCGCGCGGCACCGACCGGCGGGTGAAGCGCCACAGTTCGGGCGCCAGCACGCGGTGGGCGACAGGGCGGAGCAGGCGGCTCTGCTCCATGCTGTCGCGCGTCGGCATGTTGCGCCGCATCCACGCGACGGTGCGGGACCACATGGTGGGCGCCGCGCTGGCCATCAGCCCCGGTCGCGCAGGATACGGCCCTGCTCGCGCTTCCAGTCGCGCTCCTTGATCGTTTCGCGCTTGTCGTGCGCCTTCTTGCCCTTGGCCAGTGCCAGTTCCACCTTCGCGCGTCCTTGCGAATTGAAATATACGGTCAGCGGCACCAGGGTCATCCCCTCGCGCGCGACCGCCCCGTGGAGCTTGTTGATCTCCCGCTCGTGAAGGAGGAGTTTACGCGGGCGCTTCGCTTCATGATTGAAGCGGTTGCCATGGCTGAATTCGGGCACGTTGCTGTTGATCAGCCACACCTCGCTGCCCTTCACCTCGGCATAGGACTCCGCGATCGAGCCTTCGCCGAACCGGAGCGACTTCACCTCCGTACCGGTCAGGGCGATGCCTGCCTCGTACGTCGTGTCGATGGCATAATCGAAGCGGGCGCGCCGGTTCTCGGCAACGATCTTCTTCTTGTCGAAAGTACGGGGTTTGGGACGCATGGGACCGGGGATGTAGGCGGTCGCAGGCCCCGTGAAAAGCGGGCGCGCAACACGGGGTGGGATCAGAACGGGATTTTCAGCCGCATCATCGCCCGGTTGCTGGGAAAACCGCCAACGCCGGCCTGTTCGGTTTCGGCGGACAGCCTGGCATTGCCGAACACGCGGACCTCCGCCTTGGGGATGGTCGGCTCGGTGTAGCGCTCGGGCACCGGTCTCAGGCGATCGGGCTGATCGGTGCGGGCGCACACGACGACCTCGTCCCCGTCCGCCGATCGGTCGCAGCCCGGCGCGGCGCGCAGAACTTTCGGCACGGGCAGCACCGGGCCGGACACCGCTTGCAGACCGAACAGCAGCGTGGGCAACATCGCATGGGTCTCCCGTCCCTGTGATGTTGCGCAGGCTGCGCCATGATTTGGGCGGGATGATGGCGCGTTCGTAGAAGTTTTGTTCACGCGAAGACGCGAAGCCACGAAGAAGATGTGTTCACGCGGAGGCGCGGAGGCGCGGAGAATATCTCGAGCCGAAGGCTTCCGATCCTCGTCGACGTCCGCGATCGTCTCCCGATCGAGAGGACACGCCGCGGGGCCGCTAGTGCTACTCTCCGCGTCTCCGCGTCTCCGCGTGAACTCATAACTTCTTCTTCGCGTCTTCGCGGCTTCGCGGCTTCGCGTGAACCAACAATCCTGCCTTACACCAACCCCGCATGCGCCAGCGCGGAATCAACCGCCGCACGCGCCGCGTCGGACGGCCAGGTCATAGGCAAACGCAGGCCCATCGGCATGTCAGGCCACACGCGCGACAATGCGTACTTCACCGGCCCCGGCGAGGCATCGGTGAACATCGCGTCGTGCAGCGGGAACAGCTTGTCATGCAGCGCCAGGGCCCGCGCCCCGTCTCCGGCTGCGCAGGCCGCCTGGAAATCCGCGCACAGACGCGGCGCGACATTGGCGGTGACCGAGATGCACCCCACCCCGCCCATCGCGTTGAACGCCAGCGCCAGATCGTCGTTGCCCGACAGCTGGCAGAAGCCCTCGCCCAGGCCGGCGCGGTGTTGCGACACGCGGGCGAGCACGCCGCTGGCGTCCTTCACGCCGACGAAGATCTCCGGTGCGGCGGATACGATGCGGACAAGCGTCGCCGGCTGGATATCGGTCACGGTGCGGCCGGGCACGTTATAGAGCACGATCGGCAGCGGCGACCGCTCGGCGAGCACCGCGAAATGGCGTGCGATCCCCTCCTGGCTCGGCCGGTTGTAATAAGGCGGCACCATCAGCGCGGCGTCCGCTCCTGCGTCCTTGGCCGCCTGGAGATTGGCCGCCGCCACGCCCGTGTCGTTCGAACCGGCGCCCGCGATCACCGGCACCCGCCCCGCCGCCTGCTCGACACAGGCCCGCACCACCCGGAAATGCTCGTCCTTGGGCATGGTCGCCGCCTCGCCCGTCGTCCCGCACGCGACCAGCGCGGTCGACCCCTGCTCGATCTGCCACTCGACAAAGGCCCGAAACGCCCCCTCGTCAAACGCGCCACCAACATGGTCGCCCGTGTCCGCGAACGGCGTCACCAGTGCGGGAATCGATCCTGAGAACATGGAAGAAAATGTGCTCCTGCTGCACTGATGGGCCAATTTGTTCAGGACATGTACGGGTCGGGGCCTTATTCTGTCCAGCATGGTGACTGCTTTGAAACCCGTGATGATGCTGGCGGCCTTTGCCGGCGTGGCCCTTCCTCCCCAACAGAACAGCCAGTCGCAGGATCAGCTCGACCGCTACCGCACGCAGATGGCGAACATGCCGCCCAGTGCCCAGACCGCCAGCGCGATGCCCGCCGATGGCACGATCGCCGCGGCACTCGCGCAATGGCGCGCGCTGCAACAGACCGATTCGCTGCCCTTCGACAGCTATGCCGGCTTCCTGATGGCGCATCCCGGCTGGCCGGGCGAGACGAGCAACCGGCGCGCAGCAGAGCGGCAGGCGGCGAACTTTACCGCGGCGCCCGCCAATATCGTCGCCTATTTCCGGCGCTTTCCGCCACAAAGTGCCGCCGGTGGCGTCGCCTTCGCACGCGCATTGCAGGCAACCGGCGCCACTGCGGAGGCAGCGCAGGCCGCCCGCACCGCATGGCGCCGTGGTCCGCTGACGCCAACCGACGAGGCCCTGGTCCTGTCCAGCTTCGGCAGCGCGCTGACGCCCGACGATCACGACCAGCGGATGGATGCGCTGCTGTGGCAGGGCGCGACAAGCGTTGCCGCCCGCCAGATCGGCTTCACCAGCACGGCCAAGCGCCCGATCTTCGAGGCGCGGCTGGCGTTTCGTACCAATGCCACCAACGCGTCCGACCTGTCGGCCTCGACACAGGCACTCTACGCCAATGATCCCGGCTACATCGCGGACCGCGCGACATGGTTGCGCAACAGCGGCGCCAGCCCCACTGCCCGCGGCTGGCTTGCCCGCCCGCGCACGCTCGCCAGCCGGCCGGGCAATGTCGAGAAATGGTATGAGGCACTGCTCGTCAACGCGCGCGCCGCCGCCGCGGACAACCAGTTGCAGACCGCCTATGACATCGCGCGGCAGGTGGACGACGCCTATCCCGCCGGCACCGACGTCTCGACCAAGCCCTATGGCGAGCGCGACGATTATACCAGCCTGGTATGGCTGGGTGGGCAGACGGCGATGAAGCTGAACCGTCCCGCCGACGCGATGGTGCTGTTCGAACGCTATGGCCGGGGCAGCCAGTCGCCGCAGACCCGCGCCAAGGGCTTTTACTGGGCGGGTCGCGCGGCCGAGGCCGCCGGTCGCACCAGCGAAGCCACGGCGTTCTACGCGCAGGCAGCCGGTTATCGCGATCAGTTCTACGGCCAGCTATCGCTGGAGCGCACCGGTCAGCCCTTGACGGCGCCGCCGGCCATCGCTGCGCCGGCCATTGCCCCCGCGGTCCAACAAGCCTTCGCCAATCGCGAGGTGGTGCGCGCGGCCCGCTTCCTGGGCCAGATCGGCCAGTATCAGGATCAAAGCGCATTCGTCCGCCAGATCGCAGCCGATGCGACGACGGAAACCGATCACTGGCTCGCCGCCGACCTGTCGCGGCGGATCGGGAGGCCGGACCTGGCCGTCATGGTCGGACGCAGCGCGATGCAGAACGGCCTGACCGATTATTCCGCTGCCGGCTTCCCCACCGTACCGGTGCCGCAGGGCTATGAAGGCAACTGGACGCTGATCCACGCCATCGCGCGCCAGGAAAGCCAGTTCGATCGTGCCGCGGTCAGCCATGCCGGTGCGCGCGGGCTGATGCAGTTGATGCCCGCCACCGCCGCCGAACAGTCGGGCAAGATCGGCCTGTCCTACTCCCCCGCGGCGCTGACCACCGACCCTAGTCTGTCGATCCAGCTCGGCTCCAGCTATTTCGAGCGGATTTTCGGCAATTACGGCAGCTATCCGCTGGCGATCGCGGCCTATAATGCCGGCGGCGGCAATGTGAACAAGTGGCTGCGCCAGAACGGTGACCCGCGCACCGGAGCAATCGACATCGTCGATTGGATCGAGCAGATTCCGTATATGGAAACGCGCAATTACGTGCAGCGCGTGCTGGAAAACGCGGTGGTGTACGATCTGATGAACCCGGCGCGCGCCAAGAGCCGGGGCACGAAGACGCCGCTGAGCTGGTATCTGGGCAAGTCCGGGCGGCCGGGCTGATCGCACAAGCCGTGACGGACAGACCCAACTACATCACGCCAGCCGGATACGCCGCGCTTCGCGTCGAATATGAGCAACTGTTCGGCACCGAGCGGCCGCGGCTGGTCGATACCATCGCCTGGGCGGCGGGCAATGGCGATCGATCGGAGAATGGCGACTATATCTATGGTCGCAAAAGGCTGCGCGAGATCGATCGGCGGCTCGGCTGGCTGTCGAAGCGGATGAAGGCTGCCAAGGTGGTGGACCCGGTCCGTCAGGAGGATCGGACGCGCATCTGGTTCGGTGCAACCGCCACCATCGTCGACGAGGACGATCAGGAACGCATCCTCACGCTGGTCGGCGACGACGAGGCGGAAGCGGGCCAGGGCCGCATCGGATGGAACGCGCCGATCGCCCGAGCACTGCGAGGTGCCGCAATCGGCGATCTGCGCCGGGTCCATCTGCCCGCAGGCGAGCGGGAATATGAGGTCATCGCCATCACCTACCCGGCGGCCTGAGGAACGGGGCCGTCCCACCGCCGGTTATCTCCCTGCAACGACAGGAGAGAGACGATGGAAAATCCCCGCACGACCAGCGCGCGTGATCATGACGACAGCGCGATCATCGACGCCGCCGATCGTTCGCCGGATGCAGTCGGCCATGCGGGCGGCCGGCTTGCGACGGACGTCGGGACGCAGAACGACCTGACCCGCGAGGTCGAAGACCCCGAAGCACATGACCGCGTTACAAAGGAAAGCGCGATTGCTAACAACACGGCCTATCCCTCCGATCGGCGGGGCGGAAACGAATAAGGACGGCCATGGCGGACGACGTACCGGCGCGTAACATCGCGCTTCTGATCGATGCGGACAACGCCACGCCGTCCGCGCTTGATCCGGTACTGACGGTGCTGGCCGAGCTTGGCACCGTCAACGTCCGCCGGGCCTATGGCAACTGGTCCAAGCCCGGCCTGAAGGGCTGGCGCGACATGTCGGTCAAGCATGGTATCGAGCCGCAACAGCAGTTCGACCTGACCAAGGGCAAGAAAGCCACCGACATGAAGATGACGATCGACGCGATGGACCTGCTGTTCCGCGGCCGGGTTCAGGGGTTCGGCATCATGTCCTCGGACAGCGACTTCATGCCGCTGGCGATGCGCATCCGCCAGGATGGCATCCCCGTCTACGGCTTCGGCAGTTCGCGCACGCCCGAGGCATTCCGACAGGCCTGCACCCGCTTCATCGACGTGACCGCACTGGCCGAGCGGCCCAAGCCCTCCCCCGCCGATGTGCCGCTGTCCGAGTCGCTGCCGCCTCCGATCGAGGCACGAACGACCGAGAGCGCGGTCCGCCCGGTGGACGAGGATCTGTTGAAGCTGTTGATCGACGCCTATACCTCGGTCAAGCGCGACGACCGGGGCTTTGTCAGCCTCTCTGCAATGGGCCAGCTAGCCGGGAACCGCTCCAGCTTCGACGCGCGCAACTACGGATTTCGCCAGCTTTCCGATCTCATCAAGGCCGTACCCAATTTCCAGACCGAGCGTCGCCCGGACGGCCGCCTGTTCGTGAAACGGGTACGCTGACCGATCCGCCTGCAAGCAAAAATGGCCCGGCTTCCTCGTGGAAGCCGGGCCATTCCCGAAGCGTAGGACCTTGGCGCTTACTTGCGCAGCGTCAGGCCACCACCGAAACGCTTGTTGAAGCGTGCGACCTGGCCGCCCGCGTCCAGCATCTGGCCACGGCCACCGGTCCAGGCGGGGTGCGCCAGCGGGTCGATGTCGAGCTGCATCGTGTCGCCTTCCTTGCCCCAGGTGGAGCGGGTTTCGAACACGGTGCCGTCGGTCATCTGGACCTTGATCATGTGGTAGTCGGGATGGGTATCGGTCTTCATGGTGGTAGCTCCTGCGTGGCTGGTTCCGACCAGCCGGGAATGCGAAGCGGCGCCCATAGCGAACGGGCGCCGCACGGTCAAACGCCGTATCGAACGAGGATCAGCCGGCCTTCGGCGGATCGGCGATCATCGCGGTGAAGTTCGCCTCGGCCACGACCTTTCCGTCGACCTTGGCGACACCGGCGAACTTGCAGACGGTGGCCCGCTTCTGGACGAACGTCGCCTCCAGTTGCAGCAGCACGCCGGGTTCGACCGGCTTGCGGAACTTGGCACCGTCGATCGCCATGAAATAGACGAGCTTGCCCGATCCGGCGAGGCCCAGGCTTTCCACCGCCAGAACACCAGCGGCCTGTGCCAGCGCCTCGACGATCAGCACGCCCGGCATGATCGGGCGGCCGGGGAAGTGCCCCTGGAAGAAGCCTTCGTTGATCGTCACCGCCTTGATCGCCGTGATCGACGTGTCGGGCACGAGGCTTTCGACACGGTCGATCAACAGCATGGGATAGCGGTGCGGAATCGCCGCCATGACCCGCCCGATATCGAACGGACCCATGGCGGATTTCACCTCATCAGTCACCGCGTCGCTCACCGGCCGCTGTTGCGGCGGTTACCGGTGGCGGCCGGAGCCGGCGTCGCGGCGGGCGCGGAACCGGCCGGTGCAGCACCGGCGGCCTGACCGCCCTGACCGGGCTGCCAGTTGGCCGGCGGCGTGGTGTTGACGGTGGGGACCAGACGGTCGAGCTCGGCCGTCACGGCCGCAGTGATGTCGGCGGTCGGCTGCATGAACAGCACCGCCTGCGGCGAGACAAGCAGGCTGACATTCTTGGCGCGGACGGCGCTCTGCACCGCTTCGCCCAGACGGTTCTGGATCTGCTCGATGGCATAGGCCTGCGCACGCTGTGCCGGCTGGGTCAGGCGCTGAAGCTCCTGGTTCGCAGCGGTTTCACGCGTCTGGATCTGCTGCGCCTGGGTCTGCAGCGCCTGCTGGTTGGCGTTGGGCGCCGAACGGGCGGTGTTGAACTGCTGGATCAGCGGCTGCAACTCGGTCGACAGGGCCTGGCGGCGTGCTTCGGCCTGATCGAGCTGCGCCTTGTAGGTCGTCTCGATCTGGGTGCGGGCAGCGGTCCAGGCGCGTGAGTTGGCGATCGCACCCTGCGGATCGGCGACGGCGACACCACCGACCTGCGCGGCGGCCGGAGCCGCAGCAAGGACGCCAGCGGCGAGGAGGAGAGTCGTGAACGTCTTCATCAGAACTGTGTCCCTACGTTGAAGGTGATGAGCTTGGGGTCGTCGCCCGCCTGGGTGACCAGCGCCTTGGCGAGATCGATACGCAGCGGGCCGAACGGAGAATTCCAGTTTACGCCGACGCCGACCGACACGCGGGGTGTCCAACGTCCGCCGAAGTAATTCTCCACGAACGGCGTATTGCGTACCAGCGTGTTTACCGTCGTGCCGGTGCAGACGCCGTTCGTCAGCGTACCGGTGGCGCACGTCGTAGTCAGCCCGGTGTCGGGCGTGGAATATAGAGGATTACCAGCAGCATCGCGCTGGATGTTGCCAATCAACGTAGGCGATCCATCGCTGTTGAAGCGCAGATTGCCACTGGCATCGCGCAACTGTTCGAAGGGCGGGTCAGCGGTCGGACGCGGACGGGTCAGGTCAAACAACGAACCGGCCTGCACGTAGATGGACGGCCGCAGCCCCATCTCGCGGGCACCGGAGCCGAGCGGCAGTTCGAGTTCGAGACGCGTCAGGTAATAGGCCTTGCCGCCCAGTGCGTCATCCACAAGCTGATTACGGTCGGTAATCAGCACCTGTGTGCCATCGGCTGCATTGCCAGTGAAGAAACGACGCTGAACGCGCGGACCCACGCCGCGGATGTCGAACCCGCGGAACTGCGGCTCGCCCAGATAGAAGCGGTCCGTGATGCGCACGGGATCGATGCCGGGGCCGCGGCTGCTTTCCAGCGAGTGGATGTAACCGCCTTCGCCCAGCCACGACAGCACGAAGCCGCTGCCCAGCCCCTTGAACTTCGAGCCCTCGGCGCGGGTACGGATATATTTCACGTCACCGCCGAGACCGGCAAAGTCCTGGCTGAACGAGAAGCGATGGCCCGCGGTCGGGCGCAGGCGGCTGTTCAGGCTGTCATAGATCAGCGAGTAGCCGACCGACGAGGTCCAGCGATTGCCGAGCTGCTCGCACAGATACCGGCCGGCAATGGTGACGTCGCATTCGCCCGCGGCGTTGAAGAAGGAGTTGGCGAGCCCCACCTCGTCATAGGTCAGGCCGTAGCGCCCCGACAGCGACCAATATTCGGTCAGCGGCACGCCCGCGCGCACCTGGAAACCGGTCGACACCTGGCTGTAGGTGGTCTGGCGGTTGGTGCCGACGAAGTTGAACGCGTTGAAGTCGCGGCGGAAGATATCGACGCCCATCGCGATGTTCTTGTCGAACACGTATGGCTCGGTGAAGCCGAGTTCGACCGACTTGGAATAGGCCGAATAATTCACGCCGGCACGCAATTCCTGGCCCTTGCCGCGGAAATTGCGCTGCGTGATGTTGGCCTGGATGATGAAGCGTTCGAGCGACGAATAACCGGCGGACAGCTGCAACTCGCCGGTCGAGCGCTCCTCGACATTCGTCTCCAGCACCAGTCGATCGGGGGCGGAACCGGGGTTCTGCTTGATCTCCAGCTTGTCCTGGAAATAGCCGAGCGAATTGATGCGGTCCTGCGAACGGCGCACCTGGAAGCTGTTGAACGCGTCGCCCTCGGCCAGACGGATTTCACGCCGCACGACCTTGTCCTGCGTCTGCGTGTTGCCGTTGATCTCGATGCGCTCGACATAGGTGCGCTTGGCTTCGGCGATGTTGAACGTGACCGACATGGTCAGCGCCTCGCGGTCGCGCTGGAACTCCGGGTTCACATCGGTGAAGGCATAGCCGAACAGGCCGGCGGTCTGGCTCAGGCTTTCGACCGAGTCCTCGACCAGCTTGGCATTGTACCAGTCGTCCTTCTTCATCGGCAGCGACGCGGCAAGCTTCGTATTGTCGAAATCGCGGATCTGGCTGTCGACCGCCACGTCCCCGAACTTATAGCGCGGCCCTTCCTCCACCACATAGGTGATGATGAAGTCCTGCTTGTCCGGGGTCAGCTCGGCCACCGCGCTGGTCACGCGGAAATCCGCATAGCCCTCGGTCAGGTAGAACTGGCGCAGCTTCTGCTGGTCATAGGCCAGCCGGTCCTGGTCGTAGGAGGTGTTGGACGACAGCAGGCGGAACCAGCGCGACTGCTTGGTCGCCATCTCGCCACGCAACTGGTCGTCGGAGAATTTTTCATTGCCCAGAATGTTGATCTGGCGAACCTTGGATTTCGGGCCCTCGCTGATCTCGAACACCACGTCGACGCGGTTCTGGTCGAGGCTGACCATCTTCGGTTCGACCACCGCGCCGAACCGGCCCTGACGGCGATACAGCTCGACAATGCGCGCCACGTCCTGACGGACCGCGGTACGCGTGAAGATCTGGCGCGGGGCCAGCCGGATTTCCTTGGTGATCTTGTCGTTCTTGAGGCGCTTGTTGCCCTCAAGGATCACGCGGTTGATGATCGGGTTCTCCCGCACGCGCAGCACGATGTCGCCCGTCTCGACGCCGGCGATCGAGAAATCGGCGAACAGTTCGCTGGCCTGCAGGTCCTTGAGCGCCTGATCCAGCGTTTCCGGCGTGTAGGGAATGCCGACGCGCAGCTTGGTATAGGACAGCACCGTCTCGGGTTCGATGCGCTGCGCCCCCTCGACTCGCAACGTCTTGATGGTGCGAACCGGTGCCGGTGCCACGCTCGGCACCGCGGCGGGCGCCTGCGCGGGGGCAGCGGCGGCGCCCGGCCTTGCCGGCGCGGTCTGCGCAAGGGCAGGAACGCCCGACAGCGCCGTACCCGCCAGCAGCACAGCGCCCGCGCGCACGAACTTCATACCAGTCATCGCTGTCACCAAACCCACCCCAGAAAAGTCGAACCGACCCCTGCGTTCGCCGCCCTGCCCCAGCTTGCTCACCCGATCAAGCCAGCGAGATTCTTCCACAGGCCCAGATTACCCAGATCGTTGAACGTCACGAACAGCATCAGCGCCAGGATCGCCAGCATTCCGCCACGAAAGGCCCATTCCTGCGCATCGGGGCCGAGCGGTCGCCGCCGCACCGCCTCGATCGCGTAGAACAGCAGATGACCGCCATCGAGCATCGGCACTGGCAGCAAATTGATGAACCCCAGATTGATGGACACCAGCGCGATCAGGAACACGAAGGCGTCGAGCCCAAGCGCCATTTGCTCGCCGGAAACCTTGGCGATCGACAACGGCCCGCCCAACTCCTTGACCGAGCGGCGGCCGGTAATGACCTGGCCCAGCGTTTCCACCATCATCGACACGATCTGGCCGGTGCGCTGCACCGCCACGACGGGCGCGCGCAACAGGCCCACCGGCTGTATTTCGGGCTTCGGGCCGAGCAGGCCCAGGCGACCGATGCGATACTCGTTGCCGAAGCGATCGCGTTGCAGATCGGTGGCGATCACCGCCTGCACCGAGGTCGGCTGGCCATCGCGGACGAGATCGACGCGCACCCGCTCGCCGGCGCGAATCTGGATAAAGCGCACCATGTCGGCAAAATCGTCGATCGGCCGACCATCGAGTGCGGTGACCCGGTCGCCTGCGCGAAGCCCCGCCGCGGCCGCGGCGCTGTTCGGTGCGACGGCCCCTGCCACCGGCGGCATCACCGCCTCGCCATATGCCAGCGCGAAGCCCGCCAGGATCAGGATCGCCGCGGCGAAGTTGATCGCCGGGCCTGCCGCGACGATGATCGCGCGTTGCCATACGGGCTTGGCCTGAAAGGTGCGCTGCCGCTCCTCGGCCGGCATCGACAGCCATTCGGCGCTGGGCTGGCTGGCCGGGTTCATGTCGCCCGAAAACTTGACGTAACCGCCCAGCGGCAGCCAGCCGATCTTCCAGCGGGTGCCGCGCTTGTCAGTGAAACCCGCCACCTCGCGACCGAAGCCGATGGAGAAGGCGTCCGCCTTCACCCCGAACCACCGGCCGGCAAGATAATGGCCCATTTCGTGAACGAACACGAGCGGGCCGATGACGAGCACGAAGGCGAGAATGGTCAACAGGAAACCGGGAGTCTCGATCAAACGACGCAATCCTCTACGCGTTCGCCCGCCAATACCCTCGCATGCGCATCGATTGCGAGTACCGCATCAAGCGTATCCGGCGGGGCCGGGTCGTAACGCTCCAGTATATCCTCGACGATTGCGGCAATTTCGAGGAAGCCGATGCGACGGGCCAGGAAGGCCGCGACCGCAACCTCGTTCGCGGCGTTCAGGATCGCCGGCCGGGCACCACCCGCGATCAGCGCCTCGCGCGCCAGCCGCAACGCAGGGAAGCGCACCGGATCGGGCGCCGCGAAATCGAGCCGGCCGAGCGCGACCAGATCAAGCGGCGCCATCGGCGTCGCCATCCGGTCCGGCCAGGCCAAGCAATGCGCGATCGGCACCCGCATGTCCGACGGGCCCAGCTGCGCCAGCATCGATCCATCGATATAGTCGACGGCGGAGTGGATGACCGATTGCGGATGGACGACGATCTCGATCCGGTCTTCGGGCACGGGGAACAGGCGCGCCGCCTCGATCAGTTCCAGCCCCTTGTTCATCATCGTCGCCGAATCGATCGAGATCTTGGCGCCCATCGACCAGTTGGGGTGCGCGACCGCCTGTTCGGGCGTCATGCGCGCCATCTCTTCACGCGTCCTGTCGCGGAACGGGCCGCCGCTCGCCGTCAAAATGATGCGCCGAACGCGCTCGGGCCGCGCGAAATCGAAGCATTGATAGATGGCATTATGCTCGCTGTCCGCCGGCAGCAGCGTCGCACCGCTGCGCGCCGCCGCGGCCAGGATCAGCTCGCCCGCGGATACCAGCGGCTCCTTGTTGGCCAGCACCACCGTGCCGCCCCGCTCGATCGCGGCCATGGCGGGCTTCATGCCTGCACAGCCGACGATCGCGCCCATCGTCCAATCCGCGCCCAGAGCCGCTGCGTCGCACACCGCCTGCGCCCCCCCAGCCACCTGCGTTGCGGTACCAGCCAATGCGTCGCGCAGTGCCAGCACGCAGCTTTCGTCCGCGACCACCGCCAGTTCCGCGTTGGTGCGCCGCGCGGCCGCCGCGAGCTTCGCGACATCGCAATTGGCGGTCAGCGCCCGCACGCGGAACTTGTCGGGCTCGCGTTCGATCAGGTCGAGCGTCGAGGTCCCGACCGATCCGGTCGCGCCAAGGATGGTGACGGTGCGCATCAGATCAGCCGCGGTGCGATCACGAGAAGCGCCGCGATCGGCGCCACCGGTACGACGCCGTCCAGCCGGTCCAGCACCCCGCCATGACCGGGCAGGACATTGCCCGAGTCCTTCACGCCGGCTCGCCGCTTCAGCGCGCTTTCGAACAGGTCGCCACCTTGTGCCAGCACGGCCAGGAACGGCGTGGCAATGGTCAGGCGCAGCGGCAGGTCGTAGAAGGCCTCCATCACGGCCGCCAGCAGGGTCGCAAGGACAACGCCGCCAAGAAGACCGGACCAGGTCTTTGCAGGGCTCATCGACGGGGCGAGCTTGGGACCGCCAAAGGTGCGGCCGGTAAAGAAGGCGCCGCTATCGCATGCCCAGACCAGCGCCATCGCCCATAGCGCCAGCACAAGCCCATTGGGCTGTTCGCGGATCAGCAGCAGCGAGAAGACCGGCAGGCCGACATAAAGAACGCCCGCGCCCAGCGCCGGCCGCCGCGAGACGATGGTGACGAAGAAGAATGCGCCGGCAATCAGGCCGAGCGCAAAGAAGCCCGGACCAGCCGCCAGTTCCGGTGCCATGATCGCCAGCGGCACGGACAGCGCAAACTGCGCCATCCGCTTTGCCTTGGCATCGGCCTGATGCAGGTCCGACCATTCCGCCATCATGAACAAGGCGACGACAACGGCGAGCAGCCAGAAGAGCAGCCCGCCCGCAACCAGACACAGGCTGGCGACCGCGATCATGACGAGGCTCGCCAGGATGCGCTTGGTCATGTTCGACATGCCGGACGGCATCGGCGCGGGGTCGGTCACAAGCCTCCGAAACGTCGCTGGCGGCGGCCAAACGCTGCCACCGCCTCACCAAGCGCTGCCTCGTCGAAATCGGGCCACAGCGTGTCGACGAACAGCAATTCGGCATAGGCCGCCTGCCACAGCAGGAAGTTGGACAGCCGCTGCTCGCCCGAGGTGCGGATCACCAGATCGAGGGGCGGGAGACCGTGGGTGTCCAGTTCGGCCTCGATCGCCTCCGCCGTGATCGCCTCCGGCGCGATCTCGCCAGCCGCAGCGCGCGCCGCCAGCCGCTGTGCGGCCGCCACCAGTTCAGCCTGCGCGCCGTAGTTGAGCGCGATCACCAGGATAGGACCGGTATTGGATGCGGTGCGCGCGACCGCATCGTCGATCAGCGCGACGAGATCCGCGGAGAAACGGCGATAATCGCCGATGATGCGGAGCCTTACATTGTCCGCCACCAGTTCGGCCAGATCGTTGCGAATGAACAGGCGGAGCAGACCCATAAGGTCGCTCACCTCCGCCTCCGGCCGCCGCCAGTTCTCCGACGAGAAGGCATAAAGCGTCAGCGCCTCGATCCCCAGCGCGCGCGCGGCCCGGGTAATGCGGCGTACCGTGTCCACCCCGGCCTTGTGCCCGGCGAAGCGCGGCAACAGCCGACGCTTCGCCCAGCGGCCGTTGCCGTCCATGATGATGGCGACGTGCCGCGGCACCGCGCCCGTATCAGGCACGGCGGCAAGCGATCCCAGGGCGACCTGCGCCGAGGCGGCCGGCGGGCTCACTTGCCCAGGATTTCCTTTTCCTTGGCCGCCGCCGCCGCATCGACATCGGCGATCGTCGCGTCGGTCAGCTTCTGCACCTCGGTTTCGTGGCGCTTGCGATCATCCTCGCCGAACACGCCCTTCTTTTCGTCGGTCTTCAGGCTGTCCATACCGTCGCGACGCACGTTGCGGACCGCGATGCGCGCCTTTTCGGCATATTGCCCGGCCAGCTTGGCGAGTTCCTTGCGGCGCTCCTCGGTCAGGTCGGGGATCGGCAGGCGCAGGGTCTGGCCGTCGTTGATCGGATTGAGGCCGAGGCCGGCCGAGCGAATCGCCTTTTCGACGGGACCGACATTCGACTTGTCCCATACCTGTACCGACAGCATGCGCGGCTCCGGCGCGGAGACGGTCGCCACCTGGTTCAATGGCATGTGGCTGCCATAGACCTCGACGGTAACCGGATCGAGCAGCGCGGTGGAGGCGCGGCCCGTACGCAGGCCACCCAGATCATGCTTCAACGACTCGACCGCACCGGCCATGCGGCGTTCGAGATCGGATTTAACGTAGGCGGGCATCGATTACTCCTGATTCTGCACGATCGTCGAGACGCCGTCACCGGCGAGCACGGCACCGAAATTGCCATGCTCGCGGATGTTGAAGACGACGATCGGGATATTGTTGTCGCGGCACAGCGCGATGGCAGAGGCATCCATGACCTTCAGGTCGTCGGACAATACGCGCGAATAGCTGACGGTTTCATAGCGCGTGGCCGTCGGCACCTTTTTGGGATCGGCATCGTACACACCGTCGACGCTGGTGCCCTTGAACAGCGCGTCACACTTCATCTCGGCCGCGCGCAGCGCCGCACCGGAATCGGTGGTGAAGAAGGGCGAGCCGACACCGGCGGCAAAGATCACCACCCGGCCCTTTTCCAGGTGTCGCTCGGCACGGCGACGGATAAAGGGTTCGCACACGCTGGACATCGGGATCGCCGACTGGACGCGGGTGTCGACGCCGATCTGTTCCAAGGCGTTCTGCACGGCCAGCGCGTTCATCACCGTGGCCAGCATGCCCATATAATCGGCCGTTGCCCGCTCGATCCCCTTGGCCGCAGCCGAGAGGCCACGGAAGATGTTGCCGCCGCCGACCACCACGCACAGTTCATAGCCCTGGTTGCGCACATCGGCGATCTCACCGGCGACGCGCGCGGTGATGACGGGGTCGATGGCAAGACCGCCCTCGCCCATCAGGACCTCACCCGAGAGTTTCAACAGGATGCGTTTGAAGCGTGGCGCGGTCATCAGATCTCGGAAGCTGGTTGGGGGGAGCGGCGCGGACCTTAGGCGCGGCGGCGCGCCGGGGCAACCTCGGCGACGTGCAGGATCGATCGTGATTTCATGCAGGTCGCGGCGGCATGTGAGAGCAACGCCGACAAAGATTATCCATCGATATCAAACACGTCGCAAAGCTGTACCATTTTGGGTGATGTTTCACAGATAAGCTATTTTTTACGTTCTGTTGCTAACGATTGCGGCCATGACCATGCGCTGCGCCAGCATTGTTCCAGAGCCGTCATCGACATCCCGACCGCTTTGGCGTTCGACGCGCGGCGTCGTGCTGGTCGAGTTCGCGATGATCACGCTTCCGTTTTTCGCCGTTCTGCTCGCCGCATTGATGACCAGCCTCGTCTTCTTTGCCCAGCAGACGCTGGAAAGCGTCACCGCCCGTTCGGGCCGGCTGCTGCTGACCGGGAGCGACAAGGCGGCGGTTGCCAGCAAGGCCGCGTTCAAGACACGTATCTGCAATGATCTTCCCGCCTATCTGCACTGCGAGAACCTGTTGCTGACGGCGGCGAAGCCGGACACCTTTACCGCTGCGGATTTCACGCAACCCACGATCCGGTTCGACGCAAGGGGCAAGCCGATCGACGATCTGCCCTTCACCATCGGTGAGCCCGGCAAGATCACGGTCCTGCGGGTCCTGTACGTATGGAACCTGCCGACGGTATCGCTGGGCTACGACATTTCCAATCTGCCGGGCGGGCGTCGGCTGCTGGTCGGCACGGCGATCGCACGTGCGGAATTGTACAAGTGAGGCCGCTGATGACGCTGGGTCGGGATCGCCGCGGCGTTGCCCTGATCGAATTCGCCTTTACCTTCCCCATCCTGCTGCTGCTGTTCCTGGGCGGCTATCAGCTGGCCGATGCGGTGGCGTGCCAGCGTAAGGTCGGGCTGGCGGATCGCACCATCGTCGATCTGGCGAGCACACCCAAGACGCTGACCAAGGCCGATCTGCAAACCATCCTGGAATCCTCGACCGCGATGCTGGCGCCCTATTCGCGCGCCGGTGCCACGGTTCGGGTGCTGCAGATCGTCTTCGATGCCGCAGGTACGCCGTCCATCAACTGGAGCCGGGCGATCAATACTACGCCGCGCACCGCTATTTCCACGGACGACATACCGGCCCGCCTGCGGGTGGCGAATACCGCGCTGATCATGGGCGAGGTCACCTACGCCTATGATCCGGGCGTGGCCTATCGGTCGGTCGGCAAGCTGAACTTCTCCGACCGCTTTTTTATGAATCCCCGCAACTCCAATATGGTCGTTTGCAATGACTGTCGCTGACCTGATCGCCGCCGCATCCCGGGGGGCTCGCCGGCTGCACGAGGATCGCCGGGGCAATGTGTTGATGCTGACCGCGTTCGCGTTGCTGCCCATCACCTTTGCCACCGGGATGGGCATCGATTACAGTCGCGCCAAACGGACCGAAAGCAAGCTGGACGCGGTCGCCGATGCCGCCAGCCTCGCCGCGGTGACCCAGGTGACGATGGAGAAGCCTGTCGGTGCAGCCTGCGCCGCGGCGCGCAACACGTTCGTGTCCCAAACGGGAGGGCTGGACGGTCTGTCACTCGACGTCAGCCAACCCAGCGGCTTGCAGATCGTCATTACCGACACCTATGCCTCCGGCACGGCGGCACCCTATACCTGCCCGACGAACCCCAACGCGAACGCACCTGGCGAGCGGCCGCTGACCCGCAAGGCGGTCGTCACCTATGGCGGCACATCGGCCAACAGCTTCGCCGGCGTGCTGGGCGTCGCGACACTTGCCGTGGCCGGCACCAGCACGTCGCAGACGATCAAGGCGCCGTATATGGACGTCTATCTGGCGCTCGACACGTCGCAGTCGATGGGGTTGGCGGCATCCGATGAGGATGCAAAGAGGTTGTGGACGCTCACCTACGATCTGAACAGCGACGTCAAAAAGAACAAGCGGGGGTGTCAGTTCGGCTGCCACGTAGCTGGCAGGCTGGCGGATGGTTCGTGGGAGAAATACTCAAACGAAGCGATCGCCAACAAATACGGCATCAAGATGCGAGTGGATATCGAGCGCATTGCTGCGCTGGACATGATCAACACGGCACTGAACAGCCAGAACAAGGACCGTTTCTACCGGTTCGGGGTGTATGAGTTCGGCACCGATATGCGACGAATACAAGCGCTGACCGACGACCTGAGCAGCGTGAAGAATACCGTGTCCAAATTGACCCTTGGCCCCAATGACGGAAATGTCGGCTATGGCGACACCAATCTGGCCGCAGTGATGAACGGCATGGCTACTCAAATTCCGGCGAGCGGCGATGGCACCACGCAAGCCGATGCCCGCAAATTTCTGTTCATCGTCACCGACGGCGTACAGGACCTGTGCGGCGGTAGCCATTGCATGGCGTTGATGGATCCGGCCAAATGCGAGACACTGAAGCGGGATAAGAAGGTCACGATCGGGATCGTCTATACGACCTACCTGCCGGTCAAGAAATTCCCGGCCGACGAGAAAAGCACAGAATTTGCCTTTGAGTACAATTGGTTGATCGCACCCCTGCCGCCCTCGAAAATCCGCCCGAGGCTGGAGGAATGCGCGTCGCCGGGGTGGCTGCTGGAAGCATCGGACGGCGACGGCATTCATGCCGCGATGCTGAAGCTGTTCACCCAGGCGACGCAGGCGCCGACGATCATTCACTAACAGACCAAGCCCTCGTGCCGCCCAAGGTCGGGCGGCACGAGGTGCGGAGGTTACTTGCCCAGCCAGCGGGTGACGGCAGGTTGCAACTGCGTGGCCGTGCCCTTGCGGACGCCGATCTGCGAGATGGCGCGGGTGGCGCCGCCACGCGAGCCGGCGGGCAGATACTGGTCGGCAAAGGCCGTGATCTTGCCCGGCATGGCGGGATCGCTGGAGCCCGCGCCCAGCCCGACGATGAAGCCCGAACGCGTGCTTTCCTCCAGGAAGCTGTCGACCAGCGTGCGATTGGCGACCGCCCAGTCGAAGGCGAGATCGGGGTGGGTGCCGGCGATCGAGCGGAGCAGCGCGGCGCGCTGCGGGGGCGTGAAGGTGTCGGTCTTCAGCAACTCCAGCGCGCGCGCCGCGATGGCCGGATCGTCGGCATAGCCGAGCAGCGTGACGTAGCGGTTCTTGGCGACCGGGCTGCGCTCCGCCTTGGTCAAGGCCAGCAACTGGTCCCACTCCGCCGCGGTGGCATTGCTGGCATAGGTGGCCAAGATCGGCGCGCGGATGGCGGCGGGGATCGCGCCCGGATCGGTGCGGAGCGCGGCGACATAGGTGCGGGCGCGGGCCGCGACATCGGCATCGCCGTCACCACCCAGCTGGCCGATCAACTGTTCGCGCAGGTTGCTGATCAGCGCCGACTCGCCCGGCTTCGCATCAAGCCCGATCCGGGCGAGTACCGGCTTCAGCACGGCGGCGCTGCGCTGGCGGAGCGACGCCTCCAGCGGCGCGCCGCGATACAGCCGCTCCAGCGTGCCGAGCTTGCCCGCGACGGTGCCCCATTCCAGCGGGTCGGCATTCGCCCCGACCTGCGCCATCACCGCGAACCAGCGCGACAGATCCTGATAGCCACCCGCCGCCAGCGCGAAGTCGTCGCCCAGCGTGCCCAGCCGGTCGTCCAGTGCCATCTTGTTGAAATCACGCACGATCGCGGCATGACCCGCCTCGTCGTACATGACACGGGTGTAGCTGCCCTTGCCATGGTTCAGCACCAAGGTGCCGCATCCGGGCACCTTGACCGGGGTCGCGGTGGCACCGAAGACGGTGGCGCGTGCCTCGCCGCCGCCGATCGTGGCCAAGCGGATGGGCACATGCCAGGTCTGCGGCGTCTTCGACGCGGCATCCAGGCCGAAGCGCCCTTGCGTCAGCGTGGCGACGGTCGCCCCGCCCTCGCAGCGCGTGCCGGTCAGCGTGACCAGCGGCACGCCGCCCTGCAACGTGAAGTCCTTGGCGATGGTCGCGATCGGCTGGCCCGAGGCGGTGGACAGCTCCGCCCAGAGCTGGTCGGTGACGGTGTTGCCGTACTTGTACTTGGCCATGTAGCGGCGGATGCCTTCACGGAACGGCGCCTCGCCCAGCGTCGCCTCCAGCATGCCGATGACCGACTGGCCCTTTAGATAGGTGATGCTGTCGAACGCCTCGCCGATCTGGTCCACCGTCTCCACCTTGCGGATGATCGGATGGGTGGCGGAGGTCGCATCGATCGCCATCGCGCTTTCGCGGGCGCCGACCACCTCGGCCTCGCGCGCCTTCCATGCGGGATTGAGATCGGCGGACGCCTTGTTCTCCATCCAGGAGGCAAAGCCCTCGTTCAGCCAGAGATCGTCCCACCACGCCATGGTGACGAGGTCGCCGAACCACTGGTGCGCCATTTCATGCGCGACAACGGTGTGGATGCGCTGGCGATTGCTTTCCGTCGCGATCTTGGGATCGAACAGCAGTTCGGATTCAAAATAGAAGATCGCGCCCCAGTTTTCCATCGCGCCGAAGAACTGGCTGGAACCGGGGCCGGCGATCATGTCCATCTTGGGCAGCGGGTAGCGCTGGCCGAAATAGTTGTTGAAGTATGGCAGCAGCTTCGACGCCGCGCCGAGCGCATAGTCGCCCTGATCGACCACGCCCTTGCGGCTGATGATGCCGATTTCCACGCCGTCCGCGCGCGCCGTCTTGCGTTCGACATCGCCCATGCCGAGGAAGAGCAGATAGCTCGACATCACCGGCGTTTCGCCGAACTTGTAAAGCTTGCTGCCGTCCGCTGCCTGCGTGATCGTCGCGGGCATGTTGGAATAGGCGGTCTGGCCGGCCGGCGCGGTGGAGGACAGGCGAAACTTCGCCTTGAACGCGGGCTCGTCCCACATCGGCGCGAAGCGGCGGGCATCGGGCGCCTCGAACTGGGTCGCCAGCATCCGGGCCTGGCTGCCATCGGTGTTGGTATAGTCGATCGCGAACAGGCCGGAGGCGGCGCGATTGATCGTGCCGGTCCAGGCGAAACCGACCGTATGGCGCCCGGCCTTTACCGCCTGCGGCAGCGTCAGCGTCAGCGTCTGCGCTTCGTTGTCGAGCGCGTAGCGGATCGGCTTTCCGTCCAGCGTCGCACGGGTGATCGCCAGATCGGCGGCGTTGAGGACGATGGTGCGCGTCGGGGTCTTCACATCGACCGTCACCGTCTCCTCGCCGGAGAAGGTCAGCTTCTGCGCGTCGGGGCGCACCGTGATGTCGTACAGCACCGGCACGACCGTGCGCGGCAACTGCCCGGCGGCAAGCGCGGGCGCAGAGACGGTAAGGGACAGAAGCGCGGCAACGGCGAGTTTCATGAACGGGACCCTGTGATATGCTGTTACATCGGCGGTGTACGCTGTTGCGCGAACAAGGCAACATGAGGGTTGCGCGCGATGGGGCGATTCGCGGGTAACGCGGCGTCCCGCCGGCGCGATTTGTGCCCACGGACTGGAAGTGGACACTACACCCCCCTGTCCGTGTCCACTTACCTTTTCTGCAATCGTCCCGCCGCGCAAAGGACCGGTAGGACGAGGACGTCAGCATGGCGGTGAGCCTAGCGGAAAGCGACGCTGTAGGACAGCGGCGCCCTACTGCCGCATACTGGACATGCTTGCCGTTTACGTTATCGTAAAGCGATGACCCTGCCCGCCCTGTTCGACCGCCTGCGCCTGCCTGTGATCGGGTCGCCGCTGTTCATCATCTCCGGTCCCGAACTGGTGATCGCACAGTGCAAGGCGGGGATCGTCGGATCATTCCCCGCGCTCAACGCACGACCGGCGGCGATGCTCGACGAATGGCTGCACCGGATCACCGAGGAACTGGCCGCGCATAATCGCGACCATCCGGACCGGCCGGCCGCACCTTTTGCCGTCAACCAGATCGTCCACCGGTCGAACGACCGGCTGGAGGCGGATCTGGCGACCTGTGCCAAATGGCAGGTCCCGATCGTTATCACCTCGCTTGGCGCGCGCGAGGACCTGAACCAGGCGGTGCATGGCTGGGGCGGGATCACGCTGCACGACGTGATCGACGACCGCTTCGCCCGCAAGGCGGTGGAAAAGGGCGCGGATGGGCTGATCGCGGTCGCGGCGGGCGCGGGCGGCCATGCCGGACGGCTGTCCCCCTTCGCGCTGGTGCAGGAAATCCGGCAATGGTTCGATGGGCCGCTGGCGCTGTCCGGATCGATCGCGACCGGCGGCGCGATCCTGGCGGCGCAGGCGATGGGGGCCGACGTCGCCTATATCGGCTCGCCCTTCATCGCCACGACCGAGGCCAATGCGGTCGACGGCTACAAGCAGGCGATCGTCGAGGGGCGCGCGTCGGACATCGTCTATTCCAACCTGTTCACCGGGGTACACGGCAATTACCTGCGCGGCTCGATCGCCGCCGCCGGCCTCGACCCCGACGCGCTGCCCGAAGGCGACCTGAAGACGATGGACTTCGGCACCGGCAACGGCGCCAAGGCCAAGGCATGGCGCGACATCTGGGGATCGGGCCAGGGCATCGGCGCGGTGGATGCGGTAGAGCCGGTCGCGGACCGGGTGGCGCGGCTGGAGCGCGAATATCGTGCCGCACGGGTGCGGATCGGGGGGTAGGGTCCGCCCCCGATCCAGGCTGCTTCAGATCTCCAGCGCGACAAAGATCGCCCTGGTCTTCTCCTTGTCCAGCGCGACCTCGAACGCGTCGTTGATCGCATCCAGCGGAAAGCGGTGGGTGATGAGTTCCTGGGTGCGCAGCTTGCCGCGCGCGACCAGATCGAGCACCTCGGCCTGTTCGGGGTAGATGTCGTGGACGGCGAAGCTGGCACTGGGGATCAGTGCGATCTCCGACATCTGGATACGCTGCCATTCCAGCGCGATCTCGGTCTCGCCCCCGTCGAAGCCGCCGACCAGGACGATCCGGCCGCCGCGTCGCGCCAATTTGGTCGCCAGCGGCAGCGTGGTCGGCATCGACGTGCCGCCGGCGCATTCGAACACCACGTCCGCACCGCGACCTTGCGTAAACGCCATCAGCTGTTCGACCGGGTCCTGCTGCTCCGGATCGACCGTCACGTCGGCGCCCAGTTGCCGCGCCACCTCCAGCGAATGCGCCACGGTGTCGATGATCAGCACATCGGCGCCGCTCGCCTTGGCCAGCATCGCCTGCCCCAGCCCGATCGGGCCGGCGCCGATGATCGCGACGCGCGCGTTGATGGTCAGCCCCGACAGATGCTGCGCGTGCAGGCATACCGCATAGGTATCGAGCAGTGCTGCATCGTCGAAGCCGACATGATCGGGCAGTTTGTAGAATTTGTGCTGTGGCCCGACGACGAACTCGGCATAGGCACGCGACACGCTGGCGCGGCGGGTGGGATAAAGGTCGGGGCAGCGATTATACTGGCGCACCCGGCACCATTCGCAATGTCCGCAACCCAGCACCGATTCGACCAGCACGCGGTCGCCGATCGCGACATGGGTGACATCCGCCCCGATCTCCACCACCTCGCCCGCCATCTCATGACCCATGATGCAGCAGCGCAGTTCGGGGTCGGGCTTCTTCCAGTGGCGCAAGTCGGTGCCGCAGATGCCGGCGACGCGCACCCGCGCTTTTACCCAGTCCGCGGCGGGCAGTGCGGGCTCCTCCACCTCCGCGATGCGGAAGCGGCCATCCTCGGTTTTCAGGGCGGCCTTCATGGTGCGGCCGGTGCTGGCGGGGTCCCTGGTCTCTGCCGTCATCGATCGCCCTGTCCCTTGTGGTGGACAGCGGGAGGTGACGCAACTTTCAAGTGATTGAAATAACGTGATTTAACCTCGGGCGGCGGCGGTCGCGCATCGCGAACCGCCTGCCGCAGCCCTTAGAAAGCGGCGACCAGCCGATCGTGCAGCGAGTGCGCCGGATTGGGCATGTCGTCGGCCACGGTCCGGTCCAGCCGGGCGACGCGCCGGTGGAGGTCGATGCTCGTCGCCACCAGTCCGCGCGCGCGCGGCGGCATGGTCGCCAGCATGTCGCGATCGGTGACCGGTGCATCGCCCAACCGCCGGGTCGGTGCGCAGGCATCGGCGGCGCTCAGCTCGCCCGCGTCCACCGCGCGCTGGGTGAGCAGCCAGGCGATGACATGCATGAGGCGGGTGGTCAGCTTCAGCGCCTCGCAGGAAAAGGCGACCCGCTGGACCGGCGCCAGACCGTCGCGATCGCCGCGCCCGCCCAGATCGAAATAGCTGCGTGCCTCATCGGCCAGCAGCATCGCCTCACTATACAGCCCCTCGGTCAGGCGCCGGCGCAAATCGGGATCGGTCCGTCCATCCATGATGCATGCGGCTCGCACAATCCCGGCACGTCGCACAGAGGCTGCGACGATGCCGTCGTCCCGAAACGGAGCAGGCGGCCCTGCCCCCGTGCTGCCAGAAAGGCGTCAGGCGATGATGTCGGGTATCAGGCGATCCTCGACGGCGGCGATCTCATCACGCAGGCGCAACTTGCGCTTCTTCAGCCGGGCCATCTGCAACTGGTCGGGCACCGGCACGGCCGCCAGGGCGCCGATCGCGGCGTCCAGATCGCGATGCTCGACCCGCAACACGTCCAGCCGCCCCCGCCATTCCGCATCGTCCATCGCATATCCCCCGGCCATCGCTGCCGCTCCCTTACGATGGGACGGGCGGCGGCGCGAGCGGGCAGATGCAGGTCGTCGCGCCTTTCACCACCATTTGTCGATTTCCGACCAAGGGATCGGGACATTGCGGTCGATCGGTGCTTTAATCCCTTTCCCCCAACGCGAATGCTCAGGAGGTTTACCGCCATGCAGTCAACGCATCATCAGGCCCTGGAGACGAAGCATGCGACGCTGGATCGTCGCATCCATGCAGAAACGCAGCGCCCGTTACCCGATGCGACCATCCTGGCCGACCTCAAGAAACAGAAGCTGCGACTGAAAGAGGAAATGAGCAGCCTTTAACGGCAGATCGTGGGTCTCGGACGCATCGGCGTCCGGGGCCCTTTTGCCGCCCGGCGGTCGCGAGCCATGCCGCTACCCGCCGCCGCCACCCGTCAGGGTTTCGAGGATTTCACCCGGACATTGGGGATCGACCGCGCATAGGTCGGCGTCGTCGTGCCACCGGTCACCGGCTTGCGCGCCAGTTGCGGATCGATGCTGTTGTCGAAGGCGACGCCGACGCGCCCCTGCGTGCACCAGGCGATCTTGCCGTGCACCTCGCCGATGCCGCGCAGCACCAGCATGACCGGGGTGCCCGGTTCCAGGATGCGGGGGAATTCGGCCATCAACCCGCCCTCGGACAGATTGCGCACGCGCACTTCATGGCGCTGCCCGGCGACCTCGAACTGCGCCATCAGGAACAGACTGTCGCGTGGCGCACGCCGCTCCGCGTCTGCCACTGCCTGGTTCGTGCTGCGATCGTCGCCGTTCATATATCCATTCCGCGCGGGCCCCTGACTTGAACCGGGGACACTATCGGTTGCCCGCCCCCATCCCAAGGGGATATGACGCAATGGGTAAACGAAACAATAACCCATTGCATCATTCGCGGTCGATCAGTCGTCGCGCGACACCTTCTCGTTACGCTCGTGACGCTCCTGCGCCTCCACCGTCATCGTGGCGATCGGCCGCGCCTCCAGCCGGCCCAGGCTGATCGGTTCGCCCGACACCTCGCAATAGCCATATTCGCCGTCGTCGATACGGCGCAGCGCCGCATCGATCTTGGCGATCAGCTTGCGCTGCCGGTCGCGGGTGCGCAGCTCGATCGACCAGTCGGTCTCGCTGGAGGCGCGGTCGGTCAGATCCGATTCGCGCAGCGAGTCGAGCTGCAACTGCGACAGCGTGCCCAGCGAATCACGCTGGATCGCTTCCTTCCACTGATTGAGTTTACGGCGGAAATAGTCCTGCTGACGCAGGCTCATGAACGGTTCGTCCGCCGAAGGGCGATAGCCGTCGTCCAGGTCGTTCGCAGCCGCCGGGCTGCTGGAGTCGTCCACGCGATTAAACACCGTCGCCATACCACTCTCCCTCGGGCCCGTCGGCGCTTTTCGCTCCGCGTCCTCAGGGCCGCCCCCCATGGTGTCAGCGCCTATAGTCGGAGAAACCGGGCGCGGCAAGCGACTGCCGTTTCAGATGCTTACCTATTTACGCAGCTTTGTTGCAAACATCTGCACCCTAGTGCAGCGCAGCATTGTCGCATCCGGCCTCCGTTGCAGCATTGCTGCACCGGCAAGCGGGAAATTTCCGCACGATCCTGAGCGAAAATCATGGTTTCGCAAGCGCACGCTCCCGCGAGTCCCGTTCTTGCACGACCGCACGCGCGGGAGAGGCCTTGCACTTAAGTGTTTCTTGGTTTCTGTCGAAGTATCGGGCGCGGAGCGTCAACAGGGTTGATCCCCGGCCGGCTTGGGCGGGCGATGTGAGAGGTAAGCGATGTCGGTCCGGATGGCCTTGGCGAAACTTAGCGCATGTGCGGCGGGCGGTGCCGTGATCGGCGGCGGCGCCGTGCATATCGCGGAAAGCCCGAAGCGGCCGGCGATCACCCAGCAGACCAAGATCAAGAAGGCGCCGCGCCGCCATTATGCCAAGGTCGGCAAGGTCCGCCGCGTGGTGACCAAGACCACGACCACCGCCTGCGCCCCGGCGGTGGTGACCGTATCGACGCAGGCGCCACCGGTGCCGCTGCCGCTGCCCGCCGATCCGGTACTGGCCGGCGGTGGTGGCGGCTTTGCGCCCGCGGTGATCGGCGGCGGCTGGGGCTCGCCCGGTTTCGGCGGCGGCTTTGGCGGCGGCTTCGGCTTCGGTGGCGGCGCCGGCTCCAGCGGCAGCGTCGTCATCTCGTCCACCTCTTCGGGCGGATCGACCTCGACGGGCGGCTCCTCGACCTCGACCGGCGGGTCGTCCACGGGCGGGTCATCGACCTCCACCGGTGGCTCCTCGACCTCGACCGGCGGGTCTTCGACGTCGACGGGCGGGTCCTCCACCTCGACGGGCGGCTCGTCCACCTCGACCGGAGGATCTTCGACCTCGACGGGCGGGTCCTCGACGTCCACCGGCGGCTCCTCCACCTCCAGCGCGTCGTCGGCGTCCAGCGCCTCCAGCGCGTCGTCCGCCTCTTCGGCGAGCGGGAGCAGCAGCTATGGATCGAGCAGCAAGGGCTGGTCGTCCAATGGCGGATGGTCCTCGAACGGCGGCTGGTCGTCGAACGGATCGAGCGCAAGCGGCTCCAGCGCCAGCGGGTCGTCGGCCAGCGGCGCCTCGGGCAGCACCGGATCGAGCGCGAGCAGCGCGTCCTCGGCATCGTCAGCCAGTTCGGCCTCGTCCTCGGGCAGCAGCGGATCGAATGGCGGACCGCCGACGCCGGTGCCCGCACCGCCGATGATGCTGCTGTTCGGGGCTGCCGCCGCCGCACTGGTCGCCCGCCACCGGTTCGCGAAGCGCACCGCCCAAGGCTGATCCGCAAGCTTAGCGGCCAAGGAAAAAAGGGGCCCGCCGATCCCCTCGGCGGGCCCCTTCCTGCGTGTGCGGGAGGGGTGTCCCCTCGCGCGTCAGGCGTTCTTCAACGCCGTCTCGATATCGGGCACCGGCATGTTGGTCAGGTCCTTGGCCAGTTCGCCCGTCAGCCGGTTGCTCACCTCCTTGTGGTAATGCTTGCGGAGTTCGCCCAGCGTCTGCGGCGGCGCGACGATGATCAGCGACTCGAACTCATTGGCCAGCGCACGGCGCTTCAGCATGTCGGCGATCTCGACCGCGAAGCGGTCCTCCTCCTGCTGGTGATAGTCGGTCTCGCCAAGCGTCCCGCGCGAGGGGGCGAATTGCGCCCCCTGCCCGCCGCCACCGGCCTGGTTCGATCCGCCCTGCGCGATCGGCGGGGCGCCCTGGCCACTCTGCGTCGAGCGGGCCGCACCGGCTGCATCGGTTTTCTGGTCGCGATCGCGCGGGTTGGGATGCTCCTCGGCATGTTCGACCTTGAGGTTGGGGAACTCGGCATCGCCATCGTTGCGGAAGAACAGGCTCTTGCGCCCGTCGGCCACCAGCACGAATGCATTGTGCGGCACCAGCATCGCGTATCTCCTTGCAGTGTCGGTTCTATTCGGGACAACGCGCGTGCCGCCGCCGTGGTTGCGCCGGTGGCCGGCTTGCAAGCCCGCGTTCACCCCGCCATAGCCACGGCCCATGCACGACATCCGCCTGATCCGCGACGATCCCGCCGCCTTCGATGCCGCCCTGACCAAGCGTGGCGGCGAACCGCAGTCGGCCGCCCTGCTCGCGCTGGACGAGCGTCGCCGTACCACGATCGCGGCCGCACAGGACGCACAGACCCGCCGCAACGACCTGTCCAAGCAGATCGGGCAGGCCAAGGCGGCAAAGGACGAAGCCCGCGCACAAAGCCTGATGGCCGAGGTCGCCGACCTGAAGGCAAAGCTGCCCGAGCTGGAAGAACAGGAACGCGCGATCGGCGCGGAGCTGGACGCGGCCCTTGCCGCCATTCCCAACCTGCCCGCCGCCGATGTGCCGCCGGGCGCGGACGAGGCCGACAATGCGCTGGTCCACACACGCGGCCAACGCCCCGAATTCGCCTTCCCGCCCGCCGAGCACGACGCGATCGGCCCGGCGCTGGGACTGGATTTCGAAACCGGCGTCGCGCTGTCGGGTGCGCGCTTCACGCTGCTCCGCGGGGACGCGGCCCGGCTGTCGCGGGCACTGGGGCAGTTCATGCTCGACCGGCTGACGCAGGAACATGGCTTCGAACTCGTCCAGCCGCCGCTGATGGTACGTGACGAGGCGGCGTTCGGCACCGGGCAATTGCCCAAATTCGCCGAGGACCTGTTCCGCACCACCGATGGTCGCTGGCTGATCCCCACGGCCGAGGTGTCGCTGACCAACATCGTGCGCGAAGCGATCCTGGCGGAGGAGGAACTGCCGCTGCGCTTCACCGCGCTCACCCCCTGTTTCCGGTCGGAAGCAGGCGCGGCGGGCCGCGACACGCGCGGGCTGATCCGCCAGCACCAGTTCGACAAGGTCGAGATGGTGTCGATCGTCCATCCCGACCGGTCGGACGAAGAGCATGAGCGGATGACGGCCTGTGCCGAGGGGGTGCTCGACGCGCTCGGCCTCGCCTATCGCCGGATGCTGCTGTGCACCGGCGACATGGGCTTCTCCGCCGCGCGCACCTATGACCTGGAAGTGTGGTTGCCCGGGCAGGACCGGTATCGCGAGATTTCGAGCTGCTCGACCTGCACCGATTTCCAGGCGCGCCGGATGAACGCGCGCTTCCGCCCCGCCGAGGGCAAGGGGAACCGCTTCGTCCACACGCTGAACGGCTCGGGGCTGGCCGTCGGCCGCACGCTCGTCGCGGTGATCGAGAATTACCAGCAACAGGACGGATCGGTGGCGGTACCGGCGGTGCTGCAACCCTATTTGGGCGGCGCCACGGTGCTGGGCGCACGCTGAGCCATGCGCATCCTCCTCACCAATGACGATGGCTATCATGCCCCCGGCCTGAAGGTTCTGGAGGAGATCGCCGCGCGGTTTTCCGACGATGTCTGGGTGGTGGCACCGGCGGAGGAGCAGTCTGGGACCAGCCGGTCGCTGACCCTGACCCGGCCGTTGCGCGTCCGCCGCTTCGATGAGCGGCGTTTCGCGGTGGCGGGCACGCCCACCGATGCGGTGATGATGGCGCTTGGCGAGATCATGGCGGACGGCAAGCCCGACCTGATCCTGTCCGGCGTCAACCGCGGCGCCAATCTGGGCGAGGACGTGTTCTATTCGGGCACGGTGTCCGCCGCGATGGAGGGCGCGCTCGCGGGCATCCGCTCGGTCGCGCTCAGCCAGCGTTACGCGCAGCACGGGATGGGCGATGCGGTCAGCTTCGATACCGCGCGCGCCTGGGGCGAGCGGGCGTTGCGCCCGCTGCTGGGTCTCGACTTTGCGCCGCGCACGCTGATGAACGTCAACTTCCCGCCGGTGGCGCCGGATGCGGTGCAGGGCATCCGCGTCGCGCGGCAGGGCATTCGCGATTACGGCCGGGTGCGGATGGACAAGCGCACCGATCCGCGCGGCTATGACTATTATTGGCTGGCGCTCGGTCGCATGCCGCACACGCCGGCGCACGATACCGATCTGGACGCGGTGCATGACGGCCATATTGCGGTCACCCCGCTGCATCTGGACCTGACGCACGGCGCCTCGCTCGCCATGCTGAACGCGGCCTATAGCTGAAGCGGAGGGTGGCGGCATGCGGAAGCTGGCGATGATGCTGGGCGCGACGATGCTGGCGGGGTGCATCCCCAGCCTGGACGATGCCACCCCCACTGCGCCGCCACCGCCACCCCCGCGCGCAGAGGAACGGCCCGCCCCGCCGGCGATGCAGGGCGACCTGTCTCCGCCGGCCACCGACGCGGTATCCACGCTGCCGGCGCCGCGCCCGTCCTGGGAAACACGGCCCGTCACGCCCGACGCACGCGAAATCCCCGCCTCCACCTATGTCGTGCAGCCGGGCGACAGCCTGCGCCGGGTGGCGGATCGCACCGGTTCGGGGTCGGAGGCGATCGCGCGGGCCAACGGCCTTCAGCCTCCCTTCGTCATCCGGGTCGGGCAGCGGCTCTCGATCCCGGCGGGGCGCTACCACCTGGTCCGCTCCGGCGAGACGGGGATCGCGATCGCGCGCGCCTACGGCGTCGAATGGTCGCGGATCGTCGACGCCAATGCGCTGGAGGAGCCCTATGTGCTGCGCGCCGGCCAGCGCGTCATCATTCCCGGCCCGGCGAGCGGCGAGCATACGCCCTCGCTGGCCGATCGCGCCGCAGCGTTCAGCCTGGACGTGGACGACATCCTGACCGGCGGCGAGCCAGCGCTCGCCAGCAACCAGGCGCCCGCCAGGCCCGCCGCGACGCCGAAGCGCGTGCTGCCCCCCACCGCGGTCGTCGCCGCCCCGGCACGCCTGCGCTCCGGCTTCGTCTGGCCGGTCGACGGCCGCGTCGTGCGCCGCTTCGGTCCCGGTGCCAGCGGCGAGCGCAATGACGGCATCAAGATCGCGGTGCCGCTGGCCACGCCGGTCAAGGCCGCGGCGGACGGCGTGGTCGCCTATGTCGGCGACGGCATCGCCGCGCTGGGCGGGCTGGTCATCGTCAAGCATGGCGACAACTGGACCAGCGTCTATGGCCATGCCTCCAAGCTGCTCGTCCAGCGCGGGCAGAGCGTGAAGCGCGGGCAGACGATCGCGCTGTCCGGCGATACCGGCTTTGCTGACCGGCCGGAGGTGCATTTCGAACTGCGTCGCGGCCGTACCCCGGTCGATCCGCAAAGCCAGTTGCCGCGCAAGTGAGGCCGCCCAACTGAAGGGTGACGGCGGCTGCGCGCATGTGTAACGACACACCCACTATGACCTACCAGTCCGACCTGCTTCGCACGCTGTCTGCCCGCGGCTATATCCACCAGATGACCGATGCCGCGGCATTGGACACGCTGGCCGTCCGGGAGATCGTGCCCGGCTATATCGGCTTCGACCCGACCGCGCCGTCGCTGCACGTCGGCAGCCTGGTGCAGATCATGCTGCTGCGTCGCCTGCAACAGACGGGGCACAAGCCGATCGTGCTGATGGGCGGCGGCACTGGCAAGATCGGCGATCCCAGCTTCAAGGACGAGGCCCGCAAGCTGCTGGCCGAGGATGGCATCCAGGCCAATGTCGCCTCGATCAAGCGCATCTTCGAACGCTTCCTGACCTTTGGCGAGGGGCCGACCGATGCGGTGATGGTCGACAATGCCGAATGGCTCGACCGGCTGGAATATATCCCCTTCCTGCGCGAGGTGGGGCAGCATTTCTCGGTCAACCGGATGCTCAGCTTCGACTCGGTGAAGCTGCGGCTGGACCGCGAACAGTCGCTCAGCTTCCTCGAATTCAACTACATGATCCTGCAGGCCTATGACTTCCGCGAACTGGCGCTGCGCCGCGGCTGCCGGCTCCAGATGGGCGGCAGCGACCAGTGGGGCAACATCGTCAACGGCATCGAACTGGCGCGTCGGATGGACGGCACCGACGTGTTCGGCGTGACCACCCCGCTCATCACCACCGCGGACGGCGGCAAGATGGGCAAAACGATGGCCGGCGCGGTCTGGCTGCACGAGGACCAGCTGCCGCATTTCGATTACTGGCAGTTCTGGCGCAACACCGACGACCGCGATGTCGGCCGCTTCCTGCGCCTGTTCACCGACGTGGCCGAGGACGAGATCGCCCGGCTGGAAGCGCTGGAAGGCGCGGAAATCAACGAGGCCAAGAAGATCCTCGCCAACGCCGCGACCGCGATGTGCCGCGGGGCTGCGGCGGCCGAGGAAGCAGCGGAAACCGCGCGCCGGACCTTCGAGGAGGGGTCGGCCGGCGGCACGCTGCCGACGCTGGCGGTCGCAGGCGGCAGCATCGGCATCGTCGATGCGCTGGTCGGCCTGGGGTTCGCCAAGTCGAAGGGCGAGGCGCGTCGTCTGATCGCGGGCGGCGGCGCGCGCGTCGAGGGCGAGAAGATCGACAGCGACACCGCGATCATCGCGGTCGATGCGGAAACCGTGCGAATTTCCGCCGGCAAGAAGCACCATGGGTTGCTGGCAAGGGAATGACCTTGCTGCAATGCAGCATAAGATCTTGATCTACATCATACTGATTTGCCAAATAAAATTCTGATCTGGATCCTTTTTCAACCATTGCGGGTTTAACCGCGTCGGTGTGAAGCGGGGGTCCGGGGATGAATTGGGCAGCAACGGCAAACAACCATGAAGATCGCGGCGAGCCGCGGCACGAGGTGTTTTATCGCACCAGTGCCGTCGCCGCCGACGGCAGCAGGATCGCGATCGTGATCGTCAACGTCTCCGGCGGCGGCCTGATGGCGCGGTGCATCGACACGCTGAACGTCGGGGACCGGATCGACGTCCAGTTGCCGGTTCTGGGCAGCGCCACGGCCGAGATACGCTGGGCGCTCGGCGGCCGGATCGGTTGCCAGTTCGACCGGCCGGTGCCCACCCATTCCTATTTCCCGTTCCTGTCCGCGCTGCGCGGTAGCTGATCCCGCTCAGCCCGAGCGAAGCAGCGCCACGCCCGTCTCGCGTTCGAACAGGTATAATGCCGTCCGCGCCGCCTGCCCGCGCGGCCCCTGCAACCCGCCGTCGCGGTCGATCAGCAACCGGGCATCGTCCTGGGCGCACTGGATCAGGTCGTTCAGCATCTCCGGCGCGACCAGCCTGAACGCCAACTCGCCCGACTGACGCTTGCCGAGCAGGTCGCCGGCCCCGCGCAGCCGCAGATCCTCCTCCGCGATCCGGAATCCGTCATTGGTTTCGCGCATCAGCGCAAGCCGCGCACGCGACGTCTCCGACAGCGCATTGCCCCGCAGCAGCAGACAGCGCGACAGCCCCCCGCCCCGCCCGACGCGCCCCCGCAACTGATGAAGCTGCGCTAGTCCGAACCGGTCGGCATGCTCGATCACGATCAGCCGCGCATTGGGTACGTCGACGCCGACCTCGATCACGGTGGTGGCGACCAGCACGCCCAGCCGGTTACCCGCGAACGCCTCCATCACCGCGTCCTTTTCCGCCGGCTTCATCTTGCCGTGGATCAGGCCGACCCGGTCGCCGAACAGCGCGCGCAGCGATTCCGCCCGCATCTCCGCGGCGGCGAGGTCGGACTTCTCGCTTTCCTCGACCAGCGGGCACACCCAGTAGGCCTGCCCGCCATCCGCCAGATGCCGGCCCAGTCCGGCGGCGACTTCGTCCAGCCGCTCCTCGGATACGACCCGCGTCTCGATCGGCTCGCGCCCGGGCGGCATCTCGTCCAGCCGGCTGACATCCATCTCGCCATAATTGGCGAGCGTCAGCGTGCGCGGGATCGGCGTCGCCGTCATCGCCAGGACGTGCGGACTGCGCCCCTTTTCCTGCAGCATCATGCGCTGCTGCACGCCGAAGCGATGCTGTTCGTCCACCACCACCAGGCTGAGGTCGCGGTAGGTGACGCCTTCCTGGAAGATGGCATGCGTACCGACGAGTATGTCGATCTCGCCGGCCGCCAGCGCCATCAGTGTCGCCTCGCGCGCCCGTCCCTTGTCACGGCCGGTCAGCACCCCGATCTGCACCGGCAGGCCCGCCAGCGTCCGGCGCAGCGTTTCGTAATGCTGACGCGCCAGGATCTCGGTCGGCGCCAGCATCGCGCCTTGCGTCCCCGCCTCCACCGCGATCAGCAGCGCCATCGCAGCGACCAGCGTCTTGCCCGCGCCCACATCGCCCTGCAACAGCCGCAGCATCGGCGCCTCCTGCGCCAGATCGCCTTCGATCTCGCGCACCGTGCGGTCCTGCGCCCCCGTCAATCGATATGGCAACCGCAGCATGTCGCGCAGGCGCCCGTCCCCCTTCAGCGCCCGGCCCCGCCGCCGCCGCGAATCGGCGCGCACCAACGTCATCGCTAGCTGGTTGGCGAACACCTCATCATAGCCCAGCCGCTCGCGCGCCTTGGCGTCGGTGGGGTCGGCATGGATCCGCGCCAGCGCGTCGCGCCAGTCGGGCCATCCGCGCGCGGCCTTCAGCCCCGGCTCGATCCATTCGGGCAAGGCCGGCGCCCGCTCGATCGCCTGCGCGGCGAACCCCGCGATCCGGCGCGAGGTCAGCCCCTCGGACAGCGGATAGATCGCCTCGCGCATCGCAAAGGCCTCGTCATCCTCGCCGACCTCGGGATGGACGATCTGGAGCGTGTCGCCATAAAGATCGAGCCGCCCGGACACGCGGCGCGGCTCGCCCACCGGCAACTGCCGCTTCGCCCAGCCGGCCGATCCGCCGAAATAGACCAGCGCAACGGTATTGCCGCGCGCATCCTCGGCGATCACCCGCGCCGGCCCGCGCCCGGCCGGGCTGCGATGCTCGCGCGGGGTCAGCGTGATCGCGATCACCCGTCCCGCATCCGACGTCATCAGCTCGTCGCGCGGCAACCGGTCGATATGCCCGGTCGGCAGGTGGAAGGCGACATCGACGACGCGACGAAGGTCCAGCCGGTCCAGCGGCTTGGCAAGGCCGGGCCCCACGCCTTTCAGCGCGGTCACCTCGGCGAACAGCGGATTGAGGATATCGGGACGCATGACTACATGCCGCCTATACCGCACCCGACGGCCGCCGCCAGCGTCCGCCGGGCACCATTTGTTGGGAGCCCCATGGACCACGCCATCCGTCTGAAACGCCTGCGCTTTCGCAGCTGGCACCGCGGCACCAAGGAGGCCGACCTGATGATCGGCGGCTTTTTCGACCGGCATCACCAGGACTGGACGCCCGAGCAGACCGACTGGTTCGAGGCGCTGCTGGAGGAACAGGACGTGGATATCATGGCCTGGGCGATCGGCACCCAACCCTGTCCGCCACGTTGGGAAGGCCCGATGATGCAGACGATGCGCGAACTGGACTTCGTGCCGATCGCGAAGTGACCTTTGCCCCCTCTCCCCCGGGGAGAGGGTCGGGGTGAGGGGGTGCCACAGGCGGAAACGCTGCCTGGCACCCCCTCACCCTCCCCACGGCTGCGCCGCGGGTCCCCTCCCTCTCCCCGTCGGGGCGAGGGCCTAGTGGAAATATCATGCCCGACCTGAAGACGATCCTGTCCGCCACCACCCCGCTTACCCTGTCCGGCGTGCCCGCAGGGTTCCAGCCCTCGCTGCTCGCCGATCTGGCGCGTGCGGCGGGACGCGTCGTCTTTATCGCCAGCGACGATGCGCAGATGCGCGCGATCGCCGGCACCGCGCCTTATTTCGCACCCGAGCTGGAGGTCGTCCAGATCCCCGCCTGGGACTGCCTGCCCTATGACCGCGCCTCGCCGACGCTGCGCATCATGGCGGAGCGGATCGCCGGCCTGCACCGGTTGCAGGCCAAGGCCAAGGCGCCGCAACTCGTGCTGACCACCGCCAATGCCGCGACGCAGCGGGTGCTGACCCCGTTCCGCATCCGCCAGCTCGTCGCCAAGCTGGCGCCCGGCGAGCGGATCGACCTCGACCGGCTGGCGGCGCTGCTGCAGGCGAACGGCTATGTCCGGACTGAGACGGTGCACGACCAGGGCGAATATGCGGTGCGCGGGGGCCTGGTCGACCTGTTCCCCAGCGGGGCGGAACAGGCGCTGCGCCTCGACTTCTTCGGCGACGAGATCGAAAGCGTCCGTACCTTCGATCCCGGCGACCAGCGGACCACCGGGCGGATCGAAGGCTTCACCCTGCTGCCTGCGTCCGAAGCGCTGCTCGACGAAGAATCGATCAAGCGGTTCCGCACCCGTTATCGCGAGACGTTCGGTGCGACCGCGACCGGCGACCCGCTCTACCAGGCGATCTCCGACGGGCGGCGGCTGGCCGGCATGGAGCATTGGCTCCCCTTGTTCGAGGACAAGCTGGCGACGCTCTTCGACCATCTGGGCGATGCGGTCGTGGTCCGCGACGCCGGCGTCGCCCAGGCGGCGGAAGGCCGGTTCGAGGCGGTCGCCGACTATTATGAGAACCGCAAGCGGGCCGAGGGCGCGCAGCCGGGCAGCTATCGCCCCCTGCCCGCCAAGGCACTGTATCTGGCGCCCAAGGAATGGGCCCCCGCGCTGGAGGCGGCGACCGCACATTTGACCACGCCCTTCCACGAGCCGGAAAGCCGGACCGTGCTCGACTTCGGCGTCGACAATGCCCGCGACTTCGCGCCCGAGCGGGCCAACCAGGCGAATGTCTACGAGGCAGTCGTCGCGCATATCGCGGCCTTGCGCAAACAGGGGCGCAAGCCCGTCCTCGCCAGCTATTCGGTCGGTGCGCGCGAGCGGCTGACCAGCCTGCTCAAGGACCATGGGCTGAAGGGCGCGAAGGCGGCGGATGGCTGGCAGGAGGCGCTGGGCATCGCCGATACGGGCAAGAGCTTCGGCGTCGCGATGATCGTGCTGCCGCTCGACCATGGCTTCACCGCGCCCGACATGTCGGTGCTGACCGAACAGGACATGCTCGGCGACCGGCTCGTCCGCCGTGCGAAGCGCCGCAAATCGGCGGACGCGTTCCTTGCCGAACTCGCTACGCTGTCGCCCGGCGATCTCGTGGTCCATGCCGATCACGGCATCGCACGCTACGAGGGGCTGACCTCGGTTCCGGTCGGCAAGAGCCCGCACGACTGCGTCGCGCTGTCCTATGCCGGCGGCGACAAGCTGTACGTGCCGGTCGAGAATCTGGAGGTTCTGACCCGCTACGGATCGGGCGAGGACGGCGCCACCCTCGACCGGCTGGGTGGCGAGGCGTGGCAGCGGCGCAAGTCGAAGATGAAGGAGCGCATCCGCGAGATTGCGGGTGAGCTGATCGCCACCGCTGCCGAGCGCGCGCTACGCCCCGGCGAGCTGGCGGAGCCGGATACCGCCGGCTATCCCAGCTTCGTCGATCGCTTCCCCTACGAGGAAACCGACGATCAGGACCGCGCGATCCAGGATGTGCTGGCCGACCTTGCCGCGGGCAAGCCGATGGACCGGCTGATCGTCGGCGATGTCGGCTTCGGCAAGACCGAGGTGGCGCTGCGCGCCGCCTTTGTCGCGGCGATGGCGGGGATGCAGGTCGCGGTGGTCTGTCCCACGACCCTGCTCGCGCGCCAGCATTACAACAACTTCGTCCAGCGGTTCGAAGGCTTCCCGATCAAGATCGGGCGGCTGTCGCGCCTCGTCACCGCCGCGGAGTCGAAGAAGGTGAAGGAAGGCGCCGCATCGGGCGACCTCGACATCGTCGTCGGCACGCACGCGCTGCTGGCCAAGAATGTCGAGTTCAAGCGCCTCGGCCTCGTCGTGGTCGACGAGGAACAGCGCTTCGGCGTGACGCACAAGGAACGGCTGAAGGCGCTGAAGGCCGACGTCCACATGCTGACGCTGACCGCCACGCCGATCCCGCGCACGCTGCAGATGGCGATGTCGGGTCTGCGCGAGCTGTCCGTCATCCAGACCCCGCCGGTCGATCGCCTGGCGGTGCGCACCTATGTCATGCCATGGGATCCGGTGGTGCTGCGCGAAGCCCTGCTGCGCGAGCATTATCGCGGCGGCCAGAGCTTCCTTGTCACCCCCCGCGTCGCCGATCTGCCCGATCTGGAGGAGTTCCTGCGCAACGAGGTGCCCGAGGTCCGCTACGTCGTCGCGCACGGCCAGATGTCCGCCACCGAGGTGGAGGAGCGCATGTCGGCCTTTTACGACAAGAAGTTCGAGGTGCTGGTCTCCACCACCATCATCGAAAGCGGGATCGACATCGCGTCCGCCAACACGATGATCGTCAACCGCGCCGACCGCTTCGGCCTGGCGCAACTCTACCAGCTTCGCGGGCGCGTCGGTCGCGCCAAGACGCGCGCCTATGCCTACCTCGTCACCCCGCCCGAGCGGCAGATGACCGATGCCGCGGAAAAGCGGTTGAAGGTGCTGTCCGACCTCGACTCGCTGGGCGCCGGCTTCCAGCTTGCCAGCCACGATCTCGACATTCGCGGTGCGGGCAATCTGCTGGGCGACGAACAGTCGGGGCATATCAAGGAAGTCGGCTACGAACTCTACCAGTCGATGCTGGAGGAGGCGATCCTGGAGGCCAAATCCGGCGGCGCGTTCGAGCGTCCGCGCGACTTCAGCCCCCAGATCACGGTCGATGCGCCGATCCTGATCCCGGACGATTACGTCCCCGACCTCGACCTGCGCATGGGACTGTACCGCCGCCTGAACGACCTCGAAAAGCATGCCGAGATCGAATCCTTCGCGGCCGAGATGATCGATCGCTTCGGCCCGCTGCCCGATGCGACCGACAACCTCATTCAGGTGATCAAGATCAAGCTGAACGCCAAGAAGGCCTGCGTGTCGAAGATGGATGTGGGGCCGAAAGGCGTGCTGGTGTCGTTCCACGACAACAAGCCCGCCGATGTCGACGGCCTGTTCGCCTATGTCGACCGGCTGAAGGATGTCGCCAAGCTGCGCCCCGACGGCAAGCTGGTCGTCAACCGCGCCTGGCCCGACGCCAAGGCCCGCCTCCACGGCGCGCTGCAACTATCCAAGGGGCTGGCGAAGGCGGCGGGGTGAGCATGGGCGCCTCGCCCGCCTTGCATCGGGATAACTTTCCCCGATCCGTTCGTGCCGAGTAGAGATCGAGTAGCGGCGAAGCCGCGTATCGAGAGCGCGTATCGAGGCACCGCCCCGCGCGACCAACTCTCTCGATACACCGTCTCGATACGCGGCTTCGCCGCTACTCGACGGCTACTCGAGACGAACGGCTGAATGGTTCAAGCCGGCGTCGTGCCACCCTTAGCTGCTATGATCCGCCACGATCTTCCAGCCACCCGCCTGGCGTTCGAACACCAGCGTCGTCATCCCGCTTTCCTCGCCATTGCCCCGCGCAGGTGCCAGCGGGCGAAGACCATCCGCCGCTCGCCGATTGGCCGGATCAGCAGATATTCGAACGACAGCCGTCCGCGGCTGTTCGCGCCCCCGGCAAAGCTGGCGCGGTAGCTGTCGGCGATCGCCGCCTTGCCGCGCACCAGCCCACGCGCACCGACATACACCGCATCGGGCGCATAGATGCCCATGAACCGGTCGAGATTGCCTGCGTCCCATCCGGCCGCACTCGCCGTCATCGCCGCGCGGATGCCCGCCTCGGCCGGATCGCCCGCCTGTGCCGCGACCAGCGCGATCCCGATCGCCATCATGCCCATCATTCGCTCTCCATGATCGCCACCAGTTGCGCCTCGCCCAGTGCCCCTGCCCGCAGAAAGCCCTGGTAGTAATTGCACCCCTCCGCCGCGAGCAGCGCCAGTTGCGCGGAGGTTTCCACCCCTTCTGCAATCACCGCCAGCCCCAGCGACTGCGCCATCGCGATCACCCCGCGCACCACCACCCGGTCGCGCGGCGAGCCCTCGATATCCTGCGTGATCGCCCGGTCGATCTTGAGATAGTCGAGCGGCAGCGCTTTCAGATAGGCGAGGCTGGAATAGCCGGTCCCGAAATCGTCGATTGCCACGCGGCACCCCGCCCCGCGCAAGTGGGCGAGCAGCGCCGCGGCGGCGTCGAGATTCTCGATCATCCCCGTCTCGGTGATCTCCACGGTCAGGCGCCCACGCGGAAAGCCGCTGGCATCGACCCGCTTCAGGAACATCTCGGCGAAGCCGGCGCGCGCGATGTCCGCCGCGGTCAGGTTGATCGACAGCCTTACCCCGTCCAGCGCCTGCGGCCAGCGGGTGGCGCGCGCCAGCGAGATGCGCTGGATGTGATCGGACAGCGCAATGCCCAGGTCGGCGCGCTCGGCCGCGGCGAACAGCGGCTCGGCCCCCAGCGGCCCCAGCGTCGGGTGATACCAGCGCGCCAGCGCCTCGACGCCGACGATCCGCCCCGTCGCGATCTCCACCTGCGGCTGGAACAGCACGTCGATCTCGCCGCGCTCGATCGCATGGTGCAGGTCCACGCCCAGCACGTCCAGCGGCGCCACCCCTTGCGGATGCGCCACGCGCAGCACCGCGCCGTCGCTCGCCTTGGCCTCGGCCAGCGCCTCGCTCGCCCGGCGCAGCAATGCGGCGGCATCGTCGCCCATTTCGCTGCGCGCCAGTCCCAGCCGCGTGCCCAGCAGCACCGGCGATCCCGCCGCCAGCACCGGCCGCGCCAGCGCCCCCTCCAGCGCGGCGGCGATCGCGGCGGCCTCCCCGGCCCCGCCCATGCCCGCCACCACGAAGTTCGACCCGCTCAGCCGCGCGGTGATCGTCGCTTCCCCGAACACCTCCGCCGCCGCCGCCCGGATGCGCGAATCGATCGCGCGCAGCAGCATCGTCCCCGCCGGCCGCCCATGCGCCGCGTTCACCAGGTCCAGCCGCGACAGCGACACCATGACCACCACACATGGTCGCCCATGCCCGATCGCCCGTTCGATCCATCCCCCGACGCCCCCCGCCATCTCCGCGTCCCGCGCGCCCCGCCGGTCGCCCGCCATGCGCTCCACATGCCGCGCCGCCAGCGCCAGACCGGCGGGCAGCGCCGCAATGTCCGAACAGTGATGCGTCGCCCCGGCGTCGCTTGCCCGCATCGCCAGTGCCGGCGCGCTCAGCACCAGCAAGGCGCCACCGACCGCCTCCACGCCGGGCGCGAGCCGCTCCGCCGCCGCCAGCATGATGTCGGGGGCATCGCGCGCATCGATCAGCGCGATGCGCGCCGCACCCGCCGCAAAGCGATTCGCGCTCGCATCCTCCGGCTGGACGACCACCGGCTGCCGCCCCGTCTGCGCCACCGCGTCGACCAGGGCGCTGTCGGGCACGGGGCTGGGCCGGAACGAAATCAGGACGATGCCCGTTGCCACTACATCCTCGCGCGAATGGATCGTCCCCTGCTTCATCCAACCAGCCTAGCCGCCGTCTCTTTTCCCGCCAATGCGAAACGGACTTGCCGCTCAGGTGCCAAGGTCCTAGCCAAGTGAGCATGGCTCCGGACGTATTTGTGGGTCAGCCCCTGGCCGACCAGCATGGTCGCGTGATCCGCTATCTGCGGATCTCGGTGACCGACCGCTGCGACCTGCGATGCCGCTATTGCATGGCGGAAAACATGACGTTCCTGCCGCGTGCCAAGCTTTTGAGCCTGGAAGAGATCGCCGTCATCGCGGAGCGCTTCATCGCGCGCGGCGTGACCAAGATCCGCCTGTCGGGTGGCGAACCGCTCGTCCGCCGCGATGTCGGCGACCTCGTCCGGCGCCTCGGCCGCCATGTCGGTACCGGGCTGGACGAGCTGACCATGACCACAAATGGGACACGTCTGGCACAATATGCGCCCGAAATGGTCGAAGCCGGCATGGCCCGCGTCAATGTCAGCCTCGACAGCCGCGATCCCGACCGCTTCCGCTTTATCACCCGTCATGGCGACGTGGACGGCGTGCTCCGCGGCATCCTCGCCGCGCGCGATGCCGGTCTTGCCGTCAAGATCAACATGGTCGCACTGAAAGGGCTGAACGAGGACGAGATCGCCCCGATGCTGCAATGGTGCATCGACGAAGGGCTGGACCTGTCGCTGATCGAAACCATGCCGCTCGGCGCCATCGACGAGGACCGGGTCGATCGCTTCCTGCCGCTGACTGCCGTGTTCGACGATTTGTCCGCCCGCTTCCCGCTGGCCCGTGCGGCGCATCGCACCGGTGGCCCGGCGCGCTATTGGCGGGTCGAGGGCACGCAGACGCGCCTCGGCCTGATCTCGCCCCTGACCGCCAATTTCTGCGATGGCTGCAACCGCGTCCGGCTGACCACGGAGGGCAAGCTGTTCATGTGCCTGGGCCATGAGGATCAGGTGGACCTGAAGGCCGCATTGCGGGCCGGCGGGCTGCCCGCGCTCGACGCCGCGATCGATGCCGGGCTGGCGATCAAGCCGGCGCGCCATGATTTCCGCATCGAAAGCGGTGCCGCCCCCGCCGTGTCGCGACACATGAGCGTCACCGGCGGATGAGCGAGTATGAACGGCGGGCGCTGGTCGCCTCGCCGACACCGCCTGCGCAGCAAGCGGCGGCCGAGCTTCGCGACATGGCCGACTGGGTCGATGCCGATGACGCCGATGTCGTCATCGCGCTCGGCGGCGACGGGTTCATGCTCCAGACGCTGCACGGCATGCTGGAGCGCCGCAAGCCGCCGGTGCCCGTGTTCGGCATGAACCTGGGCACGGTCGGCTTCCTGATGAACGAATGGCGCAGCTACGGGCTGGAGGAGCGGCTGATGCGGGTACGCCCGTTCAAGGTCACGCCGCTGCAGGCGACGGTCACTGCCGTCGATGGCCGCGTGCACACGCTGCCGGCGATCAACGAGGTCTCGTTGCTGCGCGAAACCCGCCAGACTGCCAACCTGGAAATCAGCGTCAACGACCGCATCGTCATGCCCGAACTCGCCTGCGACGGGATCCTGGTGGCCACGCCCGCCGGGTCCACCGCCTACAACCTGTCGGCGCAGGGACCGATCCTGCCGCTCGGATCGGGCATGCTGGCGCTCACCCCGATCAGCCCGTTTCGCCCGCGGCGCTGGCGCGGTGCGATCCTGACCGACCGGGCCCGCTTCTCGATCCGCATCCTCGATTCCTCCAAGCGCCCCGTCTCGGCGGTGGCCGACCAGCGCGAAGTGCGCGATGTCGCCCGCGTCGACATCTGCATGGACCGTTCGCGCGAGCTGACGCTGCTGTTCGACCCCGAACATGCGCTCGACGACCGCATCACCATGGAGCAATTCGCCTCCTGACGCGCATCCGCAAAAAAGAGGCTTGCAAGCTTTTTCGAGCCGTTTATAGAGCCCCCCACAGCGCCGGACATTCCCTGATAGCTCAGCGGTAGAGCTCTCGACTGTTAATCGAGCGGCCGTAGGTTCGAATCCTACTCAGGGAGCCACCGGCGCTGTAGGTTTTCCGCCATTTTTTGCTTGAGCTAATTGCTCGCACCCGGCGGCATTATTACACCCGTTATAACATTCGCCTTATGTTCAGGCTGTTTCAGTGTCATCGTTTGGCCTGTTCGGCGTGCAGCAATGCAACGATGAGCGGTGACATCGCGTTGATTCGCCATCTCTAAACCTGTTGCGGGTGATAGCTCCTCGCAGTAGCTATTTTGCATGCGCCCTTCTCATATGGACACCATTTACTTACATATCGGATGCGATATATGAGCAGCGTGGAACGGCGCTTCCGGTTGCTGGTTCACGCTGATGTAGATCGCGACATTGAGGACCTCGAGGATCATGATCCGGATCAGGCAGCGGCCGTCATTCAGCTCATCGAGGAACTGGAGGAAGATAGGCAGCTTTGCGAGAAGCTCGTTGATGTCAGTTATGACGACCATCAGATTCAATCAGTAACAGAATTTTGGGCCGTTCAAAACAAAGGCTACAACGTTTATCGTGTACGCCTATGGGAGGTTGATGATTGGCGCGTGTTAACAGCCGTCGACCACCGCCAAAATTTGATCGGCATCCTCTACATAATGAAGCGGGATGAAAACTACGATGCAACCGTCCAGGATCGGGTCATCAAGGCCTACGAAGACTTGGGCTTCACAAAACTGGGGCGGCACTAGCCGCCGCGGCCGGCAAACCGCAACGGTGCCCGTCCGGCAGCAGATTTTGGTTGAGAAGTTTTCGCAGGCTACGCCGACAAATTTTATTTCTGCGTCTGAAGTGGTTGCCAAGCATATTGCAAAGCCCGGCATGGCGGATCGCGTTGCTGAAGCGCGTCGCAAACGTGCAGAGGCTAAAATTGCAGCAACCGGTGGTGAACGCACCCTTGCGCATCTTCGCTTATTGGCAGGACTGTCTCAGCGGCACGTTGCCGAAGCGATCGGGACGACACAGCCGGCGTTCTCATTGAACGAATCGGGAGAGCGAGAACTGAGCTTACGATACGTGAAGCCGCTCGCTGACGTTCTTGGTGTGACGATCGACGCAGTCGTCAACGCCGCCATGGTGAAGCGCAAGTGACATCTGTTCAGCAATCTCTGATGTTTTGCGAAGATTTTCGCATGGAGATTGGCGGCAAGCCAATGCTATTGGGGGTGCTCGCACCAGTAATTTTTGGAGATTTTACAGAACCAGAGATCGGCGATCTCTGGATTGTTACTACAATCACGGCGACCTCAGATGTCGAGGCGATACAGGCCACGCTTACGGTAACGAAAAGGTCGCCCAAATCTGAAGATCAGGTCATATCATTTTCAAAGAAGCTTACGCGTATCGAGTCGATGGTTGCGAGTGGCGTATGGAGTGCGATCATGCCGGCAACCATTGAGGATATCCTATATGTGGATCAATCGGTAGTTGACGCAGAATTGGTGACCGATTTTGGCACATCAAAGATTACGCTCCTTATGCAGCACGAAGAGCCTAATGAAGACGCCGCTTAGGCAGATCGTTCCGATATTTGCTTTGATATGCGAACGACCAGTCACAACTCTTGAAGCAAGCTGCCTTCCTTCGCCGAAGTGACAAAGGCGATATGCTCACGCCGTCGCGCTGCAATCCTCTTTGCCTTCTCCCGGTTCGCCTTGTTGTAAATTTGGGTTGCCTCAAGCGTGGTGTGGCCGGAGACGGCGCGCACATCGTCGGTGTCGCTGTCGCAGATGCCACCATGCCGGAAGCTGGTGAATCTGAGGTCAGCCGTTAGCTTCGCTCGATCGCGGATGCGACGGTGCAACTTGTTCATGTAATCCTTGGTGTACGCCTCCCCGGTCCGCTCATCGCGGACGATCAGATCGGCCGGCTCGGCGCGGTCTATCCCGCGCAGGTCGCCAGCTATCAGGCGGCCCGCGCCGGGTGGCAGAAGGCGACGGATGCGTATTCCAAGGATCTGCCGTTGTGGGAGGCCGCGCACGAGAAGGCTCGTCAATGCACCGACCGCATCGCCTTCTGCGGACAGGTGCCGGCGAACGTCTCGGGTGATTTCGAGGTGGGCGATTACATCATCGCCGCGGCGTCGGGTGCCGGGATCAAGGCCGTGGCCGTGAAGGCCGACACATGACCCTGCCGCAATACATGCGCCGCATCAGCAAAGTCTGGGCGATCCGCAACGGTCGCGCCGGGATCGACGTGCAGCAGGGCTGAGGGGATATCCTACCGCGAACAGAAACGAAAAAGGTCAGAAGGTAGCACGGAAATCTGCCGTTTCCGCTCGACTGTTAATCGAGCGGCCGTAGGTTCGAATCCTACTCAGGGAGCCACCGGCGCTGTAGATCTTCCGCCAACATCTGCTTGAGCCGACAGCTCGCACCCGGCGGTTTCCTTACCTTCGTTATCACAACCATTATAACAGCCGCTATCGAGCGTGCGTGTCGCGGCGATCAAGGCTGGACGACGACCGCTCCGTCATGACGGACGAGGGTGGTCGCGCATTTCCCCCGTGCTCGTCCCCTGGCGGCCACCCTCACCCCAAAAAGAACGCCGGCGGGTTTCCCCACCGGCGCCTCCACGCATCGCTGCGGATCGGTCAGCGGCAGCGAACCTTGCCGCGATCGACCTGACGGCCGAGCAGCGCACCACCACCGGCACCCAGCAGCGTGCCGAGCGTACCGCCGCCCACCAGGTTGCCCAGCACGCCGCCGCCGACCGCGCCAATCACCAGACCGGTCGTGCCATCGTTACGGCGGCAATAGGTGCGGCCGTCCTGGCCACGATAGATCTGGTCGTTCCGGCTCAGGCGCCGCTCACGGTAATTGCCGCGGCGATAGTCGCGCGACGGCTCCCAGTTGCGGTCGTCGCCGTGCCAGCGATAGTCACGGTCGCGGCGCTGCGCCTCGACGGGGGCGACGGTCACCGGCACGGCAAGCGTGGCCACCGCCAGGGCTGCAAGCAGGTTCGACTTCATCATGCGTCTCCTCGAGAAGTGCCGGGCTAACGCATGTGCGGGCATGTAGGTCCATTTGAGGCCGTTTGCGCCGCCGAAGCATTGAGACGCCATGCGCCAGGCCACCACGCTTCTTTCCGTCGACACGCCCGGACAGGGCCTTTTCGATATCACCCGCCGCGTCACCAGCTGGGTCGACCAGCAGGATATTGCGGAGGGGTTGCTGACCGTGTTCTGCCGGCACACCTCCGCCTCGCTGCTGATCCAGGAAAACGCATCGCCGGAGGTACAGGTCGATCTGCTCGCCTATTTCGCCCGCATCGCGCCCGAGGATGCGCGGGCCTATACGCATGACGATGAGGGGGCGGACGATATGCCCGCACACCTCCGCACCGCCCTCACCGGCGTCAATCTGGCGATACCGGTCCTCGACCACCGGCTGGCACTCGGCACATGGCAGTCGCTCTACCTGTTCGAACACCGCCGTCGGCCCCACCGGCGATCGATTGCATTGCATCTGATCGGGGCATGATCCCCAACAATTCGTCGCGGGAGCAAACCCGTTCATCGAACGTTCTGGGTTGAACGGGTACGAGCGAACAGGTTCGCCGTCGATGCGGTGGACGGAGAAGGAAAGAGTCCATGCAAATTGGTCGCAAGGCACTGATAGCCGCCCTGACGGCGGGTACTCTGCTCGTCGCGGGCTGCGCGACGGAAACTACGTATCGCCCTGCCACGGGTTCGGGCTTCTATGCCACGGGATACTCGGATCGCCAGATCGAGCCCAACCGCTTCCTGGTGAGCTTTGCCGGTAACACCGTTACCGCGCGCGACACGGTCGAGCGGTATCTGCTGTTCCGCGCGGCGGAACTGACGCTTGCCAACGGTTATGATTATTTCGTGATGGCCGACCGCGATACGCAGTTGCGGTCGCGCACCTATTCGAACCCGACCGCCTTTGGCGGTGGTTTCGGCGGGTTCGGCGGCGGCCTGTGGGGTCCGATGTGGCGCTTCCACGGCGCCGGGTTCGGCTGGCGGTCGTGGGATCCCTTCTGGGGTGGCCCATGGGGCGGCGGCGTCGATATCCGCACCGTCGACCGGTACGAGGCGACGGCCGAGGTGGTGATGCGCAAGGGTCCGATCCCGCGCGACAATCTGCGTGCGTTCGATGCCCGTGCGGTGGTCAATTCGATCGGCCCGACGGTGGTGTTGCCCAAGCCGAAGCGCTGATCGTCACACGATCCGGCAAGCGGTCGTGAAAAATGGCCGGCGGGGTTTCCCTCGCCGGCCCTTTTCGTATCAGGCGGTCACCGCACCGTGGCAGTGCTTGTATTTGCGCCCCGATCCGCACGGGCACGGCGCGTTGCGGTTGACGCGGCCTTCCCATTCCGCCGGATCGTCGCCGAACGTCTGCGGCTCGGGCTGCGGCGACTGGAGCGGCGGCAACTGCGTCTGGATCAGGCCCAGCGTGCCGGCGTCGATATCGCGGGTATCGTCCTCGCCGGTGAACGGGTCGAAATGCGACGTGATGAAGTCGGGCAGTTCAGGCAGTTCCGGCGGCGCCTGGAACTGGAACTGCGCGTGCGCAATGGTGCGCGTCACGTCCTCGCGGATCACGTCCAGCATGCGCTGGAACAGCGAGAACGCCTCCTGCTTATACTCGTTGATCGGCGTCTTCTGCGCATAGGCGCGCAGGTGCACCACCTGGCGCAGCGCATCCAGCGTCGCCAGATGCTCCTTCCAGTGATGGTCCAGGTTCTGGAGCAGGATCGACTTTTCGACCTGCACCCAGGTGTCGGGCTCCAGCTCCTTGGACTTTGCCTCCACCATCGCATCGGCCTCTGCCGTCACCCGCTCCAGCACGATCTCCGGATCGATCGCCTCTTCGGTCAGCCAGTCGTCGATCGGCGGCTCGATGTTGAGCAGTTCCTTCAACTGCGTCTTCATCCCGGCCACATCCCACTGCTCGGGATAGGAATTGGGCGGGCAGGCACCGCCGACGATCGTGTTCACCGTTTCGGTGCGCATGTCGGCGACCATCTCGCCCACCGTCTCGGCATCCATGATGTCGGCGCGCTGTTCGTAGATGACCTTGCGCTGGTCGTTCATCACGTCGTCATATTCGACGACCTGCTTGCGCACGTCGTAGTTGCGCGCCTCCACCTTCTTCTGCGCGGTCTCGATCGCCTTGGTCAGCCACTTGCTGCCGATCGCCTCGCCATCCTCTATGTTGGAGCGCATCATCTTGGCGAACAGTGTGTCGGGTCCGAAGATGCGGAGCAGATCGTCGTCCAGGCTGAGATAGAAGCGCGACAGGCCGGGGTCGCCCTGACGACCGGAACGGCCGCGCAACTGGTTGTCGATGCGGCGGCTTTCGTGGCGTTCGGTGCCCAGCACGAACAGGCCGCCGGCCGCCAGCACCGCCTTCTTCTCGGCGGCGATCTCGGCACGGACGCGCTCGGCGATCGCCTCATATTCCGGCGTGCCCTCGATGAAGTCGGCATGCTCGTCCGACATGCGGAATTCCAGGTTGCCGCCAAGCTGGATGTCGGTGCCGCGGCCCGCCATGTTCGTCGCGATGGTCACCGCGCCCAGCCGGCCCGCCTGCGCCACGATATGCGCCTCCATCTCGTGATAGCGCGCGTTCAGCACCTTGTGCTGCACCCCCTCCTGCATCAAGAATTCCGACAGCAGTTCCGACTTCTCGATCGACACGGTGCCGACCAGCACCGGCTGCCCCTTGGCCGCATGCTCCCCGATCTTGCGCGCGATCGCCCGGAACTTGTCCTGTGTGTTCTTGTAGAACTCGTCTTCCTCGTCGACGCGGGAAATCGGCAGGTTGGTCGGGATGGTGACGACGTTCAGCTTGTAGATGTCGTAGAATTCGGCCGCTTCGGTGGCGGCGGTGCCGGTCATGCCGCCGATCTTGGGATACATGCGGAAATAATTCTGGAAGGTGATCGAGGCCATGGTCTGGTTCTCGGGCTCGATATTGACGCCCTCCTTGGCCTCCACCGCCTGGTGCAGCCCTTCCGACCAACGGCGCCCGTCCATCATGCGGCCGGTGAACTCGTCGATGATGACGACCTTGCCGTCCTTGACGATATAGTCGGTGTCGCGCTTGAACATCATGTTCGCACGCAGCGCCTGGTTCAGGTGGTGGACCACCTGCGTGTTCTCGAAATCGTACAGGTTCGCGCCCTGCAGCAGCCCGGCATTCTCCAGCAGCCGCTCGGCCCGCTCGGTGCCCTCCTCGGTCAGGATGATCGAGCGCTGCTTCTCGTCCTTCTCGTAATCGGCCGGCTCCAGCTGCTTCACGATCGCGTCGACGCTGATGTAGAGTTCGGACTTGTCGTCAGTCGGGCCCGAGATGATCAGCGGGGTACGCGCCTCGTCGATCAGAATGGAGTCGACCTCGTCCACGATCGCGAAGTTGAACGCACGCTGCACCATGCCGGTGCGCTCATACTTCATGTTGTCGCGCAGATAGTCGAAGCCGAATTCGTTGTTCGTGCCGTAGGTGATGTCCGCGGCATAGGCGTCGCGCCGCTGCTCGTCGGTCAGGTTCGGGATGATCACGCCGGTGGTGAGCCCCAGGAAACCATAAACGCGCGCCATCCAGCGCCCGTCGCGATTCGCCAGATAGTCATTGACGGTGACGACATGCACGCCCTTGCCGGGCAGGGCGTTGAGGTAGGTGGCGAGGGTCGCGACCAGCGTCTTGCCCTCACCGGTGCGCATTTCAGCGATCTCGCCGCGGTGAAGCACGATGCCGCCGATCATCTGCACGTCGTAATGCCGTTGGCCGAGCACGCGCTTGGCCGCCTCGCGCACCGTCGCGAACGCCTCGGGCAGCAGGCTGTCGAGCGTGGCGCCGTTCGCCAGTTGCTCGCGGAACTTCACCGTCTGGCCGGCAAGCTCGGCGTCCGACATCGCCTGCAGCGCGGGTTCGAAGCCGGCAATCTTGGCCAGGATCGGGTTGAGCGACTTGACATATCGGTCGTTGGACGAACCGAAGAAGGACTTGGCGAGGCCGCCGAACATGGGCATTTCCTGTTATCTGAAGGATGCGGGCGCAGCCGCATAGGGGCGCGCCACGCGTGGGTCGTGATGGAGAGATGGGTCCGGCCGCGGCCGGCGCCAAGGCGTTATTCGCGCCGGCGGCCTGCATAGGGTGGGACGATCGCGCGCGGCATGGGCGCAACGAAGATCGCCAGATGCCGAATATCGAACAGGCGGGGCAGAAATTGCGCGGGTCGACTGCTCACTGCCGGCGCGCGTGCAGCCTGCACCTGCGCCACAGCAGCCTGCCCGGCGACGACCTGCTGCACACCCGTCCCGCGCGTCACCCCGACCGCGCCGGTAAGCGCAGACAGCAGGGCCGACAGGAGCAGAAGCAGGTTCATCGGCCACGGTCTTAAGACAGTGGAGGAACGCCGTCCACCTACTCTGACGGCAAACGCCACCGTAAGGCACTTAGATCGACCCTGGCAGGAATAGGAGCGCCGCTCCTGTCTCGAGCGGGTGCGTAGCGCGCATGGCGCACCGCGGCGCGGCACGTCGCGCGGTCGAGAAGCCGGTGATGGCTGCTCTCCATCACCTCGCACGCAGATGGCCGGCCGTCTGCATCGATGAGCAGCGCGACGCGCACGCGCCCCTCCTCGTTCCTGCGGATCGCCTGCGCAGGATAATCGTCCGGCCCGAACCAGGTCGCGACATCATTCAACGGTCGGGGCGGCTGCGCAGGCACAGGCAGGTCGCGCGGCAGGCGGGTAGGAACCGGCGCGCGCAGATATCGGAATGCGGTGCCGGCCGTGACGATGCCGATCGCCAGCAACAACAGCGCCAACACCGCGATCAGCGCCAGCACGCCGATCATCAGTCCACGTCCCGAGCCGGTAAGTCGCGAACCGGCCGCGCCAGGTAACTCGCTCGACCTCAACTACGTGTCCCCCGCTCCAATGCACTTCATCCTGCAAGACACGTCAAGTATCCCCCCGTCTTGCCCGCTGCGCGGCACGGCGTATGTAGGCACCATGAACGCGTCCCCCCTCGCCCGCCCCTTCCCCGCCATGCCCGCCATTGCGGGCGTCGGCCTGCGCGTCGCGCGGGCGCGGTACAAGGCGTGGGACCGGTGCGACCTGACGTTCGTGACGCTGGCGGATGGGACGAGCGTCGCGGGGGTGCTGACCAACAGCCGGTGCCCGTCGCCGGAGGTGGAATGGTGCCGGCAGGCGCTGGTGCTGGGGCAGGCGCGCGCGCTGGTGGTGAATGCGGGGAACTCCAACGCGTTCACCGGGCATCGCGGGCGCGCGGCGGTGGAGGCGATCGCGGCGCGTACGGCGTCGGCGATCGGGTGCGTGCCGTCGGACGTGTTCGTCGCATCGACCGGGGTGATCGGCGTGCCACTGCCGATCGACAAGGCCGAGGCCGGGCTCGACGCCGCTTTCGCGGCCGAGCCGTGCGGGTGGGAGGATGCCGCCGCGACGATCATGACCACCGACACCTTCGCCAAGGGCGCGGTGACGACGGCGGTAGTGGACGGGCGCACCGTGACGCTGGCCGGGATCATCAAGGGTTCGGGGATGATCGCGCCCGACATGGCGACGATGCTGGGCTTCATCTTCACCGACGCCGCGGTCGATCCGGCGTTCCTGCAACGCGCGATGACGGGCGCCAACGCGCGAAGCTTTTCCTGCATCACGGTGGACGGCGATACCTCGACCAGCGACACGGTGCTGGCCTTTGCCACCGGCGCGGCGGGCAATGCGCCCCTGGTCGACGACGACAGCGACGGGGCGGACGCGTTCCGCGCTGCGCTGGCCGATCTGTGCCACCAGCTGGCGGTGCTGGTGGTGCGCGACGGCGAGGGCGCGACCAAGCTGATCGAGGTTCAGGTGACGGGCGCCGACAGCGACCGGTCCGCACACCGTATCGCGATGTCGATCGCCAACTCGCCGCTGGTGAAGACCGCGGTGGCGGGCGAGGATGCGAATTGGGGACGGGTCGTGATGGCGGTCGGCAAGGCGGGCGAGCCGGCGGAGCGCGACCGATTGTCGATCCGCTTCGGCAACACGCTGGTCGCGCGCGAGGGGCTGGCGGTCGAGGGCTATGACGAAGCGCCCGTGACGGCGCATCTGAAGGGCCAGGAGGTCGAGATCGGCGTCGACCTGGGGATCGGCGAGGGTGAGGCCACGGTTTGGACGTGCGACCTGACCCATGGTTACATCAGCATCAACGCCGATTATCGAAGCTGACGAAAAGGCCCTCTCCCGCCGGGGGAGAGGGCGTGACCGATCAGAGCGCGCCTTCCAGCCAGGCCTTGATCCGGCCCTTGGGCTCGGCGCCGACCTTGGTCGCGGCGGGGGTGCCGGCCTTGAACAGGATCATCGTCGGAATGCCGCGCACGCCGTAGCGGCCGGGGGCATCGGGATTGTCGTCGATGTTCAGCTTGGCGATCGTCACCTGCTCGCCCAGCTCTTCGGACAGTTCCTCCAGCGACGGGCCGATCATCTTGCACGGGCCGCACCATTCCGCCCAGAAATCCACCAGCACCGGCTTGTCGGAATTCAACACGTCCGCGTCGAAGCTGGCGTCGGTGATCTGCTTGGTTGCCATGTCGTAATCTCCTTGGATGTGGCCGATCTAGGGTCAGGCCCTCAACCGCTCAACCGCTAGCTTTGCTCCGCCGCCACAAAGCGCGGCTTGTTCGCCTCCAGCACGGCCGGCGGGATCACGATCATTCGCGGCCCTGCGGTGTAGAGCAAGGCGACCTCGATCGCGCGTCCCGGAAAGATGACGCGCAGCGCCGCGGCATAGGCGCCCATCTGTTGCAGATGGTAATCCGGCACCTCCTCCAGCGTCGCCGGGGCGCGGCGGCCGGTCTTGTAATCGACCAGCGACACACGGTCCGCCTCCACCAGCAAGCGGTCGACCTGCCCCGATATGACATGCCCGCTGGGCAGGGTCGCAGCGATCGGCGCCTCGGCCAGCGAATTGGGGCCGAACAGCGCCGCGTGTGCCGGATCGTCCAGGATCGCGCGCACCGTGGCGGACAGCGCCGCCCGCTGCGCGGCATCCTCGACATGACCGGCCGTGGCGAGCCAGCGGTCGGCGGCGCCCGCGCGCTGTGCCGGGGCAACCGCCGGCAGGCGCTCCAGCAGGCAGTGGATCAGCCGTCCACGCTCCGCCGCGGCGCGCATCGCGGGCGTCGGTGGCGGATCGGCGACGCGGTCCTCGCCCAGCGCGGACGGCGCCAGTGGGCGCGGCGGGCGCGACTCGACGGGTGCCGGCGCATGCGCCCAATCGGGCAGTGCGACGCGCGCCATCGGCGCCGCCACTCCGCCCCGTGCGCGCAAGGGTACCGGCGGCTGTGGTTCGCGGCCGGTGAAGACGCGCTCACCCTCCCCTTCCGGCACACCCAGTGCGGTCAGCGCGCGCGCACAGGCGGCGTACCAGCTGTCGCGCGGCGGCTCGCCCGCGGCGCGCTTGCCGAGCGCACCGGCGATGACGAGCTGTTCCTCGGCCCGCGTCGCCGCGACGTAGAAAAGCCGCCAATGCTCGGCGAGTTCGCGCGCCGCCAGTTCGTCGGCCACCACGTCCAGCGGGCCGCCCCGCTCGTCCCCGCGCGGTGAAAATACGGGAATGGGCTGCTCGCCGGGTTCGGGCGCCCAGCGCAGGATCGATCGCGGAGAGGCGGTCGGGTCGATCGCCGCATCGGCAAGGATGACGAGCGGCGCCTGCAACCCCTTGGACCCATGCGCCGTCATCACCCGCACCGCGTCGAGCGGAGCCGAGGGGTCGCGCACGATCTCGACATCGCCCCGGTCGAACCAGTCGAGAAAACGTTGCAGCGACGGCGTGGTCGTACTCTCGAAGGTCAGCGCGGCGTTCAGCAGTTCCTCGATCGGATCGCGTGCCTCGGTGCCCAGCCGCCGGATCAGCTTGCGCCGCCCGTCCAGCGGCCCGGACAGCAATTCCTCAAGGAACTGATAGGGCGTGGCGATGTCGGCGCGGGCCAGCATGCCGCGAAGGGGCCCCAGCGCATTCGGGGTCTGGGTGCGCACGAGATGCGCCCACAGGCTGCCATGATCGCGCGGTGCGGCCGCCATCAACTGGTCCTGCGTCCAGCCGACCAGCGGCGAGACGAGCAGCGACGCCAGCGACAGGTCGTCATCGGGTTGCAGCACGAAGCGGATCGCGGCGAGCAGGTCCTGCACCGCCAGCGGCGCGTTCAGCCGGAGGCGATCGACGCCGGCGACCGGCACCCCTTCCGCATAAAGCCGCGCGACGATCAGCGAGGCGAGGTCGCCGCGCCGCTTCACCAAGATCATCACGTCCTGCGGCTCCAGCGGACGCCCCTTGCTTTCCAGCATCACGCCGGCGTCCAGCCAGCGGCGGACGGCACGCGCGACGTCGGTGGCGACCTTGCGCACCGCATCGTCGATCCAGCCTTCCTCGTCCTCCTCGCTGCCGCCCGCATTGACCGGCGGCCACAGCGTGACGCGGCCGGGGCCGGGCACCTCGCTGGCATGTTCCTCGATCGCGGCCATGACGCCCAGCCCGGCATCGCCGACCGCATCGATCGCGGCATCGACGAATTCCAGCACGGGGCGCGTGGTGCGGAAGCTGTGGGTCAGCGACAATTGGTTGAACGGCAGGCCGCGCTCGTCGTCGGGCAGGCTCTCGTCCCCTGCGACCAGCGATGCCTTGCCGCTGAAATGCCGCTCGGCCGCGGCAAAGTTGATCGGGTCCGTTCCCTGAAAGCCGAAGATCGCCTGCTTGTAGTCGCCCACCGTGAACAGGGTGCGCACCGACGGCGCATAAACGCCGCGGCCGACGAAGAACTCGTCGGACAGCGCCCGGACGATGCGCCACTGGTTCAGGTTCGTGTCCTGCGCCTCGTCGATCAGGACATGCTCGGTCACCTGATCCAGCTTGTAGCGCACCCAGTCGCCGATGCCCGGCTGTTCCAGCAGGCCGACGGTGGTACGGATCAGATCGTCGAAATCGACCGCCCCCACCTGCCGCTTCGCCTCCACATAGGCGCGGGCATAATCGCGCCCGACAGTCAGCGCATCGGCGAGCAGGTCGGCATAGCGCGCACGCGCCGCCAGCCCCAGCAACCGGCGGCATTCGCTGCCCAGTTCCAGTGCGATCTCTTCGTAATCGGGCTCGGCATCGGTCAGCTTCTTGGATGCCTTGCGCGGCTCGCCCTTGGCGGTGAAGACGGTGCCCATCAACTCGGCAAGGCTTGCCGCCTGCTCCGCCGGGGGCGCGTCCATCCACGCCTCGATCGTCGCGACCACCTTCTGGCCGGTCGCAGTGCCCCAGGCGCGGTTCGCCCCCGCAATCCGCGCGATCGCGTCACGGTCCAGACAGTCGCAACCTTCCGCGATCGCCTCGTCGATATCGCCCGCGGGCAGGTCCAGCGCGCGGCGCAGCCATGGCTGGATACCGGTCGGCAGGGCCTCCAGCGCCCCCGGCGCGCGGGCACAGGCGGCGAGGAACGCCTCCGCCCCGCCCTCGCCCAGCCGCAGCGACAATCGGCCGACCGTCGCGATCGGCCCTTCGCGCCCTTCCGTCTCGGCGCGCTCCAGCATCATCGCCAGCGCCTCGCGCGCCAGCCCCGCCTCCTCGCGCGCCTCCAGCGGACGGAAACCGGGGGTCAGCCCCGCCTCCACCGGGAAGGCGGCAAGCAGGCCCTGGCAGAAGCCATGGATGGTCTGGATACGCAGCCCCCCGCCCGGCGCATCCAGCACGCGGGCGAACAGCGTGCGGGCATGCGCGCGCAGCTCCGGCGTCACCCGCTCGCCCAGGGCGATCAGGTCGGCGCCCAGTTCGGTATCGGGCATGCGCACCCAGGCGGCGAGGCGGCCGTTGATCCGCTGCGCCATTTCCGCGGCGCCCGCCTTCGTAAAGGTCAGGCACAGGATCGCATCGGGCGAAACGCCGCGCAGCAACAGGCGAAACACGCGCGCGGCCAGCACCTGCGTCTTGCCGGTCCCCGCCGACGCCGACAGCCAGACATGCGCCTCCGGATTGCTGGCGTCGGCCTGTGCGCCCTTCAACCGGGGCAGCTGCCCCATCACGTTACCGGTCCCGGCCATACCATTCGTCCCGGCGCATCAGTTGGTCATATTCGGCATAAGGGGCATATTCGGGCACCAGCTTGGCGGTGAACGGCGCGGTGCCGGTCAGCCATGCCGCGGCGGCATCGGCGAAATTGCTGGCGGCGATGCCGACGAAATCATTGGTGGGAATACGCTCGCGCTTGCCGTCCGGGTCGACCGGCGTGGCGATATAGCCCAGGCCCTCGCGACCCCGGCCCATCGACCAATATTCGAACGCCCCCGCCTTGCCCCGCACGCCATCGAACCCGCCGCGCTCGGCGATCAGGCCGAGCAGCCCCAATTGCAGGCTGTACCCGTCGCGCACCGCCGCGGTGGAGGGGGGCTTGCCGGTCTTGTAGTCGATGATCGCCACCCCGCCATCGGCCAGCCGGTCGATCCGGTCGTACCGCCCCGACAGGGTGACGCCGGCATGGACGACCTGCCCCTGCCCCTCGGCGCTCAGCACCGATCGCCCGGCGGCAGCCTGCTCGGCGACGGTGCGCGCGATCCAGTCGATCGCCTCCTCCAGCCGCGGCCACCACAGCGCGCGCATCATCGGGTGGACGCGCTGGTCCTTCATCATCGCGGCGGCGCGCCCGCGCAGCGCATCGGGCGCACAGCGGTCCTCCTTCCACCACGCCTCCAGGATGTCGTGCACCGCGGTCCCCCGCCACGCCGCACTGGGGTCCGCATCCACCGGCTCCAGCGGCATCAGCCGCAGCACGCGGCGCGCGTAGAAGGCGAACGGGTCCGCCTTCAACCGGTCCACCTCGGTGACCGAGATGGCACGCGGGCGCAACGCGGCGGGCGGCATCGGCGCAGGGCGCTCGGCGGGCACATGGTCCGCCGGCTGATCCAGCACCCGCGTCCAGTCCTCCAGCGCCAGATCGCGCTCGAACCGCTCGCCCGCCATCGCCTGAAGCCGCAGCCAGAAGCGCGAGGCGAGCGTCGGCGAACTGGCATCGCGCCGGCTGCGCGTCAGCAGCGCGGCGGGCGCGCCCATCGCCTCGGCCAGGTCATGCGCGGCGATGCCGATGCGCCGTTCCAGCCCCTGCAGGCCCAGCTCGGCGCGGATGCGCGGCGCCAGCCACGGATCGGGCGCGGGGCGGCCGGGCCAGACGCCCTCGTTCAACCCGCCGGCGATCATCAGGTCGGCGGTCTGCAACCGCGCTTCGATCAGGCCGTAGATGGCGAGCCGCGGGTGGTTGCTCCCCCGCTGCGGGCGCACCGCGACCTCGTCGAGCAGGGTGCGGAGCAGCGCGGGCACATCCTGCGGGCTGACGCGCGGGGGCCCTGCATGCGCCTCGGCCTCCAGCGCGCTCAGGAACTCGGCGGCGGCCCGCCCGGCCGGCCCTTCCCACAACACGTCGCCGCACAGCGACTGCGCACATTCGCGCAAACAGGCGACCAGCCCGTGCAGGCTCTGCGGCCCGTCGCCAAAGGTCCGCCCCACCGGTTCCAGCGCGGGGCAGGCCTGTGCCCAGAATTCGGCGGCGGTGCCCTTCTTCAGATGCGCCGCGATGCCGTCCAGCCCCGGCGCCGGGCGCGGTCCACGCAGCGCCCGGTCGAGCGCGCGCACCCCGTCCAGCCAGGCGATACGCTCGCTCTGACGGACCAGCGGGTGCTTGAGCAGCGCAAGCAGCGCCAGCGGATTGAAATGCTGCGATGCCGCCTCGACCAGCGCGAGCAGAAAGGTGCCCGGTGGCAGGATGGAGAGCGGGCGGCCGGCCGAATCGTCGATCTCGATCCCCCAGCGGCGGCAATGCACGGCGACGCGGCGGGCCAGCGCGCGATCGGGGGTGACGAGCGCTGCGGTACTGCCCGGCGTTTCCAGCACGCCGCGCAGGGCGAGCGCGATCGCCTGCGCTTCCTCGGCCGGGGTGGCGAGGTCGATCGAGGACACGCCGCGCAGGCGCCGGTCCTCGGCAGGCAGGTCGGTCCATTTGCCGGTGAAGTCGGCGGGCGCCAGCGCGTTGGCGATGGCGCGTCCGCGCGCGGCGCCGGCATCATATTCGGTGCCGCCGCGCCACGTCTTCACCTCGCCCCGGCCGACGCCCATGCGGTCCAGCATCAGCTTGGGAACGAATTGCGGATGCGTCTCGATCGATCGGCGACGGCGCCCGGTGACGGGATCGGGCCGGTGCGGGCCCAGCGCGTCCCATTCCTCGATCGGCATCGCCAGATCGAGCCCGGCGAAGACGACCGATCCACGCGGCATCTCCGACACGCAGCGGAGCAGGCGCGCGACGGCGGGCGCGGTGTCGGTGATGCCGGCCGCACAGACGAAGCCCGCGGGCGGCGTGGCGGTCCAGCGTTCGGTCAGCCGGTCGAGCAGCCGGGTGCGGCGGTCGGCCGCATCGATCATGCCGGCACGCGCCAGCTCGGCGGGCCAGCGATCCAGCACCACGTTGAACGTCGCCAGTGCGCGCTGCCAATGCGCGTTCAGGTCGCCCAGATCGATGTCGCGCAGCGCTGTCGGCGGCACCTGTTCGACCAGCAACTGGTCGAGCGTGCGGGCGAGATCGCCGGCAAGGCGCACCGCCTCCGCCGCATTGATCGGCTGGCCGGCGCGCGCGCGTTCCTCCGCGACCAGTCGGGCCAGGATCATGCGGCGGGCATAGGGTGCGATGGCGGGCGGCGGCGGTGCGGCGGCATCCGCCGGGTCGAGCGCGGCGCCGGCGGTCTCGCCCGCCTCCGGGTCGCCCAGCGCCACCATGCGCGGCAGGATCAGACCGGCGCCGCTCGCCCGCACGAACGCATCCGTCACCGCCCGCACCGCCCGGTTGTTCGGCAGCAGGATCGCCCCTTGCGCCAGCGCCAGCGGATCGTCCCCTGCCCGCCGCTTCAGCCCGGCGACGAGCGCATCGGCAAAACCGCGATGCGCCGGAATGGTGTAAAGTCGCGGCCCCCGAAGCTCAGCCATCGGCGAGCAGCATTTCCGTGCGGCGGATCGCGCCGGGCGTGCCGACATCGAACCACAGGCCCTGGTGCACCTGACCGTAAGCGCGGCCGGCCGCCATGGCGCGGTCCCAGAACAGGTTGGTGGAGAACGGCCCCTCCGGCCAGTCGGCGATTAGCCGCGGATGCAGCATCTGGATACCGGTATAACAGAAGGGGGCGACCGTGCCCGCCCGCCGCCGCCGGGTGATGCGGCCATCGGCGGCAAGGTGGAAATCCCCCTGCCCGCCATGGTTGTGCGCGCGCGCCAGCGGCACCATCAGCAGCAGCGCATCCATCGCCGCATCGTCCCAGCGCGAGGCGAGCAGCCGGATCGCGTCGATCGGCCCGTCGAGCCACAGATTGTCGCTGTTGACGACCAGCACGGGTTCGTCACCGAGCAGACCGCGCGCCTGTACCAGCCCGCCGCCGGTTTCCATCAAGCGCCCACGCTCGTCGGAGATGACGATCTCCATGTCCGGATAGCGATCCGCCAGATGCGCCTCCAGCGTGTCCGCCAGATAATGGACGTTGACCACCGCGCGGCCGATGCCGGCGGCACGCAGCCTGTCGAAGACGTGATCGATCAGCGGCTTGCCCGCGACCTCGATCAGCGGTTTGGGACGGGTGGCGGTCAGCGGGCGCATCCGCTTGCCCAGCCCCGCCGCCATCACCATCGCGGTCGTGGGAACGGTGCCGCCGGGCAGCGGGCGCAAGGCACGCGGCCGGCTCATGCCGCCAGCACTCCGGGATCGCCGCGCAATTCGGGCGGGATATTGTCCGCGAACCATGCGGCGACGGGCGCCAGTACCGGCTGCGACAGGTCACGCTCCAGATAGGCCCAGACGCGCGGGCACAGGGCGGTGTAGCGCGCCTTGCCGTCGCGCTGCCAAAGGCGGGTGAAGATGCCGAGGATCTTGGCGTTCCGCTGCGCGCCCAGCACATGGTAGGCGTTCAGAAAGCCATCCCCCTCGCCCGTCGCGGCCAGATAGCGGGCCAGCATCGCCTCCTCGATCGACGGCTCCACGTCGCGGCGTGCATCCTGCAACAGCGAGACGAGGTCGTAGGCGGCGTGCCCGGCCAGCGCGTCCTGAAAGTCGAGCAGCCCCAGCGACCGCTGTGGGCCGACCAGCATCAGATTTTCGACATGATAGTCGCGCAGCACGGCGACCGGCTTGTCGGTCAGGCCGTGCGCGAACACCGCATCCCATGCCGCGCGGTAGCCGGCGGTATCGACTTGCCGCCCGACGGCGGGCGCATACCACTGGGTGAACAGATCCACCTCGCGGTGCAGGACCGCCGCGTCATACGGCGCCAATCCTTCCGGTGCATGCGCGCGCAGGGCGACCAGCAGGTCGACCGCCGCCGCATAGAGGGGCGTGGTCGCATCCGGATCCGCCTCGATCGCTTCGCGCATCCGGGCATCGCCGAAATCTTCGAGCAAGACCAGCCCGCGCGCCTCGTCCAGCCCCAGGATCGCCGGCGCAGCAAAGCCCTTGGCGGTCAGCCAGCGTGCGACCGACAGGAACGGCCGCGGGTCCTCATGCGGTGGCGGCGCATCCATCAGCACCGCGCTGCGCGTGCCGTCGGTCACCCGGAAATAGCGGCGGAACGACGCGTCGCCGGCGAGCGGCGCGATTGCTGCGCCCTCCCAGCCACAGGTCGCGAGAAAGGCGGGCGCATCGGCGGGCGGGGTCATATCGGCCATCGCTGCTCCCATGCCTCCGGCACCTTCGCTGTCAAGCGGCGACCGCCATCCGGCGTCATCTCCAGCGACAAAGCGAGGGCATCGGGCCATGCGTCGGGCCCCGCCCGATCGGGCCATTCCACGACCAGCAGCGAATCCCAGCGTGCTTCCTCCAGCCCCAGTTCCTCCAACTGGTCCGCGCTGTCCAGCCGATACAGATCGACATGCAGAACGGGGAAATCGACCTCGGGCGGGGCATAGGGCTGCACGATCGCGAAGCTGGGCGACGGCGCCTCACCCGCCAGCCCCAGTGCGGCGAGCAGGCCGCGCGCGATGCTCGTCTTGCCGGCGCCCAACGGCCCTTCCAGCGTGATCATGTCGCCGGGGCGTACACGGGTGGCCAGCGCACGGCCGAACGCCTCGGTGGCGGCTGCGTCGGGAAGGATCAGCATCACGCCGGGATAGAGCGACGGCGCTCCCAAGTCATCCCTGACGGCGCGGCAGGTCCACCGTCGCCAGCGTGCCCGCGCCCAGTTCGGATACCAGCGACACGGTGCCGCCATGCGTCTCGACGAATTGCCTGGCGAGCGGCAGGCCCAGCCCCAGCGCGCGCCCGCCGGTCGCCTTGATCGCAGGCTCGGCGAACCGGTCAAAGGCATGGGCGACCGCCTCGGCCTCCATACCGGGTCCGTCGTCGGACACGATGATCCGCGCCCGCGCCGCATCGCCGTCCGCGTGCAGCAGCACGCGACCGCCCTCCGGCGTATGCTCGATCGCATGCCGCAACAGGTGCTCCACCGCTTCCTTCAGCCGCCTGCGATCACCACTGATCCGCCCCACCGAGCGCGACACCTCCACCGCGAAGTCGAGCCGGCGCCGGTTCGCGGCTGACCGCAGCGTATCCGCCGCCGCGCGCACCACCTGCCCCAGATCGACATCCTCCAACCGCGCAGCGCCATCCGCCGCCACCGTCAGGTCGAGCACATCGTCGACCAGCAGGCCCAACCGCTCGGTCGACTCCAGGATCGCCTCGACATAACCCTTGGCCTGATCGGGCAGCGCGCCGGCATAGCCGCCGTGGAGCATTTCCGCGAAGCCGCTGATCGAGGTCAGCGGCGTGCGCAACTCGTAGCTCATGTTCGCGACAAAGGCGGTCTTCACCTTGTCCGCCGCTTCCAGCGCATCCGCCCGGTCGCGCAGCGCCTGTTCGGCGCGGCGGCTGTCGGTGATGTCCAGCATGGTGAACAATGCGTTGCCATCGGGCAGCGGCACGCCGGCGAACTCGAAATGCCGGCCATCGGCGAAGGCGACGCGCCCACCGCGCTGTTGCCGGTCCTGCGTGGCGGAGCGGACCAGTTCCGGCATCAGTTCGGCGCGGTTCGGCGTCATCAGCTTGTTGGCGATCTTGGCGGCCAGCGCGTCGACGCGCGGATGCGCCGCCAGGAACTCTTCCTCGACATCCCACAGGCTGCGGAAGCGGTTGTTCCACAACTGCAACCGGCCATCGGCGGCGAACACGCCCAGCGCCTCGAACAGATTGTCGAAGGTGGCGGAGCGCACGCGCAGCAACGTGTCGCGGGCGGAGGCGAGCTGCACCTGCTCGGTGCGATCCTCGAAGATCAGCAACAGGCCACCATCGGGCAGCGCCTGAGCCACGACGCGCAGGTGGATGCCGCCCGACAGGTGCCAATGTTCCTCGATCGCGCCCTCGGTCTGGCGGAACCATTCGTGGCGCTCCGCCCGCCAGCCGGGAAAGTCGCGCACTTCGGGCAGGCGCTTGGCCTCGCGCATCCGCTCCAGCACCCGGTCAAATTCGGGCCGGTCGGCCAGCCATTCGCTGCGCATCGCGAACATGCGCCGAAACGGCTGGTTGCAGAAGACGAGGCCGCGGTCCGGTCCGAACTGCGCCACGGCGGCCGAGAGGCGATCCAGCATCGCGCGCTGCGCCTCGGCAAAGCGCTTGGCGCCGGCGCGCGACTGTTCAAGATCCTCGATATCGATCGCAAAGCCCGCGATCCCGCCGGTGGGCAGCGGCACGTCGTAGATGCGCAGCGAGCGGCGGGCGCCGTCGATCGTGGCGGGCAGGATCTGCTCGTGCGGCCGCCCCTTGTCGCGCGCGGCCGCCGCCCCGGCAAGCGGGCCGCCCCGCCCCGATCCTTCCACCAGCTCCAGGCCGCGCGACACGACATCGGCGGCATCGCGCCCTTCGACCGCATCGACATAGGCGCTGTTGACCATGGTCAGGCGCAGATCCGCCTCGCGGTACCACATCGGCAGCGGCGCCGCCTCGATCAGCCCGGTCAGCGCCTCGAACGCGCCCCCCAGCCGAGCCGCCTCTCCGCCCAGCCGCGCGATCTCCGCCTCGCTCTCGGTGCCGTCAAACGCCCAAACGACGACGCTGCCGTTCGCGCCCAGTTCCAGCGGTGCACGCGCACCCTTCAGCACCAGCGACCGCCCCGAGCCCTGCGGGCGCAGCGCGCGGGTGAAGCTGCGTCCCCCGCGCTGTGCCGCGCCGACATCGGCGGTGAGCAACGCACCGTCCTGCGCCGATAGTCCGACCCCCTCGCCGACCAGCTCGGCCAGGAAACGCGGCACCTCCGAAAAGCCCAGCCAGTCGGCGAGCCGTGCGCTCATCTCCACCCGGCCGTCGGCACGCACCAGCATCGGCAGCGCGGGCGCGGAGCGGAGCAGCGCCGCAGCATGCGCCATCTCGCCTGCCCGCCGCCTTGCGGTCGTCCGGGCGGCGGTGCCGAAATAGAGCATCGCCGCCGATCCCAGCAGCAGGAGGCAGATGACCGCCCCCAATGCCAGCGCCTGGACCGTGTCGAGAACGATCATGCGCGGCGTGAAGGGCGGAGGCGAGTCATGGCGGCCGGCATGTAAACCGATAAACGCCGCCAGCGAAAGCCGATGCGCGGTGCCGCCCGAAAAGAAGAGCCGGCCGGACACATGGTCCGACCGGCTCTCTTGCATGCCCGTCGAAAGAGGTGCGGAGTTACATCTTCACCGACACGCCGACGTACGTGAAGCGGCCGATATTGTCGAAGATGGCGTCGTTACCGTTGCCGAGCAGCCCGTAGGGGGGCTTCTTGTCGGTGAGGTTGTCGACGCCGCCGTAGAAGCGGAAGCGGTCGTTGACGTCCACGGAGGCGCGGATGGCGTGGTAGAATACGCGCGGATAGTAGACGACGTCGGCATAATAGGGGTCGAGGGCCGGGACGCCGTTGGTGTCGTGCTGGGCCTCCCAGTCGGTGATCGACTGGCGTCCGATGTAGCGGACCTGGTAACCGAGCGTCCAGTTGTTGTGGGTGTAGTCGGCCGAGACGTTCACGTTCCAGATCGGATCGCCCAATTCGCCCTTGATCCGCTCGGGTTGCTGCGGATTGTCGAGATAGGGATAATCCGTCCGGTTGCGCACCCAGGTGCCCACCGCACGCAGCGCCAGGCGATCGTCGGCACCGAAGCGGTGGTTGTACGCGACATCCAGATCCAGACCCTTGGCACGCAGCTGGGCGAAGTTGACCGTGCTCTGCAACAAGGCCGGCTGCGCGAATTCGCCATTGGCCTGGCGCGGGTTGATCAAGCCGCAGAACTGGTTGTCCAGCGAGGCCGCGTCATAGCACGCATCCAGGATCGTCTGCGCCTCCACCGAGGCAATGACGTTGCCGATCTTGATGTCGTAATAGTCCGCGGTGATCGCCAGACCCGGCAGGAAGGACGGCTGCACGATCACGCCATAGGTCCAGCTCCGCGAGGTTTCCGCACCCAGGTTCGGGTTGCCGCCCGACAGGATCTCGGTGCTGCCCGCGCGCGCGCCGCTGTTGATGAAGCCGGCCGGCAGGCCCGCCGCCGCACAGTTCGCCGCGCGATTGGCACGACCCTGGCCGATGAAGTTGGCATCGCAAGGGTCGTCGACCTGCGCGAAATTCTGCGTCGCGGAGGAATAAAGGTCGCCCAGCGTCGGCGCACGCACCGCCTTCGAATAGTTCACGCGGAACTTGATGTCGCGGATCGGCGCATAGAGGCCGCCCAGATTATAGGCCCATACCGTGCCCGTCGCGCCCTTGTAGTCCGCCACGCGCACCGCGCCGGTCGCGGTCAACTCCTCGGCAAAGGGCAGATTGCGCAGCAGCGGCAGCTCCAGCTCGCCATATGCTTCCTTCACCTCGAACGAGGGGGGATTGAAGGCGGGAATGGCGTTCAGGAAGGTCGAGCCGCTGCTGACCAGCTCGTCATAGGCATAGCTGGCCGTCTCGCGACGATATTCGCCGCCGAGCGCAAAGCGCACCGGGCCGCCGGGCAGCTCGAACAATTGTGAACTGTCGCCGACCACGTTGGCGTTGATGTCGAACTGCGTCGCCTTGCCGCGCCGCTCGGACGTGGTGTTGATGTAGTTCAGCGCTTCCTGCGTCGGCGAACCGTTACCCAGCACGTTGATCGGCACGCAGTTCGGATCGGTGACGCTCGTCTGGTTGATCCGGCAGACGATCTGCCCCGCCGCATTGCGGACCGCATCGACCGCATTGTAGAAATTCTGGTTGAGGCGGTTGTTGTAGAAGGTCGAGCGGCTGCGGAACTCGCCGTAATTGACCGCGAAGTCGTACTTCCAGTCGCCGTTGAACGTACCCTCGGCGCCGACCACGATGCGGTAGGTGTCGCGGCGATCGAACTCGTCGCGCGTGCCGAAGTCGTTGTTGTTGCGGTTCAGGCGGAAGAAGTCCGCGCCTGCGGGCAGCAGCGAGCGGATCGTCGCGGCGGCGGCCGGTTGCAGATAGGGATTGTCCAGCGAGATCGGGATGCCGATCGACTGGCGGGTGAAGGCGTTGCTGGCGGGGCGGCGGATCGGATTGCCCGCGGCGTCGACATCGGCGACCGTGCCCTGCTCGCCACCCTGCGCAAAGGTCGGCGTGCCCTGGTTGAAGCTTTCGACGCGGACGAACTTCGCCTCGAAGAACGGCTTGAACGCATCCGACACGTCGTAGTGACCGATCAGATTGGCGACATAGCGGGTCAGCGCCGGGTTCAGCGTACCGCGATCGTTCAGCACGGCGCCGTCGCCGCCGTTGTTGTTGCCCGAGCCGATCGGGCGGAAATCGGTGCCGTAATTATATTCGCGCAGCGATCCGTCGGTGTTGAAGCCGAAGACGCGCGGCACGCCGGTGGGCAGGCAGCCCGCAGTCACGCCGGACCCGCAAGACAGGATGTTGCTGCCGTTATAGGCGATGAAGTTGCCGCCATTGTCGTAGCCGAAGCTGCGGACATCCGTCAGGAAGGTGCGGTTCGGCGTGGTGTTGTCCGCCGCCGGACTGTCGACCAGCTGGAACTGGCGACGACCGCTGAACGCGCCGGTCAGGTCGGGGCGGTCGGTATAGGTCAGCAGGTCCTGCTTGTTATATTCCAGCGCCAGCGCGATGTTGCCGCGCCCTTCCGCGAAATTCTTGCCGAAGGTGCCGGACAGGCGATAGGTGCCGCGGTCGCCCTTGTCGCTGGTGCCGCCCTGGGCGTTGAGCGAGACGCCGTCGAAATCGCGCTTCAGCACGAAGTTGACGACGCCGGCCATCGCGTCGGATCCATAGACGGCCGAGCTGCCGCCGGTGACCACGTCGACGCGGTCGAGCAGGTCGGTCGGAATGGTGTTGGTGTCGACCAGGAAGTCACCCTCGGACGAGGTGACGTGACGGCGGCCGTTGACCAGCACCAGCGTGCGGGTGACGCCCAGGCCGCGAAGGTCGAGCAGGTTGAGGCCCGAGGTGCCGATGAACTGCGTGGAGTTCGCCTGGCTGTAGGTGGAGCGCAGCGACGGCAGGTCGTTCAGCACGTCGCCGACCGAAACCGCACCGGTACGCGTCAGGTCCGCGACCGACAGGCTGGTCACCGGGATCGGCGAGTTCAGCGTCGGACGCGAAATGCGCGAGCCCGTCACGACGATCTCGCTGCCGGTGTCCTCCAGCGCCGGCGGCGCGACTTCGGTCTGCGGCGCGCCGATCTGGTTCTGGTCCGCCGATGGCGACTGCTCACCGACCGGCGTTGCGGTCTGCGCCGCCGCGGCGCCGGCTGTGCCCCCAAGGACGAGTGCGATGGTGGAAGCGGTGAGCGCCAGGCCCAACCTCCGAACGGATACGCAGTTCATGTCATAACCCTTTGACTACTCGGCATTACCGAGGTCGGGCGTCAGACACCTGCCAGAAACAAAGGGCAATGATCCTGCACTAGTTGACTGTAAATTTCTCCAGGTGTTGCCTCGATGCAACATCGCGCCGCAATTTTTGCAGCGCCGCGGTCGACGGGCCGGACATGATCATGCGTCGACACGAAAAAGCCGCGCCCGCCGATATGGCGAGCGCGGCTTCCGTTCCGCCGAGGCGGAATCGATCAGTAGCGGTAATGGTCCGGCTTGAACGGGCCTTCGACCGGCACGCCGATATAGCTGGCCTGCTTCTCGGTCAGCTTGGACAGCTGCACGCCCAGCTTCTCCAGGTGCAGCGCCGCAACCTTCTCGTCGAGGTGCTTGGGCAGGACGTACACTTCGTTCTTGTAGTTCTCGGACTTGGTCCAGAGCTCGATCTGGGCGAGCGTCTGGTTGGTGAACGAGGCCGACATCACGAACGACGGGTGGCCCGTCGCGCAGCCCAGGTTCACCAGGCGGCCCTTGGCCAGCACGATGATCTGCTTGCCGTCCGAGAATTCGACCAGATCGGTGCCCGGCTTCACCTCGGTCCACTTGTAGTTGGAGAGGGCGGCGATCTGGATCTCCGAGTCGAAGTGGCCGATGTTGCAGACGATCGACATCGGCTTCATCGCCTTCATGTGATCGGCGGTGATCACGTCGGCATTGCCGGTCGCAGTCACGAAGATGTCGGCACGCTTCACCGCCTCGTCCATCGTGACGACCTCGAAGCCTTCCATCGCCGCCTGCAGGGCGCAGATCGGATCGATCTCGGTGACGAGCACGCGCGCGCCGCCGTTGCGGAGCGACTGGGCCGAACCCTTGCCCACGTCGCCGAAGCCGGCGACCGCGGCGACCTTGCCGGCCAGCATCACGTCGGTGGCGCGGCGGATCGCGTCGACCAGCGATTCCTTGCAACCGTACAGATTGTCGAACTTCGACTTGGTCACCGAGTCGTTGACGTTGATCGCCGGGAAGGGCAGTTCGCCCTTCTTGGCGATCTCGTACAGGCGGTGGACGCCCGTGGTCGTCTCTTCCGACACGCCCTTCAGGTTCTTCACCGTCTCGGTCAGATAGCCCGGATACTTGGCGATGAACGCCTTGACCGAACGCTGGAACTCGACTTCCTCTTCATTCTCCGGCTCGCCGAAGGTCGCACCGGCCTCCAGCTTGGCGCCCCACAGCGCGAACATGGTCGCGTCGCCGCCATCGTCCAGGATGATGTTGGCGGTGGTGCCGTCAGTATCGGCGCCCCAGTTGAAGATGTCGCCGACATAGTCCCAATATTCGGCCAGCGTCTCGCCCTTTACGGCGAATACGGGAATGCCGGCGGCCGCGATGGCGGCGGCGGCATGGTCCTGCGTCGAATAGATGTTGCAGGTCGCCCAGCGCACGTCCGCGCCCAGCGCCACCAGCGTTTCGATCAGCACCGCGGTCTGGATCGTCATGTGCAGCGACCCGGTGATGCGCGCGCCCTTCAGCGGCTGCGACGCACCGAACTCGTCGCGCAGCGCCATCAGGCCGGGCATTTCGGTTTCAGCGATCTTGATCTCGGCGCGGCCGAAATCGGCAAGGCCGATATCCTTGATGACGTAATCGGTGGTCTCGGCAGCGAGCGCAGTGGCCACGAGCAAATCTCCTGGGTGTGTGAATGCCCCCGCCTCTACGCGCTATGCCCCCATGGATCAAACATAAAGATATCTTTATATGTCGATCCGAACTTCCGTCAGGCGGTTCCGCCGCCGATCACCAGCAGGCGCGGATCGACGCCAGCGGCGGCAAAGGCATGCGTCCACCGCTCCTCGGCCGGGGTATCGAACAACAGCGTGGTGTCGCCCGCGACGTTGAACCAGCCCGGCCGGGCCAGCTCGCCATCCAGTTGCCCGCCCTCCCAGCCGGCATAGCCCAGCGCCACCACCCAGCGTTCCGGCCCCGTGCCTTCCGCGATCGCCCGCAGCACGTCGACGGTGCCCGACAGCGCCCAGCGATCGGCCACGTTGATCGTGTCCTGGCCGCGCCATTCCAGCGAATGGACGACAAAGCCGCGGCGCGGCTCCACCGGCCCTCCGAAATGGACGGGAGCATCGGGTGCGGCGCCATGCGCGATCTGGAATTGATCAAGCAGGTCGTGCAGGGTCAGGCCCTCGATCGTCGCGCCCAGGCCGATGCCCAGCGCACCATGTTCGTCATGGCCGCACATCGCGATCACCGCGCGCTCGAACCGGGGGTCGCCCATGCCGGGCATGGCCAGAAGGAACTGGCCGGACAGAAAGGTCGCATCGTTCACGACGGCCAACATAGGCAGCCTGTCGCGCGCTCGCCACGCTTGAAATCAAGGTCGGATCGAACGCATGACCGCGCATGGGCCGCACGCACCTCCGCGTCGCGGCCGGGAGACCATGATGACGATCACCATCGGCGAACGCCTGCCCTCCGCCACGCTCGTCAAGGTGACGAGCGACGGGCCCGACCAGGTGGATGCCGCCAGCTATTTCGCCGGGCGCCGCGTGGCGCTGTTCGCGGTGCCAGGTGCGTTTACCCCCACCTGTTCGGCGCAGCATCTGCCCGGCTTCGTCGCGCAAGCAGAGGCGCTGAAGGCGAGCGGCGTGGACGAGATCGCCTGCACCGCGGTGAACGACGCCTTCGTGCTGCGCGCCTGGAGCAAGGCGAGCGGCGCGGACGGGGTGACGATGCTGGCCGACGGCAATGGCGATTTCGCCCGTGCGCTCGGCCTGACGATGGATGGATCGAAGTTCGGCATGGGCACGCGCAGCCGGCGCTACGCCATGCTGGTGAACGACGGCGTGGTCGAGCATCTGTTCGTCGAGCAGCCCGGCGAGTTCAAGGTGAGCTCGGCCGAGCATCTGCTGTCGGTCCTCTGATCCATACGGCACCCTGGGCGAGCGGGTCGGACCGCACGCGGAACGGTCTGCCCCGCCGGAGCGTTTTCGTTGTCGGACCGTATCGAGGGAGTCAGAACCATGACCACCAGGACTGAGACCGACGCCGAGCAGAAGAAGTCGCTGACCGAAAAGGCGCAGGACGCCGCCAAGACGGCCGGTGAGAAGGTATCCTCGGCATCCAGCGCCACCGTGCAGGCGGCCAAGGACCATCCCTATGCCGCGGCCGGGATCGCCGCGGGTGTCGCCGCCGCCGTGGCGGGTGCCGCGATCGGCGCGACCAAGCTGCGCGAAGGCGACAGCGAGGACGAGAAGACGTACAAGTCCGCCCAGTAAGGCCCTGATACCGTACCGATCCGGGGAGGGCCTGCTGTGCCCTCCCCTTCTCGTTCGGGCGTTCGGCCTGCCCCGCCTTGCCTCATGGCCGCATTGGTCCTAGCTCGTCGGGCATGACCCAAGCTGAAACCGTTGTCGCCGAACTGGACCGCCTCTACACCGCCTCCGTCGACCGGCTGAAGGCGGCGTTGACCGCCTATCTGGACGGCGGCACGGTTCCCGACGCCGCGGCCCGCGCCGAGGGCTGCTTCGCCTATCCGGAAATCCGCCTGTCGTTTCGCGGCGACGATGTCCGCCCGACGCCGATGCGCTCGTTCGGCCGCCTTGTCTCACCGGGCGACTACCGGATCAGCGTCACCAAGCCCGGCCTGTTCGCCGATTACCTTGTTGAGCAGCTGACGCTGCTGATCGAGGATTATGACGTAACGGTGGAGGCGGTGCCCGGCCGGCAGGAAATCCCCTTCCCTTACGTCCTCGACCCCGGCCACGCACTCAGCCTCGACCAGGTATCGGCGGCCGAGCTTGCCCGTTATTTTCCGGCCACCGAACTGGCCTTTATCGGTGACGAGATCGCCGATGGCTTGTGGCTGAGCATCGACGGCACCCGCCCGCTCGCGCTGTTCGACGCGCTGCGCACCGATTTCAGCCTGGCGCGGTTGCGGCACTATATGGGCACGCCGGCCGAGCACACGCAGCGCTTCGTGCTGTTCACCAACTATCACCGCTATGTCGATGAGTTCGTCCGCTGGGGCGCATCGCAACTCGGCGAGGGCAGCCGCTTCACCGCGCTGTCGGGCGCGGGCGGCATCGTCATCGAGAGCCCGGAGGATGTTGACAAGCTGGTGACCGACAGCGCGTGGCGCCGTCACCAGATGCCGGCCTATCACCTGATGGCAGAGGACGGCACCGGCATCACCCTGGTCAATATCGGCGTAGGGCCATCGAACGCCAAGACGATCTGCGACCATCTGGCGGTGATGCGGCCCGAGGCGTGGCTGATGATCGGCCACTGCGGCGGACTGCGCCCCAGCCAGCGCATCGGCGACTATGTCCTCGCCCACGCCTATCTGCGCGACGATCACGTTCTCGACGACGTCCTCCCCCCGGAAATCCCCGTGCCCGCGATCGCGGAGGTACAGGTGGCGATGGCGAAGGCGGCGGAGATTGTGTCGGGGCAGTCGGGGGACGAGTTGAAGCGGCGGCTGAGGACCGGGACGATCGTCACCACCGACGACCGCAACTGGGAGCTGCGTTACTCCAAGTCGGCGCTGCGTTTCTCGCTGTCGCGGGCGGTCGGCATCGACATGGAATCGGCGACGATCGCGGCGCAAGGCTATCGCTTCCGCGTCCCCTACGGCACGCTGCTGTGCGTCTCCGACAAGCCGCTGCACGGCGAGTTGAAGCTGCCCGGCCAGGCCAACCGCTTCTACGAGCGCGCGATCAACGAGCATATGCGCATCGGCATCGAGGCGTGCGAGCAGTTGCGGCTGGAGGGCGCCAAGCTGCACAGCCGCAAGCTGCGCGCGTTCAACGAGCCGCCCTTCCGTTAAGCAACCGGCGGGGGCGTCGGGCGTTACGGCACCGAATCAAATCGTTCGGAGCTTGCCATGGCCGACACCCCCGATACGCCGAAACCCCCGGCACCCAAATCGCCGCCGCGTCGCCGCTCGCCCTCCAAGTCGAGCGCGACCGCGCCCAAGCGTTCGCGCACCGCCAAGGCGGACAAGCTCGACAAGCCGGACAAGGCGGAAAAAAAGACAAAGGTCCCGCCCAAGCCGCGCTCGTCCAAGCGCAGCACGCCGCGCCCGGCGGCCGCGCCGGCCAAGAAGCCTGCCCAGACCAAGCGCACCGGCATCGACAAGGTCGGCGGGAAATGGGGGATCGCCACCATCGTCGGCGGGATCGCGACGGCCGGTGCCGCCGCGGCGGCGCTGCTGTCGCTGCGCGGCAGCACCCCGGCGAAGCACGCGCATCAGGCGGACGGCACCGACTCGTCGGACTCGTTCGAAGCCGGCATTGCCGACGAGGGCACCATTCCCGAATAAGCGGGGCAGCGCCCCCCTCCCGCGCCGCGGCGGGAGGGGGCAGCGTCTTACCAGCCCTGCGGCTTGCCCTTGTTCTGCTTGTCCAGCCACGCCTTCAGCGGCGCGAAATACTGGACCAGCGCCTTGCCCGACATCTGCCGGCTGCCGGTGAACACCTCCAGCGCGTCGGGCCACGGCTTGGACTGGCCCATCGCCAGCATCGCGTTCAGCTTCTCGCCCACCGCCTTGTTGCCATAGAAGGAGCAGCGGTGCAGCGGCCCCTTCCAGCCCGACTGCTTGCACGCCGCCTCGTAGAACTGGAATTGCAGCACACGCGCCAGGAAGTAGCGGGTATAGGGCACCGCCGCCGGGATGTGGTATTTGGCGCCCGGATCGAACTTGGTCTCGTCACGCGCGACGGGTGGCTTCACGCCCTGATATTGCAGGCGCAGCGCATCCCACCCCGCCTGATACTGGTCCGGCTTGATCGCGCCCGAAAACACGCCCCAGCGCCATTTGTCGATCAGCAGGCCGAAGGGCAGGAACGCGACCTTGTCCATCGCCTGACGCAGGAGCAGGCCGATATCCTTGTCCGCGCTCGGCACCCGGGCGGCATCCAGCAGGCCGATCTTCACCAGATAGTCCGGCGTGATCGACAGCGCGACGGTATCGCCAATCGCCTCGTGAAAGCCGTCATTGGCGCCGTTCTTGTAGAAGAAGGGCTGCTGGTTATAGGCGCGCTGGTAGTAGTTGTGGCCTAGTTCGTGGTGGATGGTGATGAAATCATCCGCATTCACCTTGGTGCACATCTTGATGCGAATATCGTCCACATTGTCGACGTCCCAGGCCGAGGCGTGACAGATCACCTCGCGGTCCGCGGGCTTCACGATCTGCGAACGCTGCCAGAAGGTCTCGGGCAGCGGCTTGAAGCCGAGCGAGGAGTAGAAAGCCTCGCCCTGCTTCACCATGCGCGTGGGATCGTAATTCTTCGCCTTCAGCAGGTCGCCGATGTCGTAGCCGACATCGCCGGCGCCGGCGGGCGCGACGATGTCATAGATGTTGCCCCATTCCTGCGCCCACATGTTGCCAAGCAGGTCGGCACGGATCGCGCCGGTCTTGGGCTGCACCGCATCGCCATATTTCTCGTTCAGCTTCCAGCGGACATAGGTGTGCAGCGCCTTGTACAGCGGCTCCACCTCGGCCCAGATCTGGTCGGTCAGCTTGGCGAACTGTTCGGGCGGCATGTCGTAGCCGGAGCGCCACAGCGCGCCGACATCGGCATAGCCCAGTTCCTTGGCGCCCTCGTTCGAGATCGCGCTCATCCTGGCATAGTCGGCCCGCATCGGCGCGCCGACATTGTCGTGCCAGCTGACCCACATCTCCTGCAACTTGGCGGGATCGCGCGACGTGCCCATCGCCTCCTCGATATCCGAGCCGTTGATCGGCTTGCCGTCGAGCAGGCCCTTGCCCTTGCCGTAGGAGGACGACATCCGCGTGGTCAGCGTCGCCAGTTCGGCGGATTGCCCGGCCGTGGTCGGCGCCGGCAGCGTGATGCCGCCGCGCATCAGGTCCAGCTTGCGCTTGGTGTCGTAGGACAGGCCGGGCAGCGCCTGGTAGCGCGCCGCGCCCAGGCCGTACTGGACCGCCAGGTCGGTCATCTCCGCACCCAACTTGGCAGCCAGCGCATCGGTATCGTCGGTGATGTAGGTGGCGTTCACCCAGGCGACGCGCTGCGCATCGACCGACCGATCGGCGCTGGTCTTCTCCGCCTCGGCAACGAAGGCGTCGGCGGTAGCAGGCGTGGCGGGAGCAGGCGTGGCGGGGGCGTTCTGGGCGACGGCAGGAGACGCAAGCGCGCAGGCAAGCGCGGCCGTCGAGATTACGGTGCGGATCATCGGGGTTCCCATTGGTATTTTCTGTAACGATCGTGGCGCGGCGGGCGGGGCGGCGTCAAGTGTATCGTCTTCACGCCCTCTCCCCTGTGGGGAGAGGAGTGTCGGGTGAACAGCGCGGGACGCTGTTCACCCGACACTGGCCCGCCGCGCGAGCGGTGGGAGGGTGAGGGGCTGCCACGGGCGCAGCATTGCTTGGCCACCCCTCACCCTCCCACTGCCTATGGGCAGTGGGCCCCTCCCTCTCCCCGGAGGGGAGAGGGAAAGTTATAGAAACGCTGCGATCGCCTGCCCCAGTTCCGGCTTGGCGACGCAGCTCATGTGGCCGCCGGGTATCTCCGTGTACGTCGCGTTCGGCAGCGTGTCCGCGAGGTCCTTCGCCGAGCCATTGTCGAAATCGTCGACGCCCGCCACCACCAGCGTCGGCTGCGCGAAGCCGCGGATCGTCTCCAGCGGGGTATCGGCAAAGGTCCTGAGGATGCCGAGCAGCGCCACCGGATCGCCGCCGGTGGTCTTCAGGAATGCCTCGGCCAGCCATTCGGGGCTGCCGCGCTTGTGCTGGCCCAGATTGGTCAGGATATGGGTGAAATGATCCACCCGGCGGTTGGTGTCGGTCAGGCCGTCGAGCCCCATGCCCGCGAAGATGATCCGCCCCGGCTCCGCACCGGTCGCCACCATGCGCGAGGTCGTTCGCGCGCCCAGCGAATAGCCGCCCAGATCATAGTCGCCGAGGTCGAGATGCTCGATCAGCGCATGGCCGTCGCGGGTCAGCACGTCGGGGAAATAGGCGGCATCGTCATGCGGCCGGGCGCTTTGCCCGTGCGCGCGCAGGTCCGGCATGATGACGCGGTAGCCCTTGGCCGCGATCGCCGCGGCATGGCCGTAGCGGATCCAGTTGGTGTTGGCGTCGGAGAAATATCCGTGGATCAGGACGATCGGACGCCCCGCCCCCATTTTATGCCACGCCAGGCGCGTGCCGTCGAAGCTGTCGAAATAGTGCGTTTCAATCGGGAAGTCGGCCAAGGCTATCCATCCATCGCTGGGTCACGCCCGCATTCTCGTCGGAGCGCATGCCCGGCAGGTGAGAGGTGTCCTGCCAGGCGGGGAGGATGCTTTCGCTAGCATAGTTGCGCACCGGCTTGAACCGGGTCGGATCGTCGAAGGACCCAAGGGTCAGGTCGATATTCCCCTCCCCATCGGCAAAGGCGAAGCCGAGCGGCGTGCCACACGTCGCGCAAAAGGGGCGCAGCGCGATCGGCGAGGATCGATACCAGTCGGGCTCGACCAGCCAGTGCAGCCGGTCGCGCGCGAGATTGACGAAGGCGGTGGCGGCAGCGCCCGTCGCCCGCCTGCACATCTTGCAATGGCACAGATAGGCCTCGTCGCCATCCTCGATCGTCGCTGCGTAGCGGATGCGCCCGCATTGGCAGCCACCGGTCATCGCCTCGCGCATGCGCTCCTGTCTCCTGCCGGGGGCGCAGCCATCGACGGGGGCGCCCGCTTCGGTTAGCATGCCCGATCCGCCAGCGGCCGCAAAGAGCCCGCAGCACCACGGAGAGGGTCCCTCCACCACAAAGCCGGACCCTTGATGCAAGCCGATACCGACCTTCCCCCCAGCCCGATCGGCCGCCCCCACAGCCTGCTCGAAGACGCCTATGCCCTTGCGATCGGGTGCATCCTCATCATCGTCGGCCTGTTGTTCCTGCATGCCGCCGGTCTGGTGACGGGCGGCATCGCCGGCGTCGCGCTGCTGCTGTCCTATCTCTTGCCGCTGCCGGCCGGCGTGCTGTTCACGCTCATCAACATCCCGTTCTTCATCTTCGCGCACAAGGTGATGGGCGCGCGCTTTGCGGTGAAGACGGTGCTGGTCAATGTCGGCATCGCCGCCTTTTCCGCGGCGACGCGCGTCTCGGTGCACGTCATCGACGTCCACCCCGCCTTTGCCAGCGTGGTCGGCGGCACGGTGATCGGCATGGGCATCCTGGCGCTCGCCCGGCATCAGGCCGGGGTCGGGGGCACCGGCGTCGTTACCCTATGGCTGCAACGCCGCCGCGGCTGGAACGCCGGTCACACCCAGATCGCGCTCGACGTGCTGATCCTGGGGCTCGCGGTGCCGGTGGTGACGGGTGCGCAACTCGCCTGGTCCGCGCTCAGCGCGGCCTCGATCAGCCTGATCCTGATCGCCTGGCACCGGCCGGGCCGGTATATCGGGCATTGACGTTCAAAGCCCTCTCCCCTCCGGGGAGCATCAGGTGACCAGCGCCCCGCGCTGTTCAGTCCATGCCGGGGGCATGGGCGACCTGATGCTGGTTGGGTGAGGGGTTGCTAGGCAGTGCTGCTCTGCTGGTCTGCCCCTCACCCTTCCCACTGCCTTGCGGCAGCGGGCCAGTGTCGGGTGAACAGCGCCCCGCGCTGTTCAGGCCATGCCGGGAGCATGACCGACCCAATACTCCTCTCCCCGCAGGGGAGAGGGAGACAGTGGATCAATCCGCCTTCTTCAGATGCCGCCGGCCGAGCAGTTCGGCGATCTGCACTGCGTTCAGCGCCGCGCCTTTCCGCAGATTGTCCGACACGCACCACAGCGACAGGCCGTTGTCGACGGTCGAATCCTCGCGCACGCGGCTGATGAAGGTCGCATAGTCGCCGACGCATTCCACCGGCGTGACGTAACCGCCATCCTCGCGCTTATCGACCAGCATCACGCCGGGCGCCTCGCGCAGGATGCTCTGTGCCTCCTCGGCCGAGATCTCGTTCTCGAACTCGATGTTCAGCGCCTCGGAATGGCCGACGAACACGGGCACGCGCACGCAGGTCGCGGTCACCTTCACCTTGGGGTCGAGGATCTTCTTGGTCTCGGCCACCATCTTCCACTCTTCCTTGGTGGTGCCGTCCTCCAGGAAGCTGTCGATGTGCGGGATCACGTTGAACGCGATCTGCTTGGTGAACTTCACCGGGGTGGCGGGGTCGCCGACGAAGATGTTGCGGCTCTGCTCGAACAGCTCGTCCATGCCCTGCTTTCCCGCGCCCGACACCGACTGGTAGGTCGCGACGACGACGCGCTTGACCGTCGCCTTGTCGTGCAGCGGCTTCAGCGCGACCACCATCTGCGCGGTCGAGCAATTCGGGTTGGCGATGATGTTGCGTGCCTTGTACCCGTCAATCGCATCCGGGTTCACCTCGGGCACGATCAGCGGCACGTCCGGGTCCATGCGGTAGAGCGACGAATTGTCGATCACCACGCAGCCCGCCGCCGCGAACTTGGGCGCATAGACCTTGGTCGCCTCCGACCCGATCGCGAACAGCGCGATGTCCCAGCCGGCGGGATCGAAATGCTCGATATTCTTGACGGTCAGCTGCTTGCCCGTCTCGCCATATTCGATCTGATCGCCCTGACTGCGCGACGAGGCGAGCACCGCGATCTCGTCGATCGGAAACTCGCGCTCGGCGAGGATGTTGATCATCTCGCGCCCGACATTGCCCGTGGCCCCTGCGACCACCACCCGGTAACCCATCACATACTCCTAGACCGATGTCGCGAGCCGGTAGCCTCTAAGCCCGCGACACGAAACCCCAAACATCCTTGTCCTGCCCGCAATTTTATTTCGCCGGTTTCTGTTTGACCTCGCGGTCGAGGAAATTCAGGATCGTGGTCCACAGATGCTCCGACACGCCCGGCCCGCCAACGCGGTGCGTCTGGCCGGGGTAGAACATCATCTCGAACGGCGTATCCGTCTTCTGCATCTCGGTGGCGAACACCGTGGCATTGTCAAGAAAGACATTGTCGTCGGCCATGCCGTGGATCAGCAGCAGCGGGTCCTTGATCTTCGCCGCCTCGCTCACCGCCTGCGAGATGGCATAGCTTTGCGGATCGGTGCGCGGATCGCCCAGATAGCGCTCGGTATAATGCGTGTCGTAGAGCTGCCAGTCGGTCACCGGCGCGCCCGACACCGCCGCGGCATAGACGCCCGGCGTCTTTTCCAGCATCTTGATCGACATATAGCCGCCATAGGACCAGCCATAGGTGGCGATCTTGTTCGCATCGACGAAGGGCAGCGTCTTCAGATACTCGGCCCCGGTCAACTGGTCCTCGACCTCCACCGTGCCCATGGCGTGGTAGATCTGGTCCTCGAACGCCTTGCCGCGATTGTACGAGCCGCGATTGTCGATCTGGAAGAAGATATAGCCCTGGTCGACCAGGAACTGGGGCAGCGCCCCCTGCCATCCGCGCGTCACCTGCTGGCCGGTGCCGGGTCCGCCATAATGCTGGAAGAAGACCGGGTATTTCTTCCCCGGCTCCAGCGGCGGCGTGATCATCTCCCAATGGAGCGTCGATCCGTCCTTCGCCTTCAGCGTGCCGAACTTCGTGTCCTGATGGCTTGCCAGATAGGGCGCATAGGGGTGCGCGCCCGCCACCGCATTCTCGTTGATCCATTCCAGCCGCTTGCCGGTCGTATCCGCCAGATAGACCTGGGTCGGCTGGCGGGGCCCTGAGCGCGAGATGATGAAGCGGCTCGCGCCGTCGTCCATCGACGCCGCATTGGTATAGCCGCGCTCGGTCAGCCGGGTGGCGCTGCCCGGCTTGTTCAGGTCGAGCACATAGAGATGCTGTTCCAGCACATCGTCCTTCGTGCCGGTGAAGTAGAGCCGCCCCCGGCCCTCATCGACGCCGACCAGGTTCGTGACCACCCAGTCGCCCTTGGTGAGCGCGGTCCACTTGCCCCCCTTGTAGCGATACAGATGCCCGAACCCGGTGCGTTCCGACCGCCAGATCAGGCTGCCGTCCTTCATCACGTGATAGGCGTCGGACAGGTTCAGCCAGCTCCGCTCCCCCGATTTCTCGGTGAACAGCACGGTGGATTTGCCGGTGGCGGGATCGACACGCAGCATGTCGAGCGTCTTCTGATCGCGGCTCTGGCGCTGGACCAGGAGCGCCGAGCCATCGGGCAGCCAGTCGACGCGCGCCAGATAGATGTCCGGGTCGCTGCCCAGGTCGACCTTCACCTTGCCCGACCCGTCGGGGCGCATCACGTAGAGGTCGACCAGCGCGTTGGGCGTGCCGGCGCCAGGATAGCGCTGCTCGTACACCTTGGTCCCCGTCGCGCCGATCGCCGCCCGCACCGCCACCTGCACCGGCGCCTCGTCGAACCGCTCGACCGCCACGAACCGCTCGTCCGGGCTCCACCAATAGCCGGTGAAGCGGTGCATTTCCTCTTGCGCGACGAATTCCGCCTCGCCGAAATGCACCGTGCCCCGGCCTTCGGTGGTCAGCGGGCGCGCCTCGCCGCCGCCCAGCGGCACCGCCCAGAGGTTCTGGTCGCGCACGAAGCTGACGAAGCCGCCCCTGGGGCTGACCACCGGGTTCAGCTCGCCGCCGGCCGTGTTGGTCAGCCGGCGGACCTGCCCGTCCAGCGTGGCGAGGTACAGGTCGCCGTCCAGCGGCACCAGGATGGTCTTGCCGTCGGGGGCCCAGTCATAGGTAACGATGCCCTTCGACCCGCCGATGCGGGCCCGCTCGCGCTGCATCTTTTCCGCCTCGGACAATTCGGCACCGGTGCCGACCGCCTTGGAATCGACCAGCATCCGCTCCGCACCGGTGCGCGTGTCGCGCGCCCACAGGTCCAGCCGCTCGCGCTCGTCGGCACGCGGGCGCAGAAAGGTCAGCAGCGTGCCGTCGGGCGACAGGCGCAGGCCCCTTGGCTGCGACCCGGACAGGTCCGGGCTGCCGAACACGCGGCCCAGCGTCAGTTCGCCCTGCTTGGCCGGCACGATCGCGCTGCGATCCGCGGCCTGGACCTGCTCACTCATCATCGCCGCCGTTCCCACCGAAGCCAAAGCCAGTCCCAGCACCCATGCGCGCATCCCGTGATCTCTCCGAACGGATCGTAGCTGCCGACACCCGTCGGCCAATGGGGGCGGGTTATCGCGGGCGTGGCCGCCTGCGTAAAGCCGTAACATCCGCCACCACTCGGCCGGCCCGCAAAACGATATCGCTAACAGTCTGTTAACGTTCCTGATCTACGGGTCTTGCTTTGCACCCCGGCGCTGCGCCGGCTTCCTGAAGGGCCGCGGCATGGCACTTTCCTCGGCACCGGGGCACGGCAGCCCCGGCGATTTCGACGCGATGGCGGCCGTCGACGGCATCGCCGCGCATGCGCACTGGCACCGGCTGCTCGCCCCGCATACGCCGCTGCGCGACCTGGCCGATGCGATACACGCGGTCACCGCCATCCATGGCAATCATCCGGGCATGATCGAATGTGCGCTCGCCCGCGCGGCGGAGGTCGATACCCTGCCCTGGCTGGTCGATGCCGCCGCCGGCTTCGCGGTGGAGCGCGCCTATCTGGCGCAGCTCGCCGCGGCGGCCGGCCCGCTTCCCTCCACCCCCGGCCAGTCGGAAACCGCCGCCGCACTGGCGCAACAGCGCCACACGCTGGAGGCGCTGGCCAATTCCGACCGGATCGGCTCCGCCACCGGCGCGGTCGCCGCCCTGCTTGCCGACTGGCGGGCGCTGCGCCACGTTCTCGATGCCGCCGCCGCGCGTTTCGGGGTCGAGGTGGTGGTGCCGATCCTGCCCCCCGCCAACCCGCCCGTTCCGGCAGCGGCGCTTGCCCTGCGCGCGCGCAGCTTCGGCGCCAGCCAGTTGTTCGCGCAGCATCGCGGCCTGTGGGGCCTGCTGGAGGCACGCGCCAGCGCCCGGCGCGGCTGATCCATGGGCCGGATCGCGCCGGGACGTTCTGGTAACCGGACCGGTAACCAGAATGGGCAACATCCGGTTGATGGGGATGGCGCTATCGTGCTGCCTATGAAGGGACTTCCCGGATTCGGCCTGATCGTATCGATCCTGTTCGCGGCACCTGCGGCAGGGCGGTCGCTGCTCGACTATGTCGGGCAGTGCGTTCCCTTTGCGCGCGAAGCCTCCGGCATCCGCATCTATGGCGACGCCTGGACCTGGTGGAAGCAGGCGGACGGCGTCTACAAGCGCGGCCATGCGCCCAAGGTCGGCGCGGTCATCGTCTTCGAGAAGACATCGCGCCTGCCGCTGGGCCATGTCGCGGTGGTCAGCCGCATCGTCGAGGACCGGGTGGTGATGCTGACCCACGCCAACTGGTCCCGCCAGAATGGCGAGCGTGGCCATGCCGAACAGGATGTCACCCTGTTCGACGTATCGCGCGGCAACGACTGGTCGGACGTAAAGGTCTGGTATCACGATTCCGAAGGGCTGGGCGGCACCACCTATCCCGTCTACGGCTTCATCTACGGCAAGGGCGAGACCGCGTCCGAACTCACCGGCAAGCATCCCGATGACGTCGGCGCACTGATCGACGCCTACGTGGCGCGCTGACCCCGGCTTCCGCGTCGATCACCGCCATGATAGGCTCCCGTCGTTGTCATGGGAGAGTTGATCGATGCGTGCTTCCGCCTTGCTCGCCTTCATGCTTGTCGCACCTGCGGCGTTTGCGCAGGAACAGCCCGCTTCGCCCCCGAAAGGGTGCACCCCGCACGCCGAAAAGGCCGTCGGTACAGCTACGCCGCGGCAGAGCAACTTGAGCGAGTTGCCCGATGCGGTGGAGATCCGCACCGTATGGCGCATGGTGGACGGCTGCCCCAAGCCGGTCGTGCTGCGCGACGGTGTCGGCAACAACCCCGATGCGCCGCGTCCTCCGGTCGATGGCGAAGTTGCCGCTCACCCCAGCCAATGACATCGGCCGGGCCGTCGGTTCACCGCTCCGGCTCGCTCACCACCCCGCCGGGCATCGGCAGCGCTGCGCCGGTCGTGCCCGGAAAGCTGATCGGCAGGCCTTTGAGCGTACGCACCGCCATATAGGCGAAGCCCTCCGCCTCCATCGCGTCGCCGTTCCAGCCCAGCGCGTCACTCGGCTCGGGCACGATCCCCGTCGCCTCGGCGATCATCCGCAGCATCGTCGGATTGTGCCGCCCGCCGCCCGCCACCAGCAGCCGCGTCGGCCGGCTGGGCAGATGTTCCAGCGCCTGCGCCACCGTCGCCGCGGTAAAGGCGGTCAGCGTCGCGGCTCCGTCCGCCGCCGAAAGCCCGCGGACCGCCTGAATAGTGAAGTCGTTGCGATCCAGCGACTTGGGCGGCGCTGCATCGAACCATGGATTGTCGAGCAGCGTGTCCAGCACGGTCGCCTCCACCCGCCCGCTCGCCGCCAGCGCGCCGTCCGCGTCGAAGCGGGCGCCGGTTTCCGCCTCCATCCAGCTATCGATCAGGCCGTTGGCGGGGCCAGTGTCGAACGCGACCAGCCCGCCGTCCGGTCCCACCCAGGTGATGTTCGCCACCCCACCCAGGTTCAGCACCGCGACCGGCAGGGTCAGCCCGGCGGTGAGTGCCGCGTGATAGACCGGCAGCAGCGGCGCGCCCTGCCCGCCCGCCGCGACATCGGCCGAACGAAAGTCCCACACCGTGGTGATGCCCGTCGCATTCGCCAGCGCGGCGCCGTCGCCGATCTGCCACGTCCAGCCACGATCGGGCCGGTGGGCCACTGTCTGCCCGTGAAAGCCGATCACGCCCACGTCCTCGGCCGCCACCCCGGCGTCGCGCAGCAACTTCTGCACCGCCAGCACATGGGTGCGCACGATCAGGTCGCCGGCCGCCACCACCGGCGGGCTCGGCCGCGGCTTGTCGAAGGACAGCGCCAGCACCGTGGCCTTCGCCAGTTGCGCGCGCGCCGCGTCGGAATAGGGCTCGCCCCGGAACGCGACCGGCCGCACCTGGCCCTCGCCATCGGTTTCGATCAGCGCGGCATCGACCCCGTCGAGCGAGGTCCCGGACATCAAACCGATCGCGAGCATGGCCAAGCATTCCCTTTCCCGCCCGTCATGACCGGGGGCGCCGGCAAAGTCGATAAACCTCGATCAAGATCGCTGCATCTGGAAAAGTCCGCCGGGATCGCTTATGTGCGCGCGATCCCATGGCAACCAAACTCCCCTCCCCGCCGCGTGTCGGCATGGTGTCGCTCGGCTGTCCCAAGAACCTGGTCGACAGCGAACGCATCCTGACGCAGCTCCGCTCCGATGGCTATCAGATGTCGCCCGACTATGCCGGCGCCGACGTCGTGCTGGTCAACACGTGCGGCTTTCTCGATTCCGCCAAGGAGGAATCGCTGGAGGCGATCGGCGAGGCGATCAAGGAAAACGGCCGCGTCATCGTGACCGGCTGCATGGGCAAGGAAGCGGAGGCGATCCGCACCCGCTTCCCCGACGTGCTCGCCGTCACTGGCGCCCATCAATATGAGCAGGTGGTGGAGGCGGTGCACGCCGCCGCGCCCGCCAACCTGTCGCCCTATCTCGACCTGATCCCCGATGCCGGGCTGAAACTGACGCCGCGGCACTACAGCTATCTAAAGATTTCGGAGGGCTGCAACCACCGGTGCAGCTTCTGCATCATCCCGTCCCTGCGCGGCGATCTGGTCAGCCGCCGCCCCGACGCGATCCTGCGCGAGGCGGAGAAGCTGGTGGAGGCCGGCACGCGCGAGTTGCTGGTGATCAGCCAGGACACCTCGGCCTACGGCATCGACATCCGCCGGACCCCGCGCCTGTGGAAGGGGCAGGAGGTCGTGCCGCACATGACCGACCTCGCCCGCGAACTGGGCCGGATCGCACCCTGGGTGCGCCTGCATTATGTTTATCCCTATCCGCATGTCGATCAGGTCATTCCGCTGATGGCCGAGGGGCTGGTGCTCCCCTATCTCGACATTCCGTTCCAGCATGCCGCCCCCTCGGTGCTGCGCCGCATGAAGCGGCCCGGCAACGACGCCAAGGTGCTCAGCCGCATCCACCGGTGGCGCGAGATCTGCCCGGACATCGCGATCCGCTCCACCTTCGTCGTCGGCTTCCCCGGCGAGACGGAGGAGGATTTCCAGTATCTGCTCGACTGGCTGGACGAGGCGCAGCTCGACCGGGTCGGCGCCTTCCGCTTCGAACCCGTCGAGGGGGCCGCGGCGAACGACCTGCCCGACCCCGTGCCGGAGGCCGTGAAGGAAGAGCGCTACGCCCGCATCATGGAAAAGACCGCGGCGATCTCGGCCGCCAAGCTCGCCGCCAAGGTCGGTCGCACCCTGCCCGTCATCATCGACGCGGTGGACGAGGAGGGCGGCGCCAATGGCCGCAGCCAGGCCGACGCGCCCGAGATCGATGGCGAGGTCTTCCTGCGCGACGCCGGCCACCTGTCGGTCGGCGATATCGTGCCGGTGGTGATCGAGGATGCCGACGACCACGACCTGTACGGCGTACCGGTGGCGCCGCGGACATAGGCGCGGCGCCGCTTTTCCGCGCGCCGCCGTTGCGCGCCGCCCCGGCATTTGCTTCGATGCCGGGCATGACCGGTTTCCGCATGCTGGCAGCGCTCGCGCTCGCCATTCCCGCCCCGCTTGCCGCACAGGCCCTGTCCCCGGACGAAGCGACCAGGATCGACGCGCTCGTCACCAAGACGCTGGCCGATACCGGCGTCCCCTCCGCCTCGATCGCGGTGGTGCGGGGCGGCCGCATCGTCCTTGCCAAGGCCTATGGCAAGCAGTCGGAGGCGGCAAAGCCCGCCGACGCGGCCGCGCCCTACCAGATCGCCTCGATCTCCAAGCAGTTCACCGCCGCCGCGCTCCTCCTGCTGGAGGATGACGGCAAGCTCAGCCTGGACGACACCGTCGCCCGGTACCTGCCCGGCATCACCGGCGGCGACCGCATCACGCTGCGCCAGTTGCTGTCGCACACCTCGGGCCTTCGCGACTATTGGCCGCAGGATTTCAGCTTCAAGGCGATGGCGACGCCCGTCACGCCGCAGGGCATCGTCGACCGCTGGGCCAAGGCGCCGCTCGACTTCCAGCCCGGCCAACAGTGGCAATATTCCAACACCGGCTATGTCGTCGCCGGCATGATCGCGGAAAAGGTGTCGGGCCAGCCGCTGATGCAGCTTCTGCAGACCCGCATCTTCGCGCCGCTCGGCATCCGCGCGCTGGATCAGGACGAGGCGGTGGGGCCCGGTTTCCCGCAAGGCTATGGCCGCTTCGCACTCGGCCCCGTCCATGCCGAGACGCCGGCCGCATCGGGCTGGCTCTATGCCGCGGGCCAGTTGTCGATGTCGGCGCAGGATCTCGCCAGATGGGACATCGCCCGCCTGAACCGCACGCTGCTTGCCCCCGACGACTGGAGTGCGCAGGAAACGCCCGTCCGCCTCGCCGACGGGTCGACCAACGGCTATGGCCTGGGGGTCAGCACCGGCACGCAGAACGGCCGCCGCTTTGTCGAGCATTCCGGCGAGGCGGTCGGTTTCCTGTCCGAAAACATCGTCTTCCCCGATGACAAGGCGGCGATCGTCGTTCTGACCAACAGCTGGTTTTCCGATGCCACCAGCCGCATCGCCGGCGGATTGCAGGCGATCGTCCTGCCCCCGCCCACCGCCTCCGCCGAGGATCAGGCCGCCCTCCCCCGCGCCCGCCGCCTGTACGACCAGTTGCGAAGCGGCACGCTCGACCGCACATTGCTGACCGAGGACGCCAACTTCTACTTCACCCCGCGCGCCCAGGCCGACTACCGCACCAGCCTGGCCGCGCTCGGCGAGCCCACCGCCTTCATCCAGACCGGCCGCACCCGCCTGCGCGGCGGCTTCGTCAATCGCACCTTCCGCGTAACCTACCCGAACCGCACGCTTTCGGTCAGCACCTATGCCGAGCCCGACGGCGCGCAGCGGTTCGAGCAATTCCTGGTGGCACCCGTTCAATGACGACCGACTTCACGCTTCTGCTGCAACCCGATCGCGGCCAATATGCGCGCACCATCACCGCGATCGCGCCGGATGACTTTGGGGCATGGTTGCACGACCAGCCCCAGGCGGTCCGCACCCAGGCCGCCGCCGCGCGCTTCACGGGCAAGGCCGGCACGCACCTGATCGTCACCGGGGAAAGCGACTGGCAGGTCGTCGCCGCCATCGCCGATCCGCACTCGCCCTGGGCACTCGCCCGACTTGCGGAGATATTGCCGGAGGGCGTCTACCGACCGGAGGGGGTCGAGGCCGGTCCCGCCGCGCTCGGCTGGCTGCTCGGCCAGTATCGCTTCACCCGCTACAAGGCCGGCGAGCCGACCGGGCAGCGAGTCCTCCTGACCCGCGACGCCGCGCATATCGAGGAAACCGTGCGCATTGCGGCGGCCACCGCGCAGGTCCGCGATCTGGTCAACACCGCGGCCGGCGATCTCGGCCCCGCCGAGCTGGAACATGAAATCGCCGAACTCGCCCGCCGCTTCGGCGCGGAGATCGCGGTGACGCAAGGGGAGGCGCTGGCCCGCGACTATCCGATGATCCACGCGGTCGGCATCGCCGCCACGCCGGATCGTGCGCCTCGCCTGATCGAACTCGCCTGGGGCGACCCCGCGCATCCCGGCCTCGCCATCGTCGGCAAGGGCGTTTGCTTCGACACCGGCGGCCTCGACATCAAGCCGTCCGCCGCGATGCGCCTGATGAAGAAGGACATGGGCGGTGCCGCCCACGCCATCGCGCTCGCCGGCCTCGTCATGGCCGCGCGCCTGCCCGTCCGCCTCCACCTCCTCGTCCCCGCGGTCGAGAATGCGGTGTCCGCCGCATCCTTCCGCCCCGGCGACGTGCTGCGCACCCGCAAGGGCCTGACCGTCGAGAACACGAACACCGATGCCGAAGGCAGGCTGATCCTGGGCGACGCGCTGACCCGCGCCGGCGAACATACCCCCGACCTGATCCTCGATTTCGCGACGCTGACCGGCGCCGCTCGCGTGGCGCTCGGCCCGGACCTGCCGCCGCTCTTCACCGATGACGAGGCGCTGGCCGGCGCCCTGCTTGCCGCGGGCACGGCAGAGGACGATCCTGTCTGGCGCCTGCCCCTGTGGGACGGGTACGACGACATGCTGAAATCGGACGTGGCCGACATGGTCAACGCTCCCGAAGGCGGCTTTGCCGGCGCGATCACCGCCGCCCTCTTCCTCCGCCGCTTCGTCCCGCAAGGCACCGCCTGGGCCCATCTCGACGTCTTCGCCTGGCGCCCCACGGCCAAACCCGGCCGCCCCAAGGGCGCCGACGCCTATGCCCTCCGCGCGGCGTATGCGATGCTGAAGAAGCGGTACGGGTGATTATTCCCTCTCCCCCACGGGGAGCATCAGGTAAACAGCGCCCCGCGCTGTTTAGTTCATGCCGGGGGCATGAACGACCTGATGCTGGAGAGGCCCGCTGCCGTCAGGCAGTGGGAGGGTGAGGGGCTGCCCAGCAGTGCAACGCTGCTTGCCCCCCAAAAAAAATCAAACCCCCGCCGCCGCCTCGATGATCGGCACGAATTTCGCCGCCGTTAAACTCGCACCCCCGACCAGCGCGCCGTCCACATCGTCCACCGCCAGGATCGTCGCGGCATTCTCCCCCGTCACCGATCCGCCGTACAGGATGCGCACCCCGTCCGCCGCATCGCCGATCAGCATGCGCAGCTTGGCGCGCGCGATCGCGTGGATCGATCCGATCTCCTCCAGCGTGGGCGTGCGGCCCGTCCCGATCGCCCAGCGCGGCTCATAGGCAAGCGTGAACCAGCTGCCGTCCGCATTGTCGGGCACCGACTTCTCGATCTGCGCCTGCACCACGCGTTCGGCGCGGCCGGCGTTGCGCTCGGCCTCCGTCTCGCCGCAGCACAGGATGACGTTCAGACCCTGCCGGTGCGCCGCCGCCGCCTTGGCCCACGCATCCTGGCTCGTCTCACCCTGATCGGCCCGCCGCTCGGAATGGCCGACGATGGTGAAGCTGGCGCCCACCTCCGCCACCATCGCCGCCGATATGCAGCCGGTATGCGCGCCCGCATCGCGCTCGTGCACGTCCTCGGCCCCGATCGCCACACCCGGCACCCGCGCCGCTGCCGGCCCGATCAGCGTGGCCGGCACCGCCACCGCGACATCGACCCCCGGCGCCGCATCCGCGGCCGCCACGATCGCGTCCAGCTCGCCGAGCGCGGCCAGCGATCCGTTCATCTTCCAGTTGCCCGCCACCAGTTTGCGCCGCGTCATCCCCGGATTCCCACTTCATCGTTATACATGTTCAACACCGATAGCGCGTCTGCGTTGCGGCACAAGCTTGATGCTTGCGCGCCCGCCTCTTAAAGCATCACCCGATTTTCTCCTGCCGATCGGTCGTCCATGCTCAGTTTCTTCCGCCGGATCATCAATTCCAAGGCCGGTGTCATCGTCACCTTCATCGTCCTGGGGGTGATCGCGATCGCCTTTGCGGCGGGTGACGTGTCGAACGTCACCAGCATGGGGGGCGGCATCGGCGGCGCGCAGGTCGCCAAGGTCGGCGATGCCAAGGTCGGCAATGCCGAGCTGCGCCAAGCGGTCGCCGCCGAGGTGGAAGCGTATCGCCGCGAACAGCCCACGCTCGATGTCGCGACCTTCATCGCGCAGGGCGGGCTCGACGGCACGCTGCAACGGATCGTCAACGGCATGGCGCTGGAGGAATTCGGCCATGACCAGGGCATGGTCGTCTCGCGCCGTGCGGTCGACGGCCAGATCGCCTCGATCCCGGCGCTGCGCGGACCCAATGGCCAGTTCGATCCCACGCTCTACCAGCGCATCCTGGCCGACCGGAAGATGACCGACCAGCAGGTGCGCACCGACATCGCCCGCGAACTGATCGGCCAGCAGCTTATCGCCCCCACCCAGGGCGCGACGCAGATGCCGCAGCAACTGGCGCTCCCTTATGCCTCGCTGCTGCTCGAAAAGCGCGCTGGCCAGATCGGCTTTATCCCGCTGACCGCGGTCGGCACCGGTGCCGCGCCCACGCCCGCGGAGATCCAGAGCTTCTACGGCCGCAACCTGTCGCGCTACACCCTGCCGGAGCGTCGCACGGTGCGCTATGCCGTGGTTTCGCCGCAGGCGGTCGCCGCGCGCGTCACCCCGACCGATGCCGAGATCGCCGCCTATTTCCGGTCCAACCAGTCCAGCTACGCCGCCAGCGAGAAGCGCACGGTCACCCAGGTCATCGTCGCCGACCAGGCCGGCGCGAATGCGCTTGCCGCCAAGGTGAAGGGGGGCACCGCGCTCGCCGCCGCCGCACAGGCCGCCGGGCTGGAGCCCTCCACGCAGGAAGGCGTCGACAAGGCCGCCTATGCCGCGACCACCTCCGCCGCGGTCGCCGATGCGGTCTTTGCCGCGTCGCAGGGTGCGGTCGTCGGCCCCTTGCGCGGTACGCTCGGCTTCGTCGTCGCGCGCGTCGATGCCGTCACCCAGGTGCCGGCGCGCACGCTGCAACAGGTTCGCGCCGACATCGTCGACACGCTGACCAAGCAGAAGTCCGCCGCCGCGCTCGCCGACCTGCGCAACAAGGTCGAGGATGCGCTGGCCGACAACGCCACCTTTGACGAGGTCGTCGGCGACCAGAAGCTGCAGGCGCAGGCGCTCCCCGCCGTCACCGCGCAGGGGCAGGCGCCCGACGCCCCCGCTTTCCAGCCCTCGGCCGAACAGCGCACCATGATCACCGCCGCCTTCACCGCTGAGGATGGCGATGCGCCGCAGGTGGTGCCGCTCGGCCAGGATGGCGGCTTCGCCGTCGTCGCCGTCGGTCAGGTCGTGCCCTCCGCCCCCCGCCCGCTGATGCAGGTGCAGAACGCCGTCATCGCCGATCTCAAGGCCGATCGTGCCCGCGCCGCGGCCCGCAAGGTGGCGAACGACGTGCTGGCCCGCGTCAACAAGGGTGCGGCGCTGGGCGCCGCCCTCGGCCAGACCGGCCTGTCGCTTCCCGCCATCCGCCCGATCGCCGCCGCGCGGGCGCAGCTGGCCGCGGCGCAGCAGACGCCGGCCGCCGCGCCGCTCGCGCTGTTGTTCAGCATGAAGCAGGGCACCACCAAGACGCTGCAATCGCCCGGCGGCGACGGCTGGTACGTCATCAAGCTGGACCGGATCGACCGTGGCGACGCCTCGAACACCCCTGACGCCGTCCGCGCCGCCCGCGCCGATATCGGTCGTCTTCAGGGCCGCGAATATGTTGAACAGTTCGTCCGCGCGGTCAGCAGGAATGTCGGCGTGAAGATCGATACCGGCAACGTCGCGGCGGTGCGCAACGAGTTGGTGAACGGGAGCAGCTCCAATAACTGATCCCGTCTCCGCGCTCGCCTCCGGCCGGCCGGCGCTGATCTGGCGCCGGCAGGTCGCGGATACCGAGACGCCGGTCGCCGCCGCCCTGAAGCTGATCGAGCCCGGCCGCGGCGACTTCCTGCTCGAATCGGTGGAGGGCGGCGCGACCCGCGGCCGCCACAGCCTGATCGGCCTTGCCCCCGATCTCGTCTTCCGCGCGCATGGGAAGGTCGCCGCGATCAACCGCCACTGGGCGACCGACCGCGACGCGTTCGCGGATTGCGCGCAGGATACGCTGGCGGCGCTCCGCACGCTGGTCGCCGAATGCCGCGCCGACGTGCCGGAGGGGCTGCCGCGCGCGCTGGCCTGTCTTGTCGGCTATTTCGGCTATGAAACCGTGGGGTTGGTGGAGGATCTGCCCCAGCCGGCGAGCGACCCGCTCAGTCTGCCGGACATGATCTTCGTCCGCCCCACCGTCATCCTCGTCTTCGACCGTCTCGCCGACGCCCTGTTCCTCGTCGCCCCGGCCTGGCCCGACGCCACCAGCGACGCCGCCGCCATCGTCGCCGATGCGGAGAGCCGCCTCGATGCGGTCGCCGCGCGCCTTGCCGCCACGCCGCTGCCGGCGCCCGTCCGCGCCGATCTCGACGAGCCCGCCTACACCCCCGCGCTCGCCCCCGGCCGCTACGGGGAAATGGTCGCCCGCGCGAAGGACTATATCGTCGCCGGCGACATCTTTCAGGTCGTGCTGGCCCAGCGGTTCGAGACGCCGTTTGCGCTCCCCCCCTTCGAACTCTACCGAAGCCTGCGCCGCATCAACCCCTCCCCCTTCCTATATCATCTTGATCTTCCCGGGTTTTCCCTGATCGGCTCCAGCCCCGAGATCCTCGTCCGCGTCCGCGACGGCGACGTCACCATCCGCCCCATCGCCGGCACCCGCCCGCGCGGCAGGACCGCCGCGGAGGACGAGGCGAACCGCACCAGCCTGCTCGCCGATCCCAAGGAACGGGCCGAACATCTGATGCTGCTCGATCTCGGCCGCAACGATACCGGCCGCGCTTCCGCACCGGGCAGCGTGCGCGTGACGGACAGCTACACGGTCGAACTCTACAGCCATGTGATGCACATCGTGTCGAACGTGGTCGGCACGCTGGCGCCGGAAAAGGATGCACTCGACGCGCTGTTCGCCGGCTTCCCCGCCGGCACCGTCAGCGGCGCGCCAAAGGTCCGCGCCTGCCAGATCATCGCCGAACTCGAACCCGAACGCCGCGGCGCCTATGCCGGCGGCGTCGGCTATTTCTCGCCCGACGGATCGATGGATAGCTGCATCGTGCTGCGCACCGCGGTGGTGAAGGACGGCATAATCCACGTCCAGGCGGGCGCCGGCATCGTCGCCGACTCCGACCCCGCCTATGAACAGCGCGAGTGCGAGGCCAAGGCCGGCGCCATCCTCGCCGCCGCCCGCGAGGCGGTCGCCCGCGCGGCGGAAGGCGGCTTCGGGCAGTAGGGGCGGCTTACTCCTCGCCGCCCGGCACCGCCCGCTCCGCTGCCGCATCGGCCCGGCGCTGTGCTGCGAAGTCGCGGTTCCAGGTCAGCGCGCAACCCGTCTGCCCGCCGGAGCCCACCGGCGAGCAGGTGTCCGGCAGGCCCGCCGCCGTCCGCCCGACCCGGTCCGCCACCGCGGCACGGTTCACCCAGCTCTGGTTCTGCGCCGCGATCGGCTGATCGTCGCGCAGGCCCTTGGGGATGCGGAACGGCTCGTCGTCGCGCCCGCACACCACCACCTCGTCCGCGGTGCTTTGCGGGCATTTCTGGTCGCCGGTCAGGGTCACGCTGCGCACGCGCTTGGGCGGCTGGCCGGTCTCGGCCTGCTGATCGGCCGCTGCGGCCTGGGTCTGTGCGAAAGCCGGCAGGGGCGACGCGACCAGCGCGGCGATCAACAGGGGGCGAAACATGGGCGAATTCTCCTTTGTTGGGAACAACGTCGGGCGCGGCGCATGGCTCCATGCTGAACCGCGCCGATCCGCCGGCGCTAAAGCCGCAACATCGCCGCGATGTGTCGGCACCCCTGACACTTTGCAACATCGTGACACGCGTCTATGGCGGCCTCCATGATCCTCGTCGTCGACAATTACGACAGCTTCACCTGGAACCTCGTCCACTATCTCCAGGAACTGGGGACCGAGGTGGAGGTGGTGCGCAACGACGCCATCTCGGCGGGCCAGGCGCTGTCATCGGGCGCCAGCGCCTTTCTGATCTCGCCCGGCCCCTGCACACCGACGGAGGCGGGCGTCAGCCTCGACCTCGTCGCCGCCTGTGCCGATGCCGGCCGCCCCCTGCTCGGCGTGTGCCTGGGGCATCAGGCGATCGGCCAGCATTTCGGCGGCAAGGTGGAGCGCGGCGGGCTGATGCATGGCAAGACCTCGCCCGTGCTGCATGACGGCTCGGGCATGTTCGCAGGGCTCCCCTCGCCCTTCACCGCGACGCGCTACCATTCGCTGATCGTCAACGACGTGCCCGACAGCCTGATCGTCAATGCGCGCGCGCAGGACGGCGCAGTGATGGGCTTCCGCCACGCGCATCTGCCGATCCACAGCGTGCAGTTCCATCCCGAAAGCATCGCCACCGAACATGGCCACGCCATGCTCGCCAACTTCCTCCGCGAAGCGGGGATCGCCTACCGCATGCCCGCGCATCTCGCGGCATGACCACGGTTTCCCTGCTCCCCGATACCGCCTCGCCGCTGTCGCGCGAGTCGGCCCGCGTCGCCTTTGCCGACATCCTTGACGGCCGCGCCACCGAGGCGGCGATCATCGTCTTCCTGACCGGCCTGACCGAACGCGGCGAGACCGCGATCGAGATCGCCGAGGCTGCGCGCGCCCTGCGCGAGCGGGTCGTCCCGATCCAGGCGCCACCCGGCACCGTCGATGTCTGCGGCACCGGTGGCGATGGTCATCATACGCTCAACGTCTCGACCGCGGTGGCGCTCGTCGTCGCCGCGCTCGGCGTGCCCGTCGCCAAGCATGGCAACCGTGCCGCCTCGTCCAAGGCGGGCGCCGCCGACACGCTGGAAGCGCTCGGCCTCGACATGGACCGCGCCGGCGCGGTGGCGGAGGCCAGCCTTGCCGATCTGGGCATCGCCTTCCTGTTCGCGGCCAATCATCACCCCGCGATGAAGCGGATCACGCCGATCCGCCGCACGATCGGCCGCCGCACCATCTTCAACCTGATGGGCCCACTCGCCAATCCGGCGCACGTCACCCGCCAGCTCATCGGCATCGCCCGCCCCGACTATGCCCCGCTCTATGCGGAGGCGCTGAACCAGCTCGGCACCCAGGCCGCACTGGTCGTCTCGGGCGAGGAGGGGCTGGACGAACTCTCCGGCGCCGGCCCCAGCATCGCCGTCTCGGTCGGGACGCTCACCGCACCCGCGACGATCACGCCCGAGGATGCCGGCCTGCCCCGCCATCCCGTCTCCGCGATCCGCGGCGGCGACGCCGCCCACAACGCCGCCGCGCTTCAGCGCCTGCTCGCCGGTGAGGAAGGCGCCTACCGCGACGCGGTGCTGCTCAACGCCGCCGCCGCGCTCCTCGTCGCGGGGCACAGCACGACGCTGGGCCGTGGCGCGGTCGCCGCTGCCCGCGTGCTGGACGACGGCGCCGCCGCCCGCCTGCTCGATCAATGGATTGCCTACCGATGACGACGATGCTCGACCGCATCCTGGAAACCAAGCGCGCCGATGTCGCCGCGCGCAAGGCGACGATCTCGCACGCCGATCTCGACCAGCGGATCGCCGGGCAAAGCGCCCCGCGCGGCTTTCGCGCCGCGCTCGATGCAAGGACCGGCCACGCGCTTATCGCCGAGGTAAAGAAGGCAAGCCCCTCCAAGGGCCTTATCCGCGAGGATTTCGATCCCGTTGCCCATGCCCGCGCCTATGAAGCCGGCGGGGCCGCCTGTTTGTCGATCCTGACCGACGAACGCTGGTTCCAGGGATCGGACGCCTATCTGGAGGCGGGCCGAAACGCCGTGTCGATCCCCGTGCTGCGCAAGGATTTCATGATCGACCCGTGGCAGGTGCACGAGGCACGCGCGCTGGGCGCCGATGCCATCCTCATCATCGTCGCCGCGCTGGACGACGCGCAGATGCAGGAGATCGAGGCGGCGGCCCTCGAATGCGGGATGGACGCGCTGGTCGAGGTGCACGACCTGTCCGAGATGGAGCGCGCCGCGCGCCTCCGCTCGCGTCTGATCGGCGTCAACAACCGCAACCTGAAGACGTTCGAGGTGAACTTCCAGAACACCTATGATCTGGTCGGCTACGCGCCGCAGGGCTGCACCTTCGTGGCCGAAAGCGGCCTCACCAGCCGTGCCGACCTCGATGCGATGGCGCAGCACGGCATCCACTGCTTCCTGATCGGCGAAGCGCTGATGCGGCAGGCCGATGTCGAGGCCGCGACCCGCGCGCTGGTCGGTTGATGCCGGGGCTGACGCATATCGACGCGGACGGCGCGGCCCGCATGGTCGATGTCGGCGACAAGGCGGTGACGCAGCGCCAGGCGGTCGCGTCGGGTCGCATCACCATGTCGCGGCAAGCGGCCACCGCCATTGCCGAGGGTCGCACGAAGAAGGGCGACGTGCTGGCGGTCGCCCGCGTCGCCGGCATCATGGCGGCCAAGCGGACCAGCGACCTGATCCCGCTCTGCCACCCGCTGCCGCTGACGAAGATCGAGATCGATCTGGCGCTGGACGACAGCGGCGTCACCGCCACCGCGACCGCCGCCACGGCGGGGCAGACGGGGGTGGAGATGGAGGCGCTGACCGCGGTGTCCGTCACGCTGCTGACGCTGTACGACATGGCCAAGGCGCTCGACAAGGCGATGGTCCTGTCCGATATCCGCCTCCTCGCCAAGCAGGGGGGCAAGTCGGGCGACTGGGTCGCCCCTGTGGGCGCAGCTGCTCAGATTTCGTAGCAGAACCCGTCGCGCGCAGCGGCCGCCTGCCCGGCCCGACCGCTCATCCGCGCATGCAGCCGCCGGATCGTGTCACTGCCCGTGGTGGTGAACAGCGCCGGCACCGCGGCATGCACCATGCAGGCCAGCCCGCCGCCCAGCATCGCCAGCCCGAACCGGCTCGCGGTGCGCGCATGGTCGAGATAGCTTTCACCCACCGCACGCGGGTGCCGGGCGAAAACGGTATCGAGAACGGAAAGGGCTCGCATCGGCTTCTCCTTGGGCGGATAGGATATCGCATCCGTCCATCAGGGATCAACCACGGACCCTTGCCGCCCCGACGCCGTTCTCCCCCGGCCGCTTTGCGAAGGATATCGCCATTTCCGCCGCCACCCCGCTCGTTCCCGTCACGCAGGCACAGGCACGCCTGCTCGCGCTCGCCGTGCCCGTGTCCACCGAAACGCTGCCGCTGCGCGACGCGGCGGGTCGCTGGGCCGCGGCCGACATCGTCGCCGCCCGCACGCAACCCGCGGCCGACCTGTCGGCGATGGACGGCTATGCGATCCGCTTCGACGACATGCCCGGCCCGTGGCAGGTGATCGGCGAAAGCGCCGCCGGGCGCCCCTTCGACGCATCGGTCGGCGCACGCCAGGCGACCCGTATCTTCACTGGCGCCGCCCTGCCCCCCGGCACCGATACCGTGCTGATCCAGGAAGAGGCCGGGCGCGACGGCGCCAGCCTGACCCTCACCGGCGAAGGCCCGGCGCACGCCGGACGCAACGTCCGCCCCCGCGGGCTCGACTTCCACACCGGCCAGCGGCTGGTCGCCGCGGGCGAGCGTCTCACCCCCGCCCGCATCGCCGTCGCCGCGACGGGCGGGGTCGCCGTCCTCCCCGTCCGCCGCCGCGTGCGCGTCGCGATCGCCGCCACCGGGGACGAGCTGGTCGCGCCGGGCAGCGACGCCAGCGGCCTTGCGCTCCCCGAATCGAACGGCGTCATGCTCGCCGCGATGCTGGGCGACCTGCCGGTGGAGATCATCGACCTCGGCATCCTGCCCGACGACCTGGACGCGCTGACCCGCGCCTTTGCCGGCGTGCGCGCCGACCTGCTCGTCACCACCGGCGGCGCCTCGGTCGGCGATCACGACCTCGTCCGCCCCGCGCTCGCCGCGGCCGGTGGCACCATCGACTTCTGGCGCATCGCGCTGCGCCCCGGCAAGCCGATGATGGCCGGCCGGCTTGGCGACGCGCTCGTGCTTGGCCTGCCCGGCAATCCCGTATCCGCCTTTGTCACCGCCATGCTGTTCGTGAAGCCCCTCGTCGCCGCCTTGGCCGGCGCCGCCGACCCGCTCCCCCGCCCGGCCCTCGCCCTGCTCGGCGAAACCCTCCCCGCCAACGGCCCGCGCACCGACTATCTGCGCGCCGAACTCCGCGACGGCCGCGCCTACGCCTCCACCATCCAGGACAGTTCCATGCTCCTGACCCTCGCCCGTTCCACCTGCCTGATCGTGCGCGAGCCGCACGCCCCCCCGGCACAGGCGGGCGACTCGGCGGAAATCCTGCCCCTCGCTTGACGCAAGCCGAAACGTTCCTTATAAGTTCCACGTCTGTTCTGGACGGAGGTTCCGCGATGCTCACGCGCAAGCAGCACGAGCTGATCTGCTTCATCAATGACCGGTTGACGGAGACGGGCGTGTCCCCGTCGTTCGAGGAGATGAAGGACGCGCTCGACCTCAAGTCGAAGTCGGGGGTCCACCGCCTGATCTCCGCGCTGGAGGAACGCGACTTCATCCGCCGCCTGCCCAACCGCGCCCGCGCGCTGGAGGTGCTGCGCATGCCGGAGCGCCCGGCCGAGCCGAAGGCGGCTGCGGCACCGGCGTCGCCCGTCGGCACCACCGCGCCCGCCGCCGCCGCCAGCCCGATCCCGGCCAACGACGTGCTGGAAATCCCGCTGCACGGCCGCATCGCCGCCGGCCTGCCGATCGAGGCGTTCGAGGGGTCCTCGACACTGGCCGTCCCGGCCGCGCTGCTCGGCTCGGGCGAGCATTATGCGCTGGAGGTATCGGGCGATTCGATGGTCGAGGCGGGTATCCTCGATGGCGACTACGCTCTGATCCGCCGCACCGAAACCGCGCGCGATGGCGAGATCGTGGTCGCGCTGATCGACGACAGCGAGGCGACGCTGAAATATTTCCGCCGCGAGGGCGCGATGGTGCGGCTCGATCCCGCCAACCGCTCCTATGATCCGCAGCGTTATGCGCCCGCGCAGGTTCGGGTGCAGGGCAAGCTGTCCGGCCTTCTCCGCCGCTACGACTGATCGCGGCGGAACATGACCGCGCCGGTCCCGCCGATGTCGCACGCATCGCGAGACCGGGGCCGGTCATGCGATTATCGTACGCGCCTTCCCCCGCGTCACCATTTGGCCGCGCAATTGTAGCGATCCGGTAACCAAATCACGTCACCAGCCCCGCCAAAGGGGCGCAATGTCGCCCCATAGGGGGACGACGATCATGACCGCACATATCTGGCGCGCCGGTGCCGCATCCATCGCGCTTCTCGCCGCGCAGCACGCCACCGCCCAGGTCGCCGACACGGCAACGCTGGTCGCCGACAACCCCGCTCCCGGCGGCGACGGACAGGACATCGTCGTCCTCGGCTTCGGCCAGACCCGTCAGGTGCAGACGATCACCGCCGCCGATCTGGAACGCCTGCCGCCGGGTACCTCGCCGCTGAAGGCCGCCGCCAAGCTGCCCGGCGTCAATTTCCAGTCCGCCGACGCGTTCGGTGCCTATGAATGGTCGACGCGCATCTCGCTGCGCGGCTTCAACCAGAACCAGCTCGGCTTCACGCTCGACGGCGTGCCGCTCGGCGACATGAGCTATGCCAACGTCAACGGCCTGCACATCAGCCGCGCGATCATTTCCGAAAATATCGGCAGCACCACCGTTGCGCAGGGTGCGGGCGCGCTCGGCACCGCCTCGACCAGCAATCTGGGCGGCACGCTGCAGTTCGAAAGCCGCGCCCCTGCCGACACCGCCGATCTGGTCGCCTCCGGCACCTATGGCAGCAACGACACGGTTCGTGCCTTCGTCCGCGCCGATAGCGGCGATCTGGGGGGCGGGCTCAAGGGCTATCTGTCTTATGGCTACCTGACCACCGACAAGTGGAAGGGCTTTGGCAGCCAGCGCCAGCATCAGGCGAATGCCAAGCTGGTCAAGGAGATGGACGGGCTCGGCAGCATCACCGGCTTTGTCAATTTTTCCGACCGGCGCGAGATCGACTATCAGGATCTCAGCCTCGGCATCATCGCACGCCGCGGCCTGCGGAACGACAATATCGGCAACGATTATCCGCTGGCGATCCGCATCGCGCAGGTGTTCAACAACCAGAACGCTCGCGCCGCCAACCCCGCCGCCGCGCTGCCCTTCCCCGGTGCCGGTCTCGCCTTCCCCACCGGCATCGGCACCGTCGACGACGTCTATTTCAACGCCGCAGGTCTTCGCCGCGACTGGCTGGGCGGCCTCACCTTCGACATGCGCCTCGCCCCCACCCTCACCCTCACCACCACCAGCTACTACCACCACAACAAGGGCCAGGGCTCCTGGATCACTCCCTATCTCGCCACCCCGGCCGGCGCACCCGACGATGCCGGCCAACCCATCACCGCCCCCGCCCCGCTGTCCTACCGGACGACCGAATATGGCATCGACCGCGCCGGCAATGTCACGCGCCTGGCCTATGACCTGGGCCCCAATCGCTTCGAAGTCGGCGGCTGGTACGAGAGCAACACCTTCCGCCAGGCGCGGCGCTTCTACGGGCTGGCCGGCGGCACCGTGCCGAACCGCGACGTACTCCGCTTCCAGGACAATCCCTTCGCCACCCAGTGGAACGGCAAATACGATACCGAGACGCTGCAATATTTCATCGCGGACTCGCTCGATATCGGCCGGCTGACGATCAACGCCGGGTGGAAGGGCACGCGCGTGCGCAACCAGGCGAACCTCCTGACCGGTACGCTCGTCGCTGGCCGGATCGAGTCCAAAGACTGGTTCCTCCCGCAAGCCGGCCTCGTTTTCCGCCTCGGCTCGGGCGCCGAAATGTTCGGCAGCTATTCGGAAAACATGCGCGCCTTCGTGTCGTCCGCCACCTCCGGCCCGTTCGCGACCACCCAGACCGGCTTTGATGCGATCCGCGGCACGGTGCGCCCCGAAACCTCGAAAACGGCGGAGGGCGGCGTGCGCCTGCGTCGCGGCGGGCTGCAACTGTCGGCGGTCGGCTATTATATCGACTTCTCGAACCGCCTGCTCGTCTTCGCCAACGGGTCGAGCATCCAGGGCAATCCGCCGACGCTCAACAATGCGGGCGACGTCGAAAGCTACGGCGCGGAGGCATCCGCCTTCTACAGCATCCCCACGACGCCCTTGTCGCTGTTCGCCAGCTATTCCTACAACCGCGCCACCTATCAGGACGATGTCCTGAGCGCCGCCGGCGCCGTGCTGTCCCCGACCGCCGGGCGCACCGTGGTCGACACGCCCGAACACATGGCCAAGGGCGAGATCGTCTATGACGACGACCGCTTCTTCGCCCGCGCCGGCGTCGACTACATGACCAGGCGCTATTTCACCTATCTGAACGACCAGTCGGTCGGCGCCCGTGCGCTGGTCGATGCCAGCATCGGCTACCGCTTCACCGACGCGCCCGGCCTCCTGCGCGGCTTCACGATCGAGGCAAGCGTCACCAACCTGACCGATAAGGACTATATCTCCACCATCGGCACCAACGGCTACACCGCCAGCGGCGACAACCAGACGCTGCTCGCCGGCGCACCGCGTCAGTGGTTCGTCACGCTCCGTCGCGGCTTCTGATCGCGGCCGGGGGAGATGCGGGAACGATCCGCCTCCCCCGGCGCTGTTGGCCGGAACGCCATCAGGAGAGAAGGCCATGGAAGACAATCGCGTGTGGAGCTTCGAGGAAAGCCTCTGGACCGCCGACCATGAACATTATGCCGAGTCGATCGACGACGAATGCCTGATGGTGATCCCGCAGCCGCCCTATGTGGTCACCGGCGCGCAGGCGGTGGAGGCGGTGTCCAACACCCCGCGCTGGAGCAAGGTCGCCTTTTCCAACCAGCAGATTGCCCGCCCGCAGGAAGGGCTGATCGTCATCGCCTATCACGTCCGTGCCGAGCGCGAGGGTGAGCAGCCCTACGAGGCGCATTGCACCAGCACCTATCGCCGTCTGGCGCATGAGGACTGGAGCGTCATCCAGCACCAGCAGACGCCGCCCCTCGCCGCCAGCGTCGAGCAATAGGCCGCCACCGCCGGGGGGTGTCAGATCCCCCCGGCGATCACCACCCGTCCCTCGGCCTCCAGCGCGGTGGTCAGGTCCGCCAGGCACCGGTCGACCAGTGCCGCATCCGGGCTGCGCACGACGAAGTTCGCCCCCGTCCGCCCTTCGCGGAAGAAGGGATAGCTGCCGATCGATACGCCCTCATGGGCCTTCTCGGCGCTGCGCAGCATGTCGGCGACCTCGCTTTCCGCCACCCAGCAGCCGATCGTCCCCGACACCACCGGCCGCCCGCCCTCCAGCGTGCCCGTCAGCCGGTCGAGCATGCCCGCGGTGATGTGCGGCACCCCGGCCATGATGAAGATGTTCTCGACATGGATGCCCGGCGCACCCGACACCCGGTTCTCGATCAGCGTCGCGCCGTCCGGTACCCGCGCCATCCGCGCGCGCGCCTCGGTCAGCCCGCCGCGCGTCGCGTAATAGGCCTCCAGCACCGCCATCGCCTCCGGGTGGTGGACGACGCCCACCCCCAGCGCTTCGGCAATCGCATCCACCGTAATGTCGTCATGCGTCGGCCCGATCCCGCCGGTGGTGAACAGATAATCGTTGCGTGCGCGCAACGTATTCACCGCCTCCACGATCGCCTCCGTCCGGTCGCTCACCACCCGCACCTCGGCCAGCCGGATGCCCTGCACGTTCAGCCAGGTCGCGATCTGCGCGACATTGCGGTCCTGCGTGCGGCCCGACAGGATTTCGTCGCCGATGACGACCAGTGCCGCCGTCCAGATGCGTTCTTGGGTCATGGCCCCTGCCATAGCCTCGCAAAAGCGTCGCCGCCACGCTATATCGCGCGCCATGACCGACTATGTGACCGTCTCCCCCGATGCGCCGGAAGGGCGCACCGGCGCGATCAAGCTCCATGGCCCCGCCGCCTTTGCCGGCATGCACAAGGCCGGGCGCCTTGCCGCCGAAACGCTCGACATGCTGGTGCCGCACATGGTCCCCGGCGTCACCACCGGCGAGATCGACCGGCTGATCTACGACTTCGTCACCGCCAATGGCGGCTATCCGGCGACGCTCGGCTATCGGGGCTATACGCACTCCACCTGCATCTCGATCAACCATGTCGTCTGCCACGGCATCCCCTCGGAAAAGCCGCTGAAGTCGGGCGACATCGTCAATGTCGACGTCACGCCGATCGTCGATGGCTGGCACGGCGACACCAGCCGCATGTACCTGATCGGCGACGTACCGCTAAAGGCGCGCCGGCTGGTCGAGATCACCTATGAATGCCTGATGCTCGGTATCGAGCAGGCGCGGCCCGGCAACCATATGGGCGACGTCGCCCATGCCATCCAGCGCCATGCCGAGCGGCACCGCTACGGCGTCGTCCGCGATTTCTGCGGACACGGCCTCGGCCAGCTCTTTCACGACGCGCCCGAGGTCGTCCATGTCGGCCGCCCCGGCACCGGCCCCGAACTGCGCCCCGGCATGATCTTCACCATCGAACCGATGATCAACATCGGCCGCCCCGACGTGAAGCTGCTCGACGACGGCTGGACCGCGGTAACCCGCGACCGCTCGCTGTCCGCGCAGTTCGAACACTCGATCGGCATCACCGAAGAGGGTTGCGAGATCTTTACCCTCTCCCCCGCCGGCCACACCATGCCGCCTTACGCCTGAAGCCCCCTCTCCCCCTTGGGGAGAGGGGCTTACCCTCTAATCGAACCCCCGCCCGAACACCGACCACCCCGTCCGCCGCGCGATCATCTCCAGCGCGCGCACGCCCAAAATGCTGTTGCCATGCTGGTCCAGGTTGGACGACCACACCGCGATAGCCGCGGTATCGGGCACGATCGCCAGGATGCCGCCCCCGACCCCACTCTTGGCCGGCAATCCGACGCGCAGGGCAAAGTCGCCCGATCCGTCATAATGGCCGCACGTCATCATCAGCGCGAGCACCTTGCGCATCCGCTGCGCCTCGGCGTCGGCCGCATCGTCGCCCCGCACCCGCGCGTCATGCGCCAGGAACAACCCGGCCCGCGCCAGCGCGCCGCAATCCAGCGAGATCGCGCATTGCCGGACATAGGCCTCCATGACGTCGTCCGGTTCCGACTTCAGGTTGCCGTGATGCCGCATGAAGCTCATCATCGCCCGGTTCAGGTCGCCGCCCTCCTCCTCGCTGGCCATGACCTCGTCGTCCAGCGGTACGGCATCCACCCCCAGCTGCCGCGCGACCAGCGTTTCGGCCCGCTCGACATCGCAGTCTACCAGCATGTCGACCACCACCAGCGCGCCGGCATTGACGAAGGGGTTGCGCGGCAGGCCCTTGGTCCGCTCCAGATCGATGATCGAATTGAACGGATCACCCGAAGGCTCGCGCCCCACCCGCTCGAACACCCGGTCCCCGATCGCACACAGCGCGCGTTCCAGTGCGAACACCTTGGCGATGCTCTGGATCGGAAAGCGCGTATCCGCCGCGCCGGCGGTCAGCACCGTGCCGTCCAGCGTCGCGATCGCCGCCCCGAACGGGCCGGGCTCGGCACCGTCGTCCTTGGCGTCCGCCGATGCCTCGATCTCGGCGGCATCCCGCGTGATCTCATCGGCCACCTCGTGCAACATCTCGTTCAACCCGTCGTGCAATCATCGTCTCCTGACTGACCATGTTCCTCAACCAGTGACGCCATCTGGCGGGTCCAACAATCATCCCCCGCCGCTGTCCTACAGGGCCGGCTTCGGCTATCCTCCTGCCATGTCCCGAACCGCCCATCTGCCTCCTGTTGCGATTGCAACAATAGTAAGTGGACACGCGCTCTGGGGCGCTAGTGTCCACTTCCGCAAAATCTGCCCCTCGCGCCGGGGTGACGAACGCCCACGGCCCCGCTAAAGGCGCGCTCCATGACTGAGATCACTGCAGAGATCGTCGCCGAACACGGCCTGTCCCCCGAGGAATATGAGCGCGTCCTCCACGCGCTCGGCCGCGAACCCAATCTCGTCGAACTCGGCATCTTCTCGGTCATGTGGTCCGAGCATTGCAGCTACAAGTCGAGCCGCATCCACCTGAAGAAGCTGCCGACCGAGGGCCCGCAGGTCATTTGCGGCCCCGGCGAGAATGCCGGCGTGATCGACATCGGCCCGGGCCCGGACGGGAAACCGCAGGCGGCGATCTTCAAGATGGAGAGCCACAATCACCCCTCCTATATCGAACCCTATCAGGGCGCGGCGACCGGGGTCGGCGGCATCCTGCGCGACGTGTTCACCATGGGCGCGCGGCCGGTCGCGAACCTGAACGCGCTGCGCTTCGGCCGTCCCGACCACCCCAAGATGCGCCACCTGATCGCTGGCGTCGTCCACGGCATCGGCGGCTATGGCAACTGCGTCGGCGTGCCGACGGTGGGGGGAGAGGTGAACTTCCACCCTGCCTATGACGGCAACATCCTGGTCAATGCGATGACCGTCGGCGTCGCCGACACGGACAAGATCTTCTATTCGGCCGCCAGCGGCATCGGCAATCCGATCGTCTATGTCGGGTCCAAGACCGGCCGCGACGGCATTCACGGCGCCACCATGGCCTCTGCCGATTTCGGCGAGGATGCCGATGCCAAGCGCCCGACCGTACAGGTCGGCGACCCCTTTACCGAGAAGCTGCTGATCGAGGCCTGCCTCGAACTGATGGCATCGGACGCGATCGTCGCCATCCAGGACATGGGCGCCGCCGGCCTCACCTCCTCCTCGGTCGAGATGGCGTCCAAGGGCGGCGTCGGCATCGAACTCATCATGGACGACGTGCCGCAACGCGAAACCGGCATGACCGCCTATGAGATGATGCTGTCGGAAAGCCAGGAGCGCATGCTCATGGTGCTGAAGCCCGGCCGCGAGGACTTCGCCGAAGCCATTTTCCGCAAATGGGAACTCGACTTCGCCGTCATCGGCCGTGTCACCGATACCGGCCACATGGTGCTGCGCCACAAGGGCGAGGTGGTGTGCGACATTCCCCTCGCCCCGCTCGCCGACGATGCACCACTCTACGATCGCCCGCACGTCCCCACCCCCAAGCTGCCCGAACTGACGGGCGTGCCGAGCTGCAAGGACCCGGCGGCCGACCTGCTGACCCTGATGGGCTCGCCCGACATCGCCTCGCGCCGCTGGATCTGGGAACAATATGACCACATGGTCGGCGCCAACACCGTGCAGCGTCCCGGTGGCGACGCGGCGGTGGTGCGCGTGCACGAGACGAGCAAGGCGCTGGCGATGACCACCGACTGCACGCCCCGCTACTGCTTCGCCGACCCGGTCGAGGGCGGCAAGCAGGCGGTGGCGGAGGCGTGGCGCAACCTGACCGCGGTCGGCGCGACGCCGCTGGCGATCACCAACTGCCTCAACTTCGCCAATCCGCAGCGGCCCGAGATCATGGGCCAGATCGTCGGTTGCCTCGACGGCATGGCGCAGGCGTGCCGCGCGCTCGACTTCCCGATCGTGTCGGGCAACGTCTCGCTCTACAACGAGTCCAAGGCGACCGGCGGCGGCTCGGCGATCCTGCCCACCCCCGCCATCGGCGGCGTCGGCCTGCTCCAGAATTGGGAACAGTCCGCCACGATCGCGTTCAAGGGCACCGGCGACGTCATCGTCCTGATCGGCACCCCCAAGGGCCATCTCGGCCAGTCGCTCTGGGTGCGCGAGATCCACGGCCTTGATGGCAAGGATGCCGGTCCGCCGCCCTCGGTCGATCTTGCCGAGGAACGCCGGGTGGGCGACGTGGTCCGCGCCGGCATTCTCGCCGGCCATCTGACCGCCGTCCATGACGTGTCCGATGGCGGTCTGGCCGTCACGCTCGCCGAAATGGCGCTTGCCGCAAATATCGGCGCACTGATCCAGCTGCCTGAGCGCGGCGAGGCCTGCCGCCAGCTCTTCGCCGAGGATCAGGGCCTCTACGTCGCGACCATCGACGACGCCGCGCTGCTCGACTTCCTCACCGCCGCGCACGCCGCCGGCGTGGAGGTCGAACGCATCGGCCGCACCGCCGGCTCCCGCCTGATCTTCGAGCGCGAGGACGGCGACTTCGTCGTCAAGCTGGACGACCTGCGCACCGCCCATGAAGGCTTCTTTCCCAAGCTGATGGGTGCCGACGCCGCCCTGGCCTGAACGCTGAACCACCCTCTCCCCTCTGGGGAGAGGGCCCGCTGCCGAAGGCGGTGGGAAGGGTGAGCGGCAGCCAAGCAGAGCCACCAATGGGCAGCTCTCAAGCCGTGCCGGTCTCCGCCACCTTGTTCGCATCCCGCCTGAGCACGGCATAGCCCACCGCCGCCGACACCAGCGACGCGATCAGCACGCCCAGCGATGCCGTCTCGCGCATCTCGCTATCCCCGAACGCCAGCCCGGCGATGAACAGCGAGATGGTGAAGCCGATCCCCGCCAGCGCGCCGATCGCCGCCACCATCGGCCACGTCACCTTGTCCGGCCGCTCGGCAAAGCCCAGCAGCGACGCGATCCAGGTAAAGCTCATGAAGCCCAGCGGCTTGCCGACCGCCAGCCCCGCCACGATGCCCAGCACCAGCGGCGACGTCACCGCGCCCATCAGCTCGGCCGAAAAATGGATGCGGACGTTGGACAGCGCGAACAGCGGCAGCACCACATAGGTCACCCACGGGGTCAGCGTCTCGATCACCCGGCCGCTCGTCACGTTGGTCGCGCTGGTCATCTCCTGCAGATAGCCCAGCCGGTCCTCGGCCTTTTGCTGCGCCTCCATCGCCTCGTCCTGATCGTCGCTTTCCTCGGCGGTGCGATGCGCCTTCTGGAACTCGTCGATGCGGCGCTGCACACGCTCGGCGAACTTGCCCTGGTCCAGCCGCGGCGTCACCGGCACGGTCAGGCCGATCAGCACACCCGCGATCGTCGCATGCACACCCGATTCGAACACCCCGCCCCACAACACCATCGCCAGCACCACATAGGGCACCGACGATACCCAGCCGAGCCGCCGCAATCCGATGATCCCGCCGAGCGCGCCCGCCGCCACCACCAACCCGCGCCAGTCGATCGACTCGGTATAGGCAAAGGCGATCACCAGCAGTCCGCCGACATCGTCCACCGCGGCAAAGGCCAGCATCAGCGCGCGGACGCCGGCCGGCAACCGGTCGGAAAACAGCGCGATCAGCGCCAGCCCGAACGCGGTGTCCATCGTCACCACCGTCCCCCAGCCCACCGCCTCCGGCCGGCCATGGGTGATGGCCAGGAACAGCAGCACCGGCACGACCATGCCGCCGATCGCGCCCGCCAGCGGAAACGCCGCGGTCCGCCACCGCGACAGCGCACCGCCGACGATTTCGCGCTTCACATCCGCACCGATGATGACGAAGAACAGCGGCAACAGCGCGTGGTCGATCCACTCGGCCAGCGAATGCGACACGCCGCTCCCGCCAAAGGCCAGCGTGAAATCGGTGTCCCAGAAATTCTCGAACGTGCCGGCAAAGGCGGTGTTGGTGCAGATCAGCGCGACCAGCGTCGCCACCGCCAGCGGCCCGCCCGTCACCTCGTGCCCGGCAAAGAACGGCCCGACCTTGTGCAGGAACGCCGCCGCCGCCGGTGAATGATGCGCGCGGGCGGTGGTGCGCCCGGTCATGCGAGGAGACAATCCCATGGCAACCGAATGCCTTGGACGGCCATAGAGTTGCATGCGCCACTCTGCCATGGTCGCCCGATGCCCGAAGCTGCCACCGCCAATCGATTACTGTCGTTGGATGTGATCCGCGGCGTCGCGGTCATGGGCATTCTGCTCGCCAACCTGCCCGCCTTCGGCCTGCCGGAGGCGGCGTATTTTTCCCCGCTCGCCTGGGGCGGCACCGCGCCTGCCGACCTCTTCGCCTGGTTCGTCACCTTCGTCTTTATCGAGGGCAAGATGCGCGGCCTGTTCTCCTTCCTGTTCGGCGCCTCGATCCTGCTGGTCACCGACGCAGCGGAGCGCCATGGGAACAGCGCGGCCGCCACGCATTACCAGCGCATGACGACGCTCTTCCTGATCGGCTGCGCGCACCTCTACCTGATCTGGCTGGGCGACATCCTTGCTCATTATGCGCTCGTCGGCGCCATCGCCTTCCTGTTTGCCGGCCTGTCGGTCCGCTGGCTGATCGCCACCGCACTACTGCTTCTGACCTATGCCACCATTTCCAGCGCGCTCGGCGCCGTCATCCTGTTCGACAGCGCGGCGCAGGACAGCCCGCACGCGGTCGCCATCTGGAACAGCTTCGCCATCGCCTTCGGCGTCCCGCCGCGTGCCGACATGCTCGCCCAGATCGACGCGATGCGCGGATCATGGGCCGATGCGGTGGCGTGGCGCTGGCACCACGCGGCCGACCCGCTCACCGTGCTACCGGTCCTCGCCCCCGAAACGCTCAGTGCCATGCTGCTCGGCATGGCCGGTTATCGCACCGGCTTTCTGACCGGTGCGTGGTCCCGCGCCCGCTATCGCCGCTGGGCCGCGCTCTGCCTCGGGGTGGCGCTTCCCGCCTATGCGTTGCTGGGTATCGTCACCATGCGCCACGGCTTTGCGATGCCCTGGGTCTATCTGAACGCCATGGTTCTGGCGGAGCCGCTGCGTACGCTGGGCTTTGTCGGCTATGCCGCCTTGCTGATGCTGGCCCTGCGCCCCGGCGGATCGCTTACCACCCGCATCGCCGCGATCGGCCGCACCGCCTTTTCCAACTATCTCGGCACCAGCCTGCTTATGGTCGTCGTCTTCAACGGCTGTGCGCTGTTCGGCGCATTGTCACGCGCGCAGCTTTATCTCACCGCCCCGCCTGTCTGGGGGCTGATGCTGCTCTGGTCGAAACCCTGGTGCGACCGCTTCCATCACGGCCCGCTCGAATGGCTGTGGCGCAGCGCTGCGCGGGGGGAATGGCAGTCGATGCGCCGGATCAGCGGCTGACGCGTCGCCCGAACCCGCCACCCGCGACCGGCCGGCGCGGCACGACGGGGCTCGCCTCGCGCTCCAGCAGCGTCAACGTATCCTCGAACAGCCGGCGCAGCCGTGCGACATGCTCCAGCGCCTCGTCCGGCGTGTCCTGCTGCTCGACACTGTCGCGCGCGATCCCCTCGATCGTCTCCGCCAGCGTCGCCAGCGGCTCCGCCCCGAACTGGCGGGCCTCACCCTTCAGCGTATGGGCCGGGATGACCATTGCGGCCGCACTGGCGCCGCGCATCGCGCCCTCGATCGCGGATACCGACTTGTACCCGTCCTCCCGGAAATAGCCCAGGATGCGGACAAAGCCTTCACCCAGCTCCCCGCGCGCCTGTTGATAGGCGTGCCAGTCCACCAACGTGCTACCCTCGAACGACACAACAGCCCCTTTCGCGCGCCCCCAGCGCCCAGATCGGGCACCCTGATCGCATCATCGGGTAAACAGTCGGTAACGGCGAGCCGGGAAATTCCCTGTGCAGCGAAGTATTTCGGCGTCAGCGGTCCTTGTCGTAAGGATTTTTCGGCGCGCGCAGGGTCAGTCGGATCGGCACCGCGCCGAAATCCAGGTCGCGCCGCATCGAATTGACCAGATACCGCTCATAGCTGGCGGGCAACTGATCGACGCGCGTACCGAAGATGACAAAGCTCGGCGGCCGCGTCTTCACCTGGGTGACGTAGCGCATCTTGATCCGCTTGCCGCCGGGCGCAGGCGGCGGGTTCGCCTCGATCGCGCGCTCGAACCAGCGGTTCAACTCGCCCGTGCCCACGCGCCGCGACCAGGCCGCCCGCGTCTCGAACGCCACCTGGAGCAGCGTGTCCAATCCCTTGCCGGTCGCCGCCGACACGGTCAGCAACGGCACCCCCTTCACCTGGCTGAGCCCGTCCTCCAACGCCTTTTTCACGCCGTTGAACAGCGAAGATGGCCCCTCGGCCACGTCCCATTTGTTCAGCGCGATGACGAGCGCCCGGCCCTCTTCCAGCACCCGGTCCGCGATGCGCAGGTCCTGCGCCTCCAGCCCCAGCGTCGCATCGAGCAGCAGCACCACCACCTCGGCAAAGTCGACCGCGCGCAGCGCGTCGGCGACCGACAGCTTTTCCAGCTTGTCCTGCACCTTGGCGCGCTTGCGCATGCCCGCCGTATCGATCAGCCGCACCTGACGCTCGGCGCCCTTGCCATCGGTCCAGGTCCAGTCGATCGCGATCGAATCGCGGGTGATGCCGGCTTCCGGCCCGGTGATCAGCCGATCCTGCCCCAGGAAGCGGTTGACCAGCGTCGACTTGCCCGCATTGGGCCGCCCGACGATCGCCAGCTTCAGGATCGCGTCGGGGCTTTCGTCATCCTCCTCGGGCTCGTCCACCTCCTCGCGGTCGATATAGGGCAGCAATGCTTCGAACAGGTCGCCGATGCCCTCGCCATGCTCGGCGGACAACTGCACTGGATCGCCGAAACCCAGCGCCAGCGCCTCCAGCACGCCCTGTTCCGCCGCGCGCCCCTCGGCCTTGTTGACCGTCAGCACGATGGGCGTGTTCGATCCGCGCAGCCAGCGGGCGATCTCCTCGTCCAGCGGCACCACGCCGGCGCGCCCATCGACGACGAACAGCGCGACATCGGCATCCGCCACCGCCGCCTCGGTCTGGCGCCGCATCCGGCCGGGCAGCGTGTTGGGATCCTCGTCCTCGTAACCGGCGGTATCGATGATGCGGAAATCGAGGCCGAGCAGATGCGCGTCGCCTTCGCGCCGGTCGCGGGTCACGCCGGGGCGGTCATCGACCAGCGCCAGCTTCTTGCCGACCAGGCGGTTGAACAGCGTCGACTTGCCGACATTGGGGCGGCCGACGATCGCGACCACGGGGAGTTTAGCCATGCCAGCGCGTTAGCGAAGCGCGAGCGTTTCGTCACGCCCGCGCTTCACCTTCGTCACACAATGGATCGGCCGGCGTCACCGATAGGCGACAATATGCCCCTTCACGTCCAGCGTATAGAGCGTGGAATTGGCGACGATCGGCGGCAGGGTGAACTGCGTCTTGGCCTCGATCGTCGTCTGCACCGCGCCGTCGCCGGTGTTGGCGTAGACGATCTCGCCCTCGCTGTTGGTCAGGATCAGGCGGTTGCCCGCCAGCACCGGGCCGAACCAGGTGATCGCGCCCGACTTCTTCTTCTCGTTGCGGAAGCGCGGCAGTTGCGAGATCCAGCGCACCTTGCCGCTGGCGCGCGACAGCGCCACCAGACGGGCATCGTCGGTCACCAGGAACAGCCACTCGCCCGCGATCCACGGCGTCTCGATGCCGGCGAAGTTCTGCTCCCACAGCCGCTGGCCGGTGGACAGCTCCAGCGCCACCATGCGTCCGCCCTGCCCGACCGCATAGACGCGGCCTTCATCGATCACCGGCGCCGCGTCGATATCCGACAGGCTGGACACCGAGGTCGAGATGGTGGTGCGCGAAAGTGCGTCCTGCCACAGCACGCGGCCATTCTCGTAGCGATAGGCGTTCAGCTCGCCGCTGGAGAAGCCGACCACCACCGAGCCCTGGCTGGCCGCCGGCGCCGCGACGCCGAACACGCCCTGCGTTTCCAGCGTGCCCTGCTGCGCCCATTGCACCTTGCCGTCGGCCTGGCTGATCGCGAACAGCTGATTGTCCTGCGACAGCACATAGACGACGCCGTTGGCGACCGTCGGCGCCCCGCGCAGCGGCCCGCCCGGCTTGGCCCGCCACTGGATGCTGCCGTCCGCGGCATTCACCGCCACCACGTCGCCCAGCCCGTCCGTCGCATAGACCCGGCCATCGTCGAAACTGGCGCCGCCGCCGAACCGCGCCGGACGATTGGCATCGCCCTCGGTCAGCTTGGCGGACCAAAGGGGCGCACCCGTATCCGCGGCAAAGGCATGCAGCACCGCGGCCACGTCCACCACGAACAGCTTGCCGTCCGCCACCACCGGCGCCGCGGCCAGCGGCTCGCGCACCGATCCGCCGTTGATCGTCGCTTCCCACAACCGGGCCGGCTGCTCGCCCAGCGCCAGCTGGCCCATCGACTTGGCCGCATTGCCACCCGGCTGCGCCCACGCGTCGTTGGGTGCGGGCGCGGGCAGCGTCACCTGCACGTCGGCGATCGTCTGATCGGCCTCGGCCCCGGATTCGGACGCCAGGATCGGCACGCGGTTGCCCACGGTCGGCGTCTTCTTCGGCGCGCCCTTGAAGATGCCGCACGCGCTCAAGGCCATGAGCGCCGCCAGCATCACGGGCGTCCGGAACTGCTTCGTCATTGCGTCTTGGTGTCCTCGTTACGGGTAACGGCGTCCACGCCCAATACACCGGCCATCTGAACCGCACGTTGCCGCAGCGTGTCGGGTACGTCCTTGTCCTGTGCGATCTGACCGAACAGGCGGCCCGCCTGATCGCGGCGGTTCATGCGCAGTTGCGCCACCGCCACCATCTCGCCCGCGCTCCCGAAATAGGGATTGCCGGGCACCGCAACGGCGCGCAGCCGCTCGACCACCACCTGCGGCTTCAGCGTGTCATATTCCGCCGCGGTCTGGCGGATCAGCGCCAGGTCGCGGAACGGCTGGGCCAGCGACGTATCGGCCGCCACCGCGGCGAACTTGGCCGCCGCACCCTTCAGATCGTCCTTCTGCAACAGGATGTCGGCCTGGGTGAATTGCGCCAGAACGCGATAGCCGTCGCGGTCGGAGGTGGCGAGCGGTGCCAGCTTGGCACTGGCGCCCTTCACATCGGCCGCGGCCAGCGCATCATAGGCCGCCTGCAACTGCTCGCCCTCGGCGCCGGCCGCCTCGCGCTGGCGATGCTGCCAGAACAGATAGGCGCCGAACAGGGCCAGCCCGATCACGATCGCGCCGATCACCCACAGGCCCCAGCGCGTCCAGAAGCTGGTCATCTGGTCGCGACGCAGCTCGTCGTCCACCTCGCGCATGAAGGCTTCTTGGGATTGGGGCGTGAGGGCCAAGACGGGCTCCAGAGAAGAAACGGATCGATGAAGCCGCGACCTTTAGCCGCGACCGCGCCCAAACGGAAGCGCGTCGATCTTCCGGGCGTTTTGCGCGGTGGTGCCTAGTTCAGTCCCTGGCGGGGTAGAGCTGTTCCGAACCGGGAAAGGCCCGCGCCTTCACCTCGCCGGCATAGGCCTCTGCCGCCGCTGCGATACGCCCGCCCAGATCGTCGTAACGCTTCACGAAGCGCGCGGTGCGCTCGAACATGCCCAGCATGTCGTCCACCACCAGCACCTGCCCGTCGCACTGCGCCGAGGCACCGATGCCGATCGTCGGGCACGCCACCGTTTGTGTGATCGCCACCGCGATCGGCTCCACCACGCCCTCGATCACGATCGCAAAGGCACCGGCTTCCGCCACCGCGCGCGCATCCGCGACGATCTTGGCGGCTTCCTCCGGCGTTCGCCCGCGTGCGCCATATCCCCCCAGCACGTTCACCGCCTGCGGCGTCAGGCCGACATGCCCCATCACCGGGATCCCGCGCTCGACCAGGAAGCGGACGGTCGGCGCCATCGCCTCGCCCCCTTCCAGCTTCACCGCCGCCGCGCCGGTTTCCTTCAACAGCCGCGCCGCACTGGCAAAGGCCTGTTCCGGGCTCGCCTCATAGCTGCCGAACGGCATGTCGATGACGACCAGCGCGTGATAGCTGCCGCGCACCACCGCGGCCCCGTGCGCCACCATCATCTCCAGCGTGACCGGCACCGTCGACGGCAGGCCGTAGATCACCTGCGCCAGGCTGTCGCCGACCAGCAGCATGTCGCAGTGCGGGTCCAGCAACTGTGCGGTGCGCGCGGTATAGGCCGTCAGCATCACCAGCGGCTCACCCCCCTTGCGCCGCACGATCGCGGGCACCGTCATCCGCTTCATCGGCACGGGCGTCGGGGTGGCGCGACTCGTCGCGGTGTCGAGGGTATAGGTCGTGGACATGGCCACCGTTTAGCGCGCCGCGTCCGCGACCTCCACCCGGTCAGCCGAAGATCGCCGCGTAACGCTCCGGCTTGAACCCGGCCTCCAGCACCTCGCCATGCACCAGCATCGGCCGCTTGATCATCGACGGCTGCGCCGCCATCAGCGCCACCGCCTTGTCCGCATCCAGATCCTGCCGCGCTTCCTCGGGCAGCTTGCGGAACGTCGTACCCGCGCTGTTCAGCACCTTGTCCCATCCCAGCCGCTCGACCCAGTCCCGCAGCAGCGCCGCGTCGGCCCCGGCCGCCTTGTAGTCGTGAAAGTCGTAGGCGACCCCTGCCTCCTCCAGCCAGGCCCGCGCCTTTTTCATCGTGTCACAGGCCTTGATCCCGTACAGCCGCGTCATCGTCGCTCCCCATGTTGCATCGGTAATGCTCCCTCCCTGTAGGGCGAGATCGTGCCTGTTCGGGAACAAAGAAATTGGCCGACGATTATCTCCCCCTGACTCTTTCAGTCGTGAAACAAATGGGGTGAACCATAATGAAGAAAATGATCGTTCTCGGCGTCGCCGCTGGCCTCGTCTCGCTTGCCGCGTGCAACTCCACCCCGCGCGAGCAGGCCGCCGAGAATATCGAGGCGAATGCCGAGGCGCTGGCCGACAACCTCGAAGAGGCGGCGGACAACGCCACTACCGAGGCTGGTGAGGATCGCCTCGAGAACCGTGCCGATGCGGTGCGCGAGATGGGCGAGAACCGCGCCGAGGACATGCGCACCAACGATCCCGACACCAACCTGTCGAACGGCATCTGATTTCGGCGGACAGACCGAGTTGCTCCCAAGCGCAAATCGGACTGGAGGGGCGTTCAAGGCGACTTGGACGCCCTTTTCCGTTGCAAAGGCTATTGCTGGCGCCCGGTGCGCATCTACCATAACGCCCGGCGCCCAGCGCTCTGTTTTGCGTGCCATTCGTGGATGATACGACCATGACCGCCCATCCCTTCTATGCGATCCACCGGCACGGCATGGTCCGCGTCGCCGCCGCCACGCCGGTCGCCACCGCCGGCGATCCGCTCGCCAATGCGGATGCCGCGCTGCTGCTCGCCCGCCAGGCCGATGCGCAAGGGGTCGATCTGGTCGTCTATCCCGAACTCAACCTCACCTCCTACGCGATCGACGACCTCCACCTGCAAAGCGCGCAGCACCGTGCGACCCTCGCCGCCCTCGCGCATGTGGCGGCAGGCAGCGCCGATCTGGCGCCGCTGCTCCTGATGGGCGCCGCGCTGCCCCGCAACGGCCGCCTCTACAACTGCGCCGTCGCGATCAGTCGCGGGCGTATCCTCGGCGTCGTGCCCAAGACCTTCCTGCCCAACTACCGCGAATATTATGAAAAGCGCTGGTTCGCCAGCGGCGCCGGGCTGACCAGCCTCACCATCGATCTGGGCGATATCGGCGCGGACATACCCTTTGGCACCGATCTGCTGTTCGGCGCGACCGACCTGCCCGGCTTCGTCGTCCATGCCGAGATCTGCGAGGATTACTGGGCGCCGAACCCGCCCTCCACCGCCGGTGCGCTCGCCGGCGCGCTTATCTGCGCCAATCTGTCCGCCTCCAACATCGTCATCGGCAAGGCCCGCGAACGCGCACTCCTGTCCGCGGCGCAATCGGCCCGTGCGGTGTGCGCCTATATCTATTCGGCCGCCGGCATCGGGGAGAGCACCACCGATCTCGCCTGGGACGGTCAGGGCATGATCTACGAACTGGGCGAAATGCTCGCCTCGTCGCAGCGTTTCGTCCATGCCCCCACCCTCACCACCGCCGACATCGACGTCGAGCGCATCGCGCAGGAACGGCTGCGCTTCGGCACCTTCAACGATGCCGCGCGCGAGGCGGGGCACCCGGAAACCCGTTTCCGCCGCATCGCCTTCGACCATCGGCCACACTGCGCCGACATGGGTCTGACGCGCGACATCCGCCGCTTCCCCTTCGTCCCCAACGATCCCGACAAGCGCGACGCGGACTGTTACGAGGCGTTCAACATCCAGGTCGAGGCGCTGGTCAAGCGCCTGTCCGCCGCGCGCGCCGAAACGCTGGTGATCGGCGTGTCCGGCGGGCTCGACTCGACGCACGCGCTGATCGTCGCGGCCAAGGCGATGGACCGGCTCGAAAAGCCGCGCTCCGCGATCCTCGGCTTCACCATGCCGGGTTTCGCCACCGGCGAGGGTACCAAGGCCAAGGCGTGGAGCCTGATGCGCGCGCTCGGCATCACGGCAGACGAGATCGACATCCGCCCCGCCGCGCGCCAGATGCTCACCGATATGGGCCATCCCTTCGCCGAAGGGCAGCCGGTCTATGACGTGACGTTCGAAAACGTGCAGGCGGGCCTGCGTACCGATTACCTCTTCCGCCTCGCCAACCAGCGCGGCGGCCTCGTGCTCGGCACCGGCGACCTGTCCGAACTCGCGCTCGGCTGGTGCACCTACGGCGTGGGCGACCAGATGAGCCATTATGCGGTCAATGCCGGCGTGCCCAAGACGCTGATCCAGTTCCTCATCCGCTGGTGCATCCGCACCGGCCAGTATGATGCGGAAACCGATCAGGTGCTGACCGAGATACTGGCGCAGGAAATCTCGCCCGAACTGGTCCCGGCCGACGAGAGCGGCGCGCTGCAATCCACCGAGTCGATGATCGGCCCCTACGCGCTCAACGACTTCTTTGCGCACTACATCATCCGGCACGGTCTGGCGCCGTCCAAGATCGCGTTTCTGGCCTGGCACGCCTGGCGCGATGTGGAGGCGGGACGCTGGCCGGCCGACTTCCCCGCCGACGCCCGCGTCGCCTACGACCTCGCCACCATCCGCCACTGGCTGGAGCGCTTCCTCGTCCGCTTCTTCCGCACCAGCCAGTTCAAACGCTCCGCCCTCCCCAACGGCCCCAAGGTCTCCGCCGGCGGCGCACTCTCCCCCCGCGGCGACTGGCGCGCCCCCTCCGACGGCGTCGCCGAACCGTGGCTACAGGAACTCGTCGCAAACATGCCCTGACGCGCCTGCATTATATTGCCAAATCAGCCTCACAGGCGCATTATGACCGGCCTATGACAGTGCCTCCACCGGATGGATCGCGCGATCGCCGGATCGAGGACCCATCGAATCTTTGGATAATCCACCCCGCGGGGCGGCTGCTGCTGCCGTTCGCGCTGCGGGCGGGCGTGTCGGCGAACAGCGTATCGGTCGCCGGCCTGTGCCTGGGCACCGCCGCGGCGCTGGCCTATGCGCAATATGAACGGCCGGCCTTTGCCGTGCTTGGCCTGTTGCTGTCGGTCGGCTGGCTGATCGCGGACGGGCTGGACGGCATGGTCGCCCGCGCCACGCGGACCTCCAGCGCCTTTGGCCGCTTTCTGGACGGGCTGTGCGACCACGGCGTCTTCACCCTTCTCTATGTCGCGCTCGCCGCGTCGATGGGCACGGCGGAGGCTTGGGCCCTCGCCATCGCCGCCGGGGTGGCGCATGCGGTGCAGTCCAGCCTTTATGAGGGCGAGCGCGCCCGCTTCCATCGTCGTGCGCGCGGGGTCGGCCTTGCCGCGCCGCCCCAGCCCACCGGTGGTGCGCTTGTCCGCCTCTACGACCATGTCGCGGGCAGTCTGGACCGCATCGCCATGCCGTTCGAACGGACGCTGGTGGCCGCCGCCGATCCCGCAAGCCTCGGCCGCACCTATGGCGCACGCGCGGTGCCGCCGATGCGGCTGTTATCCCTTCTCACCGCCAATGTCCGTGTCGCCGCGATCTTCGTCGCGACGCTGGCCGCCGATCCGCGGCTCTTCTGGTGGTTTGAAATCGCGCCCCTCACGGCCGTCGCCGTGATCGGTATCGCCTGGCATCGCCGGGTCGAGCATGCGCTGGCCGCCCAGGGCGCCACCGCCGGCCGACCGGCCTCTTCGTTTATCGTAAAGGAACAGAAACAGTCATGAACAGCATCCGGATCGCCGTCGTCGGCATCGGCAACTGCGCGAGCTCGCTGGTGCAGGGGCTGGAGCATTATCGCGAAGGCGCCAACGACATGATCGGCCTCATGCATTATGAGGTCGGCGGCTATCGTCCCAGCGACATCAAGGTCGTCGCGGCGTGGGACGTCGATGCGCGCAAGGTCGGCAAGGACGTGGCCGAGGCGATCTTCGCCAAGCCCAACTGCACCGCCGTGTTCGCCGCCAATGTGCCCGCCACCGGTACGATCGTGAAGATGGGCGCGGTGCTGGACGGCGTCGCCGACCACATGGCCGATTACAAGGAAGAGCGTACCTTCGTCGTCGCCAACGACACGCAGCCCAGCAAGGAAGACGTGATCGCCGACCTGAAGGCATCCGGCGCCGACGTGCTGATGAACTATCTGCCGGTGGGCAGCCAGCAGGCGACCGAATTCTACGCCGAATGCGCGCTTGAGGCCGGCGTCGCCTTTGTCAACAACATCCCCGTCTTCATCGCGTCCAACCCCGTCTGGGCCAAGCGTTTCGAGGATGCCGGCGTGCCGATCATCGGCGACGACATCAAGGCGCAGCTCGGCGCCACCATCGTCCACCGCGTGCTGACCGACCTGTTCGCCAAGCGCGGCGTGAAGCTGGACCGCACCTACCAGCTCAACACCGGCGGCAACACCGATTTCCTCAACATGTCGAACCACCGCCGTCTGGAATCCAAGAAGATTTCCAAGACCGAGGCGGTACAGTCGGTCGCCGCCGAGCGGCTGGACGATGACAACGTCCATATCGGCCCGTCCGATTACGTGCCGTGGCAGAACGACAACAAGGTCTGCTTCCTGCGCATGGAAGGCCAGCTTTTCGGCGGCGTGCCGATGAACCTCGAACTGCGTCTCTCGGTCGAGGACTCGCCCAACTCGGCGGGTGTCGCGATCGACATGATCCGCTGTGCCAAGATCGCCAAGGATCGCGGCCTTGCCGGCGTGGTCGACCCCGCATCGGCCTATTTCTGCAAGCATCCCCGCAAGCAGATCACCGACGACCTGGCCAAGCAGGAAGTCGAAGCGTTCATCGCAGCCGCCTGAACGCGATGATCCGCACCGCGATCATCCTGGCGGCCGGCGAAGGCAGCCGGCTTCGGCCGGCCGCCCCGTTCAAGCCGCTCTGTCCCGTCGCCGGCCTGCCGCTGATCGACCATGCCCTGTCCGGGCTGGCGGCGGCAGGGCTGACGCGGGCGATCGTGGTGCTGGGCTATGGTGGCGACACGATCGCGCGGCACCTCGCCGCCCGGTCGCAGCCGCTGCGCGTGGAAACGGTGCATAGCGACCATCGCGAGCCCAACGGCGTCTCCGCGCTTGCCGCCGCCCCGCTGCTGCGCGGCGAGGAGGCGCTGCTCGCCATGTGCGACCATCTCGTCGATCCCGCGCTCTACCGCCGCCTTGCCGCCATCGGCGCGCAAGGGGGGCTGACGCTGGGCATCGACCGCCGCCTGGGCCATGACTGGGTGGACCCGCTCGACGTCACCGCCGTGGCGACACAAGGGGACCGCATCATCGCGATCGGCAAGGGGCTTGAACCGCACGATGCCTATGACACCGGCGTCTTCGCGATCGGTCCTGCCCTGTTCGCCGCACTCGGCAGCCTGGGCCATGCCTCGCTGACCGACGGGGTTCGCCTGCTCGCCGGTGAAGACCGCGCATTTGTCGCTGATTGCAGCGACTTGGCCTGGATCGACGTCGATGACGCGCCGGCCCTTGCCAAGGCGGAACAGTGGCGCGCGCTGGCTGCGTGATCGCGATTGTAATCCCGCAGCTTTTCTGAATAGTATACCGTAGATGGCCGATCGTTCGGACCATCGCCCCTTTTACGCGCGTGCAGGAGCCGCATGAGCCTCATCGTCCGCACCTTGTCCGAACAGATTTTCGCGATCGTCCGTGAACGGATCATCAGCGGCGTTCTGCCCCGGGATACGCCGATCCGTCAGGACGCCCTTGCCACCGAACTGGGCGTCAGCAAGATACCCCTGCGCGAGGCGCTCGCGCGGCTCGAACAGGAAGGGCTGCTGACCAGCCAGGCCAATCGCGGCTTCTTCGTCCGCCCGATGAGCGCGACCGAGGCCGAGGAAATCTACGAACTGCGCCTCGCGTTGGAGCCGGAGGCCGCCGCGCGCGCCTGCCTGCTCGCCACGGAGGATGACCAGCAGGCCGCGCGTGAGGCCTTTGCCGATCTCGACATCGCCGCGCACGAGGCGCTGCATGACGTCGCCGTGTGCAACCGCGCCTTCCACATCGCGCTCGTCGCCCCGCTCGGGCGACCCCTTACGATGCAGCTGGTCGAGCGCCTTCAGGTGCTGGCTGAACGCTACGTCATCACCCATCTCGAACCCGCCGGCCGCGACGACCGTGCCCACCGCGAACATCACGACATTCTGGAGGCCTGGCTGGCGCGTGACGCGGACCGCACCGCGCACCTGCTGACCGGTCACCTGAACGGCACGCTCACCGATCTGCGGGCGCAACTCGCCACCGACTGACAATGACATAAGAACAAAGGGGATATCATGGGGGTGTTTGGACCGCGCAAGGCCATGGAGGGGGGCGCCGGCATGGCCGGCCACCAACTGGCCAAGACGCTTAGCTGGCCGCATCTGATCGCACTCGGCGTGGGGGCGATCGTCGGCACCGGCATCTATACGCTGACCGGTGTCGGGGCGGAGCGCGCCGGGCCCGCCGTCATCCTCGCCTTCGCGATCGCCGGTGCGGTCTGTGCCTGTGCCGCGCTCGCCTATGCCGAAATGGCGACGCTGATCCCGGCCGCCGGCAGTGCCTATACCTTCAGCTACACCGCGATGGGCGAGGTCGTCGCCTGGGTCGTCGGGTGGAGCCTGATCCTCGAATATTCGCTCGCCTGCTCGACGGTCGCCGTCGGCTGGTCGGGCTATCTGGTCGGCTGGATACAGTCGGCGGGCATCCATCTGCCGCCTGCCCTTCTCTCCGGGCCTCATGCCGGCGGCGTCGTCAACCTGCCGGCGGTTCTCGTCGCGCTCGGCGTCATGGGCATGCTGATCGCGGGCACCCGCGAAAGCGCCACGCTGAACATCATCCTGGTGGTCATCAAGCTCATCGCGCTGACCATCTTCATCGCCATGGCGCTGCCCGCCTTCAACGGCAACAATCTCGAACCCTTCATGCCTTATGGCTTCGCCGCGACCGAAATCGACGGGCAGAAGCGCGGCGTGATGGCCGCCGCCGCAATCGTCTTCTTTGCCTTTTACGGCTTCGATGCGGTCGCGACCTCGGCAGAGGAGGCCAAGAACCCCGGACGCGACCTGACGATCGGCATCGTCGGCTCGATGGCGGTGTGCACGCTGATCTACATGGCGGTCGCGGTCGCCGCGATCGGTGCTACGCCCTTCACGACGCTGGCCAATTCGCCCGAGCCGCTCGCCCTCGTCCTCCGCCAGCTCGGCCAGCCCACCGCCGCCTACCTGATCGCCCTGGCCGCCATCGTCGCGCTCCCCTCGGTCATCCTCGTCATGATGTACGGCCAAAGCCGCGTCTTCTTCGTCATGGCGCGCGACGGCCTGCTCCCGCGCTCGCTCTCGCGCGTCAGCAAGCGGACCGGCGCGCCGACCACCATCACGCTGCTCACCGGCATCGCCATCGCCGCGGTCGCCGGCTTCTTCCGGCTGGACGAGATTGCCGAACTGGCCAATGCCGGCACGCTGATCGCCTTTATCGCGGTCGGCGCCTGCCTCATGATCATGCGCCGCCGCGCGCCCGATATGCCGCGCCTGTTCCGCTGCCCGGCGCCATATCTGGTCGGCACGCTGGCGATCCTGGGTTGCCTGTATCTGTTCTTCAGCCTCCCCGCCTCCACCATCGCCCGCTTCGTCCTGTGGAACGCGCTGGGCCTCGTCTTCTACTTCGCCTACGGCCGCCGCCACAGCTTGGCCCGAATTACGAAGGAATAAGGGGCCGGCGGCATGATAAGGGGGTATGTCGCCGGAACCGGAAGGACGTGCCGCCCTGATGAAGTGTCTGATTGCCGCCCTCTTCGCGCTGGTCTGCGCCATCGCCGCTCCGGCGGCGGCGCAGACCGCACCGTTCGATCTCACCGGCCCGTCGCTGCGTATTCAGGTTACCCATGCCGGGCAGACGCTGCCCATCTCGCGGGTGCCGAACCTCTCGGCGGGCGATCGCCTGTCGATCAAGGCGGAACTCCCCGCCGACCAGTCCGCGCATTATCTGCTCGTCGCCGCCTTTCTACGCGGCGCCACCAATCCGCCGCCAAAGGACTGGTTCTTTCAGGCAGAGACCTGGACGAAGAAGGGGCGGGACGGGCTCAGCATCACCGTGCCGGCCGGTGCACGCCAGATCATCCTGTTTCTGGCACCCCAGACCGGTGGCGATTTCAAGACGCTGGTCGATGCCGTACGCGGCCGCCCCGGTGCATTCGTCCGCGCGGCGCAGGATCTCAATCAGGCCGCGCTCGACCGCGCCCGTCTCGATAGCTTCCTTGGCGCCATCCACCGCCTCGATCCCGGCGACCCCGCCCGGTTCGAGGCGGTCCCGCCGCTTCTCGCCCGCAGCCTCGCGATCAAGCTCAACACCGACTGCCTGCAACGTCAGGTCGATCTCCAGGCCGCCTGCCTGACGCAGAACCGCGACTCGCTGGTCCTGTCCGACGGCCACAGTGCGACGATAACCGAGGCGCTGGCCGGCACCCCGGCCGATCTCGCCATGCAGATCGCTGCCACGCCGCAGGGCGGTCTTGGCTATTACAGCCCCTATATCGCGGTGGTCCGCGATGTCGTGCGCATCCTTGGCGCGTTCCAGACCGCACAATATCAATATATTCCCGCGCTCGGCCTGATCCGCGATGACCTGATCGGCCTGCTGCTGAACGCCGCGCCCTCCTTCCATTCGCCCTATTCGGTTCTCGTCACTGCGCTGCCCATGGTCGACGCGCCGCAAATCCCGCCCTTGCGCGCCGCGCGTCCCGACCCGCTATGTATCGCCGCCCCCGGGCTGACGCTGCCGGTAGAGGGCGCGCCGCTCGTCTATGCCACCCCGTTCGCGCACAACATGGCGCTGCGCCTGAAACGGCGCGACGGCACGACCATCGACCTGCCGGCCCGCGCCGATGCGGAGGCCGGCGGCTACCGTATCGACACCGCCGGTCTCGATCTCGCCACCCTGCCGCCCACGGCACAGGGCGTCCTGCACGGCCGCTGGGGGTTTACCGCCTTTGACGGTCCCGCCTTCCGGCTCCAGACACCCACTGGCTGGAACTGGTCCCCCGGTGGCGGCTCCGCCGTGGTGGGCCGTGTGGACGCCGTAACGCTGGCCGGGGGTGCCGCCACCTGTGTGGAGGGCGTCTCGCTTCGCCACCCCTCGGGCCGCGTCGAATCCGTCACCTGGTCGGCGAACGCGGCGGGCGACCTGACGATCAAGCTGCCGCTCGAACAGGCCCGCCCCGGCGCCGCGACGCTGCTGATCGCTACCACCGGACAGGCGACACCCGCCACCCTGCCGCTGACCCTGTTCAACGAGGCGAGTGCGATCGATGCGCTCACGCTGCGTCCCGGCGACATGGAAGGCGAGCTTACCGGCGCCCGCCTGGACGCGGTTGCGCGTGTCACCGTCGGCGATCTCGCCTTCACCCCCGGCGCGCTTACCCGCCGCGACGGTCGCGATCATCTTATCCTCGCCACGCCGGCGCCTGTTTCCCTGACACAAGGCCAGACCGCACAAGCTAAGGTGACGTTGAAGGATGGCCGGGTTCTCGCCACCACGGCCACCATCGCCGCACCGCGTCTCCGGCCCGAGGTGATCGCACGAACCGTGGCCCGCCCGCCCTCGCTGCTGACCCTGGCGGATGAAACCGCTCTTCCCCACGACGCCACGCTCACCTTCTCGTTGCGCGCCGACCATTTCGATGGGCGTGAAACGATCGAGGTCGCCAACGCCGATGGCACCGCAGTGACCACGCTGGTGCCGGGTACGGATATCATGCTGCAAAATGCGCGCACCTTGGTCGCCACCCTGGCGCCTGCGCGTGTATTCGGACCCTCCATCTACGGCCCGCTGCGCTACCGCGTGATACAGGTCGGGACACCCAGCCCGTGGCAACCCCTCGCCACCTTGGTGCGCCTGCCCAACATCACCCGCGCCGCCTGCTCGCCGGATGGCTGCGCGATCACTGGGGCCCGCTTGTTCCTGATCCACTCGGCCGGCGCCCTGACCGTACCGGAGGGTTTCACCGGCACCAGCCTGAGCGTCCCCAGCCCCCTGCTACACCTGTCCGACGCTCCCGCGATCACCGCAACGCTACAGCAAACACCTGCTCAATAGGCTGGCGGGTCGCTCGCGGGAAAGCTTTCGTCGGACCCTTGATCGACGCGATCCCAATCCCCTTGTGCATCACGTATCCGGTCCTGTCCGGCGCCCCGTACCTGAACCACGCTCTCGGCCGGTCCCTCCTCCACCACGAACGCCACCGGCACACCCCGCCGCACCACCCGCCCCCGCCCGAGCAGGAACCCGGCCAGGAAAGAAAGACCAATTACGACAGGTGCTTGCCACCCCGAGGATGCAGTGCTGCGCGGTTTTTCAACGGGCGTCGCCACCATCCCGTTAGTTTCGGCAAAGACAACGCCAGAGGCTTCTTCCACCTCGACAACCCGGCCATTTTCCACTGCGATTTGATGTCGGAAGCCGTTCTCGACGTCGCCGGAACCTTCGCCGCGCATACCGCCGTCGGGCGTGCCCTGCTTGTCCTCTGTCTCAGCCCCTCCATAAACCCGAACACCCATAAATCCTCCATCTCTTTGCCCCGCGAAACGCGTCGATGCAGAACTTGTGTCCGGTTTATCTTCATGAATAATCACGCAATATTCCGATCAACCACCTCTGAGCAGAACCGTCGGGATGCGTAAAACCGTACGCAGGTCGGTCGCGTCGTCCGTCGCGCCGACCTCAACCGACCAGTTGAGGCTGGCGCGGTCGGTTACGCGGTAGGTTACGCCGAAGAGCAGGCGTCCGATCTGCAGGTCGCGGGAGCGGGTCATGCGCTGTCCGGGCCAGGCGGCTGTCGGCTCGATCAGGCTGGTGAGCGTCTTGGTGCCGAAGGCCCAGCTGTGGGCGTAGCCGAAGTTCATGGTGGTGCGCTGGTTGAAGGCGATGCCGATGCCGGCGTTGGCGGAAAGGGCGTCGCCGGGGTCGACATAGTCGATGATGACGGGGGGGATGCGGGTGTCGACGTTCTTGCCGAGGTTGAAGGTGTAGGCGAGGGTGGTGAAGAGGACGAGGGGTCGGTGGGGAGGATGGCGGTGAGGCCGGGGGTGAGGCCCCAGAAGCCGGCGCCGGTGCTGGCTCGGGTGGGGCGGCCGAGTTCGTCGCGGGGGATGGCGAAGGGGTCGGAGCCGGTGGGGATAACGCCCTGTAAGTTCGCGATAACGAAGGGTAATCCCGCCCGCCCGTCAATCAACTGATAGCGCGCGGAAAGTTCGATATCACCGATGCCGCGACCCGAAACCGAGCTGTCCAGCGTCGCGGCGGAGTCGTTGGGCGTACTGCCCGCAATGGGCGCGACGACCGACGCATCGGAGCGGTAGACGAACGGGACCCGCATGCCGAGTTCCAGCCGATCGGTCAGGCCGTAGCGAAGCGCGGCGGAGGCGGTCAGCACATCCTGTCGGCTTTCGTTGATGTCGAAGACCCCGACCAGCACCGCCTCCACCAGTTCGATGCCGCGAAAGATCGCACGGTTGCGATCGGCGCGAGCATAGTCGAACTGCAATTCGCCGGTAAGCTGACCCTTTCGCGTGACGACGCTGCCCTGCGCATCGAGCACGGCCAGCTCGATCGGCCGATCCTCGTCCTCCGGCGCCTGGCCGACGCGCTCGAGCGGCGCGAGCGGCGGTTGCAGCACGCCGGCGGGATCGCCGGGCGCACCGGGCGCGGCCGCCTGCGCGGCGACCACCGCGGGCGGACGCACCGGGCCGATCGGGGGAAGCGGTGCGGTGGCCGCCGCCTCCCCGGCATCCACCCGCTCGCGCAATCGGGCGATCTCCGCCGATTGGGTCTGCAACTGCTGGCGCTGCGCCTCGATCAGCGTCATCGCCCGGTCGAGTTGCGCCTGGAGCGACGGGCGCCGCTGGCGCTGGGCGGCATCGGCGGGCGCGGCGAGCAGCAGCGGCAAACCCGCCCCGGCGAGCAGCAGCGCGCGTACCCCCCGCATCAATTGGCGGCCCGCATCATGGCGGCCTCGATCCCCACATTGGCCGCACGGAACATCGCGGAGCCCAGCACGTCCGGCCCGGCATTGGCCAGCGCGATGCTGACGCTGGTCTGCGTATCGATCGCGCGGTCGTCGCCGGTATTGAGGATGAGCGAGCCGAACCCGGCACCGGCGAAATGGGTGATGCTGAGATCCTGCCCCTCCAGCGTCGCGGTGCGCGTGGCACCGGCGGTCGCCTGACGCAGCCAGCCGGCATCGGTGGCGGCGCTTGCATCCCCCACGCGCTGGAGCCCGGCCGCAAGCGACTGGGCCGAGGCGGCACCGCCGGTGATGGTGACGCCGGGCATCGCCGCGCCGCGCGTGACATGGATGCCGGTGGCGCGATCATAGCTGATGACCGGCGTGGTCGCGGATGCCCCCCCTGCCCGCCATCGCCGCGCGCCGCCACGGTTTCGCCGGGACGCGGCGTGTAGACGGCAAAGGACGGGCCGGCATCCTCGGTCCGGAAGACGGTGCGCAGCACGACCGCGCCGTTGATCGCCGTCTGCGCCTGCACGGTCAGCGCGACATCAATGCCGCTGGGCAGGCGGAAGCCGCCGCGTTGCTCGGCCAGTTCCGTATCGGCCACCGGCGCCGCCGCGAACGGCGCCCCTTGCGCGATCAGCATCATCACGACTGCCCCCATCATGATATGTCTCCGTAAAATGGCGCGGTGATCGACAGCGCCTGCTGGCTGACCGGTTCGGCAAAGCGCGCGCCCAGCGGCGCCCGCGCATAGGCCGACCATTGCGACGCCCGGTTGAAGCGGTTGCGTGCCAGTTGCTGGTCGGCGGCGAGCACGAAATAAATGCCGTTCCACGCCGCCTGGAACGCGGCCCGTGGCATGACGGTGATCCCCGATGACGGATCGCCGAGCAGCACCTCGTCCCCCCGGACACCCTTCACCACCACGAAATGGCGGTAGTTGCGGACCGCGATCAGCGCGATGCCGGGTATGCCGGTATCCGCCACCCGGTCGAGCGGCACCTTGTAACCATCCGCCGCCAGCCCGCGACTGGCGAGCCACCGCTTCATGTCGAGCAGCGAAAAGCCGAGGCGACGGATCTGCGCGCGGTCGCCGCGTGCCCACATGCCGCGAAAGGCCACCTCCTCGCGCACGTCGAGGTCGTAATGGTAGCGAAGCAGCGTCGCGAGCGCCGCCGACCCGCAACTGAAATCGAATTTCTGGCGGACGATGCCGGCGAAACGCTGATCGGCCACCGAGCGGATGGGCACCGAGAAATCGCCGACGGGCGCCCCGGATGTGACAAAGCGCGCGCGGTCGGACACCGTCCCCCCGCACGCGCCCAGCAGTAGCGGCAGCGCCATTCCCGTCGCGACCGCCATGCCCCCGATGCCCCCCCGCCCGGTCATGGAGCCGGTGCGATGGCGATATTGACGTTCATCGCCGCATTGATCGCGACGTTGTTGCCGGTGTTGATGTTCACGATCGACAGGCCGGACAGGTTCTGAAACGCGTTGTCCGCAACGCTGGCGTCGCCGGTGCGAACGTGATCGCCGACACTGTTGTTCGCAACCCCCGCCGCCTGATCGGCCAGCGCCGCCTGGCGCGTATCCTGTCGCCCCGCGATCGCCGCCAGCACATCCTCGTCCAGCGCGGATGTGCCGAACAGCATGTCGCTTGCCGGCAGCGTCACCGGTTGCGCCTCACCCCGATCCTGTACCTGAGCGGCAAGCGGCGCCGGAGCAGCGATGCACAGGATCAGGGCGGCGGTGGTCATGGGCAGGATGGTCATCGAAATCTCCCCAGGCGAGAAAGGAAGAAGCGGCGGCAGGGGAACTGCCGCCGCTTCGTGACGCCCCCGCCTTAGAAGGCGACGTCGCCGGTGGAGACCGCCACGCTGACATTGGCGTTCTGCGATGCCGCGACCCCGGTATTCTGGTTCAGCGCCTGCATGCCGGCGAAGTTCTGGAAGGCACTGCCGTCATTGCTGATGCTGTTGTCCACCGCGGGCGTATCGCCGTCATAGCCACCGAAGGTGACGCTGACGCCGGTGACGTAGCTGGACAGCGTGGAGCTGGCGACCAGCGCGCCGTCGCCGAACACGTTCGAGGACGAGGCCGTCCCCGTACGGGTCGAATAGTCCAGCGAATTGGTCGAATTGTCGTTGCCGCTGTCGGCGATCATCACCGAATTGTCGTTGGTGGAATTGTCCGAATTGTCCGTCTGCGAGTTGTCGTTGCCGCTATCGGCGATGTCGACCGAATTGTCGGTGGTCGAGTTGTCGGAGTTGTTCGAATTGTCATTGCCGCTGTCGGCGATGGCGACCGAGTTGTCGGTGGTCGAATTGTCGTTGCCGCTGTCGGCGACGTTGGTCGAGTTGTCGGTCTGCGAATTGTCATTGCCGGAGTCGGCGATGTTGGTCGAATTATCCGAGCTGTCGTTGCCCGAATCCGCGATATTGGTCGAGTTGTCCGAGCTGTCGTTGCCCGAATCGGCGATGGCCACCGAATTGTCGCTGTTGTCGCTGTTGTCGGTCACCGTGCTGCCATTGTTGGCCGCGAAACGACCGCCCGACACCGAGCTGTTGTCCGAGCTGTCGCTGTTGCCGCTATCGGCGATGGCGACCGAGTTGTCGGTGGTCGAGTTGTCGTTGCCCGAGTCGGCAATGTTGGTGGAGTTGTCCGAACTGTCGTTGCCGCTGTCGGCAACGTTGGTCGACGCATCGGTGGTCGAATTGTCGTTGCCGCTGTCGGCGATCGACACCGAATTGTCGGTGTTGCCGCTGTCGGCGACGTTGGTCGACGCATCGGTGGTCGAATTGTCGTTGCCGCTGTCGGCGATCGAAACCGAGTTGTCGGTGGTGGAACTGTCGTTGCCACTGTCCGCGACGTTGGTCGATGCATCCGTCGTCGAATTGTCGTTGCCGCTATCGGCAATCGACACGGAATTGTCGGTCGTGGAACTGTCGTTGCCGCTGTCCGCGACGTTCGTCGAATTATCGGCGTTGCCGCTATCGGCGATCGAGACCGAGTTGTCGGTGGTGGAGCTGTCGTTGCCGCTGTCCGCAACATTCGTCGAATTGTCGGCATTGCCGCTGTCGGCGATCGAGACCGAATTATCGGCATTGCCGCTGTCGGCGACGTTGGTCGAGGCATCGGTGGTCGAGTTGTCGTTGCCCGAGTCCGCGACGTTGCCCGAGTCCGCGACGTTGCCCGAGTCCGCGACATTGGTCGAGTTGTCGGTTTGCGAGCTGTTGTTGCCGCTGTCGGCCACGTTCGTGGAATTGTTGGTCTGCGAGTTATCGTTGCCCGAGTCCGCGACGCTGGTCGAGTTGTCGGAACTGTCGTTGCCCGAATCCGAGATCGTCTGCGTGGCTTCCGCCGTCGATTGATCGTTGAGGTTGTAATCGTAGGACGAGGAAGAAGAACCGTCCTGCGCCACGTTGCGACCGGCTTGTGCGTCGTTCTGGGTCGTAGGTTCGGTGGTCTGTGCATCGGCGACTGCCGCCGCGCCGACGAGCAGCGCCACCGCGGAGCACGAACGGAAGAGATGGATCTTCATGATCTGCATTCCTCTCTGACGAGATTCACATCGCATCCGTCCCCCTGTTTCGCGGCGGATCACATGCGAAGTGGCGCCGACATTCGGCGCTGGCCCAGATATTCACCTGTTGTTCATGTTGTTCGCCCCCGGCTTGCGGTGTTTCCCCACCCCGACCGGGGGGCGTGACAGCCCCCATTCGGGGGGAGCGCTCGGCAGGTCACACATAATGGGTGCGGCACCCGGGCGCGGTGCGCACCGCACTTTTGAGCATCAGCCAGACCAGTTCGGCCTGTCGGTTGGTATCCGTCTTCAGGAAAATCTGTTTCAGATAAGAGCGTGCGGTCTGTTCGCGGACATGCATCGCCGCGGCCGCCGCGTTCAGGCTGAGCCCGTCGGCCAGCAGACAGGTGAGCCGCGCCTCCACCGGCGACAGGCCGTACAGCTTGCAGGCGGGCTCGACGACACGGCGCAGATCCTGTTCGGGATCGAAGACGTAGATCACCGCGCTTTCGCCGCCCTGCCCGGCCGGACCGGTCTCACCCGACATGATCGCGGCGAGCAGCGGGCGACGGCCTTCGCGGGTGAGCGCGACGACGGGGGCATCACCGGGCCCCGAGGGTTCGCCGGCCCCCAGCACATGCTCGATCGCGGCCTGCAGGCGCAGGGTATCCGCGAGCCGCCGTCCCGCAACCAGGCCGCCATTGCGACGCAGGCCGTCTCCGGCGGCGATCATCGCCTCTGCGGTGGCGTTGGCGAACACGCATTGGCCATCGCGATCGACCAGCAGGATGCCGACATCGCTGGTGTTGACCGCCGCCGTCAGGCCACGCAACCGGGTGAGCGCCCGCAGCCGCCCGGCCCATAGGCGCGAGACCGCCTGGACGATGGGCAGCCAGCGGGTGGCGGCGTCGCGCGCCGGGCTGCGCGCGGCGATGCCGATGCGGCGGAACAGCGAGGTGATGGTGACGGTGCCGCCATGCGCGGCGATGCTGGTGGTGAGCAGACCGCCGGTGGAGGCGTCCTCCAGCGCGCGCCACTGGCCGGGCATGGCGGGATCGATCCCGGTGGCGGCGCGCAGGGCGCGGTCGGTTATCTCGTCACGGGTGTGACGCTCCTCGGCACAGGCGCCGCCTGCGAACAGCAGCACCGGCGCGCGGTCGCGATCATGCCATGCGACCAGCACCCCGTCCGCGGCGATGGCCGTGGCCATCTCGCGCATGACCGCGGCGACCGGGGCCAGGCCGTCTTCGTCCTGCGCAGGCCCGATGGCCGCGCCGTCGGTAGCGGGGGACAGGAGAGCGTATCCCGGCACATGCCGGTCCCGCGCATGCCCGGCCGGCTGCACAATCGTCGCCATCGCCACCACCTCCTCCGCAGGCGACGTCCCTCCTCTCTCCCGCGCGCCCGAGCGGGCGCTGCCGGGGGGCGGATCGTCGCCCGAACCCGTCGCGGCGCAGCGCGGCGGGTCGATGGCTTATGGTGTGCCCGGTGGCAGGGGTCGGGGCAATTCGGCCGGAATGGCTACGCCCATGCTATCCGCAAGGGTGCGGGAACCTTCCGCCGGCGCGCGCAGCAGCGACCAGCCGGGGGGCAGATAGTCGATCGCCATATAGTAATAGAGGGTGCAGGTGCCGTCACCGCGGTAGCTGCCGCCCTTGACGATGCCGAAGGCGGTGGTGCCGAGGAAGACCGGGCCGCCGCTGTCGCCGCTGCGGCAGGTGGGGCCGCGCACGGCGACCCAGGTGGGGGTGCAGCCGCCGCCGCACAGGTCGCCGGCAGGGGCGAAGTCGACGAGTTCGACCGTGGCGCAGCTATAGCCAGTGCGTTCGCCGCGGTGGCAGACGATGTCGCCGGCGCGGGTGGCGTCTCGGGAGCGGGACGTGGTCACGGTGCGGGTCAGCGTCTTGGCGGTGTCCGAGAAGAAGCGGGCGGCGAGCGGCTGCGCGCTGACATGGACCTGTACGTCCTGATAGCCCCAGCCCCACTGGCCGGCAAATTCCAGCGGCGTTTCGCTGCGGTCCGGCTCGACATAGGACAGCGCATCGGGGCAGTGGGCGGCGGTGACCACCCCGCTGCGCGCGCCGTCGGTGACGACGAAGCCGGTGGTGCATGCGTAGCGGCGGCCATCGGCTGGATCGACGCCGACGAGGCGGGCGCCGCCCTCCGCCGACAGGTTCGCGGCGGCATCGTCGAGGCGGGCGATGCGGACGGGCACGCCGGTCAGCGCCGCCAGGCGCGCGCGCAGCTCGCCGGGGGCGTAGAAACCGGCATCCCCCTCGCCCACCATCACCACCAGCTCGCCGGTGCGCGGGTCGACGCCCATGGCCGGGGGGCGGGACAGCATGTTGCGGATCTGCGTCTGGTAAAGGGCGATCGCGGTGACCAGTTGCGCGCGGGTCGCCGCAGCGCCGGTCCGGTAATGAATGGGAACGGACAGGCCGCCGGCGCGCACGGTTTCGTCGGCGACCGGATCGGTGCCGGTCAGGAGGACGACGATGCGCCAGACGGGTTCATGCTCGATCGCGATGCCGGCCAGGCGGTCCGCAAAGCGGGCGCGGATCGCATCGGTGGCGGCGACGCTCTCCTCCTGCGCGGCGAGGCGCTGGACCGCGATGTCGAGGGATACGCCGTGCGTGGTGGCGTATTCGGCGGCGTCCTGCGCCAGCGCAGCCTCCGGCGCCTGTTGCGCGACCGCACCCGCCCCAATCATCATCAGCAACAACGCTGCCACCCAGCTTCGTCTTCTCACACGGGCGATCTAGACGGACGCGGTGATATGCCGCCTGAACGGATCAGCGCTCCGGCGGCGCAAAGGCGTGGATGACGCGCATGTCATATTCGACGATGCCCGCCGCGACCCGCTCGATCATGCGCTGCGCATGGCGCCACATGGTGGGCTGGCGCGGCTCGGCCGCGTGGGGCACCGCGAGCAGGCGGCTGCCGCAGGAGCGGGCGAAGGAGGCCATCGCGTCCTCCCCCTCCCGCTCGGTCACCACCACCGAGGGGAAGGGCAAGGGCGCGGCGGGCGAGGCGAACAGCGTGTCGCGACCGTCCGCGCCGTCGGGCATGAACAGGAAGGCCCCCGCCACCCGGTCGACATATTGGCTGGGCGAAAGCCGGGCCCACCAGGCGGCGGCGGCACAGCTTGCCCCTTGCGCGACGAGCAGGACCGCGCGGTCCGCCTGCGCCACCGCCTCATCCAGCCGCGCCGCCCACAGGTTGCGCTGCGCCGCGCTGGTGGCGGTGAAGGGCAGTTCGGCATCGCCCCGGACCGGCCAGGCGAGAAGCCGGTCCCAGGCGGGCGCACCCGCCTCACCGCCACCGGGCAATGTGATGATCGAGAACGGATCCCTGGTGGTCAACGCCAATGCCATGTCGCGACTCCGCCTGCCTGGCCGTCCAAGGTAAGCGAATGCCCGGCCGCCGCAAGCGGCTTCAGCGCGCCATGGCGGCGGACTGGTCCACGGGCACGACCGGCAACCACACCCGGCTGGGTTTGGCCCCGCCCTGTTCGATCGTCACCGTCGCCGCCCGGTAATCCTCCTTCTTTGCCAGGAAGATATTGGGCACGAAGGTTTGCGGATTGCGATCATAGAGCGGGAATTGCGACGATTGCACCTGCACCATGATGCGGTGGCCGGGGCGGAAGACATGGTTCACCGTCGGCAGGCGGAAGCGATATTCCTGCACCTTGTTGGCCGGTATTGCGGAGGGCCGCGCGAAGCTGTCGCGGTAGCGGCCGCGGAAGATGTCCTGCGAGACGGCGAGCTGGTACCCCCCCATCGACGGTTGCGACGCATTCTCCTCGGGCAGCACGTCGATCACCTTGACCACGAAATCGCCGTCGGTGCCGGTGGTGCGCGCGAACAGATCGGCGATCGGGGCGCCGGACACGCGCACCGCCTGCGTCAGCACCGGCGTGGTATAGGTCAGCACATCGGGCCGCCCGTCCACCCCGCGCTGGTCGCTGACCAGCCAGTCGCCCCAGCGACCGTCATCGAAATTCACCGGTCGCGGCAGATGCGGCACCGGCTTCATCGGATCGGAGACATAGGAGGTGGAAGACGTCGCCGGTTTCTCGAAACCGAGGCTACCCTCCCCGCCCAGATAGAGCGGGGTGAGCGGCGCCGCGCACCCCTTCTCGCATGCCAGCGGCCAGGTGGCGAACCGGTCCCAATGATTGTCGCCGGTATTGTAGATCGCGGCCTGCGGCAGATTGGCGGCAGGCCCGTCCTTCAGATACTGGTTGAACAGCGGCAGCACCATCTGTTCGCGAAACTGCGCCGCGGTATCGCCATTCCATTGGAACGGCCCCAGCGAGCGCCCTTCGCGGTTGATCTGGCTGTGCCGCCACGGTCCCATGACGAGGAAGTTGTTGCCCGTCTTGCCGGCCGCCTTCAACGCCTCCCACGACATGATCGCGCCGTACATATCCTCCTGATCCCACAGGCCCTGTTCCCAGATGGTGGGGACGTTGGACGGATTGGCGGCGATCAGCTTGTCGAGCGCCTGACCCTGCCAATAGGCGTCGTAGGACGGGTGGCTGACGAAGCGTTTCCAGAAGGGCAGCTGATCATAGCCGGACTTCCTGGCCCAGTCGCCCGCCGAGCCGGCGAGGAAATTCCCGTAATCGTCATAGCCGCCGCTGGGCGGTGCCTTGCCCGCGCCCTTGTAGCCGGTCTGCGAGCCGATCCAGCCGATATTGGCGAGCCGGAACGCGCCGTGGTGGAACCAGTCATCGCCCATCCAGCCATCGATCATCGGGCTTTCGGGTGCGGCGACTTTCAGTGCAGGGTGCGGGTTCAGCAACGCCATGACGACGGTGAACCCTTCATAGGACGAGCCGATCATGCCGACGCGGCCGTTCGATTCCGGCAGGTTGGCCTTGTTCACCAGCCAGTCGATCGTGTCATAGGCGTCGGTGGTGTGATCGACCTTGGTCGGGTTGAGCGGGCCGATCGGCGGACGGGTGACGATATAGTCGCCCTCCGACCCGTATTTGCCGCGAATGTCCTGATAGACGCGGATATAGCCGTCCTTGACGAAGATCTCGTCGGCCAGGGGCAGCGCGTTCAGCATGCGCGAGCTGTCCATGCGGCTGGCGCGGCCAGCGGCGTTATAGGGCGTGCGGGTAAGCACGATCGGCGCGTTCGTCGCGCCCTTGGGGACGACGATGACCGTGTAGAGGCGCGTGCCGTCCCGCATCGGCACCATCACCTCGCGCTTGTCGTAATCATAGCCGATGCGCGGCGGGCTGAACTTCTGCGGGATGTCGCCCGTCGCCCCCTGCGCTACCGCCTGCCCGTCCTTCGGCGCGGGCGTCGCCTCCTGCTGGGCAAGGGTGGGCGACAGGGCGAAGAGTGCGGTGGCGGCGAACAGCAACGGCTTTATCATCGATGGCCTCGAAATAGGTGTCGGCGGCATCGTGGCGATACGCGCCGCCATGCGCAATGGGATAGTGTATCACGGGACGGTGGACAGCGTGGGTACAGCTAGCCCCGTCTAGCGTTTTCGCCCGGAACAAGGAGGATGTGCGATGCGAAGCCTGATCGGCATGACGGCGATGATGGCGGTGGGCGGGATCACGGGCGCCGCGGCCCCTGCCGCCGAGAAGACCGCCGATTACAGCTTCGACTATAGCTATCCTCAGGAGGCGGCGCGCATTCCGGCGCTGCGCGCCTGGCTGGAAGCGGACAAGGCGCGGTTGCGCACGCAGACCGCGCGCGACGCGGCGCAGGAGCGGGTCGAGGCGCGCGACGGCGGCTATCCGTTCCGGCCCTATGATACGCAAAAGACGTGGAAGCTGGTGACGGATACGCCGCGCTTCCTGAGCCTGTCGGGCGACGTGTACAGCTATACCGGCGGCGCGCACGGCACGCCGGGGTCGATGGGACTGCTGTGGGACAAGGCGGCGGGCAAGAGGATCGCGCCCAAGCTGGTCTTTTCCTCGCTGCCCGCGGCGCAAGGCGTGATCGGCCCGGCCTTTTGCGCAAAACTGAAGGCGGAGCGGCGGCGACGGATCGGGGACGCGGCGGCGAGCGACGGCATGTTCGCCACCTGCCCGACGCTGAAGGATTTGACGGTGCTGCTGGGATCGTCCGGCGGCGGGCGGTTAAACCGGATCGGCCTGATCGCCGACCCTTATGTCGCGGGGTCCTATGCCGAGGGGGCCTATGAGGTGACGCTGCCGGTGACGCAGGCGCTGATCGGCGCGGTGAAGCCGGAATATCGCGGGGCGTTTGCGGTGGGGCGGTAGAGCGCAGAGGATGGATGTGGTGGCTGAAAGCGCCCAATAGCGGACATGGCGACGAAGAGGTACAAGTGGGCATGAAGCAGCGACTGCTACCGGTGATAGGCGTCTTCTTCGCGCTCTCCGCCTGCTCCGACTGGAAGGCCGGCCCGCCACTGGCATCCCCTGACGGGAGAACGATCGCGCAGATTGAAGTAGCGCTCGCAGGAGCGCCTGCCAACAACAGAACGCGTGTGGTGCTCCGCAATGGGCCCGGCGGCACCTTGCCTAAACCGGTTCATATTGTTGAAGCGAAAGACGCAATAGTCGGGTCCACTCGTCTACAATGGGCGGACGGAAATCACCTTCAGGTTACGCTCTGCGACGCTACATCCTTTAATGTCATCGCCGAGAACATGCGGGAACCTGCGTATTTAGACGCCGGGAGAGCCGATGGGACCGGCTTGCCTAACGCGGTGTGGGTAGAGGTTGTGAACCTCACCTACTCCGAAACGAACCGGGCTTGCTTGCCACATCGTAACGGCAGCTAGCGTCCGCTAACCACCAAATTCGGTCATGCTGGTACGACCTACACCGTTAAGCCACGCCCGGCATCAGCCACGATGCGGCCCGAAGAAGATCACCGCCGCACCAATCAGGCACAACGCCGCGCCCGCCAGATCCCAACGATCCGGGCGGACGCCCTCGGCAAGCCATAGCCAGAGCAGCGCGGACGTGATGTAGATGCCGCCATAGGCCGCATAGGCCCGCCCCGCCTGTGCGGTATCGACCAGCGTCAGCAGCCACGCGAAGATCAGCAGCGATACGGTGCCCGGGACCAGCCAGAGCGGCGACCGGCCCATGCGGGCCCAGGCCCAGAAGGCGAAACAGCCGGCAATCTCCGCCAGCGCCGCGCCGATATAAAGGATCGCCGATTGCACCGGGCGATCCTAGCGCGGCATGGGCATGGTGCCGACGAAAAAAATCGGGCCGGTCCAAGGGGGAAGGACCGGCCCGAGGCTCGGGGAACCGGGGCAGAAAGGATGGGCGTCAGAAGCGCGCGCGCAGGCCCACCAGCACCTGACGGCCCGGATAATAGACGCTGTAGGCGGCATTATCGTAGCCGAAGGTGGTGCGGATCGGCTCGTTGGTGATGTTGAGCACGTCGAGCGTCAGGCGCACGCCATTGTCGAGGAAGGGCAGTTGATAGCCCGCCGACAGGTCGAGCTGGCCGCGCGAGTCCGCGCGCAGCGGCAGCGGCAGGTTGTTCTGCGGCGCATTGGCCGCGATCACTCCGCCCTGCCAGACATAGTTCAGGCTGAGCGACAGGCCGTGATCCTCGTAATAGCCCTGCACGTTATACTGCCAGCGGGGCACGCCGGAGGCGACCAGCGTCTGCGGGCTGCCATTGACCAGCACCGGATCGGAATCCTGGGTGATGTGCGTGCCGTTCGCCTGGAAGCCGAGGCCCTTGATCGCGAAGTCCAGCGGCTGGTTCCAGGTGACCTCGACGCCCTTGATGATCAGGCTTTGCAGGTTGATCGGGCGGTTGACGGTGATCGGCACCGCCGCGATCGCCGCTGCGGTGGCACCCGCGCCGCCGGCCCGGTCGACCAGCGCCTGACGCTGCGTCGCCTGCAGCGAATCGAGCGGGATGTTGAGGTCGCCGAAGGCGGTCGGCTGCTGCACGGTGACGGTGAAGCCCTGGATGTTCTTTCGGAAGAGGGCGACGCCGATATAGCCGGCGCCGCCGGTGTAGAACTCGCCACCGAGGTCGAGATTGTCCGAGGTGTAGGGCTGGAGTTGCGGGTTGCCGGCGGTGGCGATCTGGGCGGAGGGGTCGGAGAAGGTGATGCCCGGCAGGATCGAGCCGGCATCGGGGCGGGTCAGCGCCTTGGAGGCGGCGAAGCGCAGCTTCAGGTTGCGCGCGACGTCATAGGTGAGGTTCAGCGAGGGCAGCACCTCCTGATAGGAGGAGTTGGCCGTGATATCGACGATGGTGCTGCCGATCTGGCTCGGGCCGACGACGCGCTGGTCGGTCCAGACATAGCGGAAGCCGGCATTGGCGCGCAGCTCGCGACCGAAGATCTCCGACACGCCGTTCAGCTCGAAATAGCCGCCATAGACCTTCTCGAACACGTCGCCGGTGGCGCCGCCGGTCACCGACCCGCGCGCCTCGGGCGCGGTGTCGCGGAACTGGGCGTAGTTGGTCGCCTGGGCGAGACGGGCGATGTCGGGGACGATGAAGCTGGTGACGCCGAAGCGGCCGCGCGACAGGTGGCCGAAATTGTCGACGCCGGTGCGGTTCAGATATTGCGGGATCGCGCTCGTCGGCACGGTGCCGGTGTTGCCGGTGCACGGATTGCCGCAGACCGACAGCTGATAGGCGTTGGTGTTGTCGAAGGCGCGGACGCTGCGCGCCGCCTCGTCATAGGCGGCGCCGATCTTCACGTTGAGCGTGTCGTCGCCGTAATAGATGTCGAGATGCGCGCCCTTGGTCTCGGTCTCGCGGCGGACGTTCTGGACGTTCACGCGGTACCATTGCCAGCCGAGATTGGGATCGCCCAGGTCGCGGTTCGCCGAGATGATCGGCTGCGGGCTGTCCGTCGTATTATCATAGGTGACCTCGACCCCCGAATTGGGCGCGGTCTGGAAGGCGAAGGTCGGCTGTTCGCGGAAGAAGTTGCTCTTGCCCCAGTTGCCCGACAGGTCGATCTTCAGCCGCTCATTCGGGCGCCAGCTGATGCTGGGGTTCACGTTCCAGAATTCGGTATCCTGGTTGAAGATGCTGTTTTCGGAGAAGAAGGACGAGTTGGCGAAGGTGCCCGAGGTGACGACGTTGTTCTGGTCGACCTGGATGTCGAACGGGACCATGCCGCCGGTCGATTGCGGCGAGGTGCCGGGGCCGGAGTTGCGGACCTGCCAGTTCATGTTGGAGCGCAGATAGTCGCGGCGCGACTTGGCGTAGATGCCGTCGACCACCAGGTGCAGCGCGTCCGACGGGCGCCATTCGGCCGAGCCAACCGCCGAGATGCGCTCGCGCGTGCCGGTGGTCAGCACCGGGCGGCCGAGGCGGGGAATGATCGCCTTGGACAGCTGCGAAAGGGACAGCCCCGAGGTGGCGGCGAGATCGAGCGGCTGGCCGGTGGTGAAGCCGCGGCCCAGGTTCGCGGGCGCGGTGCTCGCAAAGACGAAGCCGTTGCTTTCCGGCGGCGAGGCGTTGCAGCCGGGGCCGCAGGGCAGGTTCGCGTCGGTGAAGCCCACCGTGTCGTAGCCGTCGATGCGCAGCTTCTGATGCACGCCGGCGACCCCGAGCAGGATGCCGAAGGTGTCGCCAAAGGTGTGGCTGGCGACAAGCGCGCCGCGCGGGCCGATGCGGTCGTTGCTGTCGGTATAAGCGCCCTGGGCCACGACGGTGACGTGCGTGCCCGGATTGTCGAAGGCGCGGGCGTTGCGCAGATTGACGGTGCCGGCGATGCCGCCTTCCAGCATGGAGGCGACCGGGCTCTTGTTCACGTCGAGCCGGGTGAAGAGTTCGGACGGGAAGAAATCGAGATCGACCTCGCGATTGCCGCCGCCGGTGCCGTTGGTGCCGCCATCGGACGCGACCGCGAACTGCGCGCCGTTGAGCAGCACCTTGGAAAAGCTGGGGCCGAGGCCGCGGATCGACACCTGCGTGCCCTCGCCGCTGATGTCGCGGTTCAGGCGGACGCCGGGGATGCGGTTCAGCGTCTCGGCGAGGTTGGTCGCCGGCAGCTTGCCGATATCCTCGGCAAAGATCGAGTCGCCAAAGGCGACGGCGTTGCGCTTGGCATTGGTCGCGCTCTGTAGCGAGCCGCGGATGCCGGTAATGACGATCTCCTCGGTCTCGCCCTGCCCGACCGACGGATCGGTGACCGAGTCGGTCTGCGCGGGTGCGGGATCCTGCGGCCCCTGCGTGGGAGCAGGCTGCGCCGTGATGCCGAGCGACGGGTCGGGGGCGGTCTGCGCGGCGAGCGGTGCGGCGATGGCGAGGACGTTGAAGGCGGCGGCGCCGAGCAGCGCGACGCGGATGGCGGGACGACGGGCGATGGTCATCATTCTTCCCCTCCTTGATCAAAGGACCGGCCCCGCTTCATCTGGCTGGGTGCCGCGAACGCTTCTAATCTGATAGCGCTATCATCATCTGACCACGTTACGCCGGATTGGTCAAGCCTATCTATGTGGTCATAAGGCCACTATCCGACACCAAATCGCCTATCGGTAGCGATAGAGGCGCACCCGTTGGATACCCCATGTCCCGGCGGGCAGGCGGATATGCCGCCCCTGATGCGTCTGGTCGCCATTCAGCAGCCGGCCCGGCTTCCAGTTGCCGGCAGCATCGAACACACCCTCATGCGCACGATCGATCCCGGCGAGCCCCGGTCCGTCACCGATCGGCTTGAAGGTGACGGTGATCCCCTGCCCGGCGACCAGATATTCGTCCTCGCCGGTCTGGATGATGAGACCGCCATAACCGGCGGTGTCCGGCGTCATCGTCGGCCGCTGGATATCGGCATAGGCGATGGTGAAGCGGTAGCCGCCGATGTCGCGCACCTGCGGCTCGTAATCCACCGTCTCGTCGTAGCGCTGGCGGGGCTTGAACCCGGCCATGCGGCCCGTCCCCTGCGCATCGAGGATCATCGGGCGAAGCTGGTCGAGCACCGCATAGGCGTCCTTCAGCGCGCCGGGCGCTTCATCGATCGAGTCGATGGAAAACGGCCCGAAGCCGAGCGCATCATGCTCGCCGATCGCATAAAAGGCATTGGCGGGAACGATCGGATTGTCGGCGTTGTGCGCCTCAGGGATGAACAGGGGATTGTCCGGCCGCTTGTAGCGATCGACGATCTGGGTGAAGTTCGGGAAGTAGATGTCGGGCGCCAGGAAATCGAGGCTGGGGGCGCCGGCCTTCCACACGTCGATCAGGTGGGGGAGCGGCCCGCCGCTGGGATATTCGCCGGGAATACGCCCCGGACGATTGAGCGCGACGTTGACGTACATCGGCATCGGATACGCCGCCTTGCCGGCCGCGGCGAGACCATCGGCGAAGCGCGCATAATGCCAGGCGGCGAACACCTCCGCCGCGGCATCGCCGGGGCCGAACAGCTCCTCCCAGCTGCCTGCGGTTCTGGCGCCCCGCTCTGTCCACATCGCCTTCATCTCGGGGACCAGCGTGTCGCGGTGCGCGACGAGATAGTTGACCAGTTCGGGCGGCACCGGTTGCCGGAAGGCGGCGTTGGCGGGCGCGCTGTAATCGCGCGCGACGGGCAGCATGCCGATCTCGTTTTCGACCTGAAGCATCACCACCGTGTTGTCGCGGTCGTCCACCGCCTTCAGATGCGCCATCAGCGCGGCCAGCGCACGCTGGTCCGCGCGCAGCGTATCGGCGCCGAAGGTGGACAGGATTTCCACCCCCTGCCCGTTCGGCAGTTCCGCACGCGGGAAGCGGGCCTGATCGCGCTTCACCCAGGAAGGCACATAGGTGGACATGGAGTTCTTCCACGCCCCGAACCACAGGATGACGAGCTTCAGGTCGTTGGCGCGCGCCGCCTTCAGCATCGTATCGACCGAGGACCAGTCATAGCGCCCCTCGACCGGCTCGATCAGCTCCCACGAGACGGGGGCAAGAACGGTGTTGAGATGCATCGCGCGCAGCCGTGCCCAATGCGGCGCCATGTAATCGGCGCTGGAGGCGGCGGAGTTGGACAGCTCGCCCGCGATCATCAGCATCGGCTTGCCATTCACGACGAGCTGCGTCGCATCGCCCTTCTTTACCAACCGCGGCGGATCGGCAAGCGCGGGCGTGGCGAGGCCGAGCGCGGCGGTGGCGAGCAGCAGGGTGCGGATCATTGCGAAGCCTTCAGCAATGTTCGGATGGCGCCGTGCGCACCCGATCGTTCGAGGTTGGTCAGGTGCGCGGCGATCAGCTCGTGAACCGCCGGCTCGACGCGCGTGCCGAGCAGCGCCAGCGTCGCGGTGACGGGATCGTCGCTGCGTGCCGCCACGGCCAGGCGGTCGGCGAGCGGATCATCGACGGTGAACGTCTCACCGGCATCGGTCCGCCCCGATTGCCAGCGTATCCAGGCGGCGACGCCAAGCGCCAACGCATCCCCCCGTCCGGCCACCAGCGGCGCAAGCAGGCGCTGCGGCAGTTTCTGCGACCCATCCATCGCGATCTGGCGGGTGCGATGCTGCAGCGCCGGGTTGGCGAAACGCGCCATCAGCGCGGTGCGATAGGCCGGAATGTCGAGGCCGGACGGCGGGTTCAGCGTGGCGGCGGCCTGATCCCAGAGCCGCTCGACAAAGGCCCGGCCCTCTTCGCGGGCGACGAATTCGTGAACAAAGGCGTCGCCGATCAGCCCGCCGAGATAGGCGATGCTGGAATGGGCGCCGTTGAGCAGGCGCAGCTTGGCATCCTCCCAGGGCGCGACATCGGCGGTCAGCTGCACCCCGGTGAAGTCGGGGCGCGGACCGCAAAAGCGATCCTCGACCACCCATTGCAGGAAGGGCTCGGTCTTCACCATCGCCTGATCCTCGACGCCGAGGCGGGTGGCGAGCGCGGCAATGTCGTCGGGGGTGGTGGCCGGCACAATGCGATCGACCATCGATGCGGGAAAGGCGCCCTCCGCCGCGATCCAGTCGGCAAGACCGCCATCATGGGCGCGGGCCATTTCGAGCACGGCGGCGCGCAGCAGGGCGCCGTTATGCGGCAGATTGTCGCAGGACAGCACAGTGAAAGGCGGCAGGCCGGCGGCACGGCGCGCGGCGAGGCCGGCGACGAGGAAACCGGGGGCGGTGCGCGGCGGGGCGAGATCGGCCAGGTCGTGCGCGATCTCGGCGTCGTCCGCCAGCAGCGTGCCCTTCGCCCGGTCCAGCTTATAGCCCTTTTCGGTCACGGTGAGCGTGACCAGATGCGTGTCGGGATGGGCCAGCGCCGCGACGACGGCGGCGGGGTCTTCCGGCGCGACCAGCACCTCCAGCACCGCGCCCATGACCTGCGCGCGCTCCCCCGCCCCGTCGCGGACGAGAAGCGTGTAGAGCCCGTCCTGCGGGGCCATCTGGTCGCGGACGGCGGCCGAGCGGAGCGATACGCCGGTGATGCCCCAGCGCAGATCGCCCGATGCCAGTGCGGCCTCGAAGATCGCGGCCTGATGCGCGCGGTGAAAGGCGCCGATCCCCAGATGCACGACGCCGCGGCGGACGGCGGGACGGTCATAGGCGGGGCGGGCAATGTCGGCGGGCAGATGCGCCAGCGCGGCGTCGGAAAGTCTCAAGCCTTGGCCTCCGTGATGATGCGGACATTCTGATAGCGCGGATTGAGCAGGTGGAAGACCAGCAATGCGAGCAGATAGGCCAGGCCGCAGGCGATAAAGAAGGGTTGGTAGCTGCCCACCCGGTCGAGCAGCAGGCCGAGTGACTTGGACGCGATGAAGCCGCCCACCGCGCCGGCAAAGCCGCCAAGGCCGATCAGCGTCCCTTGCGCGAAGCGCGGGAACTGGTCGCCGGGCAGCGCGAACAGGTTGGTGGAGAAGCCCTGATGCGCGGCGCACGCCAGCCCGATCAGCGTCACCGCGATCCAGATGTTGGACGCCTGCGCCGCGAACATGACCGGCACCGCGAACAGCGCGCAGGCGAACATCGCCCGCTTGCGCGCGGTGCCGGCAAAGACGCCGCGCTTCAACAGGTGCGACGAATACCAGCCACCCGCGATCGCGCCGAAATCGGCCAGGATGTAGATGGCGACGAGCGGCGGGCCGAAGCTCTTCAGGTCATAGCCGTAGCGGGTGTTGAAGAAGTCCGGCAGCCAGAACAGGAAGGTCCACCAGACCGGATCGATCAGGAAGCGCCCGGCCATATAGGCCCATGCCGCGCGGTGGCGCAGCACCGTCAGGAAGCCGGCGCGGCCGCTGGTGTCGGCCGGCTCCGCCTCGATCCAGCGGCGCTCCTCGGGCGTGATCGCCGCATGCTCGTGCGGCGCGCGGTAGAAGCGCCACCAGACGAACAGCCAGACGAGGTTGAAGCTGCCGGTGATCAGGAACGCCCAGCGCCAGTCGAACAGCAACCCGGCGACGATGAACGACACGAGCAGCGGGGTGATGATCGCCCCGACATTGGCGCCGGCATTGAAGATGCCGATGGCGAGCGCGCGCTCCTTTTGCGGAAACCACTGCGACGCGGCGGCGAGCGCGGACGGGTAGGTACCCGCCTCGCCGAATGCGAGCGGGATGCGCGCGATGACGAAGCCGGTGGTGGAGGTGACCAGGATCTGCGCGAAATGGCCGAGCGTCCAGCTTCCCATCGCCAGCAGATAGCCCAGGCGCGGACCGATGCGGTCGATCGCCCAGCCGAACAGCAGAAAGCCGATGCCGTAGAAGACCTGGAAATAGCCGGTGATGTCGCCGTAGCCGGTGTTGGTCCAGCCGTAGAGCGCGGTCAGTTGCGGCTTCAGCACGCCCAGCACGAGCCGGTCGATATAGCTCAGGACCACGGCGGCGAAGAGCAGCGCGCAGATCGCCCAGCGGATGCGGCCGCGCGGGCGGGGAACGGCGTGCGCAGCGGTTTCCGGCGCCTCGGCGGCGGTTTCGGTGAAGTTGCTCATACGTCGGCCCTCTCCCGTCCGGGGAGAGGGAGGGGCCCCGCGGCATAGCCGTGGGGAGGGGGAGGGGCTGCCAAGCAGTGCCCTGCCCGCGGCAGCCCCTCACCCTTCCCACTGCCTGACGGCAGCGGGCCCCTTCCAGCATCAGGTCGCCCATGCCACCGGCACTGGCTAAACAGCGCGGAGCGCTGTTCACCGGATGCTCCCCGAGTGGGAGAGGGCGTGACGTGGCTCACCAGCTCCATAGCGTGCCGTCCTCCAATCGGTTTACGGGGAGGAAGGCGCGCTTGTATTCGTACGTCGCCGCCAGATCCTCGTCGACGTCCACGCCCAGCCCCGGCGCGTCGCCCGGGTGCATCATGCCGTCCGCGAAGCGGTAGCCATGAGGAAAGACCGCATCGGTCTCGGCGGTGTGGGGCATGTGTTCCTGAATGCCGAAATTGGGCACCGACAGGCCGAAATGCAGCGCGGCGGCCATCGTCACCGGCGACAGGTCGGTGGCGCCGTGGCAGCCGGTGCGGACCTGATATAGCTCGGCCAGCGCGGCGATACGGCGTAAATGCGTGATCCCGCCGGCATGGACGATGGTGGCACGGATATAGTCGATCGACTGCGTTTCGATCAGCGACTTGCAATCCCAGATCGAATTGAAGACCTCGCCCACCGCCAGCGGCGCAGTCGTGTGCTGGCGGATCAGGCGGAACGCGTCCTGGTTCTCCGCCGGCGTCGCATCCTCCAGCCAGAAGGGGCGATAGGGCTCCAGGTCGCGGCCGAGCCGCCCCGCCTCGATCGGGGTGAGGCGGTGGTGGATGTCGTGCAGCAGATGGATGTCCCAGCCCAGCGCCTCGCGGGCGGCGGCGAACAGTTGCGGCACCACGCGCATATATTTCTCGGTCGACCACACCGCCTCGGTCGGCAGGTCGCCATCGGCCGGCTCGTAGCGCTGGCCCGCCTTGGCGACGCCGTAGGTGGAGGCAAGGCCCGGCACGCCGCATTGCAGGCGGATCGCCCGGTATCCCTGGTCGCGGTGGCGGATCGCCTCGGCGATGGTGTCCTCGATGCTGGTGCCGTTGGCATGGGCATAGACCATGCAGCCGTCGCGCACCGCGCCCCCCAGAAGCTGGTAGACGGGCAGGCCCGCAACCTTGCCCTTGATGTCCCACAGCGCCATGTCGACCGCGGCGATCGCGGTCATCGTCACCGGGCCGCGGCGCCAATAGGCGCCCTTGTAGAGATATTGCCAGATATCCTCGATCCGGTGGGCGTCGCGGCCGATCAGGCAGGGGACGACATGGTCGGTCAGGTAGCTGGCGACGGACAGTTCGCGGCCGTTCAGCGTGGCATCGCCGAGGCCGGTGGTGCCGTCGTCGCATTCGATGCGGAGCGTGACGAAATTGCGGCCCGGACAGGTGACGATGACGCGGGCGGAGACGATCTTCGGCATCGTGGTCCTTCAGGCGATGTCTAGGGTGACGGACTGGAGATCGCGGCTATTGGCGCCGGTCATGATGTGGAACTGGCCGGGTTCGACCACCTCCTCCATGTCGAGGTTCCACAGCGCGAAGGCGTCGGGACCGAGGGTGAAGCGCACGGTGCGCCGCTCGCCGGGCTTGAGCGAGACGCGCTGGAAACCCTTCAGCGCCTTGATCGGCTGGGTGACGCTGGCGACCAGATCATGGACGTAGAGCTGGACGACCTCGTCCCCCGCCCGCGTGCCGGTGTTGGTCACGTCCACCTCGACCTCGACGCTGGCCGCGACACCAATGCGGGTGGCGGACAGGCGCGGCGGGGAAAGCTGGAAGGTCGTGTAGCTGAGGCCGAAGCCGAACGGGAACAGCGGATCGGTGGTGTCGAACAGATAGCCGCGCCGCGCCGAGGGCTTGGCATCGTAGAAGACCGGCAACTGCCCGACATGGCGTGCGACGGTGACGGGCAGCTTGGCGCCCGGGTTGACGTCGCCGAACAGCGCGGCGGCCATCGCATGGCCCCCCTCCTGCCCCATATACCAGCATTCCAGCACGGCGTTCGCGCCCCCCGTCACGGTCGGCCACGACGGCGGACGGCCGTTGATCGCGAGTACCACGACGGGCTTGCCGGTCGCCTTGAGCGCGAGAAACAGCGCGTTCTGTTCGCCGAGCAGGTCGAGGTCGGTGCGGTCGCCGAGATGGTTCTTCGCATAGCCCTCGCGGCTGGTCTGTTCGGTGTCGCCGATGGCGAGCAGGACGATATCGGCGGTGTTCGCCACCGCCACCGCCTCGGCGATAAGCTGGCGGTTCTTGGCGGGATCGGCGAGCAGCACCTCGTTGGCGGAGCGATCCTCGCTCCGGGTGATGAAGACGCCTTGGGCATGGACGACCTCGGCACGACCGGCGAGACGCTGGCGGACGCCGTCGAGCAGCGAGACCGGCGATTTCGGGATGGACGAATAGCCGCCCAGCCGTGCGACCGCCGCATTGGGGCCGATCACCGCCACGCGCCTGTGCCCGCCCGGCGTCAGCGGCAGGGTGCCGTCGTTGACGAGCAGCGCGATCGACTTTTCCGCGGCCTCTCGGGCAAGCGCCCTCGCCTCGTCATTCGCGGTCAGGCGGGCGGCGGCGCGGGGATCGACGGTGGCACCCTCGAACAGCCCGGCGCGGAACTTCAGCGTCAGCATGCGGCGGCATGCGGCATCGACCGCGGCGAGCGAGACCTGGCCGGCGCGAACCTGATCGGCGAGCGAGCGGAACGCCTGCCCGTCGGGCAGGTCGCTGTCGACGCCGGCGGCGAGCGCTAGGCGGGCGGCGCCGTCCATGTCGGCCGCGACATGGTGGAAGCTGGCGAGTTCGGGGATGGCGGCATAATCGCTGACGATCGCGCCGTCGAAGCCCCATTCGCCGCGCAACACCTGCGTCAGCAGCCAGCGGTTCGCGTGGCTGGGGACGCCGTCGATCTCGTTATAGGAGGGCATGACCGCGCCGATGCCGGTCCGCTTCACCACCTTGCGGAAAGGCGGAAAGAAGCGTTCGCGAAGCTCGCGCTCGGCGATCGGGGCGGGCGCGACATTCTCGCCGCTTTCCGGCTGGCCGTGGCCGGTCATGTGCTTGAGCGTGGCGAAGACCTTGCCCGGTGCCAGCGTCTTGCCCGGCCCCTGCAGGCCCAGCACCGCGGCGACGCCCATCTCGCCGCACAGATAGGCGTCCTCGCCGAACGTCTCCTCGATCCGGCCCCAGCGCGGGTCGCGGGCGATATCGACGACGGGCGACAGGGCCAGCACCGTGCCGTGCGCCCGCACCTCGCGCGCGATGACCGCGTTGACGCGCTCGACCAGATCGCGGTCGAAGCTGCCGGCGAGCGCGATCGCCTGCGGAAAGCTGGTCGCCTCGGGCGCCATGTAGCCATGCAGCGCTTCCTCATGGAACAGGATCGGGATGCCCAGGCGGCTGCGCTCCACCGCCCAGCCCTGCGCCGCGTTGACGAAGGCGATCGTGTCGGCCGGTGCGCGCCAGCGGCCGGTGACGTCGGTGCCGGTGTTGTTCGCGGTCGCCGCACCGCCCCGGTCGGACGGCCGCGCGATCTGGCCGATGCCGTGGGGATAGGCGGCGTCCGCCCTGCTCGGATCGAAGGCGCGCGCATCGTTCATCACGTCACGCTTGGAGGTGGAAAGGGTGATGAGTTGCGCCACCTTCTCGTCCAGCGTCATCCGGCCCATCAGGTCGCGGACGCGCAGGTCCACGGGGGCGCGTGCATCCTTGTAGAGCGGCGCGGCGGGGCGGGCCGCGGCAGGCAGGAAGGCGAGCGCGGAGGCCGACACCGACCAGCGCAGCAGATCGCGGCGGCTTGCCATCATTGCACGGCCCCGACAGGGTGGAACGACGTGGCAGATTGCATCCTGACCTCTCCTGAAATTGGTCAGACGCCACATTCTTCTTGATGCGGTCGCTGATAGCGTTACCAATGACCTAGCCGACGGGGACTTGTCAATTACCCGCGGGATCGCCCGGTAAAATGGGGAAAGGTGAGGATGGCCATGATGCGATGGAAAGCCCTGATTTCTGCGGCTCTGGCGAGCGCGTCTTTGCCTGCGATTGCGATGGCCGAGGATGGATATGCGCTCTGGATGCGCTATCAGCCGCAAGCGTCCCTACAGGGCGAAGTGGTCAGGCAACCGGTATCGATCGTCGTCCCGAACGCCACGCCCACCCTGACCCGCGCGGCGGAGGAATTGCGACGCGGGCTGTCCGGCTATGCCGCCGGGCCGGTGGCGACGGCGCCGGCCGTGCGCGCCGGATCGGTGATGCTGGCGGTCGCGAGCGACCCGGCGGTGGCGAGCCTGCACCTCCCGACACGGTCGCTGGCCGACGAAGGCTATCTGGTGCGATCGGTCACGATCGGCGGAGCGCCGGTGACACTGGTGACGGGCAATAGCGACCGGGGCGTACTCTACGGCGCCTTTGCGCTGCTGCGCCATCTGGGCACCGGCGGCACGCTGGCCAAGGTCGACCTGACCTCCACCCCCAAGGTGAAGCTGCGCGTGCTGAACCATTGGGATAATCTGGATGGCTCGGTGGAGCGTGGCTATGCCGGCCAGTCCATCTGGGACTGGTGGAACCTGCCCGACCTGAAGGACCCGCGCTACACCGACTATGCCCGCGCCAACGCGTCGATTGGGATCAACGGCACCGTCCTGAACAATGTCAACGCCAAGGCGGACAGCCTGACCGCGCCCTATATCGCCAAGGCGGCGGCGCTGGCCGACATATTCCGTCCCTGGGGGATCAAGGTCTATCTGTCGGCCCGCTTTTCCGCCCCGATCGAGATCGGCGGGCTGAAGACCGCTGACCCGCTCGACCCGCAGGTCGCGGCATGGTGGAAGGCGAAGGCGGACGAGATCTACCGTGCCATTCCCGATTTCGGCGGCTTTCTGGTCAAGGCCAATAGCGAGGGCCAGCCAGGTCCGCGCGATTACCATCGCAGCCATGCCGACGGCGCGAACATGCTGGCCGCCGCGGTCGCCCCGCACAAGGGCATCGTGATGTGGCGCGCCTTCGTCTATGCCGACACCGATCCCGACGACCGGGCCAAACAGGCCTATACCGAGTTCAAGCCGCTGGACGGCACGTTCGCGCACAATGTGCTGGTGCAGGTGAAGAACGGCGCGATCGACTTCCAGCCGCGCGAACCCTTCCACCCGCTGTTCGGCGCGATGCCGAAGACGCCGCTGGTGATGGAATTCCAGATCACCAAGGAATATCTCGGCTTCGCCTCCCACCTCGCCTATCTCGGGCCGTTGTTCCAGGAGGTGCTGGACGCGCCCACCGGCGTGAAGCGCGGTCAGACGGTGGCCGATGTCGTCGACGGATCGGCGGAAGGGCACAGGCTGACGGGCATGGCGGGCGTCGCCAATATCGGGCGCGACCGCGACTGGACGGGATCGCCGTTCAACCAGGCCAACTGGTATGTCTTCGGCCGCATGGCCTGGGACCCGGAGGCGCATGCCGACACGATCGCGCGCGAATGGGCAGCGCAGACCTTTACGCCCGACCCGGCGGTGGTCGATCCCGTGGTCGCGATGATGATGGGATCGCGCGAGGCGGTGGTGGATTACATGACGCCGCTGGGCCTGGCCCATCTGATGGCGACGGGGCACCATTACGGGCCGGGGCCGTGGGTGTCGGACCTTGCCCGGCCGGAATGGAACCCGGCTTACTATCACCGGGCGGATAAGCAGGGCATCGGCTTCGACCGGACCAGGAGCGGCAGCAACGCGGTCGCGCAATATGCGCCGCCGGTGGCCAAGCGCTTCGCCGATGTCGGCACCGTGCCGGAGCGCGACCTGTTGTGGTTCCACCATGTCGGCTGGGACCGGCGCATGGCATCGGGCCGGACCTTGTGGGAGGAGATGGTGCGGCATTACGATGCCGGCGTCGCCTATGTCGCGGGGATGCGGCAACAATGGGATGCGCTGCGCCCGCGGATCGATGCCGAGCGGTGGGAGAAGACTGCAACGCTGCTGGCGATACAGGAGCGGGAAGCCCGGTGGTGGCGGGATGCCAGCCTTGCCTATTGGATGTCGGTCAACGGCCGCGCATTGCCGGCCGGCGCCAGGGCGCCCGAGCATGATCTGGCCTGGTACAAGGCACAGAACTTTCCGCGGGCGCCGGGGCATACGGGGTAGTTTTTGATCACGCGAAGACGCGAAGCCGCGAAGAGGAAGAAAGAACGGGTTCACGCGGAGGCGCGGAGGCGCGGAGATTGCGTTGGTAGCCCCGTCTCGCGTCAGCGAGACCTTCCACATGTCTGCTCGCCATTGCATGAGCCGCCGCTGGCGGCTCGGGGCATGAACCGCGGGCGGAACATCCTCCGCGTCTCCGCGCCTCCGCGCGAACCACCTTCTTCCTTCTTCCTTCTTCGCGTCTTCGCGTCTTCGCGTGAAAACCTAAAGCCCCTCGCCCCACCCACTGCGCATGGGACAGCCGCCGCGCGAGGTCCCAGACCTGCTGGCGCTGGGGCATACGGCGTGATTGATCACGCGAAGTCGCGAAGCCGCGAAGAGGAAAGAAGAACGGGTTCACGCGGAGACGCGGAGACGCGGAGATTGCGTCGGCGGCCCCCGTCTCGCGTCAGCGAGACCTTCCATAACCCTGCTCGCCATTGCATGAGCCGCCGCTGGCGGCTCGGAACATGGGCCGCGGGCGGAACATCCTCCGCGTCTCCGCGTCTCCGCGCGAACCACCTTCTTCCTTCTTCGCGGCTTCGCGTCTTCGCGTGAAAACCTAAAGCCCCTCGCCCCCCACCCACTGCGCATGGGACAGCCGCCGCGCGAGGTCCCAGACCTGTTGACGCAGATCGGGAACCGCAACCACCTCCCACAAGCCACCGCGCGTCATCGGGCCGATGCAGTAAAGCCGGTCCTGCGCCTCACCACCCGCATCGATCGCGCGCGACTGGCGGTCGACCTCCAGACCGAGGCGCAAGGGATCGGGACGGATCGCGCCCTCAACCAGCAGATGGCGGATCAGCGGCTCGTCCGAGCGCAACAGGTCGCCCTGCGGCCCGGTACAGTTGACGAGGCGCGCGGCGGGCGTGCTCTCCACCCGGTCCGTCCCGCGCGGGCGCCAGTGCAGCGTCAGGCCGGACGGCGCGGCCTCGGTCGCAATCGACTTGCCCGCAACGAACCGCAAGCGCCCACTCTCCACGAGCGCATCGATCCGGTCGGCCACCTGCGGCGCGAGGCGGTGGCGATGGACGTCCCAATAAGGGCGCAGGTGGCGGAGGAAGCGGCGACGATCGGCATCGTCGGTCGCGCCCCACAGCATCTGCGTCACCGGGCGCAACTCGTCCACCGCACCGCGCCAGCCGATCTCCTGCGCGCGCGCGCGGACGGTGGCGATCAGCGCGGAGGGACGCCCCTGCGGCCGGTCGCGCAGGCCGGGGACATGGGCGCCCTCGGCATGGCGGCGCGGGGCAAGGCCGCGACGGGACAGCGCGAGGATCTCGCCGCGAAAGCCGCGCGCATCGAGCAGAAGCGCGGCATCGATCGCGGTCAGGCCGGTGCCGACCAGAATGACGCGGTCGTCGTCCGCCAGCCCTTGCGCGATGTCCGCGCTCCACGGATCGGGGCAATAGCCGGGGACCGCCGGGTCGATGCCGGGCGGGGTATGCGGCGGCAGGTTGCCCAGCGCCAGCACCGCGACGTCGGCGGCGATCCTCGTACCATCGGCCATGGCCAGCGTGACACCGGAGCCGGGGCGGTCGATCGCGCGGACCTCGCCCGTCACCAGTCGCAGCCGCCCGCCCGCCTGTGCGGTGGCGGCATCCAGCATGGCGCGCAGATAGGCGCCGTAGATGCGCCTGGGCACGAAGCTGTGGCGATCCCCCTTGCCCTCGCGCGCCAGCCATTCGACGAAATGGCCGGGTTCGTCGGGCAAGGCGCTCATCCGCTCGGCGCGGACGTTGAGCAGGTGATCGGGATGCGCCGCGCTATAGGCGACGCCGCGCGCCAGTTGCTCGGGCCGCCGCTCGACCAGGGTCACGCGCGGCCCTTGATGCCGGAGCAGGTTGATCGCGAGCAGGGTGCCCGAGAAACCGGCGCCGACGATCACGACATGATCGGCGTCGGCGGCGAGAAGCAGGTCGGATTGGGCCATCGCCGCACAGACTAGGCGATGGCCCCCGCCATGGCTACCGCTTGCTCACAGGTCGATCGAGGCGGACAGCTTGAAGGTGCGCGGGGCGCCCTGCAACAGCGCCTGCGACGACGTATCGAAGGCCGAGGCCCAATAACGGCGGTTGGCGACGTTATCGACCGCGAAGCGGAAGGTCAGCGGCATCTCGCCGATCACCGCGACATAGCGCGCGCCCAGGTCGAGCCGGGTCCAGTCCCCGATCGAAAGCGTGTTGGCCGCATTCACCTGCTGCTCGCCGGTGTGCACGACACGGCCGGTCAGCGTCAGGCCGGGGACGAAGGACAGGTCCCATTCGACATTGGCGTTGGCCAGCCATTCGGGCACGCCGGGGGCGGTATTGCCCTCGTTGGCGACCAGCGCCTGGTCGCGCAGTTCGGTATCCAGCACCGAGACGCCCGAGATCAGCCGCAGCCCGCGGGTCAGCTCGCCGCCCAGCGTGAATTCCAGCCCGCGATTGCGCTGTTTGCCGAACACGCCGAAGCGGTTGAACCCGGTCCCTTGCGGATCGGGGATCGCATAGGCGCTGGGCAGATCGGTGGTGAAGGCGGCGAGGCTGGCGTTGATCGCACCGATCGCGAACTTGGCGCCGACCTCATACTGCACCGACTTGAACGGCGCGAAGATCTCGCCGGGGTTGATCAGCGTCGTATCGGTGGTCGACGCGGTCGGCCCCTGCTGCAACCCCTCGATCCGGTTGGCGTAGACCGACAGGGTCGGAGTCGGCTTGAAGACGATGCCGACCACGGGGGTGATCGCATCCTCGTCATAGCGGGTGGCAAGTGCGCCGGTCGTGATCGCATAGCCCTTCACCGCGATCGTCTGGAGGCGCAGGCCCGCGGTCACCAGCAGCCGATCCTCGAAGAAGCCCAGCGTGTCGGACGCGAAGACGCTGCCCAGCCGGGTGCGGCTGACCGGGAAGGGATCGTCGAGATTGCCGCCGACCAGTGTCGAGCTCGGGATGGTGGCGACCGGCGTGTCGTACAGGTTGGTGGCAAATCCGACATAGCCGGGGCCGTAGAGGAAGTCGTAGGCGTTGCGATTGACCTGCCAGATATGGCTGCCGCCGACATTGATCTCGTGGCTGATCCCGGCGCCGGCCAGCTTGACGCGCAGTCCGCCCTGCGCCGCCTCGTTGTTCGCGGTCAACGGCACGAACAGCGCGGTGCCGGTGGCCGCGCCGGTCGCCGCATTGTTGATGGTCAGCCCGCTATACAGCCCGCGCTCCGACCCGTCGCGCGCCCCGGCCTGCGCCCACAGCATCGCACCGTCCGCCAAATCCCACTCCCCCCGCACCGTACCAAACACATCGCGCAGCGTCGAATAGGTCCAGGGTTGCGCGTAATTGGCATCGGCATCGGGCACCGCCGGGATCGCTGCACCGGCACCGATCGTGACCTTCGGGCGCAGGCCGCGGATCCTGACCCGCTGATAGCCGAGGTCGGCGGACAGGCGCACCGCCGCGCCCCGGTAGTCGATCGCGCCGCCGATGACGTAGCTGCTGCGGAACTCGTCCTCGATCGCGACGTCGCCGCTGCGCCCCGCACCGTTGATCCGCACCCCCCATGCGCCGTCATCGCCGAAGCGGCGCGACACGTCGAAACTGCCGCCGAAATGGCTGTCGGAGGTGTAGTTGCCCGTCACGCGGGTCAACGGCACGTCGCCCGCCCGCTTGGCGATCAGGTTGACGCTGCCGCCGATGCCGGTGCCGCCGGGCGCCGCCCCGTTCAGGAAGGCGGTGGCGCCGTTCAGCACCTGGACCTCCTGGTAGAGTTCGGGCGCGATCAGCTGGCGCGGCGTGATGCCATACAGGCCGTTCAGCCCGACATCGTCGCCGTAGAGCGTGAAGCCGCGGATGACGAACTGTTCGGCGGCATTGCCAAAGCCATAGGTGGTGCGGATCGTCGGGTCATTTTCCAGCACCTGTCCCAGCGTCTGGGGCTGCTGGTTGAGGATCAGCGCCTCGTTATAGCTGCGGATGCTGAACGGCACGTCCTCGCCGCGCTTGTCGCCCAGCACGCCGACCGAGCCGGCGGACACGACCTGCGTCGCATTCTGCCCCTGCGCGGTCACCAGGATTTCATCGTCACCGGCGCGGTCCTGCGCTGTGGCGGGGATGGCGTGGAGAACAGCGGCGCCGGCCAGCAGCACGGCCAGGCGGCGGGTGGAAACGTTCATCGATCTTCCTTTGGTACGGATCAGGTGCGGCGGCGCATCGCCCAGCCGACCGCAACGATCGGCAGCGCGAGCGCGACCCAGGAAAGGACATCACGCGCGCCGTCACCGGTCAGCGCGACGACGAGCCCCAGGATGCTGGCGAACGCGAGCAGGACGGGCACGGCAAAGGTCGAGCGGATCATGCCACCACCACGGGCGCCGCGACGATGCCGCCCGTCTCGACCTCGCGCACCCGCGCCTCCAGCGGTGCGCGGCGGCGGCCGAGCCAGAGATAGACGCCAGAGCCGAGCACGACGACCGTGAAGCCGGTCAGCACCGCCCACAGGATCTTGAGCGGCAGGCCGCCATAATCGCCGAAATGGAGCGGCTGCGACAGCAGCAGCATCTTCACATACCAGGGCAGCGGGCGACTGTCGGTCAGGCGGCCCGTCTCGGCATCGACCAGCGCCGGGATCAGCAGCCGCTCGGTCAGCGGCGTGGTGCCCTGCAGGAACACCGCATAATGGTGCCGGCTGCTATAGGGGGTGCCGGGAAAGGCGATGAACTGCGGTGCGCTGCCCGGCGCCGCACGGCGCGCCGCCGCCATCGCGCGGTCGAGCGAGCCGTAGCGCGACGGCGGCAGCGCGGCACGCCCCGCATAGGCCTGCGTCATCTCCGCCAGCGCGCCGACGCGCCACAGGTCGATGATCGGGCTGGCCAGCGCGTTGATGACGCCGGTCGCGCCGACCACGGTCATCCAGGCGAGTGCGACGATGCCGAGCAGGTTGTGATAGTCGAGCCACTTGATCCGCCGGCTGCGGCTGGTGCGCAGCGTGCCGAAGTCGAGCTTGCGCATGAACGGCGCATAAAGAACCACGCCCGACACGATCGCGACGACGAACAACAGCCCCATCGCGCCCAGGAAGAACATGCCCGGCAGCCCCAGGAACATGTCGCGGTGCAGTTGCAGCAGAAAGTCCATCACGCCGCCGCCGGCCTCCTGGCCGACCTCGCGGCCCGTCGTGCGATCGAAGAACCGCAGCGTCATCTGCTCCACCGCCGCGCCCGCCCGCGGACCGGTGGTGACGGTGACCATCGGCGAGGCATTGTCGAACGCCATGTAGAGCGGCACCGCGCCGGGACGGGTGGCAAGCGCGCGCGCCATGACGGTATCCAGCGGCAACAGTCCCGCCCCCTCCCCGGACGAGGCCGGACCGACCAGCGGCGGGGCATGGCCGGTCCAGCGATCGATTTCCTCATGGAAGATCAGCGGCAGGCCGGTCAGGCACAGCATCAACAGGAACAACGTGCAGATCAGGCTGGTCCATTTATGGACCAGATACCATGCGCGCACCGTCCGCCGGGTCATCGCCGGACGGCCCGCCGAGCAAAATTGCGACGCATTATCATAGTTTGCCGCTATGCGCGATTGGCCGGCCCGTTGCAAGGCGATCGCATTTTCGCCCGAAATGGCCGCTGACCGCCGCCGGCTGATCCCCACCGCGGTACGGGTCCGTTGCACGTCAGCTATACCGAATCGGGCGCGCCGTGGCGCATAGCTCCACGCTTTTCACGCCATCTGCCTAAAAAATCAGCATTCGGGGTGGAGCATTGCGTCCCGCTGCGCCATGTATTGGCCCACCCCGTTCGAAAAGGAGATGCCCGGTTTGGAAATCGTGACCCTGTGCCTTGTGCTGTTGCTCGCCGTCGTGGTGAGCGGCATGATCTCCCGCCTGCTGCCATCCGCTTTGCCACGGCCGCTCGTCCAGATCGGCTTGGGCATCGCCATCGGTTCCATCGCGCATGTCCGGGTCACGCTCGATCCTGAACTCTTCTTCCTGCTGTTCGTGCCGCCGCTGCTGTTCCTGGATGGATGGCGCATCCCCAAGGACGAGTTGTTCAAGGATCGCGGTGCCGTGCTGGGACTGGCGCTGGGCCTCGTCTTTCTGACGGTCCTTGGCATGGGGTGGTTCATCCACTGGATGATCCCGGCCATGCCCTACGCCGTCGCCTTCGCACTGGCCGCCGTGGTGTCGCCGACCGATCCGATCGCGGTGTCGGCCATCGCCGCCAAGGTCCCGATCCCGCGCCGGATGATGCACATCCTGGAGGGGGAATCGCTGCTGAACGACGCATCGGGCCTAGTCTGCCTGCGCTTCGCCATTGCGGCGGCGCTGACCGGCACCTTCTCGCTTGGCGAGGCGGCGCTGACCTTTGCTTGGATGGCGCTGGCGGGCGTTGCGATCGGCGTCGGCTGCACATGGGGCATCACCGCGGCCAAGGGCTGGTTCGCGCGCCGCTTCGGCGACGATTCCGGATCGAACATCCTGGTCAGCCTGCTCATCCCGTTCGCGGCCTATCTCGCGGCGGAGCATGTCCATGCCTCGGGCGTGCTGGCCGCCGCCGCCGCCGGCCTGTCGATGACCTTTACCACCGCCTGGGCCAGCGTGATGGCGGCGACGCGCATCCGCCGGCGGGCGGTGTGGGACATGCTGCAATTCACGCTGAACGGCGTGATCTTCGTGCTGCTGGGCGAACAGATGCCCGAGGTGTTCGCCGCCGCGCGCGACACGGTGGTGTCGACCGGGCATGACAGCCCGTGGTGGCTGGGCGTCTATGTCGCCGCGATCGTCGGCGGGCTGGCGCTGCTGCGCTTCGCCTGGGTGTGGGTGTCGCTGCGCTTCACGCTGTTTCGCACACGGCGCCGCGACGGCACGCATGTCAGCCCGCCGCGCCGCATCGTGGCCGCGATGTCGGTGGCGGGCGCGCGCGGCGCGATCACGCTGGCCGGTGTGCTGACGCTGCCGCTGGCGATGAACGACGGCAGCCCCTTTCCGGCGCGCGACCTGGCGATCTTCCTCGCCTCGGGCGTGATCCTCGCCTCGCTGGTGATCGCCAGCGTCGCGCTGCCGCTGCTGCTGCGCGGGCTCGACCTGCCGCCGGAGCATGGCACGGAGGCGGAACGCGACCGGGCGCGGCGCATCGGTGCGCAGGCGGCGATTGCGGCGCTGGAAAAGGAACAGCACCGGATGAGCGAGAACAGCGAGGATGCCGACCATTATGTCGAGATCGCCGCGCGCCTGATGGATGGCTATCGCGACCGGATCGACAGCCTGTCGGACGACACCGAGACGAAGCGGCAGGACGAATGGGAAGGCACGGAGCGCATCATGCGCCTCGCCGCGATCCGGGCCGAGCGTAAGGCGATCTTCGATCTGGCGCAGACGCGCGAGATCAACATGGACACGGCGAGCCGGCTGGGGCGCGAACTGGATCTGCTCGACGCCCGGCTTTCCACCGCGCGCTGATCCTTGCCCCCGGTCGCTCGAGCCGCTTAGGTAGCGCGATCGACATGCAGGAGGGGCGATGCGGCAGGGTTTGGCTTTGGCGGCGGGCGTGCTGGCCGTGCTTGCGGCACCGGCAGCGGCGGCCGATCGCTGGCAGGGAAGCTGGGGTGCCGCACAGGTGGCGACGGGGGGCGACACGGCGTGGCCGGCCACCCGGTCCCGCGACGTCACGCTGCGCCAGATCGTGCGCGTCTCGGCCGGTGGCAGGCGGATGCGCGTGCTGCTGTCCAATGTCCATTGCACCGAACCGCTGACCATCGATGCCGCGGCGGTGGCACTGGCCCCTGCCCCCGGCACGCCGCGCGCGAACACGGCGCAGCCGCTGCGCTTCTCCGGCAAGGCCTCCGTCACCATCCCGGCCGGCGAAGAACGTTGGTCCGACGCGGTCGCCATGGCCCTGCCGCCCGCCGCCGATGTTGCGGTCAGCCTGTACCTGCCCCGCGTGCCGGCGCCGCAGACCGGTCACCCCGGCGCGCGCGCCACCAGCTTCCTGAGCATTGGCAACCATGTGACGGACGTCGACCTGCCGGGGGCCGAGGCGGTGACGCGCTGGTACTGGCTGGCCGGCATCGACGTGGAGGCGGCCCGTCCCGCCGCGATCGTCGCGGTGGGGGACTCGATCACCGACGGCTACGGCGTGAAGCCGGAGCGCAACAGCCGCTGGACCGATGTGCTGGCCGCACGCCTGCGCGGCAACGCCTCGACCCGGACGATCGGGCTGGTGAATGCCGGGATCGGCGGCAACCGCGTGTTGAACGACGGCAGCGGGCCGCGATTGATCGACCGTTTCCAGCGCGACGTGCTGGATCGCAGCGGTGCGCGCTGGGCCATCCTGCTGGAGGGGGTGAACGACCTCGGCACGTTGACGCGCGACGCCCCGGCGACGCCCGCCGCGCATGCCGAACTCGTCCGGCGGATCACGCACGCTTATGCTGACATGGCGGCAAAGGCCCATGCTCGCGGCATCAAGATTGCGATAGGCACGATCATGCCGTTCGGCGGCAACGACTATTACCATCCCGACGTAGAAACCGAAAACACCCGACAAGCCATCAACAGCATTATCCGCTCGGACGGCTTAAACGGTTCTTTCGATGCGGTGATCGACTTCGACGCGGTGATGCGCGATCCCGCCGCGCCCGACCGACTGGCCCCACAATATGACTCCGGCGATCACCTTCACCCGTCCGAGGCGGGTTATCGTGCGATGGGCGAGGCGGTGCCGCTGGGGCTGTTTGCGCCTGCCGCGGCAACGCCGATGGCGCTGACCTTTGACGACCTGCCGGCGCATGGCCCCCTGCCGCCGGGTGCCTCGCGGACAAAGGTGGTGGAGCAGATCGCCGCGGCGCTGGCGGCGGAAAAGGCACCGGCATTCGGCTTCCTCAACGGCGGCTTCGGCACGGATACGCCGAAGGACAGCGCCGCCGCGATCGCCGCCTGGACCGGTGCGGGACTGGCGCTGGGCAGTCACGGCTATGCGCACGCCGCGCTCGACACGCTTGGCGCGGCGGGGTTTGCGGCCGACCTTGCGCAGAACGAGGCGGTGCTAAGGCGCGTGGCGAAGGGCGACTGGCACTGGTTCCGCTATCCCTTTCTGAACGAAGGGCGTGACCCGGACGTGCGCGAAGCGGCGCGCCGATCGCTTGCCAAGGACGGCTACCGGATCGCGGCGGTCACGACGAGCTTTGCCGATTATGACTGGAATGCGCCTTACGCGGCATGCGTGGCAAAGGGTGATGCCGGCGCGGTGGCCCGGCTGGAGGCGGCATATCTGGCCGACGCGCGCGCCTCGGCGGCGGCGGCAAGGGCTGCCGGGGGTGAAACGCCGCAGGTGGTGCTGATGCATGCCGGCGCGTTCACCGCCCGCATGCTGCCCCGACTGCTGGCGATGTACCGCGCCATGGGCTTCCGCTTCGCACCGCTCGCCGAGGTGGAGCGTGCCCCCTTCTACGCCGCGGCGGTCAATCCCTCGCGGCCCGGACCTACCGCCTCATTGCCGATGCCCAAGCCGGCAGGGCCGCCTGCGGGCATCTGCCAATAGCTCCCGCGGAGGCGCGAAGAACGCGCCTCTGCGCGAACCATCCTACCCCGCCGGCGTCAGGCGCACGGCCGCGCCCCCCGAAGGCGCCAGCAGTAGCGACAGGCTGTCCTCCGCGGAAACGGTCCGGTCGCTGCGCACCGCCTGGTCGGCGGCGGCGCCGTCCTGCCAGATCTCCGCCTTGAATCGCCCCTTGCCGAGGAAGTTGAGCGGCAGGGTGACGGGGCGGCCCTGTTCGGACGTCATCGCGCCGATATACCAGTCCCGTCCCTTACGCCGGGCGATGACGACATGGCTGTCGATGTCGCCGTCGAGGAAGCGGGTTTCGTCCCACACCGTGGGCACCGCCTGGATGAAGCCGAATTCCGGCTGGCCGGCATAGGCGTCTGGACTGTCGGAGACCATCTGCAGCGGGCTTTCCCAGACCACATACATGGCAAGTGCCGCGCCGCGCGTCGTCTGCACCTGCGGCGGGCTGTTGACGATCTGGAAATCGGCCGGTGTGCGGTTGCGAAAGCCCCCCGGCGTATAGTCGAGGGGGCCCAGCACCATGCGCGTAAAGGCGAGATTGACGTTGTGCCGCGCGGTGATGAGGCGTGACCATTTGTTATATTCCGCCCCCATCACGCCTTCCTGCGTGACGAAGTTGGGCCAGGTCCGCGCCAGACCGGTCGGCGGATAGGCGCCGTGCAGGTCGACCATCAGGTGCCGCTTGGCCGCCGCCGCCAGCACGCGGTGATAATAATTCACCATCGGCTGGTCGTTGCGATCCATGAAGTCGACCTTGATGCCCTTGATCCCCCAGCGGGCATATTGATCGAGCGCTTCCTCCAGCCGCTGATCGAGCTGGCTCCACTGCAGCCAGAGCAACAGGTCGACGCGCCGCGCCTTCGCATAGGCGACCAGCTCGGGCATGTTCAGGCCGTTTTGCGTCTTCGTGATGTCGGTATCGGGCGGCGCGGAGCCGCCGACGCCCGAGTTCAGTGCCCACCCCTCGTCGACCAGCAGATAGGGCAGCCCCGCCTGACCGGCAAAGTCGATCAGCTTCTTCAGGCCGGTCATGGTCATCGGTCCGGGCGCCTGACCGGGGAAATATGGCCCGGACCACCAGTCCCAGGCGGACTTGCCCGGCTTCAGCCACGACCAGTCGCCGCTCGCCTGCGGATTGAGGTTGCCGATCGTGTTCGACGCGATCAGGTCCCCTGCCTTGTCCGCCATCAGCACCACGCGCCACGGCGTTACCACCGCCTGCCCCGCCGCCTTGCGCACCGCCGTCCGCAACTCGCCCGGCAGCATCGCCTGCACCACCTCGACCCCCAGGGCGCCATCTCCGCGCCCGGCAAAGTAACTGCCCGGATAATCGGTCAGATCCGCCTCGGTCAGCATGAAGTTGGTCGCGCCGCTGGGCGTGCGGCACAGCAGCGGATTGTCGTACAGGTCGGTCGGTCGAAGCTGGCTGATCGTCAGAGGGTCATAATAACCCTCATGGCTGGAGGTGAAGCGGCCGACGTTCAGGCCCCAGCATTTGTCGTCGGTCGGGAAGGAGAAACCGGTCCGCTCGACGCGGATCTCGGTGGGCCTGGCGCCGCCCGGCATGGTGTAGCGAAAGGCGATGCCGTCGTCATAGGCACGCACCGTCAGTTCGATGGCCGCGCGGGTACCGGCCGGATCGGCAAGCGCCACGACCATCTCGTTATAATGGTCGCGCGCCCTGGCCGCCTTGGTCGCGACCAGCGGCAGCATCCGGTCCGCGGTCGAGCGGCGCAGTTCGCGTGCGCTGAGCGCGTCGGTGCGGGAGCCGTCGGTGAAGTTGAAGCCGAGGGGGGACGGGGCGATGATCGGTTCGCCGCGGCGGGCGATCTGGAATTGCGGGGGACCGCCGGTGCTGCCGTTCAGGGAGAAGACGATGGTCCCGTCGGGCGAGGCGAGCGTCAGCGCCTGTTGCGCGGCGGCGGGCGATGCACCGGCCAGACACGTGGCGGCGAGCAACAGCCCATGGCGGATGTTCGTCATGCTAATCCCCTCTTGATACGATTGGTGCGTGCGTCAGCCGAGCCGCGCGGGCGGACGCCGCCTGGGTGCCGCGTCCGACTGGCGCCGGATCAGGCTGAAATCGAGCAACCGGTGCGGTTCGGCCGCCCCCGTCTGGCGGCGGATCGCCGAGACGAGCAGTTCGACGGCGGCGCGGGCCATGTCGGCGATGGGCTGGTGGATGGTAGTCAGCTCGGGCCAGATGGCGGTCGCCAGCGTGGTATCGTCAAAGCCGACCACGGTCAGGTCGCCGGGCACGTCCAGCCCGCGGCGATGCGCCACCGCGACGGTCGCGGCGGCCATGTCGTCGTTGGAGGCAAAGATCGCCGATGGCGGATCGTCGCGCTCCAGCAGCCGTTCGGCCGCGTCCAGCCCGGAGCGATAGGTATAGAGCCCCTGCGTTACCAGCCCCTCGTCAAAGGCGATCCCCGCCTCGTCCAGCGCCGCCCGGTACCCCTCGAACCGCCGGTCGCTGGCCGTGAGGTTGGGATTGCCGCGGATGAAGCCGATACGCTGGTGACCCAGCGCCATGATGTGGCGCGTCATGTCCAGCGCGGCGGTACGGTCGTCGATGCGCACCGCCAGCATCGCCTCGCACGGCTCGCCGCTGGCGACCAGCACGGTGGGAATGCGTGCCTGGTTGAGCGCGGCGAGTACCGCATCGGCCTCACACAAGGGGGGCGGCAGCACGACGCCGTCGATGCCGCCCTCGATCAGGTGGCGGGCGACCTCCACCTCATGCTCGCCGATCTCGCATTTCTCGACAATGATCTGCACGTCGGAACGCGATGCCTGGTCGAGGCTGCCGAGCAGGAATTCGCTGAGAAAGCCGGCACTCGGATTGCTGTAGAGCATCCCGATGCGGATCTGCGCCGCGCCGGCCAGGCTGCGTGCCGCCGGGTTGGGCGCGTAGTTCAACGCCGCGATCGCCGCGTTCACCGCCTCGCGGGTGGCGGGTCGGACATTGTTCTCGCCATTGATGACGCGCGACACGGTCATCAGGGAAACGCCGGCAGCCTTGGCAACGTCGCTGATGGTGGGAGCGCTACGGGTACGGCGCGTCGGTTTCTGGCTCATGCTCCCCTAGCTTCCACGATCGCGCGGCGAGCGCAATCAGCCGCGCAACTTTTGCTGCCGATGATCCGGTCATATTGTGCTTGCACGACATGTAAGGCCAATCCTATGATAGCGCTATCGCAAATGGTCCCGGCAAGAGGACCGTCATTAGGAAGGACGTCGAATGCGCCGCATCCGATCGCTGTCTGTCGTGCCCGCGCTGGCACTGGCCATCGCCGCCTGTTCCCCCTCCGGTCCGGGTGGCAATGCCGCCGCCGCGAACGAGAGCGCCCCCAATGCGCAAGGCCAGGCCAAGCGTTACCTGTCACAGCCGCTGGTCACCGAAATCTACACCGCCGACCCGTCCGCGCATGTCTTCGGTGGCAAGATCTACGTCTATAACAGCCACGATATCGACGGGCCGACGCCCGAGGACGATCTGGGCGCGCATTTCGAGATGCGCGACTACCGCGTGCTCAGCATGGACAAGATCGGCGGCCCGGTGACGATCGGCCCGGTCGCGCTGGACGTGTCGCAGGTGCCATGGGCCGAAAAGCAGATGTGGGCGCCCGACGCGGCATATAAGAACGGCACCTATTACCTCTATTTTCCCGCCAAGGACCGGCAGGGCGCGTTCCGGATCGGCGTCGCCACCTCGAAGAACCCCATGGGCCCGTTCAAGCCCAATCCGCAGCCGATCAAGGGCAGTTTCTCGATCGACCCGGCCGTCTTCACCGATGATGACGGCAAGTCGTACATGTATTTCGGCGGCATCTGGGGCGGGCAGCTTCAGCGCAATACCAGCGGCACCTATGATCCGAACGGATCGAAGACCGACCTGGAGGCGGATGACAAGCCGGCGCTGACCGCCAAGGTCGCCGCGATGGACCCCGGCATGACCGAATTCGCGGAAAAGCCGCGCGACGTCGTCATCCTGGATGAGCGCGGCCAGCCGCTCAAAGGTGGCGACCATGACCGTCGCTTCTTCGAAGCGTCGTGGATGCACAAGTACAAGGGCAAATACTACTTCAGCTACTCGACCGGCGACACGCACTACCTGGTCTATGCAATCGGCGACTCACCTTATGGTCCCTTTACCTACAAGGGTCGGATCATGGAGCCGGTCGAGGGGTGGACGACGCATCATTCGATCGTCGAATGGGACGGCCGCTGGTGGCTGTTCTACGCCGACACGCAACTGTCCGGCCAGACGCGGCTGCGCAACGTGAAGGTAACGGAGATGTTCTACAATCCCGACGGCACCATCAAGACGATCAACCCGGTCCTGAAATAACCCCTGCCCCCCAAGCGGGGATAAGGAAGCGCGCATGTTCCTGGGTATCGATATCGGCACGTCCGGCGTGAAGGCGGTGGTGCTGGACGCGGGTGGCACGGTGGTGGCGCAGGGTACCGCCCCGCTCGGCGTGCAGCGGCCACAAGCGCTGTGGTCCGAACAGGCGGCGGACGCCTGGTGGGACGCGACCTGCGCAGCAGTCGAGGCGATCGATGCCGATGTGCGGCGCGGCGTGCGGGGCATCGGGCTGGCCGGGCAGATGCACGGCGCCACGCTGCTCGGCGCCGACGATCGGCCGCTCCGCCCCGCCATCCTGTGGAATGACGGGCGCTCCTACACCGAATGCGAGGAACTGGAACGTGCCGCGCCCGACCTACATACGGTGGCGGGCAATCTGGCGATGCCCGGCTTCACCGCGCCCAAATTGCTGTGGGTGCGCCGTCACGAACCGGACGTGTTCGCCGCGACGCGCACCGTGCTGCTGCCCAAGGACGACGTTCGACTGCGCATGACCGGTGAGAAGGTTTCGGACATGTCCGACGCCGCCGGTACGCTGTGGCTGGATGTCGGTGCACGCCGGTGGAGCGACGATCTGCTCGCGGCCACCGGCCTTGGGGTCGGACAGATGCCGCGGCTGGTGGAAGGATCGGCGATCTCGGGTGTGTTGCGTGCCGAAGTCGCGGCGCACTGGGGCATGGCCCCGGTGCCCGTCGCCGGCGGCGGTGGCGACAATGCCGCCGGCGCGGTCGGCGTCGGCGTGGTCCGCGACGGCGATGCCCTGCTGTCGCTGGGCACTTCGGGCGTGATCTTCGTCGCGAACGGCCGCTTCAAACCCTATCCGCAAGGGGCGGTTCATGCCTTTTGCCACTGCCTGCCCGGTATGTGGCATCAGATGAGCGTGCATCTGTCGGCGGCGGCCTGCATCGATTGGGTGGCGCGGCTGACCGGTGCGCCGGGGGCGGCGGCGGTGTTCGAGCAGGCCGAGCGCGCCGGCCCGGCATCCGGCCCGGAGCTTTTCCTGCCCTATCTGTCGGGCGAGCGGACGCCGCATAACGACGCGCAGGTGCGCGGCGGCTTCCTGCGCCTCGACCATGACACCGGCCCCGAACGGCTGTCGCAGGCGGTGCTGGAGGGGGTCGCCTTCGCATTGGCGGACGGCGTCGGCGTGCTGCGCGCCGCGGGTACGACGATCGACCGGCTGGCGGTGATCGGCGGCGGTGCACGGTCGCGCTACTGGGGTCGAACGCTGGCCGCCGCGATGCAGGTGCCGCTGGTCTATCTGCAGGGTGGCGAGGTCGGGCCGGCACTGGGCGCGGCGCGCCTGGCGCAACTGGCGGTCGACGGCGGCGATCCGGCGGACGTCTGCATAGCCCCGCCCGTGTCCCTCATCGTCGAGCCGGAACGCGACCTGATCGACCGGCTCGCCCCGAAATACGCCGCCTTCCGCGACGCCTATCCCCGTATCAAGCCCTGAACAGGAGCAGCCAATGGCCACCGACTTCTTCGCCGACGTGCCGACGATCCGCTATGAAGGTCCCGATACGGACAATGAACTCGCCTATCGCTGGTACGACAAGGACCGGATGGTGCTGGGCAAGCGGATGGAGGACCATCTGCGCTTTGCCGCCTGTTTCTGGCACAGCTTCTGCTGGCCTGGGTCGGACGTGTTCGGCGGCGGCACCTTCGACCGGCCCTGGCATCGCGGCGCGAACGACAGCGCGGCGGCGGCGAGCAAGCGCGAAGTGGCGTTCGACTTCTTCTCCAAGCTCGACATACCCTATTACTGCTTCCACGATGTCGACGTGATGGCCGATGCGCACGGCGTCGCCGAGCATCGCCGCCTGTTTGCCGAAGCGGTCGATCATCTGGAGCGGCTGCAAGGATCGTCCGGCCGCAAGCTGCTGTGGGGCACGGCGAACCTGTTCGGCCATCCGCGCTTCGCGGCGGGCGGCGCAACCAATCCGGACCCGGAGATCTTCGCGTTCGGCGCGATGCAGGTGCGCGACGCGCTGGAAGCGACGCATCGCCTGGGCGGTGCGAACTATGTGCTGTGGGGCGGTCGCGAAGGGTATGAAACGCTGCACAACACCGATCTCGGTCGCGAGCTGGACAATCTCGGCCGCTTCCTGACGCTGGTGGTCGAACATAAGCACAAGATCGGCTTCAAGGGCACGATCCTGATCGAGCCCAAGCCGCACGAGCCGACCAAGCATCAGTACGACTTCGACACCGCCACCGTGTACGGCTTCCTGAAGCGCTACGGGCTGGAGGACGAGGTTCGCGTCAATATCGAGGCGAACCATGCGACGCTTGCCGGCCATACCTTCGAACACGAGATCGCGACCGCGGGTGCGCTGGGCATCTTCGGGTCGATCGACGCCAATCGCGGCGATCACCAGAATGGCTGGGACACCGACCAGTTTCCCAATTCGGTCGAGGAGATGACGCTGGCGATGCTGGAGATCCTGCGCGCGGGCGGCTTCACCACCGGCGGCTTCAACTTCGACGCCAAGGTGCGGCGCCAGTCGATGGAGCCGGTCGACCTGTTCTACGGCCATGTCGGCGGGATCGACACGGTCGCCAAGGGCCTGCTGAACGCCGCCGCGCTGATCGAGGACGGCCGGCTGGATGCGATCAAGGCGGAGCGCTATGCCGGCTGGGACGGCGAATTTGGCCAGGCGATCGCCGGACTCGACCTGGCCGGGATCGCCGACCTGGCGGAAGCGCGCGCGATCGACCCCCGCCCCCGCTCGGGCCGGCAGGAGCGGATCGAAAACCTGCTCAACCGCTTCCAGTAAGCCGAACCGGCGGCGCCCATGACGGGGCGCCGCCGCCTTCCTCATTCGCCGAACAGGTCCTTGAACCGGCGCGGCTGCGAGCGGAGATATTGCGGCGCAGCCTTGACCTGCGCGCCCAACTCGGCCGCGGCATGCCAGGGCCAGCGCGGATCGTAGAGGATGGTGCGGGCCAGCGCGATCATGTCCGCGTCGCCGGTCGCCACGATCGCCTCGGCCTGTTCATAGCCGGTGATCAGGCCGACCGCGACGACGGGCATGGTCGTCGCCTGCTTCACTGCGCGGGCCAGCGGCACCTGATAATTGGGGCCCACCGGGATCTTCTGGTCGGGGTGCAGGCCCCCGCTCGATACATGGATCGCAGCACAGCCGCGCGCTTCCAGTGCCTGTGCAAAGGCGATGGTCTGTTCGACATCCCAGCCGCCTTCCACCCAGTCGGTGCCGGACACGCGCATCGTCACCGGCTTGTCCGCCGGGAAGGCCGCACGCACCGCATCGAACACCTCCAGCGGGAAGCGCATGCGGTTCTCCAGCGAGCCGCCATAATCGTCGTCGCGCCGGTTCGACAGCGGCGACAGGAACTGGTGGAGCAGATAGCCATGCGCGCCGTGCAACTGCACCGCATCCAGCCCCAGCCGCGCCGACCGCTTCGCCGCCTCCGCAAAGGCGTCACGCACCCGCGCCAGTCCGTCGCGATCCAGCGCGACCGGCGACACTTCATGGGCTTCGAACGGCACCGTAGAGGGGGCGACCGTCTGCCAGCCATGCGCATGATCCGGGGTCAGTTGCGCACCGCCGTCCCAGGGCCGCTCGGTCGACGCCTTGCGCCCGGCATGCGCCAGCTGGATCGCGATCGGCATGTCGGACCAGCGGCGGACACTTTCGATCACGCGCGCCATCGCCGCCTCGGTCCTGTCGTCCCACAGGCCGACATCGGCCCAGGTAATGCGCCCCTCGGGGACGACTGCAGTCGCCTCGATCGTCAGCAGGCCGGCACCCGACAGGACAAGCTGGCCGAGATGGATCAGGTGCCAGTCGGTCATGCAGCCGTCCTGCGCCGAATATTGGCACATCGGGGCAATGACGATGCGGTTGGGCAGCGCCATGCCGCCAAGCGACAGGGGCTGGAACAGGGCGGGATTGGCCATGCTGGTCTCCGATGATTGCACTGCGCCGGATGGTTCGGCCGGTCGCTTCCGCGCCACAACCGTTCAGGGCCGGCGGACGTTGCGATAGGCCCGACACGGCCGGGCGCGCCTTAACCTCGTTCTAACCGGCTGGAGAATAAGGCGGGCGGGTGAGGCACCGCCATCTTCCGTCCCTTGCGCGCGCCGGGGTCCTGCTCGCGGCCGCCACCTCGTGCGTGCCGCAGCCGCGGGCCGCGCGCGACGCGGCGGCGGCGCCCGCACCGCTCGCCGCGCAGCCGCTGCTGCGCGAACTGGCGCTGGACGTACCCGCCGATGCCGTCGCACCCGAAGCCGCCGCGCTGCCCGCAGCGGCGCTCGCCCCCGCCCCGCCCTTCGTGGCGCAGGCGGCAAGCGCGGACGATGCGGCGCGCGCCGCCGACTGCCTGACCGCCGCGGTCTATTACGAGGCACGCTCCGAACCCGTCGACGGCCAGCGCGCGGTGGCGCAGGTGGTGTTGAACCGGGTACGCGATCGGGCCTTCCCGCGCAGCGTCTGCGGCGTCGTCTATCAGCGCTCGTCGCGCGGATGCCAGTTCAGCTTCGTGTGCGACGGATCGATGGACCGGCGGCGCGAGCCGGGTGCCTGGGCCAGAGCCGAGGCCGTCGCACGCGGGGCGCTGGCGGGTCTGGTCTATGACCCGGTCGGCTCGGCCACCTTTTATCACACCAGCGCGATCCTGCCCTGGTGGGCCCCCAGCCTGTCGCGGATCGGCACGGTGGGCGCGCATATCTTCTATCGCTGGCGCGGCGGCATGGAGCGCGCACTGGCCTTTCGGCAAAGCTATGCCGGCGTGGAGCCGGGCAGCACGCCGCCCCTCCTGACGCCAGCGGCCGAGTCGCGGATCGCCACCGTACTGGCCGAGGAGGTGGAGCGCACCGGCGGCGTCACCATCCATCGTGGTGGCCAGACGCTGGTCGCCCAGGGCAAGGCTCCCGTCCAGCAGAGCGGCGGCGTGCGCATCCATCGCGGCGTCCCGGCGCCGGCCGGGATGCAGGATGCCGGGGCCGTGATCGGCGAGGAGGAAAGTCCGACCTGAGGCCGGACGCCTCGCCGCGAACCACGGTCATCGGCGCATTTGCGACGGACTCTAGGCCCTTCAATCCGCCGCCCCTTGCCGCTAGGGAAGCCGCAATCATCAGGAGATACATGTGAGCAAGCTGCATCTCGTCTTCGGCGGCCGCGTCAGCGACCCCCAGACGCTCGATTTCGTCGATCCCTCCAAGCTGGAAGTGGTCGGCATCTTCCCCGATTATGCCAGCGCCGAAAAGGCATGGCGCGCCGCGGCCCAGCGCACCGTCGACGATGCCGAGATGCGTTTCGTGGTCGTCCACCTCCACCGCCTGCTGGAGCCGCAGCTTCCGCTGGCATAAGGCTTCGCGCTTGAACGTGAAGCGTTCATGCTGAGCGAAGTCGAAGCAGGGCCACCAGCGCTTGGCCCTTCGACTTCGCTCACGCCGAACGGATATATGGGTCAGATTTTACGCATGATCTTTCAGGTCCCGCGATAGCGCCAGAGCAGCAGCGGCCGGGCGAGCGCCAGTCCGGCGATGAAGCCCCCGATATGCGCGCCGATCGCGATCGTCGTGCCGCCGAACCCGGCCAGCCCGACGAGCAACTGGATGCCGATCCACGCCGCGGCCAGCCACAGCACATGCACCATATCCGCCGACACGCCCGCCACCGCCTGCGCACGACGCTGGCCATAGAGCAGCGCATAGGCGCCGACGACCGCGGAGATCGCGCCGCTCGCCCCGATCATCGGCACATGCGACACCGGGTCCATCAGATATTGGCCGAGTGCCGCGGCAAATGCGCCGGCAACGTACAGCAGGACGATCCCGCGCGCGCCCACCGCCCGCTCCGCCTGCCCACCGCAATAGACCAGCATCAGCAGGTTCAGCGCGACATGCGCGAACCCGCCATGGATCAGGGTGGCCGTCAGCGGCGTCAGGATCGCCGGCACCGGAAAGCCCGCATCGGGCGGCACGGCGGCGTCAAAGCGCAGCGGAATGAAGCCGCCACCCACCGCCGCCTCCGGCAGCAGGTTCATCGCCAGGATGAGCAGCGACGCGACCAGCGTGACGATGGTGATCGTCGCGGTGGCGCGTGCCTGGCTCCAGTCCACCGCGTTCAGATGAAGTCGATCTTGGACACGAGGTAGTAGCGCTCGCCCGCGGGCACCGACACTTCCACCTCGTCATCCACCTTGCGGCCGATCAGCGCGCGACCCAGCGGCGAGTTGTAGCTGATCCGCCCGGTCTTGGCATCCGCCTCGGTCTGGCCGACGATCTGGTACGTCACCGGCTTGTCGTCCTCGTCCAGCAGCGTCACGGTCGCGCCGAACACGACCTTGTCGCCCGAAAGCTCCTTGGGGTCGATGATCTGCGCCCGCGCCAGCTTGTCCTCGATATCGCTGATCGTGGCTTCGTTCTGGCCCTGCTGTTCCTTGGCGGCGTGATATTCGGCATTTTCCGACAGATCGCCGTGCGCACGTGCTTCCTCGATCGCATCGACGATCAGGGGGCGTTCGGCTTTCAGACGCTTCAGGTCCGCGGTGAGCTTTTCATAGCCCTCCTGGAGCATCGGCATCTTTTCGACGGTCGCCATAATACTAGTCCCCAATTCCTATATCCCCGAGCGGACCCCCGCGGGGCCCGCTCGCACATCATCGTCTCATGTCGGGATCAGTTGTGCGAAGGAGGATAGTAGGATTGCAGGGGGCGCACTTCAAGGCCACCCGAATCGCCCGCGCGAATCGCGCGCGCGGCCTGCACGCTGGCCGGTGCGGTGGTGAAGTACGGGATGCGCTGGCCCAGTGCCGCCTCGCGGATCGGCTTGGAATCCTTCAACGATTGCCAGCCCTCGGTGGTGTTGAAGATCAGGTCGATGCCGCCGTCCTTGATCCGGTCAACGATATGCGGCCTTCCTTGCGCCACCTTGTTCACCCGCTCGACCGGCAGGCCGGCACGCTCCAGATAGTCCGCGGTGCCACCGGTCGCGACGATCGCGAAGCCCGCCTCGACCAGATCGCGGACCGCGCCGACGATGTGCGGCTTGTCCGTGTCCTTGACGCTGACGAACACCGCGCCACCCTTGGGCAGCACCGTACCCGCACCGAGCTGCGACTTGGCGAAGGCGGTGGTGAAATCGGGATCGATCCCCATCACCTCGCCGGTCGACTTCATTTCCGGCGACAGCACCGGATCGACGCCGGGGAAGCGGGCGAAGGGGAAGACCGCCTCCTTTACCGCATAATAGTCGATATGCCGGTCGATCTTCGGCAGGTCGGCCAGCTTCTCGCCCGCCATCACGCGCGCGGCGATCTTGGCGATGGGCGTGCCGATCGCCTTGGCCACGAAGGGCACGGTGCGGCTGGCGCGCGGGTTCACCTCGATCAGATAGACCTTGTCGTCCTTGACCGCGAACTGGATGTTCATCAGGCCGCGCACGTTCAGGCCGCGGGCCAGTGCCTCGGTCTGCCGCTCGATCTCGGCGATAATCTCGGCCGACAGGCTGTAGGGTGGCAGCGAGCAGGCGCTGTCGCCCGAATGGACGCCCGCCTCCTCGATATGCTGCAATACGCCCGCCACGACGACATCGTCGCCGTCGCACAGCGCATCGACATCGACCTCGATCGCGTCGCGCAGATACTGGTCGATCAGCACCGGCGCCTCGCCGGACACCTGCACCGCGGTCTGGATATAATCCTCAAGCTGTGCCGGGCCGTCGACGATCTCCATCGCCCGGCCGCCCAGTACGAAGCTGGGACGCATCAGCACCGGATAGCCGACGCGATCGGCGACGATCAGCGCCTCCTCGCGGCTGCGGGCGATGCCGTTGGCCGGCTGCAACAGGCGCAGCCGGTCGACCAGCGCGGCAAACTGCTCGCGGTCCTCGGCCAGGTCGATCGCGGCCGGGCTGGTGCCCAGGATCGGGATGCCGGCCGCTTCCAGCCCGCGTGCCAGGTTGAGCGGCGTCTGCCCACCGAACTGCACGATCACGCCGACCAGCTCGCCACGGCTCTTCTCGACGTCCAGGATCGCCAGCACGTCCTCGGTGGTCAGCGGCTCGAAATACAGCCGGTCGGACGTGTCATAGTCGGTCGACACCGTCTCCGGGTTGCAGTTGACCATGATCGTCTCATAGCCCGCATCCGCCAGCGCGAAGCAGGCGTGGCAGCAGCAATAGTCGAACTCGATCCCCTGCCCGATCCGGTTCGGGCCGCCGCCCAGGATCACCACCTTGCGCCGGTCGGAGGGCTGCGCCTCGTCCTCGGGCTCGCCAAAGGTCGGCGCCTCATAGGTCGAATACATGTACGGCGTCTTGGCATCGAACTCGGCGGCGCAGGTGTCGATCCGCTTGAACACCGGGCGCACGCCCAGCTTCTGGCGATGCTCGCGCACTTCCTCTTCGGTGACGCCGCCGGTCATCGCCTTGACGACCTCGTGGATCAGCCCCGATCCACGCGCGATGCCGCGCGTCATGCCCCGCAGATTGGCCGATTGCAGCGCCAGCCACGCCAGCCGCTTGTCCGAAAAGCCCATCGCCTTCAGGCGGCGCATGCCGGGTGCGTCGATCGGCAGGCCATGCTCCATCACCTCGGCCTCCGCCGCGACGATCTCGGCGATCCGCTCCAGGAACCACGGATCATATTTGGCGATCGCGTGCACCTCGGCGACGGTGAAGCCTTCGCGCAGCGCCTGTGCCGCGACCAGCAAGCGGTCGGGCGTCGCGCGAGCCAGCGCGGCCTCGATCTCGGCGCGCGGCGCGCCGACCAGATGCTCGACATGGTTGAAGCCGGACAGGCCGGTTTCAAGCCCGCGCAGGGCCTTTTGCATCGATTCGTGGATGTTGCGGCCGATCGCCATCACCTCGCCCACCGACTTCATCGCGGTGGAAAGGACCGGCTCGGCGCCCTTGAACTTCTCAAAGGCGAAGCGCGGGATCTTGGTGACCACATAGTCGATCGTCGGCTCGAACGATGCGGGCGTCGCCCCCGTGATATCGTTCTCGATCTCGTCCAGCGTATAGCCGACCGCCAGCTTGGCCGCCACCTTGGCGATCGGAAATCCCGTCGCCTTGGACGCCAGCGCCGAAGACCGCGAAACCCGCGGATTCATCTCGATGACGACCAGACGGCCGTCCTTGGGATTGACCGCGAACTGGACGTTCGATCCGCCCGTCTCCACGCCGATCTCGCGCAGCACCGCAATGCTGGCGTTGCGCATGATCTGATATTCCTTGTCGGTCAGCGTCAGCGCGGGCGCGACCGTGATGGAATCGCCGGTATGGACGCCCATCGGATCGATATTCTCGATCGAACAGATGATGATGCAGTTGTCCGCCCGGTCGCGAACCACCTCCATCTCATATTCCTTCCACCCGAGCAGCGACTCCTCGATCAACACCTCGGTCGTCGGCGAAGCATCCAGCCCCGCCCGCGCGATCGCCAGGAATTCCTCCCGGTTATAGGCGACGCCGCCACCGGTGCCGCCAAGCGTGAAGCTGGGGCGGATGATCGCGGGCAGGCCGACCTTTTCCAGCGCTTCCAGCGCCTCGGCCTCGCTGTGCGCGATGGCGGAGCGGGCGCTTTCCAGCCCGATCTTGGTCATCGCGTCCTTGAACTTCAGCCGGTCCTCGGCCTTGTCGATCGCCTCGGCATCGGCGCCGATCATCGTCACGCCGAACTTTTCCAGCGTGCCGTCATGGAACAGTGCCAGCGCGGTATTTAGCGCGGTCTGGCCGCCCATCGTCGGCAGAACGGCATCGGGCCGTTCCTTCTCGATGATCTTGGCGACGATGGCGGGCGTGATCGGCTCGACATAGGTCGCGTCGGCCAGATCCGGATCGGTCATGATCGTCGCCGGGTTCGAATTGACCAGGACGATGCGATAGCCCTCTTCCTTCAGCGCCTTGATCGCCTGCGTGCCCGAATAATCGAACTCGCACGCCTGACCGATGACGATCGGCCCCGCGCCGATGACGAGGATGGAGGAGATGTCGGTGCGTTTTGGCATGAGTGCCCCTTCAACGGCGGTGGGCCGCCGATTATTCCGATGATGACGACCGTTCAGGCCGGAAAGCTGCGCAACCGGATCAGCCCCGATCGCTCCGCAACGACCCCACGAACCGCTCGAACAGATAGAAGCTGTCCTGCGGTCCAGGACTCGCCTCGGGGTGATACTGCACCGAAAACGCCGGCCGGTCGGTCAGTTCCAGCCCCGCATTCGACCCGTCGAACAGCGACACATGCGTCTCGCGGGCGTTGGCGGGCAGCGTCTCGCGCTCGACCGCGAAGCCGTGGTTCATGCTGGTGATCTCGACCGCGCCGTCGGACAGGCGCTTGACCGGATGATTGGCGCCGCGGTGGCCCTGGAACATCTTGGTGGTCTTCGCGCCCACCGCGAGCCCCAGCAACTGGTGGCCCAGGCAGATGCCGAACAGCGGCTTGCTCGTTTCCAGCAACTGCCGGATCACGGGCACGGTATAGTCGCCGGTCGCGGCCGGATCGCCCGGGCCGTTCGACAGGAAGATGCCGTCCGGCTCCAGCGCCATGATCTCGTCATAGCTGGCGGTCGCCGGCACCACCGACACCTTGGCGCCGGCCTGAACCAGATTGCGGAAGATGTTGTGCTTCGAGCCGTAATCGATCGCGACCACGTGCGGGCGATCCGCGTCTTGGATCCCGCCATAGCCGAAGCCCAGCCGCCATACGCCACCCTCGCGCGTCTCGCCCCAGCCATAATGCAGCTCGGTCGACACGCCCTTGGCGAGGTCCATGCCCTCCAGCCCCGGCCAGCCCCGCGCCATCGCCATCAGCGCGTCGAGGTCGAACACGCCGGCCGCCGAATGGGCGATCACGCCGGTGGGGCGCCGCCGCCGCGAATGCGCCGGGTCAGCGCGCGCGTGTCGATGCCGGCCAGGCCAATGCGCGTATGCCGCGCCATCCAGCCGGACAGGTTCTCCATCGCGCGGAAGTTGGACGGCGCGGTCGGGTCCTCGCGCACGATCATGCCGAGCGCGTGCGGCGCGTCAGCCTCGATATCGTCGGGGTTCGCACCGACATTGCCGATATGCGGAAAGGTGAAGGTGATGATCTGCCCGGCAAAGGACGGATCGGTCATGATCTCCTGATAGCCGGTCATCGCGGTGTGGAAGCAGACTTCGCCCACCGCTTCCCCTTCGGCGCCGAAGCCGCGGCCCCACAACACCTCACCGGATGCCAGAACGAGGACCCCGGTCGCGCCCTCGGGCTTGTCGGGCATGGCAAAGGGCTTGGCGTCGGCCATGATCGGCGGGCACTCCATGTTGGTTGGTCGGCGATGTCGCTAAGTGCCGCCCGCTAGACCCCATCGGCCCCCACGTCAACCGGTTCACGGGGCGGGCCCGCCCGGCTATCGTCCGCGTTTTGGCGAAAGACGAGACGATGATTCGCGACGACATCAAGGCCGCACAGGTGGCCGCCATGAAGGCCGGCGACAAGGAAAGCCGCGCGGCGATCAGCCTGATCCAGGCCGCGATCAAGAACCGCGACATCGAAGTCCGCACCGGCGGCGCGCCTGCCGACGACGATACGCTGGTGATCGAGGTGCTGCAGAAGATGGTCAAGCAGCGTCGCGAATCGATCGCGATGTACGAGAGCGGCAACCGCCAGGAACTCGCCGACGCCGAGCGCGCCGAGGTTGCGGTGATCGAACGCTTCCTGCCGCAAACGCTGAGCGATGACGAGACCCGCGCCGCGATCGAGGCGATCAAGGGGGAGATCGGCGCGACCGGCATGAAGGACATGGGCCGCGTCATGGCTGAGCTGAAGGCGCGCCACGCCGCCGTGCTCGACATGGCGAAGGCCAGCGGGCTGGTAAAGGCGGCACTGGCGTAAGGCCGCGCAAAATCGCGCCGGTCGAGGGGCATCGCCGCTTGCCCCCTCCCGCTAAAAGGGGCATGATATAATCAGCGGGCTGCCATGAGCCTGACCCCGCAATTCCTCGACGAGCTCCGCGCCCGGACGACCCTGTCCGCGCTCGTGGGCAAGAGCGTCAAGCTTCACAAGGCGGGGCGGGAGCATAAGGGCTGCTGCCCGTTCCACAATGAGAAGACGCCCAGCTTCTACGTCAACGACGAGAAGGGCTTCTATCACTGCTTCGGCTGCTCCGCGCATGGCGATGCCATTCGCTGGATGACCGACCAGCGCGGCCTGCCCTTTATCGATGCGGTCAAGGAGCTGGCGCAGGCGGCCGGGCTGGAGATGCCGGCGCAGGATCGCCGCGCCGCCGAAAAGGCCGAGCGCGCGCGGGGGCTGCACGATGCGATGGGCGACGCCGCGACCTGGTTCACCGAGCAACTGGGCGGCCTGTCCGGATCGGAAGCGCGCGGCGTGCTGGACAAGCGCGGCATCCGCCCCGACACCGCGCGCGCCTTCGGCCTGGGCTTCGCGCCGGACAGCCGTGGGCAGCTCAAGGCCGCGCTCAAGGATTATGGTGCGCCCGCGCTGATCGAATGCGGCCTGCTGATCAGCGTCGAGAACAAGGAGCCTTACGACCGTTTCCGCGGCCGGCTGATGATCCCGATCCGGGACCAGCGCGGCCGGGTGATCGCGTTCGGCGGCCGGATCATCGGCGATGGCGAGCCGAAATATCTCAATTCCCCCGACACGCCGCTCTTCGACAAGGGGCGCACGCTCTACAATCTCGATCGCGCCGCACCTGCGGTGCGCAAGTCCGGCCGCGTGCTGGTGGTCGAGGGGTATATGGACGTGATCGCGCTGGCGCAGGTCGGCATACATGAGGCGGTAGCCCCGCTCGGCACCGCGCTGACCGAACACCAATTGGAAAAGCTGTGGCGCATGGTCGAGGTGCCGGTGCTGTGCTTCGATGGCGACGCCGCGGGTCAGAAGGCCGCGATCCGCGCCGCGCACCGCGCGCTGCCGCTGCTCCAGCCGGGGCGCAGCCTGTCCTTCATCACCCTGCCGCAGGGGCAGGACCCCGACGATCTGGTCCGTGCCAGGGGTGCGGGCGCGATGGAGGAACTGCTGGCGAGCGCCCAGCCGCTGGTCGACCGGCTGTGGCAGAGCGAAATGGCCGCCGAACCGCTCGACACGCCCGAACAGCGCGCCGGGTTGAAGCAGCGCCTGTCCGAACTGGCCGGCACGATCGCCGACCAGGGTGTGAAGTTCGAATATCTCTCCGAATTCCGCCGCCGCGCGGACGAGCATTTCCGCCCGGCCAAGAAACCGTTCGTGCCGTTCCAGAAGCGCACCGGCCCGTGGAAGCCCCCGCCCCTGCCCGTGACCGAGGATGCCAAGGCGTTTCGGGCGGCGGGGATCGACCGGGTACTGGCCAAGGCGGTGCTGGCCGGACTGATCCGCCATCCGGCCGAGATCGCCCGGCACATGGAGGTGTTGGGATCGCTGCGGCTGGTCGATGGTGCGCTGGGCCGATTGTTCGAAGCGGTGGTCGATGTCGCGCTGGAGGATCAGCGCGGACAGGACCCGCTTGATAGCGGGCGGCTCGTCACCATATTGGCGCGGTCCGGTTTCGAGACAGTCGCAAGCGAACTGCTGAGGGCCGATACGATGCCATATTCGTTTACGCAGCGATCCGCCGACCACGACCGTGCCCGTGCCGACCTGGACGAAGCCATTGCGATCCTGATCGCACGGCCCGAGGTCGACACGATGCTGGCGGAGGCGACGCAAGCGATGCAGTCCGAATTCACCGCGGATGCATTCGAACGGCAGGTGGCATTGGTGAGGGAAAAACAGGCGTTGGAGGATCGGCTTGCAAATCTGGTGCAGTCGAACGAAGACGCCCGTGCGATGGGATCCGAGGGCAATTGATGGCGAAGGCGAATATGGCGGCGGACACGACCGACACCACGGAAACGGGCGATGCGCCGCTGATCGACCTGAACGATGCGTCGGTCAAGAAGCTGATCGCGCGCGCGAAGAAGCGCGGCTACATCACCTATGACCAGTTGAACGAGGCGCTGCCGCAGGACCAGATGTCCTCCGACCAGCTCGAGGACATCATGTCCGCCTTGAACGAGATGGGCGTCAACATCGTCGAGAACGAGGAAGCCGGCGAAGACGGCGAGGCCGAGGAGGATTCCGCCGACGAGGCGGAGGCCGTCGACGGCGAGTCCGATGGTGCCGCGCCCGCGCTCGAAACCAAGAAGAAGGAAACCGTCGATCGCACCGACGATCCGGTCCGCATGTACCTGCGCGAGATGGGAGCCGTCGAGCTGCTGTCGCGCGAGGGCGAGATCGCGATCGCCAAGCGGATCGAGGCGGGCCGGGACACGATGATCCTGGGCCTGTGCGAATCGCCGATCACCTTCAACGCGATCATCGACTGGTCGACCGCGCTCAACGAAGGCACGATGCAGCTTCGCGAGATCCTCGATCTCGACGCGATGCTGTCCAAGGATGCCGGCCCCGGTGACCTGTCCGACGACGAGGACGACGATTCGGGCGAGATCAGTGCCAAGAACGCCGGCCCGCAGTTCAAGGAAGAGGAAGAACCCGAAGAGGTTTCCTCCGACGATGACGACGACATGACCGAACGGCGCGCGCCGCGTCCCTCGGACGACGAGGAGGAGGACAACACCCTCAGCCTCGCGCAGATGGAGGAAACGCTCAAGCCGCAGGCGCTGGAGAAGTTTGCCAACATCACCGCGCTCTACAAGAAATTCTCCAAGGTCCAGCAGAGCCGGCTCGACGCGATGGCGGGCGGCGACGACCTGTCCGCGGCCGACGAGAAGAAGTATCACAAGCTGCGCGAGGAGCTGACCGCCGAGGTCGAGAGCGTGCAGTTCCACAACCAGAAGATCGAATATCTGGTTGACCAGCTTTATGCCTATAACCGCCGCCTGACCGCGCTGGCCGGGCAGATGCTGCGTCTGGCCGAGCGTCACAAGGTCAACCGCAAGGACTTCCTGGACCGCTATCTCGGCCATGAGCTCGATGAGAGCTGGCTGGATGCGGTGCGCGGGCTGGACAAGAAGTGGGGCAATTTCGCTGCCAACGAGGCCGCGACGGTGGATCGCATCCGCTCGGAAATGGGCGAGATCGCGCAGCAGACCGGCATGGCCCTCATCGAGTTCCGCCGCATCGTCAACATGGTGCAGAAGGCGGAACGCGAGGCGCGTATCGCCAAGAAGGAAATGGTCGAGGCAAACCTGCGCCTCGTCATCTCCATTGCCAAGAAGTACACGAACCGTGGCCTTCAGTTCCTGGACCTGATCCAGGAGGGCAATATCGGCCTGATGAAGGCGGTGGATAAGTTCGAATATCGCCGCGGCTACAAGTTCTCCACCTATGCGACGTGGTGGATCCGGCAGGCGATCACCCGCTCGATCGCGGATCAGGCGCGGACCATCCGCATCCCGGTCCACATGATCGAGACGATCAACAAGCTGGTCCGCACCAGCCGCCAGTTCCTCCATGAGCAGGGTCGCGAGCCCACGCCCGAGGAAATGGCGGAGCGCCTCTCCATGCCCCTGGAGAAGGTGCGCAAGGTGATGAAGATCGCCAAGGAGCCGATCAGCCTCGAAACGCCGATCGGCGACGAGGAAGACAGCCACCTGGGCGACTTCATCGAGGACAAGAACGCGGTGATCCCGGTGGACGCCGCGATCCAGGCGAACCTGAAGGAAACGGTCACCCGCGTCCTGGCCTCGCTCACCCCGCGTGAAGAGCGCGTGCTGCGCATGCGCTTCGGCATCGGCATGAACACCGATCACACGCTGGAAGAGGTCGGGCAGCAATTCTCGGTGACCCGCGAGCGCATCCGCCAGATCGAGGCCAAGGCGCTCAGGAAGCTGAAGCACCCCAGCCGCAGCCGCAAGATGCGGTCGTTCCTGGACCAGTAAGCTGCACTACTCCCTCTCCCCTCCGGGGAGAGGGCCGGGGTGAGGGGCCGCCAAGCCGTGCCATGCTGCTGGGTACCCCCTCACCCTTCCATCGCTGCGCGACGGGCCCCGCCATTTCCCCGGAGGGGCGAGGGTCTTTTCATGCCCTCTTCCCTCCGGGGAGAGGGAGGGGAGCCACGGCAAAGCCGTGGGGAGGGTGAGGGGCCGCCCCACACGCAACGGCGGTGATGCCCACACTTTGCGATCCCGCCCCCACCCCGCTACGGCGCTTCTCATGAAGCGCATCCTCCTCGCACTCCCCTGCTGCTGGCATCCGCCGCCACGCCCACCAACGCCCCGAAGCCCGGCTTCGTCCGCGTCCAGATCAACACCACCGAGGGGCCCATCGTCGTCGCCCTCGACATGCGCCGCGCGCCCGCGACCAGCGCCAATTTCCTCGCCTATGTCGATGACGGCCGTTTCGACGGCACCACCTTCTACCGCGCCGCACGCGGCAAGGCCGATCCGAAAAAGGGCTTCGTCCAGGGTGGCATCCGCACCGATGCCCGCCGCATCCTGCCCCCCTTCCCGCTGGAGACGACCGCCAAGACCGGCATCCGTCACACCGACGGCGTGATCTCCATGGCGCGTGGGCAGACCCCGGCCTCGGCCGGCGGCAATTTCTTCATCACCGTGGGACCGGCGCCCGCGATGGATGCCCGCCCCGGCTATGCGGGCTATGCCGCGTTCGGCCATGTGGTGGCGGGCATGGAGACGGTGAAGCGCATCCTCGCCAAGCCGTCCGGCGGCGGAATGGACGCGTTCAAGGGACAGATGATCCTGAAGCCCGTCGGCCTCGTCTCCGCCAAGCGGCTCGACGGGCGGCCGAAACCGACCGGCCAGCCCAAGCCCTGGCTCATCAACATCGGCGGCTGATGATAATGTGCTGAGTTCAACCCGACACCCGTTCGTGCTGAGCGCAGTCGAAGCAAAGCCACCCGCGCTTCGCCTTCGACTATGCTCGATCCGTCTGGACGGGGGTAAACCAGTCTCAGCATAGTCTGCCCTGAACGCGCCCACGAAAAAGGGCGCGGAAGCCGAAACTTCCACGCCCCTTGACGTTCAGGCCAAGGCCCGCGCCGGGATCACTCCGCGGCGGCAGTGCCCTTGGCAGGACGCGTGTCGCGGCGCTCGGCGATACGCGCCGACTTGCCGGTGCGGCCACGCAGGTAATAGAGCTTCGCACGACGAACCGCGCCCTTGCGGACGACGTCGATCGAATCGATGTTCGGCGAGTAGAGCGGGAAGACGCGCTCGACGCCCTCGCCGAAGCTGATCTTGCGCACGGTGAACGACGAGCCCATGCCCTTGTTCGAACGCGCGATGCACACGCCCTCGTAGTTCTGGACGCGGGTGCGCTCGCCCTCGACCACCTTCACGCCGACCTTCAGCGTATCGCCGGGGCGGAATTCGGGGATCTTCTTCGTCTCGTTGAACTTGGCGATCTGCTCGGCTTCGAGCTGCTGGATCAGGTTCATAAACAAACGTCCTCAATCATCGCCGCGCGCCAGAGGGCGACCGACCCGAGCGCCCTCATGACGCTCCCAAAGGTCCGGCCGCCGTGACCGTGTATCGTCGCACGCCCTGGCATGGCGCCAGGCGGCGATCTTCGCATGATCCCCCGATCGCAGCACTTCGGGGATCGTGCGCCCTTCCCACATGGCGGGCCGGGTGTACTGCGGATATTCGAGGAGGCCGCTTTCGAAGCTTTCCTCATCTCCGCTCGAAGCCGCGCCCATTACCCCTGGAAGCAGCCGAACGCAAGCGTCGAGCAGCACCAGCGCGCCCATCTCGCCACCCGACAGGACATAGTCGCCGATCGACACCTGTTCGATGTCGCGCGCCTCGAACAGACGCTCGTCGAACCCCTCGAACCGCCCGCACAGGATCGTCACCCCTGGCCCCGCCGCCAGACTGCGCACGCGCTCCTGGTTCAACGGCCGCCCCCGCGGCGTCATCGCCAACACCGGCCGCGCGTCCGCCACCGCATCCACCGCCGTGGCCATCACATCGGCCCTCAGCACCATCCCCGCCCCGCCCCCGCCGGCGTATCATCCACCGACCGATGCTTGTCCGTCGCGAAATCCCGCAACTGAACCGCATCGCAAGCCCAGCGCTCCTCGCGCAGCGCACGCCCGGCGAGGCTGTGCCCCAATGGTCCGGGAAACATTTCAGGGTAAAGCGTCAGGATGGTGGCGCGAAAGGTCGGGGTCACGGCGTCCGTTTCAGGCAGGGAAGTCGGCAGGCGCTATACATGGACGCGCCGTAACAAGGAACGATGATCCCGCCTCAACGCTTTGGCCCGCCATGGACGATTGCATCATCATCGGTGCCGGGCCGGCGGGCTTGACCGCGGCGATCTATCTGGCGCGGTTCCACCTGTCGATCCGCCTGTTCGACAGCGGGTCGAGCCGCGCGGCGATGATCCCGTGTACCCACAACCATGCCGGCTATCCCGACGGAATCAGCGGCAAGGATCTGCTGGCCGCCATGCTGGCCCAGGCGGAACGTTATGGTGCACGGCGCGAAGCCGCGCGGGTGACCGCGATCGAGCCCGATGGCGACACGTTCCGCGTCGTGACCGACCATGCGGCCTATCGGGCGCGTACGGTGCTGCTAGCTACGGGTGTAGTGAACCATCGCCCGAAAAGCCTGTTGCCGGATGTCCACGATCCGGCGCTGGAACGCGGGCTGCTGCGCTATTGCCCGATCTGTGATGGTTATGAAGTCACCGACACGCGCGTTGCGGTGATCGGCACCAGCGACCACGGCATGCGCGAGGCCTTGTTTCTGCGAGGGTTCACCCGCGACGTCACGCTGATCGCGCCCGACGCCGAACACATGCTCGACAAAGCCTGCGCAGACGCGTTGGACGACGCGGGCATCACGCGGGTCGACGGACCGTGCGGCGGCTGGGCGATCGAGGGGGATCGGCTGGCGCTGGATACCGCGGGCGGTCGGATGGCGTTCGACAGCGTCTATCCCGCGCTGGGTTCGCGCATCCGCTCACACCTTGCCGTCGCGGCGGGAGCGCGGGCGAACGACGAGGGATGCCTGGAGGTAGACGACCACCAGCGTACCAGCGTGCGCGGCCTGTTCGCCGCAGGGGACGTGGTGAAAGGACTGGACCAGATCAGCCACGCAATGGGGGAGGCGGGGGTCGCCGCAACGACGATCCGCAACCTGCTCAGCGAGCAGCGCCCGATCAGGCGATAAAGGTCCGCGCGACGATCAGGCGGTTCGCGTCCCATTCGGGCACCGCCTCGACCTTCATCGGCACCATGAAGCGCCGGCCGTCGGGCCATTCGATCTCGATCACGTCGCCCGCGCCGAAATCCTCGATCGCGACAACATGACCCACCGCCTCGCCATCGTCGGCGACGACGGGCAGGCCGAGCAGATCGGTGTGGTAATATTCACCCTCCTCCAGCGGAGGCAGGGCGTCACGCGGCACCGTCAGTTCGGTACCGCGCAAGGCCTCGGCGGCATTGCGATCGCTCACCTGCGCGAAGCGGGCGATCGCGCCGTTCGATCCATGCCGCAACGACTTCAGCGTCAGCGTGCCATCGTTGAAGGTGGTGAAAGCGGACATGTCGTCCGCAAACACCTTCAGCCGGACCTCGCCACCGATGCCATGGGCACCGATGACGACGGCCAGCACGACGGCACCGTCAGGCTTGGGGCGAGCCGGTGTCGCCGTCGGGGGCGTCGTCGCCGCCTTCGGCTGGGTCCGTCGTGGAGACGCCTTGGTTGGTGGCATCTTCGTCGTCATCGCGGTCGGTCCGGGGATCAGGGTCGATCATGGTCATGCGCTTTTCCTCTCACACGAAGGGAAGAGGCAAACGCATGACCATGGCAAACCGATGCTTATGCTTCGGCGGTGGCTTCTTCAGCAGCCTTGGCCTTCTCGGCACGCTCCTCGGCGCGCTCCTTGGCCTTCTCGCCCGGCTCACCCTTCTTCGGGTTGCTGCGCGCGGCGCGCTCCTTCACGCCGGCCACGTCCAGGAAGCGGGCGACGCGGTCGGTCGGCTGCGCGCCATTGGCCAGCCAGTGCTTCGCACGCTCGGCGTCGAGCACGATGCGCTTCTCGTCGTCCTTGGCGAGCAGCGGGTTGTAGTTGCCGATCTTCTCGATGAACTTGCCGTCACGGGGGCTACGCGCATCGGCCACGACGATGCGGTAATAGGGGCGCTTCTTGGAGCCGCCGCGCGACAGGCGAATGGAAAGTGCCATGATGTTCGTCCTTCGTTTATAACTGGATGATGATGATGGTGATCCGGCCGAGGCCGGGGTTACTTCTTCTTCAAGAGGTTCTCGAAACCGGCGGGGAGCTTGGGCATGCCATCCGGGCCGCTGCCCATGCCGCCCGGGCCACCCAGACCCGGCAGGCCACCGCCCGCCTTGGTCATCATGTCGCCCATCTGCGGGCCGCCCAGCGCATTGCCGAGTCCGCCAAGGCCGCCCTTGCCGAGCATCGACATCATGCCCTTCAGGCCGCCCATCTTCTTGATCTTCTTCATGGCGGTGGACATTTCCTGGTGCATCTTCAGAAGCTTGTTCACCTCCTGCACCGTGGTGCCCGACCCCTTGGCGATGCGGATCTTGCGCTTGGCGTTGATCACCTCGGGCTTGGCGCGCTCCTTCACCGTCATCGAGGTGATAATCGCGTCCATGCGCACCAGGATCTTGTCGCCACCGGCATCGTTCAGCGCGTTCTGCGCCTTCTTCATGCCCGGCATCATGCCGGCCAGCGCCCCCAGCCCGCCCATGCGGCGCATCTGGGCCAGCTGGCCGCGCAGGTCGTCCATGTCGAACTGACCCTTGGCCATCTTCTTGGCCATGCGCTCGGCATCTTCGGCCTGGATCGATTCGGCCGCCCGCTCGACCAGGCTGACCACGTCGCCCATGCCCAGGATGCGTCCGGCGACGCGCTCGGGGTGGAAGCCCTCCAGCGCGTCCAGCTTTTCGCCGGTGCCCGCGAACTTGATCGGCTTGCCGGTGACCGAGCGCATCGACAGCGCCGCGCCGCCGCGCGCATCGCCATCCATCCGGGTCAGCACGATGCCGGTCAGCGGCACCTGTTCGGAGAAGCTGGTCGCGACGTTCACCGCGTCCTGACCGGTCAGCGAGTCGACCACCAGCAGGATTTCCTGCGGTTTCGCAATCTTGGCGACCGACTTCATCTCGTCCATCAGCGCCTGATCGACGTGCAGCCGGCCCGCGGTGTCGAGCATCAGCACGTCGAAGCCCTGCAGCTTGGCCGCCTGGATCGCGCGCCGCGCGATGTCGACGGGCTGCTGGCCCTGGATGATCGGCAGCGTCGCCACCTCGACCTGGGTGCCCAGCGTCGCCAGCTGCTCCTGCGCGGCCGGGCGATTGACGTCGAGCGACGCCATCAGCACCTTCTTGCGCTCGCGGCCCGACAGGCGCTTGGCGATCTTGGCGGTGGTGGTCGTCTTGCCCGAGCCCTGCAGGCCGACCATCATCACGATGGCGGGCGGCGTGACGTCCAGCGCCAGCGAGGATTCGTCCGCGCCCAGCATTGCGACCAGCGCGTCATGGACGATCTTGACGACCTGCTGGCCCGGCGTGACCGAGCGCAGCACGTTCTGGCCGATCGCCTGTTCGGTGACCTTGTCGACGAATTCGCGCGCGACGGGCAGCGCGACATCGGCTTCCAGCAAGGCCACGCGCACTTCGCGCATCGCGGTGCGAACATCCGCCTCCGTCAGCGCGCCACGGCCACGCAGACGGTCGAAAACGCCGCCAAGCCGGTCGCTCAAGCTCTCGAACATCGCCTACTCCAATCCAAATATCACCAAAAGCAAAAGCGCCGGCGGGCGAAACCTCGCCGGCCAGCGTGCACCCTTGGGCGCGCAAATTCGCATTCCGTGACGGAACGTGGCCGGCCATCTACGCCAAAACACGGGTCGGCGCAAGCGAGGCGGGGGACACCAGCCGGTTAACCTCTTCTACATCGCTGACGTGCAAGGAAAACCGGCGTGGGAGACGAACCGATCATCGTGGCCGATACGGCGCATGGCCCAGCGCGGATCTTCGCCGCCGGGCTGGCGACGGGCACGGCGCTGCTGGCGATTGCGGTATTTTGCGCGGTGAGCGGCTATGGTGGCCTGGCGCTGATGGTGCTGATCGCCGCTGCCATTGGCCTGGGCCTCGTCTATCGATCGATGCCGGCAAGCGTGCCGCGCCTCCCCTCGTTCCACCGGACGAGCCCGACCCCGGATCGCGACGCGTTCCGCACCGGTGCCGCCGCCCTGATCGATGCCGCGCGGCGGCGTCGCAAGGTCCCGACGCTGCTTCGCCTGGATATCGACCGGGTGCGGGCCATTTCCGGGCCGCAGGGGCGCGAGGCGCATGATCTGGCACTGCGCCATGTCGCAGCGCTGCTGGACGACGAACTGCCACGGTCCGCGCTCGTCGCGCGGCTGGAGGGGGATCGCTTCGCCGCGGTGATGGCGTTCGCGCCCGGCGACGCGGCACGGGTCGAGCGCATCGTCGATCGCCTGGCGGTACGGCTGGTGCAGCCGATCCGCCGCGACGGCATGGAGGTACAGGCCAGCGTCACCTTCGGACTGGCGCGCGACACCGGCCAGGAGTCGCTCGACACGCTGCTCCGCCAGGCGGACATGGCACTGACCGCATCGGCACAGGGAACGGGTGGCCAGCCCTGGTTCACGCCCGAGATCGAGCGGGCGCTGGGTGAGCGCGCCGCCTTCGTCGCCGCACTGCGTGCCGGGATCGAGCGCGGCGAGATCGTGCCGCATTTCGATCCGCAGGTCGATCTGGGCAATGGGCGTCTCGTCGGCTTCGAGGTGCTGGCGCGCTGGCACCATCCCGAACGCGGTATCCTGCCGGCCCGCGAGTTCCTCGCCATTGCGGAGGAGACGGGGCTGATCTGCGACCTGTCACTCGCCGTGATGCGTCAGGCCTTTGCCGCCGCACGCGATTGGGACCCTTCGCTCAAGCTGGCGATCAACCTGTCCGCCACGCAGTTCCAGGATGCCTGGCTGGCGCAGAAGATCATCAAGATCCTGACCGAAACCGGCTTTCCGGCCCACCGGGTCGAGGTGGAGATTACCGAACGCGCGCTGCTCGCCGACCTGCCGCTAGCCCAGTCGATCGTCGCCAGCCTGAAGAACCAGGGCATCGGCCTGGCGCTGGACGATTTCGGCACTGGCTATTCCAGCCTGGCGCATCTGCGCGCCCTGCCCTTCGACCGGATCAAGATCGACCGCACCTATGTGCAGGCGATGGGCGCGGATGCGGAGCGCGCCGCCATCGTGCAGGCGATCGTGCAACTGGGCGACAGCCTGAACCTGCCGACCACGGCCGAGGGGGTCACCGATGCCGATCTGGCCGAGCGCTTGCGCACGCTGGGCTGCGTCCAGGCGCAGGGTACGCTGTACGGCGAGCCGATGGCGTTGCCCGATATCCGCCGGCTGCTGGCCGAACGGCATCTGCTGTCCCGCGCGGTGGTGACGCCCGGACCGGGGCTTACCAGCCCGCGCCTGGCTGGCTGAGATAGGCCTGTTCCTCGGGCGTCGATTCGCGGCCCAGCGCCGCATTGCGGCTGGGATAGCGGCCGAACCGGGCGATCACGTCGCGATGCTCGACCGCGAAGCGCAGGTTTTCCTCCACGCCCAGCGCCTCGAACTTGCGGACGCTCAAATGCTGCACGGCCAGGGATTCGGCATGCATCAACGGCATGTAGAGGAACACGCGCCTCTCCGGTGGCAGGCGCATGTCCCAGCCCTTGTCGATCGCCTCCATGGTCAGCGCCAGCGCCAGCGTATCGCCGTCATAGGCGCGCGCATCGCCCCGGTGCATGTTGCGCGACACCTGATCGAGCAGGATGATCGCCGCCAGCAACGTTTCCGGGTCGTCCCGCCACTCCGCCGCGCTGTCCGCCAGCACGGCATCGCGCAGCGCGCCGAACCGCTCGGTCAACGCCGCGTCCAGCTCCGCATCCTTGCCGAAATGCTGTTCCGGGGTCAGCGCGAACAAGAATGCCAACACGCTTTGCGCGTCTTCATGGACTATTGCGCCGCGCGCTCCTAGATCGCCATCCATGTCCGCTTCTCCTGCGCCCGAGGTCGTCAGCCTGGGTTGCCGACTCAACATCGCCGAGAGCGAAACGATCCGTGCGCTGCTCGGCGCGACGGAGGACACCGTCGTGGTAAATAGTTGTGCCGTCACGAATGAAGCCGTCAAGCAGACGCGTGCCGCGATCCGCCGCGCCGCCCGCGCGCGGCCGGGGGCGCGCATCGTGGTCACGGGCTGCGCGGCCGAGATCGACCCGCACAGCTTCACCGCCATGCCCGAGGTGTCGCGCGTGGTGCGCAACCCGGACAAGCTGCGCCCGGAAAGCTGGGGCGCCACCACCGCCGCGACCCGGCCGGTGGCCTTCGGCCAACACGCCCGCGCCTTTGTCGAGGTGCAGAATGGTTGCGACCATGCCTGCACCTTCTGCATCATTCCCGCCGGGCGCGGCCCCAGCCGCTCGCTGCCGGCGGGCGGCGTGGTGGACCAGATCGCGCGTGCGGTGGATGCCGGCCATAACGAGGTCGTGCTGACCGGCGTCGACCTGACCAGCTATGGCCACGACCTGCCCGGCCAACCGACCCTGGGGTCGCTGGTCGAACGTATCCTGACCTTCGTGCCCGCCCTGCGCCGCCTGCGGCTGTCGTCGCTCGATTCGGTGGAGGTCGACGATCGGTTGTTCGATCTGGTGACGGGCGAGGCGCGGGTTATGCCGCACCTGCACCTGTCGCTGCAGGCCGGCAACGACCTGATCCTGAAGCGGATGAAGCGCCGTCACAGCCGGGCCCAGTCGGTGGAGATCGTCCAGCGGCTGCTCGCCCGCCGGCCGGAGATCGCGATCGGCGCCGACCTGATCGCCGGCTTCCCGACCGAGGATGACGCGATGGCGGCGGATACGCTGGCGCTGGTCGAGGATTGTCGCATCGTCCATGCCCATATCTTTCCCTATTCCGCGCGCACCGGCACGCCCGCCGCGCGCATGCCGCAAGTGCCGCACGACCTGCGCCGCGCGCGTGCCGCCGCCTTGCGCGACGCCGCGGGCCGCGCGCGCGCGGCATGGCTGGCGGCTCAGGTCGGCAGCCGGCAGGAGGTGCTGGTCGAACGCCCCGGCACCACCGGCCACACCCCCGGCTTCGCCACCGTGCATCTCGATTCCCCGGCCCCGCCCGGCACCATCGCCCCGGTCCGCGTGACCGGCGCCACCGACACCCATCTCATCGGAACGCGTCTATGAGCACATCCCCCTCCTGGCACGAAAAGCTGCTGGGCGGCTTTCGCCGTACCTCCGACCGGCTGGTCGGCAATCTCGCCGGGCTTGGCGGCGCGCGCCTGGACGAGCCGACGCTGGACGATATCGAGGAGGCGCTGATCGCCTCCGACCTGGGGCCGGAGACTGCCGGCCACATCCGTCAGCGGCTGGCCGAGGGCACGTTCGAGCGCAACATGGAGGATCTGGGCATCCGCCTCGTTGTCGCCGAGGAGGTGGAAAAGGCGCTGGCGAAGGTCGCCACCCCGCTGGAGATCGATGCCTTTCCGCGCCCGCAGGTGATCCTCGTCATCGGCGTCAACGGATCGGGCAAGACCACCACCATCGCCAAGCTGGCGCATCTGTTCATGGAGCAGGATTACGGCGTGATGCTGGCCGCGGGCGACACGTTCCGCGCCGCCGCGATCGGCCAGCTTGCCACCTGGGCGGCGCGCGTGGGCGTGCCGATCGTCTCGGGCAAGGAAGGCGGCGACGCGGCCGGCATCGTCTATGAGGCGGTCAAGCAGGCCACCGCGACGGGTATCGACGTGCTGATCGTCGATACCGCCGGGCGCCTGCAGAACAAGCGCGAGTTGATGGACGAACTCGCCAAGATCCGCCGCGTGCTCGGCCGCCTGAACCCGGAGGCGCCGCACGACATCGTGCTCGTGCTCGACGCGACGACGGGCCAGAATGCGCTGAACCAGATCGAGGTGTTCAAGGACGTGGCGGGCGTGACCGGGCTGGTCATGACCAAGCTGGACGGCACCGCGCGTGGCGGCGTGCTGGTGGCGGCGGCCGAGCGCTACGGCCTGCCCATCCATGCGATCGGCGTCGGTGAAGGGATGACCGACCTGCGCCCGTTCGACGCCAGCGAAGTCAGCCGGATCATTGCCGGCATCGAAGGAGGCCGCAAGTGACCGCGCCGCGCGACGCCGCGCCCGACCGGGCCGGGCTGAAGCTGGGGCTGGAATATGGGCCGCTGCTGCTGTTCTTCGCGGTCAACTTCCTCGCGCCCGCCGGTCCGCTGACCCGGGTGCTGATCGCCACCGGCGTGTTCATGGCCGCCACCGTGGTCGCGATGATCGTCAGCCGGATCAAGCTGGGCCGGGTGTCGACCATGCTGTGGCTGTCGGGCGCGCTGGTGCTGCTGTTCGGCGCGCTGACCCTGTATTTCCGCGACGAGCGCTTCATCAAGATGAAGCCGACCATCGTCTACACCGCCTTTTCGGCGATCCTGACCTATGGCCTGATCACCGGCCGGCCGCTGCTCGAAGCCTTGCTCGGTTCGGTCTATGCCGGGCTGACTCAGACCGGCTGGCGCAAGGTGACGCGCAACTGGGCGATCTTCTTCGCCTTCATGGCGGTTTTGAACGAGGTGGTGTGGCGCTCCAGCACCTGGGACTTCTGGGTGGGCTTCAAGCTGTGGGGTGCGATCCCGCTGACGCTGGGCTTTGCGCTCGCCAACATCCCGATGCTGATGCGCAATGGCCTGAGCGCAGGCGAGAAGCCAGTCGGCGACATTCCGCCCGAATAAGGAAAAGGGGGCGCACAGGTGATCCTGTACGCCCCCCCCTTCCCGTCCCTCCCGCCGAAGCGGGAGGGGACGTCGACGTCAGGCGCCGGCCGCCTCGAAGCGCTTCGACACCTCGTTCCAGTTCACCACGTCCCACCACGCCTTCAAATAGGCGGCGCGGTCGTTCTTGTAGGTGAGGTAATAGGCGTGTTCCCACACGTCGTTGCCCAGGATCGGCGTGCCCTTGTCGGCCACGTCGTCCATCAGCGGATTGTCCTGGTTCGGGGTCGAGGTCACCTTGAGCGCGCCCGAGCCATCGACGATCACCCACGCCCAGCCCGAGCCGAACTGCCCGGCGCCCTTGGTGTTGAAGTCTTCCTTCAGCTTGTCGAGGCCGCCATAGGCATCGATCGCCGCCTGCAGCTTTTCCGACGGCTGGCCACCGGTGCCCGGCTTGGCGAGGATCTTCCAGAAGAAGTCGTGGTTCCAGTACCCGCCGCCATTGTTGCGCACCAGCGGCGGCTGCGACGAGATCTGGCCGAGAATGTCCTCGATCGACTTGCCCTGCAGCGACGCGTCCTTTTCGACGCCTTCGTTCAGCTTGTCGGTATAGGCCTTGTGATGCTTGTCGTGGTGGAAGGTCATCGTCTCCTTGGAGATCACCGGCTCCAGCGCGTCATAGTCATACGGCAGCGGGGGCAGTTCGAACGCCATTTCTTTGTCTCCTTGGGGATTTGCCATGGCAAACGCGAGGCGCCCCAAATGGCTCCCCCGGCCTGATTACGCAACCGTACCGATCAGGTCATGACGACGAAGCGCATGACGAAGCTGATCATAGGACAGGCCGAGCGCATCCGCCGTCGTCCGCTGGTTGAACCGGTTGTCCGCCAGCGACTTGGCCAGCAACTCCCGCTCGAACCGCGCCACCCGGCTCTTGAAGTCGGACGGCCCGACCTCGCAGGCCGCGACCTCGTCGCCCGATGACGGCTCCTCCTTCGCGGGTGCGGGCGCCGCCGCTGCGGATGCCGCAGGCGACTGCCCCTTGGGCCGGAACGGCGACTGGAACGGATCGATCTCGATCGCATCCACCGGCCCCTCCCGCTCCCACCGGTACACCGCGCGCTCCACCACGTTGCGCAATTCGCGCACATTCCCCGGCCAGCGATGCTGCATCAACGCATCGACCGCCGCCGGCCCGAAGCCAGGCCAGCGATCCCAGCCGATCTCCGCCGCCATCCGCCGCCCGAAATGATCGGCCAGCACCATGATATCGGCCTGCCGTGCCCTCAGCGGCGGCAGCGTCACCACCTCGAACGACAGCCGGTCGAGCAGATCGGCGCGAAACTCGTGCGCCTCCACCTTGTCGGGCAGATGCTCGTTGGTGGCGGCGACGATGCGGACATCGACGCGCATCGGCCGCGACGCACCGATCCGGGTTACCTCGCCATATTCGACCGCGCGTAGCAGCCGGTCCTGCGCCGCCATCGACAATGTGCCCAGTTCGTCCAGGAACAACGTGCCGCCATCGGCTTCCTCGAACCGCCCGGCGCGCGTCTTGGCGGCGCCGGTGAACGCACCCGCCTCATGCCCGAACAATTCCGCCTCGATCAGCGTTTCGGGAAGTGCCGCGCAGTTCATGACGACCAGCGGCTGGTCCCAGCGCGGCGACAGGCGGTGGAGCCGTTCGGCCACCAGTTCCTTGCCCGTTCCCCGCTCGCCGATGACGAGCACGGGCCGGTCCAGCGCCGCCGCCCGGCTGGCGCGTTCCAATGCGTCGAGGAACGCCCCCGACTGACCGATTACCTGGCTCGTCCGTTCCATGGCCAATTGGTGGCGGATTTCACCAAGGCTTGGCAAGCGGGAATATGGGTTAGGCCTGCAACGATCGGCAAACCGCACGGAAATCCGCCGTTTTTAAAATTGGCACGGGTCCTGCAATGCTGTTGGCATCCCGCCGATCGGCGGATCACCAAGGTTCAGGAAAAAGGGATTTCCACCATGTTCACCACCGAGATCAGCCGCAAGTTCGCCACCGTCGCCTGCACCATCCTGATGAGCGCCACCTGCCTGTTCGGCGCGCTGGCCCCGGCGACGGCGTCCCACACCGAAACCCCCGTTGCGGCGGCGACCGGTCCGGTCGCATAATCGCCGCAACCTGTTTCCCCAAGGAGTACCCGATGGGCATTTTCTCCCGCACCCGCGATATCGTTGCCGCCAACTTCGCCGACCTGCTCGACAAGGCGGAGGACCCCGCGAAGATGATCCGCATGATCATCCTCGAAATGGAGGAAACGCTGGTCGAGGTGCGCGCCTCCGCGGCCCGCACGATCGCGGACCAGAAGGAGATGCGCCGCCACATCAGCAAGCTGGAGCAGCTTCAGGCAAGCTGGACCGAAAAGGCCGAGCTGGCGCTGTCCAAGGACCGCGAGGATCTGGCCAAGGCGGCTCTGGTCGAGCGGCAGAAGGCGGCCGACATGGCCGACCAGTTGTCGGTCGAGGTGCAGGTGCTCGACGATGCGCTGCGCGCGTCGGAAGAGGACATCACCAAGCTGCAGAACAAGCTGCGCGAGGCCCGCACCAAGCAGAATGCGGTGCAGACCCGGCTGGAAAGCGCCAACACCCGCGTCCGCCTGCGCGAGATGTGGAACGGCCCCAAGACTCACGACGCCTTCAGCCGGTTCGACGTGCTGGAACGCCGGGTGGACGAGGCCGAGGGCCGCGCCGACGCGCTGGGCCTGGGTGTCGCCAAGACGCTGGAGGAGGAGATTGCCGAGCTGCGCACCTCCGACAAGGTCGATGCCGATCTCGCCGCCCTGAAGGCGCGCATGAAGAAGGAGGGCTGAGATGAATTTCGAGGGCGTACTCGCCATCTTCCTCGCGCTGATCGGCCTGCCCTGGCTCATCTTCCACTATGTCACCAAGTGGAAGCAGGCGCCCAAGATCACGCATGAGGACGAGCAACTGCTCGACGAGCTGCACATGCTCGCCCGCCGCCTGGAAGACCGGGTGAACACGGTCGAACGCATCGTCGCCGCCGACAATCCCAACTGGAAATCGGGCATCGCCGCCCCGGAATGGCAACCCGAACCGCGCCTGACCAAGGGCGACTACGCACCCGATCGGAGGAACTGACATGTCCGCCAGCCGCACGCAATTCTACCTCGACAAGCAGAACGCCAAGTTCAAGGGCGTGTGCGCCGGGATCGCCGACTATACGGGGATCGACGCGCTGTGGGTCCGGGTCGCCGCCGTCCTGCTCACCGTATCGGGCGTCGGCATCCCCTGGGTTCCCCTTGCCTATGTCCTCGTCGCCTGGATGGCGGTGGCCAAGCCGATCGGCCTGTATCAGACCGATGACGACGCCAAGTTCTGGCAGGGTGTCCGCTCCAACCCCAAGCGTTCGACCGCCGAGGTCCGCTCCAAGTTTCGCGACATCGACCGCAGGCTCGCCGACATCGAGCTGCACTATACCAGCCGCAACAGCCGCCTGGCCGACGAGATCGACAGCCTGCGCTGACCCGGAGGATAAGACCATGTCCCCTGATAAATTCGCGACGATACAGGCCCTGTTCCCCTTTATCGCGATCATGGCGTCGCTGGGGATCGGCGGCTGGGTGCTGACCACCTGGATGCGCATCAAGAACGGCTACCCGCTGGACGGTGCCTGGGGTCAGGCGATCTATCCCAAGACCGATCAGGAGGCCGCCGAGCGCATCCGCCTGCTCAGCCAGGAAAACGCGCAGTTCCGCGCCGAAATGGGCGCGGTCAAGGACCGGCTGGCGGTGGTGGAACGCATCGTCACCGACGGCAGCCACCGGCTGGATCACGAGATCGAGCAGCTCCGCCACAAGCCGAACTGAAGGACCGAGCCATGAACGGATATGTCATCGCCTTCTTCTTCATCCTTGTCGGCTTGCCGGTGATGGTCGGCGTCGCTGGCGACATGTTCAAGCGCCACCTGCGCTTCAAGGAGCGGCAGTTGGAGATCATGGGCTCGCAAACCGCGGAAAAGGCTGCACAATATGCAGCGCAGACCGAGCGTCTGGAACAGCGGGTGCGCGTGCTGGAACGCATCGTCACCGACAGGGGGATGGACCTGTCGGACGAGATCGAGCGGCTGCGTGACGAGCGTCCGCTCAACTGAAAACCAAAAGATACAAGGGAGATGAAAGATGAGCGGCGGACAGGTGATGGTCGTCCTGATCGTGATGATCGTGATGATCGCCAGCGTCGTCAGGGGTAAGCATCGGCGATCGCCCGGGCTCGACCTGATGGACCGGAGCCATGGCGAGCAGGACGGCGAAACCCGCGCGATGCGCCAGGAAATGCAGCAGTTGAAGGAGCGCATCCAGGTGCTGGAGCGCGTGATCACCGACAACCACAAGACCGTCGACCTCGACCGTGAGATCGACCGGCTTCGCGACCGCTAAGGGAGGCGGACATGACGGACCCCGATTTCTACATCACCATGGCCGCCGCCGGGCTCGTCGGGCTGGGCATGACCACCGCCGCCGCGCTGGCCGGATGGCGCGGCTGGCTGCAGCTCAAGAACCGCGAATATGACCGGGCGCACGACCTGCCCTTCACGTCCCCGGCCAATGCGGGCGCCCGCATCGAAATGGCCGACCTGAAGGAGCGCATCCGCAAGCTGGAGGCGATCGCCGCGGGTGTCGATCTCTGAACCGGGCAAGGGGCGTTTTGCCCCCGGCGGTTGCTCCCAGGGGCCCGAGGCGGTAGCGCAGGGCCCATGCCGAACCTAGCCGACCTTCGCGACGAATATGACTTTCTCGACGCCGACGATCGCTACCGGTTGCTGATCGATCTGGGCCGCGAGCTGGAGCCGATGCCCGAGCCGTTGAAGACCGATGCGACGCTGGTACGCGGCTGCTCCGCATCGGTCTGGGTCTATCCGACCCGCAAGGAAGACGGCACGCTCCATTTCCTCGCCGATTCGAATGCCGCGATCACCAAGGGGATCATCGCGCTGGTCCTGCTCACCGTGCAGGACCGCGAGCCCGCCGCGATCTCCGCCACCGATATCGAGGGGGAACTGGCCTCCTTCGACCTGAAGAACCAGCTGAGTTCGAACCGGACGCAGGGCATTCCGAACATGATCGCGCTGATCCGCGACACCGCCGCGCGCTACGCCTGAGGGGCACCCCGTCCCAGACGCATGGCGATCTCCGCCACCGGATCGCCGGGCGACACCACCAGCCATTCGCCCGGCCGCGCGGTATCGACCAGGGTGACGGCGTTCCTAGGGCACAGCTTCAGGCACCTGGTCTCGATCACGCCCAGCGGTGCCTTGCGGCCCTTCCCCCCGATCAGCTTGCGCAGCACCTTGGCGAGCGGCGTCCTGCCCTTCGGGCCGAACCCGCCGCCGACCTTCTTGGAACATTTGCCGCAGACCATCACGGCGCCGGTCCACTCCGCCTTGGCACGCCGGATCATGCGCGCTGCGTGCTCCGCATCTCCTCGGCGGCACGCAGCACCTCATAGGCGGCCTGCACCTGCTGGAACCGCGTCGCCGCATCCGGATCGTTCGGGCGGACATCGGGGTGATTCGCCTTGGCTAGTCCGCGCCACGTCGCGCGGATCAGGTCGAAGGTAGCGTCCGGCTCCAGCCCCAGCACGTCCAGCGCGCGCATCTCGTCACGCGACCGGCTGCCGTCGCCCGACCCCGCCCAGCCATGATGGCGCGATTGCGCATAGCCGGCATTGGTCCGCCGCTCGCCCGCTTCGCGCGCCGCCGCTTCCTCGGCGTCCAGCCCCTGAAAATAGTCCCAGCCGCGATTATACTCGGCGGCATGGTTGGTGCAGAAGTACCAACGATCGGGATTGTTGGGAGATTTGGGGGCCGGACAATCGCCCGGCTCGTCACAGCCGTGCCGGTCGCAGATCCGCACGGGCTTGGCCTCGCGGCCCGAGCCATAGCCTCGCCAGCGGGGAAAGCCCCAATCGTTCGATCGTGTAGTCGGTCGCGCCACAGGAGCGGACATAAGGCGATGCGCCGCCGGTGCAAGACGTGGCGCGCGCACGAAAGGTGCCATGCCGGCCGTAACCCCTTGACCGTCGCGCCTGCCCTGCCATCATGAACATGTCATAAAAGCTCTCATGTCCGAAGAAAACGGACAGTGGTGCCGATGCTTTAGCGAGTAGGATCAATGGTGCCGACTTCCCGTTCCTTTATGGCCAATCTTCGGGCGGATGTCCCGGCCTCGATCGTGGTGGCGCTGGTCGCCCTGCCCCTGTGCCTGGGCATCGCACTGGCATCCGGGGCGCCGCTTTTCTCGGGCCTGATCGCGGGGATCGTCGGCGGACTGGTCGTCGGCTTCGTGTCGAAATCGCCCCTGTCGGTCAGCGGGCCGGCGGCCGGGCTCACCGTGATCGTGCTGGAAGCGATCGAGCGGATGCCCAACTACCAGATCTTTCTGGTCGCGGTGATGCTGGCAGGCGTGCTGCAACTGGGTTTCTCCTTCACCCGCGCCGGCATCCTGGCGGAATTCGTCCCCTCCTCCGTCATCACCGGCATGCTGGCCGCGATCGGCCTGATCCTGATCCTGAAGCAGGTGCCCCACCTCGTCGGCTATGACGGCGATTTCGAGGGCAGCTTCGAATTCGCCACCGCATCGGGCGGCAACACCTTTACCGACCTGTGGACCAGCGTGACCAGCGACGTCACGCCCGGCGCGATCGTCATCGGCGTCGTCTGCCTGCTCTTCCTGTTCACCTGGGACGCGTACCGTCCCAAGCAGGGCCTGCTGCGCTTCGTGCCCGGCCCGCTGCTCGTGGTGGTGATCGGCGTCGTCGGCAATGCGCTGCTCGGCGCGACCGTGCCGGGCTGGCAACTGGGCGCAAAGCATCTGGTGCAGGTGCCGGTCGCGGGCAGCCCGGCGGAGTTTGTCGGCCTGTTCCGCATGCCCGATTTCAGCGGCCTGACCATGGGCGTGGTGTGGACCAGCGCGGTGACGCTGGCGATCGTCGCCAGCCTGGAATCGCTCCTGAGCGTCAAGGCGGTGGACGAGATCGACCCGCGCCGCCGCACCACCGACAAGAACTGGGAGCTGATGGCGCAGGGCAGCGGCAACATCGTGTCCGGCCTGCTCGGCGGCCTGCCCGTCACCTCGGTGATCGTCCGCTCCTCGGCCAATGTCGATGCCGGCGCCGAAAGCAAGCTGTCCGCGATGCTGCACGCGCTCTGGCTGCTCCTGTCGGTCGCGCTGATCCCGGTGATGCTGAACCTGATCCCGCTCTCGGCGCTCGCCGCGGTGCTGATCGCCACCGGCTACAAGCTGACCAAGCCCAAGCTGTTTACCGAGCGGTTCAAGCAGGGCTGGACGCAGTTCGTGCCCTTTGTCGCCACCGTGCTGGCGATCCTGTTCACCGACCTCCTGATCGGCATCCTGATCGGCCTGGCCGTCGGCTTCGTCTTCGTCGTCGCCCGCAACTTCCGCACCGCCATCACCTTCGCATGCGAAGGCGAGGACTGCCTGATCCGCGCCCGCCGCAATCTGTACTTCATCCACAAATATGAACTGCAACAGCAGCTTGCCCGCGTACCCGACGGCGCGAACCTGCTGATCGACCTGTCCTCCACGTCGTATGTCGACCTCGACAACGTCGACATCATCAACGCCTTCATCAAGGGCGCCGCCTACCGCGACATCGACGTGATCGTCCGCGGCGACATCGCCGAGCGCAGCGCGCCGCTCATCAACGCCCCCATCGCCGGAGTGCGCTTCGCATGAGAGAATACAAGCAGCTCCTACTCGCCAACAAGGCGTGGGCGACCGAACTGATCGAGGAAAAGGCGGACTTTTTCGAACGCCAGACGGCGGGGCAGAAGCCCGATTTCCTGTGGATCGGCTGTTCGGACAGTCGCGTCACGCCCGAGCGGATGACGATGACCCCGCCGGGCGGCATGTTCCTGCACAGGAACATCGCTAACCTCGTCCATGACGACGATCTGAACCTGTTGTCGGTGGTGCAATATGCCGTCGACGTGCTGAAGGTCCGCCACGTCATCCTGTGCGGCCATCATGGGTGCGGCGGGGTGCAGGCGGCCCTGTCGGGCGGGACCAGCGGCCCGGTCAATACCTGGCTGGGCAATGCCCGCGACGTGCTGCACCGCCACCGTGCCGAGATCGATGCCGAACCGACCGAGGACGGCAAGGTCAACCGCCTGGTCGAGCTGAACGTCCGCGACCAGTTGATGCATCTCGCGCGCATCGACATCATCCAGAACGCCTTCCGCGAAGGACGCGAACTTTGGCTGCACGGCTGGGTCTACGACATGCGCGACGGCCATATCAAAACGCTGATGGAAATCGATGCCAGCACCGAATTGAGCGCGGTCGGCAACCCCGACAAGGTTCTGGTATAATCCGGTCAGCCACCGTCAGGCGGTCACGCCCGACAGTGGCTTTCCTCTTCACCCCGGCAATCGGAAGTTCACGCGCTGCGTCGTCGCGCCGCAACCCAGGCTGCCATCGGGCCGATAGGTCTTGGCATAGCGTGCCGCGCTAAACATCTTCGTGCCCGCCTTTGAAAAGACGAAGGGCGGATAGCTGAGCAGCGTGCGGGCATTGGCCACACTGCCATCCGCCTTCACGTCATATTGCAGCTGCGTCCACCCCTCGAACCCCCAGCGCAGTGCGTCCGTCGGAAAATCATTGGCGCCGAAGCTGGAGAGTTGCTTGGGCGGTGCATCCATGATGCTGCACTGGTTCGCCGACAGCCCGGTGCGATCGAACGCCGCCCTTGCCGCCGTCCCGTCGCCACGCGACTGCGCCAGCGAGGCGAGACGAACCAGCGCCCCCACCTTCAGCGGGTCATTGGCCGCCAGGGCGCCATCGTCGGCCACCTGCCGCAACAGCGGCTCGCTTTCCGCGCCCCTCTTGCGATCGCGATCGGCGATCATCAGCCGCAGCGCGGCGCGCGCCTGTGGATCGCCGGCATAGACGGGGTCGGTCAGCATCGGCTCGACCGCACGCCGGAAGCGGCCGGGCTTCCACAGATCGGGTGCGTCGGCGGTCAACATCGTCATCGCATAATTGAGCCTGACCGGGGCCGGCGCGCCCGCCGCCGTCGCGATCGCCAGCGCACGGGTGGCCAGCGGCTTCTTCTCCGCGTCCGGCACCATGGCGTTGGTGAGCAGCGCCTGGATCGCGCCCAGCGCCGCCAGCGACTCCGCCCCCTTGCCTGCGTCTGCCTGGCGCAGGGCCTCGCGCTGTGCGGCCAGCGTGGCGGGGCCCGGCCGCTCCGGATAGGGGGCCACCGTCACGCCCTTGCCTTCCAGCCACGCCACCGCTTCGCTATCCAGCTCTCCCCCGATCGAGGGCCGCGAAAAGGCGGTCGAACACCGCATCTCGACGCGCATATTATAGCGGTAAAAGGCCGGCAGCGTCTTGATCTGCTCCGGATTCCACCACCAGTCCTGGACGATCCGGGCAAAGGCCAGTGCCTTTTCCCCGCCGCCCGAGGCATAGATAGGCGTGGCCTGGATCACCGTGCCGTCGTCGCCGATGCTGAATTCCACGACGCCGACATCCTCGGGGCGCAGGTCCGCCTCGCCGCCACAGTCCGGGGCCTTCATCTGGGCACCGGGCGAGAACTCGCCCTTGGTGGAGCGCCCGGCGCCGGTATAGGCGAGATATTCGCGCGCTTCCTCCTCATGCCCGCCAAGCAGCGCGGCGATCGCCGTATCGGACCGGGCGGACACGTCCAGCAGGTCGGTGCGGTTGGTGATCCCGCCCAGCAGTTGCACCGCGGCCTTGCCGTCGCGTCGTGCCACCTCGAAATCACCCTGATTCATGTGCAGCATCGCCCGGCGCCGCATGAACAAAGCCCGCGAAGCATTGTCGACCGACGCGGTCTTCAAAACCGCATCGGCCCGGTCCAGCGTCGCCCCGGCGGCGGCCGGATCGGTGAAAATCTGCGCCTGGGACAGCCCGAGCAACGCGATCAGCATATCGGCGGGGACGATCGCATTCTTCTCCGCCTGCGCATATTCGGCGGCGGCGCCCGCATAATCGAACGCATCGGCGGCGATCCGGCCCAGCATCGCATGCGCCTTGGACCGGTCCTCCGCCAGCGAGGCGTCATCGGTGGGCAAGCCCGCCAGCCCGGTGCGGATCATCGCCAGCGCCTCGTCCCGCCGCCCGAGGCGAAACAGCGCGCCGCCCCGGCGAACCTGCACGATCGCCCGGCTGCGGCTGCCCGGCTTCGTGCGCGGCTCCAGCTTTTCCCAAGCCGCCAGCGCCGCGGCATTGTCCTTGCCCGCGTCGAGCGCGGTGGCCGCGTCGTAATCCTGCTGGACACTGCCGGTCGCAGGCTGCTGTTGCGCGGAAACCGCGCTGCCCGTGAGCAGCGCTGCCGCGATCAGCGCGCGCGCGGTGGTGAAATCGTGCATCCCCCATGGCCCTCCCAAACCTCGTCGCCCGAGGTCTGAACCATTCGAAAGGATAACGCCAGAGGGTCTGTAAGCCGGGTTCTGTCCACCGGCCACAAGGCCGGATGGGCGACCATTCGTCTAGGACGACGCTTGCGCGCCGCCTCAAGCAACCAACCCGGACGGCGGGCGGGAACACGCCCCGGACCATGAAGGTCCATGCCATCCCTATTCGGTCTTGCTCCCGGTGGGGTTTGCCGTGCCGTCCCTGTTACCAGGGCCGCGGTGCGCTCTTGCCGCACCCTTTCACCTTGACCTGCCCGAAGGCTTCGTCCCGAAGGATTGGGTCGTCTGCTCTCTGTTGCACTGTCCCTGGGGTCGCCCCCGCCGGGCGTTACCCGGCACCGTTGTTCCGCGGAGCCCGGACTTTCCTCGCCTCCATCGCTGGAGCCGCGGCCGCCCGACCCTCTGGCGGGGCGGGCTGTAGCGGCATGAGGGCGCGCTGACCAGAGCTATCCGACCAGCGCCGCGATCCAGCCCCGCGCCGGGTTGGCGGGATCGGCGAGCAGCTTGATCGTCAAGGCGATCGACATGACGACCAGCAGCGGCCGCACCCCCCGCCCGCCGAAGCGCATCGCCAGCCGCGCGCCGATCAGGTTGCCCGCGACATTGGCCGCCGCCATGCCCAGCCCCAGCATCCACAACATCTGCCCGCCCGCGATCATCGCCAGCACTCCGGCAAGGTTGGTCGCCAGGTTCAGGAACTTGGTATTGGCGATCGCGCGCACCAGCCCCAGCCCGCCCAGCGCGACCAGCGCGGTCGTGATGAACGATCCCGTGCCCGGCCCGAAAAAGCCGTCGTAAAAGCCGATGACGCTCACCACCCCGGTCAGCCCGATCCGCCCCAGCCGCGCATGGCGATCCACATCGCTCATCGGCGGCGACAGCAGGAAGTAGAGCGCCATCACGATCAACAGCACCGGCACCAGCCCGGCGAGGAAACCGGGATCGATATACTGCACGGCGGTGGCCCCGGCGACCGACCCGGCAAAGGCGCCGATCGCCGGCACGGTGAAGCGGTGCAGATCGACATGCCCGCCGCGCCGGTAGGCGAGAAACGCCGAGCCCGTCCCGATCGCGCTCTGCAGCTTGTTGGTCGCCAGCGCGGAAACCGGCGGCACGCCCGCCGCCAGCAGCGCCGGAATGGTCAGCAGCCCCCCGCCCCCGGCCATTGCGTCGATCGTGCCGGCGAACAGCGCGACCGTCATCAGGAACAGGATGGCGTCCAGCGTCAGGTGCATGGGGGCTCGCTGGTCCGTTCCAGCTCGGCGATCTCGAAGTCGTAGCGGGTCCAGCCACGCTGGCGGGCGGCGTCGGCGGCGGCCGCCTGCTTGCCACGCGCTTCGGCCAGCGTCTTGGCGTGGCCCCAGAACACCTCGGTCTTGCCGTTCTGCAACACCGCCACGATGCGCCAATAATGGCTGAAAGTAGCGTTGGTCGGCCCGATCGTCTTCACATAGCCGTCGGGCATCGTGGCCGTCAGGTAGAATTTGCGGGCCATGGGCGCGTCAGTCGTCGCCCTGCGGCCGGGGCAGCAGCAGCGCGAGCAGGATCATCCGGCACTCGGCATCGATCTCGCCGTCTACCAGCTCGGGGCGGAAACGGCGCTGAAACGCCATGATCGCCGCCATCCGGTCGGTCACGTCATAGCCGAAGCGTTCCAGCGCCAGGCAGAAGCCGGCCTCCGTCCACATCGGGTCCATCAGGTTTCTGGTCGGCCGCGGCAGGGCTAGGCGCAGCCGCGCGAGTTGCCCCCAGGGAAACAGTTCGCCCGGATCGCGCTTGCGGGCGGGCGCGATGTCGGAATGGCCGACGATGTTGCCGCGGGTGATCGCGTACCGGTCCTTCAGGTCATGGACCAGGGCGATGACCGCGGCGATCTGCTCGTCGGGGAAGGGCCGATATCCCCAGTCATGGCCGGGATTGACGATCTCGATGCCGATGCTCGCCGAATTGACGTCGTCGACGCTGCGCCAGTGCGAGCGACCGGCGTGCCAGGCGCGCTTGTCGTCGTCCACCATGCGCAGGACCGTGCCGTCCTCCGCCACCAGATAATGGCACGACACCTTGGCCTCCGGATCGCGCAGCCGCTCGATCGCGGACTGCGCATCCTGCATGCCGGTATAATGCAGCACGATCATCGTGATGGGCAGCGAGCGCTCGTCGAAATTGGGCGACGGCGTGTCGATGATCGTCATCAGGCTTTCCCCGGCCACGCGCCTTGACCACGCGAGGCCCCGCGCATCGCGGGAATGGTGCGCGGCGTCAAGCGGCCTTGGCGGCGCTCCGTCCCCCGCCGGAGCAACCCTCGGCCGGTTGATAGAATCCGCGAAAGCGGCCGCTCGGCTCGAACCGGTCGGTCTGGCCGATCACCGTCTCGCCCGCGCCCAGCACCAGCAGCCCGCCCGGCGCTAGCGCATGGGCCAGCCGGTCGAACGCGCCGGCCTTTGGCACCGGGTTGAGGTACAGCATGACGTTGCGGCACAGGATCAGGTCGAACGCGCCGCCCGGCGGGCGATCGGCGACCAGGTTGATCTGGCGAAACGCGATGTGGCGCAGGAGTTCGGGGCGCGCGGTCCACTCGCTGCCGTCGCCCTCGAACCAGCGCATCATCCGCCGGATGGGCAGGCCGCGCTGGATCTCGAACTGCGAAAACCGCCCCGATCGGGCGCGGGCCAGCGCGGCGGTGGAAATGTCGCTGGCGACGATCTCGGGCATGGGTGCGCCGGTCGCCTCCTGCCGCTCGGCGAACAGCATCGCCAGCGACAGCGGCTCCTGTCCCGTAGAGCATCCGGCGCTCCAGATGCGCACCCGGCGCCCCTGCTCTTCGGCGGCGGTGACCGCCTCCACCATCATGTCGAACACCGCGGTGTCGCGAAAGAACGAGGTTTCCTGGTTCACCAGCGCATCGACGATATGCCCGGCGAGCGCCGGATCGCGCCCGTCGAGCAGGCGCGCGACCAGATCGTCCAGCGTGTCGAGCCCGCGCGCGCGCATCAGCGGCGTCAGTGCGGCATCCATCCGGGTCGAACGATGGCTGGCGGTATGCTGTCCGGTGCGCACCTCCAGCAGCGCGGCCAGCACGTTGATCGCAGAGGCCGACATCACGGCCTCCGCCGGCTGGCGATCAGCGCACCGATCGCCTCGGGCGGCAGCACGGCGTCCGCGCCGCCATGATTGGCGACCGCGCCCGGCATGCCCCATACGACGGAGCTGGCACGGTCCTGCACCACCACCGCCCCGCCCGCCCCGCGCACCGCGCCCGCGCCCTCGGCCCCGTCCCGCCCCATGCCGCTCAGCACGACCGCCATCGCCCGCTCGCCATAGACCGCGGCAAGCGAGTGGAGCATCGGATCGACCGAGGGCATGCAGCCGCTAGCGACCGGCTCGTCGCTCAGGCGGATGGCCATGCCCCCCTCGCCCAGGCTGACGCAGTTGATATGGGCGTCGCCCGGTGCGACGATCAGGCGGCCGGGCCGGATGCGCATCCGGTCGACCGCGACATCGCATGGCCGGCCCGCGAGGACCGAGAGTTGCGCGGCGAAATAGGGAATGAACGACGCCGGCAGATGCTGCGTGACCAGCACCGGCAGGTGAAAGGATGCGGGCAGCGCACGCAGCACATGGCTGAGCGCATGGATGCCCCCGGTCGATGCGCCGATCGCCACGATGTCATAGGCATCCGCCCGCCCGGCCCGCGGTGTGACGGGGGCGGCGGCCGCGATCCGCAGCATCGGCTGCACGGTGCGCTGGCGCAGGCCGATCAGCCGCTCGATCAGCATCTCCGCGAAACGCCCGGACAACGCATGGCTGTGCGGCTTGACCAGCGTATCGGCCGCTCCCAGCGCCAGCGCCTGCACCGTCGCCACCGCCCCCTCGGTCGCCGCCGACGACACGATCAACACCCGCGCCCCCTGCCCCGCCACCAACAAATCCGGCAACGCGGTCAGCCCGTCCACGCCGGGCATCTCCAGGTCGAGCAGGATGACGTCGACGCGATTGGTCGCCAGAAACGCGCGCGCGGCGGCGGCGTGCGGCACCGATCCGGCCACCTGGAACGCGGGGTGCGCCTCCAGCAGCCGGCCGATCACCGCCCGCGCGACGGCGGAATCGTCCACCACCAGCACGCGGGTGGGCGGCTCGGCGCTTGAGGAAATCGGATCGGACGCCATGGCGGATCGCTCAAGGAAAAGAGGAAGCCCTACAGCCCGGTTCAGGCCATACCGACGATCTGCAGCTTGCTTTCCAGCGTGTCGCGGTCGAACGGCTTCATGATATATTCGTCGGCACCCGCCTCGATCGCGGCACGGATATGGGCCATGCCGTTCTCGGTCGTGCAGAACACGACGCGCGGACGCGGCCGGACATCGGCCTCGCGCAGCGCACGCAGGAAATCCATCCCGCTCATCACCGGCATGTTCCAGTCGAGCAGCACGACATCGGGCGCCGCGACCAGGCAGGCGTCCAGCGCCTCGCGCCCGTCCGCCGCCTCGCGCACGGTGAAATCCAGCGTCTCCAGGATGTGGCGGGCGACCTTGCGGATCACCTTGGAGTCATCGACGACGAGACAGGTCTTCATGGAAACGCCCTATAGGAGAAGGAGTACGCGTAGCCGCACGATAGAGCGGCAAGGGTAAGGACCGGGTTAACCCCGTTCAGGCCGCCTGCGCCGCGGGCGCCATGCTCGCCGGGATTAGCCGCGCCAGATCGAGGATCAGCAACGGCTCGCCGTCGCGCACCACCAGGCCCGATCCCGCACGCGCCCAGCCCTGGCGCAGCGCCAGGCCGGTGGACAGCGGCTGGCGCTCGAACAAGGCGATATCGTCCAGCGCATCGACCAGGATGGCGTAGAAATGCCCGTCCTGCTGCGTGATGACGGCGCGGCGCGCGGTGGCCGGCGTCGGGTCGAGCCCCAGGGCGATGCCGGTATCGATCACGGTGACCACACGGCTGCGCAGGGCGGCAAGGCCACGCACCGCCGCCTCCACCCGCGGCACCGCGACGACATCGCCGATATCGACAACCGAATCGACCTGGTCGGCATCGATGGCGATGCCCTTGCCGGCGACATAGGCGATCAGGAAAAGCTGCATCAGCGGGCTCCCGCACGGGCGCTGTGATCCGCCAGCGCCGCGATCAGCGCGGGGCGGTCGTAGCGATAGATGCTGTCGGCGCAGGCGCCCACCGCCTCGCGCTCGCGACGCAGGCGCAGGACGGGGGTGTCGCTGGCGGCGGCCGGCGCCTCGCCATCCTCCATCACCAGCGCGACCACCGGCCGTTCGCCCGGTGCCAGCCGGCTGGTGCAGCGATAGCCTTGCGCCTCCAGCGCGGGGCGCAGGAACGTGTCCATCCACGGCGATCCGTCGCCCTGCAACAGGCACAGGGGCGCGACGCCCGTGCCCACATCGATATCGGCGAACAGCGCCAGCGGGTCGATCACCTCCACCTGCTCGCCCGCAATCACGGTGACGCCGAGCACGGGACCGGCCACGCCGCGCGCCGGTGCGATCTCGGCCTGCAACTGCACGATCTCGATCGCCTCGGCGATGGCATAGGCGGTCTCGGCATGGCCGTCGGTCAGGCGCAGCACCGCGACCTCGACCAGCCCGTCCAGCGGCGCGATATGGTGCAGCGGGATCAGCGTGTCGCCCAGCGCCAGCCGCATCCGCCCGGCCGTGCGCCGGATGGCGGAGGTCGGCACGGTATCGACCCGGTCGATCGCGCCCAGCGGGATGGCGCGGCGTGCCCCGTCCAGATCGTCGAACAGCAGGGCGCTCACCCCTTGCGCGGCGGCATCGGCATTCTCGGTTTCCACGGCCACCGCCCGGTGGAAGCGCAGGCCCGCGACGGTCGCCAGTCCGGCGCTGTCCAGCAACAGCATCGGCAGGCCGCTGTCGGGCAGCGTCTGCCCGGCATACAGCCCGGTCGCCATCACCACCGGCGCGGCAGGCTTTACCACCACTTCCTCGGCATCCAGCACCGAATCGATGCCCAGCGCATAATCGCCGTCGCGCGTCGCGACGATCGCCAGCGAGGCGAGCTGCCCGCCCTCGATCCCCAGGAAATCCGCCAGCGGCAGCAGCGGCAGGCGCCGGCCGCGCACGGTGGCGACCGCGGCATCGCCCACCATGTCGATCCTGACCTGGTCGCCCCGGATCGCCACGATCTCCTCGATCGCCTGACGCGCCACCGCAAAGCGCTGGCCGCCGGCGCCCAGCACGATGGTGGAGATGATCGACAGGGTCAGCGGCACATGGATCACCAGTCCCAGCCCGCGCCCCGGCTGGTTGTTGATCGAGATGCGCCCGCCGATATGTTCGATATTGGCGCGCACCACGTCCATGCCGACGCCGCGACCCGATACGGCGGAGGCCACGTCCCGGCTCGATAGCCCCGCCTCGAAGATCAGCTCCAGCCGCTGCGCCTCGGTCATGGCGGCGATCTCGGCCTCGCTGCGGATGCCGCACGCCACCGCCTTGGCGACGATGCGGTTCAAGTCGATGCCCGCGCCGTCATCGGTGATCTCGACCAGGATCTGGTTGCCCGACTGGCGCGCGGCGATGACGAGTTGCCCGGTCTCCGGCTTGCCCGCGGCGCGGCGTCTCGCTGGCGCCTCGATGCCATGGTCGATCGCGTTGCGCACGATATGCGCCAGCGGATCGCGCATCAGCTCGATCATCTCGCGGTCCAGCTCGACATCGGCGCCGTCGATGCGCAGCGCCACCGCCTTGCCCAGGTCCGCCGCGGTATCGCGTACCATGCGCGGCAGGGCGGAGAACAGCGCCTCGATCTTTTGCATGCGCGTGCGCGTCACCGTGTCGCGCATGTCGGCGACAGTCAGCGACAGCCGGTCCAGCGCGGCCTCCAGCCGCGGGTCCAGCGTCTCGTCGCGCAGCCGCCGCGCCAGCTCGTTGCGCGCCAGCACCATCTCGGACATGCCGCTCATCATCCGGTCGAGCAGATCGACGTTCAGGCGCACGCTGCGACTGGCGGTTCGCTGGCCGCTCGGCTGGCCGGCCGCCGCCACCGGCGCCACCTCCCCGCTGAGCGCCGCGATCAACAGGTCTTCCGACGAATCGTCCAGCCCGGCGCCGGCGTCGATCGCCTCGACGATCTCGCCGATCCGGTCGACGATCGCCAGCACCGCGTTCACCAGATGCGTGTCGGGCACGCGCGTGCCGTCGCGCACCGCGGCCAGCACGTCCTCGGCCGCATGGCTCAGCCGGGCGAGCCGCGGCAGGTCCAGAAAGCCGCAACTGCCCTTTACCGTATGGACGAAGCGGAAGATCGCATCGAGGCGCGCCCGGTCCGTGGGCGCCGCTTCCCAGGCGACGATCTCGCCCGACAACGCCTCCAGGGTTTCGCGCGTCTCGGCGATGAATTCCTGCAACAGGTCGTCCATGGGTCCTCGGTCAGCGCCTTGATCGCCAACGCTGTGGACCGCGACCCGTTAAGAGGCGGTTTAGGCGCGAAACCTGTCAGGATCTGTGCGGAAACGTGCCGAGGCACGGCTGGCGGTGCCCCGAAACGCGCTCTTTTGCGCGTTTTCAGCCAAACCCTCAGACCGCGCGCATCGCCGCGCCCAGGATCATCACCCCCTCGGCGGGCTCGGACACCAGCACCTGCCCGCTCGCCTCGGTCGCCAGCGTATGCACCAGGAACGCCGCCGCCCCGCGCGACGTCACCTCGCCGCTACCCTCGCCCTGCACCAGCGTCCGGCGCAGATCCGGGTCCAGCACGATCCGTGCGCCCTCGATCTTTACCACGATCTCGATCGCGGTATCGTGCACCTCGGCCCCCACATCGATGCGCCCGCCGCGCACCAGCGCCTCGACCCCGATCAGCGCCAGGTTCAGCAGGATCTTGACCGCGGGCTTGGGCAGTTGCGGCTCCTCCACTACCCAGCCCAGCGTCGTGCGACGATTGTCCGCCAGCAGCCCCTCGATCGCGGAACGCGCCTCGCGCATGTCGACCATGTCGCCAAAGCCGCCCGCCGCCCCGAACGCCAGGCGGAAGAATTTCAGCTTGTTGGCCGATGCCCGCGCGCTTTCCGCAAGCAGGTCCATGCACCGTGCGCGCATCGCCGGATCGGTTTCATCCGCCAGCAATTCCAGACCGTTGTTAAGCGCACCCACCGGGGACAGGAGATCGTGGCACAGCCGCGAACACAGCAGGCTCGCGAAATCCACCGGACTGACGGTCATGAATAATCCTTCCAACAGGATTGCCTATCTGACGGAGCCGCGGGGTCTTCGCAAGCGAGTGTGACGCGTGTGAACCGCCCATGCCGCTCACCTGCCGCCACCGCGCGCCAGGCGGTGACGGTATCGCCGGCCACCAGCAGCCACAGCCGCCCGTCGGGCAGCGCATCCTCGGCATCGCGCGGCGACGGCTCGGCGTGCCCGCTCGGGTGCGAGTGATAATGGCCGAGCACCGCCGGCCCCCCGCCGCGCGCCGCGCGATAGGCGGCGAGCAAGGCGGCCGGATCGATCTCGAACCGGGTCGCCGGCGTCGCGCTCACATTGTCGCACGCGCGCGCCTCCTGGATATGCGCACCCTCGCCCAGCAACAGGCCGCACACCTCGACCTTTGGCGATGCTGCCGCCGCCGCCCGGATTCTTTTCAGCGTATCGCTTGAAATCGTTACGGTCATGCGCACATCGGTACGGTATGGACCGGGGGGTTTCCATCCTTGAAGCGACGATCGCGCCTGCGGCTGACGGCTGGCGGCTGGATCGTGCGCTGGCGGACGCGGTGCCGACCTTGTCGAGAGAGCGCCTGAAGGTGCTGATCGCGAGCGGGGCGGTATCGCGTGACGGCGTGCTCGCCCGCGATCCCGCCAAGCGCGCCAGCAGCGGCGACCTGTTCCACGTCACGATCCCCAATCCCACCCTGCCGCATAACGAGGCGCAGGATATTCCCCTCGTCGTTGCCTATGAGGACGAGCATCTGATCGTCATCGACAAGCCGGCCGGGCTGGTCGTCCATCCCGCGGCCGGCAATCTCGACGGGACCTTGGTCAACGCGCTGCTCCATCATTGCGGTGGATCGCTGTCGGGCATCGGCGGCGTCGCGCGGCCCGGCATCGTCCATCGCATCGACAAGGACACCTCCGGCCTGATGGTCGCGGCCAAGACCGACCGCGCGCATGAGGGACTGGCCAAGCAGTTCGCCGCCCATTCGATCGACCGGCGCTACCGCGCGATCACCGGCGGTGTGCCGCGACCGGCCGAGGGCTCGGTCGACGCCCCACTGGCGCGCAGTCCGCAGAACCGCAAGAAGATGGCGATCGTGCCCGGTGGCAAGCGCGCGGTGACGCACTACCGGATGATGGAGCGGCTGCGCGACGCCGCCCTGGTCGAATGCCGGCTGGAGACGGGGCGCACGCATCAGGTGCGTGTGCACATGGCATCCATCGGCCACGCCTTGCTGGGCGACCCGGTTTATGGTAGAACAAAAGGTACACAGAAAGGGCTGCTCGAAACGCTCGGTTTCCGCCGACAGGCCTTGCACGCGGCGCATCTGGGGTTCATCCACCCCGTGAAATCTGTCGCTTTGGCGTTCGAAAGCCCGATGCCTGCCGATATGCAGGAACTGTTCAGTCAGCTTCACGTATAGCACGGAGCATACCGCATCGCCGAAAACGGCATCGCGGCATGGGCTCCAAGGAAGGGAGATCAAGGATCATGGCAAAAAGCAGCAACGTCCCGGCGACGATTCCTGCGCTCGGCGGGGAGCAGTCGCTCAACCGCTATCTCGCCGAGATCAAGAAATTCCCGATCCTGGCGCCCGAGCAGGAATATATGCTCGCCAAGCGGTTCCAGGAACATGGCGACCCCGACGCGGCCGCGCAGCTGGTGACAAGCCACCTGCGCCTCGTCGCCAAGATCGCGATGGGCTATCGCGGCTATGGCCTGCCCACGTCCGAGCTGATCTCGGAGGGCAATATCGGCCTGATGCAGGGCGTGAAGAAGTTTGAGCCCGATCGCGGCTTCCGCCTCGCCACCTATGCGATGTGGTGGATCCGCGCCTCGATCCAGGAATATATCCTGCGCTCGTGGAGCCTGGTGAAGATGGGCACCACCGCGGCACAGAAGAAGCTGTTCTTCAACCTGCGCCGCATGAAGTCCAAGCTCGACGCGTTCGAGGATGGCGACCTGAAGCCCGAGGACGTGGCCAAGATCGCCACCGATCTCGGCGTCAGCGAGGGCGACGTGGTGTCGATGAACCGTCGCATGGCGATGGGTGGCGACACCAGCCTCAACGTGCCGATGCGCGAGGATGGCGAGGGTCAGTGGCAGGACTGGCTGGCCGATGACACGCCGCTGCAGGACACCGTCGTCGCCGAAGCGCAGGAGGCCGATGTCCGCCACGGCATGCTCGTGTCGGCGATGGACGACCTGAACGACCGCGAGAAGCACATCCTGACCGAGCGCCGCCTGACCGACGACCCCAAGACGCTGGAGGAACTCAGCCAGGTCTACGGAGTCAGCCGCGAACGCGTCCGCCAGATCGAGGTGCGCGCCTTCGAAAAGCTGCAAAAGGCGATGATGCGGATCGCGGGCGAAAAGCGGCTCCTCGCCGCCGCCTGACATGGGCCGCACCGTCGTCATCGGCGGCGGCGCGGCCGGCATCGCGGCCGCGCGCACCCTGCACGATGCGGGATGCGACGTATTGATGGTCGAGGCGGGCAACCGCCTCGGCGGCCGCGCGCACAGCGTCCCGCTGACGCTTCCTAGCGCCCATGTTACCGTCGATTTCGGCTGCGGCTGGCTGCACTCCGCCCGGCGCAATCCATGGGTCGCCCTTGCGGAAGCGGCACGCTTCACCATCGACCGCGCCCCTCCCAACTGGGAGGGCCAATGGCGCGACCTGGGATTTTCGCCCACCGAACAGCGCAGCTTCGGCGCGGCTTGGGACCGTTGGGAACAGGCCGCCCGCGCCGCGCTCGACGGACCGGACCAGCCACTCTCCGCCTTTATCGCGCCGGACGATCCCTGGCTCCCGATGATCGACGCCATATCGGGCTATGCCAATGGCGCGCCGCTCGGTGCCGTCTCGCTGCACGACTGGATCGCCTATGAGGACGCGGCCGGTGAGGATAACTGGGCGGTGGTGGAGGGCTATGGCACGCTCGTCGCGGACCATGCCCGATCGCTTCCGATCCGCCTGAACACGCCGGTCACGCGGATCGACCACCGCGGCCGCACCATCCGGCTGGATACGCCCGCCGGCACGCTGACCGCCGACCGGGCCGTCGTCGCCGTCCCCACCCCCATCCTCGCCGAGGGCGGCATCGTCTTCAACCCGCCCCTGCCCGCCAAGCAGGACGCAGCGGCGAACCTGCCGCTCGGCCTGGCGGACAAGGTGTTCCTCGCCGTCGATCGCCCGCCATGGCCCCCGCATCAGCATCTGACCGGCAACCCGCGCGCCGCCTGCACCGCCAGCCACCGCTTGTCCCCCTTTGGCTGGCCGATCGTGGAAAGCTTCTTCGGCGGCGCCTGTGCGCAGGCGATGGAAAGCGAGGCCGCTGCCATCCAGTTCGCGATCGACGAGCTCGTCGCGCTGCTCGGCAGCGACTGGCGCACCCGCCTCCATCCGCTTGCCGCCACCGACTGGGCCCATGCGCCCCATATCCGCGGCAGCTACAGCCATGCGCGCGTCGGCCATGCCGGCGCCCGCCGCATTCTGGCCGAGCCCGTCGACGACCGCCTGTTCTTCGCCGGCGAGGCCTGTTCGGCGCATGATTTCTCCACCGCGCACGGCGCCTCTGCGACCGGTGTCGCTGCTGCACATGCGATCATGACAGCGGGGCCGCCCCTCGCCTAGAAGGGCGGCCATGTTCCGTGCGCTCCGCTGGCTGCTCAAGGCCGCCCTTGTCTTCGTCGCCGTCACCGTCCTCTGGGTCGGGCTGTACCGGTTCGTGCCCCCGCCCTTCACCTTCACCATGCTGGGCGATGTCGTCGGCGGGCGCGGCGTGACCAAGGACTGGATGTCGCTGTCGCAGATGGACCCCGACATGGCCCGCGCCGCCATCGCCGGCGAGGATGCCCGCTTCTGCGAGCATCATGGCTTCGACTTCAACGCGATCGCCAGCGCCGCCTATCGCAACGCGAAAGGAGGCCGCATCCGCGGCGGATCGACGATCAGCCAGCAGACCGCCAAGAACGCCTTCCTGTTCCAGGGCGGCGGCTATGTCCGCAAGGCCGCGGAGGCATATTTCACCGTGCTGATCGAGGCGCTGTGGGGCAAGCGGCGCATCATGGAAGTCTATCTGAACATCGCGGAAACCGGGATCGGCACCTATGGCGCCAATGCCGGGGCGATGCGCTATTTCCACCACGACGCGTCGCGCCTGTCGCCGACCGAGGCGGCGCGCATCGCCGCCGTCCTGCCCCTGCCCAAGAAGCGCGAAGCGGTCTCCCCCGACGGTTTCGTCCGCCGCCACGGCAACCGCATCGCCCGCTATGTCGGCGTCGTCCGACGGCAAGGGCTGGACGCCTGCGTCCGGTGATGAAAACCCTCCCCCCTCGGGGGAGAGGGATGCGTTCCTACTTCGCCTCGCCTGAAATGGCGTCGCCGGCCTTGTCCGCCGCGGCGCCCACGCTCCGCGCGGCCGACGCCACCGCATCGTCCTTGCGGCTTTCGGCGCTGTTCTGGTTGAACAGGAAGAACGCGCCGATCACCACCGCGACCAGCAGCACCAGCGCGATCGCGATCCCGCTGCCGCCGCTGCGCCGCTCGATGATCGTCGTCGTGTGCCCCGCCGGCGCCGCCGTCGTGGTGGTCGTCGTATCGGAATAACGTTCATCGGCCATGTCGTTGATCCTCCTCCTTATTTTCGAGGAAACAAACGCCATGGCCTGCAAACCCGTTCCCGGGCCGGAACGGAATCAGATCGGCAGCTTGAAGCCCGGCGGCAGCGGCAGGCCGCTGGTCATCTTGCTCATCTCGGCGTTGGAGGCGGTATCCGCCTTGCCGCGCGCATCGTTGATCGCGGCGGCCAGCAGGTCTTCCAGCATCTGCTTCTCGGACACCTGCATCAGCGAATCGTCGATGGAGATGCCGATGATCCGGCCCTTGGCGGACGCCTTCACCTTGACCAGCCCGCCGCCCGACGCGCCCTCAACCTCGATCGTGTCGAGATTGGCCTGCGCCTTTTGCAGTTCGTTCTGGACGTTCTGGGCCATCGCCAGGATGTCGTCGAGATTCTTCACATCATGCTCCGTTTTCCGGGCCATTCCACGAGTTCGGTCTCGGGAAAAGCCTCTCGTGCGGCGCGCACCATGGGCGAATCCCAGGTTGCGGCCTTGATCGCCTCGTCCCGGACCTGCTGCGCCTCGTTCAGCGTCGGCTGGCCCGGAACATCGTCCAACGTAATGCGCCATGCGCTTTTCGTCATCGTCTTCAGGACGGCCGCCAGATCGGTCAGCGTGTCCGCCGCCATCGGCCGGCTGCCGCTGAAGACGATCTCGGGCGGCTGATACCGCACCAGCCGCGCTCCCTGACGAAGCCGCGCGACGAGCAGAAGTTCCCCGTCCGCGTCCAGCCGCTCGACCAGCGCCTCGAAACTCTCCGGCATCTGCGGCTCCGCCGGCGGAGGGGCCGCCACCGCGACGGGTGCCGCAACCTGCGCGGGGGCGGGCGCCGAGGCGGACACTGCCCCCGCACCCTGCCCCGGCGACTGCGTCAATTGCCGCGCCAGTTCGCCCGGATCGGGCAGCGTCGAGGCATGGACCACGCGCAGCAGCGCCATTTCCGCCGCCTCGATCGGCAGGGCGGCGCGCGCCACCTCGTCATGGCCCTTGAGCAGCAGCTGCCAAAGCCGGTGCAGCATCGGAAAGCCGAGGGCCGCCGCCCATTCCCCGCGCGCCTCGCGCTCCTCCAGCGGTTGCGCCGCATCGGGGGGCGTGCCGACCTTCACCAGCGTGATGCCGTGCACCGTCTCCAACAGCGCGCGCAGCACCGATTGCGGATCGACCCCGTAATCATATTGCCGCCGCAGCAGCGCCAGCGCATCGGCCGCCTCGCCGCGCAGCATCAGGCCGAGCAGGTCTCGCACCGCGCCCCGGTCCGACAGGCCGAGCATCTGGCGCACCGCCTCCGCGCTGACCCCGCCGCCATCCAGGTCGGCATGCGCGATCGCCTGGTCCAGGATCGACAGGCCATCGCGCGCCGATCCTTCCGCCGCCCTCGCGATCAGCGCCAGCGCCTCGGGCTCGGCGGTCACGCCCTCGGCCTCGCAGACATGCGCGAAATGCGCCGCCAGCATCTCCGCCGAAATGCGCCGCAGGTCGAAACGCTGGCACCGCGACAGCACGGTGATCGGTACCTTGTTCACCTCGGTGGTGGCGAACAGGAACTTCACGTGCGCCGGCGGCTCTTCCAGCGTCTTCAAAAGCGCGTTGAACGCGTTCTTGGACAGCATGTGGACCTCGTCCACGATGTAGATCTTGAAGCGCGCCGACACCGCGGCATAGCGCGACGCCTCGATGATCTCGCGCACGTCGTCGACGCCGGTATGGCTGGCGGCATCCATCTCGATCACGTCGATATGGCGCCCCTCGGCGATCGCGCGGCACGGCTCGCAAACCCCGCACGGGTCGATCGTCGGCCCGCCCTGTCCATCCGGACCGATGCAGTTCAGCGCCTTGGCGATCAACCGCGCGGTGGAGGTCTTGCCCACCCCGCGCACGCCGGTCATCAGGAACGCATGCGCCAGCCGATCGCGCTTGATCGCGTTGCCCAGCGTCTGCACCATCGCATCCTGACCGATCAGCTGCGCGAAGGTCTGCGGACGATATTTGCGCGCAAGCACGCGGTAGGCGTCGGGCTTGGCCGGCTGTGGCGGTTCGCCGAGGTCGAAGGAGTCGGACATCGCGGGTCTATGTAGGCCCACGATGCGGCGATTGATAGCGGATTGGAGGGGGCTGTCGGGGGGCGACCTGGCGGAGCCTTGTCGTCGGACGGTGCTGATGCCCCGCCGGGCCGCGCCGTGGCAAAGCCACGTCGTCGAACGGTGCTGGCGCACCGCCGGGCCGCGCCGTGGCAAAGCCACGTCGTCGAACGGTGCTGGCGCACCGCCGGCCGCGCTTACCTGCACGGCAGGTTCGCGGTGGGAGCCGGGACGACCCGCAGCGAAATCGTTACGGCTGCTTCCGTCAGGACCTGACCGGGTTGGCGACGACTACGTCCGCCCGACTCCCGCCGCGCATATGGCGGAGCCGGGCGGATCGATCAAGCCGCCTTGTTGCTAATCAGCGACGAACGTTGAAGCAGCGGCGAACCGGCCCGTAATAGCCATCGACCCAGCGACATACCGTGCGCCCGCGATAGCCGTTGCGGTACCCCCGGTCGCGATAGCCTGCCCGGTATCCGCGGTCCCAGCGATCGCCGCGCCAGTGGCGTCCACGGTCCCAGCGCGGCCCGTCCCGCCAGCCCGGCCCACGGTCCCAGCCGCGCCCGCGCGGCCCGTCATGCCACCCTTGCGGATGCGCGGCGGCTGGTGTCGCCGCGGCAAGGCCGGTGACCGCAAGAAGACCGGAGGCCATCAGGGCAAAGACTTTCATGACGCATACTCCCGTTTACGCGCCCGCCGGAACCGGTGGGCATGTGGGGAGATTGCGGCCGAGTCGATGATCGCGTGCTGAATTAACCGTTTAGCGGGTGTTCAGGCGGCACGCCGTGTGGCCGCGTGATGCTCGGCCCGGCGCACCAGCCGCTCGACGTCGTCGCGGTCGATGTCCAGCGTATCGCCGAATTCCGCCAGCGCGCGGTCGATATCCTCCGCCGCCAGATCGGCAGCACGCGGTGCCGCCAGCGTCGGCGCGCGGTGCGGGTAGCTGTGTCCGGACAGCCGGTGGAACGCCACGCCGACCAGTGCGATGATCACCGCGTTCACCCCTACCGGGACGAAGGCAAAGGCATAGCCCGCACCCAACACCGGCGCCCCGCCGATCACCGCGGTCAGCGCCGCCGCGCCGCCCGGCGGGTGCAGCGACCGGGTCACCGCCATGGCCAGGATCGCGCCCCCCACCGCCAACGGCGCGGCAAGGCCACTGCCCGGCAGGGCATGGACCACCGCCACCCCGACCAGTGCCGAGATCACGTTGCCGCCGATCACCGGCCAGGGCTGCGCCAGGGGGCTCGCCGGCACCGCGAACACCAGCACCGCCGAGGCGCCCATCGGCGCCACCAGCAGCATCGTCGCGCCCGCGTCTCCGCACAGCAGCGCGGTCACCACCCCCGTCAGCGCGATCCCGATCAGCGCCCCTAACGGCGCGATCAACCGGTCGCGCAGAAAGCCGGCGGACAGAACGGAGGGGAACCGCGAACGCATCGAAAACCCGTATGAAAGAAGAGGAAAAAACCGCCGCGCTATGCCCCCGGCAAGCCCGCGTCGCAACCGGCGCGGCGATCAGGGCAGCCGCACCACCAGTCCGTCCAGCGTCGTATCCAGCCGGATCTGGCAGGACAGCCGGCTGGTCCGCGTCGCTCTTGGCGCCAGGTCCAGCATATCCTCCTCCTCCGCGCTCGGGCCGGGCAGCCGGTCCGCCCAGGCCGGGTCGACGACGACATGGCAGGTGGCACACGCCATCTGCCCCTCGCACGTTCCCTCCAGCGGCTGGCCGATCGCCTGCCCCACGCGCAGCACCGTATCGCCGGCCTCCCCCTGCGCCTCCGACACCGATCCGTCGGGCGCGACGAAGCCGACCCGGATCATGCCTGCGCCGCCGCCGCGACCAGGATCGCGTCCACCGCCTGCATCAGTTCCGCCTCGCGCGTATAGCGCCCGAACCCCAGCCGGATCGACGACCGCGCCTGCGCATCGGAAAGCCCGATCGCGCGCAGCACATGGCTGGGCCGCCCCGATCCGCTGGCGCAGGCGGAGCCCGCCGAAAACGCGACACTCCGCACGTCCGACATCAACCGGCCGACATCCAGGCGGTCGCGCCGCACGTTCAGATTGCCCGGATAGCGCGGATCCGCCGCCCCGTTGAGCGACCAGCCCGCCGCCCGGAACCGGTCATGCGCCGCCCGCCACAGGCCGGTGACCGCGCCCGCATCGTCCGCCGCCATCAACTGTGCCGCCACGCCGAAGCCGGCGCACAGGGCCGGGCTCAGCGTGCCCGAACGGCCCGGCGCCTCCTGCCCCCCGCCATGCATCAGCGGCGCCGGCACCACTCCGTCGCGCAACCACAATGCCCCGATGCCCTTGGGGCCATGGATCTTGTGCGCAGAGACCGCCACCATATCGACCGTCGCGGGCAGCGGCACCCGGCCATAGCCCTGCACCGCATCGCACAGCATCCACGCGCCGGCATCATGCGCCAGGTCCGCCAGTTCAGCGATCGGCTGCACCACTCCGATCTCGTTGTTGACCAGCATCGCCGCCACCAGCCCGGTGCCCGGCCCGATCGCCGCGCGCGCGGCGTCCAGGTCGACCAAGCCGTCGCCATGGACGGGCAGCACGACATGCGGCCGCCCGCTCGCCGCCACCGTGTCCAGCACTGCGGCATGCTCGGTCGCGATCGTCACGATCGCCCCCGCGCTGCCCTTGATCGCCCAGTTCAACGCCTCGGTCGCGCCACTGGTAAAGGCCAGCCTGCCGCCGGCGGGCAGCAGCGCGGCGATCCGGTCCCGCGCCACCTCCACCGCCGCCCGCGCGGCCCGTCCCGGCCGATGCGGCGAATGCGGATTGGCATGCGCATCGCGCAGCCACGGCACCATCGCCTCGAAGGCTTGCGGCGCCAGCGGCGTCGTCGCCTGATAATCCAGATAGATCATGCCCGCCCCCGCGCGATCCCGCGCCACGCCGCGATAAAGGCGTCGACCTCCTCGCGCGTCGTCGTCCGCCCGAAACTGACCCGCACCACCTCGCGCGCCGCCTCCTCACGCCAGCCGAGCGCCGCCAGCACGTGACTGGGCTTCAGGCTCCCGCTCGCACAGGCGCTCCCCGCCGACACTGCGATCCCCCCTGAATCGAACCGGATCAGCTGCGCCGCCGCCGGCACCCCCGGCATCCGATACGCCCCGATCGCCGGGTGCCGCACACTATCCTCGGCCACCACGATCCCCCCCGACCGCCGCACCGCATCGTCCAGATGCGCGCGCAATGCCGTGTGATCGGGCTCCGCCTCGCCCAGCGCCGCGGCATAGCCGATCGCGGCGGGCATGTTCTCCGTCCCCGGCCGGTATCCCCGCTCCTGTCCGCCGGTCGGCAGCAACGTCGCCAGATCGCGCACCAGCAGCGCGCCGATCCCCGGCGGCCCGCCGCGCTTGTGCGCCGACAGCGCGACGAAATCGGCATGTTCGGCGACGTGCAGGTCCGCCCCCGCCGGCATCTGCGCGGCATCGACCAGCAACAGGTGCCCGGCGGCATGCACCGCCTCGGCCAGCGCGGCGATCGGCTGGCGCACGCCGGTCTCGCTATTCGCCCATTGCACCGCCACCAGCGTGCGCGGCCCCGCCAGATCGGGCAGCACCACATGCCCCGCCGCATCCACCGCCATCACGCTCGCCGCCCCGCTCGCGCGCAGCACCGCATCATGCTCCACCGCCGAGACGAAGCACCGCTCCACCATCGAGCGCCCCAGGGCGATCGCCAGCGACTCGCTCGCGCCCCCCGTCAGCAGCACCTCCTGCCCCCAGCCATAGGCCGCCGCCACGTCCGCGCGCGCATCCTCCACCAGCCGCCGCGCCGCGCGCCCCTCCGCATGCGGCGAAGACGGGTTTGCCCAGCGCGCAAAACCGTCCGCCACCGCCTCCCGCGCGGCGCGGGTCATCGGCGTGGTGGCGGCGTGATCAAGATAGAGACGGGTCAGGACGCGCGTTCCAATTGCTTGTAAGGGGCTCCCGCCTATATAGCGCGCACTGTCCGGCGCTCCACCTGCGCCCTTCCTGATCGGCGAGATTCATGCCCGAAGTCATTTTCCCCGGCCCCGAAGGCCGCCTCGAAGGCCGGTTCGTCCCTGCACCCCGGCCCCGCGCGCCCGTCGCGATGATCCTGCATCCCCACCCCTCGGCGGGCGGCACGATGAACAACCGCATCGTGCAGGAACTCTACAAGACGTTCCAGCGTCGCGGCTTCGCCACGCTGCGCTTCAACTTCCGCGGCGTCGGCAAGAGCCAGGGCACGTTCGACAACGGCATCGGCGAACTGTCCGACGCTGCCGCCGCGCTCGACTGGGTACAGAGCTTCCATCCCGAGGCCTCGACCACCTGGATCGCCGGCGTCAGCTTCGGCGCATGGATCGGCATGCAACTGCTCATGCGCCGCCCCGAAATCCGCGGCTTCATCTCGGTCGCGCCGCCGGCCAACATGTACGACTTCACCTTCCTGGCACCCTGCCCGTCGTCGGGCATCATCATCCAGGGTGAAGGCGACGAGGTGGCGACCCCCGCCGCGACGCAGAAGCTGGTCGACAAGCTGCGCACGCAAAAGCACATCACCATCCACCACGACACGATCCCCAAGGCGAACCACTTCTTCGAGCATGAGATGCCCGAGCTGATGGGCAGCGTGGACCGTTACCTCGACATGCGCCTGGATCCGAACTCGCCGATCAAGTGAGGCGCGTTGCAGCCGATTAGCGCGAAGCTAATCGGCGCCGCGGCAACGTGCCCGGCCGGCGGCGCCCAGGCGCTGACCGACATGGCCGGTCCTGAGCGACTGCCTTGGCAAGCGGTCGAAGGATGGCTCTGCCACGCCGGGCGCTCACATCGTCCAGATCAGCACATTGCCCAGCAAGACCGCGGCCATGACGAGCATCAGCACCCCCTTGGTCCGGTCGCGGCGCTTGGCGATCAGATAGCCCCCACCGCCCACACAGGCGAAACAGGCCAGCATCGCCAGCGCCGGCGCGGCCTGCGCGATCCCCTCAAGCACCGGCCAGCACCCGGCCATAGGCGGCCATGTCGACGTTGCCGCCGGACAGGATCACCAGCATTCCCGGCTCGGCCCGCACGCGCCCGGCGAGGAGCGCCGCCAGCGCCACCGCCCCGCCCGGCTCCACCACCAGCCGCAGCGTCTCCGCCGCCCAGCGCTGCGCGGCCGCGATCTCGGCTTCCGACACCGCAACGCCCTCCGCGCCCCGCCGCGCCAGCACGTCGAAGGTCAGCGGCGACACCCGCGTCGTCTGCAACGCGTCGCACGCGGTCGGCGGCGGATGGTCGCCGACCGGCTCGATCCACCCCGCCTCCAGGCTGCGACGCATATCGTCCCACCCCTCCGGCTCGACCACCGTCACCCGCGCCTCGGGCAGCGCCAGCGTCAGCCCGGCTGCCAGCCCGCCGCCGCCACATGGCACCACCACATGCGCCGGCGCCGGCAGGCCGCGCTCCGCCATCTGCCGCGCCGCCTCGATCCCGGCGCTCCCCTGCCCCTCGATCACCCACGGATCGTCGAAGCTCGGCACCAGCGTGGCGCCGCGCGCCTCGGCCAGCCGGCCCGCGATCGTCTCACGGCTTTCGCGCGCGCGGTCGTAGTCGACCACCTCCGCCCCCAGCGCCAGCGTCCCCTCGCGCTTGGCGCGCGGCGCATCGGCGGGCATCACGATCGTCGCTGCGATCCCCAGCCGCTTCGCCGCCCAGGCGATTCCTTGCGCATGATTCCCCGACGAGAACGCCACCACCCCACGCGCCCGCGCCGCCTCATCCAGAGCGGTGAGCCGGTGCCAGGCACCACGAACCTTGAACGCACCCATGGGTTGCAGGGATTCGGCCTTGAACGCGACCTCCACCCCCTTGAAACGATGGGTGAAAAGCGGCGTCGGGGCCAGGATTTCCGCCATTTTCGCGGCGGCGTCCCGTACCCCGGCCCGTGTCGGCTGTCGCAGAATAGTCACATTTTATCCCTGACCGGTTTCAGACGCTTTACATAGCCAAAAGTGGGTCCTACATCGCGCGTCCGCTGCCCCATGGGACTTCCAACCGCAAGGCAGCTTTTTCTGTTGTCATGCCGCAAGGCAATTGGAGGTCCCTTGAGTTGCACAAGCATCATAGCGCGCTGGGGTTAGTTTCCACCCTTCGTCCGGTACAGCCGGTCACGCTCGTTCGCCCGCACGCCGCTGCGCGCGCCGCCCGCTTCTTTGTGGAGAAGTTTCCGGGCCGGCCGATGTATGCGGTAAAGGCGAACCCGTCCCCCGAACTCCTGCAGATCCTGTGGGACAACGGCGTCACGCACTACGACACCGCGTCGATCGGCGAGGTGCGTCTGGTGAAGTCGACCCTGCCGGATGCGGTGTGCTGCTTCATGCACCCGATCAAGGCGGAGGAGGCGATCGCCGAGGCGTATTTCGACCACGGCGTGCGCACCTTCTCGCTCGACAGCATGGAAGAGCTGGCGAAGATCGTCCGCGGCACCCGGGGTGCCACCGATCTCACGCTGTGCGTGCGCCTTCGCGTGTCGTCGGAATATGCGAAGCTGAGCCTTGGCTCCAAGTTCGGTGTCGCGCCGGACGAGGCCAGGGAGTTGCTGATGGCGACCCGCCAGGTGGCGGACGCGCTCGGCATCTGCTTCCATGTCGGCAGCCAGACCATGTCGCCCGACGCCTATGCCAATGCGATGGAGCGTGTCCGCGCCGCCATCGTCGAGGCCGCGGTGACGGTGGACGTGATCGATGTCGGCGGCGGTTTCCCGTCGCGCTATCCCGGCATGAACCCGCCCCCGCTGGAGCGGTATTTCGAGACGATCCACCGCGCGTTCGAGAGCCTGCCGATCAGCTATTCGGCGGAACTCTGGGCCGAGCCGGGTCGCGCGCTGTGCGCCGAATATGCCTCGGTCGTCGTCCGCGTCGAGCATCGCCGCGGATCCGAACTGTTCATCAACGACGGCGCCTATGGCACGTTGTTCGATGCGGCGCATATCGGCTGGAAGTATCCGGTGCAGTTGCTGCGCGAGCCGGAATCGGACGCGCGGGACATGGACTTCGCCTTCTGGGGTCCGACCTGCGACGATATCGACTATATGAAGGGTCCGTTCCCGCTGCCTGCGGACACGCGTGCCGGCGATTATTTCGAGATCGGCATGCTCGGTGCCTATGGCTCGGCGATGCGCACGCAGTTCAACGGCTTCGGCTCCGACCTGACCGTCGTGGCCGGGGACGAACCGATGTTCTCCGTCTACCGCGAGGACGAGGCCGACGACCGCGTTGCGACGGGCAACGTCGTCAAGCTGTAACGGCCTCCCTATATCACATGTCTTCCCCCCTCCCGCTTGCCGGCGGGAGGGGCGGCTTTGGGTTTCCGCGTCCCCAATATCGAACGACGACGGCTGGATAGCCAAGGGCGAACCATGACCGACACGCTGACCAAGACCGCAAGCGCCAACGCGCCGATCAACGATACCCGCAAGGCCGAACTGCTGTCGAAGCAGGTGAAGCATATCGACATCAAGAGCTTCGACGCGCGCCCGATCGTCGACGCGATGGCCGATATGAGCTTCACCAGCCGCGACCTGGGCCGCGCGACCGGCATCTACAACCAGATGCTGGCCGACAAGGACTGCTCGATCTTCCTCGTCATCGCCGGGTCGACCTCGGCCGGCGGCTGCATGGACCTTTATGCCGAGCTAGTGCGCAACAACATGGTCGACGGCATCGTCGCGACCGGCGCCACCATCGTCGACATGGATTTCTTCGAAGGCCTGGGCCACAAGCATTACCAGGCGCTGGAGATCCCCGACGACGACACGCTGCGCTCGCTCTACATCGACCGCATCTACGACACCTATATCGACGAGGAAGCCCTCCAGAACGTCGACCACACGATCTTCGAGATCGCCGAGTCGCTGGAGCCGCGCGCCTATTCCAGCCGCGAGTTCATCCGCGAGATGGGCAAGTATCTGGTCAAGCACGGCAAGAAGGAGAACAGCCTCGTCAAGCTCGCTTATGAGCATGACGTGCCGATCTTCTGCCCGGCGTTCGTCGACAGCTCGGCCGGCTTCGGCCTCGTCAAGCATCAGGTCGACGCCGCCAAGGCGGGCCGTCCGTATCTGATGATCGACGCGGTCGCCGACTTCCGCGAACTCACGCAGATCAAAATCGAGGCTGGCGTCACCGGCCTCCTGATGATCGGCGGCGGCGTGCCCAAGAACTTCATCCAGGACACCGTCGTCTGCGCCGAGATCCTGGGTCATGACGACGTCCAGGTACACAAGTACGCGGTGCAGATCACCGTCGCCGACGTGCGCGACGGCGCCTGCTCGTCCTCGACGCTGCAGGAAGCGGCAAGCTGGGGCAAGGTGAACACCGGCATCGAACAGATGGTCTTCGCCGAGGCCGGCTCGGTCATGCCGCTGCTCGCCTCCGACGCCTACCATCGCGGCCACTGGAAGGACCGCCCGGTCCACCGCTGGGCCAAGCTGTTCGACAAGTAAGTTGGAAAAGGGCCGGCGGGAAACTCTGCCGGCCCTTTCCTACCCCTCGCCCCTTCCGGGAGCATCAGGTAAACAGCGCCCCGCTCTGTTTAGTCCATGCCGGGGGCATGGACGACTTGATGCAGGAGGGGCCCGCCGCGAAGCGGTGGGAGGGTGAGGGGCAGCCCAGCAATGCTGAAGCCTGTGGGACCATAGTCCCCCTTGCCCCCAACCCCACACCCCGCCAATCTCCGCCCCAAACTGCGGAGAGGCCAGCATGATTTCCCGACGCACGCTCATCGCCGCCACCGCCGCGCTGCCGCTGGCCACCCGCGCGACCGCCCAGGCCCGCCCCCAAACCCCCTGGCCGCCTGCGGAACACGTCAAGCTCTGGCCCGGCCCACCCCCCGGCGCCCCCAGCCCCCTTCCCCGCTACGCGCCGGAAATGAGCGGCAACCCCGCCGACCCCGAACTCTGGCTGCGCGGCGTCATCGAACCCGTCATCGGCGTCTTCCGTGCCGAGCGTCCGGACGGCCGCGCGGTACTGTCGATCCCCGGCGGCGGCTATGGCTTCGTCTCGATCGAAAACGAAGGCATCGACGTCGCCCGCGCGCTCAACCCGCAAGGCATCACCGTCTTCGCCCTCGCCTATCGCCTCCCCGGCGAGGGCTGGGCGAACCGTGCCGACGTACCGCTTCAGGATGCGCAGCGCGCCATGCGCCTGATCCGCGCCAATGCCGCCCGCTACGCCATCGACCCCACCCGCCTCGCCGCACTCGGCTTCTCGGCGGGTGGCCATCTCGCCGCCGCGCTTACCGTCGGCCACGCCGACCGCGTCTATGCCCCCATCGACGCCGCCGACCGGCAATCCACCCGCCCCGATGCCACCGGCCTCGTCTACCCCGTCACTCGCATGTCCGACCCGCGCACCCGCGGCCGCTCGACCGACAACCTGCTCGGCCCCACCCCGGCCCCCGAAACCGTGACGCGCTACGACACTCCGCCCCGCGTCCGCGCCGACACCCCGCCCCTCTTCATCGCCCACGCCATGGACGACCCCGCCGCCCGCGTGGAGGAATCCTTCGCGATCCTCGCCGCGGCCCGCGCCGCAAACGTACCCGTCGAAGCACACCTGTTCGAACGCGGCGGCCACGGCTTCGGTGCGCGCCGCGCGGCCGAAGGGACGCCGCCACGCGAATGGCCGCACCTGTTCGACCTGTGGCTGCGCCAGCGCTTCAACCGAACAGCCGCGTAAGGCTCCGCTCCAGCATCAGGAACTGCCACAGCGTCCGGCCATGCTCCGCGCGGCCGGCGCGGTGGTCGTCGGCAAGGCGCGCAATCTCGGGCAGCGCGAACCACCCCGTCTCGCGCAGCAGCGACGAGGTGGCGAGCCCCGCCGCCTCCTCGGCCAGCGCCCCGCGGAACCAGTCGCTGATCGGCGTCACGAACCCCATCTTGGGCCGGTACAGAATGTCCCCGGGCAGATACCGCTCCAGGCTGCGCTTCATCAGCCATTTGCCGCATCCGCGCTGCAACCGCATGGCCGGCGGCAGGCTGGCGGCGAACTGCACCAGCCGGTGGTCGAGCAGCGGCTCGCGCGCCTCCAGCCCCACCGCCATCGAGGTGCGGTCGGTCTTGGTCAGGATGTCGCCGGGCAGCCATATCTTCAGGTCGGCATATTGCACCCGGTCCAGCGCCCCTTGCGCCGGGGCATTCTCCATCGCCGCGACGTAACGATCCTCGGCCCGGTGTCCGCCCAGCGCGGCCCGCGCTTCCTGCGTGAACAGCCGCGCGCGCAGGGCCGACGTCGTCACGGCGACGCTCGCCGCATAGCCTTCCGCGCTTCCGGCCGCGAGCGCCAGCAGCGTCGTCTTGGCCCTCAGCGGCCGCGGCGCCCAGTCGGCCTTTGGATAGAGATTGCCCAGCGTCCCGAACACCGATTGCCGGAACCCCGCCGGCAACAGGCCGCGCACCCGGTCCTCCGCCGCCTGGAACGCATGCCGGCGATACCCGGCCATCGCCTCGTCCGCGCCGTCACCCGACAGCGCCACGGTCACATGCTCCCTTGCCAGCGCACAAACCTGATAGGTCGCCAGGGCCGAGGCATCGGCGAACGGCTCGTCGAAATGATGGACCAGCGTGTCGATCAGCCCGAAATCGTCGCTGCGCACCACCCGCGTCGCATGCGCGGTGGCGAAGCGGCGCGCGACCGTCTCGGCGTAAGCGCGCTCGTCATAGCCCGCTTCCTCGAACCCGATCGTGCAGGTGCGCACCGCGCGCGGGCTCGCCTCCGCCATCAGCGCGACCACCGCCGAGCTGTCCACCCCGCCCGACAGGAACGCGCCCAGCGGCACGTCCGCCACCATCCGGCTGGTCACGCCCGCGCGCATCAGGTCGAGCAGTTCCTCGCCCAGCGCCGCCGCCGATCCACTGGCGCGCCGGGAGAAATCCACGTCCCACCATTGTCGCGGCCGGGGAATGCCCCGCCCGCGCTCGACCAGCAGGTAATGCCCGGCCGGCAACTTGCGCACGCCCGCGATCAGGCAGGCATCGTCGGGCACATAGCCCAGCGCCAGATAATCCTCGACCGCGGTCAGGTCGGGTTGCCGGCGGAGCAGGGGATGCGCCAGCAACCCCTTCAGTTCGGAGGCGAAGGCGATCGATCCGTCGGACAGTTCGGCCCAGTGCAGCGGCTTCACGCCCAGCCGGTCGCGCGCCAGGAACAGGGCGCCCGCCAGCATGTCGTGGATGGCGAAGGCGAACATCCCGTCCAGCCGGTCGAGCATCGCCGGCCCCCAGTAGCGCCATCCCTGAAGCAGCACCTCGGTGTCGCCCTCGGTGCGGAAATGTGCGCCCATCCCGCGCAATTCGGCCCGCAGCGCCTGAAAATTATAGATCTCGCCGTTGAAGGTCACCGCGATCTCGCCGTCGATCATCGGCTGCGGCGATCCCGCCAGGTCGATGATCGACAGTCGGCGATGGCCCAGCCCGACGCCGGGGGCGGTCCATACCCCGTCGCCGTCCGGCCCGCGGTGCGCCTGCGCCGCGATCATCGCGCGCACCCGCGGCGGATCGACCGGCTTGGGCGTGCCCGGATGAAAGATCCCTGCGATCCCGCACATCTCAGCGCGCCGCCGTCAGCCGGTCCGCGAACCGGGCCGTTCCGCCGGTCGCCGCGACGAAGTCGCCGATCGCGGCGGGGTCGCGCCCCTCGGTCGACAGGTGGATCGCGGTCGCCGGTCGCACCTCCCCCAGCAGGCGGGCCTTCATCGTCACCATCTTCACCCGTCTTTCGTCCGCCGTCGTCTCGCCACCGACCCGGTACCATGTCGCCACGATCCGCTCCACCGGTCCCGGTGCCATGATCCGCATGGCCGATCCGCCCGCGATCGGCGCCATGTCCGCCACCCGCACCCAGCGGTCGTCCTCGCGCAGCACGCCGGTGCCGAACGCCGCCAGTTTCTTGGTTCCATGCTGCTCGGCGAACACCGCCACGCCGACATCCACCGGCCGCCCGCGCGCATCGACATAGCGGCCGAACAGATAATGGTCCGCCGCCGGATACCAGGGCTGCCATGCCGACCCCAGCGGCGCGCGGTGCCATCCCGGCACATCGGGCAGCACCATCTGCGCGGGCAGCGTCGCCACCCGCCCGCCCGTCATCGCCGCCCAGCTGGGGAAAACCGCCGCCGTTGCGATCACCAGCGCCGCGCCCGGGATCAGGCCGATGCGCCGGCGCGGCACGCCCGACAGTGAAGCGGGGTCGAAGGCGGGGTCATCGGGCGCCCGGTCGAACCATCGCCACCCGATCGCCAGCACCGCCGCCATCACCGCGGCGAAGAACAGCCATCCGAACACGATATGGTCGAACCCCGCCGCCGCCTCGATCCCGAACAGCTGCGCACCATAGATCGTCCCCCACGCCCGCACCCCGTTCGCGAGCACCGGCACCACCAGGCACGCCGCCAGAAACGCCGCCCGCCGCGTCCAGCGCCGGAAACACAGGTTCGCCACCAGCACCCCGAACGCCAGCATCGCCAGCACGAACTTCGATCCCGAACATGCCTCCGCCACCTCGAACCGATACGCCCCCGCCTGGATCAACACGCCGTCGACCGCTGCCGGCACCCCCGCCAGATGCAGCAGCGGCATGACGATCGCCACCGTCACGCGTTGCAGCGACGGCTCCAGTTCCTGCCCGAACGGCACGGCGAACAGCGCATAGGCCAGCGGGAACAGCACGCCCCGCGCCACCATCGGCCCCAGCAGCGTCACCACCGCCCCCTGGCACATCAGCACCAGCCCGAGCTGCCGCGCGAACGCCACCGTCCCCGCCTCGCCCATCAGCCAGCCCGCCCCGCCCAGCGCCACCAGCGCCAGCCCCGGCCACCACGCCTGCGGGCGCAGTTCCGCCAGTTGCGCCCGCCGCTGCCACACCAGCCACCCGACCACCGGCAGGATGAACAGGCAATGCCCATAGGTCGTGTTCGTCCACCACAGACCGACCAGCTGCACCACATCCCGCCAGAACAGCGCCACCAGCGCCAGCCACACTGCCGCCAGCACCAGCAGATGCCAGCGCCACCGGCGGCTCACGCCTCCAGCCCCATCAGCGCGTCCAGCGGGGCCAGCCGCGCGCCCCAGTCATAGCGGCTCAGCACCTGGGCGCGCGCGTCCGGCCGATCCGCGGGTCCGTCCAGCGCCGCGATCACCGCCGCCGCGAACGCCTCCGGGCTATCGGCCACCGCGATCGTGCCGCCATGGTCGATGCCCTCGGCCGCCGCCTGCGTCGCCACCACCGGGCGGGCCATCGCCATCGCCTCCAGCACCTTGTTCTGGATACCGCGCGCCAGCCTGAGCGGCGCCACGCACACCCGCGCCGCCGCCAGCCATCCGCGCACGTCGGGCACCGTCCCCGTCACCACCACCCCGTCCCGCGCACCCAGCCGCGTCACCGCCGCCACCGGCGCCCGCCCCACGATCACAAACACCGCCGCCGGCCGGCTCTGCCGGACGATCGGCAGGACATGGTCGGCAAACCACGTCACCGCCTCGATATTCGGGCGGTAATCCATCTGTCCGGTAAACAGGATCGTTTCCGCCCCCGCCGCCACCGGCTGACACGTGGCCGGGTCATAGGTCGCCGCATCGATCCCGTTCTCGACCGCGACGATCCGTCCCCGACCACCGCCTGCGCGAAACAGCGCTGCCTCCGCCGCGCTGACGAACAACGTCGCCGCGGCGCGCGCCGAAACCGATCGCTCATGTGCCGCCAGCAATCTGGCCTCGCGCGCATAGATCCACGCCATGGGGCCGCGCGCGCCCTCGGCCAGTTGCGCGAACTTGGCGGAATCGACATCCACCATGTCCATCGTCATCGGCACGCCCGCCGGGGCATAGGGCGCCATCTGCCCCGAAAAGACATAGGTCGCAGCGATCGGGTGGGCGCGCACCACGTCCGCGACGGCCGCCGTCATCCGGCGATCGGCAAAGGCGGTCAGCGACAGGGGCCGCCCGCTCGCCAGCGCCTCCAGCCCCGCGCGCGGGCTGGATTTGGTGCGCGGTACGATGCGGCAACTCGCCAGCCGCGCCGCCAGCGCGGGCGGCACCACCCGGTCCGCCGGATCGTCGGCAAAGGCGCACAGATGCACCCGCGCCCGCGCCGCCAGATGCGACAGGATATGGAAGCTGCGGATCTTGTCCCCGCGGTCGGGCGGAAACGGCGCCCGGTGCGCCAGGAACAGCAGGTCCTTCACCGCCTCAGCCGAGCCCCCTGGAAATCCAGGGCCCGGCACGATTGGCCAGCCATAACGGCAGGCGCTTCCACGTCGCCACCATCAGGGCATATTTGGGGTTCAGCGGGTTCACCTCGCGCGCATCGCCCTCGTGCCGGCTGGCATAGCGCAGCGGCTGGCCGTCGAACCCCCAATTCTTCTTGAACGCGGCGGCCCCCGTGCCCGTCTTCGACCGACCGAAGTCGAACCGCGTACATCCGCGTTCGCGCGCATGACGCATCAGGGCGAAATACATGGCGTCGTTGGCGCGCAGGCCCCGCGCCGCCTGCGTACCCCCGCCCCAATAAGGATACACCGTTCCGCCGAAATACAGGTTCAGCACGCTCGCCACCGCCCGGCCCTCATGCCGCACGGTCAGGATGTCGGCGTCCAGTTCGTCCAGTACGGCCGCGAACAGCGCGCGCGGGAATACCGGCGTCCCCAGATTGCGCACCGACTCGCCGTAAACGCGTGCATGCGCCGCCCGGTCGCGCGCCCCGCCGCCGGTTTCGATCTGCAGGTCCAGCGCCAATGCCTTGCGCAACTCCGCACGCTGCTTGCGCGGCACCGCCTTCAATTCCGCCTCGTCATCCGCCGCCAGCGGCCGGACGAAGCCCAGATAGCTGCTGTCATTCACCGCCCAGCCCTCGGGTGCCGGCCCGCCGCGCAACTCGACATTGCCCATCCCCCCGGCCCGCGCCATAGCCCAGGCCGCCGCCGCCAGCGCGTCCACACCCTCGCCCAGCACGCCGCCATCGACACCGAACCCGGCGGATACCAATGCCTTACCGAACAGGGGCGATCGCATCGCGGTCAGCGGCAGCACCCCCACCGGCACGCCGCCGCGCTCCGCCACCAGATAGCGTGCCTTCTGCCCCGTGCCCCGCTCCACCGCGCGCGACCAGCCGGTCAGGTGAAAGGGCGTGGCGCCCGGCGCCTGCTGCACGAACGCATCGATGCGCGCGGCCTCACCGGCCACACGCAGGTCCGCCACGCGGATCTCGGTCATGACAGCGCCCGTGCCTCCTGCGCCACCACCGCGTCCATCCGGCCCCAGTCGTGCCGCCTCGCCAGTCGGCGCAGCTTGCCCGCCATCGCGCCCAGCCGCGAATAATGCCGCACCCGCGATTTCAACGGCGCGTTCGCCACGCGCGGCTGGTCCGGGTCGATCTCCCAGGGGTGGAAGTAGAACACCGCACCATGCGCCTCGGCGTTCACCTGTCGCACCGCAAAGTCCATCAACTGCCCCGGCAACAGGCGGAAAAAGCCGCCCCCCGTTGCCCATCGCCGCCCGGCGATCTCGGCCACCGTCACCGGCACCTCGATCAGCGCGCTGTCGCCGAGCGGGCGATAGGCGTAGCGCGGCGCCTCGCGCCAGCCATAATGGTCGTGCGCCAGCGGTGCGACGCTGGAGGAATAGGCATAGCCTGCCTCGGCCAGCACCTGATGCGCCCATGGAGTGCGCGCATCGATCGAAAAGCTCGGCGCGCGGTAGCCCGTCACCGGCTGCCCCGATGCATCCTCGATCGCGGCCCGTGCCCGCGCCAGATCGGCGCGGAACGCCCCTGCGTCCATGGTGAAGACGCGGGCATGATCCCAGCCATGGCTCGCCATCTCGTGCCCGGCATCGACGATGCGGCGGATCAGGCGTGGGTGGCGGTGTGCCACCCATCCCAGCGTGAAAAAGGTCGCGCGCGTTCCCGTCTCGGCGAACAGGTCCAGCACCGCACCGGTATTGGCCTCGACGCGGGCGTCCAGCCGGTCCCAGTCCGCCTTGTCGATCACCCGCTCGAACGCGCCGACCTGGAACCATTCCTCCACGTCGACCGACATGCCGTTCAGGGGCTTAGGCGGCATGGTCCCACGCGCTCGGTCGGTGCAGGGGCGACAGGTCGGGCTGTTCGCGATCGGATTCCACCCAGTCGACCAGCAGCGTCAGGATACGGCGCAGCGCCGCCTCCTGCTGCTCGACGCGCGTCTCCAGCGCCGCCACCCGCGCGCGCAATCCCTCGTCGGGGGCCGGAGCGGGCGACGGAGTGACGGGCACCGGTACCTCGTCGGCAACGAAGCGCACCGGTTCCGGAGCCACGGCCTCGGTCGGCATCGGCAGGTCCGCCGCCATGTCCTCCGCCACCGTCTCCACCACCCCGGCATCGATCAGCGTCAGGTCGAGCACCGCCGCCTGCAGCATCACCCGCCCGGCCAGCAGGTTCAACCGCCGCGGCACGCCGCCCGACACGCGGTACAGCGCCGCGAACGCGTCGTCGGCGAAGTCCGGCCGCCCCTGCCACCCCACGATCGACAGGCGATGCGCGATGTAATCGGCGACCTCATGTTCCTCCATCGGGTCGAGATGGTGGATCGCGATGATCCGCTGGCGCAGTTGCTCCAGCCGCTCCGACCCGTGCAGCCGCTCGCGAAACTCGGGCTGGCCGAGCAGCACGATCTGGAGCAGCGCATGTCCGCCCGCCTGGAAGTTGGAGAGCATGCGCAGCTCCTCCAGCGCATCCACCGGCAACCCTTGCGCCTCGTCCACGATCAGCAGCGTCCGCCGCCCGGTCCGCGCGACGCCGTGCAGCCCCCGCTCGATCGCGGTCAGCAGCTGCGCCTTTTCCAGCCCGTCGGGATCGACGTTCAGCTGCGTCGCGATGGTGCGCAGCAGGTCGCGCGCGTCGATCGCGGTCGACACGATGGTCACCGCATGCAGCCGCCGCGGATCGATCGTCTCCAGCAGGTGACCGACCAGCGTCGTCTTACCCGCGCCGATATCGCCGGTGATGACGATGAAGCCCTCGCCCTGCGCCAGCCCATATCCCAGATAGGACATCGCCTTGCGGTGGGTCGCCGTCTCGTACCAGAAGCGCGCGTCGGGCGTCAGCTGGAACGGCCGTCCGGTTAGCCCGTAATGCGTGTCGTACATATCCTGCCTTTCCGGCCGATCAAAAATAGTAACGGGCGGCGATGAGCGCCTGTGCGGACAAGGCGCTGTCGAGGTCGCCCACCTGGAAGTGGTACAGCCCGACGCTGGCCGTGGTGCCCAGCCGTCCGAAATTGCGGTAATAGCTGGCGGTCGCCCCCACCGAGACGACATCGTCCGCCCCCGCAAGCTCGCTGCTGTAATGATTGATGAAGGCGTTCAGGTCCACGCCCGACACCGCGTTCAACTGGCGTGCATAGAAGAGCTGCCCGTACCAGCTTTCGTCCTCCAGCCCGTACAGCACCACGCCCCCCGGCACGTTCGGCGCAAAGAGCCGCCGGTTGGCATAGCCGGCACCCGCGCCCCAGGTCGCCAGTCCCCGCTGCACCGTGACGATCCCGTCCACCCCGCGCGCGCGGTAGCTGGCCGTCTGCACCGACTGGAACACGTCGTTCAGGCATCCGCCCGGCGTCGTCCCGCTGGTCGAGAAGACGCAGCCATTCACCCCCTGGCCGAACACGTCGCGCGCACCGATAAAGCTGGTCGGCAGGCTGGCCAGCCCGGTGCGAAGCTGCCGTCCGAAGGTCTGCACGCCGTCATACACCACGACCGCCACACCCATGCTGCGCGACGCCTGATAGCGCAGCGATCCCGTGTAGCTGATCGATCCGAACCGCTCGCCCACCCGCGCCTCCAGCGCGGTGCGGCGGTTGGGCCGCCACATCACGCCGACATCGTAATAGACGCCGTCCGTCCGATACGCGATCCGCCGCGGCGAGGCGGGATCGGTGACGAAGCGGCCATCCCCGTCCAGCACCGGCGCCCCGTCCGCACCGCGCAAGGCGTCGCGCTGGCTCGTCTCGATCCGCTCGTAACCGACCCCGCCGACCAGCGCGACATAAGGGGAGACCGGCCACAGCACGTCGCCGCGCCCGTACCAGCCCTCGTACCGGCCGGACAACTGCCCCGCCGTTTCGCGCTCATAGGCGCCGCTGGCCGTAAAGCCCGGCGTCGCCACCACGCCCGGCGCCACGCCGATGCTGGCGGTCGCAATGTGGTTCCAGCTGTCGTCGAAATAATCCAGCCGCGGCAGCGTGGGCGAAATGCCGCCGATCGACGGCACCTCCACCTTGGTATAACCCAGCCGGTAATTGGCGTTCACCGTCGCGAGGCCCAGCTGGCCGGTATAGCTCGGCCCGACATAGGCCGAATAAAGCTGGCTGGTGTTGCCGACATTGCCGACCAGCACGCCCGGCGCATCGCCGCGAATGTCCGATCGCACCCGCGTCGCCAGCGCCCCGCCCTCCAGGCTCAGCCCGCGGGTCAGCGACACGAACCCGCGCGCCAGCCCGGCATGCACGTCGCTGTCCGCCAGATCGTTGCCCCAGCCGATCCGCCGCTCGTAGCGATAGCTGGCCTGCCCCTGCGCGCGCGCGGTGGCGATCGACGCATCCACCCCGGCGGCCAGCGTGGTATAGGTCAGCACGTCGCCGGAGCGCAGGTCCGCCGCCAGCACCTGCCCCAGTTCGATATAGGGCTGCACCACCGTGCGGCCCGATGCCGGCGCCCCGTTCGCGGTCCCGTCCGCAACCTGCGCCTGCGACGGCACCGATGGGCCGGCGACGCCGCCGCCCGTCTGCGCCGCCGCGGGCACCGCCAGGACGAGGCCGGCAAGGGCCGCCACTGCCTTCACCGTGCGCCCTCCTGCCCGTAATAGCTGCCGAACCGCTGGCTGCCGGACACGAACGCCACCGAGTTCAGCACGAGCTGGATATGCTCGCACCCGTCGAGCAGGTTCACCGCTGCGGCCAGTTCGTTTTCCGGCGTGCGGTCCGCCCGCACGATCAGCATCACCTGCCCGACGAGCATCGCCAGCACCGAGGCGGGCGACGCCGCCAGCGCCGGTGGCGAATCGAAGATGATCAGGCGGCGGGGATTGGCCTCCAGCAGCCGGGCCAGCACCGCGCGGGTTCGCGCCGATCCCAGCAATTCGGTGTCGCTCGCCGTCTTGGTACCCGCCGACAATACCGACAGATGCGGCACGTCGGTGCGCACCACCAGCGTCTCGACGTCGATCCGCGCATCGTCCAGCGCATCCAGCAGCCCCGGTCCCTCGGGCAGCCCCAGCCGCGCCAGCACGTCGGGCTTGGCAAAATCGGCATCGACCAGCAACACCTCGGTATCGCGTTCCGCTGCCACCGACAGCGCCAGGTTGATCGCGCAGAACGTCTTGCCGTCGCGCGGCCGCGACGAACAGACCAGCACGCTACGCGCCTTGTCCGTCTCGCCCGCCGCCAGCAGCCGTTCGCGCGTCACGAACAGCTGCCGCTTCACCAGCCGGAATTCCTCCGCCAGCGGCCCCACCGGCGCGCCGGGCACGATCATGCCGTTTTCCGCCAGCATCGCCCGGTCGATCGTCGCCACATCGGTAAAGCCCGGCGCATATTCGCTTGCCAGGAACGCGCTGTCCGCCGCACTCGCCCGAAACACCTCGGGAATGTTCAGCAGCACCGGCCCGTCATTACCCGGCGTCGCCGGCATCGCGACCGGCGCCTCGAACTCCCGTTCCGGCGGCACGGCCACCGCCGCCGGCGGCGTTGCCCGAACATGCGCCGAAAAGTCGTATATCTCGGCCGCACGTTCCAGCAGCGAGGATGATCGGCGCGGTCTGGGGTTGCTCATCTGGGTCCTCACGCCGCCATTCCGCGCTGCAATACCTCAACACCCAGCAGCAGCACATAGGCCACCCCCAGCGCCGCCGTCCCGCCGAGGAACAGTTTCAGCCGCTTTGCCCGTGCCTCGGCCTGGGCGCGGGTCACCACCTCGCCGATCGCACCGATCACCGGCATGCCGGTCGCCCGCTCCAGCGCGCCAACCGTGGTGAACGTCCCCCTCAGCTTCGCCAGCGCGAACGCCGCGGCGACACCTGCGCCCAATCCGGCCACGAAAACGCCGCTCAGCAACAACATGCGGTTCGGCGCCACCGGCTTGGAGGCCAGCGTCGGCGGATCGATCAGGCTGAAGCGCACGGCATCGGTCTGCGTCTGTGCCTGACCGCGCAGCGCGATCTGTTCGCGCTGGCGCAGCAACTGGTTATACTGGTCCTGCAGCACCTGGTAATCGCGCTCGATCTGGCCCTGCTCGGCCGCGACCTCCGGATCGCCGGCCAGCTTGGCGTTCAACTGGTCCAGGTCGCCCTGCAACTGCGCCTTTCGCATCCGGAGTGCCGCGACCTGCGCCTGCTTGTCCGCCGCCAGCGATTGCAGCGACAGGTAGAGGGGATTGGCCGTCGCACCGCCCGCAGTGCCCGCCGGCTCGGCCCGCGCCGCCGCGGTCGCCGCGCCCAGCTGGCTCTTCAGCGCCACCACATCGGGGTGATTGTCGGTATAGCCGCGCGCCCGCGCATCGGCCAGCTGACCCTGGATCGCCGCCAGCCGCGCGCGCGCCGGGCCACCGGTGGTGCCCCCCGGGCCCGCCACGGTCTGTGCGGTGGACGCCATCTGCCCCTGCACCGCCGCCAGCCCGGACTGCGCCGCCGCCAGGTCGCCGTCCACCTGCGCCATCTGCGCGCGCGACGCACCGATCCGGTCGCTCACCGACCCGGTACCCGGCAGGCCGCCCAGATACCGGTTCTGGAAGTCGGCGCGCTTGGCCTCCGCATCCGCCAGTTGCCGCTGCCGCTGCGCCAGTTGCTTGTCTAGAAACGCCAGGCTCTGGCTCGTCGCGCTGCGATCGCCCGCCAGGTTGGTTTCGACGAAAATGTCGATCAGCTTCTGCGTCACGTCGCGCGCCAGCTTGGGGCTGCTCATCGTCGTGGTGATCTGGAACAGATTGTCCTGCTGGCTGTCGATCTTGATCGACTGCGCCAGCGACGACACCCGGTCGGCCACGTCGCGGTCGTTCGCCACCGTGTTCGCCAGATCGGTGCCGCGCACCACCTTTTGCAGGTTCACCGCCGAGATCAGCGTCTGGCGCACCTGGTCCACCGTCTGCTGCGCCGCCTGCGGCGCCCCGTTCAGGTCGGCGGGCAGGATCGACTGCATGTCGACCAGCACGCGGGCGCGCGACTCGTACCGGCTCGGTATCTGCGCCACGAACAGCCAGCCGAGCACGCACACGGCCCAGGCGACCGCCAGCGCGACCCAGCGCCGCGTCCACACCGCGTGCAGCGCCAGCCGTACCTCGTCCAGGATGCCGTTCATGCGCGCATCCTCAGAACATCGACTCGGGGATGATGATCACGTCGCCCGGCTCCAGCCGGACATTGGCGGAGGAATTGCCGCGCTTCAGCAGGTCGGCGATCTTCAGCGCATATTCCTTCTGCTTGCCCGTCGCCCGGTCGTAGCGCACCAGCTTGGCCTTGTTGCCCGCGGCATATTGGCTGAGACCGCCGACCGCGATCATCGCATCGAGCAGCGTCATGTTCGCGCGGTAGGGCAGCGATGCCGGCTTTTCGGTGGCGCCGACGATGCGCACCTGCTGGCTGAACGTGCCGGAAAAATTCTCCACGATCACCGAGACGATCGGCTTGGAGATATATTCGGACAGGGCCTTGGTCATGTCGTCGGCCAGCATCGCCGGCGTCTTGCCCACGGCGGGCATGTCGTTGACCAGCGGCGTCGTGATCCGGCCGTCGGGGCGCACCTGCACCTTGGCGGTCAGTTCGGGATTGCGCCACACGAAGATGTTCAACTGGTCCAGCGGACCGATCACATATTCCTCGCCCGGCTGCTCCTTGCTTGCCACATAGGACGCCGCGGGCAACTGCGCTGCCGGCGTCGTCGTCGTGGCGCACCCGGTCAGTGCCGTGGCAGCGATGCCGGCGAGCAGGCAGGAACGGACAAATGGGCCGGGCATCGGAACATCACTCCTCAAGACGCCATGTCCGGCGCCATCGTCTTCACCCTCCGCTATGCTGTGCCAGAGGTGAACATAGCGTTAGAGGCGCATGGAAAGTCGCAAAACGACGGCACCGTCACCGCGCCAGCCGCTCCGCCGCCGCCGGATGGCCCAGAAACGCCGCCGGGCTTGCGCTCGCGCCATACGCCCCCGCCAGAAAGATCGCGATCACGTCCCCCGCCGCGGCGGCGGGCAATGCCACCCGGTCGCCCAGACGGTCCAGCGGCGTGCACAGCGGCCCGACCACCGATACCGTCTCGTGCCGTTCCGCGCCCATCGCATGCGCCACCGCCAGCGGATAGTTGCGCCGCACCACCGTGCCGAAATTGCCGCTCGCGGCCAGCTGGTGGTTCAACCCGCCCGACAGGATCAGGAAGGTCTCGCCCCCGCTCTCCTTGCGGTCGATCACCCGCGCCAGATACACGCCCGCCTCCGCGACCAGCCAGCGGCCCAGTTCGATCGCGAACCGGCTGTCGGCCAGCACCGCGGCACGCCCCGACAGGGCATCGACCAGCGCCGCACCCACCGTTTCCACCTCCAGCGCCGTGTCGCCCGCGAAATAGGGCACGCCGAACCCGCCCCCCAGATTGACCAGCGGCGGCGCATGGCCCGCCTCGTCCGCCAGCCGCGCCGCCAGATCCAGCGTCGCGGCGTGCGTGTCGATGATCGCCTGCGCATCCAGCGCCTGGCTGCCCGCATAGATGTGGAAACCGCGCCAGTCCGCTCCCGCCGCCACCAGCCGCCGCACCAGCGCGGGCACCCGCACCGCGTCGATCCCGAATGGCGAGGGGCGCCCGCCCATCCGCATGCCCGATCCGCGCAACTCCACATCCGGGTTCACCCTGACCGCCAGCCGCGGCACCCGGTCAAGGCGTGCCGCGATGGTCAGCGCCCGCTCCGCCTCCCCTTCCGATTCCAGGTTCAGCGTGATCCCGGCGGCGATCGCCGCGGCCAGTTCGCCGTCGCGTTTGCCCGGCCCGGCAAAACTGACCGGCAGGCCAAGCCCTGCAACCGTGTCCAGTTCCCCGGCAGATGCGACATCGAAACCGTCGACCATGCCGGCCATCGCTGCCAGCAGCGGCGGGAACGGATTGGCCTTGATCGCATAATGCAGGTCGATGCCCGCAAAGCTCGCGCGGAACCGCGCCACCCGCGCCGCGACGATGGCGGGGTCATAGACGAATACCGGCGCGTCCCCCTCGATCCACTCCGCCGCCGCGCGCCCGCCGATCGCCAGCGCACCCCGCTGCCCGGCGAACTCCGGCGGGATCGGTCCCATCGGCTTCATGCGCGCAACCCCGCCCGGTCCAGCTTGCCATTGGCGTTGCGCGGCAGGGCTTCCCGCCAGTCATAGCTGCGTGGTTGCATGAAACTCGGCAGGTCGCGCTTCAACCGCGCGCGCAAGCCCGCCTCCTGCGCCGGATCGCCGGCCAGCACGACATGGATCGCCTGGCCCAGCCTGTCGTCCGTCAAGCCCATCGCCACCGCTTCGCGCGCCTCGCCACCCGCCAATACCGCCTCCTCGATCTCCTGCGGGCTGATCCGGTTCCCCGCCGACTTGATCATCTCATCGTCCCGCCCGACGAAGCGCAACAACCCGTCCTCGCCCTCCACCACGGTGTCGCCCGACCACACCGCCATGCCCCCCGACACGGCAAATTCCGGCGCCGGGCGAAAGCGTTGCGCGCTACGCTCCTCGTCCTGCCAATAGCCTCCCGCGACGAGCGGCCCGGCATGGACCAGTTCCCCCTGCTCGCCGGGGACCGCACGCGTGCCGTCGGCCCGCACCACCATCACCTCGGCAAAGGGAATGGCCCGCCCGATCGCGTCGGGATGCGCGTCGACCAGCGCCGGATCGAGATAGGTGGAGCGGAACGCCTCGGTCAGCCCGTACATCGCGTACAGGTCGGCGCCCGGAAAGCGCGCCCGCAGATCGCGCACCAGGCGCGGCGTCAGTGCGCCACCGGAATTGGTCAGTCGCCGCAGCGATGCCGCGACCTCCGCCGGCCATTCCGCCTCCAGCACCTGCACCCACAGGGGCGGCACCCCGGCCAGCGTCGTCGCACCGACCCGCGCCACCGCCTTCACCACGTCGCGCGCGGTCAGATAATCCAGCGGCGCCACGCTTGCGCCCGCGATCCAGCTCGAAAACAACTGGTTCTGCCCGTAATCGAAACTCAGCGGCAACACGCCCAGCACCCGGTCGTCGGGCGCCAGCTTCAGGTAATGCGCGACCGACACCGCCCCCAGCCACAGATTGGCATGGCTCAGCATCACCCCCTTGGGCCGCCCGGTCGATCCGCTCGTATACAGGATCGCCGCCAGCGCACCGGTATCGGCGCCGGAGCGGCCGAGCGGCGGCCCGTCCAGCGCATCCTCGGCAACGATCGGCGTCGCCACATCCTCAAGGCCCGCCGCCCGCACCTCCTGCGTCACCAGCATCCGCGCACCGCTGTCGTTCAGGATATGCTCCACCTGTGCCCGGCGCAGTGCCGGATTGATCGGCACGTGCACCAACCCGGCGCGCGGCACCGCCAGCGGCAGGATGCAGGCCATCCGCGTCTTGGGTAGCCAGCTCGCCACCCGGTCCCCTTGCGCAAAGCCCTGCGCCGCCAGCCAGCCGGCCGCCCGCGCGACCGCATCCTCCAGCGCGGCATAGTCCATCACCCCCGCCCGCTCGATCAGCGCCGGCGCACCGGGCGCGCCGGCCAGAACATGGTCGATGGGTCGGGGGGTGGCATCCAGTGCGATCATGACACCGCCGCTATGCGCCAAGCCGTTGCCGAATTCACCCCCGCGCATTAACGGGCGGGCTGAACCATAGCGAGGCCACAAGCCGTGATCCCCGAAGGCCGCCACGAAATCGAACATACCGTCCGCGCCGTTCTGGCCGACGTGCTGGGACTGACGCCGGAGCGCGTTGCCGGCTTCACCGCCGACACGCCGCTGTTCGGCGCGCTACCCGAACTCGACTCGATGGCGGTCGCCGGCGTGCTGACCGAGCTTGAGGACCGGTTGGGTGTCCTGATCGAGGATGACGAGGTGGACGGCGAGATGCTGGAAAGCTTCGGCAGCCTCGTCGCGTTCGCCGCCGGCAAGGCGCTCGTTTGATCGATCGCTACACCTGGTCGGGGGGTACCGAGGCGATGCTGCGCTTCGGCCCCCCGACCGGTGTTGTGGTCATCGCCATCCTTCCGCTTCTCGAAGAAGCGAATCGCACCCGCGGCCTTGCCGTCGCGATCCTGCGACATCTTGCGGATCGCGGCATTGCCGGGGCGCTGCCCGATCTGCCCGGCACCGGCGAAAGCCCGCTTCCTACCGATGCGCTGTGCCTGCCCGACCTGCGCACCGCACTCGCTACCGCCGTCCGCTCCCTGAACCGCCCCGCCGTCACGCTCGCCATCCGCAGCGCCGCGCTTCTCGATACCGACGCGCCGATGGTCGCGCGCTGGCTTCTGGCGCCGCAGGGGGGCGACGATCTGCTGCGTGCATGGCGGCGACTGTCGACGGGCGAGATGGTGGCGGGAAATGCCGTCGCACCCGCGCTGCTCGCCGCGCTGCCCGGCAACGACCCCGTCGCCAGCGACGTACCGACCCGCGTCGTGCGCCTGGATACCGATCCCCGCCCCGCGGACATGAAGCTGCCCGGCGCTCCCCCCTGGCACCGTTCGGAACCGGACACGGACCTGACGCTCGGCACGGCGCTGGCGGACGATATCGCGACATGGGTCCGGCGATGCGCCGCCTGATCGCCTTCGCGTGCGAGGGGGCGTCCCTGCTCGGCACGCTGGACGACGCGGCGGGCAGCACCGGCATCCTGATCGTCTCCGGCGGCAACGAACCTCGCATGGGCGCGCACCGCGGCATGACGATGCTCGCGATCCGGCTCGCCGCACGGGGCCACCCCGTCTTCCGCTACGACCGGCGCGGCATCGGCGATTCGCAAGGGGCGAACGGCGGCTGGCAATCCGCCGCGCCCGATCTCGCCGCCGCCGCCGCTATATTCCGTGCCGCAGCGCCGCAGGTCACGCGGCTGATCGGCTTCGGCAATTGCGATGCCGCCACCACCCTTGCGCTCTATGGTCGCGCCGCCGGGATCGATCGCGTCGTTCTGGCGAACCCGTGGCTGGGGAAGGACGATGACGCACTTCCCCCCGCTGCCGCGATCCGCCGGCATTATGCGCAACGCCTGTTCTCGCCCGCGACATGGTGGCGCCTCGCCCGCGGCGGCATCGACCGGACCCGCCTGCGCGCCGGTCTGGTGAAGCTGTGGCGCTCGCCCACCCCGCCCCTTTCGGACCGCGTGATGCGTGCCATCGCCGACTGGGGGGCGGACGCCTCCATCCTGCTTGCCGAGGGCGACGCCACCGCCATCGGCTTCCAGGCCGCCGCCCGCCGCCACCGTTTCGCCACCAGCTACGTGGCCACCGCCTCCCACAGTTTCGCCGGCCACCCGCAGGCGGTGGACGCGGCGATCCTGGCAGCACTTGCTTAGAAGGTGGTGCTGACGCCCAGCGTAAAGATGCGACCCAAGCGGTAACGGTTGATGTCCACCTGCGCACCGTTTTCGAAGGTCTGGAATTCGCGGTAACCGGTGCCCGTCAGGTTCCGTGCCTCGAACTTCACCTCGAACTGACCGCCCAGCAAATCGACGCCCTGCCGCGCCACCACGTCCAGACGGATGCCCGGACGCTCGATCAGATCCGGCAGGCGCAGGCCGCCGCCGCCCGACACCGGGCCGCGATTGGTCACGCGGTTGCTGGCATAGTTGAACAGCACGGTCAGCTGCGACAGGCTCTCCTTGTCCTCCAGCCCCAGCTGCAGGTTCACCAGATGGTCCGACTGGCCGACCAGCGAGGCACCGTCCTGGAACAGGATGTTGGCCGGGCGCAGCACCGGGTTGACGCCGGTCTGCAGCGGGCTGGCAATCAACTGGTCCGTCGCGTCGATCGACGATTTGGTGAAGGTATAGTTAGCGATCGCGACCAGGCGGCGCGTCGCTAGGAAGCCGATGTTCAGCCCGTCGAGCGGGATATATTTCTGCAGCTCGACCTCGCCGCCGTACAGCTTGGCGCGCGGGGCATTGGCGAAACCGGTCTGGAGCACGTCCGCGCCGCCGGGGAAGAACGCCACCGCCTCGATCGGATCGTCGATCCGCTTGTAGAAGCCGGAGGCGCTGAACCGCTGGTCGCGCGCGAAATACCATTCGTAGCGCAACTCGCCGTTGTAAAGCTGCGAGTCCTTCAGGAAGGCGTTGCCGAAAAACAGGCGATCGCTCTCGAAATCCTGGTAAAGCTGCGGCGCCAGTTCGCGGAACTGCGGCCGAGCCAGCGTCTTGGACATATGCCCGCGAAGCTGCATGTCCTCGGCGAAATTCCAGGTGATCGTCACCGCCGGCAACCAGTAATCATTCTCGATACGCGTCGGCGCGGCATTGCCCGAGGGCATCACCTGCTCGTCGCCATTCTCGTAGCGCACGCCGACCGTGGCACGCAGCCCGTCGGTGATCTCGCCCTCCACCTGCGCATAGGCGCCGTGGACGCGCAGGCTCGCGTCATATGCGGCCGCTCCCTGCCCGGTCGACGTGTTGCGCAGATAGATGCCCGCATTCTGGATGGTGAAGTCGGACAGCAGGTAATCGGGACGCAACTGTGCGATGGTGTCGGACACCGGTCCGTTGTTCGGCCCCGAATATTGGAAGGTGTAGCGGCTGGAGCTACGCGCCGTGTCGTTATAGGCATAGCCGACCGACACCGCGAACGGCCGGTCGAACGGCACGTTCCAGGTCAGGTTCGCCTGACCCGACCACAGGCGCTCGTCCAGTTCGCTGAACGCGATGGCGGCGGACTGCAACCCGCTCAGGTTGTTCGTATAGTCGCCGATCGCCTCGTTATACTGATAGGTGAAGCCGCGCTCATACGGGCTGTTGCGCTTGGTCTTGGCATAGGCGCCGCGTGCGTCGAACGAGATGTCGTCGAACTTGAACTCGCCCACCAGCTGCGTGTCGCGCAGTTCGCGCTCGAACCAGCTCGTATTCTGGTTGATGAACGGGTCGATCCCGCCCGGCAGCGTACCGATATTGGCGGTCGTCCCGCGCGACAGGCGCCCCTGCTTCAGCGTGTCGTGGATGTAGAGGTTGGTCAGCCGGATCTTGTGCGCGCCGAACTCGGCACCCATGCCCAGCATGCCGTTCACGATCGCGCGGTGATCGGTCAGCACGGTGCGGAAATCGCGCAGCAGGCCGCCGTCGATGTCGTCGGATAGCTGCTGGCGCGAATCGCGGGTCCGCCAGCTGTTCGACAGCCCGGCCGCCGCGATCACGCCCAGTCGGACATTGCCGATATCGGTGGAGCTGCCGAAGCTGGCCTCATAGGAGAAGTTGGCCGGCAACTGGTTGTTCTGCTGGAGCAGCGTCGTCTGCGCGTTGTTCAGCCCGATGATCTCGGACGATCCGGGCGACGTGCCCGCGATGCCGGCGCGCTTGATGAAGCCCGGCGTCGTGCGCGTGCCATCGTCGAACCCGGTCCAGTCCGCATCGCCGCCGGCATAGGTATAGCCCAGCTCGCTGGTCGTCACCGTGTCCGCGCCGAGCGATCCGCCGATCTGGAAGAAGGTCTTGTCCGGCACCGCCTTGGTGGTCAGGTTGATGACGCCGCCGCCGAATTCGGCCGGGTAGTTCACCGAATAGCTCTTCTGCACCAGCGCAGAGGCGATGACGTTGGTCGGGAAGATGTCGAGCGGCACCACGCGGCGCAGCGGCTCGGGGCTGGGCAGCGGCGAACCGTTGAGCAGCGACGAGGAGTAGCGATCGCCCAGGCCGCGGACATAGACGAAGCCGTTGCCGACCACCGACAGGCCGGTCACGCGGCTGAGCGCACCGGCGATGTCGCCCTCGCCCGTCCGCTGGATGTCGGCGGTGGACAGGACGTTCAGCACCTCCGGCGTGGCGCGCACGACATTGGGGATGTTGCGACCGACCACGACGATCTCGTCCGTGTTCGCCGCCCCGCCCGGGGTCGAGACGTCGACCTGTTCCTGCTGCTGCTCGGCGGCCGCTTGCGGGTCCTGCTGCGCCGGCGTGCCGGCCTGCGGCGACACCACCTGACCGGCCGGAGCCCCGCCGCCCGCGGGCGCCGCAGTGCCGGTCTGCGCGACGGCGGCGGCCGGAAGCAGGATGGTGCTCGCCAGCAGGGTGGAAAGGTAGGATGACGTCATGATGGCCCCGAGCCTTGAAGTAATGGCTCGTGGGCGACCCCCGCCGCCCCGAGCCTTGAATGGGTTCGCGGGCGGCTCCGGCCGCCCGCGTGGATGAGCTGCTTAGCTCGGCAGGCTGGTACAGGCGCCCGACGTCGTGCCGAAGTTGGCGCGGTTGGAATTGCACGTCCAGCCGCGGAACCAGGTGTCGTTCGGGCCGCTGACCGCGCCGACATAGCTGGTCTGAACCAGGAACGAGGTGCCTGCCGGGTTCAGCGTGGAGGCGTTGAACGCGGTTGCGGTCGTGGCCTGGCCGGCGGGGTAGAAGCCGTTGGTCAGCAGGCCGGTGCCGCGCTCGACATTGTTGCCGCCCGCTGCGTTGAAGATCGCCGCCATTTCCGCATTGGTGACGGTGACGTTGTTCACCGTCGTCTCCGCATAGGGGTTGGCGCAACCGAACAGCACCGAGTTGAACACCGGCGGGCCATTGTCCTCCAGCGCGGTGTTGGCGGGACGGATCGTCGTCTTGCCCTGCGCATCGGCGCCCGCGACGATGTTGAGGCAGGCGGTCGGGCCGACCACGATGCCATTGACGAAGCGCGCATCGGCGCCGCCACGCAGGCGGATCGCGGCGTTGGTCGCGGTCGAGGTCTGCACGAAGGTGAAGTTCGACAGCGTGTAGCGCTGACGCGGCAGCGCGTCCTCGTTGTTGTTCGAGTCGATCTCAGTCGAATAATTGTCGGTCTGCGTGTTCACCGGCTTCTGGATCGCCAGCACGAACTGGATGAAGCCCTGCCAACCCACATCGGTATCCACCGCGTCGTCGTCGGTGCCGGTCATCACCAGGTAGCGCATGTTGGTGCGACCGCCGAAGACCTCGATGCCGTCGTCCGACGAGTTATGGACCTGGACGTGGTCGATCGTCGTGCCGGAGCCCGTGCCGCCGAGCGTCAGGCCCTGCAGCTCGTTGTTCGGGCTGATGATCGTGCCCGAATACCGGATCTGGACGTAGCGCACGGTGCCCGAGCTGTCGGTCGGCGTCGCGCCGCCGTAGAGCGCGGTGGAGGTGCCCTCCACTACGTTTTCGCAGTTCACCGAACCACCCGCGACGGTCGCGTTGCAGTTCGAGATCGGCGCGCGGCCGGCCATGATGATGCCGCCCCACAGGCCCTGGCTCTCGTCGGTGACGCCGCCGGTCAAATTCTGCTGCGCGGTGAAGATGATCGGCTGCGTCTCGGTGCCCTCGGCGTTCATGCGCGAGCCGCGGTTGACGACCAGGAAGTCGTTATCGGCGTTGGTCGTGTTGGCATAGATCAGCACGCCCGGCGCGATCGTCAGCGTGGCCGACGCACCGCCCGGTGCGTTGCCCGCGCCGCCGATGTCGACGCCGACATCGACGCGGCCGTTGATCTCATAGGCGACGCCCGCGACCTTCTGGAGCGACAGCGAACCCTCGATGCGGCTCGGCAGGCGGCAGCCGCGATAGCTGCCGACGATGCCGGCGTCTGACGTGCCGGTGGGGCAGGACGCGGCGGGCGTGCCGGGTCCGGTGGGGGTCGGTGTGGGGGTGGAGGGCGTTGGCGTCGGGGTGCCCGGCACGACGATGACGCCTTCGCCCGGCGAGGCGACGCCGTCCGCGCCGTTGCAGCCGGCAAGTGCCAGGCTCGCGGTCGTCGCCAGTAGAAGAGTGCCGAGGCGGTGGAAGCGGGCCATGTTAAGCTCCTGGTCGATCTTGGATGGTGCGATCGACCAGAGCATTCCCCCCTGCCGATCTCCCCGCGGCGGTTAGGCGGGCCGCATGACGGGAAGATGTGGTTTCGGGGTCAGAACTGTTACGGCTGCGTGACGGTTTCGTGACGATGCCGGGATGACACAGCGCGGCCGCATCGGCCGTTTCGATGCAATGCAGCAATGCTGCTCGTCAAAGACCGACGCTATCGGAATGGCATGGGGAGCCCCTCCCCTTCAGGGGAGGGGTTGAGGTGGGGCGTTTCCTCGAACGCGGCGCTTGTGGAGGCGCCACTGCTTCGACCTTTGAAGATGCAGGGTCGCTGGACTGTTCGCTCACGCCCCCGGCCTCTCACCCCAGCTTGGCGGTGGGCGTCAGCCACACCGTGCCGCGCCCGCGAAAGACGAACACCAGCCCCTCGCCGCTGCGCATCGCGTTGCGAATGCCCTGCACCAGCGGCCGCAACTCCACCTGCAACGTCGCCGAATACATCAGCATCAGGTCGCCATCGACGATCAGTTCGCCCGACCCGTCCAGTTCGATCACCTCGATCTCGTCCACCGGCACCGGCGCCTCGACGACGAACGCACCCGCGCCCGTCAGCTTGGGCTGCATCAGCCCGTTGCCGGAAAACAGCCCCGCGACCGAGCGGTGGACATGCGTCGACACCTGGATGTTCGCGTCGCACGCGTAAAAGGCGCCGTCGTCCAGGATCAGCGAATCCTGCGGCCCGTCCATCGCCGCCAGGATGAAATGCTTGGTGGTCGGCTCGGTCCACACCTCGCCCCGCCCCGAAAAGCGCGTCGCATAGGCCGATTCACCCGACCCCGCCGATTTCACCGCCCGTGCCAGAAAGCCGCCGCTCTCGTTGCGCTGCACCTCGGTATGGATCGCGCCGTGCGCATATTGAAGCGCCCCCGGCTCCAGCAGCGCGGCCCCGCCCTCCAGCACGATGCGAACCTGCCGCGCGGTCGCCTCATGCGCGGGGTAGACATAGACGGGGGCCGCGGCGGCCTGCCCGGCCGTTCCGCCCTGCGCCGTCGCCTGCACCGCGCGCGCCATGGCATAGCTCTTGCGCTTGAACTGAAAGAGTTCCAGCCGCATGCCATTGCCCTGCTGCTCGTCGATCTTCGTCCTGAAATCGGCCATCTCGTCCTCCGTCACGTCACGCGATCTTCAGTTCGGCGCCCGTCGTCCCGAACGCTTCGGCCCGCGCCATCACCCGCCGTGCCCAGCGGGCATGCGTCGCGGGTTCGCACATCACGCCCGCGCTGTTGAACACCGCCGGGCTGTCCTCGCCAAGGATCGCCTGCGCCTCGGCCAGTTGCGCCATCGGCACCGCCAGCGCGGCATGGATCACCGGCACCTGGGACGGGTGGATCGCGGTCTTGGCGCACAGCCCATGGTCCAGGTCGCGCTCCACCTCGGCGGCGAGCAGCGCAGGGTTGGCGAAATTCTCCATCACCGGCGCGGTCAGCTCGAACCCCCAGGGTGCGAACGTCGCCACCAGCGTTCCGATCAGCGGGCCGAGCGGCCCGTCATAAACGGTGCGCGTCGCCGATCGCCGTGCCCCCAGGATCTGCAACAGGTCGTTGCCGCCGATGCGCAGCGCCAGGATACGGTCCTGCTGCCCCAGCAACTGGTCGCGCAGGCGGCGCATCTCGTGCCCGTCGCATACCTCGCGCGTTTCCAGCGTCGGCATCAGCCGGTGCCCCTCGTGCAGCGGCAGCGCCAGATAGGCGGGCAGGCTGTCGGCATGCGCCTTGGGGATCACGAAGCCCGCCGCATGGCCGATGCCGTCCAGATGCAGGATATGCTCCAGCATGCCCGCACTTCGCGGCCGGACGAACACCGCCAGCGGAATGGCGCCAAGGACCGGCAACACCGCCGCCAGATTGTCCAGCGCCGCCGGCACGTCGCGCGCATGCACCGAATCCTCGACGCACAAGACCGCCGATCGCAGCCCCGACGCCGCCGCCCGCGCCAGTGCCGCCGCCAGGTCGCCCCGCGTGCACGGCATATACAGGGTCGCGCCCAGTTCGATCGCGGATACGGTCATGCCGCCACCCGGTCCCGGCCCAGCGAGCGGATGATCGTCACCGCCCGGTACCGGCAATCGGCGTCCAGCCGCTCCACCGGCACGCCGCCCTGTTCGGCCAGATGGATCAGGTGCGCGACATCGGCATCGCCGGGATCGCGCACGAACAGTCGTTCCGGCATCCGCCGCAACAGGGCGCGTGTCGCCTCCGCGATGCCCGGCTTCACCCGGTTCGCATCCCCGCTGCCGATCGCCGCCAGCATCCGCGTGACCAGCGCACCGCTCGCCGCGCGCAAGGCCGGGCGCTCCGCCCCGTGCCCCCCGATCGGCCGCGGTTGCGCCAGCGCCGCCATCGGCGCCAGCGCGTCGACGAATGTGCGCGACCGGTCCGCCCCCGCATGCTCGGGATAGGTGACGCAGGCATGGAAATCCCCCGGCCCCACCACCGCGTCCGACAGGATCGACCGGCTGACCAGCCCGGACACGATGCCGTTCAACAGCCCCGACGCGATCAGGTAATCGTCCGCGGTCGCCGCGATATCGGCCACGCCCGCCGGGTCCGCCACCACCGCCAGCACCGGTGCAAAGCCGAACGGCCGGTCGGCCAGGCTGCGCTGCAACTCGCCCGCGATCGCGCCCTTGCCCGTCCAGCCGTCGACGAACACCACGTCCGCCGGATCGTGCCGCGCCGCGATATGGGCCAGCGCCGCACGGTCGATCCCCCGGTCGCGGATGATGCTGATCGCATAATGCGCCGCTTTGACGCCGTGCGCACGCAGCGTGCGCAGCAGCAGCACGCCGATCGGCGTCCCCGCCCGCGCCAGGCTGGCGATCACCACCTCGCGGCCCTCCGCCCGCGCCGCCAGATGCGCGGCCAGCGCGGCGATATCGCTCGCCAGCCTCAGGCCGTTGCGTTGCAGGGCGGCATCGTACAGCGCCAGATAGGCGGCATCGGGCACCGCCTCGGGCGCGATCATCTCCGAATAATGCCGCGCGCCGGACTGGATCGCCCGTTCCTTGGCCGCGACGTCGGTGGCCGCCAGCACCACCGGTTTCAACAGGAAGGTGACGTCCGCCGGATCGTAGCTTCCGGAAAAGCCGCTCATGCGAACAGCCGGTCCGCCAGTTGAGATCGCGTCGGCAGCATCGCGAAATCGCACAGCGCCATGAACGGCGCATCGGTCAGGCTGTCGCCCACCCCGATCACGCTCGCCTCCGGAAACCGCGCGCGAAGGCCGGGCAGCAGATGCGCCACCGCATTGGCCTTGCCCAGATAGGGCGGCATCATCGCGACGTTGTTGCCGTTGCGATGCAGCGTCCATCCCGCCGGCACGTCCGGGATCGCGGCGTCCACCACCTTGAACAAGGCGTTGTGATCCGCCTCGGGATGCTTGGCCAGCGTGTAGATCGGAACGCCCGCCTCTTCCAGCACCCGTACCCTCAGCGGCACGCCCTGTGCTTCCGCCTCATGGGCGATCGCCGCGGCATAGCCGTCCAGCGCCCCGGCATGGTCGGCCGCGGCACGCGCGATCTCGGCCGCCCAGCCTTCATCCGGCTCGCCATCCTCGCCCAGCACCACGCCGCCATGCGCGCACACGCCGGCGGCAAAGGGCACGTTCACCCGGCGCAGCGCATCCAGGCTGCGGCCGGTGACGGGCACCAGATGCGTCGTCTCGGCCAGCCATTCGATGAAGCGCATCTGCCGCGGCGTGGCATAGCTCAGCGGTGCCCCATCGACTGCAAAGCCGATCGGGGTCAGCGCCTCGTCGGCCAGGTCCTCGGGGCATTTCGCCCGCGTCTGGAACAGCGTGTCGTCCAGATCGACCAGCGCGATCGCCCGCATCAGCGCGTACTCCAGCGCAGCGTTTCTGCATCCAGCGCCGCGACCAGTGCCGGATCGACATCCGGTGTCTCGTGGCAGATCCATGTCGTCCGCCCATCGGCGGCATCCGCATTGTAAAGGAAGTTCGGCACACCCGTCCCATAATTGTCGTCGAAACACAGCGCGCAGGCCAGCGCCCCGCCGATCCGCGCCGGACTGCGGCTCGTCGCCTGCACCACCACGTCCAGCCCCGCCGCCTCCAGCCGCTCCGCCAGCCGGAACGGCGCATAGGTGAACTCCCCGGTCCCTACGATCCGCAGCGGACCGTGCACCGCCGGCTCCCTGTCCGGCCCGGCGACATCGCTGTCACGGCGGCCCAGCCGCCCGTGATTGACGGGGTCGTCCAGCACGCCCAGCGTTCCCGCCGCCGCCTCGAACCCGGCCACGTCTTCCGCCGCCCCGCCCGGCGTCCAGCCCAGCCGCCCTTGCAACAGGCTCGCGATCGTCGCCGGCCGCGGCATCGCCGCCAGCCATCCGCCCCCCGACCAGTCGGTCAGCGTCGCGACCACGATCCGCTCCACGCTCGGCCAGCGCGCCACCAGTACCCTTGCCAGATTGGTCAGCGTCGTCCCCGTCGACACCTCGTCATCGACCAGCACCAGCGTCCTCGGCGCCTCGAACCCCGGCTCCACCGGCTCGTACACCAGATGCGCGGACGCATGGCTGTGCGGCTCCTCGAACCGCGCCAGCAGCGGATGGTCGATCCGCTGCCGCGTCGAATGCAGGAACAGCGCGTCGCCCCGCGCCATCTCCTCATGCAGCGTCTGGCCCAGGCACACCGCCGTCTCGGCCAGCCCCATCACCACGATGGGCCCCGCCAGATCGCCCGGCAACCGCGCCGCCAGCGCGCGCACCGCGGCGCGCATCTCCCCCGGCCGCGCCGGCCAATGCCGCCCCAGCACTTTGGACACTACCAGGAAACCGCGCCTGGGATTGCGCCGCGCCGCGAACCCGCACAGCCGCGCGAGCGGCCAGTCCGGATCGCCCCCCGTCACCTCCACGCGCAACTGCCCCGTCGGCAGCGACACCGCCGCTGCCGACACCTGCCCCCCCGCCGCCATCATCGCCTAGACGTTGACGCCGAACGACCGGGCCAGCGGCCCCAGGCCACCGACAAAGCCCTGGCCGATTGCCTTGAACTTCCACTCGCCACCATGGCGATACAGGTCGCCGAAGATCATCGCCGTCTCGGTCGATGCGTCTTCGGACAGGTCGTAGCGCGCGATCTCGGTGCCGCCATCGGCGTTCAGCACGCGGATGAACGCATTCGATACCATGCCGAAATTCTGCCGACGCGCCTCGGCCTCATGGATCGTCACCGCAAAGCTGATCTTGGCGATGTCGGCGGGCAGCGTGTCGAGGTTGACGCTTACCGTCTCGTCGTCGCCCGAGCCTTCGCCGGTCAGGTTGTCGCCCTGATGCTCGACCGCGCCGTTTGCGCCCAGCTTGTTGTTGTAGAACACGAAGTCCGCGTCCGACCGCACCTGTCCCGCCTCGTTCAGCAGGAACACCGACGCATCCAGGTCGAACCCGCTGCCATCGGTCACGCGCGTGTCCCAACCCAGGCCGACGCGTACCGCCTTCAGGCCGGGTGCTTCCTTCGACAGGCTGACATTGCCGCCCTTGGACAGGGATACCGCCATCTGATCGTCTCCATTGCTTGCCGGCCGATCATCGACCGATATTGACGTAAAGGTTGCGCGCTCAGTCCTTCAGCGCGGTGCCCGACGGCTTGACCGGATCGGCCGCCTCGATCGGCTGCTCCGGATCCCGCTTGTTGCTGCGCACCGACGCCCAGAAGGCCAGACCGATCAGCGCGGCGCCGATCAGGCCGGTCACCGTCTCCGGTATCTCGAACTCGACCGACAGCAGCATGATCGCGGCCAGCGCGATGATCGCGTAAAAGGCGCCGTGCTCCAGATAGCGATACTGGGTCAGCGTGCCCTTATCGACCAGCATGATCGTCATCGAACGCACGAACATCGCCCCGATGCCGAGGCCCAGCGCGATGATGAACAGATTGTTCGACAAGGCAAACGCACCGATCACCCCGTCGAACGAGAAGCTGGCGTCCAGCACTTCCAGATACAGGAAGGATGCCAGGCCCGACCGCGCCGCCGCGCCCGTCGCGGCATCGCCGTCGCCTTCCAGCAGCACGCCCAGCGCATGCACCGCGATATAGGTCAACAGCCCGAAGATGCCGGAGGTGATGTAGGTCATCGCCTCCTCGACGGGGATGAAGCGCGAGATCACGTACATCGCCAGCAGCACGATGCCGACCGCCAGACCCGAAATGTCGGTCAGCTTGGCCAGCGGCCGCTCGATCACGCCGATCCAGTGCTCCTCCTTCTCGTCGTCGAAGAAGAAGTTCAGGCCGACCATCGCCAGGAACGCGCCGCCAAAGCCCGAGATGCCGACATGGGCGGAGGTGATGATCTGTTCGTACCGCACGGGATCGCCCGCCGCCAGCTTCAGCGCCTCGACCGGCCCCAGGCTGGCCGCGATCGCGACGATCGCCAGCGGGAACACGATGCGCATGCCGAACACCGCGATCAGGATGCCCCAGGTCAGGAAGCGGCGGCGCCATTTCTCGTCCATGTCGCGCAGCACCGTCGCGTTGACGACGGCGTTGTCGAACGACAGCGACACCTCCAGCACGCCCAGCACCGCCACGATCCACAGCACGCCCAGCGTGCCGCCGACGGTGCCGGTGCTCTGCATCCCCAGCCAAGCCGCGATGGCCAGGCAGATGCCCGTGAAGATGAACGAACCCTTGTAATATTTCAGCAGCACGAATGTCCCCCGGATGCGCCGTCTTGGTGTATGGGGCGCTTATGTCAGTCCTTTGACCCCGCCGTCCAGCGCAGGCCCCAGCGATAGGCTTCGTCCAGCTTGCGCTGCCCCTGATGGTAATCCACCAGCCGCATCGCCTGGAACCGGCCGCCGACATTTTCCAGCATCGCGACCGCGCACAGCCGGCGGTCGTTGCGACCCTCGGTCATGCGCACCTCGATATCCTGTTCGCCGGGCATCTTCACCGTCACCACGCCGTCCGTCGCCTGCCAGTTCGGCACGCCTTCGTAGATCAGCGCGAAAACGAGGATGCGGCGGATTCGGTCCCAATGCCGGCCGTTTACCCGCATCGTCTCGCCGCTGGCGGTGTCGCCCGATCGATCGTCGGCGGACAGCGCGATCCACGGCTCGCCCTCATAATCGCCGAATGTGCCGCCCAGCGCCTGGATCACGCCCTTCCAGCCATCGTCCAGCTCGAACAGGCAACCCAGGTCCAGGTCGACCGCGCCGCTGCGCCCCCAGCCGCCCCTGCCGCGCGACCAGTTCAGGTTGATGACGATCTCGCCGGTCGGCTTGGCAAGGCTGACCGTCTGGCGCGGCTTGTCCAGCGTCACCTTGCTCAGCCGCACCGGCGGGGGTGGAGGCGGTGGCGGTGGTGGCGCGGCGACAGGCTCCGCCACCTCGATCCCGAACGAGCGGGCGAGCGGCGCCAGCCCGCCGTCGAAGCCCTGCCCCACCGCGCGGAACTTCCACTGCCCGGCGCGCCGGTACAGCTCGCCCAGCATCATCGCCGCCTCGCTCGCCCCTGCCAGACGAGGGCGATATTCGACATCGCCCGCCGTGATCGCGGCGCCCTCCAGCACGGCCACCGTGCCCCGGTCCACGGTTATGCAGAACACGATCCGCTCGATCGCCGGGTCCAGCCGCGACAGGGTGACCGCAAAGGTCCGCGTCGCCACGTCCAGCCGGACCGCGCCCGCGGGGTCGGCGGGCTGGTTGTAGAACAGCATGTCGGCATCGCCGCGCACCCGCCCGTCCCCGCGCAGCAGGTAAGCGGACACATCGGCCTCCGCCGGCAGGGTCAGGGCGACGCGCACCGCGTCCCCCGCCACCGGTGCATTGCCGCCCTGGCTCAGTTCGCGCATCGCGAGGGGCGCCCTTACAACGCGGCCGTGATCGGCCCCATCATATCGTGAAAGGTGCGGCCCGTGGTCTTCTCGCCCAGCGCCTTCATCTCCCACCCGTCGCCGACGCGCACCACCTGCGCCATCACCTGCCCGGTATGCGTGCCCGATCCCGACAGATCGAACCGCGCCAGTTCGCTGCCGTTGGTGGCATCCACCAGCCGGCAATAGGCATTGTCGATCCGGTCGAACGTGTCGCCGCGAAAGCTGTTCACCGTGAACACCAGCGCGCGCACCGTGGAGGGCAGACGCGTCAGGTCGACATTGATCGTCTCGTCATCGCCAGCACCCGCCCCCGTAAGATTGTCGCCCGAATGGACGATGCTGCCGTCGCGGCTGGTCAGTTGCCGGAACCACACCTGGTCCACCATCTGCCCGCCGGCATCGAACAGCAGGCAGGACGCATCCAGGTCGATGTCGCCGCCCCCGCCGCCCAGCAGCGCGCCGAACAGCCCCTTGGCCTTTTTCACGTCCCAGCCCAGCCCCATGGTCACGCGGGTCAGCGTGCCGCCACCGCGCTTTTCCAGTCGAACTGTCTGACCTTTTTGAAGATTTACCATCGCGCTGCCCCTCCCAAGGCAAAAGATCGGAAGATGTCCGCACCACGCTAGACCGCCCCTGCGGGCGCCCGCAACCGCTATTCGTCGCGGATCATCGCGGAAAAGGGCGGCGCCGGCGCATCCAGCCGGATCGCATCGGGCACCGCCGCCACCAGTGCGCGCCCCCGTGGGCGCGGCACCATGTCCGCATGCGCCAGCCCCAGTCCCAGCGCGACATGCCACCAGGGCAGGTTCACGCCGGCAAACATGGTGTTCAGGCACCCGCCGCTCATCCGCGTATTGACCTCGATCAGCCGCGGCTGCCCGGCCGCATCCTCGATCATCTGCACGTTGATCAGGCCGGACAGGCCGAACAGCCGCACCGTCGCCGCCGCCAGGTCGATCGCCTCGCCCTCGCTTTCCACCCACTGCCCCACGCGCTCCTTGCGCCGGGCGACCGCACTCACCACGCGGCCGCCGTCCGCCAGCACATCGACGCTCGTCTCATGCCCCGGCAGATATTCCAGCACCAGCAGGTCGGGCGCCTGCCCGTCGTCCAGCGCCTGCGCAAAGGCCTCGACCGCGATCGTCCGCGCATCGACATCCATCAGCGTCGCGATCAGCGGCCGTTCGTCCTCCAGCCGCCAGAAGCCCGCCCCGAACACGCCGCGCCGCGGCTTGACGCACGCGCCAAGCCCCTGCCCGCGCAGGGCGGCGGCGGCGCCGCGTACGTCATCGCCGCCCCGCGCCAGCCACGCCTGCGGTACCGGCAACCCGGCCGCCGCCACCGCGTCCATGAACGCCCATTTGTCGTCCAGCAGGTCCAGCATGTCGGGCGCCGCCGGCAGCGCCAGCCGCGTGCCAAGCGCGGCAAAGGCGGCTGCGTCGCCCGCGATCAGGTCGCGGCGCATGCCGGGCACGAACAGGTCGACGCCGTGCACCCGGCACATCTCCAGACACCAGTCGCGATAGCCGTCCGCCGCGATCGGCTCGATCAGCGCCAGATCGGCGGCCGCCAGCGCCGCGGCATCGGCATAAGGGTGCGAGGCGATCAATCGCACCCGCCCGTTCGCCCCCGCTCTTATCAGGGCCAGCGCATTGCGGACCGAATGCCCGCGATCGAACCAGATCGTCTTCATCGCCGGCGCTGTTTCAGACTTTGCGCGCCAGCGATAGCGCCCCCCGGCCGGTATCACCCTGAAACCGGCGCCGCCGCGAAGGTCCGACCGGGTATCCTTCAGGCGTGACTGTCGTTGAACGCCAGGCTGCTGGAAATCTCCGCCGCCGCCGCCCGGATCGCGTTGCATGCGGCATCTTCCGATACCGTCGAATCGGTCAGGCGCAGGAACGGTACGGTCAACGCGGCGATCGCCTGCCGCCCGCGCAGGATCGGCGCGGACAGATCGCGCATCCCGTTGATGCACGGGTTGTCCTGCCGCCCCAGGCCGGTGACGCGGATCTCGTCGGCACGCGCCCGGAACGCATTCAGCTCGTCGGCCGAGGGGGCCGGCTGGAACGACCGCTCCCAGTCACCCCGGATGGAGGGCGACTGAAACGCATAGAGCACCGCTCCGGAGGAGGTCCGGTGCAACGGCTGCCGATATCCGACCCGTACCGCAAAGCCCACCGCCGCGGTCGATTCCATGCGCGCGACCACGGCCATGTCGCTGCCCGTCTGGATGCCCAGATGACAGGATTGACCGATATCGATGGTCAGTTGCCGCATGATCGGCAGGGCCTGTTCCAGCATGCTGCGTACCGGCGGCCGCTTCAATCCCAGATGGAACAGGCGCGGCGTCATGACATAGCCGGCGGGTCCCTGTTCCACGAAACCGCGATGCTCCAGCACTTGGATCATGCGAAACAGCTCGCCCGTGGATCGCCCCAGTCGCTGCACGATGGCGCTGACCGTCAGCGGCTGCTCCTCGCCCGCCAGCAGCTCCAGGATATCCAGACCTTTTTCCAGCGCGGGCGCGCGATAGAGCCGCTTGCCGTCCCGCTCCAGGATGCCGTCTTCCATTTCCGCTTCCGCTTCCAAACGCCGTTCCCCCGTTCCTGCTGTCTGGCTCGATCTTTTGCTTATCGGTCCGTAGCTTCGCGACATGTCGGTTCGGTCGTGTGCATCGTTCCAAACCAGCGTACCGTAACCTGGATTAACTTTAGCTATGCAATGGAACGCGGAAACGTCAATGATCTATGCGTTTGCTGACACCGCTGGACAACAATGGCGCGCAAAACCGTGATCCTGCCGGCCCGTTCACCCTGTCGCAATCCCCCGTCCCCCACAGGCTAGGTCATATCGACCCGTCAAATCCACCCAAATCGGGATGTTCAATGGCCATGTCGCCTCTCCTTGCCCGCCGCCACCTGCTCCGCGGTGCCGCGCTGCTGCCGCTGGTCGCGATCGGCGCCTGCACCACGCCACTCGGCTCCTACAGCCTGGGCGACGGCATCCACCGTCTGCTCACCCTGTCCAGCCAGCGTGCCTTTGCCCGGCTGCTGCAACCCGGCGGCTTCTACGACGACCAGCTGACCCGCATCACCGTGCCGCAGCAGGTGGCGGGCGGCCGCGACGGCGACGTGCTGGCCGCGATCCTGCGCACCCGCGCGGTACGCGACCGCATCGCCTTTGCCCTGAACGACGTGGCCGTGGATGCCGCCGACCGGGCGACGCCGGTCGTGCTTGATGCGATTCGCGGCCTTAGCGTGGCCGATACCGTATCGGTGCTGCGCGGCGGGCCGACCGCGGCGACGACCCTGCTCGAACGCCAGGCGCGCGGCGCGGTGGTCGACGCCATGTTTCCCGAGATTGGCGGCGCGCTACGCTCCGACGGCGCGGAGATACTGGGCGCGGTCATCGCCGCGCGCACCGGGGTGGATTACACCGCACTCGCCCGGGATGTCGCCGAACAGGCCGGCAGCGCCATCTTCCGCGCGATCGGTCGCGAGGAGGCCGCGATCCGCGCCGACCCGCTGGCGACGCGCGACCCTGTGCTGATCGCGGTACTGGGCGGCCGCTGACCCGTCGGTCAGCGTGCCAGTTCCACCATCTCGCCGCAGGCGGGGATGAACCGCACCGCCTCGGTCAGCGGCGCCCCCGCCAAAAGGCAGCGGAGCGTCGCGATCGACCCGCCATGCGCGATCACCAGCACATGGTCAGCGTCGGGCAGCGCGTCCCAGGCCGCCCGCACCCGCCCGGCCAGCATCGCCCCGGTCTCGCCGCCACCCGGACGGAAACCGTGCGGGTCGGTCATCAGGCCGTCCATCGCATTCCCGCTCTCGCGCCAGATCGCGTCCCAGCGCCGGCCCTCCCACGCGCCGAAGTCGCGCTCGCGCCACCGCGCGTCCTCGATCGGCGCGGAACACAGCATCTCGGCCAGTCGCCGCGTCCGCTCCAGCCCCGAATGCACGACCCGGTCCGCCCGCACCGCCGCCGCCAGCGACCACGCCATCGCCCGCCCTTCGCGGCTCCATCCCATGTCCGACACGCCGTAGCACCGCCCGGCCCAGGCCCTGGCGACCGGCGGGTGCCGCAACAGCCGCACCGTCACGCGCCGGCCACCACCAGCAGCACCAGCACCTGCGCCGCATAGGCCGCAAAGCCCAGACAATCCCCCGTGCCGCCCCCGATCCGCCGCCGTATCCCGCGCGCGATCCACACCAGCATCAGGCTGATTACCACCAGCACGATCGATGCAGTCCATCGTCCGCCGGTCGCCAGCAGTCCGATCGCCGGCAACACCATCACCGCCGCCAGCCAGAAGGATCGTCGCGGCAGGCGTCCGATATCCTTCGCAACGCCCTCGCCCGTCGCTGCGGGCGGCGCCATCGCCATCAACAGCACCGCGCTCCACCGCGCGATCCCCGCCGCGGCAACGATCGCATACAGTCCAACCGAACCCGGCACCGCCAGCGTCGCCGCCACGCGCAGCGCGACCGCCAGCCCCAGCCCCAGCGCACCGTAACTGCCGATCCGGCTGTCCTTCATGATCCGCCGCGTCGTCTCCGCATCGCGCGCAGCCCCGAACGCGTCGCAGAAATCGGCCACCGCATCCTCATGAAACGCACCGGTCAGCCACGCCTCCACCGCCAGCGCAACCAGCAGCGCGACCAGCGGCGGCCACCATATCTGCCCCAGCGCGAACACGGTCGCCGTCATGATCCCGATGACGGTGCCCACCAGCGGCAGCCATCCGGTCGACCGCACGAACGCGTCGCCCGCCCTTGCGCCGTCCAGCCGCGCCAGCCACGGCACGGGCACCCGCGTCAGGAACTGTACCGCCATCAGCGGCGGTGCCCAGAACGGCGCCCTAGTCCGCACGGCCCACGCCGATCGCATCCAGCTGCGCCACGTCGCGCAGCAGCGCCGCCGCGCTGTCCAGCAGCGGCAGCGCGACCAGCGCCCCGCTTCCCTCGCCCAGCCGCATGTCCCATTCCAGCATCGGCGCCAGCCCCAGCGCCGCCAGCGCCGCTGCGTGCCCCGGCTCGGCCGAGCGATGCGCCGCGATCATCGCCCGCGCCGTCCCCGGCGCCAGCCGCTCCGCCACCAGCGCCGCCGCCGTCGCGACATAGCCGTCGATCAACAGGGTCACGCCGGCCCGCGCCCCCTCGGCATAAAATCCCGCCATCGCCGCGATTTCATAGCCGCAGATACCCGCGATCGCCTCGCGGACATCAGCCTCGCCGCGCGCTCGTGCCACCGCACCGGCGGTCACCGCCCGCTTTGCCGCCATCACCGCATCGTCCGCACCCGCCCCGCGCCCCACCGCGGCATCGGCCTCGATCCCCGTAATGAGCGCGGTCAGGCACGCCGCCGGCGTCGTATTCCCGATCCCCATCTCGCCCGCGATCAGCACCGCCGCGCCTTCACCGACCGCGCGGCGCGCCTCCTCGGCGCCCACCGCCCATGCCGCCTCGAACGCGTCGATCGACATCGCAGGCCCCCGCGCAAGGCTCGCCGTCCCGTCACCGACCCGCGCATCGCGGAAAAAGGCCGGCCCATCGGTGGTGCGCGGCCCCGCCACACCGACATCCACCAGCCTGAGCGCACAGTCCTGCGCGGCCGCCAGCGCATTGCTCGTCGCCCGGCCGCTCAGGATCGCCCCGACCATCACCCCCGTCACCGCCGAGGGCCAGGCCGACACGCCATCGTCCACACAGCCATGGTCGCCCGCGAACAACACCAGGCGGCGCGGCCGGGTCTCCGGATCGATCCGCCCCTGGCTCAGCGCCAGCCGCACCGCCACATCCTCCAGCCGGCCCATGGCGCCCCGCGGCTTGGCCAGCGCGTCCAGATGCGCGCGCACCTCCGCCTCGGCGATCATGCCGCCTTCCCCGCCAGCGCCAATATCCGCTCCACCGCCACCACCGCCTCCAGTTCCCCCGCGATCGCATCCAGCGCCGCATCGATCGCCTCGCTCCGGTCCCACCCGTCCGACACCGCCCCGATCACCTCCAGCCAATGCCCCCGCGCGCCCACCCGGTCGAACAGCCCATGGACGTAACAGCCCGCGATCCGCCCATCCTCAGCGGTCGCGCCATCGACGCCGCCATCCTCGAAGCGAAGCAGCGGCGGCGTTCCCGCGTCCACCCGCGTCACCCCGGCATGGATCTCGTACCCGGCAAAGTCGCCCCCGCCGCCGTGCAGCGTGCCCGTCACCGCCCGCACCCGCTTGTCGCGGCCGAGTTCGGTTTCCACCGGCAACAGGCCCAGTCCCGCGACGCTGTCCGCCGCACCCTCGATCCCCTCCGGATCGGACACCCGCCGCCCCAGCATCTGATATCCGCCGCAAATCCCCAGCACCCGGCCGCCACGCCGGACATGCGCGAACAGGTCCACGTCCCACCCCTGCGCGCGCAGGAACGCCAGGTCTGCGATCGTCGCCTTGCTCCCCGGCAGGATCACCAGCGCCGCATCGGCCGGCAAAGGCTGCCCCGGCGGGATCATCGCCAGCCGCACGCCCGGCTCGCTCGCCAGCGCATCGAAATCGTCGAAATTGGCGATCCGCGACAACATCGGCACCGCGATCACCACCCCCTGACCCCCGCCCATCCGGTCGAGCGCCACCGCATCCTCCGCCGGCAACCGCGCCGCCGCGTTCAGCCACGGCACCAGCCCCAGCGCCTCCCACCCGGTCCGCGTCTCGATCGCCGCCATGCCGTCTGCGAACAGCGCCGGGTCGCCGCGGAACTTGTTGATCAGAAACCCGCGTACCATCGCCCCGTCCGCCTCGTCCAGCACCGCGCGCGTGCCGACCAGCGATGCGATCACCCCGCCCCGGTCGATATCGCCCACCAGCACCACCGGCACGCCCGCCGCGCGCGCAAAGCCCATATTGGCGATGTCACCGTCGCGCAGGTTGATCTCCGCCGGACTTCCCGCCCCCTCCACGATCACCAGATCGGCTTGCCCGCGCAACCGGCGATAGGACGCCAGTACCGGCGTCATCAGCCCCGCCTTCGCCTCGCGCCAGCGCCCCGCCTGCACCACGCCCGCGACCCGCCCCTGCACCACCAGTTGCGACGTCCGGTCGGACTGCGGCTTCATCAGCACCGGGTTCATGTCCGTCGTCGGCGGCGTGCGCGCGGCGATCGCCTGCAACGCCTGCGCCCGCCCGATCTCGCCGCCATCCGCGGCGACCGCCGCATTGTTCGACATGTTCTGCGGCTTGAACGGCCGGACCTTCAGCCCCCGGTTGGCAAAGAGCCGGCACAGCCCGGCGACCAGCACCGACTTGCCCACGTCCGACCCCGTCCCCTGCAGCATCACCGCGCCCAAGCGATCACCCCCACCAGCATCCACATCATCAGGCACGCGCCGCGATAGACGCGCAGCGCCCGCCTCAGATCGCCCGCATCCGGCACCGCCCCCTCGCCCAGCACCGCCCGCATCGCCGGCTCGCCATCATAGCATACCGGCCCGCCCAGCCGCCGCCCCAGCACGCCGGCCATCGCGCTCTCCGGCCAACCGCCATTGGGCGAGGCATGTTTGCCCGCATCGCGCAGCATCACCCGCCATCCGCCCCGCCCGACCAGACAGATCAGCAACCCCGCGATCTGCGCCGGCAACCAGTTGATCACATCATCGGCCTTCGCACTCGCCCATCCGAACGCCGCCAGCCTTTCGGTGCGATGCCCCACCATGCTGTCCGCGGTGTTGATCGCCTTGGCCACGAACAGCCCCGGCAAACCGCCGATCAGGAACCAGAAGGCCGGCGCCACCACCCCGTCGCAGAAACTCTCCGCCAGGCTCTCGATCGCCGCCGTCGCCACCCCGCCCTCGTCCAGCGTGTCGGTATCGCGCCCGACGATCATCGCCACCGCGCCGCGCGCCGCCACCAGATCGCCCGCCGCAAGGGGGGTCGCCACCGCCGAAACATGGTCGTGAAGGCTTCGCTGCGCCAACCCCGTCGTGCCCGCCAGTATGACCGCGACCCACCCGAGCATCCCGATCGCCAGCCCGGCCGCGATCGCCAGCCCGATCAGCACCGCCAGCAACACCACGCCCCCGATCCGGCGATGCCGCCGCCAACGCCGCTCGAACGCCGCGATCAGTGCCCCCACCGCCTCCACCGGATGCCGCCACCGCCGCGGATAGCCCAGCACCGCCTCCAGCATCAGGATCGCCAGCAGCGCCGCCGCCTGGTTCATGCGCGCGCGGTCGGCAGGATGAAGCGGTGTCCGCCCGGTGTCCGCCCGATTTCCACCGCGACACCATAGGTCCGGGCGATCAGCGGCGCGGTCAGCACCGCCTCCGCCGCTCCCGCCGCAACGACCCGCCCCCGGTTCAGCAGCACCACATCATCGGCGATCCGTCCCGCCAGATGCAGGTCGTGCAGCACCACCACCACGCCGCGCCCGGCATCCGCCACGGCGCGCAGCCGCGCCAGCACGTCCAGTTGATGCGCCGGGTCCAGGCTCGCCAGCGGCTCGTCGGCCAGCAGCCAGTCCGGCTCCCCCGCCAGCACCCGCGCCAGCAGCGCGCGCCCCCGCTCCCCGCCCGACAGGCGTTCGACGCCGCGCCGGGCCAGATGCTCCACATCGGTCTCGGCCATCGCCCGCGCCACCGCCGCGCGGTCGGCATCGGTCTCGCCCCAGCGCCCCCGATGCGGCAGGCGACCCAACGCGACCAGCGTCGCCACGTCGATGTTCCAGTGCACATCGCCGTCTTGCGGCAGCAGCCCGATCCGCCGTCCCCGCTCGCGCCGGTCGAGCGCCGTCACCCCGTTGCCGTCCAGCGTCACGCGGCCCGCATCCGGCCGCCGCAACCCCGCCACGCAGGACAACAGGCTGCTCTTGCCCGCCCCGTTCGGCCCCAGCAGCGCGGTCACGCGCCCCTGTGCAAACGCGAACGACACCTCATGCAGCACCGGATTGCCGCCCAGCGCCAGCGAGACGCCCTCGATCGCCAGCACGCTCATGCCAGCCCCCGCCGCATGCGGATCAGCAGATACAGGAAGAACGGCCCGCCCAGCATCGACATCGCCACCCCCAGCCTCAGTTCGCTGACCGTCGGCGCGATCCGCACCAGACTGTCGGCCACCGTCACCAGCAGCGCCCCGCCCAGCGCGGAGGGCAGCAGGATCGCCGAGGGGCGATTGCCCGCCAGCGGCCGCACCAGATGCGGCACCATCAGCCCGACAAAGCCGATCACCCCGGCCGTCGCCACGCTCGCCCCCACGGTCAGCGCGGTGCCCGCGATCACCGCCAGTTGCAGCCGCCGGGGATCGACCCCGATCGACCGTGCCGCCGCCTCGCCCAGCGTCAGCGCATCCAGCGACCGCGCCGTCGTCGCCAGCACCGCGATCCCGCCTGCGATCAGCGGCAGCGCGACCTTGACGTCGTCCCAGCTCCGGTCGGTCAGCGCGCCGATCAGCCAGGTGACGATCTCGCTGGCGACGAACGGCGTCGGCGCCAGGCTGATCGCCAGCGTCGTCAGCGATCCCGCGATGCTGGTCAGGATCATGCCCGCCAGCGTGAACAGGATCAGGCTGCCCGACCGCCCGGCGATCAGCGCGAGCAGCGCCATTGTCACGCCTGCCCCGGCCAGCGCGAAGCCCGGCAGCAACCACGCCTGCGCCGCATAGCCGAAGAACAGCGACAAGACCGCCCCCAGCGCCGCGCCGGACGATACGCCGAACAGCCCCGGATCGGCCAGCGGGTTGCGCAGATAGCCTTGCATCACCGCACCCGACAGGCCGAGCGCCGCGCCGACCGCCATCGCCAGCACGGTGCGCGGCAGGCGCAACTCGGCGATGATGATCCCGCGCGGATCGTCCGCGGTCCATGCGCCCCACGGCACCCAGACCTTGCCCGCCGCCACCGACAGCAACGCCGCCGCGATCAACGCCAGCAGCAGAAACAGGCTCAACCGCTTCATCGCCCCAAACCTTTCCGCACCGCACGCAACCGCGCCATCGCTGCGACGATCGTCGGCCCGCCGCAATTCATCAGCCGCGCCGGATAGGGCGCCACCGTGATCCGCTCGCCCAGCCGCCGCACCGCCGGATGCCGCGCCAGCCGGTCGCCGCCGGCCTCCGCCGTGCCCACCGACAGCAACACCCGCGGCGGTCGCGCCACCAGATATTCCAGCGGCAACACGTCCCATTTCTTCAGGCCATAGGCCGCGCTCATGTTGCGGAACCCGCTGCGCGCCAACAGGTCGTCGGACAGGGTTCCCGCTCCCGGCACCAGTCCGCCACCCTGCCAGATCAGCGCCGGCACCTTTACCCCCGCCACCGGCCGCGCCGCCGCCGTGATCGCCCCCGCCAGACGCGCGCCCCGGTCGGCATGGCCGATCGCGGCGGCCATCTCGCGCACCTGCGCCACGCTTTCGTCCACGCTGTCGGGTACCGGATATTGCACCAGCCGGATCTTCATCCGCTTCAACGCCGCGATCGTGGAGGGCGCGACATGGGGGCCGCTCAGCACCAGATCGGGGCGCAGCGCCACCACCTCCTCCGCGGTGCCCGAGGTCGCGTGAAAGCGCCGCGCGAGGTCCAGCGGGATGGAGGAGGCGCGCGCATCCTGCGAATAATGGCTGATCCCGGCGATCTCGGCGGGATCGGCGATGCGCATCAGGATCGCATCGATGCACGGATTGATCGACACGATGCGCAAGGTCCCCGGCACCGGCACCGGCGCCGCCGACACCGTCATCAGGCACGTCGCCGCGCCGATCGCGCGCGCCATGCTCAATATTCGACGCCCTTCTGCGCCTTGAAGCCTGCGTTGTAGGGATGTTTCACCTCGCCGAACTCGGTCACCAGATCGGCGATCTCCAGCAGTTCGGGCTTGGCATGGCGCCCGGTGACGCAGATATGCTTGGTCAGCGGCCGGTCCTTCAGGAACGCGACGATCTCGTCCGCCGGCAACGTCCCGTCGCGCAACACGATGTTCAGTTCGTCCAGGATCACGAAGTCGATCTCGGGGTCGAGGATCATCGCCTTGGACCGTTCCCACGCCGCGCGCGCCGCGCGGATATCCTGCTCGCGGTCCTGCGTGTCCCAGGTGAAGCCTTCGCCCATCACCTCGAAGGTGGCGAGATCGGGATGCGCTTCGAAGAAGTTGCGCTCCCCCGTCTCCCACTTGCCCTTCACATATTGCAGGATGGCGACCTTCATGCCCCAGCCGATGCTGCGGATCGCCATGCCGAAAGCGGAGGACGACTTGCCCTTGCCGTTGCCGGTATGGACGATCAACAGGCCGCGCTCCAGCGTGCGCCTGGCCTGCATCTTCTCGCGCGCCGCCTGCATCCGCTTCATCTTGGCGTTGTGGCGGGCATAGTCCTCGGGCGTATCGGTCATCGCTTGAACTCCTGTAACGCGTCGGCCAGTCGCCGCACCGCGGCCGCGTCTCCGGGCAGGCCGATGCGCAACCGGTCCGGCTGGTCGGCCAGCGGCCGCACCAGGATCGCACGCTCGGCCAGATGGCGGAACAGGCGCCCGGCACCGGGTACCGCGACCAGCCGGAACAACCCCGCCCGCCCCGACACCGCGAACCCGGCTGCATCCAGTACCGCATCCAGCGCCACCGCCGCATCCCCGATCCTGCGCACCTGCTCCACCTGCCACGCCGTGTCGCCATAGGCCTGCGTCCCGATCGTCACCGCCGGCCCGCTCACCGGCCAGTCCCCCAGCAACGCCCGCAAGGCGTCCGCCAGCGCCGGCGCCGCGATGACGAAGCCCAGCCTCACCCCCGGCAACCCATAGAATTTGCCGAACGACCGCAGCACCACCAGCCCCGCGTCATCCATCGCCGCCAGCCCCGGCGCCGGGTCGGCATAGGCCTCGTCCACCACCAGCATGCCGCGCGCCAGCAGGTCGCGGGCGCTCACCGGGTCCAGCCGCCGGCCGTCGGGGTTGGCAGGGCTGGCAAGTATGGTCAGGTCGTGGCCGCCCTGCCCCAGCGCCTCCCACGCGATCGGCACCGCCGCCGGCCACGCGGCCCGGTGCCCGCCATAGCCCGGCACCACCACCGCCGGACGCTCCCCCGGCATCAGCAGCGCCAGCAGCCGCATCGCCAGGTCCGTCCCCGGCACCGCCACCACCGCGCGCGCGCCGGGCACCCCGAACGCGCGCGCCGCCGCCGCCTCCAGCGCCGCCACCGCCCCGCTCTCCGGCAGGCACGCCAGCCCGGTTTCCGCCACCGGATAGGCCCGCGGCGCGATCCCCGTCGACAGGTCGATCCAGTCCTCGCCCCCGAACACAGCCCGCGCCTCCGCCACCCGGCCGCCATGCACGTAGAACGGTGCCAGATCCCCCGCGCCGATCATCGCCTCAATACGCCACCCGCACGCCTACAAACCCCGCCCGCCCCTGCTGACCGTAATCGAGCACCGTCTGGTAGCGTTCGTCGAACAGGTTCTCGATCCGGCCATAGACGGCCAGATTGCCCGTCACCGGCATCGATGCGCGCAGGTCGACCAGCGTGTACCCATCGAGCCGGCGAACATTGGCCGCATCGTTGAAGCTGTCGCCGACACTCGTCACCGTCGCCCCCGTCTCCAGCCCGAACGCCCAGCGGTAATCGGCATTCACCGTCACGCTGTGATCCGGCCGCCGGGCCAGCCGCCGCCCGAAACCGGCGGTGCCCGCCGAGCGATCCTCGGCGTCCAGATAGGTATAGGCCGCACTCAGCCGCAACGCCTCGACCGGCACCAGCGCCAGGGTGAACTCCAGCCCCTGTGACCGTGCCCGCGCGACATTGTCATAGGTACCGAACGGCCGCCCCGCACAGATGCCGGAAAGCGGCGCGGCGCACGACACGAAGGTGATCAGGTCGCGCGAGGTGCGGTGGAACCATGTCGCACTCGCCTCGATCGCACCGTCCAGCGCGCGCTGCGTAATGCCCGCGTCCCAGCCCTTCGACCGTTCGGGATCGAGCAGCGCGTTGCCATATTCGCTCTGCAACTGGTACAGCGTCGGCGCCTTGAACCCTTCCGAATAGCTGCCCCGGAACAGCGTATTGCCGCCATTGGGCGACCAGACGCCGCTGGCCGATACCGTGGTCGCGCCGCCGAACACGTTATGGTCGTCATGGCGCACGCCGCCCGTCACGGTCAGCCCTGCGACGGGCGTCACCGCCAACTGGCCATAGACGCTGAACAGCCGCGCCCGCCCGCGCGTTTCCGGCCCGCCAAAGCTCGTGGTGGTGAACCGCGTCACCTCGCGCTCCGCGCCGAACGTGCCCTGCACCGCGTCGCTCAGGTCGAGCAGCCCCTGATATTCTATACGCTCGTTGCGGCCATTGCCGCGAAACGTCTCGGTCGGCACCCCGTCCGGATCGATGTTGCGCCGCCGCGTCTGCGTATAGGCATAGCCCAGCCGGTTGCGCAGCCGCCCGTCGAACAGCGCCAAGTTCGCGCCGCCATAGCCGACGAACTGCTTCGACGTGCCATATTCGCGCGTATCGCCAAAGGTGAAGGCGGGTGCGGGAAAGCCGTCAATCTCCGTCCGGCCATCCGAATAGAATCCGCGCAGGTCCAGCGACAGGTTGGTGGCAACGTCCACCGTCACGCTGCCATTGGCGCCGTAGTTGCGATATCCGTCGCGCTCGGTCCCGCCGGCAAAGGCGGACAGGCCGTCGCTGGTGAAATACCCGCCGCCAAGGCTCGCCGCGACCGGCCCCGCCTTGCCCGACACGTTCGCGAACACCTGCCCCGTATCGCGCCAGCCCCCTTCCGCGCGCGCGTTGACCGACAGTGCCTCGGTCGGCTGCCGCGTGATCAGGTTCACCACACCGCCGATCGCCTGGCTGCCCCACAGCACCGACTGCGCACCCCGCAGCACCTCGATCCGCGCGATATTCCCCACCAGCAATCCGCCGAAGTTGAACCCGCCGCCGGGCGCCGACGGATCGTTCAGCTTGATGCCGTCGATCAGTGCCACCGTCTGGTCGGTTTCCGCACCGCGGATGCTGACCCCGGTCTGCGTGCCGATCCCGCCGTTGCGGGCGATGGTCACGCCGGGCGTCTGGCGCAGCAGGTCGGCCACCGCCACCGACTGGCGCCGCGTGATCTCGGCGGTGTCCAGCACGCTTATCGCCTGGCCCACCCGGTCGATCGGTTGCGCGGCGCGGTTGGCCGTCACCACGATGCGGTCGTCGGCGCCCTGCACCTGTTCCAGTCCGGCATTGGACTGCGCGCTCTGGCCCCAGGCCGGCAGCGCGGCGAGCAGCACCGGCGCCGCCAATAGATATCGAATCGTCACAGCTCTTGTTTCCCCCTTCGCGTTCGCAACAGGGGGCACGCGCACGGGCGGCGCCGAACAAGCCCCGCTGCACCCACGCCCCCAAAGACGTCGTCACGCGAGGATCATTCCTCGATCGCCCGGCACACCCCGTCCGCGCGAAGGACAGACCGCGACAGGCAGGTCTCCTGGCTCCCGGGTCAGCGCCGCGCCCGGCCTTCCCGGATCAACTCCAGTGGCATGGGGATGGGCGAGGCTCGCCGGTCACAGTTGCGGGGGCAGCTTCGGATCACGCCGGCCCGGTCCGGGCGTCGCTTCCGAATTCCCTTTTCATCCCGTCTCCGGGAACCTGTCACGCTTGCGCCCTTAGGCGGGGGCGGGCACGGGGGCAAGATGGCGACGACGTTGTTCCTCGGGGGTGCCCGCTCGGGCAAGAGCCAGCTGGCCCAGACCGCGGCGGAGCGCTTCGCCGCGCCGCTGATCTACTGCGCGACGGGCCAGGCGTTCGACGACGAGATGGCGGAGCGCATCGCCCGGCACCGTGCCGATCGCGACGCGCGCTGGACGACGATCGACTGCCCGGTCGCGCTGCCCGCGGCGATCCGCGAGGCCGTGGGCGGTGCGATCCTGGTCGATTGCCTGACCCTGTGGCTGACCAACGTCATGCTCGGCGATCACGACGTCGCTGCCGCCCGCGCCGACCTGCTCGCCGCGATCGGCGAAGCGCGCGCGCCGCTGTTCCTCGTCTCCAACGAGGTGGGGCTCGGCCTCGTCCCCGAAACCCCGCTCGGCCGCACCTTTCGCGACGAGGCCGGCCGGCTCAACCAGGCGGTGGCCGCGGTGGTGGAGCGTGCCTATTTCGTCGCCGCCGGTCTGGCGCTGCGCCTGCAGCCGCCCGATATTTGACGTGCGCGACCCCGCCCGCAAAAGAAGATCATGCCCACCGACAAACGCACCACCGGACGACCCACCCGCGAACAGGCGCAGCAGATCAACGACCTGGTCCTCACCGGCGCGCGCGAGGCCTTTTGCTGCCGCGGCATCGACGGCACCTCGATGGAGGAGATCGCCGCTGCCGTCGGCGTCAGCAAGCACACCATCTATCGCCGCTATCCCGGCAAGATGGCGCTCCTCGATGCGGTAGTGACGCGCGACCTTGAGCGACTGGCCGAGGCGTTCGTCGAGGGCGACGGCGCGGAAAATCCCCTCGCCTCGCTGAAGCGCGCCTCGCGCCATTTCTTTGGCTTCTGCCTGTCGCCCGACAATGTCCGCTTCATGGCCTTTCTCACCTCGGAGGCCGCCTATTCGGAGGAGCTGCGCACCCGCTTCGCCGCGTGGAACCGGATCATGTCCGCGCCCATGCTCGACCGCATCCGCCACGCGCAAGCCGCCGGGCTGCTCCGCCAGGCCGATCCGACCTGCCTCTACCATCTGCTGGGCGACCTGCTCGACGGCCCGACCCGGCGCCTCCAATTCGGCCTGCCCGATCCCTTTTGCGGCCTTTCGCCGGATGCGTTTTTCGAGGAACGCTGGCGCGTCTTCCTGCGCGACGCCGCGATCTGAAGGAACGCCGGCCCACGCCGCCGCGTTCGCGCCCGCATGGCCGACGACTTCCTGATCTTCCGTCCCGACGATGTCGACCTCGCACGCTCGCCGCTGCGTCGCGGGATCGCCGAGCCGACCTATGTGCTGGGCGCGTTCAATCCCGGCATGGCGCGATTGCCGAACGGCAACCTGCTGCTGATGGTCCGCATTGCCGAGGCACTGGCGCAGCCGGTGGTGGACGGCCATGTCCGCGCCATCCGCTGGACGCCCGGCGGCTATGTGCTCGACCGCTACCCCCTTGCCGGCGTCGACATGACCGACCCGCGCCAGTTCGCGCTGAAGGGCCATGCCCACCGCATGCTGGCGCTCACCTCGCTGTCCTGGCTGCTGCCGGTCGAACTCACCCCCGATGGCGAGCGCATCGTCGCGGTCCATTACGACAAGGTGATCGAGCCCGCCGCCCCCTATCAGGATTACGGGGTCGAGGATGCCCGGATCAGCCGCATCGCCGATCGCTGGTACATGACCACCTGTTCGGTCTCTGCCGAGCGTCACTGCACCACCCTCCACATCTCCGACAACGGCATAGATTACCGGCTGGAGGGGATCGTCCTCGATCATCAGAACAAGGACATGATCCTGTTCGAAGGGCTGGTCGGCGACCGCTTCATGGCGCTGACCAGGCCTTTGGGAGAGGTGTATTTCGCCTATCCCGAGGACAGCCCCTATGTCGGCGGCCCCGCGATCAACTTCGCCGCCTCCCCCGACGCGCTCCACTGGAAGCCGCTGGAGGCACCCGGCATTCGCGCGCGCAAAGGCTCCACCTCGGCGATGAAGATCGGCGGCGGCACGCAGCCGGTGCTGACCGATGAAGGCTGGCTGACCCTCTATCACGGCGTCGAGCGGCGCGAGACGGTCGGCATCTATCGCAGTTTCTGGGCGCTGCTCGACCGCGACGACCCCACCCGCATCCTGCGGCTGGAGGACGATGCGCCCTTGATTGAGGCCGCACCCGCCCTCACCGCCGACATCGCGCACCAGATGTACCTGCCGACCCCCGTCGTCTTTTCCACCGGGCTGGCCGATGGCGGCGACCATTATCTGGTCGCCAGCGGCGAGGCCGATCTCGCCTGCCGGATGACCCGCCTGCGCAAGGATCGCTTCCGATGAGCATATCGGCCCCGGACGTGACCACGGAAGCACCATGGTGGCGATCCGCCGTCCTGTACCAGATCTATCCCCGCTCGTTTCAGGACAGCGACGGCGACGGCATCGGCGACCTGAACGGCATCGCCGCGCGGCTCGATTATCTGGTCGATCTCGGCGTCGATGCGATCTGGATCTCGCCGATCTTCCCCTCGCCCATGGCCGATTTCGGCTATGACGTGGCGGATTATTGCGGGATCGATCCGCGTTTCGGCACGCTGGCCGATTTCGATGCGCTGCTCGCCGCCGCCCATGCCCGCGGGCTGAAGATACTGCTCGATTTCGTGCCGAACCACAGTTCGGACCAGCATCCCTGGTTTCGCGAAAGTCGCGCGTCGCGCACCAACCCGAAACGCGACTGGTATCTGTGGCGCGACGCCGCACCGGATGGCGGCGTGCCCAACAACTGGATCAGCGATTTCGGCGGCCCCGCCTGGGAATGGGACGAGGCGACCGGCCAATATTACTATCACGCCTTTCTGAAGGAACAGCCAGACCTCAACTGGCGCAACCCGGATGTGCGTGCGGCGATGCTGGACGTGCTGCGCTTCTGGTTCGCTCGCGGCGTCGATGGCTTCCGCATCGACGTGCTGTGGCACATGGTCAAGCACGCCGATTTTCCCGACAATCCGCTGAACCCCGCCTGGCACGTCAGCATGGGCGAGATGCACCGTGTGCTGCAACTCCACTCCACCGACCAGCCCGAGGTGCACGCCATCGCCGGCGACATGCGCCGCATCGCCGACGATTACAGCACCCCCGGCGAGGAGCGCGTGCTGATCGGCGAGATCTACCTGCCGCTCGAACGCCTGATGCACTATTACGGGCAGGACGAAAGCGGCGTCCACCTGCCCTTCAACTTCCAGTTGATCGACGCCCGCTGGGACGCGCGCACGCTGGCGCAGATGATCGCCGATTATGAGGCAGCGCTCCCCCCCGGCGGCTGGCCCAACTGGGTGCTGGGCAACCATGATCGCCCACGCAGCGCCACCAAGCGCGGAGCCGAACAGGCCCGTGTCGCCGCCATGCTGCTGCTCACCCTGCGCGGCACGCCCACCCTTTATTATGGCGACGAACTGGGGCTGGAGGATGCGACCATCCCGCCCGACCGGGTGCAGGACCCGCGCGAGTTGCGCGAACCCGGCCTCGGCCTCGGCCGCGATCCGGTTCGCACACCGATGCCATGGGATGCCGGCCCCCATGCCGGCTTCTCCACCGCCGAACCATGGCTTCCGCTCGGGGCGGACTGGCGGACGCGGAACGTCGCGGCCGAACGGGATGACCCGGCCTCGATGCTGTCGTTGCACCGGGCGTTGCTCGCCCTGCGCCGCCGCCATCCCGCGCTCGGCGTCGGCCAGTTCCGGTTGATCGAGGCGGAGGGCGATGTTCTCGCCTATGAACGCGTCTGCGGCGACGACCGCATCGTCGTCGCGCTCAACCTCGGCACGACGCCGCACCCCGTCATCCTGCCGCCGGGCGCATGGCGCCTGCTGCTGTCCACCACTCCCGACCCCTTCACCGATACCCTCGCGCCCAACCAGGGCGTCATCCTCCAGCCAGAACGGTAACGCCCTTTTCATGAAGATCGCGATGATCGCCCCGATCGCCTGGCGCACCCCGCCGCGCGCCTATGGTCCCTGGGAACTCGTCACCAGCCTGCTGACCGAGGCGCTTGTCGCGCGCGGGGTGGACGTCACCCTGTTTGCCACCCAGGACAGCATCACCGCCGCCACCCTCGCCGGCCCCGTCCCCGCCGCCTATTCCGAAGATCCCTCGATCGACGCCAAGGTATGGGAGATGCGCCATCTCTCCACCGTCTTCGCGCGCGCGGCCGAGTTCGACCTGATCCACAACCAGGCCGACTTCCCCGCCCACGCCTTCGCGCCCCTCGTCTCCACCCCGATGGTCACCACCATCCACGGCTTCTCGTCCGACCGGATCCTGCCGATGTACGCGCCCTATCAGGACCGCGTGCACTATGTCGCGATCTCGAACGCCGACCGCCACCCCGCGCTCCGCTACGCCGCCACCATCCACCACGGCATCCCGGTAGACGACTTCCCCTTCGACCCCGTCGGCAGCGATGACCTCCTCTTCTTCGGCCGCATGCACCCCGACAAGGGCGCCCGCGAAGCGATCGACGCCGCCCGCGCCACCGGCCGTCGCCTCCACATGGCCGGCATCGTCCAGGATCAGGGTTACTGGGACCGCGACGTCCAACCCCATGTTGACGGCACCCGGGTCATCTATCACGGCCCGCTCGGCGGCGAGGACCGCACCCGCGCACTCGGCAACGCCAGGGCGCTTCTCCACCTCATCAACTTCGACGAACCCTTCGGCCTGTCGGTGGTCGAGGCGATGGCCTGCGGCACCCCGGTCATCGCGATCGACCGTGGGTCGATGCCGGAGCTGATCGAAGACGGCGTCAACGGTTTCCTGGTAAAGGACGTGGCGGAAGCGGTAAGGGCGATCGACCGCCTCGACACCATAGACCGCGCCGCCTGCCGCCGCACGGCGGTTGAGCGCTTCTCGATCGACCGCATGGCCGACGCCTATATCGCGCTCTACCGCGACATCCTCGGCACCTGAACCCCTTTCCCCTGCGGGGAGCATCAGGTAAACAGCGCCCCGCGCTGTTTGATTCATGCCGGGGGCATGAACGACCTGATGCTGGAGGGGCCCACTGCCAAAGGCAGTGGGAGGGTGAGGGGCCGCCAAGCAGCGCAGCCTCTACGACCCCAAAACCGCCCGCTCCATCCTTCGGAGCATCGCGGTAAACCCCGCCAGTTCCTCCTCCGAAAACTCGGCAAACAACCGCGCCTCCAGTTCCAGCGCCTTGGGCGCCACCTGTGCGTACAGTTCCTCTCCCGCCGCGGTCAGCATCAACAGGTGCGACCGCCGGTCACCGTCATGCGGCACCCGCGCCACCAGACCGCGATCGGCCAGCGCGATCGCGGCGCGGCTGACCGTCACCTTGTCCATCCGGCTCCGCTCGCAGATCGCCGACTGGGCGATGCGGCCCTCTTCCGCCACGATCGCGACCAGCCGCCATTCGGGAATGCTCAACCCGAAAAGTTGCTCATACGCACTGGCGATATGCCCGCTCACCAGATTGGATGCGATCGACAACCGATAGGGCAGGAAATCGTCCAGCCGCAGCACCGCCGCACCGCCGTCTTGCGATCGTAACATTTGACACCATCCTTCCCGTGCGGCACATTGGTAACCAACGATACCAGATCAGGAGTTGGATGCCATGTCCGTCGAAACGAACCCGCTGGGCCTGGACGGCTTCGCCTTCTGCGAATTCACCTCGCCCGAACCCGAAGCGCTGGCCCGCCAGTTCGAGATGATGGGCTTTGTGCCTGCACATCGCCACCCGACCAAGGCGATCACCCGCTATGTGCAGGGCCGCATCAACCTGCTGCTCAATGCGGAGGAAACCGGCCAGGCCGCCGACTTCCGTGCCGAACATGGCCCGTCGGCCAGCGGCATGGGCTTTCGCGTCACCGATCCGGCCGCGGCGCACGCCCATGCGCTTCAGCACGGCGCGGTCGCGGTCGATCCCTCTGTCGGCGCGCTGGGCGCGGACAGCTTCGCGGTCGAGGGGATCGGCGGCTCCTATCTCTACCTCGTCGCCGCCGGCAGGGACATGTACGCCGACTGGATCGAAATCCCCGGCTGGCAACAGGCGGCACGGGAAAACAGCGTCGGGCTCGACCTGCTCGATCACCTGACCCACAATGTCCGCCGCGGCGAGATGCGCACCTGGTCCAGCTTCTACGGCCGCATCTTCGGCTTCGAGGAGCAGAAATATTTCGACATCAAGGGCAAGGCGACTGGCCTGTTCAGCCAGGCGATGATCGCCCCCGATCAGGCGATCCGCATCCCGCTCAACGAAAGCCAGGACGAGAACAGCCAGATCGAGGAATTCATCCGGCAATATCAGGGCGAGGGCATCCAGCACCTCGCGCTGACCACCGACGACATCTACACCACCGTCGAAAAACTGCGCGAGCGCGGCGTGCGCCTGCAGGACACGATCGAGACCTATTTCGAACTGGTCGACAAGCGTGTCCCTGGCCATGGCGAGGATCTGGAACGCCTTCGCAAGAACCGCATCCTGATCGACGGCTCGGTCGAGCGCGGCGAGGGACTGCTGCTCCAGATCTTCACCGAGAACATGGTCGGCCCGATCTTCTTCGAGATCATCCAGCGCAAGGGCAATGAAGGCTTCGGCAACGGCAATTTCCAGGCGCTGTTCGAGTCCATTGAACTCGATCAAATTCGTCGGGGCGTCATCACCGTCGACGCTTAAGAAAGAAGTGGATCACGCGAAGGCGCGAAGACGCGAAGAGGTACCGTCCCGGGCAAGCGATCGCGTCAGCGATCAAACCGATGCCTGCGGGTCGATATGGGAAGGCCGCTCACGCGGCATACGCATCATCTTCGCGCCTTCGCGTCTTCGCGTGAACAATCTTCTTGCAGGAGATCGGCGATGACCGACTACACCCCCGGCTTCGGCAACCACGTCTCGACGGAGGCCGTGGCCGGCGCCCTCCCCATCGGCCGCAACTCGCCGCAGCGCCCCGCCTTCGGCCTCTATGCCGAGCAACTGTCCGGCACCGCCTTCACCGCGCCGCGTCACGAGAACCGCCGCTCCTGGCTCTACCGAATGCGCCCCACCGCGGAGCATCCGCCGTACACTCGCTACGAGGGCGCCCCCCGCTTCGCTCCCGGCACCGTCGAAGGCCCGCTGCCCCCCAACCGCCTCCGCTGGGACCCCATCGCCGATCCCGCCCCCGGCACCGACTGGCTGGACAGCCTGACGACGATGCTCGCCAACCGCGACCCCGCCGATCTCGAGGGCGTCGCCATCCACCTCTACGCCGCGAACAAGGACATGCACGACCGCGTCTTCATGGACGCGGACGGCGAACTGCTACTCGTCCCCCAGTCCGGCCGCCTCGCGATCTTCTCCGAACTCGGCCGCCTCGACCTCGCCCCCGGCCAGATCGCCCTCATCCCCCGCGGCGTCCGCTTCCGCATCACCCTCCCCGATGGAGCCGCCCGCGGCTATGTCTGCGAAAACCACGGCGCCCTGTTCCGCCTGCCCGATCTCGGCCCGATCGGCGCCAACGGCCTCGCCAATCCCCGCGACTTCGAGACGCCGCACGCCTGGTATGAGGATCGGGATACCCCCACACAGGTCGTCCAGAAATATCTCGGTCATCTGTGGACGACCCAACTCGATCACAGTCCGCTCGACGTCGTCGCGTGGCACGGCAATCTTGCGCCCTGGCGCTATGACCTGTCGCGCTTCAACACGATCGGCACGGTCAGCTTCGACCATCCCGATCCGTCGATCTTCACGCTCCTGACCTCGCCCTCCGACGTGCCCGGCCGCGCCAATGCCGATTTCGTCCTGTTTCCGCCGCGCTGGATGGTGGCGGAGGATACGTTCCGCCCGCCCTGGTTCCACCGCAACGTCATGTCCGAGGCGATGGGCCTCATCACCGGCGCCTATGATGCCAAGGCGGAAGGGTTTCAGCCCGGTGGCCTCTCGCTCCACAACCTCATGGCCGGCCACGGGCCGGACCTCGCCAGTTGGCAGGGCGCCTCGCATGCCGCATTGAAACCGCACAAGATCGACGGCACGATGGCGTTCATGCTGGAAAGCTGCTGGCCCTATCGCCCCACCCGCTTCGCGCAGGATCATGCGCAGCTCGATTACGATGCGGTGTGGAAGGACTTCCCCAAGGCCCGGCTGCCGTGACCCTGCGGCTGCACGGCTATTGGCGCTCCAGCGCCGCCTACCGTGTCCGCCTCGCGCTCGGGCTGAAGGGGCTGGCCTATGAACAGGTCCCGCACGACCTGCGCACCGGCGCGCAGGCCACACCCGACTACCGCACACTGAATCCGCAGGCGCTGCTGCCGACGCTGGAGGCGGACGGCCTGGTCCTGACGCAAAGCCCCGCCATTCTGGAATGGCTGGACGAGCGCTTTCCCGATCCCCCGCTGCTGCCCGCCGACCCCGATGCGCGCGCCGTCGTTCGCGCCATGGCGGCGATCGTCGCCTGCGACATCCATCCGGTGAACAATCTGCGCATCCTCTCCGCGCTTCGCCGCGACTTCGACGCACAGGATGTCGCGGTCTCGCGCTGGATACGCCGCTGGATCACCCAGGGCTTCGAAGCGCTGGAGGTGATGATCGCCCGTCACGGCGGCGGTTTCGCCTATGGCGACACGCCGACGATCGCCGACTGCCACCTGCTCCCCCAGGTCTATAACGCACTGCGCTTCGACCTCGACCTCGCCCCCTTCCCCCTCCTCGCCGCCGCCGCCGCAAAACTCGACGCCCGCGTGCCGCAAGCCCATCCCGACGCGCAGCCGGACGCGCCATGAACGACAGCGGCGCAAGCGAAACGCGCCTGACCGCCACCCCCGCCGGTGTTCGCCTGGGGCCGCTCGACACCATCGCGGACGGCGCCGCCCGCAACTTCGTCCTCCAGATGCGCGCCGGCCGGTTCCACGGCTTCATCGTCCGCCGCGGCGATGCCGTGCATGGCTATGTCGATCGCTGCCCGCACATGGGCCTGCCCCTCGCACAGGCGCTCGACGCCTATCTGACGCCTGACGGCACCCATATCGCCTGCTCCTGGCACGGCGCCGTCTTTGCGGTGGAGAATGGACTTTGCCTCGGCGGCCCGTGCACGGGCCAGCGGCTGACGCCGTGGCCCGTTACCGTTACTGATGGCCAGATCGTCACCGCCACCAGCGACCGGGATTGATCGCGCGGCAACGATGGTGCAGCTTGGGGCGTTGTTATCGCAACCCGATACGAAAGGACGCCGTGAGCATGCTCTCCATCCTCCTTTTCGCCGCCGCCGCCGGTCAGGCCGCCGACCAGCCTCCCGAATTCGGCATCGATGCGCCCACACCGAATATGTGGCAGGGCATTCAATATTATCCGACGCTCTACACCCAGGGCGATGACCGCGCCTTTCGCCGCCGCATGCTGGCCTTTCGCGAGGAAGCGTTGCAGCAACAGGCGCTCGACGGCGGCACGCTGACCGCCGAACATCGCGCCGAATTGCAGCGCAAGCTCGATCGCATCCACTTCCGCTACGCCGAACGTCGCCGGCGGGCCGACATATTGGCGGTGGATAGCAATGGTCGCGCGGTCTATTCGGCCGCGACGCGTCCGACCTTTGTGCAACCCCCGGGGCTGCGCCTGACCCGCGTGGCGAACTGACCGTCGGTCAGCGCGCCACCATCGGCCGTTCGTCCCGCCGCAGCGTCAGGACCTCGACGCCGTCCTTCGTGACCGCGACCGTATGCTCGAACTGTGCCGAGAGCTTGCCGTCGCCGGTCACCACCGTCCAGCCATCGTCCATGGTGGACACCTTGCGCGTGCCCTGGTTGATCATCGGCTCGACGGTAAAGGTCATCCCCTCGCGCAGCGGCGCGCCCGTACCCGGCCGCCCGAAGTTCAGCACATCGGGCGCCTCGTGCATCTCGCGGCCGATGCCATGGCCGCAAAAGTCGCGCACCACCGAATAGCCGTTCTTCTTGGCATGCCGCTCGATCGCAAAGCCGATATCGCCCACATGCGCGCCCGGTCGCACCTGCGCAATGCCCTTCCACATCGCCTCCTGCGCGACCCGCACCAGCCGTTTCGCGCCCGGTGACACCTCACCGACCATGTAGGTCTTGCTGGCGTCGGCAATGAACCCGTTCTTCTCCAGCGTGATGTCCAGGTTGATGATGTCGCCGTCCCGGATGATCGTCGCCGCATCTGGCACGCCGTGGCACACCACTGCGTTGATCGAACAGTTCAGCACATAGGCAAAGCCATATTGCCCCTTGCTCGCCGGCCGTGCCGCCAGATCATGGGTGATGAAGCGGTCCACCATGTCGTTCACTGCCAGCGTCGACATGCCCGCCAGATCCTGGCCGTCCAGCATCTCGAACACCGATGCCAGCAACCGGCCGGACGTGCGCATCAACGCCAGTTCGTCGGGGGTCTTCACCATATCAGGCCGCCACCGCCCGCACGCCGCCAACCTGTGCGGCCTCGACCTGCATTCTCATGATTTCGTTGAACGAAAGCGTGGGATTGCACTCGGCGATCATGCCCACCTTCATCCAGAACTCCGCCTGCGCATTGATCGACCTGCACATCACAGCGCTCGCCCGACGCGCCTCTTCATGCAGGTCGTCGTCGATCTTCACGATACCCATGCCAATTTGCCCCTCTATATGGAACATATACGTTTCATATATTCGAGGTCAATCCGCCATGCCCCCTGCCGTCCCTCCCCATCGCAGAGGTCAGGAGGTCCCGTGAGGACCAAGCCCGATCCGACACCATCAGGTTCGGAGCTGATCGCGCCGATCCGCGGGATGAAACGTGATCCCGTGTACGGGAGCATGTCAGACGCAAAGATGGATCACCCACCGGCGGCGCGCCAGGCACAGCTGTCACCCGCCAATGGCCGCGCGACCTTGCGCGTCAGGCGCGCACCACCTGGCCGACGCGTCCGCCATTTCGCCGGACCGTACCCCGTGATGGCCGGACGGCTGCGGCCTAGGCCGTCAACTCGGCCTGTGCCACCGCCTGCAGACGCTCCATCAGTTGCGGCTCCAGCCCCAGGTCGCGTCCGGCACGCTCGTTGCGGCCCAGCGTGCGAACGTCGACCCCGGTCACCCGTCCGAAGATCGTCAGCGCTTCCAGATAATAGCCCGCCGCGCTCGCATGATACTGGTCCCAGGTCCACAGATCGACCTGCCCGAAGGCGATGCCGTCATAGGGATTGGGATCGGCGATCCGGTCGCGCATCGCCCGCGTCCATGCCTGTCCCACTGGAATCGCGCCGGCAATATCGGAACTGGCGCGCACCGCCAGCGCGTTGCCCGCCGCCAGTGTCTCGGCCATCGCGGCATAGCCCTGCCCCCGCCACGGACTGGGGTGGCGATAGGTCAGGTCGGCGCGGCTCCACGTCGTCACCAGCTCGACGCGCACCTTGGAGTTGGCGCGCTTCACCATGGCGGCCAGTTGCGCGGCCGCCCCGGCATGACGCATCGGGTCGCCGGGCTTTTCCGGGTCCAGCGTGCTATACCCTTGCAGGATCACCGCGTCCCAGCGACGGTCGATCTGCCGCTGCTTATGTTCGAAATGATAAGCCAGATCCTTGCCCGGCACCGTCTCCAGGCTGACCTTCCAGTCGAGCTTCGCCTGCTCGGCAAAGGTCTTGAACAGCGCCGGCACGCCGCCGATCCCCTCCCGGTTCAGGTCGGTCACCGCATCGGGGCGGTAGCGCATCACCGGCGAATTCGCGCCAAAGGTAAAGCTGTTGCCGACGAACAGGATCGTCTCCGCCGCCGCCGGCGTGGCAATCAGCGCACCCAGCGCGGCAACGATGATCCCGATCCTCATGGCATCCCCCAAACCCTGTGCGTGCACGCAACGCCCCTAGCCGCTCGGCGATCCTTGCGCCAACAGGCGATATACCCTATACCCCTATAAGCTATGGCCCATGTCACGACCAACAAGGACAAGATCGTTGCGCGCGTTCGCCGCATCGCCGGGCAGGTCGCCGCGGTCGAACGCTCGGTGCTTGCCGACGCGGAATGTGCGGACACGCTGCATCTCGTCGCCGCCGTGCGCGGCGCGGTCGCCGGGCTGATGGACGAACTGGTCGAGGATCATCTCCACGCCCATGTCGCGGCCGCCGGCGTCACCGATGCGGAGCGTGCCGCTGCCGCCGCCGAACTCGCCAAGCTGCTCCGTCGCCACTTCCGCTAAAGGTTTCGCGACCATGGTCTCGCACGATCACGATTATCTGGGCCACCATCATGACGAGAATGCGCGCCGGACGCGCTGGGTCGTCTGGCTGAGCGCCGGCATGATGGTGGCCGAAATCGTGGCGGGCTGGCTGACCGGGTCAATGGCCCTGCTCGCCGACGGCTTCCACATGGCGACGCATGTCGGGGCGCTGGGGATGGCGGCGCTCGCCTATTCCTATGCACGCCGCAACGTCGGCAATCCGCGTTATGGCTGGGGCACCGGCAAGGTGGGCGAACTTGCCGCCTTCGCATCGGCACTGGTGCTGGGGATCGTGTCGCTCGGCATCGCGGTCGAATCGATCATGCGGCTGGGTGAACATCACCCTGTTGCGTTCGGCGACGCCACGCTGGTCGCGGTCCTCGGCCTGTTGGTCAATCTCGCCAGCGCGGCGCTGCTCGGCGGCGGGCACCATCATCACGGCTCCCGGCATGATCATGATCACGGCCATGACCATGACCATGGCGACGATGCCAATATGCGTGCCGCCTATCTTCATGTGCTGGCGGACGCGCTGACCTCGGTCATGGCGATCGCCGCGCTGCTGGCGGGACGCTATCTGGGCTGGTGGTGGCTCGATCCGCTCACCGGACTTATCGGCGCGGTGGTCATCGCACGCTGGTCCTGGACGCTGATGCGCGATGCGTCCGCGGTGCTGCTCGACGCCACCGATCCCGCGCTCGCCGCCCGCGTCCGCGCGTGCGTGGAAGGCGCCGGCGATGTCCAGATCCTCGACATGCACGTCTGGCGGATCGGCCCCGGCGCCCATGCCGCCATCGTGGAGGTGCGCGGCACCGTCACATCGGCCACCTTGCGCCAGCGCCTGTCGCCGATCCCTGCCCTTGCCCACGTCACCATAGAGGTGCGCTGAACCTCTTTTTCCGTCCCGCTACGGTACGGAACCGGACCCTGACAAGCCGGGGCGGAGTGGGTTAGGATGCATTCATGGCCGATGCCTGGCGCCCCCTTGCCGCGCGGATCACCGCGATCGCGATCCTGTCCGTCACCGCGGGCAGCGCCGCCATGTTCGCGATGGCGGCGGATGGTTCGAGCGTGGCGCCGCCCCCGGCCCGGAAGGCGGCCGCAAAGCTATCTCCGACTCCAACTCCCGCGCCCATTCCAACGGCGACCCCAACCCCGCTGGTCGTCCGCCGCATCCTTCACCTCGAAAAGCCCCTGCGCCACGGTGATTTCGTCTGGGATGATGCGGGCGTACCGACGGGCCCACTGGTCATCACCATCGATCTGGCGGCGCAGACCATTTCGGCATTTCGCGACGGCTACGAAATCGGCGCGGCCGCCATCCTGTACGGCGCGGATAACAAGCCGACCCCTCTTGGCGTCTTCCCGATCCTGGAAAAGGACGCCGATCACGTCTCCAACCTGTATGACGCACCGATGCCCTATATGCTGCGTCTCACCCGCGACGGTGTCGCGATTCACGCCAGCGACGTGCGGTTCGGCTATGCGACCCATGGCTGCATCGGCGTGCCGCCCGGCTTCGCGCGGCGCCTGTTCACGGCGGCCAAGCTGGGTGACACGGTCATCGTCACCAATGGCAAGATGATGCAGATGGGCGATACGATCACCAGCTAGGGGCGGTCGCAGGGCGGGGCGGCGGTTTTCGGGGCGGGCGGCGGCACGGTCGCCTGGGGGGCCAGCGCTTCCCATTCCTGCACCCCGACGCCCGCCCCTTTCGATGCCACGAATTGCGCGCGCAGGCACCGGGTGGTCACGCGCGGGAAAGCCACCGTCTGCCACTTATCGGCGGACGTGCCATAGGGGCCGGCTCCCCGAACCGGCTTCCAGCCGCCATCCCAATATTCCAGCCGCCACGATGCGGGCGGCGCCACCCCTTCGCCGGCCCCTGCCGGCTGGTCCGCGAAGAAGCGGATGCGGCTGCCGTTCAGCGTGACCGGGGCCGCCCAGCGATATTCGATCCACGGCGTTGCGGGATTGTCCTTGCCCCGCCAACTCGACCACATGTCGGGCGGCAGCGGTGCAGCGCGTATGATGCCGTCGTTCAGCGATTTCAGCCAGAATTGGGTGGGTAGCGCGTTCGGGCCGGCGGTGGGGGTGGCCGCGGGGGCGATGTTGCGGCCGGGGCGCGGGGCGGCGCGGGGGCGATGGTCGGTACGACCGGGCGGATCGCCGCCGGCGTCACGCTGTCGTCCCATTCCAGCCGGTCGATCGCGACCGAGCGGCGGAAATGCCCGCCGCCCTTTGCGTCCGCAGTGTGGTAGGTGATGTACCACTTCCCCTTGAATTCGACCGCCCCCGCATGCGACGTGGTGGACGATACCGGCTTCAGCACGACCCCGCGATAGGTCCACGGCCCCAGCGGCGACGTGGCCGTGCCATAAGCCTGGCACGCATGGTATAGTGCTGGCGTGCACGGGCTGTCCGGTCCGGCGTTGTTGCCGGCATAAAGCATATAATACACGCCCTTGCGCTTCATGATCCACGGCGCCTCGAAAAAGCCCGTCAGCCCCTCGATCACCTGCTCCGGACCCTTGGCGCTCACCATGTCCGATGCCAGTTCCATCCCCCGCAACCGCCCGAACGTCCCCCAATAGATGAACACCCGCCCATCCTCATCCACCAGCACCGTCGGATCGATATTCTGGATGTCGTTGTTCTCCGGCACGCGCTGCGAGATGATTGGCCCCGCAGGATGCGCATCCTTCCACGGACCGCGGGGACTGTCCGATACGGCGACACCGATCGCGAACCGGTCCCGGGCGTCGCTGTTCCGCTCCTCGACGGGCGCGTAGAAGTAGAAGCGGCCGTTCCTCGCCTTCACGATCTGCCCGGCATAGGCGCGGCCCGGCGACGCCCAGGCGAACAGGCGCTCCGGCCGCGCGATGCCGGGATCATGGCGCCACCGACGCGACGCCGGATCCTGCGTGGATAAAAGCTGCCACTCGTTCATGATGAAGTCGTTCACCCCGTCGGGGGCCTCGTCGCGCCCTGCCAGGATGTACAGCGTATCGCCATTGACAACGGGGGCGGGATCGGTGGTGTAATACCGTCCGTCTGCAAGGATCGGATTACCCGCAGACTGCACCGTTTGCCCGTCAGCCGCAGGTCCTGCCAGCAGCAATGCCGGCGCCATCGCCAACCATCCAATCGGCTTCATCTTCATCTCCCGTTGCCGGTATCTTCCTCCAACTGCAATCGAATGACAATATACCGTATAACAATGATTGAAAGTTGTGGCGTGGGCCGATACGCTTCAACGAACGGGCGCATTCCGGCGCCTTTCCGTCTCTCGCAGCTTGCTCAACGAGGTCCGTCATGCCGCTCCTTCGTCCTGCCATAGTGTTTGCCTTGACGTTGGGCACGGCTACCTCCGCCTTGATTGCGCAGGATGTACCGAAACCGGCCGTTCGCCCGGTCGCGACGACCGAATACAGCGTCGGCCCGTTCCGCCTGGCGCTGCGCCGAGACACGCAGACGCTGGCACGCCTGTCTCCTGCGGGTGAGCCGGGCTTCAGCTTCGTACCCACCGCGCGCGAAGCGGAACGAAGCGGTGATGGCTATAATCATCTCGGCGATCTCAACCTTCGCCTGCGTACCCCCGGCGGCACGTGGCGCGACTTCGCCTCCGCGCATGAACGCCGCCCGATCCGGCCCCTTCCCAGCGGCGGCACGATCATCGCTGCGGCCGACATCACCGCCAGCATGGGCGAAGGTGCCCCGGTCCGGGTCGAGCGCTATTGGCGCAACGAAGACGGGCGCCTTGCGCTCGCCTTTCGCATCACCAACACTACCACCACACCGGTCGAGATCGGCGCGCTGGGCATGCCGATGGTGTTCGACAACATCATCACCGATCGCAATCTGGAACAGGCCCATGCGCAGGCCAGCTTCGTCGATCCCTATATCGGGCGCGATGCCGGCTATCTTCAGGTGACACGCCTGAACGGGCTTGGTCCCGCGCTGCTCGTCCTGCCGGCCAAGAACACGCCGCTGGAAGCATATGTCCCGCTGAAGAACCCCGGCGAAGCCGAGGACGGATCGATCTTCACCGATCGCAGCCCGCGCGGACAGACCTCCGAGGGCTTTTACGACTGGACGGTACATTCCGCCGGCTATGGCGAGCGTGAATGGAAAAAGGCGGGCGAACAATGGAACGCCCCCACCGCCCGCACGCTCTCGCCCGGCGAAACGCTGGAAGTCGGCGTACGCTTCGCCCAGTCTCCATCGATCCGTGCGATCGAACCGACGTTGATCGCCAACAATCGTCCCGTCGCGGTCGGCCTGCCCGGCTATGTCGTTCCTACCGATCAGGATGCGGCGCTGTTCGTTCGCGGGCCGGCCGCGATCACCTCGATCGAGAGCTATCCCGCAGGCAGGGTAACGGCGAAGCCCGCCGGCACGGTGAAGGGCTGGACACGGCTCGCGCTGCGCGGCAGCCAATGGGGGCCTGCGCGGCTGACGATCGGCTATGCCGACGGCACGAAGCAGACGGTCAGCTACTTCATCACCAAGCCGCTCGATCAGGCGATGGCGGACCTGGGGCGCTTTTCGACGAACCAGCAATGGTATGAGGGCAAGGGCGATCCCTTTGGCCGCAGCCCGGCCATCCTGACCTATGACAACGAAAGCAAGGCGATCGTGGATGTCGAACCACGCGTCTGGATCGCGGGGATGAGCGACGAGGGCGGCGGCGGCAGCTGGGTTGCGGCGACGATGAAGCAACTCGATCATCCCGACCCGCAGGAGGTCGCCAAGATCGAACGGTTGGTGGATGAAACCGTGCATGGCCGCCTGCAGGTGGTCAGCGGGCCACAGGCCGGCGGCGTGAAGAAGAGCCTGTTCTATTACGATCCGGTCAAGTTCCCTACGCTCTACACCGGTGATCCGGAGAAGTGGAAAAGCTGGACGTCGTGGAAGGAGAAGGATGCCAATGATCTGGGGCGTGCCTACAACTACCCCCATGTCGCGATCGGCTATTGGGTGCTGTATCGCATCGCCCGCAATCATCCCGGCATGGTCAGCCGGCACGATTGGCGCTGGTATCTGGACCGGGCGTATGAAACCTCGGTAGCGATGACGCGCGCGCATTATGCCGAATTCGGCCTGATGGAAGGCGACGTCTTTCTCGACATCCTGAAGGATCTGAAGCGCGAAGGCATGACCGCAAAGGCTGCCGACATGGAGCGGCTGATGAAGGCGCGGGCCGATCACTGGCGCACGTTGAAATATCCGTTCGGATCGGAAATGGCCTGGGATTCGACCGGCCAGCCGGAAGTCTATGCCTGGATGCGCTATTTCGGTTTCCAGCCACAGGCGGACGTCACGCGCGAGGTGATCCTGGGATATGATCCGACGGTGCCCAGCTGGGGGTATAACGGCAATGCCCGCCGCTACTGGGATTTCCTGTATGGCGGCAAGTATCCGCGTATCGAACGACAGATCCATCACTACGGATCGGCGCTGAACGCGGTGCCCCTGTTCGATGCCTATCGCCAGAATCCGGCCGATCTGCACCTGTTACGGGTCGCCTATGGCGGCATGATGGGCGGCATCACCAATATCGACCAGCAGGGCTTCTCGTCCGCCGCTTTCCATGCCTGGCCGGACATGATGAAATGGGACCCGTATAGCGGTGACTATGGCATGGGATATTACGGCCATGCCCTGACCGCGGCGACCTATCTGGTCGATCATCCGACCTTTGGCTGGGTCGGTTTCGGCGGAAGCGTGGTCGAAAACGCCGGCACGGTGACGATCGTCCCGAAGGACGGTGCACGCACCCGCTTGTTCGTCGCGCCCGTTGGTCAATGGATCACCCTGGAGGCCGGGAGGATCGCGGAGGCGTGTTACGTGCCGAAAACCGGCCGGATCACCCTGACGCTGGACCCGGCGGCACCGAATACGCCAGCCGCGCGGGTATTCGTCGAAGGAACGATGGCGGGTGCGAAGACCTATGTCCTGAACAACGGCAAGATGGAGCGAGGTGGCTACACCGTGCCGCTCGGCCATGGCGCCACAAGGATCGAACTGACCCGGCCATGATCCGGTGCCCTCCCCCTGCCGGGGAGGGCTTTGCATCACTGTTCCAAGCCCAACAGAAAAGACGCCGTGCATCGCTGCACGGCGTCTTTGTCCTGTCGCCAGGTCCCCGGACGTTCCCGCCCGGGGAAAAGCGGGTTCAGGCCTTCTGCGGAACGCCCGAAGCCGCCGCCACTTCGGCGGCGAAGTCGGATGCTTCCTTCTCGATGCCTTCGCCGAGCTGGAAGCGGACATAGTCCTTCAACACGATCTCGGCGCCGGCATCCTTGCCAGCCTTGGCAACGACGTCGCTGATCTTGGTCTTGCCGTCCATCACGAACAGCTGGCTGACCAGCGCATGCTCCTTGCGGTACTTGGCGATCGAGCCTTCCACCATCTTGGCGATGATGTCGGCGGGCTTGCCGCTCTCGCTGGCCTTTTCGGTCGCGATCGCGCGCTCGCGCTCGATCTCGGCCTCGTCCAGATCGCCTTCGTTCAGCGCCTTCGGGAAAGCGGCCGCGATGTGCATCGCAAGCTGCTTGCCCAGGCCCTGCAGCACCTCGTCGGACGCTTCGGACTCGAGCGCGACCAGCACGCCGATCTTGCCCAGGCCCGGCGATGCCGCGTTGTGGACGTAGGACACGACCGCGCCCTTCGACACTTCGAGGCGCTTGGCACGGCGGATCGCCTGGTTCTCGCCGATCGTCGCGATGTTGTTGGTCAGCGTTTCCTCGACCGTCGTACCCGACGGCATTGCGGCGCCCTTGATCGCGTCCAGATCGTCACCGGTGTTGAGCGCGATCTGCGTCAGCTCGCGGACGAACGACTGGAACTGATCGTTCTTGGCGACGAAGTCGGTCTCGGAGTTGACCTCGATCGCGGCACCCTTGGTGCCGGCGGTCGCAACGCCGACCAAGCCCTCGGCCGCCGTGCGGCTGGACTTCTTGGCGGCCGCGGCCAGGCCCTTGGTGCGCAGCCAGTCCATTGCGGCGTCCATGTCGCCGCTGGTCTCGTTCAGCGCCTTCTTGCAGTCCATCATGCCGGCGCCGCTCTTTTCGCGCAGCTCCTTGACCATCGCTGCCGTGATCTCAGCCATGTTCCGTAATCCTCTTTGATCGTTCGATATGGTTGCGGGCGAGACGGGGCGTCGCCGCCCTATCCCGCCCGCATGACGTCTTGACGACGATTAGGCGTCGATCTGGCGCTCGGCCTCGGCGCCAGCGCCCTCGACGTTCGCCGCGGCGGGCTCTTCGACGCTCAGCGCTTCCTCGACGGGCGGCTCGGCCATCGCACCGACATCGGCACCGCTGCGGCGCTGCTGCTCCTGGCCGCCGCGGGTCGCGGCGATCGCCACGGCTTCGCAATACAGGCGGATCGCACGGCTCGCGTCGTCATTGGCGGGCACCGGGAAGGCGATGCCGTCCGGCGACACGTTCGAATCGAGGATGGCGACGACCGGGATGCCCAGCGTGTTGGCTTCCTTGATCGCCAGCTCTTCCTTGTTCGCGTCGATCACGAACATCACGTCGGGCACGCCGCCCATGTCGCGGATGCCGCCCAGCGACAGTTCCAGCTTGTCGCGCTCACGGGTGAGCTGCAGGACTTCCTTCTTGGTCAGGCCCGCGGTGTTGCCCGAAAGCTGCTCTTCGAGCGACTTGAGACGCTTGATCGAGTTCGAGATCGTCTTCCAGTTGGTGAGCATGCCGCCCAGCCAGCGGTGGTTGACGAAATGCTGGTTCGAGCGGCGGGCCGCATCGGCAACCGCTTCCTGCGCCTGGCGCTTGGTGCCGACGAACAGCACCTTGCCGCCGCCGGCGACCGACGAGCTGATGAACTCCAGCGCGCGCGCGAAAAGCGGCACGGTCTGCGAGAGGTCGAGGATATGGACGCCATTGCGGTCGCCGAAGATGTAGGGCTTCATCTTCGGGTTCCAGCGGTGGGTCTGGTGGCCGAAGTGCGCGCCGGTCTCGACGAGCTGCTGCATGGTGACGACAGGTGCCGCCATAGTGAAATTCCTTTCCGGTTTGTCCTCTGGGAAGCGGATGACGCGTCAGCCTAAGGCCTGCGCACCGGTATGTGATGCTTCCCATGCGGTGTTGAGGCGCGCGCCTTACCGCATCGAACGGCCTTCTGCAATCCGCTGAAAAACAGGTTGACCGCTGGAACGAATGTGGAACATACATGGACCACATAGAGGACACGGAGCGATTCGTCGCGTTTCACATGCGAAACGTCTTGAAATCGGTGCAACTCACCGACTCAGCCCCGGAACCTGTCCACTATGCGTCTGTTGATCGAGACGTTCGATTGAGCGTCGGACCGGAGGGCATCATGGTTACAGTGCTGAGTGTCTTGGTATTCGTGGGTGCCCTGGTCACTGCCGTGTCGGTGATCGCCATGATGGTCGCCCCCCAGTGGCGGCGCATTCTGCATCTTGCGTCCGGCCATGTCGAACCAGCGTTCACGCCCCTGAGCCAGCTGGTGGTCGCCGAGCGCCGGATTGCCGTCAGGCGCTGGTCGTCGATGTCGCCGGCTTATGTTCCGGTGCGCCAGTCGCGCGCTGCCGCCTGACCCGTCCGTAATTCATCATGCTGAATGGGATGCTGGCGAGATAGGCGACGCAGATCAGCGTGAGCGTGTGCCACGGCACGGACACCAGCGCCCCACCGAGCAGGACGACCAGCGCCAGCGCTTCGAAGCGCACCGTACGGCGCAGGCGGAACGATCCCCATGAAAAGGTGGCGACGCTTGATACCATCAGCATCGCGATGAACGCGACCCAGGGGCCGACCAGATAGGGCGAGGCGAACAGCGTTTCGCCGGTCCAGAACCACAGATACATGGGCAGCATGGCGAGCCCCGCTCCGGCGGGCGCCGGAATGCCGGTCAGGAAGCCGGCCGATTTGTGCGGCTGCTCCACCTCGTCAATCGCGGCATTGAACCGCGCCAGTCGTAGCGCGCAGAACACCGCAAGCAGCAAGGCGCAGATCCATCCGATCCGCGGGGCGCTGGACAGCGACCAGAGGTACAGGATCAGCGCTGGTGCGACGCCGAACGAAATGGCGTCGGACAGCGAGTCCAGCTCCGCCCCGAACCGGCTTTCACCGTGAAGCAGGCGAGCGATCCGTCCGTCCAGCCCGTCCAGGACGCCGGCGATCATGATCATCGCAACCGCGCTCTGCCATTCTCCGCCGATGGCGAAGCGGACGCCCGACAGACCGGAACAGAGGGCGAGCGCCGTTACCGCATTGGGGGCGACCGCCCGCAATGGCAGTCCGCGTGGCGCACGGCGCAGCCGGGACCGGCGCGGCAGCGCCATTACTGCGCGACGCCCGTAACGGGTCGTCCACCGACACGGCCGAGCACCGTTTCCCCGGCGATCGAACGCTGCCCCAGCGTCACCTGCGGCATCACGTCATCGGGCAGATACACGTCGACGCGGCTGCCGAAGCGGATAAGGCCGATGCGCTGGCCGGCCGCGACCATGTCTCCGGGCTTCACGAATCCGACGATCCGGCGTGCGACCAGCCCCGCGATCTGGGTAAAGCCGATCTTGCGACCGTCCCGGCCTTCGACCACGAAATGCTGTCGTTCGTTTTCGTCGGATGCCTTGTCGAGGTCGGCGTTGAGGAACTTGCCGGAGATGTAGACGACCTGGCGGATCGTGCCTGCGATCGGGGTGCGGTTGATGTGCACGTCGAATACCGACATGAAGATCGACACCCGCATCATCGGCGCGGTGCCCAGCTCCCCGGTCAGCTCGCGCGGAATGGGTACGCGCTGGATCATGGTGATGAGGCCGTCGGCGGGTGCGACGATCAGGTCGTCGCCCTGCGGCGTGGTGCGGATCGGATCGCGAAAGAACGCCGCCACCCAGATGCACAGGCCGATGAACGGCCAGAACAGGATCTTGGTGACCAGCGTGGCGAGCAACGTGAGGCCGCCGGCGATCAGGACGTATTTGCGCCCTTCCGGATGGACGGCGGGGAAGCGCCACTTGACCGTGGTCGTGGCGACAGGGGGCTTTTCAAGCGAAGGCATCGCATCAGTCTACCGGTGGCGGGCGCACGACACAATGTTTTCGGTGCGCGACGGCCCGTGCCCCGCCCCCCGGTTGATCCAGCCGCCCCCCTCCCCTAGACGCATGCCCAAACCACCCCTGCCAAGGAAGTGAAGATGGCCAAGATCAAGGTGAAGACGCCCGTCGTGGAGATCGACGGCGACGAGATGACGCGGATCATCTGGGAATGGATCCGCGAGCGCCTTATCAAGCCGTATCTGGACATCGACCTGGAATATTACGACCTGGGCATCCAGAAGCGTGACGAGACGGACGACCAGATCACCGTCCAGTCGGCCAAGGCGATCCAGAAGTACGGCGTCGGCGTGAAGTGCGCGACGATCACCCCCGACGAGCAGCGCGTCGAGGAGTTCGGCCTGAAGAAGATGTGGCGCTCGCCCAACGGCACGATCCGCAACATCCTGGGCGGCGTCGTCTTCCGCGAACCGATCGTCATCAAGAACGTACCCCGCCTGATCCCCGGCTGGACGCACCCGATCGTCGTCGGCCGCCACGCCTTTGGCGACCAGTACAAGGCCACCGACTTCAAGGTGCCCGGCAAGGGCAAGCTGACCATGAAGTGGGAAGGCGAGAATGGCGAGACGATCGAGGAGGAGGTGTTCGACTTCCCCGCGGCCGGCGTCGCGATGGGCATGTACAATCTCGACGAATCGATCCGCGACTTTGCGCGCGCCTCGATGAACTACGGCCTGGGCCGCGGCTGGCCGGTGTACCTGTCGACGAAGAACACGATCCTGAAGGCCTATGACGGCCGCTTCAAGGACATCTTCGAGGAAGTGTACGCCGCCGAGTTCAAGGACCAGTTCCAGGCCGCGGGCATCGAGTATCAGCACCGCCTGATCGACGACATGGTCGCCTCCGCGCTGAAGTGGCACGGCGAGTTCGTCTGGGCGTGCAAGAACTATGACGGCGACGTGCAGTCGGATCAGGTGGCGCAGGGCTTCGGCTCGCTGGGCCTGATGACCTCGGTGCTGATGACGCCCGACGGCCAGACGATCGAGGCCGAGGCCGCGCATGGCACCGTCACCCGCCACTATCGCCAGCATCAGCAGGGCAAGGCGACGTCGACCAACCCGATCGCGTCGATCTTCGCCTGGACCGGCGGCCTGAAGTTCCGTGGCAAGTTCGACGGTACGCCGGACGTGACGCGCTTCGCCGAGACGCTGGAGCAGGTCTGCATCAAGACCGTCGAGAACGGCCACATGACCAAGGATCTGGCGATCCTGATCGGCCCGGACCAGCCCTGGATGACCACCGAACAGTTCTTCGAGCAGATCCGTTCGAACCTGGAAGCCGAGATGGGCAACTGGGCCTGAGCTGAACCACCGGAAAGCGGGCTCCGGCAACGACCGGGGCCCGTTTCCCTCGCGGCGGGGGCTATTCCCCTTCCGCCTCCAGATACCGGATCACGTCGGCACGATCGAGCGGATCGGCAAGCCCGGCAAAGCTCATCCGCGTGCCCGGCGCGAAACGCTGCGGATCGGCAAGCCAGCGATCCATCGTCGCCCTGTCCCAACGCCCGCCGACGCGCGACAGCGCCACCGTATAGCCGAACCGATCGCTGCCGCCCGCAACCGGCTTGCCCATGATCGCATGCAGGTTCGGCCCTGCACGGTCCAGCTGCCCCTGCCCGATCGTGTGACAGGCCAGGCATTGGCCGAACACGCGCCGGCCATTACCGGGATCGGCGACCCGCATCAGCGCATCGAGTGACGGGTTCGGCCCCGCCGATGCCAGCCGCCTGGCGTGGTCATCATCACCGCATCCCGCCAGCGCCAACAGGATCGTCACGGGCAGCGCCCACCAGCATTTCGTCATGCCGCGGCAGATAGGGCCCCGCCCGCCCCCCGCGCAGTGGACAGTTCGTCCCATCCGGCGACCGGGCGCCCGGTTTGTGCAAAACATACCTGACAAGGGGGACATGGGCTGGTTAAGCTGCGGCCATGGCACTTCGGCTCGACAATCACGGCTTCAGCGACGCGCTCGTCATCCTTGGTGCGGCAGGCATCGTCATCCCGGCCTTTGCCCGTTTCCGGGTCAGCCCGGTGATCGGCTTCATCCTGGTCGGCCTGCTGGTCGGCCCGGCCGGGCTCGGCTCGCTCGTGCCCGACGCCTCCTGGCTTTACTATGTAACCATTTCCGACCCGGAATCGATCGAGCCTTTCGCCGAGTTCGGCATCATCCTGCTGCTGTTCTCGATCGGACTGGAATTGTCGTTCCGGCGCTTATGGTCGATGCGGCGGCTGGTGTTCGGCACCGGCGTGACCGAACTGCTCGGCTCCGCCTTTCTGATCGGCCTGGCGCTGCATCTGCTGGGGCAAAGCTGGGGCGGTGCGATCGGACTGGGGCTGGCCTTGGCGCTCTCGTCCACCGCGCTGGTGCTGCCGCTGGTAGGCACGACCAGTCCGGTCGGGCGCGGCGCGTTCGCGATGCTGTTGTTCGAGGATCTGGCGCTGGTCCCCATCATCTTCGCGCTCGGTGCGATGGCGCCGACGGCCAGCGAGGAAGGCTGGGTGGGCATCGCCGGCGTCGCTCTGCGTGGTGGCCTGACCGTGGTCGCGATGTATCTGGGTGGGCGCATCGTGCTGCCGCGCCTGTTCGCACAGGCCGCGCGTACCAAGAGCCCGGAGTTGTTCCTGGCCGCGTCGCTGCTGGTGGTGATCGTCGCCAGCGTCGCGACCACCGCGGCCGGATTGTCGCCGATCGTCGGTGCGCTGCTCGCCGGCCTGCTGATCGCGGAAACCGAGTATCATTCGGAGGTTGAGGTGATGACCGCCCCGTTCAAGGGGCTGGCGCTCGGCGTCTTCCTCATCACCGTGGGCATGAGCCTGGACCTGCGCCTGATCGCCAAGAACTGGCCGTCGCTGCTCGCCGCCGTCATCGGCGTCGTCGCGGTGAAGGCGATCGTTACCTATCTGCTGCTGCGCGTCGCCCATGCCCGGCGCGGCACCGCGGCGGAAACCGGCCTGCTGATGGGCAGCCCGTCGGAGACCACGTTGATCGTGCTGGGGACGGCGGCACAGGCGCAGTTGATCCAGCCGTCGACCGCCGCCTTCTGGCAGACCGTGACCGCGATCGGCCTGACGCTGACTCCGCTCCTTGCCAAGGCCGGGCGTATCGCCTCGCGCCGGATCGAGCAGGCCGGAGAAGGCCCACCGATCCCCGAAGTGGAGACGGAAGGTCCCGGCGCGGTCGTCATCGGTTTCGGCCGGGTCGGCAAGCTGGTGTCGGATATGCTGACCGCGCACGGCCAGCGCTATCTGGCGGTGGAGGCGAACATCGACGCCGTGACCGAGGCGCGGCGGGCCGGCTATCCGGTGCTGTTCGGCGATGTCGCGCGGCCGGAACTGGTCGACCGGCTGAACCTGGCACAGGCGCGCGCGCTGATCCTGACCATGGACGATCCGGTGCTGACCGTCCGGCTGGCGCGGCGCATCCGGCAGGCGGTGCCGGCCCTGCCGATCATCGCGCGCGCCCGCGATGCCAGCCATGCCGCCGAACTCTACCGTGCGGGCGTCACCGATGCGGTGCCCGAAACGCTGGAAAGCTCGCTGCAACTCTCCGAGGCGGTGCTGGTCGATCTTGGCGTCGCGATGGGCCCGGTGATCGCCTCGATCCACGAAAAACGCGACGAACTCCGCCAGACGATCCGGCGCGAGGCGCAATTGACCCGCGAACCGCGCATCCGCCGGATCAAGCGGCTGAGCGAGACCGGCTGATGGCGGGCGGGGACGGTGCCGCCCCGCTTCCCACCTTACCCTAACCGGCCCAGCGCCGCGTGCAGCCGGGCCGCTTCCGCCATCTTGTCGGCATGATCGGCCCGCGCCTTTTCCACCGCCTCGGGCTTGGCGCGCTCGACGAAGCTGGCATTGCCCAGCCGCGCGCCCAGCGAATCGCGCTCCTTTTCGGCCGCGGCGATCGCCTTGGTCAGACGGGCGCGCTCCGCATCCAGATCGATCACGCCTTCCAGCGGCAGGATGAACGTCGCCTCGTCCACCACCACCTGGGCGGCCCCGCCGCTGGCGGCGTCACCCTCGGCGCGGTCTACGCGGGCCAGCCGCGCCAGCACCGATGCCTGCCGGTCGAGGCGTGCCAGCGTATCGTCATGCGCATCGCGGACGTGCAGCGGCAGGCGTGCGCCGGGCGGCACGTTCAGTTCGGTGCGCGCGGCGCGGATGTCGCCGACCAGCCGGATCAGCCAGTCGATCTCGCGCTCCGCCTCCGGATCGAGCGCGCGGGCGTCCGCCATCGGCCACTGGGCGACGATCAGGTCATGATCGCGCGGCCCCATTGCGTGCCACAATTCCTCGGTGATGAAGGGCATGAACGGGTGGAGCAGCACCAGGATCTGGTCGAGCACCCACCCGGCGACCGCGCGGGTCTCTTCGCCACCGGCCTCGCCGCCTTGCAGCACCGGCTTGATGAGCTCCAGATACCAGTCGCAGAAACGGCTCCAGACGAACTGGTAGATCGCGTTGGCCGCCCCGTCGAACCGGTAATCGGCCAGCGCCAGGTCCACCGCCTGCACCGTCTTCACCGTCTCGGCGATGATCCACTTGTTCACCGCCAGCGTGGCGACCGGCGCGTCGAGCGTCGCGGAGGCGCCGATGCCATTGGCCTGTGCGAAGCGCGCCGCGTTCCACAGCTTGGTCGCGAAGTTGCGATACCCCTCGACGCGGCGCTCATCCATCTTGATGTCGCGGCCCTGGCTCTCCATCGCCGCCATGAAGAAGCGCAGCGCATCGGCGCCATATTGGTCGATCAGGCCGAGCGGATCGACCGTGTTGCCCTTCGACTTCGACATCTTCGAGCCGTCGGCCGCGCGGACCAGCCCGTGCAGGTAGAGCGTGCGGAACGGCACGTCCTTCATGAACTGCATGCCCTGCATCATCATCCGGGCATCCCAGAAGAACAGGATGTCGAAGCCGGAGACGAGGACGTCATTGGGATAGCGACCACCCAGCGTCGGATCCGCCGCGTCGGGCCAGCCGAGCGTCGCGAACGGCCACAATGCGGAGGAGAACCAGGTGTCCAGCACGTCCGGATCGCGGGTCAGCACCACGCCGGCGCCGGCCTGTGCCTGCGCCTCTTCCTCGGTTTCGGCGACGAAGGCGCGGCCATCCTCGGCGAACCATGCGGGGATCTGATGGCCCCACCAAAGCTGGCGGCTGACGCACCAGGGCTGGATATTCTCCATCCAGTTGAAGAAGGTCTTCTCCCAGCTTGCCGGCACCAGCTTGATCGCACCCGATCGCACCGCCTCGATCGCCGGTTGCGCCAGCGTCTTGGCGTCGACATACCATTGATCGGTCAGCCACGGCTCGATCATCACGCCCGATCGGTCGCCATAGGGTGTCTGGATCACCCGGTCCTCGACCCGCTCCAGCACGCCCGCCTCTTCCAGCAGCGCGATCACGGCCTGGCGCGCCTCGAACCGGTCGAGCCCGATCAGTGCTTCGGGCACCAGCCCGTCCGCGGTCTGGCAGATGCGCGCCTTCGCATCGAGCATGTTGAGCATGTCGCGCGCCTCGATCCCGGCGCGGCGGCCGACCTCGAAATCGTTGAAGTCGTGGCCCGGCGTGATCTTCACCGCGCCCGAGCCCAGTTCGGGGTCGGCATGCTCGTCGGCGACGATCGGGATCAGGCGGCCGGTGATCGGCAGGCGCACTTGCGCACCGATCAGCGCGGTATAGCGCGGATCGTCCGGATTTACCGCCACCGCCATGTCGGCCAGCATCGTCTCCGGCCGCGTCGTCGCCACCGAGATCGTGCCGCTGCCATCGGCCAGCGGATAGGTCAGGTGCCAGAACTTGCCCTGCACCTCGCGCGTCTCGACCTCCAGGTCGCTGATCGCGGTGCCAAGGCCCGCATCCCAGTTCACCAGCCGCTTGTCGCGGTAGAGCAGCCCCTGACGGTGCAGTTCGACGAACACCTTCAGCACGGCCCTGGAGAAGCCCTCGTCCATGGTGAAGCGCTCGTTCGCCCAGTCCATCGAGCAGCCCAGCCGGCGAAGCTGGCGCGTGATCTGGCCGCCCGACTCCGCCTTCCAGTCCCAGATTCGGGCGACGAAATCATCGCGGCCGAGGTCGGTGCGCTTCACACCCTGCTGCGCCAGATTGCGCTCGACCACCATCTGGGTCGCAATGCCGGCATGATCGGTACCGACCACCCACAGTGCGTCCTTGCCCTTCAACCGGGCGTGGCGCGTCAGGATGTCCTGCAGCGTATTGTCCAGCGCGTGGCCGATATGCAGGCTGCCCGTGACGTTGGGCGGCGGGTTGACGATCGTCCACGGCTCGGCATGCGGGCGCTCGGGACGGAACAGCCCCTCCTGCTCCCAATGGGCATACCAGCGGGCCTCGATGGCGGCGGGGTCGAAGGTCTTGGGCAGTTCGGTCATGCCCCTGCCCTTAATCGGCGTCGCGGCCGGGCGCTAGACCATCAGGTGCGCGCGCCCGGCTTGTCGAGGACGGCGCGGATGCGCTCGTTCAATTCCCCGCGACGATAGGGCTTGCGGATCAGCTCGTAGGAGCGCGAACCCTCGTCGATCGCCTCATCGGCAAACCCGGTGGTCAGCAGGATCGCAGTGCGCGGGTAATCGCGCTTCACCGCCTGCGCCAGACCGACGCCGTTCATGCCGCCGGGCATCAATATGTCGGTGAACAACAACTGGAAATTGGCGTCGCGCGCCAGCACGTCCAGCGCCTCGCGCGCGTTATGGGCAAGGACCACGTCATAGCCCAGGTCCTGAAGCATGGCGCGGCCCAGTTCGCCCACCTCTTCCTGGTCCTCGACCATCAACACGCGCTCCACGCCGTGTGCGGCGGGCTTGGACAGGGCCGGGTTCGGTCGCCGCTCGGTCGCACCGCTGGCGCGCGGGAAATAGAGCGAGAACAGCGCACCGCCATCGTCGCTGGTCCCCACCGTCGCCAGCCCGCCGGACTGGCGCATGAAGCCATAGACCATCGCCAGGCCAAGGCCGGTGCCCTTGCCCATGTCCTTGGTGGTGAAGAACGGGTCGAAGATCTTGTCGGCGATCGCCGGATCGACGCCGGGGCCGTTGTCCGCGACGGTTACCTGCACATATTCGCCGGCATCCAGCTTCAGCGCGGCGCCCCCCTCGTCATCGGCATCTTCCGGCAGGAGGACGTTGCGCGTGGCGATGGTGATGCGCCCGCCGTCGTCGTCCACCGCGTCGCGCGCGTTGCCGACGATGTTGAGCAGCGCCATCTCGGCCTGCACCGGATCGATCCGGCAATTCCACAGATTGTCCGCCAGCTGCCGTCGCAGCGCGACCGCATCCCCCACCGTCCGGTCCAGGATCGGGCGGAAATCGGTGACCAGCGAATTGAAGTTGAGCAACCGGTCGCGCAGTTCCTGCTTGCGCGCAAAGGCCAGCAATTGCTGGGTCAGCGTCGCACCGCGGCTGGCCGCCCCCGAAATCGCCTCTACGGCACGCCGCGACGCCCGGTCACCATCGGCAACCCGCGCTTCCAATATGTCGACATAGCCCAGAATGACCTGGAGCAGGTTGTTGAAGTCGTGCGCGATGCCGCCGGTCAGCTTGCCGACCGCCTCCATCTTCTGCGCCTCGTGCAGCGCATCCTCCGCTTCGCGCCGCCGCGAAATGTCGAGCTGGCTGCCGAAGAAATAGACGAGTTCCCCGTCATCGTCATAAACCGGCGACACGAACAGCGCATTCCAGAAGGTCGATCCGTTCTTCCGGTAGTTCAGGATCTCGACCGCGACTTCCTCGCGCGTGCGGATCGCGGTGCGCACCTGATCGACGACGCTGCGATCGGTTTCCGGTCCCTGGAGAAAGCGGCAGTTGCTCCCGACGATTTCCGCCTGGGTATAGCCGGTCATGAAGGTGAAGGCGTCGTTGCAGAAGATGATCGGATTGTCCGGCTGATGCGGATCGGTGACGATCATCGGCATCCGCGTCGCCTTCACGGCCGCAAAGAAGATGTCGCTGCTGCCCTCCTGCTGGGCTTCGGCCTTGCGGTCACGCGGTGGCGGCGTGTGCGGCGTCTCGCCACCCTCGTGGTCAGGCATCGATAGTGTCCGACGGCACCGATAGTTGCCGGATCAATGCCCTTCGCCGGTGATGCGGGCGATCTCCCGCGCCACCATGCTTTCCACCATGTTCGGCAGATTGGCATCCAGCCACTCGCGCAGCATGGGACGCAGCATCTCGCGCACCAGTCCCTCCAGCGTTCCGTCGCTCCCGGCCTCCGGCTTGACCATCAAACGGGTCAGCGCCTCCAGCGAACCACGGCTCGCCTCGGCGACACGGGGGGATACGATCGGATCGGCAGCCGGTTCGGGCTGGGGTGCAGGTGCGGGCGCCGGGGCAGGCGCGGCGGCACGCGGCGCGGGCTTGCTGAGCAGCGGCGAAGCGGCAGGGGGCGCGGCGGGCACAGGCGGCGGAACCGGCATGGGGTCGCTCAACTCCAGCACCTCGCCTGCATCGTCCTCATCCTCGTCATCGGCATCGTCCAGTGAGGGATGCAGCATCGGCGGCGGCATGGTGCGCGCAGGGCGGCGCGGGCGGCCCGGTGCATCCCCTTCTTCCGCGATGATCCGCTTAATGGAAGACAGGATCTCCTCCATCGACGGTTCCGCGCTGATATCCCCCATGACAGCAATCACCCCGGTTGACGTCCTATTGTCTGTTCGGCGATTCCGCACCTGTGGTTAAAGCCGGGCTTCTGTCAACCGGTCGATCGACCGTGCTGTCCAGAGGACGGGTGACGACCGCGGTCTGCGCCGGCGTGTTGGCCGTGGAGACGGCGACCGGCATGGGCTCGCCGTCTCCGCCCCAGTCGTTGATCCGGTTGCGGACGCGGCGGTAATTGACCACCGGATCGTACAGCACGCCACCGTCGAGCCCCAGGTCGCGAGCCTCGGCATTGCCCATCGCCGCCAAGAGCGCGAAGCCCGCGACATAGGCGTCGCGCCGGGCGGTGACGAGCTGCACCTGGCTGTTGAGCAGTTCCTGCTCGGCGTTCAGGATTTCGATCACGGTGCGGGTGCCGACGCTGTTCTCGGCACGAACACCCTCCAGCGACAGCGTGTTCGCACTGACCGCGGCCTCGGACGAGGCGATCACCTGGCGCGAGGCCTGCCATTGGGCATAGGCGGACCGCGCCTGCGCGATCACCTGCCGCTCGGTCGCGGTGACATTCTCGATGGCCTGGGCGCGCAGCGCCTCCGCCTGGCGGACCTGCGCGGCCGGGAGCCCGCCCTGGAACAGCGGCACGTTCAACTGCAGGCCGGCGTTCACATTCTTGCCCGATCCCGGAATGCCGGCGCGAACCGCCTGATCGGTCAGCGAATCAAGATAGTTGAAGTAGGACCCGCTGGTCACCGCATTCAGCCGCGGCAGGCGGTTGGCGCGCGCCACGCCGATATCGAACCGCGTCGCATCGGCATTGCGACGCGCGGCCAGCAGTTGCGGATTGCTTTCCAGCGCGACCGACACGGCCGTGGACGGTGCATCGGGCAAGTTTGGCAGCGACGGCGGCTGTTCCAGCCGGTCGGGCGGCGAGCCGACGACGTTGATATAATCCTCTCGGCTGGCGATCAGCTGTGCCTCCGCCGATTGCAGCTGCGCGCGCGCCTGAGCCAGTCGCGCCTCCGACTGGGCGACGTCGGTGCGGGTCAGGTCACCCACCTCGAACCGGTCGCGACTCGCGCGCAGGTTCGTCTCCAGCACCCGGACATTCTGCGTGTTCAGCCCGACCACCGCCTCGTCGCGAATCACGTTCATGTACGCGCTGACGACGGAGGTGAAGATCTGCGCCTCGGTGCTGCGCAGGGTCGCGCGACCGGCATCGACGCGGGTTTCCGCCGCGCGCAGCCCGTTCTTGACCGCGCCACCCTGATAGATCGGCACGGAAAGCTGGACGTTGGCCACGCCCTGTCGGGTCGGATTGACGAAATTGTTGTTCGCCTGGACCACGAACTCGGTCAACTGCCCCGTCGCGTTCACCGTCGGCAGCGCCCCCGCCCGCGCGATCGGGACGTTCTCGTCCGTGGCACGCTGTTGTGCCCGCTGCCCCGTGATCGTGGGATTGCCCTGATAGGCCTTCAGCAGTGCCTCCCGCAGCGTGTCGGCCGACGCCGGCACGCACGGAACGATGGCTGCGCCGATCAGCAGCAGGCGGACGGGGCGGAGGCGCATGGTTTCGCCTAGAACCGGAAGGAGCGCGGACGCTCGAAACCGGGCAGCACGGTGCAGTCCACATCGGCAAAGGGCTGCAACCCGAAACCGCCCTCGGTGCGTCGGCCGGTGGCCAGGCGGCTGACGCCGTTTTCGATCAGCCCGGTCGCGATCCGCCCACCGACGCGCACCTGCTCGATCAGTGCGGCCGGCACCTCTTCGACGGCGCCGTCGATCAGCAGCACGTCATAGGGCGCGTCCGCGGCATGACCCTCGGGCAGCGGCCCCTCGACCACGCGGACATTGCCATATCCGGCAAGAGCCGCGCGGGCATCCTGTGCCAGCGCCGGATGGCTTTCGACCGCCACCACTTCGGCGACGATGCCGGACAGCAGGGCCGCGGTATAGCCGCCAGCCGCACCGATCAGCAGCACGCGGTCGCCGCGCTCCAGATAGGCCTCGGTCAGCAATCGGCCGGTGGCCATCGGCAGGTTGATGCTGCGGCCATGGCCGATGTTGATCAGGCTGTCGCGATAGGCGAGCGAGCGCGCGTCGGCGGGCAGGAACGCCTCACGCGGGACCTGCGTCATCGCGGCGACGACACGGGTGTCGTTCACCGCATTGGTGCGCAACTGGCTGGCCACCATCGCGTGGCGCATCGCCTCGTAAGTCGTGGAGCCAGCGGCGTTTCCGGCCGCGCTGGTGATCCCGGATTCCGTCATCGTGGTCGTCATGGCCATCCCTGTCGCACAACTGTTGTAGCTGCGCAATACACTAGTTCAACTGATGCGGCTTGTATCGCGCCCGCATGACGAGGCCAAGCGGACCGTGACGATGCCATGGCATCCCCGACATGTAGAAATCGTCGGCTGCGGCTTGACCCGTTTCAAAAAACCTACCAAAGGCCCGCCTCCGGCCCGATGGCGGAGTGGTGACGCAGAGGACTGCAAATCCTTGCACCCGGGTTCGATTCCCGGTCGGGCCTCCACTCTTCTTACCAAACCCGCAGAAATCAGCTGGTTTGGAAGAGAAAGATGGCTAACCCTACATGCTGGTTAGCCATCAGATCGTCTGAGGCGCGCTGAATGACGGCGCGGCATGGCCCACGTTTTCTGCGCGAAAATGCATTGTTTGCCCGCAGATTGCGATGTGTGAGCTGGATCAGCGACCATGGGTTCCCATCTTGATCGCGGTTGAGATATGCAGGTTGGATGATCCGGAAAGCGCACGCGGTCGAGTTGATCAAGGAACTCAACGTCACCGATGAAACCGAGGACCTTGAAGCCAAGGAAGTTGGGAGCTCGTTGGTCGGCAAATCAGTTTATGAGACGATCTGCGCTTTAAGCAACGAACCTGGGCTGGAAGGTGGAACCATCCTTCTTGGGGTAGAGAGGGAAGTTGCACTCTTCACCTTATATCGACCCGCGGGGGTGACTGACCCCGATAAGTTATCTGGCGACATTTCGTCAGCATGCGCGACGATGTTCAATCAGTCCGTGAGGGTGGATATAAAAACCGAGAAGGTCGGCAATGCAACAATCTTGCGTATTGACGTACCCGAACTTCCCCACAATCAGAAGCCGCTATACTTCAAAGCCACTGGCCTGCCGCGTGGGGCGTTTCGACGCATCGGCGCAGCCGACGTCAAATGCAGCGATGAAGATCTACAGGCGTTCTTTCAAGGCAAAGTATCAGATCCAATAGACGGTCGCGTCCTGCTCGATGCAACTATAGACGATCTTGATACAGCATCTATCGTTGCATATCGAAAAGCGAGATCAGACGCCAACCCGATTGCCGAAGAACTAAATTGGTCCGATGAAGAAATGCTCCATTCACTTGGAGCTTTGAAGCGCGTAAACGGCCAATACCAAATCACAGTAGCGGGCCTTCTGACGTTCGGTAAAGCCAGCGCGTTGCGCCGATTGGCTCCAGCGCAACGTGTGGATTACATACGCGTGCCAGGACGGCATTGGGTTTCTGATCCCGACGCACGATTCGATTCGCTAGACATGCGAGGCTCCTTAGTGACCCTGATAGGGAGGGTTATCGCTGCAATTGTGGACGATCTTCCCAAAACGTTAGTTTTTGACGAAGGCGTCACGGGGCAGCGCAAGGAAACCCCGGTATTACCACTTCGCGTGCTTCGCGAGGCCGTGGTTAATTCTCTTATGCATCGAGCGTATGATGTCAGTCAACCGGTACAGGTAATACGCTATGCAAATAGGATCGTGATCCGCAATCCAGGCTATTCTCTGAAGTCACAGGAGCGCTTTGACGAACCTGGATCGGCTATAAGAAATCCAACGATTGCTGAAATTTTACATGAAACCCGTTTCGCCGAAACGAAAGGTAGCGGCATACGGGTCATGCAGCAAAAAATGAAGCAACGCGGACTAGCTGCTCCGACGTTCGAGTCCGACCGAGACGGACATGAATTTCGGGCAACATTCTTGTTTCACCACTTTCTTGATGAGAAGGACTGGCAATGGCTGAGCCGGTTCACAAAATTCAACCTGACGCAAGACCAAATGAAGGCATTGATCTTCGTTCGCGAAGTTCAGGCAATCGATAACGCAACTTATCGCAGCTTAACGCAATTGGATACGTTGTCTGCCAGCAAGAGCCTCCGTGCGTTAGTGCAAAGTAAGCTTCTGAAAGACAAGGGCAGCGGAGCAAAAACCTTTTACGTAGCAGGCCATGAGATGGCACTACGGGAGATCCCGTACGACGAACCAACCATCCATGCTAACGCTCCTAGCATGGATGGTAGCGCCGCTAAGATGGATGCTAACGCCGCTACGCCCCCTCCCCGACGCTCAAGAGAAAGCAGCTTAGCGCTGGTCGGCGGTCGGCATGTCGAGCTTGCAGATTTGCCTACACAGCTGCGGTACGCGGTGCGTTCGCTCGCATTGAAAAAAAGAGTGCCCCCGGAAGAACTGACTTCAATGATTGCAAGGCTCTGCGACTGGAAAGCGTTATCGGCAACCGAGATTGCTGGGTATCTTGGTAAAAAACATAACTACATCTCGCAGCGGTTTATAGCGCCGATGGTTTCCCAAGGTCTCATCCGATACAAATATCCTGAAATGCCCCAGCATCCTGAGCAAAAGTATCTATCGCCCCGGCTAAGTGACATGCAAGGCAGCAGCCGTCGATAGCAGCATCGCAGAATACCATCTGCGCTAGTATATAACATTACCGTATCGCTGTTGTAACAACAAACACATGCTCAGAGAATGCCATGAAAGTACGTTGGGTCATTCTGCTATTCATTGTTGCACTATTCTTGTGGGGATTGTGGGCTGACTACAGCGTTACCATTTCACAGTTTTTTTTAGAAAGGAAGTCTGTTGCCGTCCAAGAGGCCGGCTCTTGGGGCGATACATTTGGGGCGTTCACGGCGCTAATCTCGACGCTTGGTACAGTCATAGTCATTGTGACACTTAACGTGCAGCGCCGAGCCATCAGAGATCAGGCTTTAGACCTACACCGGCAAAGGTTTGAAAGTCATTTTTTTGAGCTTTTGAAACTTGCACGAGAGCTTAAGGCAGAGCTCAGCTATGAGTACTCCGATGCATTTTTTAGACAACGCCGAGCGCAAGATTTTACAACCGGGATAGTCGCGCCATCGTCGTCAGCAAAGCTTGTAAAGGTTGTGAAGGGCGGGGATGCGTTTCAAGCAACGATTGACGACTATCGATTTCATATTACGCAAAGCGAAAAATACTTTCGCTCGTTCAAGTCTTTGGGCGAATCTTATTTGAAACACATCCACCCTCGCGCTGAGCCAACTTTTTCACCATACTTCAGATTGATATACACTATTCTCGATCGATTAAGATCGGATAAGGTTCTCACTGCTAGTGAAAAGCACCAATACGCTCGTCTCCTTAGAAGTCAGCTAACGAGTACCGAACTGACTATGATCGCGGTAAACGCAACGGCGACGTCGTTATCAAAAGATATGCACAAGCTGTTGGTTGATTTTCGTATGCTAAAGTACCTTCCACAAACCAGCTTGTATAAGAGACTTCGACACGCCTATGGTGAAGAAGCATTTCAACCGCGGGATTAATACAACATATATATGGTAATTACGGACGCAGTCTCACCATAACCATGAGCTAAATTCTAGGCGCCATCATCATTCATGAACCGCTTGTTTGCTTAGACTGCGCAGCAGCGCGTTTCGAATATACCTACGAAAGCGAGGTGCTTATCTGATCGACCAGCAGCCGCGAGCACAGATTTCTATCATCCGATGCATTCCCGACGCACCACTGCCATGCGCGCCATCAACGGGCCGCAGCCGCTCAAGTTCGAAGCACACCATCCCGGCTTCATTCCCTGACGGTCACATCGATAGAATCGCGCGCCCGCTCCCATCGCGCCAATGACGCGATCGCATCATCAGCCATGCGTCGCTGATCCGCCTGCGCGGTGTAGTGCGCGACCTCGTTGTCCTTGCTGTGGCCGGACACCGCCTTCATCGACTGGTTAGCCGTGCCGAGCTCCGCCATCCGGCGCATCGTCGCCTTCCGAAGGCCGTGGGCGGTGCAGCGATGAAGCCCCGCTTCGTCGCAGCGTTCCCTGAACCAATTACCGAAACCGCCATCCGTGAACGGCCGCCCGCATTCGTTGATCAGGAAGCATAGGTGGCTCCCGCGTGCCGGCATGGCGACGATCGCCTCCAGCAGCTGCGGTGCGACGGGTAGCCAAAGCCCCTTCCCGCCCTTCTTCTGTACGACGTGGATCCGACCGTCCTTGATATGCTGGCGACCCATGCGAATCGCGTCGCTACGGCGCTGACCGGTCCATAGCATCAGTTCCATGGCGAGGCGGGCATTCGTGCCCAGCCTGTGATGGGCGCGGTACTGCGCGATCTCGTCCTCGGTCCACGTGTGGAAGCCTGTCGATCGCTGATCCACTGGCACCTTTACGCGCTCCGCCTGGGCGGCCGGGTTCGTCGCGATCATCCGCTTCTTCACGGCGAAGTCGAACAGCCGGACCAGCTCCTTCCGCAGCTTGCGTGCCGCCTCCGGTCCTCCGCTAGGCCGCTTGCCCCGCGGCGTATCGACCATCGTGCGCACCAGCTTCTTGGCGATGATGCCTTCGACGTGCTCGAAACCGATCCGGTTCACGGGCTTGCTGCCATGCTCGTCGCGGAAGGCGCCGACGATTCGCCGCACCTTGTCCTGGGTCACCGTCGACGGGCCGAGTCGGGTCGGCACGGCGAAATATTGAGCGACCAGGTCGGCGATCGTCCCGGGCGCGGCGCGCTCTATCGCGATCGTCGACGGTGCGGTCGCTGCGTCGAGGAAGGCCCGGTATTCAATCCGAAACTCCTCGGTGCCGAACGCGGCCTTGAAGTAGCCGGTGGGCTGCCCTGCCCTGCGGAATCGCAGGCGCTCCTTGCCGTGGCGATCAGCGAAACTGGAGACGTACTTCGGAAGAAATCTGCGCTTAGCCAAGGACGGTGTCCCACGGGTTAGGTTCGGACGCGGGCGCGACCGATTCGCTGAGAATGACGATACGCCCGTTCGGATCGATCTCGACCCGGCCGACGCGCATCCCGGCCGCCTTCGCGCCCTTCACTGCGCGCGTGACGTCCTGCTGCTTGAACTTTGCGGCGAGGGTCACGCCCATCTCCTCCGTTCCCATTGCTCGTATTCGTGTGCGAGCCATACGTGCGGTCCGGCGCTGCCGCAGACATCGCGGTGCTGCCACGCCAGAGCCTCGGCGAGCTCCGCCTGCGCCGCGAGGTCGGCATCGTCCGGGTCGCGGCGAGCACGGTGCCACGCGCCGCCAGCGACCCGCATCGCATTGTCGCGCATCTCCTCCCACGTCGCTCCGAAAGCGTCGCGGTAGTCGGCCGGCTGCGGCAGATCGCGAGGTTCCAGCGCCATCCGCCACAACGCAACGATCGCACGCATAATGCGCAGGCCGCGCTCGGCATCATCGGGCGTCAGCTTGTTGGCCTCGATCGCGGCAGGATAGCCCTTCTCGCGCTGGTCGAGCAGCTGCGCCGCCATACGGCTGATCCCCGCCCAGTCGCCACACCGACGCGGCAACGGCCGATCACCGGCGAAGCTGATGGGCGGGCGGTTCACCGGGCGCGACCCCGGCCGATGGATTGAGCAGCGCCAGATAGGCGCCGCTTGGCGACCCGGCCGATGCGGTGGGTGGCATGGGACACGACGGCTTCGGCCGCACGCTGCGCGGCCCAGCCCGCGATCTGCATGGCAGCGTCCTGTGGCCGCATCAGACACGCCCCGCCGTCACCAGCGCCAGCAAGCCACCAACCACAGCTCCAATCAGGAACCAGCGGAGCCTGCTCGCAGAGACGCTGCCGATAGCTGGCCTTGCGCTATGCACGGTGCGCGTGTCGATCTTCATGCCGACCCACCCATCGCCAGCGACAGGACGGGACGAAGCCGCCCGGTCGGCGCCGGGTTGCACGCAGGCGTCCATTCCTCGGCGCTGACATCGAGCATCCAGCCGCGCTGATAGCCATGCTCGCGCGCCCAAGCGGTGAACTGGTAGTTGAGGCGCTTCACCAGCGCGGCGACGGCGTCCGTGTCCCAGTGGTTCGGGCCGCCCTCTCCGTCTTCGCCCAACAGCTCGGCGTTCACGTCCTCGAACACGTCAGCGATGCAGCCGTCCGGCTCGAACATGCTCGGCTCGAAGATGTCGAGCGCGTTGGTCTGCGGCACGGCTTCGGCCGTCCAGAAGCCGACGCCCGGGAACCGTTGGCCTGCGGCGATCGCGGCGGCCTCGCGCGTGACATGTGGGCCGTACCAGATCTCGGCGTCTTCGAAGCACGGCGTGGTGCTGTAGTAGAAGGCGGGCATCAGCGGACCCTCCCCACACCGACTTCGATCATCAGGCCGAACCACTGGAGACAGAAGGTCCAGCCGCGGACCTCGTCGCGCTCGGGGATCTTCGTGTCCTGGCCGAACGCGATCCGCATGTTGCGGATGAAACCCGGCTTGAGCTCGACGCCCCCGTCCGGATTGTAGGTCAGCGCGTCACCGCTCCAGCGGCCACCCTCGGCGCGGGGTTTCAGGTGACGGATCATCAGTGCGCCTCCGTCAGCAAGACAGCCGGGGCACGCCAGAGGCGCCGGCGGTGACTATCGCTCCAGCGGGTCTCCATGTGCTGCCAGCGCACGGTCGAGCGGCCGAAGCCTTCGACGTTGAGGATCGCGAAGGGGATGAACACGGTCCGCCACTGGCGGCGGGCGAAATACCGGACGCGGCGCCGGTCGACCTTGGGCAGCGCGCGGATCATCAGAACCGCCCCGCGACGTGCGCGGTCAGCATGCCGATGCCGACATACAGGGCGATGCTCAGGGGGGTCCCGATCATCATGCCGCGGGCGAGGCCGCGATCGACGGGCGGCCTGATGCCACGTGCGCGCATGCGCTGAACGGTCGACGCGATGTCGAGCGACGCCGGGCGGGGATAGGCGATGGTGGGCTCGGGTGCGTCGTGCCCGAGCGAGTTCATGAAGGCATGCAGCGAGGCGCTGGTGCCCTCGCCGTCATGGTGGTGTGGCTGGATGCGCATAGCGGTCTCCTGACCGCCGGGCGTCAAAGTGCCGGCGGTAGGCCGCTATTTGTACGAGCTGTTCGCACGCGTCAAACGATTATTTCGTACAGACCCTTCGCATACGTCGCACATCTGTAGGCGAGGCATGTATATCCCATTTGAATTGGCGCTTCGCCGCGTAAGCATCTGGCATTGTCACCGATACGTGGTCTGCCTTGAGCATCGCCCTCACGAGCCTCCTGTCAGCGTCTTTCTCGCGTGGCATCCAGCTGCCCTTATCAAACCAAGCCATCTCAACATGCTGCTTGGGCCAGCCACCAAACCTGAAGTCGGCGAACACCCCCCGGAGAGGAGGTGGCCGATCAGGCGCATGCACGAGGGAGAGATGTAGCGATGGAACGCCGTCTTCATTGCATGAAGCTGAGATCTCCGGACGCCGTCCGTCGATTAGCGTGGTTTCAGTCGAGACGAGACGAAGACCGCCCATGAAGTCATCGTTCGTCTCGACGTAAGTTCTACCAGCAGATGGCGTGGCGCTCGGCTTTTCTGCTGGAGGGCGATCGCACGCCGTGACAGCAAGCGCGAACAAGATGATCCGTTTCATCGCTTGAAAAAGTGCTGTTGGTGGGCGCGGACTACAATGCCGATTACCCGTACATGGTCGTCATGATGGGCGTCATTGTCAGGGTTGCCTATCTCAATGTCGGCCTGAAACTCAGGCTTCGTTGATTCGCAGCGCAGTAACCATCGGTCATCCTCCCGAACCAGGCGCTTGCATGTCATCTCCGTTAGATCATGCGCGGTGCGCTCGACGATGACCAAGTCACCCGGCCGCGGTGATAGGCCGCTTGCGCGGACGTCGATGCATTCCAACTCAGAACCAGGCGGGATGATTTTATCCATCGACTGGCCATCTACGCGGACGGCGAAGCGAACGGCGCCCTTGATTGGCGATGGCGGCACCACGATCGTATATCGCTCCTCGGCACGCCAGTGGCTCTGTTCCCGCCATATTCCAGCTGCCACCGATCCAATTACCTCCAGCCTGTCCTCATGAATGTCGCGGCCTTCAGGCGCAGGCGTGCGCGGCACGACGCCGGCCAACTCCATTACCTCTGCGCGTTCGATGCCGTGCAAGACGAGAATGTCGGCCACTCGGCGGGCGAACGGAACGGGTAGAAATTCGCGCTTCGACTTCTTCGTGTCCTCGTATGCCGCATAGGTGCTCAAGGCGAGGCCAAGAGCCTCGGCCATGGCCCTGATCGTGAGTTTGGGCTCAGCGCGCTCCCGCAGCGCCTTCAGTTTTGGAGCAACCGGTTCCATGTGGTGAGGCATGCGCGATTTATTCGCACGCTGTCTGTACGAAATGTTCGTTGTATTTTGTGCGACAGAGTCGTACACGGCGTTCCATGAGCGAGCGACGTACCCTCTTCGACGCCTTCGGTGGCACCCGCAAAATGGCGGACACCTTGGGAGAAGCGCCGTCTACGGTCCAGAGTTGGAAAAGCGCTGGTCGCATCCCTGCTGGTCGGCAACCGGCTGTCTTCGACAAAGCGGCCGAGCTCGACCTCGGCGTCACGGCTGAGGACATCATCTGGCCGATGGGCCGCGAGGTGGCTGTCGCACGCTCCGAGGACTGTGAGGTAGTCGCATGATGGCCGTGCTCTGTCATAGCCATGACATTGCCGGAGCCGGGTGCGGTTCGTCATCGGGAACGTCGTCCAACCTTTCCCAGCAGGCGGCGGCATGACCATGATCGCTTCTACCGCGGTCAAGGGCCGCATCCTGAAGGTGCGCTTCGGCGAGCTGGTCGCGAAGGTAGGCGGGATCGAAGCCGCCGCCTCGCTGACCCGCGTCGGCAAGAGCGCAATCGCACGCTACGCCTCTCTTAATCCTGCCGAGGCGGAGTGCTTCGCCCCCGTCGACATCGTCCGCGACCTGGAGGCGGTAGCGGGCGAGGCGATCGTCACCGCCGCGTTGTGCACCATGGCGGACGGCACCTTCGTCGCCCTGCCCGATGCCCCTGCCACCCGTGAGGATCTGCTCACGCTGCTGGCGAAGCAGGCGAAGGAGCAGAGCGATACGACCGCCGCAATCTGCGCCGGTCTTGCGGACGGCAAGCTCGATGCGGCCGACGCCGAGAAGATCCTCGCCGAGCTCGACCAACTCATTCGCGTGTCCGCGCACATGCGCGCGGAGCTGCTGACCATCATGAAAGGGGATCAGTGATGCAGAAGCTGCACCTGCCGGCGAAGGCGCCCAGCGAGGGCGCCCGTCGCCTCGCACAATGGATCATGGCACTGCCCGGCGGCCTGAGCGAAGCCGCAACGGCGCTGGATATCTCCGACAGCTATGTCCAGCGCATGGTCGAGGGTGACATGGTCCCCGGTCTGAAGACGGGGAGTGACCTGCACCGGCTGATCGGCATGACCGCTCGCCAGTTCCGCGTGCCTGCGCGCGGCGGCTGGTTCGACCGCGTGTCCCTCGCGGTGGCCGCTTGACGATGTTTTCCGAGATCGTGCGCGGGCTTCCCCCGGCCGCGTGCGACGGCGCGGTGGGGTCTGCCCCCCACTCCACCGCGCCCATCCCATCCGAGGAATTGGTGCTGATGGTGGCCTCCCCGGAGCGCATCCGCGCCTGGCTGAGCATGGCCGTCGCGGGCGACCAGTTCCTCTATGCGACCTGGGCACGAGCGCCGGGCAATCACCCGGGCGCGGTTCTGATGCGGACGCTGGCCGGCAAGGGCCTGGTGCACCTGAAGCAGAAGCGCGTCGGGACGTCGCTCGTGCATCGCTACACCGCCGAGCGGTCGAGCAAGCCGATCGAGACGCCCGCACCGCGCACGGTGCTGTCGGCGCGATTGGCGGTGATCGCCGAAGGCGAGACCGATCTCGTCAATGCGCTGATGCAGCAGCTGCTGCGCGCCGCGCGCTTCCGCCTGCCCTGCCCCACCGACGCGCAGATGGCGCGGCGTGCGGGCGTGGTGCCCGAGGTCGTACCGGTAGCGATTGCGGCGATGGTCGAGGCGGGGATGATCCGGGTGCATGCGGCGCCCGCCCCCACGCTGCGGCGTGTGACGATCGTGGATTCTGGAGACGTGACGGGGATGGCGGCATGACGGTGGAAGTTGAGCGCGACGCGCTGCTGGGCGCGGTTCGGGCGGTGGTCGACGTGGTGGAGGCCCGGACGACGATCCCGGTCCTGTCAAACTTCCTGATCGAAGTGGGCGGCGGCAAGCTGACCCTGACGGGCACCGACCTCGACCTGCAGGTCAGCGCGACGATCGAAGCGGCGGGGACGCTGACGACGACGATCGATGCGCGCAAGTTCCAGGCGGCGGTGGACAGCCTGCGCGCCGGGCGCGTGACGATCGCGCCGATGGAGGGCCGCGCGGCCGTGACGATGAAGGCGGGGCGCGGTCAACGCATCCTGCCGACGATTTCGGCGGCAGACTTCCCCAAGCGGGGCGCGATGGAGAGCGGATCGACCTTCCGCCTGCCGGCCGCACAGATGATGCGCATGCTCGACTGCACGAGCGTGGCGATGTCGAGCGAGGAAACACGCTATTACCTTTGCGGCATCTATCTGCACGTCGCGAATGACCGCCTCTGCGCTGCCGCGACGGACGGGCACCGGCTGGTACGTGTGCAGGCCGATCAGCCCGAAGGGGCCGATCGGCTGACGGACGGCGCAATCGTGCCCCGCAAGGCCGTGGGTCATCTGCGCAAGCTACTCGCGAAGCGCGAAGGGTGGATCGACATCGAGCACACCGGCGCCGCGATGGCGGTATCTATCGGCGGCATCCGCGTGCTGATGAAACTCGTCGACGGCACCTTCCCAGACTACGGCCGGATCATTCCGGATCATGTCGGCCGCGGCTTCACAGGGCGTTCGGGCGCGATCAGCGAGACGGTGGGCGCCGTGACGGCCGTCACCTCGCCAGAGGGCGAGAAGATGAAGGTGCGAGCGGTGACGCTCGAAACCGTCCAGGCACCGGGTGAATGTCAGGCGCGCGCCAAGGATCAGGTCGGCACGTCCGCCGAGGAGGTCCTGGATGTCGAGCCGATCGGCGGGCCGATCACCTTCGGCGTCAACCGCGACTATCTGAAATCGCTCGTCACGCTCTTCGATGAGAGCGGCGCGCTGACCATCGACATCCGCGACCCGGCATCCCCGATCAAGATCAGCGGCGAGAAAGATCCCGATCTCCTCGCGGTCGTGATGCCCATGCGAATCTAGAAAGGAGCAGACGATGTTTGACGACGAACACCAGGTGAAGGATCTGGCTGCCGCCATCCAGCGGGGCGATCGGGACGAGGCCTTCATGGCGCTGGATGTGATCATCCGCGACACGGAGCGGCCCGACGTGGTCCGTCACTGGATCGACTGTGCCAAGGCGACCGCGCGATGACCTCGCAGCAGCAGGAGCGCGAGCGCGGCCGTGCCTACGCACGCGCATGGCGCGAGCGCATGAAGCCGGCGTTCGACGCCATGTACGGCCGTGACGCGTGCTCCTGCTGCGGCCGTCCGTACAAGCAAGGTGCGGCATGAAGCAGAAGCTGGAGCATCAGGTCGCCGCAGCCGTGGGCGCGCTCCTCGTCGGGCTGGAAGCGATCACGCTGGACGAGGTGCAGCAGCGCCTGCCGGCGCACCTGAAGGCGGCGAACCCCACGCTGAAGTCCATCACGAAGGCGATCGTCAGCGCTGGATGGATCGGCAGGCAGGCAGGTGGCGGTACGGTCCTCTACGTGCCCGAGGGCGCGGAGCCGATTGCGCCGGCCGATCACAACGGCAGCGACGAGGGATCGGTGGCAGCGGACGAGATCCGGCTGCTGCTGGAGCGTGCCGAGCGGCTGGAGGAAGAGAAGAAGGGCATCGCCGACGACATCAAGGACACCTGGGCGGAAGCGAAGGCGCGTGGGTACGACGCATCAGCGCTCAAGGGGATCATGAAGCTGCGCGGCCAGAAGAAGGACGACGTGGTCGCCAAGCAGGCGATCATGGACACCTATCTGCGCGCGTTGGGGATGATGGCATGAGCGAGCTGGTCAAGATCGAGGCGGGCCGCGTCGTGGCCGACAGCCGTGAGGTCGCGCTGACGTTCGACAAGCATCATAAGGATGTGCTTCGGGCGATCGACAGGCTCGTAAAGGCGGAGCCGGAACTCCGGCGCAATTTTGCGCCGATGTTGTTCGAAGCTCCCGGAGGAAATGGCGCTATAAGGCGCTTCCGCCGATGCGACATAGACCGCGACGGCTTCGCGCTGCTGGCCATGGGCTTCACCGGTCCGAAGGCGCTCCAGTGGAAGATGCGCTACATCGAGGCGTTCAACCGCATGGAGGCGGCGTTGCTGGCTCCGGTGATCGCGGAGGCGCCCGCCGAGTCGCTGATCGCGATGCCGGCGTTCGGCTTCACCGACGAGCAGGTGCGCACCATCGAGACGGTCCACAAGCTGGCCGACGCGGTCGGCAAGATGAGCCGTGTCGCCGGCCGGGCGATGGCGATGGACATGTGGACGAAACTGGGCGGATCGATGTTCGCCGACAGCGTCCCCGCCCTGCCCGCGCCGCGCGTGGCGGACGCCGGTGTCGCGTCGTGGCTCAGCGAGCGCGTCGAGAGCGCGGCGGACGGCGAGATGCCCACCCGGTGGCTGCATGAGGACTATCAGGGCTGGTGCGCGACCAACGGCGCGCGCTGCCTCGTGCTGTCCGAGTTCGGCCGTCACCTGAACCGCCTGGGCGTGCCCCAGAAGATGAGCAACGGATCGCAGCGCGTGGGCGTGCGCCTGCGACCCATCGGAGAAGTCGCATGAGCAGCGTGAACAAGGTAATCATCGTCGGCAATCTCGGGCGCGACCCGGAGAGCCGCAGTTTCCAGAACGGCGGCAAAATCGTGAACCTGCGGATCGCCACCTCCGAGCGCTGGAAGGATCGCGGCACGGGCGAGCAGAAGGAGCGCACCGAGTGGCACTCCGTCGTCATCATGAACGAGGGCCTGTGCAGCATCGCGGAGAAGTATCTCCGCAAGGGCAGCAAGGTCTATGTCGAGGGCAAGCTCCAGACCCGCAAGTGGCAGGACCAGGCGGGGACCGACCGGTACTCGACCGAGGTCGTGCTGGGGCCGTTCAATTCGGTCCTGACCCTGCTCGACAAGGCGCAGGGCGATCCCGGCCGTCACGACTATTCCGGGCACTCCGATGGCCCCGGCATGGATCGCGGCGGCAGCGGGTCGGGCTTCGGTGGTGGCGGCTTCGCGGGTGACGATCTGGACGACGAAGTTCCGTTCTGACGGGCGCGCGCTGACGCGCCCCCGCTGGCAGGCCGGGTTTTCGCCTGCCGCATCTCTTAGTATCCGGGGGCGTAATCGTGGCCTTGACCGAAACCTCGCCGTCTCTGCTTGAGGCGGCGCTTACCTACGCGCGCCGTGGCTGGCCCGTCTTCCCATGCGACACCAGTACGAAGCGGCCGCTGCTGCCGCGCGACAAGGATGCCGACGGCAACCCGATCAAGGGATCGGGCGGCGTCACCAAGGCGATCACCGACGAGGAGCAGATCCGCGCCTGGTGGCGGAAGTGGCCGCGCGCAATGATCGGCGTTGCGGTCGGCCGAGCCGGGCTGATCGTGATCGACTTCGATCCGGGCACGTATGACGTCGTCGACAAGCAGACGAAGGAAGTCGTCGGGCAGGAGACCTGGACGCTCGACCAGCTGAAGGACGCGCTCGCCGAGCGGATGGACGGCGAACTGCTGCCTGACACCCTGACGTCGCTGACGCGGTCGGATGGCGAGCATCACTGGTTCCTGATGCCGGACGGCGAGCCGATCGGGAACAGCGGCAGCCTGCCCAAGCACATCGATGTGCGCGGCCTTGGCGGCTACGTGATCGCGCCGCCCAGCCATTTCGACGGCAACGATGTGGACGCAGCGGGCGACTATCGCTGGCTGCTGGGTCACGACCGGACGGAAATCGCGGCATGTCCGCCCGCGCTGGTCGAGATCATGCGCACGCCACCAAGGCACGAGCAGGTGGCAGATGCGCCGCCCCGCACCCCGCGGGAGTTGGCGTTCGCCGTCGACGTGGACGCCTCGACGCGGCGCTATGCCATGCAGGCACTGGACAACGAATTGCAGGAGCTCGCCGCGACGCCGAAGGGCGGCGGACGCCATGGCGGGCGCAACATGGGCGCGTACTGGGCGGCCTTCAATCTCGGCCAGTTCGTTGGTGCCGGCGCCCTCAGTGAGGCGCTGGTGCGGCAGTCGCTGCTGGATGTCGTCAGGGGGTTCGATCCCCATGCCTACCAGCAGCACGCGGATGCCGTGGAGAACGGCCTGACGAACGGCATCGCCAAGCCTCGCGATCTCAGCGCCGTAGGCGCGCAAAAGGCGCGCGGGCGCGATAGCGGCCGCTCTACATCCTCATCCCCCATTCTCCCGACGCCGCCTCCAGAGGCTTACGCCGACGACTTCGATCGCATGGGCGGCCCCGCACCCCGCGAAGAAGGTGAAAGCGATGTCTCCTTCCATTCAGGAACCTCCCCTTCTCCGGCCCTTCCGGGGGGCGTGGGGGAGAGGATTTCGCCTGCGGCGAATGCCGAAGTCGATCGGCGGTGCGCCTTCTACTCGCTCACCGATCTGGGCAATGCGGAGCGATTCAGGACGCGCCACGGGTGGCGTTTCCGCTTCTGCAATGAATTGGGTTGGTTCGTGTGGGACGGCAAGCGGTGGGAGCTGCTGTCGGAGGAGAAGGACAAGGTGCCGGGCAAGGTCAGCCTTGCCGTCTACGACACCGTGCGAGCCATCCGGAACGAAGCCGATTTCGTCGAGGCCAGCGGCTTGCGCGAGGAGGTGCCGGCTGACGCGACCGACGAGGAACGCGCGGCAGCGCTGGACCATATCGTCGGCTGGCGGGGCAGCGGCGACAACAAGGTGCCGATCTACTTCTCGGAGACGCTGCGCGCCCATGCGAAGTCCAGCGAAGGCGCGAGCCGGATGGGCTGCATCGCCAATCTGGTGAAGGCGTTCGACGACGTCGCTATCAAGGCCGACGCCATGGATGCCGATCGCATGGCGATCAACGTCCAGAACGGCACGCTGCGCCTCACTTGTCAGGGCGAGCGCTGGATGATGCGGAACGGCAAGCTGGAGCTCGTCGGCCAGAGCAATGAGTGGGGCCTGTCCCTGACGCCGCACAATCCGAACGACCACATCAGCAAGATCGCGAACGTCCACTTCGATCCGGAAGCCGAACGGGTCGAGTTCAACGGCTTCCTCGATACCGTCCAGCCCGACGCCGCCACCCGGCGCTTTCTCGCCCAGTGGCACGGCCTCAGCCTGACCGGCGACATCAGCGAGCAGAAGCTGGCGTTCTACCACGGCAAGGGCCGCAATGGTAAATCCACCATGGTCGACGCGTGCAGCGACGTGGCCGGCGACTATGGCGGGTCCGTGGGCATCGAGACGTTTCTCGATCAGGGGCGCGGCCGGAAAGGCGGCGAGGCCACTCCGGACCTCGCGCGCCTGCCGGGCATACGCTTCCTCCGGACCTCCGAGCCCGAGAAGGGCGCCAAACTGGCGGAGGCGCTGATCAAGCTGATCACGGGCGGCGAGCTGATCGACGCGCGCCATCTCAACAAGGGGTTCTTCAGCTTCCTGCCGTCGTTCAAGGTGACGATCTCGGGCAACCACAAACCCAAGATCACCGGCCATGACGATGGCATCTGGCGGCGCGTGATGCTCGTCCCATGGGACGTGCAGATCGCCAAGGAGAACGTCGACCGGACGCTGCCCGACAAGCTGCGCAAGGAGAAGTCGGGCATCCTCAACTGGATGATCGAGGGCCTGCTGGACTGGCGCGAGAATGGGCTCGTGGAGCCGGAGAGCGTGCTGGCCGCGACGGCGAAGTATCGCGAGCAGAGCGATCAGCTGGGACGCTTCCTTGACGAGTGCACGAAACCGGTGTCTGGTGCGCGCTCCAAGTCGTCAATGCTGTTCGCACTCTTCACCGCCTGGACCAAGGCGACGGGCGCGGCGGAGTGGCAGCCACAAGGCTTTTCCAAGGCCATGGAGGATCGCGGGTTCGAGAAGAAGACCTCGAACGGCGTCCAGTGGCTGGACATCGAGATGACCAAGGACGTGGGCGACTTCGCCGAGGCAACCGGGGACGATCCCGGCCCCCGCTATGGCGACTACGGCCCGTCCTATGGTGATGATGTCCCGCTCTGACCGGCGAATGGAAGGATACGTCCTTCCACGCGGAAGCACGATTGGAAGCACTAAAATGGCGGATTTCTGCGGCATTGGAATAGGTGGAAGGACTTTGCTTGGTCCTGCCTCATGCGCATGTGCGCGCGCCCGCGCATGCGCGCACCCGATACCACCCTGATTTCTCCTTCCACTCCTTCCAAACTGATCATTCCTGATCATCACCGAACATCAAACCCACGCAAATCCGCCATTCTTGGCGTACGAAGGACCCCGAAAAATGGAAGGACATACCCTCGACCACCTCTCTCCATTGGAAGGACACCTCCTTCCAACCGGCGAACTGACGTTCGACATGGTGCAGGACCGTCTGGTGGAGGCGATGGTGACGTGCTGGCGCCAATCGGATCGCGAGCGCGCATGGCTGCACGTCCGGTCGGCGTGGCCCGAGATCGCGCGCGAGACGTCGGCCGGCGACTATGACGCGCGGGGCGGCGACGCCAGCAGTTCGCAGGTGTCGCTGCGTCCTGCCTCCCTGACGCGGGTGGACATCGCGGAGATGGAGCAGGCGTTCGCCTGGGTGAGGGATCTGCCGGAGGATGACCGCAAGGTGCTGGCGCTGGCGATCACGCAGCTGGCGAGCGGAAAGCGGGAGATCGGCTGGCGTCAGATCATGACGAAGATGGGCGTGGCGCACGGCGCCGACGGGATCAGGATGCGATATCGCCGCGCTATCGCCGCCATCTGCGATGCACAGAATGGCGGAAATGCACGGGGTTCGCGTGTCAATGCGGATAATCAGCAAGCCTGATAATTTTCTCTGTTCTCCTATCGGGCGAAAACAGCCTATTTCTTATCACGCTGGGACGGGCCTTCGGGCGGCGCTCTGCATCTCTCCTGACCTTCATGAAGGGCGGCGCGGCTTCGGTCTCGCCGCCCTTCGTGCTTTCGAGGACCGCGCGTGGCCAAGCTGACCAGCCTGACCCCGCGCCTCCAGCCGCTGCGGTCGAAGCTGTCGAGCGTGCCGGTCACCCGGCAGGACCGCGACCGGGCACGCGACCAGCAGCCATGGCGTCGCTGGTACAAGACGACGCGCTGGCAGAAACTGCGCATGGACGTGCTGCTGCGTGACCTGTTCACCTGCCAGTGGCCCGGCTGCGGTCGGATCGAGGCGGACACGTCGCAACTGGTGGCGGATCACAAGACGCCGCACCGTGGTGACGCGGACCTGTTCTGGGATGACCGGAACCTCTGGTGCCTGTGCAAGCGGTGCCACGACAGCGCGAAGGCGCGCGAGGAGAACCGGCGCGGCGAGTGACCGGGGGGGGTGTAAAGTCCGGAAGGCCGATCGGTCCCAGACCACAGGCCCTCTCATTTGGAGATTTTTTTTCGCATGGCGGAAGATTTGGGACGCGACCTGTTCGGCGATCCCGTTCTGCCGAGCAAGGAAGCCCGTGGGCGACCGGAGCATTCCTGGTCCCGCGAAAACTCGAACAAGGTGCTGCTGGCGTTCGCGCTGGGCCGGAGCGTCAAAGAGGCGGCAACGGCGATCGGGGTCTCGGTCCCGACGCTGCGCAAACATTATTTTTCCGAGGTCGAAAAGCAGAAGGACGCGAGGTTGCGCATGGAGATGACGCAGCTCGCCCGGCTGAACGACGCCGCCACGGCGGGCAACGTCACAGCCGAGAAGGAACTGTTCAAGCGCTTCGACAAGGCAAGGCAGGTGGAGGTCGCCGACCGCGTGGCCGAGCGTGGCCGCAACGGTGCCCCCGTCCGCCAGCCGAAGCCGGGGAAGAAGGCGGCGGCCAAGGCTGCGGCGGGTGCGGTGCAGGGCAAGTTCGCCCCGCCCCCGGTCCCGTCGAAGCTGATCAACTGACGTGACGGAGCGCACCTGGTCGACCGCTTGCCCCGACTGGCGGGAGCGCATCGTCGCGGGCCAATCGCTGGTCCCGATGGAGCCGCTGTTTCCAGACGAGGCGGAAGCGGCGCTGGAGGTCTTCAAGTCGCTGCGCATCGTCGACGTGCCCGGCATGCCGACCTTCGGCGAGGCGTGCGAACAGTTCGTGTTCGACTTCGTGGAGGCCATCTTCGGCGCGCAGGACCCGGAGACGGGGCGCCGGCTGATCTGGGAGTTCATGCTCCTGATCAGCAAGAAGAACTCGAAGTCGACGATTGCGGCCGGGATCATGGTCACGGCGCTTATCCGCAACTGGCGGCAGGGCGCCGAGCTGCTGGTGCTGGCGCCGACGAAGGAAGTCGCGGGCAACGTCTTCACGCCTGCGGCCGCGATGGTGCGGGCTGATCCGGAGCTGATGGAGATCCTGAAGCCGATCGACCACGAGAAGAAGATCAGGCATCTTGTGAACGACGCCGAGCTGAAGGTCGTGTCGGCAGACGCCGGCGTCGTCAGCGGCAAGAAGGCGGCGTTCGTTCTGGTCGACGAGCTCTGGGTCTTCGGCAAGGACCCGAAGGCGGCCGCGATGCTGATGGAGGCCACCGGCGGGCGCGTGTCGCGTCCTGAAGGCTTCGTCGTGTATCTGTCGACGCATAGCGACGAGCCGCCCCGGGGCGTGTTCAAGGACAAGCTCGACCAGTTCCGTGGCGTCCGCGATGGAACGATCGTAAACCGGCGCAAGCTGGGGATGCTCTACGAGTGGCCGGAGGAGATGCTGGAGCGGGACGCGTATCTCGATCCGGCCAACTTCTACATCACGAACCCGAACATCGGCCGGTCGGTCGATGCCGAGTATATCGAGGAGAAGCTGATCGAGGCGCAGGGCGGCGAGCCCGGCGACCTTCAGGTCTTCCTCGCCAAGCACCTGAACGTCGAGATCGGCACCCGTCTGTCGCGGGACCGCTGGACCGGCGCGGAGTTCTGGGACGCTGCGGCCGATCGGTCGCTGACGCTTCAGGACCTGATCCGGCGCAGCGAGGTCATCGTCGCCGGGATCGATGGCGGCGGCTTGGACGACCTTCTCGGCCTGTGCCTGATCGGCCGCGAGAAGGGCAGCAAGCGCTGGCTGGTCTGGGCGCGGGCCTGGGCGTGGTCGATCGTCTGGGACCGCCGCAAGGACATCGCGACCAAGCTGGACGAGTTCCGGACCGAGCAGACCCTGATCCGGTGCGAGATGCCGGCGCAGGCTACGATCGATCTGTCGAAGGATGGCGACGAGGAGGAGCTGACCGACGACGTGCGCGGCGTCGCCGATGTTCTGTCGGAGGTGCAGGAGGCGGGCCTGTTCCCGGATAGCGGCGCGATCGGCCTCGATCCGGTCGGGGTTGCCAGCATCGTCGACGAACTGGTCGCGCGGGGGTTCGACGAGAACCAGCTGCGCTCGATCTCGCAGGGCTACAAGCTCAGCGCGGCGATCAAGAGCTCGGCACGCAAGCTGGCCGCCCGCACCATGCGGCATGATGGATCGTCGCTGATGCAGTGGTGCGTCGGCAACGCGAAGATGGAGCCGCGAGGGACCAGTGCGGTCGCCATCGTGAAGATGACGCCGAGTGCCAAGATCGACCCGTTCGCCGCGATGCTGAACGCCGTCATGCTGATGACGGAAAGCCCTCAAGTGGCCGATGGCCCCTCGGTCTACGAGGAGCGCGGCATTCTCGAAATCGAAGTGGATTACCTCTGATGGGACGTCTGGTGAACGCCCTCAGGGCACTGACCGCGCCGAGCATGGAAGCGAGCGCCCACTACGGCCCTTCGTCCAGCGTCGGCGCCAACGACGGCTGGTTCGTCCGCATGCTGGGCGGCGGGCCGACGAACGCCGGCACGCACGTGTCGGAGACCAACGCGCTCTATCTGCCGGTCGTCTATGCCTGCGTGAACCGGATCTCGAACCCCGTGGCGAACTTCCCGGTCGGAATCGTCGAGCCGGACGGTCGCGGCGGATGGACCCGGGTCGAGCAGCACCCGATGTCGCAGCGTCTCGGCCTGCGGCCGAACGACTTCATGTCGTCGCGGACGCTGCGCAAGACGACGCAGGCGCATGCGCTGTTGTGGGGCAACGGCTACCAGGAGATCGAGCGGAACGGGCGCGGTGAGGCGGTGGGGCTCTGGCCCCTCCTGCCCGATCGCACCCGCCCGCATCGTGACGGGGACCGGCTGGTCTTCCGCACGACGATCTCCGGGCAGACCTACCAGCTCGACCAGGAGAACGTCGCCCACGTCATGGACCTCAGCCACGACGGCTACATCGGGCTGTCGCAGGTCGCCCTCGCACGCGAGGCCATGGGGATGGCCAAGGCGCTGGAGACGTTCGGAGCCAAGTTCTTCGGCAACGACATGAAATCGGGCGGTTTCCTGATGCACCCGGGCCGGCTGGGGTCGAATGCGCGGCAGAACATCCGGGGTGCCGATGGCCAGCAGAAGGCCGCGGCGGAGAACCCGGCCGCGCCGATCGAAAAGCAAGGCGGGCTGGAGAACGCGCACCGGGTCAAGGTGCTCGAAGAAGGGATGAAGTTCATCTCGACCACCATCCCTCCGGAGGATGGTCAGTTTTTGTCGACCCGCGAGTTCCAGATCGCGGAGATCGCCCGCATGTACGACGTGCCGCTGGTGCTGCTCCAGAGCCACGAGAAGTCGACCAGCTGGGGCAGCGGCATCGAGCAGCTGATGATCGGCTTCATCATGCAGACCGTCGCGCCGTGGGTGCAGGCGACCGAGCAGGAGCTGACGTGGAAGCTGTTCACCGAAGACGAGCGCGAGCGCGGCCTGAAGGTGAAGTTCAACATGAACGCGCTGCTGCGCGGCGACATGGCCGCGCGCTCCGCCTTCTACAAGTCGATGTTCGAGCTGGGGATGACGATCAACCAGATCCTCGCGCTGGAGGACCTGAACGGCATCGGCGCCGATGGCGACATCAACTTCGTGTCGAACAACGTCCAGACGCTGGAGCGCGCCCGCACCGGCGAACCGGCACGGCCCGCTCCGGGCGAGCCCGTGCCCCGCAACACCGGCGCCGAGGCGACCGGCGCACCGGAGATCGAAGCATGAAGTATCCCTATCTGCTCGCCGCCTTCGCATCCGAGTTCTGGGCGATGGAGGAGACGAAGCTGCTGGCGATCGTCGACCTGCTGGCGATGCAGGCCGAAGGCGTGAAGTTCACGGCCGAGGAGATCGAGGCGCGGATCTCGCCCGCGACCGCCTCGGCCGTGGCCCGCAAGGAAGGCGCCGTCGCCGTGGTGCCGCTGCGCGGCGTCATCTCGCCGCGCGCGAGCATCGTCGAGAACAGCTCGACGGGTGGCGGCACCACGGCCGAGGGCTTCGCGGCCACGATCGAGCGCATGGCCGACGATGACGGCGTGAAGGCGATCATCGTCGACGCGGACACGCCGGGCGGCAATGTTTTGGGCGTCGACGAGGCGTCGGCAGCAGTCGCGGCGGTGCGTGGGCGCAAGCCGATCGTCGTCCAGGTGACTGGCTATCTGGCCAGCGCGGGCTACTGGATCGGCGCGTCGGCCGACGAGATTGTGATGTCGCCGAGCTCGGCGGTCGGCGCGATCGGCGTGCGCACCGCCTATGACGACGTTACCGAGGCGCTGACCAAGGCTGGCATCACCCGTGAGATCATCGCGGCGGGCAAGTTCAAGGGCGAGGGCCTGCTCGGCCCGCTGTCCGACGACACCCGGACATACATGCAGGGCCGGATCGACGAGTATTACAGCATGTTCGTCGACCGCGTCGCAGCCGGCCGCGGGGTCACCGCTGCCGCGGTTCGCGACGGTTTCGGGCAGGGCCGCATGCTCGGCGCCAAGGGCGCCGTCCGCGAGAAGATGGCGGACCGCGTCGCCACCATGAAGGAAACGCTGGATCGCTTCGGCGCCGGCGGTCCTGCTCCCCGGCGCCTGGCGCCGGAGCGAGAACGGCGGGCGCTCGCCCTCCGCTGAAATCCTGCCCTTCGGAAGGGATCGCCCCGCCCGGTCGTCGACCTGGGCGGATGAAGGCGCTTGCTCGACACCACCAAGGCCTACGGGCCGGGAGATCATCCAATGCAGAAGACCATGCTTCTCGCGGCCATGTGCTCGGCCGCAATCCTCGGGCCGATGTCGGCGAGCGAGCGTCGGCTCGGCCGCTACATGCGGCGTCCCGAAGGTCACGGCAATCAGCCGTCGCCGGTCGCCGCCCTTCGCGTGCAGCGCACCGACCTCGTCGCCAAGCTGCGCGGCATGATCGAAGCGGCCGAAGGCGAAAACCGCGACTTCACCGCGGAGGAGACCGAGGCCTATGACGGCCTGAACGCCCAGCTGACCAGCCTCGACGCGCGCATCGCCCGCCTGACGGGGCTCGCGACCGTGGAAGCGGCCGGCGATGCGGTCACGCCGGCCGTCTCCCGGCGTCAGGGCGTGACCATCCCGCAGGGTCCCCACGCCGCTCGCGAGTTCGAAAGCCTCGGCGAGTTCATGGCGGCCGTCCGCTTCAACCCGGGCGACCAGCGCCTGAACTTCGTCGAGGGTGTCGGCGCGGTCGGCGAGGACGGGACCGAGATCGGTGCGGAGCTTCGCATGGATCAGCACCAGACGGGCGGCGGCTTCCTCGTCCCGACGCAGTTCCGGCAGGAGATCATGCGGGTCGAGCCGCAGGACGCACTGGTGCGCCCGCGCGCCAACGTCATCCCCGCCGGGTCTCCGCCCGACGCGGCGCTGACGATCCCCGCGCTCGATCAGACCGGCGCCGGCCCGAACAACATCTTCGGCGGTGTCCAGGTCCAGTGGATCGAGGAAGGCGGTAACAAGCCGGAGACCGACGTCGCGCTGCGGTCGATCACGCTGGAGCCGAAGGAAGTCGCCGGCACGATCGTCGTGACCGACAAGATGCTGCGCAACTGGGCGGCGTCGAGCAGCTTCCTGGAAAGCATGCTGCGCGGCGCCGTGACGCAGGCGGAGGAGTTCGCGTTCCTGCGCGGCGACGGTGTCGGCAAGCCCCTCGGCGCGATCAACGCTCCGGCCATGTTCTACGTGAACCGGCGCGGTGCCGGCCAGATCACCTATCTCGACCTCGTCGACATGGTGGCGCATCTCCTGATGCGGGGCGGCACGTCGCCGGTCTGGACGATGCCGCAGGGCGCACTCGTCCAGATCGCGACCCTTCAGGACCCGGAAGGCCGCTACATCTGGAAGCCGGATGCGCGCGACGGCTTCGCCGGCACCCTGCTCGGCTACCCGGTCCGCTGGGACAACCGCGCGCCGCTGCTCGGTACCAAGGGCGACGTGACCCTGATCGACTGGTCGCAGTACCTGATCAAGGACGGCTCCGGGCCGTTCGTCGCCGCGTCCGAGCACGTCCTGTTCCGTCAGAACAAGACGGTGATCAAGATCTTCTGGAACGTCGACGGCAAGCCTTGGCTGACCGCGCCGATCCGGGAGGAGAACGGCTGGCAGGTGTCGCCGTTCGTTGGCCTCACGGTTCCGGCCTGACCCACCCCTGCCCCGGCCACGTTGGCCGGGGCATCCTCATATCGATAGGTGATCGATGCGATATCTCGTGATTTCGCCGTGCGAAGACGTGCGCACTGGCAAGGCGTTCGAGCAGGGCGACGAGTTCCTGCCCGAACCCGATGGCGCGCAGGCCGTGCGCCTGGTCAACGCCGGGTGTCTTCGTGTCATTCCGGATGACGCGCCCCGCCTCCCCGGCACCGAAGGCACCGATGCCCTGATCGCCGATCTGCGCGAGCAGCTGGACCGCGCCGGGGAAACCATCGTCGGCCTGAACCTGCGGCTCGACAAGGCCGTCACCGAAGCCGGGCAGCTGTCGTCGGATCTGAAGGATGCGATCGAGCATCGCAACACGGCCTCGGATGAGTCGCTTGGCCTGCGTGGCGAGAACGAGAAGCTGGCCGCGCGCGTCGCCGATCTGGAGCAGCAGCTCGACGCTGCCACCAAGCCGGCCGACGAGAAGGGCGAGGAACAGAGCGGCGCCAGTGAGACGCCTCCTGCGAAGACCACCAAGGCGAAGGGCTGACGATGTCCCGCGTCGTCGTCGTCACGCCGCCCAAGCCGGTCGTCAAGCTGGACGACCTGAAGAAGCACGTGAAGGTCGAGCATGACGACGACGATGTCCTGCTGGAGGCATATCTCGCCGCGGCGACCGCGCATATCGACGGGCCGGATGGATGGCTCGGCCGCGCACTCGGCGTCCAGACCCTGGAGGCTGGCCTCGACGGGTTCGTCTATGACCCGATCCCGCTGCCGTGCCGGCCGGTCCTTTCGATCGACAGCGTCCGCTACGAGGACGTGACGGGTTTGTGGCGGGATCTGGCGCCTGACGTGTACGAGCTGCGCGACGACATGCTGGGCACGGCATGGGGCAAGTCCTGGCCGGGCACCCGTGCCTATCGCGGCGCCAGCCGGTCGACGGTGATCCGCTACCGCGCCGGGTACGAAACGGTGCCCGCACCGATCACCGTCGCGATCATGATGATGGCGGCAGACCTCTACAAGTTCCGGGAAAGTTCGGTCGCCGGCGTCAGCGTGACCAAGGTCGAGATCCCGGTCGCGGCGCAGATGCTGCTGAATCCGTTCCGGGTGTTCGTATGATCGACGCCGGCGAGCTGGACCGGCGGATCGAGATCCTGCGGGCCGATACGATCGACGACGGTCTGTCCCAAGTGACTGGCCCCTTCCGGCCGATCGGCAGGCGCTGGGCGAAAAAGACGGATGTCAGCGATGGCGAGCAGATCCGGGCGGCGCAGGTCGAGCAGTCGCTGACGGCGCGCTTCCTGGTGCGTCACGACAGCCTGACCGCCCGGATCGACGGCACGTACCGCCTGGCCTGCGAAGGCACGACCTATGAGGTCACGGGCACGAAGGAAGCGCGAGGGCGCCGGGTCGGGATCGAGATCACGACCGCATCGCTCGTCGAGAAGAAGGCGGCGGGCGCATGAAGGTGAAGGTCACGTCCACCGGCACCAAGGACATCGCGCGCCGGCTCGACGCCATGTCGAAGGCGCTCCAGCGCAAGACGATCATCCCGGTGCTGATCAAGAACACACAGCCGATCGCCGATGACATGCGGGACAAGGCGCCGCGTCGCAGTGGCCAGCTGGCCAACAGCGTCACGGTGTCGACCCGCCTGTCGCCGCATCAGGCTACGGTGAACGAGCCGATCGCGCAGTTCGAAGTCTATGTGGGTCCCGGCCCGTTGCCGCAGGCGATCCAGGAGGAGTTCGGCAACGATCACCAGCCGGCGGAGCCGTTCATTCGTCCGGCCTACGATGCCGGCGTCGAGCGCGCGCTCCGCGGCATCGCGGAGGATGGCATCGCCGCGATCCTTGCGGCCGGCAAGAAGGGCTGACCGAATGGAGGAAGCGCTTCGCGCGGTGCTGCTCGGCACCGAACCCCTCGTCGCGCTCGTGGAGCGCCAGATCGGCTGGGGCCTGCGGTCGCAGGGCGATCCGCTGCCGGCGGTGACCCTGACGCTGATCAGCTCGGTCGCCGGGCTGATGATGACGGGCTCCAGCGGGTGGACGCGTGCGCGGGTCCAGGCCGACGTCTGGGGCCGCACCTACAAGGATGCGCGCGACGCCGCGCGGGAGATCGCGGGCCGCAGCGGTGTGCTGAACGGGGCGCGGGTCACCGTCGAGGGCGTCCGGCTGCGCACCTTCATCCAGGCCCAGCGCACGCTCGATACGCGTGACGCCGAGGGTCCCCTGTTCCGCCAGTCGATCGACGTGACGGTCTGGCACGACGCCTGAGGAGACACCCGATGAAGATCACCGTGACAATTGCCTTCTACGACCAGGAGGACGGCAACAAGCTGCGCAAGGTCGGCGCCGTGCTGGAGGTGTCGAAGGAGCGCGGCGCCGCCCTGATCAAGCTCGGTCTCGCCAACGCCGGCGAGGATGCAGCCGAACCGACCACGTCGCTCGCCAAGTAACCCCACCCTCAACACCACTGGAGACAAGCCATGGCAGAAACCGTCGCCGCGACGGACATCGGCTTCAAGACGATCCTGTCGAAGAAGTCGGGCGCGAACACTTACACGCCGTTCGCCGAGATCACCGAACTGACCCTGCCGGAGATGAGCCGGGACAGCGTGCAGTTCACGCACATGACCAGCCCGGATCATTTTCACGAGTTCAAGCCCGGGCTCGCGGATGCCGGCGAGGTCGGCGTGACCTACAATCTCGTGCCCGGTCTCGCCGACGACGCGGTGATCGCCACCCACTTCGCCAGCCGCCTCGTCGAGGGCTGGCGCATCACCTTCCCGAACGGCGCCACGCTGGACTACAACGGCTTCGCCACCGCCCATGGTCGCGCGACGCCGATCGATGACAAGATGACCGGCTCCGCGACCTTCAAGATCTCGGGCAAGCCCGTGATGACGCCGGCGGCCTGATCATGGCGGCCAAGCTCAAGGGCGAGGTGTCCTTCAAGGCCCTCGCCAGCACGTTCACGCTCGTCGTGGACTTCAACGCGATCTGTGCGATCGAGGACGAGCTCGACATCAAGATCGACGAGATCGGCGATCGGCTGAAGGGGAGCGGCAAGACGATCCGCTCCGTCTTCCGCATCGGCCTCGCCGCCCGACATGGGACGCTGACCGATCTGGAGGCCGGCAACCTCATCCAGGAGATCGGCGTCATGAAGGCGGCCGAACTGCTGGCCGAGGCGATGACCGCCTCCTTCCCGGAGGCGAAGAAAGCCGCAAGCCCTCGGGCGCCGGCGACAGCGCCGGAGACAGCTGGAGCATAGAGCGGGCGCTGTCGGTCTGGCTGGAACTCGGCCTGGGCACTGACCCGGCCGAGTTCTTCCGCTGGACGCCCCGTCTCCTGGATCTCGCCGTCGCGGCCAAGGCCGAAGCGGTGCGGGTCGAAAACGATCGCGCGATCGAGCGCGTTTATCTGGGCGCCATGCTCGGCCGGGTGAAGAAGCCGCCTCCGCTGGAGAAGCTGCTCAGTCGCCGCAAGCCGAAGCCGATGGCGTGGCAGGACATGCTGAAGGCGGCCGAAGGCTGGTGCGCCTCCCTCAAGTAAAGGACCGGACCACATGGCAATCGCTGTCGTCGGCGCGGCGCGCGTCCAGTTCGGCGCCGACATCATCGACTTCGAGACCGGTGCGCACCGGGTCCAGTCGATCACCGAACAGGTCTCCGACAAGTTCAAGGAACTGGAGAAGACCGTCCGCACCGTCGGGTTAGTGATGACCGCCGCGATCACCGTGCCGTTCGCGGCGATGGTGCGAGCGGTCGATCGCGGCGCCGGCAGCTTCGAAGGACAGATGAAGCGCGTCGAGGCGGCGCTCGACAACGTGTCGGGCGAGCAGCTGAAGGCACTGTCCGATCAGGCCCGCCAGCTGGGTCCCACCGTGGGCAAGGGCGCGACCGAGGCCGCGACGGGGATCGAGGAGCTTGGCCTAGCCGGCCTGTCGACCGCGGACATCCTCGGCGGTGGTCTGAAGGCTACGCTGGATCTGGCAGCGGCCGGCATGTCGGACGTCGCGCCTGCGGCCGGCCTCGTGACGGACGTCATGGGCCAGTTCAAGCAGACGGCCGCTGACCTGCCGCGCGTGGTGCAGCAGGTCGTCGGGTCGATGGACGCGTCGAAGTTCGGGTTCGAGGACTTCCAGCTCGCCGTCGCGCAGGGCGGCGGTGTGGCGGCCGCTGCCGGCGTCAGCTTCGGCGAGTTCGCGACCGCCATCGCCGCCACGTCGACGCAGTTCTCCAGCGGCAGCGACGCGGGCACCTCGTTCAAGACGTACATCCAGAGCCTCGTGCCCGCATCGGATGAAGCCGCGCGCGTGATGAAGACGCTGGGCATCCAGTTCTTCGACACTGACGGCCGGATGAAGCCCCTCGCCGAACAGGCGGAGGTGTTGCGCAAGACGCTGGGCGACCTGTCCGACGAGAGCAAGAACGAAGCCCTGAAGACGATCTTCGGGTCGGATGCGGCGCGCACAGCCATCGCGTTGATGGAGCAGGGCCGCGAGGGTTTCCAGCGCTATGCGGACGTCGTCGCGGGCGGTGACGTGGAGGGCAAGATCGCCAAGCGCCTTGAAGGCGCCGAGGCGGCGGGCAATCGCGTCCGCGTCGCCTGGGAGAGCGTGAAGATCGCGCTCGGTCTCGACACCGGCCTGTTGACGATCACGGCCGCGATCAAGAACGCCTTTGCCGGCTTTCTGGAGATGATCGCGCGCGCATCGCCGGCGGTCCACATGATCGGCGCGGCGTTCGCCGGCCTTGCGTCGCTGATGGGGCCGCTGATCGCGATCTTCGCCGCGGTCGGCGCGCACATGCTCGCCTATTTCGTTTCGGGCTTCGGCCTGGTCGGCAAGGCGATCGCTCTTATCGTTTCGCCGGTCACGACGATCCTGCAGATGCTCGGCGAGGCTGGCCTGATGCGGGTGCTGGGTATGGTCGGTGCGCGTCTGGCGGCGCTGCTCGGCCCGGTCGGGCTCGCGATCGGTGCCTTCATCCTGATGCGGGACAACATCCTGCCGGTGCTGGGCCAGATCTGGGACAAGCTGACGAACACGCTTGGGCCTCCCCTGGCGGCGATCATCGGCAAGGTCGGGGCCATCTTCTCCACGCTGGCCAGCGGGCCTGCGGCGACGGCGGTGTCCGCGTTGATGGGCCTGCTCGGCGGGCTGGCGGACGTTCTGGGTGTCGTCGTCGCGGGCGTGTTGGCGATCGTCGGCGAACTGCTGGTGCGGACGCTCGGCGCGGGCGTGGCGGTGATCGGCGGTTTCGTCGGTGCGGTCGAGGGTATGGTTTCCGCAGTCAGCGCGCTCCTGACCGGCGACTTCGCCGGCGCTTGGAACGCCCTGATCGGCGCCGTAACCTCGATCATGGACGGGATGGTCGATGCCGTCGTGTCGATGGTGCCGGATCTCGAACTGCCGCTGCGCACCGCCTACGAGGCGGCCAAGGCATGGCTCGCCGATGGGTTCGGCAGCGTGCTGACCTGGGTATCGGAGGCTGTCAGGTCGGCGGTCACCTATGTGGCCAGCGTCTTCCCCAACGTCGTGGCGGCCGCAAAGGGCGTCTACGAGGGCGTGAAGGGCTGGCTCGTCGACAAGTTCGGCGGGATACTCTCGTGGGTGTCGTCGGCCGCTGCGTTCATCAGCGACCGGTTCGCCGAGATCAAGAAGAACCTCGGACTGGGCGACGCTGCGGCTGCGGCCACGCCAGCAGCGCCTCCCGCGCCGAAGCCCGTCGCCGCGCCTCCGGCCGCGCCGAAGCGGTCGGTCGACTTCGACAAGGACAAGAAGAAGAAGCGCGAGAAGAAGGGGCGCGATACCACCTATGACGCCACCAACCGCGAGCAGCTGCGCCTCCAGAACGAACTGGAAGCGGCCCGGCTGCGCGGCGATCGCGAGACCGAACAGCGCATCCAAAGCCGGCTGGATCTCGAAAAGCAGATCGAGGCGTATCAGCGCACCGGCCTGACGCACGAGCAGGCCCGCGTGCTGGCGCAGCGGGACATGACGGAGCTGGCCGCGGCGCGCGCGCAGGCGGTCGCCCGGGAGATCGCGGACGAGCAGCAGCAGGTCGCGCTCGACGTGGCGCAGCTGGGCAACAACGCCGCGCTGGAGGACAGCCTGTCGCGGCAGGTGGAGTTGAAGCGCCGCATCGCCTTCTACTACGCCCAGACCCGTGATCTGGCGGAGGCCACCCGGCTTGCCGAGGCTGACCAGGCCAAGGTCGATGCGGCCCGGCTGGCGGTACGGGAGCGCTGGTTCGCGGAGGATGCGCAGGACCGCGAACTGCGGCTGGCGCAGGCGCGGTGCGAAAGCGAGGAGCGCATCCGCCTCCTTCAGCGCGAGATCGACATCCGCGAGCGAGCGCGCGAGCTGGAGCGGCAGGGCATGGGCGCCGACGAGGCGGCGCGGCGCGCGGCGACCGAGTGGAGCGAGGGCGAGAAGGCGCGGCAGACCGGTGTCTTCCGCGACACCTTCAAGGCCGGCGTGCAGGCCGCGATGGGCGGCGACCTGAAGGACTGGTTCCAGAACTGGTGGCGCGACCGCGTCGCCAAGGGGATGGAGGATGCGCTCAACAGCCTCGCGGACCTGATCTCGAACCTGTTCTCGAAAGCCGGCCAAGGTGCGGCGAACGGCGGTGGTGGCATCCTTGGCGCGCTGGGCGGTGCGCTAGGAGCCGTCTTCGGGAAATCGCCATCGAGCGGGATCGGCGCCATCAACACCACGACCTGGGGGGAGGCCGGCGCCGTCAGTCTCGGTTTCGACAGCAGCAACTTGCCCAAGTTCAACACCGGCGGGTCGTTCAGGGTGGGCGGCATGGCCGGCATCGATCGGAACGTCGTCAGCATGAAGCTGAGCCGTGGCGAGATGGTCGACATCACCAAACCCGGAGCCGAGCGTGAGGCCCCGCCTGCGGTCGTGCAGCTCGCGGTCGAGGAGGGGTCGCTGTTCCGGCCGGTCGTCCGGCAGGAAGCGGGCAACGTCTCGGTTCAGACCACCCGCACCAAGGCGCGTGCCGACGCACGCGCGCAGAGCCGGAGGCTCCGTTGATCGATCTGTCGGAGATCCTGCTCGACGATGTGCAGCCGGCCGTCCTCGACTTCGGGGGCACCCTCAAGCCGGCACTGGGCGGGGCTTGGCAGCGCATCATGCGGATCGGGACGCGGTGGGCGTTCACGATGCAGACGCCGAAGCTGGATGCGGAGCCGGATCTCCGCGTCTGGTCCTCACGCCTTGCGCAAGCGAAGCTGGAGACCGGCCTCGTCTGGATACCGGAGCCGGATCTCGTCTTCGGGCCGGAGGGTGCGCCGCGGGTGGCGCAGGCCGTGAATGGCGGCACCTCGCTGCCGCTGTCGGGTCTGACCCCTGGGCTCGTCATTCCGGAGGGCAAGTGGCTGTCGATCATCCATGACGGGCGACGCTACGTCTACCGGGTCGCGCGGGACATGGCCGCGACGGCTGGTGGAGCGGTGACGTTGCCGATCTATCCCCTGCTCCGGACGCGTCTCGCGCCCGGCGATGTCGTCGAGCTCGCGCGGCCCAAGGTGCAGGGCGAGATCGATGGCGACTTCTCGTGGAGCGTGCCGGTCGGCCGCTCCGCGCCCCTGTCTTTCACGATCGCGGAGGAAGAATGACCCCCCAGATGGAGGCCGCCCTCGCCGGGCGGCGCGTGCTCCTCGCGGGGCTGCTGCGCATCGTCCTGCCGGATCACACGATCCGGCTGTGCGACGGCTCCGGCGTCGTGACGTGGGGGGAAGAGGTCTTCACCGGCCGCGACCCGCGCTTCGGCACGATCGGCGACGTCGAGGAGCTGGTCGAGGCGGTCGGCGATTCGATCCCCGGCCTGGAGCTGTCGCTCCTGCCTCCGACGACGTCGGCCGCGGTGACGCTGTCCTCGGCCGCGATGCAGGGCGCGCCGGTCCGGGTGTGGCTGGCGGTGGTCGACGAGACCACCGGCGCGGTCCTGCCCGATCCGGAGCTGCTGTTCGCGGGCGAGCTCGACGTGCCGTTCCTTGAGGTCGACCAGGGCACGCGCAAGCTGAACCTGTCGATCGCCAGCGCGTGGGAACGGCTGTTCGAGCCGAACGAGGGGGCGACCCTCTCCGACAGCTTCCACCGCTCGATCTTCCCGGCAGAGCGCGGGCTGAAGCACACGGTCGAGACCCAGATCGAAAAGCTCTGGGGACCGGGCGAGAAGCCCCCTGCCCTCACCTCCGTCCCCGACTTCCCCCGGGGCGGCGTCCAGGCGTACTTCTGACATGCACGATCTCGAACGCCGCGCACAGGCCGTGCGCGCCACCCTGTCACATTGGCAGGGCAAGCCCTTCGCCTATGGCGCGGTCGACTGCGTGAAGGTCGGCGCGTGGCATCTGCGCCAGATGGGCCACCACCTGACGCTGGGGCTCGCCAAGGCCGGCACCTACCGCTCGGCCAAGGGCGCCAAGCGGGCACTGACGCGCGCGGGTCACGACAGCGTCGCGGCCGCGCTGCTGGCGGCGGGGCTTGAGCAGATCCCGCTCGCCATGGCGTTGCCCGGCGACCTCGTGCTGGCCGAAGGCTCGCACGGTCTGGAATCGGTCGGCATCCTGATCGGCAACGGCGCCATCGCCGGCTTCCATGAGGACGCCCCCGACGCCGGCCTTCAGGTGATCCGTCTCAACAGCTTCGCTCCCGTGGAGGCATGGCGCGCATGAGCACGTTCTTCCGGGTGATCGGCACGGTGGCGAGCATCGTGGCCGTCATCCCCAGCCCGATCCAGCCGATCGCCGCTGCGGTCGCGGTCGGCGCCAACATCGGCGCGGCCGTCACCGCCAATCGGCCGGCGAACGACCAGCAGGGCCGCCAGTTGCAGTTCAAGATCGGCGCCGACATGCCGATCCCATTCGTCATGGGACGCTCGGCGGTGGGCGGCTCGGTCGTCTACCGGGACACCTACGGCAAGGACAACAGCTACCAGACGTTCTTCATCGTCCTGTCCGCCTCGTCGGCGCTGACCGGCATCGGCGGGATCGAGTCCTTCACGGCCGACAAGGCGACGGTGCCCTTCGCTGGCATGGAGGCGACGGGCTATTTCGCGCGCTGGATGTGGCAGGACCGCCAGCTGGGCGTGGCGCCGGCGCCGGCTGCGCTGTCGAACGGCATCCGGAATCCGCCCTACGGCTTCGCCGGCATTCCCCCGGGCTGGGGCGCGGACGCGAAGCTGTCCGGCTATGCCGCCACCTCGCTGTCGCTGCTCTACGACACCAAGGCCCGCCGCTATGCGCAGGGCGAGCCGACGCCGTCATGGATCGTGAAGGGCAACCTCGTCTACGATCCGCGCCGCGACAGCACCTATCCTGGCGGCTCCGGCCCCTGCCGGTGGGCGGACCCGTCGAACGTCGCGGCGTTCGATGCGGCACGTCGGACGTGGATCTATTCGGACACGCCCGCGCTGCACGGCTTGATGTGGCGGCTCGGCGTCTGGTGGCGCGATATGGCGGACGCCGCCTCGCGCTACCAGAAGATCATGGGCATCGGCGCGCCGATCGACATGATCGACCTCGCCGCGATCGTGCAGGCCGCCAACGTCCAGGAGGCCAACGGCTGGCGCATCGGGGGCGAGATCACCAGCGCGCAGGACAAGTGGGAGGTCCTGAAGCTGATCGAGCAGACGGGCGGCTGCGAGCCGATCGCCGTCGGCGCAATGATGTCGACGCTGGTTAAGGCGCCGCGCGTGTCGCTGCGCCGGATCACCGCGGCGGATCTGGCGGACGGCACCTTGTCGGCGCCGGGCGTGCGGCGCCGATCGGAGCGGCTGAACGGCTTCCGCGCGCGCTTCCGATCGGAGCCGCATGGCTGGGAGATCGTGCCGATCGATATCGTGCAGATCCCGGCCTATGTGGCCGAGGACGGACGCGCGAGGACGGGCAGCGGGGACTTCAGCCTGTGTCCCGATCCCGACCAGTGCGCCGAGCTCGCCGCATACGAGGTCTTCGACAGCCGCGAGCTGGAGCCGATCACGCTGCCCCTGAAGCCGTTCGCGGTCGGCTATCGGCTGGGCGACTGCCTGACGATCGATATCGAGGAGATCGGCCTCCAGAACCGCGACGTCATCGTGCGCGGTCGCCGCGTCGACCCGGCGACCGGCATCGTCACGCTGACGCTGCGGACCGAGACGGCTGCCAAGCACCCGGCTGCGCTCGGCCTGACCGGCGAGACGCCGCCCACTCCGACGTTGACGGCCGATCCGGACAGCATCGCGGCGCCCGCTGCGGGATCGTGGACGCTGACCGCCGGCACCGCGGTGTCCAACGGGCTGACCGTCCCGGCGATCTACGTCGACGGCGCCGTCGACAACAGCAACGCGGACGGCATCGTCATCGAATATCGGCGCGTCGGCGATGGAACGTGGTCGTCGACCGGGCTGCTCCCGCCCGATACCCGCCAGCGCGCGATCACGCCGGTCGAGGCTGGCGTCTCCTACGAGGCGATCGTGCGCTACCGTGGGCGCGGGATCTACAGCGACGGGCTGCTGATCGGGCCGGTCAGGACGCCGGATGCGTCGGCGGATTGGGAGACGGGTGTCACCGGGCCGAAGAAGCCCGACGACAACGCCACGAACAGTGCCGACCCTAATAGCCCCTTCGGTCCTGACGGCACGGTAAAGGAAGCGATTGCCACGCTGGAGCGGGTCGACCCGATTGAGGTGAAGACGCAGCTTCTCGACCTGATCCAGGCGGATCAGGCGGCAGCGATCCGGCAGGCTGCGCGGGATAACGCAACGCTGGCCCGCGCACTTCTCCGAGCCACGGACGAGTTGAACCGGACCCGCGAAGTTTTCCGGGACGCGGGCGTGACGGTGAACCCGGCGACGGGCGAGGTGCGCATCTATGCGGTGGATCAGGTCGCTGATCGCACTTCCCAAGCGGAAATCCGGCTGAACGCGGTGCAGTCGAGCCTCAACCTCCGCGTGACGCTCGACCAGCTAAACGAAGCGATCCTGAAGGCGCAGCTTGACCCCTCGGGGCAGGTCGATGTCGATGCGATCTTCTCGCGCCTGACCAACGTCGAGATCGGGCTGGACGGCGTCCGCGCCACCCTGCTCCTGAAGGCGGATGCCACTACGGTGACCGCACTGGGCGGGGTGGTGACGTCCGTGTCGCAGTCGCTGGACGCTCTGGCCGGGGTGGTCGAGACGAAGGCCAGCAGCACGGCCGTGTCGGGGCTGACCGAGCGGGTGGGCAGCGTCGAGCAGACGATCCGCACGCTGGGCGACGTGTCGAGCATGTCGGTCGAACTGCGCCAAGCGCGTATCGCGGTCGGCAAGGCTGGTCAGGCGCTGCTCGCCGGCGTGGTGGCGAATGAGGAAGCCAATGCGCGGCAGGTGCTGGCGCTCAGCCAGGCGCGGCAAGAATTGCAGACCTTCACCACCGAAGGACTGAAAGCGGAGGCGTTCGCGCGCACGCAGCTGACGGCCCGTGTAGGCGGCACCGAAGCATCGCTGGCGACCGAGATCCGCGTGCGGGCCGAGCAGAACGCAGCCCTGACCCAGAGCATCACCGAACAGGGCGTGCGGATCGGGCAGGTCGACGCCACCATCGTGGCGGTGCAGAAAGCGCAGGCGGACGATCGCAGCGCCAACGCGCAGGCAATCGAGCAACTGCGCTCCAGCATCGCGGCAGCGGACGGAAAGGCCGCGGCGGTCGATGCGCGCGTGACGCGCCTCGCGGAGACGTCAGCCAGTGAGGATGCCGCGCTCGCGCGCCTGATCCAGCAGGTATCTGCACGGATCAGCGGCCTTGGCGAAGTCGGACTGGAGCAGGCGTTTCAAGCGGTGGTGTCCCGGCTCGGCAAGATTGAGGGCCGCTATACCGTCACGGTCGATGCCAACGGCAACCTCAGCGGCTTCCAATTAATCGGCTCGGATGCCGGCCCGGGCAGCCTCAACCTGATCAACACCAATCTCCGGATGGGCACCGGCCTGATCATCTGGAACGATGGCAACTTCATGGAGGTGAAGGGCATCGGGTTCGGTCGGAACCGTGATCTCCTGTCCTGGTACGGACCGACCATGGCGATCGAGGCATGCACGCGAGCCAATGGCTTGGAGTGGAAAGGCACCGACGGGCTGATCTACACCGCTGCAGCGATCAAGGCGGGCCCCTACGTCAACCGTGGCACGTCGACGCTGACCGCAGCCGATGCCTCATTCACGCTCGGGCCGTTCACCAGCAACGGCGGGTCCAAGGCGGTCGTGGCCTCCTATACCTTCCGTCGTAACCGACAGGTGGCGCCAGGTGGTGGGGGCTCCGCGACCGGTGCGCCGTCCGCCACGCTGGTGCTGGAATATCAATCCGGACCCAATCTGTGGTCGCATGTCGCGACCATCCAGACCGGCAATCCCGTCGTGACCGTCATTCCCGCGACCGGAGAAGATCCCGGCGTCCTGGAAGAGGCCATGTCGGGCAGCGTCACCTGGACTGACACCCGGACGATGCTGGACGGATACCTTTACCGGCTGCGCCTGACCGCCCGCCAGCAGGCCAGCTTCACCGGCACGGCACAAGGCGCCGACAGCGTCACGCAGTCACTGTCGATCGTCTCGCAAGAATAACCTCCGAGGCCGGTACGCGCGGCCCCGCACCCTTCATCTGAGGACCTGCCATGACCTATTCTGTGGGTACGATCACGCTCACCAACGGGAGCCGGGTAGTCACCGGCGCCGGCACGAAGTTCGTTGCCAACGTGTTGCCCGGCTTCCTGCTGATCCCGGTGGGCGGCAGCGCTGCCGTCATCGCCGAGGTGAACAGCGACACGCAACTGACGCTCGCCCGTCCTTGGGTCGCGGCCACGCTCAACGGCACCGGCTATGACATCGTGGAAACGTCAGGCGGAGACGTCGACCTCTCCCTGCGCGCGCTGGCGATTCTCAACACCTTCGGGGCTGTCCGAGACACCGTCGGTCAGGGCATGTTCCAGGATGGTGGCGTAGGCGCTCCGGGCTTCCGCTTCATCGCCGATCAGGACACTGGCATCACCCGCCTAGCGCCGAATGTGCTTGGATTGATCGTCGGAGCAGCGGTGCGGATGCAGATCGCACCGGACATCACGTCTATCCAGGACGTGGTCAATATCGCTGGCGTGGCCCCGAGCATCTACTTCTCCAGCAACGTGGCTGCATGGTCGGTGTCGACGCCCGCCAACACCAACGGCATCTCGTTTGTCGAACGCCAGTTTGGATCGGAGAAGCTGCGATTGGAGGCGGGCGGCGCGTTGCGGCCTGGTAACGACAACGGCCAGACGCTTGGCTCAGGCGGCTTCCGCTGGTCGGTGGTCTATTCCGGCACCGGCTCCATCAACACGTCGGACAAGCGCGAGAAGAAGGACATCGGCGATATCCCAGCCGAGTGGCTGGATGCCTGGGGCGACGTGCAGTGGCAGCGATTCCGCTTCCGCGATGCGGTGAAGGCCAAGGGCGAGGAAGCGCGCTGGCACCTGGGCCTGATTGCTCAACAGGTACAGGAGGCGTTCGCCGCGCGCGGTCTCGATGCCCGCGAGATCGGCCTGCTCTGCCATGACGAATGGGAGGCGACGCCTGCCGTCAAGGAAGTGCGTAACGAGGATGGCGAGATCGTCACTCACGCTCAGCCTGCCCGCAAGGCCGGCGATCGTTGGGGCCTGCGATATGACGAATGTCAGGCGATTGAAGCGGCTTGGCAGCGTCGGCGCATTGGCGAACTGGAGGCGGCTGTAGCCGCTCTGCAAACCATGCCTGACGGTTAAGAGCCTTACCGTTTGTAACGCTTCGATGGTTGTCGAGCATCGTGACTACCCTGCGTAAGTACACGGGCGCAGACGCTGATCACGAGCGGCCAGAAGATTGTATGGCCGATGTCAGAATAGGTGTCGGCGGCGCGCCATCCGTAGCCGATGAAGTCAACCACCTCGTTCAGCACTTCAAGGCCGACAACAGCGACGAAGGGAATGAACGAGCCCAACGGGCGGCGCGTGATTGCCCACGTTGCCACGAGGATCAGCAAGCCCCCGTGCGTGTGCAGGATTGGATCGGTGTAGCCGGTGTTGACCGCGATCCACTCTTTTGCAGCGTGATAAACCTCGGGAATGCTCATTTCCGCGCCCTGAACCCTAACGTATCCTGAGCACAAGAAAAACTGCGGGGATGGCCGGCGCCACGGGAGAAGACGCCGGCCGCGGGGAGTGTCGCTGTAGCCGGGGGACGGCGTAGCCAGCGAACGAAAGCCTTCTACGCGGGCGGCCGTATCGGGCGCCTGACCATCACATGACAATTCCGCAATGAAGCGGATCGGAGAAGCACGACATGACCACCATGACGTCGGCTGCGCATGCGGTCGTCCAGACTTCGGCGGGCGGATCGATACGCGCAGGCGTGTGGACCGGCGTCATTCTCGCGGCGATCGGCGTCGTGTCCCTCATCGTCCGCCAGTGGGGCCCATGGCAGATCATCGCCCGGGACACGCGCCGTGCGGACATGGAGGGCATGGGCCGGCGCATCGCCGACTTGGAAAGCCGGCTCGATCGCCAGACGGTGCAGCACGAAGCGAAGCTGGAGCAGGAGCGCGCTCAGCATGCGGCCGAGTTGCAGATCATGCGGCACCGGATGAACAACTTGGACCAGTGCCTCACGATGTTGCTGGCGCTGATCGAACTGGACCCGGCCAAGGCGCGCGAGTCTGCGGCGCGCGTCCGCCAGATGCGCGAGCGTCAGGAAGCGAACGAGGTCGCGGAGAAGGGCGCAATCGCTGCGGCCCGCATCGCCCCGGCCGGCTCGGAGGATGCGGCATGAACGACGTCGACCGCCACTGGCGCTACGTCATCGCCCTAGTGCTGATCATCGGCTACCTGGCGCTCGCCGGCGCGGCCTTCTTCCATGAGGTGCCGCCCAACAACACCCGCTTTGTCGACGGCTATTTCACTGGCTTGGGGCCGATCGTGGGTGCTGCCGTCGCGGCCGTTCTCCAAGTCGGCAAAGGCGCCAGCGCGCAGCAAGACGCGAACCTCGCCACAGCGCTCGACAAGCTGCCTCCGGTGACCACCGGGACGGGGCCAGCAGAACCCGCGGCACCACGTGACATCGACAAGCTCTAATCTGCGGTTGGGGGCGGCCAAAAAGGGAGAAAGGCCGCCCCGCTGCCGCATCGTTTGGGCGCGCACAGCAGCAGCGGCTCAGCCGCTCGAGGCCGCACATAGTAGCCATAGTTCACGGCGGGAAGCCTGTGCGCGCGTGCCATTTCGACGCACCGTCAAATAAACGGGCCCGCCCCGGGTGGGGAGGAGGCGGGCCCGTTGAGGCTGTGAGCCAAACAGCTGTGGGAGAGTGGCGCTGGCTCGATCGCGTCAACAACGCCCGCGCTGGGCGGTTCCGACGTTAACCTTGAAAGGAAAAATGATGAAGAACGAACCGGCGTGGCTTCGGGCCGCGCGAGCACGCATCGGCGTGCGCGAGGCGCCCGGCACTGGCAACAGCCCGATCATCATGGGCTGGGCCAAGCGGCTGGGCGTGAAGGTGCTCGGCATTGCCTACAATGCCGACAGCGTGCCCTGGTGCGGGGTCTTCGTCGCAGAGGCTCTGACCGCCGGCGGGATCGACCTCGCGGCCGAAGGGATGCACCGCATGCGGATCGCGGTGCGAGCGAAGGCGTGGGCGGACTGGGGCTCGGCACTGCGGCCGGATCGCGTGGCGCCTGGTGCCGTGCTGGTCTTCGATCGGGCCGGGGGCGGCCATGTCGGCTTCTATGTCGGCGAGGACGCGCGAGCCTACCACGTCCTGGGCGGCAACCAGTCGGACGCGGTGAACATCATGCGCGTCGAGAAGGCGCGCTGCATCGCGATCCGCTGGCCAAAGGGCGAGCCGGTGATCGGGTCGCCCGTGCTGATGAAGGCGATCGCGGGCATCCCGCTGTCGACCAATGAGGCATGACGTGGGCCGCGGCGCTCCGCTTCTGGCCCGCCATCCCGGTCCTGCTGCTCGGACTGTGGGTGGCGCGGCTCGACCATCTCCGCGCAGGCTATCGCGAGAAGGCGATCACCTGCGCGTCCGGCCGCATCGTCGACCGCGCGAACGGCGAACGCGACGTCGCCAAGGCTGAGACGGCACACGTCAGGCGGGAGGCGGCCGCGACCGCTTCCTACGCCGCGAGCTTGGCGACGCGCGAGCCGCTGATCATCCGATCCACCAACACAGTGAGGGAATATGCGAATAGTGATGCTGGGCGCGTGCTGTGCCGGGCTCCTGACCGGGTGCGCGCGATCGACGAGCTCGACGCAGAGCTTGCCCGTCCTGCCGGCAGCCGCGCTGGTGCCGTGCCTGCCGACGCCCCAGCACCGGCAGGCTGACGGCAGCGCCTCCGCGGCGGACGACGATGCCACGATCCGTGACGGCCGCTTCGATCTGGCGGCGTGCGAGGCGCGGCGCCGGCTGCTGGTGGACGCGTGGCCTCAGTGACGGCGCGCAGGAACCCGCATCAGGATTGCGCTCCTGCGGCTTCACCTCGCGTCGGCCAATCCGGCTCGGTAGAATAAGGGCGCTTGCCGCAGCGCGAACATCGGAGGCGCCGGCAGAGCGCGGGCACCTTCGCCGCGTCCGGCAGCATGTCGACGTTGACCGAGGCCTCGTGGCCGCACCGGCAGCGAGCGACGACGTTGCGAACCCGATGGGTCCTCATGTTGCCCAAGCTCATCCATAGCGCCTCGTCGAGTTCGGGCCTCATCGCCGCCAGAGATCGCGAACGCCGAGCCCCCTCTCCTCCACGCCGAAGAACTCGGCCAGCGTCCGATGATCACCGGGAGATAGCGCGGCCGGGTGGCCGTCGTTCACGAAGCGGCCGAGGTAGCCGTCTCCTCGGCCGAGCATGCGGGACAAGGCCGCATAGCTCTCCCGCGATGCCTGCACCCGCTGCGCCAGCGTCCGGCGCGGGCATGGCTCATGGTAGCGGCTGACGCGCTCGACTTGCTGGAACGGAGGCCGGCGCATGCTCCGGGGCATCAGTAGCAGAGCCAATCTGTCTCGGCCTCGTCGACGGCTTCGAACATGTCGCCATCGGCCTGCATCTTGTTGAGGTGCTTGCGAACGTCGTCCGGAGATCCGTTGAACGGGAACTGGCGGTCCAGGCGGACGGCGGTCACCAGCTGGCCGACAAGGCCGGATCGATCCTGCTGCGCCTTCAACCATTCGGTAAAGGCCGGGCGCGTGTCTGTAGCGGTCTGCATCATCGTCTCCATGGGCGATTCGAGGACGGCATACTGCCCTTTGTTCCTCGTATGTTCCACATGGAAGTATGTAGGAACGTGCGACGGTCAAGGTAGGGATGTGCCGTCTGAACGCTAAACGATGGTACTTACGCCCCCTCCTGCGTCTCGCTGCTCTTTCCTCATAGTATCCGTATGTATCAAGAGCGCATGCAATTCGGCTTCATTGCCGTCGATCGCCACAATCGTACAGAACATGGACAGTGCCACGCCCAAGCCTATACAAAGGACTGGCAGGGCTTCGGCGAGGGAGTCCGGGTCTGGACCGATTATATGCCCATCATAAGAACCATCCTGATTGCGCTTCAGGTATCGGTGAAGGCTATTGAGCGAGTTATGCGCGGAGCCTGCGCTAAGGTGCTTGTACGCATCGTAGTAGCTATACAAACCGCCACGCTTCGCAGCATCCTGTATAGAAACGGTATCAGCTCTGATTATCTTAGAGTCTAGATCAGCAATCCTTTGTCTAAGCTGATCTTCCATGTCTGGATTTGGCTGGTAAGCGCCATCTCTATACTGTTCTAAGTAATATTTAGCCCTTGCCTTTTGTGATTTGCATTCGTCGTTGATGAACGCGCGCCTTGCTGCCTCAGGATCACAATCAATAAATCCGAGCCAAAATGCTATCTCATAGATGCTGCGAGACAGTGTGTCCCCTTCTGGAGCCATGCCTCGCTGATAAAGGATGATTGCTCCTTGGAAAGCTGACAATGCCCGCCAAATCATGCGGGTCGCCAATGATATAGGATGATGGCTAGAGAGGCCTACAACTTCGTTCTCACGGCGATATAGCGCGGCGAGGCCCGCCCGATTTAGTGATGCAGCATGCGCGAACCATTCGGCATGCTGACGAACGACAGCAGGGACAGCCTCGTCTATGAAAGGCGACAGGAAACCCTCCTTGCGGAAGGCATAAACAAATTCCTGCTCGGTACAGCTGAGGCGAGGAATATCGTCTTCGGTCATCATTGCTCTCGTGGGTGCTGCTGAGCGTTAAACCAATTACCTGCTGCCAGCAGTTATGCCGCTCCGGCGTTCGTTGCCGCTGACGGGGTGAAGCTGAACGATCCGCCGATCTCCAGCAAGCCGCCCGGCTCTCGAAACTGCGTCATTGCAAAGGTTCTAGACATTGCATCAATGCGCTGCTGGCGGAAGTGCGCTGCACGCGGCCACGTAAAAACGGCCGTTTGATCCGTCCAAAAGGTTAGCCCTGCTTCTCGGGAGGGCGCAGATATGCGTGACCATTTCCACACACGTTAGCCATGCTAAGTTACTGCGATTCAACGTTTAGTAGAAGCCCGGTCGGGCCTCCATCCTTCTTCCGAAAATAGCAGATTTCAGCCGTTTTCGGAGGAGGGTTTGGCTAACACATGCCTCTTCCTTTGGCTTACCTATGGCTCCCCCTGCGAATGAACAAGATGTTGGCCGCCCGCTTCCAAGAGGAAAGCGCGGGGAGTGCCAATAGACTAGAATGGCGCGCTAACGCGGAAGACCTCCATGCCAGGAGATAAATATGCGCAACATCAGCGGGTGATATTCAATCCGGCCTTCGAGGATATGCGCGACGCATTACGCATGCGGGAGCAGGCGTACTTCGATACCGGAATGGCTTGACCGGTCAGACCGAACTTCTCCTGCATCTGTAGCGGCACTCAATTCATTGGTAGCGCTGTACTAAAATTGTACGTTGTAAAATAACGCACCGGTACGGCGGCTTAGTTGACTGCTATGCGCCCATCGCGGCGCGGGCTCGAAGCCGCGATGGGGGAATAATGGCACACGATGCGATTGCTTCGGCGGATTATATCCGCACGAAACCTGCTGGGCGTCTCGACTTCATGGATGCAGCGCGAGCGATTATGCTCTTGCTGGGAATACCGTTCCACGCATCTGAAATGTACCGAATCTCGGGTGGCTTTGGCATTGATTCCCCGGACAAAAGCTTTCTAGCCTCGCTGATCTCAGGTATTATTCATTGCTTCCGGATGCCGTCATTTTTCATCCTTAGCGGCTTTTTTGCGGCGTTGATCCTCTCAAAGCGCGACACAAGCGCCTGGATCAAAGGCAGGATCTACAAACTCGGCGTCCCGTTAATTGCCACTACACTGACGCTGGGAATTGTCGAAGAAGCGATCACCATGATGTTCAACAGCAAGCTTGGCCCGCTTTCATCCCTCGTCGCCGCGTCTCACGCAAGCGTATTGGACTGGGTCGGCCCTCGCTGGTTCCTGATTACTTTACTGATGTTCTGCATCTGCCTGCTGCCACTCGCATCGGTCTTGCAGAAACAGAACACCGGGGTCGGTCGAGACTGGACAAATGTGCTCAACCCCACCGTGAAAAAAGTCGTCTTTTTGTCTTTGCTGGCTGCCGTCCCCGTTATCGCGATTGTGCTGGGCAAAGTCGCAGCATTGGCTAGCGGCGGTGACCCATGGACGAAATATTACGCCATATCCTTCGTGAGATACTCAACTTTCTTCTTCTTCGGCGTATTGATGCACATGTCGCCAGCTCATTTTGAGCAATTTATGAAATTTGACCGCACGGATAGCTTTTTGGCCATAACCATTATCGCATTATACCTTATCACTTACTTCGCCTTCTACGAAAAAGTCGCGCTGGCATCGCAGAAGGGATGGCATCCTCTATCCATGACGAGAATCGCTATAGAGACAGCGGCAGGTTTTTACGCTTCGAAAGCCTTTTTCACCTTAATGCGCCGCTATTTTTCCCGAAAAAGCGCGGTAGTCATGTATATCGTTGATGCTTCGTTCTGCATCTATCTGGTGCATGAAATGTTTCTGCTCAGCATCGGAGGAGCGTTGCTGAACATTGGAATGGCGCCGATGATCGAAATCATATTGATATGTGCCGGCACGCTAATCGGCTCAACGGCCGTCTATGAATTAGCGCGAAGGTCATGGCTTTTGGCGCAAGCGCTGAACGGAGGTGAGTTCAAGCGCATGGCGGCGTGATTCCGAGGCACGTGCCGCTAATCACGGTGGTTTGATCGCGCTGCCGCAACGGCGGACACTGCTATCCCGCGTATAACCGTCGGCCAGTAGGATGGCGCGCGGGTTACGGCTGATCATCAAGCTGCGTGGCGGCAGCTTTTCCAGATCGCGCCGGCGATGTAATCATTCAGCGCATCCTCGTCGTCGAAGACGCAAATCCTCCACCGTGTTTGCTCCACCATCATAATTCCTTGTGGACTTCACAAGGCATTCTCCATCGCAATTACCAGTTTGTTCTGAGAACACTCGGGAATGTGCATCAGTCGCGTGCATCTCGCCTTCAAGGCGCTGGTCGCGCTCTATGAAGTCACACAGACGGGGTGGTACCTGTAGAGCAGCCTCCGGTTCCTGCTCGCCTACCTGTAGAGCGTCCGCCGCGACGACCGAGCATGCATCGACCCGTTCTGGCAGACATGCCAGGTCACGTCATCAGGGCCGCAGCCTGGCTATCAGCCCGGCAGCTACCTCAACATCTGCTGTGAGGCCGTCGCGTGTAGTGCGGGCGCGACCATCAGCAACGAACTTTTAGAGCGCATTGAACCGCTGCTGATGCGGGCGGTGCGTGGATCCGATCTGGAGTCTCGATCAGCACGAACAGGTCGGCCGTGAGCTTGCCTTTTTTATCAATCAAGTGCGGTTCGCGACGACGCAGATAAGTCAACCAATTAAGCGATCCATAGGGATAAAATGTCGTGCACGGGACGCGCGGCTTTGCGTTGCCGCATCTGCACATACCAACCACGATAAGCGTGTGCTTGATGGTCTTGTTAGTAGCCCGGTCGAACCGCTATTTCGATAATAAACTGCCCCCGTAGCGCGCGGACGCTGTATCTTAGTGGATACAATACGAAGGTTTCAGTTATTAACCAATCACGTCCCTTTTCGGTTTCATGAAGAAAATTGTTGGTGCGTTTCTGGACGGTTGGCAGGGCCGACGGCTCCCGATACGCATTTTCGCAGGTTATGCTTGCGATCCGGCGTGCACGCCCTTCCCGCCTGATATCACGGGCGATCCATCACCGGCCCGCCTCGATGGGCCAAGGAGCTAGATGACATGGACACTTCCGGCGAACGCGCGATTTCACGGCGCGGGATGCTGGTCGGCAGTGCCGCCTCGGCCGCGTTGACCGCGGTGCCGGCGGACGCGCAGACCCCGCCCCCGCGGCCCAGCCCAGCATGATAACCGTGGCGATGGAGGTGAACGGCAAGCGGCGCGAGTTGCAGGTCGATACCCGCACGACGCTGCTCGACGCACTGCGGGAGCATTGGCGCCTGACCGGCACCAAGAAGGGGTGCGACCATGGCCAGTGCGGCGCCTGCACGGTGATCGCGGACGGCAAACGGATCAACGCCTGCCTGTCGCTGGCGGTGCAGCATCAGGGCGACCGCATCACCACCATCGAGGGGCTGGGCCAGCCCGGCGACCTGCATCCGATGCAGGCGGCCTTCGTCAAGCATGACGGCTATCAATGCGGCTATTGCACGCCGGGCCAGATCTGTTCGGCGGTCGCGGTGCTGGACGAGATCCGGGCCGGCGTCCCCAGCCATGTGACCGCCGACATCACGGCTGCCTCGCCGATGACGACGACCGAGATGCGCGAACGGATGAGCGGCAATCTGTGTCGTTGCGGCGCCTATTCCAACATCGCCGAGGCGATGGCCGAAGTCGCGGGAGCGAACGCATGAAGCCCTTCAGCTATGAACGCGCCCGGACGCCCGCAGAGGCGGCGGCCGCGGTGGTGCAGCGGCCGGGCGCCAAGTTCCTGGCAGGCGGCACCAACCTCCTCGACCTCATGAAGCTGGAGATCGAGGCACCGACCCATCTGGTCGACGTGCAGGACCTGAAGCTGGACCGGATCGAGGAAACGCCGGAGGGCGGCCTGCGCATCGGCGCTTTCGTGTCGAACACCGCGCTGGCCGCCGACATGCGCGTGCGCCGCGATTACGCCGTGCTGTCCCGCGCGATCGTGGCGGGCGCGAGCGGACAGTTGCGCAACAAGGCGACCACCGCGGGCAATCTGCTCCAGCGCACCCGCTGCCCCTATTTCTACGACACCAACCAGGCGTGCAACAAACGCCGGCCGGGTTCCGGTTGCGCGGCAATCGGCGGCTATTCGCGGCAATTGGCGGTGGTGGGCAGCAGCGATGCCTGCATCGCGACCTATCCCGGAGACATGGCGGTCGCGATGCGCGTGCTCGACGCACAGGTGGAGACGGTGAACGCCGCCGGTGCGACGCGGACGATCCCGATCGACGCGTTCCACCGCCTGCCCGGCAACACCCCGCATGTCGAAAACGCGCTGCAACCCGGCGAGCTTATCACCGCGGTCACCCTGCCCCGTCCGCTGGGCGGCCATCATGCCTATCAGAAGGTGCGCGACCGCGCTTCCTATGCCTTTGCGCTCGTCTCCGTGGCAGCGGTCATCCAGAAGGACGGCACCGGGCGCGTCGCGATCGGCGGCGTGGCACACAAGCCGTGGCGGGTGGAGGCGGCCGAGGCGGCCATGCCGCAAGGTTCGAGGGCGGTGTCCGCCCGCCTGATGGCCGGGGCCCGCCCGACCCGCGACAATGCCTTCAAGGTTCCCCTGGTGGAACGCACGCTGGCGCTTGTCCTCGACGAAGCCAAGGAGGCGCGCGCATGAAGTACGAACAGCCAGCCGGCACCAACGTGCTCGACCGGATGACGATCGTCGGGAAACCGACCGACCGGATCGACGGCCCGCGCAAGACCACGGGCACCGCACCCTATGCCTATGAACGCCACGATGTCGCGCCCGGCGCGGCCTATGGCTATGTCGTCGGTGCAGGCATCGCCAAGGGGCGGGTGACCGCGATCGACACCGCCGCCGCCAAGGCCGCCCCCGGCGTCATTGCCGTGATCAGCACGCTCGACATGCCCAAGCTGCCGCTCAGCCGGATGAACACCGCGTCGCTGTTCGGCGGGCCGGTGGTGGAGCATTATCATCAGGCGATCGCGCTGGTGGTGGCCGACACGTTCGAGCAGGCGCGCGCCGCCGCGGGCCTGCTGCGCATCGACTATGCGCGCACCAAAGGTCGGTTCGACCTGAAGGAAGCCGCGCCGACCGCCCCCTATACCGGTGGCGACAGCGGGGAAGGATCGGGCGCGCCGCCGATCGACCGCGTCGGCAATTTCGACCGCGCCTTTGCCGCGGCACCGGTGAAGCTCGACGCCGCCTACACCACGCCCGACGAAAGCCATGCGATGATGGAGCCGCACGCCTCCATCGCGGCGTGGCAGGACGGCAAGCTGACGGTGTGGACGTCGAACCAGATGATCGCCTGGGGCAAGCGCTCGCTCGCCACCACGCTGGGGCTGGACCCGGCGGATGTGCGGATCGATTCGCCCTTCATCGGGGGCGGCTTCGGCGGCAAGCTGTTCATCCGCGCGGACATCGTGCTCGCGGCACTGGGTGCGAAGGCGGCGGGCCGCCCGGTCAAGGTCGCGCTGACCCGGCCGATCATGGCGAACAACACCACGCACCGTCCCGCCACCATCCAGCGCATCCGCCTGGGCTGTACCCGTGACGGCACGATCACGGCCATCGCGCATGAAAGCACCAGCGGCAACCTGCCCAAGGGCGATCCGGAAACCGCGGTCGCGCAGACCAAGCTGCTATATGCCGGCAAGAACCGCATGACCGCGCTGCGCCTGGCCGTGCTCGACCTGCCGGAAGGCAATGCGATGCGCGCCCCCGGCGAGGCGCCCGGTATGATGGCGCTGGAAATCGCCATGGACGAGATGGCGGAAAAGCTGGGCATGGACCCGGTCGCCTTTCGCGTGAAGAACGATACGCAGGTCGATCCCGAGGACCCGAAACGTCGCTTTTCGCAGCGCCAACTAGTCCGCTGCCTGGAAATGGGTGCGGAACGCTTTGGCTGGTCCGCGCGCAATCCGAAGCCGGCACAGGTGCGCGACGGCCGCTGGCTGGTCGGCATGGGCATGGCCGCCGGTTTCCGCAACAGCCCCACCCAGAAGTCGGCGGCACGCGTCGGCATCGATCGCAAGGGTGTGGTGACCGTCGCCACCGACATGACCGATATCGGCACCGGCAGCTACACGATCATCGCGCAAACCGCCGCGGAAGCGATGGGCGTGCCGCTGGACAAGGTGGTCGTGCTGCTCGGCGATTCGGACTTCCCCGCCTCCGCCGGCTCAGGCGGCCAGTGGGGCGCGGCGAACAGCACGTCCGGAGTTTATGCCGCATGCATGAACCTGCGCGCCAGCATCGCGCAGCGGCTGGGCTATGATGGTCCCGACGTGACCTTTGCCGATGGCGAGGTCCGCTCCGGCAACCGCCGTGCGAAGCTGGGCGACGCAGCGGGCCGCGACGGCCTCTCGGCGGATGGCCAGATCGAATATGGCGATCTCGACAAGCAGTACCAACTATCGACGTTCGCCGGACATTTCGTCGAAGCGGGGGTGGATGCCTATACCGGCGAGGTGCGGGTGCGCCGGATGCTGGCGGTGTGTGCCGCGGGCCGGATCATCAATCCCAAGTCGGCGCGCAGCCAGGTGATCGGTGCCATGACGATGGGGGTGGGCGCGGCCCTGATGGAGGAGCTGGCGGTCGACACCCGCTTCGGCTTCTTCGTGAACCACGATCTGGCCAGCTACGAGGTCCCCGTCCATGCCGACATTCCGCATCAGGAGGTGATCTTCCTGGACGAAGCGGATGCCTATGCCTCGCCGATCAAGGCCAAGGGGGTGGGCGAACTTGGCCTGTGCGGCGTCGGCGCGGCCATCGCCAACGCGGTCTACAACGCCACCGGCGTGCGTATCCGCGATTATCCGATCACGCTGGAGAAGCATTTGGCAAAGCTGCCGCCGATCGCCTGATCCCGGCGGCATCCCAGGCCAGACAGGCGGCAAGCTGGCGGACCAGGGGCGGGTCCGCCGGCGGCATCGGCAGGCTGGCCATGTCGGCCGGCCGCTCCCAGCGAAGCGCGGTCGCGGCATGCGGCCGTGCCTCGCCCTGCCATTCCCGCATGACATACAGCATCAACAGCAGGTGCCGGTCGGGCAACACTTCGGTCGCGAACCCCGCCGGCGTCAGCGCGTCCGACGCGACCGATATCTCCAATTCCTCCGCCAGTTCGCGAATCAGTGCCGCCTCGGGCGATTCGCCGCGCTCCACCTTGCCGCCAGGAAACTCCCACAACCCCGCCAGCGGCTTGCCCGCGGGGCGTTGCTGGAGCAGCACGCGACCGGCGGAATCGACCAAAGCTGCGGCAACTACCGGAAAAATCACCCGTTCGTTCATTCTTAAGCCCTTACGGATAAGCCGTTTTCTCGATGAAGCTGCGAATCGCGAAGCTGTTGCGCCCTCGGGTGCCCCTTGCCGACCTTTGGCATCAGTCGCGTGGCGCGACCGCCATCGAATACGGCCTGATCCTGGCGCTCGTCTTCCTGGTCATCATCGTCGGCGTCGGCCAGACGGCCGACAGCACCATCGGCATCTGGAATCGCGTCAGCTCCCGCATCGTCAACGCCCGCTGATCGCATCGTGTTTACCCTTTCTTCAAAGGGATAGGGGTAAAACATCGTCGCTGCTCCGGTGTGATGTCCGGTTCAGCCGGGTGATTGACGCTTTGGAAAGCATGGAGACCGGAATGCAGACGATCCGCAAGATTCTCAAGAACAACAAGGGCGCGACGGCCATCGAATATGGCCTGATCGCAGCCCTCATCGCCGTTGCCGCCATCGCCACGATGACGACGCTGGGCACCAACCTGAACAAGACGTTCTCGAACGTCTCGTCCAACATCAACAAGGCCGGCTAAGCCGATCTTGCTCTGACAAGCAAAGGGGCGGCGGAACGATGGTTCCGCCGCCCCTTTTTGCTTGGCGATGTTACAGCCGGCCCATCGCCAGGAACTTGGCGGCACGCGCCCGCTTCAACTCCGCCGCGCTCAATCCGTCCAGATCGCCCAGCGCACCCGATAGCGCATCGCCGAGCGCGCCGATCGCCGCACCCCGGTCGCGGTGCGCGCCGCCCACCGGCTCGGCAACGATCGTGTCGATGACGCCCAGCGCCTTCAGGTCCTGTGCGGTCATCTTCATCGCCTCGGCCGCCTCCGGCGCCTTGTCGGCGGTGCGCCACAGGATCGATGCGCAACCCTCCGGGCTGATCACCGAATAGACCGCATGCTCGAACATCAGCACCCGGTTGCCTGCCGCCAGCGCGACTGCGCCGCCCGAGCCGCCTTCACCGACGATCGCCGACACCACGGGGACACCTGCCGCCAGGCATGCCTCGGTCGAACGCGCAATCGCCTCCGCCTGGCCGCGTTCCTCGGCCTGGATGCCAGGAAACGCGCCGGACGTATCGACCAAAGTCACGATCGGCAGGCCGAATCGATCGGCCAGTTCGACCAGCCGGATCGCCTTGCGATACCCTTCCGGCTTGCCCATCCCAAAATTGTGGCGAAGGCGCGTGGCGGTATCCTCGCCCTTCTCATGACCGAGCACCATGACGCGGCGACCGCGAAACGTGGCGAAGCCGCCCAGGATCGCCTGATCGTCGGCAAAGGCGCGGTCGCCGGCCAATGGCACGAACTCGTCGAACAGCGCCGCGACATAATGCTTGAAGTGCGGCCGTTCGGGATGACGGGCCACCTGCGTCTTTTGCCACGGCGTCAGCTTGGCAAAGGTATCGCGCAACAGCTTGTCGGATTTGGTCTGCAAACGGGCGATCTCGGCTGCGATATCCACCGTCCCGTCGGCGGCGGTTTCCCGCAGCTCGTCGATCCGGTTCTGCAGCTCGGCGATCGGTTTCTCGAAGTCGAGGAAGCTAGGCATTCCGCGCGCCTACGGTGCACCGGCCGGAAAATCAACGAGGGCGCACCCGCCTCAGGCGTCGCGCGCGGCCAAATCGACCAGTGGGTGACGCGTATTCACCAGTTCGACCAGTCGCGCGGCATCGACATGGGTATAGATTTCGGTGGTCGCGATGTCCGCATGCCCCAGCATTGCCTGCAAGGCGCGCAGGTCGGCGCCCCCCTCCAGCAGGTGGGTGGCAAACGCATGGCGCAGGATGTGCGGGCTGACCCGGTCGGGTGGCACCCCCGCTTCCGCCGCCAGCGCCTTCAGCAACTGGTACAACCGGATCCGCGTCAGATGCCCCTTGCCGCTGGGGAACAGCCAGACGCGGTCGGTGGCGACATGCGCGCGCCACGCCGCCACCGCCGCGCGCGCCCGGTCCGATATCGGCACCATGCGCTCCCGACCGCCCTTGCCGCGCAGGATCAGGAACGGCCGGTCGGGATGAACCGCCCCGCGGGGCAGCGCGACCAGCTCGCTGGCACGCAGGCCCGATCCGTAGAGCAGCTCCACCAGCGCGGACAGGCGCAGATCATTGGCGGCTGGGTGCGCCACCGCCAGCCGCTCGGCAATGGCGGCGAACAGGCGATCGACATCGGCGTGGCTCAACACCTTGGGCAGCGCGCGCCGCGTACCCGGCCGTGGCAATGCGGTGCCGGGATCGTCCGCCCGGTGCCCTTCCTCGTGCAGGAACGCGAAGAAACGACGCAAGGCGGAGGATTTGCGGGCCACGCTGGCATGCGACAGGTCGCGCCATTCATGGGTCAGCGTCGCGATCGCATCCGCATCGGCCCGAGCCAATCCGCCGTCCAGCACCTGCGATGCCAGGGACAGGTCGCTGCGATAGGCCGCGACGGTGTTCGCCGCCGCGCCCGTCTCCGCTGCCATCATCTCCAGGAACCGGTCGATCAGCGCGCGGTCCTCAGGGCCGGTCACGTCCGGGCGATCGCCTCGGCCGCGATCATCCGTGCCTCGCCGTCGAAGCCGACGGCGCGCAGCGCGCTGATGATGCGGTACAGCGCCTGTGGCGGCACGCCGCGCCAGTCGCCGGTCTGCATGCCGATCGCGGCGAGCAGCACCACCATGCCGGGCTGGTCGCGCTCCACCGCGCGGTCCAGTGCGCGGGTCCAGCTATTCTGCGCGCCGATCCGCACATCCAGCGCCTGCGCGGCACGCTCGGCATCCTCGGCGCTCATCCGGCCGAGGCCGGCAAGGCCGGCGAACAGCATCTGCTGCTTGCGGCGCGAATCGCCGCCGCTGCCGCCATAGACGGCCATGTCGTCATAGCTGATGCTGGACTGCGCATCGGGATCGGCCAGCAGGATCATCGCCCAGGCGTCGCCGCCTGCCGTCACCGCGCTGCGCCACCGCGCCGCGCTGCGATCCAGCCCCGCCGACAGCATCGACGCGACCAGCCGGTCGCCATCCTCGCTGTCGGCGACCAACGGCAGCCGCGCCGCCGCCCGCGCGGTCAGCACCAGCCGGTCATAGCGTGTCCGCGGCTCGCTGCCCCAGATCTGGCGCAGCGCCGCCAGCCGTCCACCCGCGTCACCGGCCATATAGGCGGTGCGCAGATCGTTCGCGACGGCACTGGCGGCCCCGGGCGCCGAATCATCGTCCGCGACGCTGCCGTACAGATCGACCAGCGCGACATTGGAGAACACGCCCTGCGCCGCGGCACGCTCCGCCAGCGGCAGTCGCTCGGCCAGCGGCAGCATCGGGGATTGCGCCAGCCAGAGCCGCGCCTGTGGTCCGACGCCGTCCAGCATCTCGTCCGGGATGGCGACGCCGGTCGCGTTCGCCAGGCCGAAGCGCCAGACGGTCAGGCGGTCGACGCCGCCCCATTCGATGGTCACCGCGCGCCGGCTGTTCGCGCCGGCGCCGATCACCTTTTCCGCCAGCTTGCGGTCGATATCCTCGCCCAGCCGACGTCGGCGAACGACCCGCATCGCAGCCGTCGCCTCGGCCGACTGTCCCTCCAGCCCGGCGCACATCGCCTGCGCCACCGTCCAGCCGCCCTCCCGCGTCACCGCCGCGCCCCCCGCCGCCAACGGACACAACCCCGCCGCATCCCCCGTCGCCAGCATCGCGTTCATCGCAACCTGGTACAATTTGGACGTGTAGTTCGCAGTGTCGACACCCTGCACCACGGCGCGGGCCGGGGCCGATTCGCCCATGCGCAGCAACAGCCAGGCACGCTCCGCGGCGAAATCGGCGCCGTTCACGGCATCGGGCGTGACCAGACGCGCCGCCAGCGTGCGCCGCAACAGGATCGACATCCAGCGCGACGGCAGCGGTGCGCTCAGGCGACGCATCAACTGTTCGGCAAAGCGCCCGTTGGCCGTGGCGAACGCCGCGGCGTCCACCCCGCCCTCGCGCATGCCCGCCGGCCCGATCAGATCCAGCGAGCGGCGAGCATAGCCCGGCATCTCATATTGGGCGGCAATGGCCGGATCGACGGGGCTGGGCGTGGGCGACGGCGTCGGGCTGGGCGTATCCACCGGCAGCGGCTGCACCACCGCGCCGGGCGGATCGGGCCGCGCGACCGACGGCGGCGGAAGCGATCCTGCCGGTGCCGGGGTCGGGCTTGGCGCCGGATCGCCGAAGCCGGGTGGAAGCAGCGATTCGGGCCGATCCTGCGCCGAGGCGAGCGCAGCCGCGCTCACCAGCCCCAACGTCAGGAATACCGCGCGCTTACTGGAGATTGGCAAGCGAGACCGCCTTCTCGACCTGGGTCGTCGGCCGTTCGGTGGCGCGACCGCCCAGCAGCGCCATGCCACCCACGACCACGACCACGATGACGACAAGCGAGATGACCAGGCGGGACATGGGACGCAAACCTTGGCTATGAAGCAATGTTGCCCGGCGGATGTTGCCGGGCGCGGTCCCGCTGTATAGCGCAGGCGGCGATGTTGCAAAGCCACAACCCCGCCCCCGCCTCATGGGACGGCCAGCCGATCGTGCTGGTCGGGCTGATGGGCGTGGGCAAGTCCACCGTCGGCCGCCGTCTGGCCGCCCGCCTGCGCGTTCCCTTTGTCGATGCCGACCACGAGATCGAGGCGGCGGCGGGCATGACCATCGCCGACATGTTCGAAAAATTCGGCGAGGCGCATTTTCGCGACGGCGAGCGGCGGGTGATCGCGCGGCTGGTCGATGGCCGCCCGAAGGTGATTGCCACCGGGGGCGGCGCGTTCATCAACGACGAGACGCGCGCGCTGATCCTGGAACAGGCGACCGCCATCTGGCTGACCGCCAACACCGACGTGCTGGTCGAGCGGGTGCGCAAGCGCGATACCCGCCCGCTGCTGCGCGGTCGCGATCCGCGCCAGGTGCTGGCCGACCTCGCCGCCAAGCGGAACCCGATCTACGCGCTCGCCCCCATCCACGTATCCAGCCACCGCGGCCCCCATGAGGCCACGGTCGCCGCCATCCTGAAGGCCATCGGACGATGAAGACCGTCACCGTCGCGCTCGGCGCGCGTAGCTATCCGATCCATATCGAGGCGGGCCTGCTGGCGCGCGCCGCGGAATATCTGGCGCCGCTGGCGCGCGGTCGCACGATGGCGATCGTCACCGACGAGAATGTGCGCCCGCACCTCGCCACGCTGCAGGCCGCCCTGACCGCGACCGGCGTTGCCAGCGAGGCGATCGTGCTGCCGCCGGGAGAGAAGACGAAGAGCTGGCCGATCCTGGAGCAGCTTTGCGACCGCCTGCTCGAACTCGGCGTCGAACGGCAGGATCACGTCGTGGCCCTTGGTGGCGGGGTGATCGGTGATCTGGTCGGCTTCGCCTGCGCGATCCTGAAGCGCGGATGCCGCTTCGTACAGATCCCGACGACGCTTCTGGCGCAGGTCGACTCGTCGGTGGGCGGCAAGACCGCGATCAACACGCGCGCGGGCAAGAACCTGATCGGCGCGTTTCACCAGCCCGCCATGGTGCTGATCGACCCGGACGTGTTGGACACGTTGGGGTTGCGCGAGGTGCGGGCCGGGTATGGGGAGGTGGTGAAGTATGGGTTGATAGATGACTTTGCGTTCTTTGAATGGTGCGAGGGGCATGCCGGGGCGCTGTTCGCGGGAGAGGCCGAGGCGCGGGTCCATGCGATCGCGCATGCGGTGGCGGCCAAGGCGCGCATCGTCGCGGCGGACGAGCATGAGACGGCGGGGATCAGGGCGCTGCTGAACCTGGGGCATACCTTCGGGCATGCGCTGGAGGCGGAGGCCGGCTTCTCCGACCGGTTGCTGCACGGTGAGGGTGTGGCGGCGGGGTGTGCGCTTGCCTTTCGCTATTCGGCGCGGCTGGGGCTGTGTTCGGGGCAGGAGGCGATGCGGGTGGCGGCGCACATGCGCGCGAGCGGCCTGCCGGACGGTCTGGCCGCGGCGGGGATCGCCGCATCCGGCGAGACGTTGGTCGCGCATATGCGGCACGACAAGAAGATGAATGCGGGCACCCTGCCCTTCCTGCTGGCGCGCGGGATCGGCCAGACCTTTCTCGACAAGACGGTCGATCTGGCCGACGTCGCCGCGTTTCTGGACGAAGAGCCGCGCTGATGCCGAACGGCGTCGCCAAGCGGGACCTGCCCACCAAGCTCTGTCCCGCGTGCGGCCGGCCGTTCACCTGGCGCAAGAAATGGGCGCGCGACTGGGACCAGGTCGTTTATTGCTCGGACCGCTGCCGCAAGGCGCGGTAGCGCTCAGCGCTTCACCAAAGTGACCTGCGCGACATCGATGCCGCCACCGCGGAAACCGCCCTCGCAATACATCAAATAATAGCGCCACAGCGCGACGAACCGCGCGTCGAAACGGGCCGGCAATCGCCCCTCCGCCACCGCCACATCGAAACGTTCGCGCCAGAGACGCAGCGTTTCGGCATAGTCGAGGCCGAAGGCGTGAGGCGCGTCCCAGTGCAGTCCGCGTGCCTGTGCGAGCTGGCGGAAGCGGGATTCGGAAAGAAGCATGCCGCCGGGAAAGACGTAGCGCTGGATGAAGTCGACGCTGTCCGCATAGGCGGGGAACACGTCGTCGGCGATGGTGATATACTGGATCGCGGCGCATCCGCCGCGCTTCAGGCGCGATGCGATCATGTCGAGATAGGCGGGCCAATATTCCTGGCCGACCGCCTCCACCATCTCGATGCTGGCGATGGCGTCATAGGTGCCGGTGGCGTCGCGATAGTCGGTCAGCGAGACGGAAACGCCGGGCAGGCCGCGGGCATCGACCACCGCCTTCTGCTCGGTGGACAGCGTCAGGCAATGAACGCCGACGCCGGCACCTGCCGCAAGCGCGGCGAACGAGCCCCAGCCGCAGCCGACCTCCAGAATGGTATCGCCCGGTTTCGCACCCGTGCGGTCCAGCACCGCGCGCAGCTTGGCGTCCTGCGCCGCCTCCAGCGACTGGCCGGGCGCGGTGAACAGCGCGCTGGAATAGGTGAGGCCGGGATCGAGCCATTCGCGGTAGAAGTCGTTGCCCAGATCATAATGGGCAGCGATGTTGCGGCGCGATCCGGCGCGGTCGTTGCGGCGGAAACGATGGCCGAGCCGCGCCAGCACCTTCACCACGCCGCCGGCGCGCGCCGCATCGCCCAGCGTCACGCGGTTGCGCATGAACAGGTCGAACAAGGGCACCGGATCGGGGCTGGACCAGTCGCCTGCCGCCCATCCCTCGTACCAGCCCACCGACCCGCCGGTCGCCAGCCGGACGAGCGCGCGCCAGCGGTGCACGGCGACGATCGCCACGGGGCCGGGCGCGCGGCCGCCGAGCAGGCGCTGCGTGCCATCGGGCAGGCTCGCCTCGATCGCGCCCGCCGCCAGCCCGCGGTCGATGCGGTCGAGCAGCCGGTGGAAGATGGGCGCGACCATCCGACTCGACGTGCTGCCGCCCTGCCCCACCATCGCCACGGTTTCGTTCATGGCGCGCCCCATGCACGGCGAACGCGCGGGTGAAAAGGGTCAGCCGCGCATCGCCTTCGCCGCGGCCAATGCCCGTTCGCGTCCCTCGCGGTGGCCGATGATCCTGTGCGGATAGGCCCGGGGGCGTGCGGCGTCGTCGGGATCGTGGATCTGCGCGTCGGAGAGGTCGGCGAGTTCGGGCACCCAGCGCCGGATATAATCGCCCGCGTCGAATTTCTCCGACTGGCCGAGCGGCGCCATGATCCGGCCGAACATGTTGGCATCGATGCCGGTCCCGGCGATCCACTGCCAGTTGACCGAGTTGTTGCCGTAATCGGCATCAACCAGACAGTCCCAATACCAGCGTTCGCCCTCGCGCCAGTCGATCAGCAGGTGCTTCACCAGAAAGGATGCCGCGATCATCCGCACCCGGTTGTGCATCCAGCCGCTGGTCCAGAGCTGGCGCATGCCGGCATCGACGATCGGATAGCCGGTGCGGCCGCGCTGCCACGCCCGCAGATCACGCTGCGCCGCCGCGCCTTTGCGCCACGGCAACCGGTCAAAGGCGCCGCGGCCATTTTCATCGGCATAGCGGGGCAGCGCCATCACCACCCCGTCGGTGAAATCGCGCCAGGCGAGTTCCTTGCGGAATTTCTCCGCGTCGCGCTGCCCCTCGATCGCATGCCACACGGCGCGCGGCGATATCTCGCCGTGATGGAGATGCGGCGACAGGCGCGAGGTGCCTTCCTCCGCCGGCAGGTTGCGGTCCCGCTCATAGCCCGCGACGCGGTCGACGAAATCGGCGAGGCGTTCGCCGGCCTGCGCCTCGCCGGGTTGCCATTCCTCGCCAAAACCGGCCGACCAGTCGGGTCCGGACGGGAGCAGCGCCCAGTCGGCAAGCGCATCGCTATCCGGCCAGCGATCCGGTGCCGGGATCGTCTCGGGCGCCTCCCATGGCGCCTCGGGCGGCAGATGCGCCTGCAACGCGCGCCAGAAAGCCGAGTAGATGCGGAACGGCTTGCCCGACCCCGTCGTCACCGCCTCGGGCGGGGCGAGATGGTTGCCGTCATGCAGGCACAGCCGCTCGCCCAGATCGTCTTCCGCGGCCCGCCACCAGGGTTCGTAATGGCGGATGGCATGGATCGCGCCGGCGCCGCTTTCCTCGGCCAGTTGCGCCAGCACCTTCGCCGCGGGGCCGCGGCGCAGCAGCAGCCGCGAGCCTCGGCTCTCCAGATCGCCGGCGAGCGCATGGAGGCTGTGGTGCAGCCACCAGCGCTGCGCGCCGCCGATCCGCCAGTCGCCGGGTGCATCGTCATCCAGCACATAGACCGGGATGACCGGCCCGGCATCGGCGGCGGCGCACAAGGCGGGCTGGTCGTGCAGGCGCAGATCCTGACGAAACCAGAGGATCGAGGGCTGGGTCATGACGGGGTTCCGGTACGAATGGGGGCAAAGGCGGTGCCGAGCGTCAGGATGGCATCGACATGGCGCCGGGCGATGGCGAGCGCGTCGTCACCGTAACCGCCGCCGACCGTACTCGCGAGCGGTACGCCGCGCCGGATGGCGAGGTCGGCGATCAGCCGCTCGCGCCGGGCAAGACCGTCCAGGCTGAGCGACAAGCGGCCGAGCCGGTCGCCGGCAAAGGGATCGACGCCGGCCTGATAGAGGATCAGGTCGGGCGCGACATCGTCGAGAAAGGGCACAAGGGTGGTGGCCAGCGTGTCGAGATAGCCGTCGTCATCGACGCCGTCGGGCAGACCGACATCCAGTGTCGAGCGCGCCTTGCGGACGGGGAAGTTCTTTTCCGCATGGATCGAATAGGTCGCGATATCGCTTCGGCCGGCGGTGAGCGCGGCGGTGCCGTCGCCCTGATGCACGTCGCAATCGACGATCGCGATGCGGGCGACGGTACCTTCCTCCACCAGCCGGACGGCGGCGAGTGCAAGGTCGTTGAACACGCAATATCCCGCCCCCGTCGCCGCCAGCGCATGGTGGCTGCCCCCCGCGGTATTGGCGGCGAAGCCATGCGCGAGGGCCAGATGCGCGGCCATCCAGGTGCCGGCGGGCACCATCTGCGCGCGGAGCGCGACGGGGGACGTGACGGGAAAGCCGATGCGGCGCGTCTTTTCGGGCGGCACCCGCGCCTCCAGCACCTCCGCGACATAATCGGGGTCGTGCACCGCCTCCAGCCAGTGGCGCGGCATCGCCTCCGGCTGGTGCCAGGCGATACGTGCGCCCTCCTCCAGCAGCAGGTCGCGGATCAGGCCGTTCTTGCCCCAGCGATAGGTGGAACGGGCGGGCGCGGGCGAGACATAGGCGGGGTGATGGACGACATGGATCATGATCTCTAGACAGCCCCTGCCACGTCGCTTCGAGGAACCGCATGTCCGATCAGCCTTTCGTCCGACCTGACGTTCGCCAGTTCCTAACCTATCTCAACGCGCTACCCGGCCCGCGGATGCACGAAATGGAAACGGCGGCGGCGCGCTCGCTGTTTCTGGCGTCGAACGACGTGGCCGAACTGCCGGTGGGCGAACTGGCGGTGATCCGCGACGTCGCGATCCCCGGCCCCGCCGGCACCATCCCGGCGCGGCTGTTCGACACGGTGGAGGCGCGCGTGCCCGGCCCGGTCATCGTCTTCTATCATGGCGGCGGCTTCGTGATCGGGGACCTCGACACGCACGCATCCTTTTGCGCGGCGCTGGCGCGGGGCACCGGGTTGCCGGTGGTGTCGGTCGGCTACCGCCTCGCGCCCGAGCATCGGTGGCCGGCGGCGCCCGACGATGCGGAGGCGGCGGCGCGCTGGGTGGCGAACAATCCCGCCGAACTGGGCATCGCCGCAACCGCGCTTATCCTGTGCGGCGACAGCGCGGGCGGCACGCTGACCATCACCACCGCGATCGCGTTGCGGGACGATCCGGCGGCGGTGCCGGTGATCGTGCAGGCGCCGATCTATCCGGCGACGGATCTGACCACGCATTATCCCTCCTTCGCGGCGTTCGGCGAAGGCTATCTGCTGTCGCGCGATTCGCTGCGCTGGTTCGCGGATGCCTATGCCGCCGACATCCATCATGCCCGCGCGTCGCCGATGGCGGCGGACCTGACCGGCCTGCCCCCGGCGGTGATCGTCACCGCCAGCCTGGACCCGATCCGCGATCAGGGCCGCGCCTATGCCGCGGCGCTTGCCAGGGCGGGCGTGCCGGTGGTGTTCCGCGAGGCGGTGGGCACGGTTCACGGCTTCATCACGCTGCGTCGTGCCATCCCCTCCGCCGTCGGCGATGTCGCCGGCTTCATCCTTGCGCTGAAGGCTGTCGTCACCGAAGCCGAAGCGGCGCGCGTTTCCATCCAGGCTGCCGGCTGATCCCCATGACCGACCTTCCCTATCGCCCCTGTGCGGGCGTGATGCTGATGAACCGTGACGGCCGGGTGTTCGTCGGCCAGCGGCTCGATTCGACGCTGGAGGCGTGGCAGATGCCGCAGGGCGGGATCGATCCCGGCGAGGACGGCTACGCCGCGGCGGTGCGCGAACTGTTCGAGGAAACCGGCGTCGTCGCCGATCATGTCGAACTGGTCGCGGAGGCGCCGGGCGAATTCTTCTACGACCTTCCCGACGAGCTGATCGGCAAGGTCTGGAAAGGCAAGTGGCGCGGGCAGCGGCAGCGCTGGTTCCTGTTCCGCTTCTTAGGGGATGACGGGGATATCGACATCCGTACCGCCCACCCGGAATTCCGCACCTGGCGCTGGGCCGATCCGGCCGACCTGCCGGCGATGATCGTGCCGTTCAAAAAGGCGCTGTACGAACAGGTGCTGGCCGCGTTCGCGCCTCATCTCGGCGCAACCCCGGGCAGCGACGCCGTTTCCGCCGCGACGCAACAACCGTAAGGGCGATCGTCGTGCGTTTCCTGTTCCTCCTTGCCGCTGCTCCGTTTCTGCTCGCCAATACCGGCGATCCCGATCCGGCGCTGATCCCGCCGGCCGTGAAGGCGATGCTGGATGCCGCCGTGGCGTCGGGCAACGAGAATGATATTTCGACCATCGTCCGCTACGCGCTGAACGCCTCACCGGAGGCGGCCGACGCGATCAATGCGGTGGTGGAGGCATGGCGCGACGAAAAGAGCGCCAGCAAGACGCGCACCGTGCGCGAGGCGGGCGTGTTCGACCTGTGGCGCGGCCGGGCCGAGCTGGGCGGCTATGCAACCACGGGCAACACCGACAATCTGGGCGTGACCGCGATCATCGACCTGACGCGCGAAGGCCTGCAATGGCGGCACAAAGTGTATTTGCAGGCTGATTACCAGGAAGCCAGCAACGTCACCAACCGCGAACATTATCTGGCGCGGTACGAGCCCAACTACAAGCTGAACGCCGACATCTACGTCTATGGCTCCGCCCTGTACGAGAGCGACAAGTTCCTGGGCTATTTCAACCGTTATTCGGGATCGGCAGGGGCCGGCTACAGCGTAATCCGCGGGCGGCGGGTGACACTGGACCTGGAACTGGGGCCGGCATTCCGGCACACCGAATTCACCGACGACACGATCGAAAGCAGCCTGGCGGCGCGCGGCAACGTGAATTTCGGGTGGAAGCTGACCAATGCGATCAGCCTGAACCAGACGACATCGGCCTATCTGCAGGAATTCAATAGCACGGTATCGAGCGTGACGGGGCTCAACGCGCGGCTGCTGGGCCCCTTGTCGGCGCAGATGTCGTACACGGTGCAGTATGAAAGCCAGCCGCCGGCCGGCCGGCGCACGACCGACACCACCACCCGCGCGTCGCTCGTCTATAGCTTCTGAGGGTTCGCTTGGGCTAGGCTCCCCCGCATGGAGGGGATGACCAACGACGAGCGCGCCGCGATCGACCGGATCGACGCCGGCGCGATGCTGGCCCAGGTCGAGGACTGGTCCGCGATCAACAGCGGGACGGGCAATCTGGCCGGTCTGGCGACGGTGGCGGGGCGGCTGGCGGATGCCTTTGCCGTGCTGCCGGGCGCAGTGTCGCTGGTCGACCCGGCACCGGTCGAGCGGGTGGGCGCGGACGGGGTGCCCGCGCCCCTGGCGCATGGCCGCCACCTGGCTCTGACCGTACGGCCCGACGCGCCGGTGCAGATGCTGTTCACCGGGCACATGGACACCGTCTATCCCGTCGACCATCCGTTCCAGGCGCTGCGCTGGATGGAGGATGGCACGCTGAACGGCCCCGGCGTGGCCGATATGAAGGGCGGGCTGGCGGTGATGCTGGCGGCGCTGCGGGCGGTGGAGGCGTCCCCCGCGGCGGCGCGGCTCGGCTATGCGGTCGTCATCAATTCGGACGAGGAAACCGGGTCGGCGGCGTCCGCGTCCCTGCTGGCGGAGGCGGCGCGCGGCAAGGTGGCGGCGCTGACCTATGAACCCGCGCTGCCCGACGGGACGCTGGCAGGCGCGCGGGGCGGCACGGGCAATTTCACGATCGTGGTGCGCGGGCGGGCCGCACATGCCGGGCGCAACCCGCGCGACGGGCGCAACGCCGTCGTCGCGGCGGCGGCGATCGCGGTGGAACTGGCCGCGCTGATGGCGGACGACCTGAGCGTGAACCCGGCGCGGATCGCAGGCGGCGGGCCGAACAACGTGGTGCCCGATCTTGCCATACTGCACGTCAATTTCCGCCCTGCCTCCGCCGCGGCGATTGCGCGGACGGATGCGGCGATGCGCGGGATCGCCGAGGCCGTCGCGCAGGCGCATGATGTCGCCGTGTCGGTGCATGGCAGCTTCAACCGGCCGCCGAAACCGATCGATGCGGGCGCCGCCATATTGTTCGAGCGGGTCCGGCAGGCGGGTGCGGACATGGGGCTGTCGATCGGCTGGCGGGCGACGGGCGGGGTGTGCGACGGCAACAACATCGCGGCGGCCGGCGTGCCGGTGGTCGACACGATGGGCGTGCGCGGCGGGGCGATCCATTCGGCGGACGAGTTCCTGATACCCGACAGCTTGGCCGAACGCGCCGCGCTGTCCGCACTCACCATCTTGCGCACCATCGGCTTGGGGGGCCGCCAATGACGTTTCGTATCCGCGCCGCGCGCGACGCCGACCTGCAACATCTTTATGAAATGGCCAAGCTGACCGGGGGCGGCTTCACCAACCTGCCGCCCGACAGGCGGGCGCTGGTCGCCAAGCTGGAGCGCAGCCACGCGGCCTTTGCCCGCACCGCCGGCGCGCTGGACGACGAATTGTTCGTGCTGATGCTGGAAAATGCCGACACCGGCGAGGTGCGCGGCACCTGCCAGATCTTTACCCAGGTGGGGCAGCGGCATCCCTTCTACAGCTACCGCCTCGGCACGCTGACCCAGCACAGCCGCGAGTTGCAGCGCACCTTTCGCGCCGAGATGCTGTCGCTGACCACCGACCTGGAGGGCGCGAGCGAGGTGGGCGGGCTGTTCCTGCATCCCGGCGAGCGCGCCGGTGGCCTGGGCCTGTTGCTGGCGCGCAGCCGCTATCTGTTCATCCGCCAGCATCGCAAGCGCTTCGCCGACCGCATCCTGGCCGAATTGCGCGGCGTGATCGACGAGGCGGGCGGATCGCCCTTCTGGGACGGGCTGGCCGGGCGCTTCTTCGGGATGAACTTCCAGGATGCGGACCAGTTCAATGCGATCAACGGGCATCAGTTCATCGCCGACCTGATGCCCAAGCATCCCATCTATACCGCGATGCTGACCGAGACCGCGCGCGCCGCGATCGGCCTGCCCCACCCCTCCGGCCGGGCCGCGATGCGGATGCTGGAGAATGAAGGCTTCGCCTATGAGAATTACGTCGACATCTTCGACGGCGGCCCGACGATGACCGCGCGGACCGACCAGGTGCGATCGATCCGCGAGGCGGCGGACGACGTGATCGTGTCGGTGAACCGGGGCGGCGGGGCCGAGGCGCTGGTGGCGACGGGCGTGCTGGGCGATTTTCGCTGCGCCTTTGGCCATGTCCGTCGCGAGGATGGCGGCATCGCACTGTCCGAGGAATGCGCACGGGCGCTGGAGGTCGGCGCGGGTGACAGTGTGGTGCATGTGGGACGGTGGTGAGCGCGGTGCTGAAGGAAATCAATTTCGACGGGATCGTCGGCCCCAGCCACAATTATGCCGGCCTGAGCCACGGCAACCTGGCCGCGACGCGCAATGCCGGCCAATCGTCGCACCCGCGCGCCGCCGCGTTGCAGGGCATCGCCAAGATGCGCGCGAACCTGGAGCTGGGGCTGGTGCAGGGCGTGCTGCTGCCCCACCGCCGTCCCGATCACGAATGGCTGGCCCGGCTCGCCACGACCTATGCGGAGGCGCCGCCGCATCTGAAGGCGCAGGCGCTGTCCGCCTCCGCCATGTGGGCGGCCAATGCCGCCACCGTCTCGCCTGCGCCCGACACCGCCGACGGACGCTGCCACCTGAGCGTCGCCAATCTGGTGACGATGCCGCATCGCAGCCATGAATGGCCCGAAACGCTGGCGCAGTTGCGGGTCGCCTTTGCCAACCCGGCCTTTGCGGTGCATGGCCCCGTACCGCCCCCCTTTGGCGACGAGGGCGCGGCCAATCATATGCGGCTGTGCGCGGATCATGGCGCGCCCGGTGTCGAGGTGTTCGTCTATGGACGCAGCGGCGGCCGCTTCCCCGCGCGCCAGCACCGCGAGGCATGCGAGGCGGTGGCGCGTGCGCATGGGCTCGACCCCGCACGCACGCTGTTCGTGGAACAGTCCGAGGTCGCGATCGCGGCCGGCGCCTTTCACAACGACGTGGTGGCGGTGGCCAATGGCCGGGTGCTGTTCGCGCACGAACAGGCCTTTGCCGATCGCGACGGTTTCTACGCCGACCTCCGCCGGTTGATGCCGGAGGTCGAGATCGTCGAGGTGCCCGCCGCGCGCGTGTCGCTGGAGGATGCCATCGCCTCCTATCTGTTCAACGCGCAGCTCGTGACGCTGCCCTTGGGCGAGCAGGCGCTGGTGCTGCCGGGCGAGGCACGGGCGACACCCAGTGTCTGGCAATGGCTGGAGGATCATGTCGCGGGCAACGGCCCGATCCGCCGGCTGGAGGTGGTGGACGTGCGCGAATCGATGGCGAATGGCGGCGGCCCTGCCTGTCTTCGCCTTCGCGTCGTCGCCGATCCCGCGACGGTCGATCAGCGCTTTCTGGTCGATCACGCGCGGCTCGATCGTATTGCGGCGGTGGTCGAAGCCTATTGGCCGGAGACGATCGCGCCCGGGGATATCGCCGACCCGGCGTTGATTGTAGCGATCGAGGCCGCCCGCGCGGCGCTGCTGGAGGCGCTCGACCTGCCGCCGCACTGGTGATCAACGTCTAGCGAATGCAGCCTCCACCCAGACCCGTTCGTGTCGAGTAGATCGCGTAGCTCCGCAGGAGCGTATCGAGGGCTCGTATCGAGACATTGTTGTACGCGGCAACCTGTCTCTCGATACACCGTCTCGATACGCGGCTTTGCCGCTACTCGACGGCTACTCGAGACGAACGGGTTTTTAGGGTCCGCTGACACCATCAGGCCATAGCGATTCCCATTCCGGGACGGGGTGCGCGGTTGCGCCGCTTCGGCCACGGGTGTCTAACCTTCACCCATGTGGCACCGGATCGTCAGGCTCTTCACGATCAAGAGCAAGTTCGAGGCGTTCCTCATCATCTACGGCCTGGCCGTGGGTGCGTGTCAGCGCGGTGCCATGTATCTGGATCAATATCCCGGCTGGCCCGGCAAGATGATGTTCGCGGTCTGCCCGATCGCCGTCTTCATGGCAGGCGCGCGCATTCTCGACTCGATCGAACGCGAGCAGGCGGACGGCGACGACTTGGGCGCGTGTTAGGATAAGTTGGTCGCACCGTGCGCCAGAGACATTATCTGGCGTGGAGATGACCCGTCTCACCCATCTCCAGCGCCTGGAAGCCGAAAGCATCCACATCCTGCGCGAAGTCGTCGCCGAGGCCGAGCGCCCGGTGATGCTCTATTCCGTCGGCAAGGATTCGGCGGTGATGCTGCATCTGGCCAAGAAGGCGTTCTTCCCGGCGCGTCCGCCCTTCCCGCTGCTGCATGTCGATACGACGTGGAAATTCCGCGCGATGTACGACCTGCGCGACCGGGCGGCGGCGGATGCGGGCATGGAGTTGATCGTCCATCGCAACCCGGAAGCAGAGGCGCAGGGCATCAATCCGTTCGATCATGGCAGCCGGCATACCGACATGTGGAAGACCGAGGGGTTGAAGCAGGCGCTGACGCTTCACGGCTTCGACGCGGCATTCGGTGGCGCCCGCCGCGACGAGGAGAAGAGCCGGGCGAAGGAGCGCATCTTCTCGTTCCGCTCGGCCTCGCACGGCTGGGACCCCAAGGCGCAGCGGCCAGAGCTTTGGCGGCTCTACAATACGCGCAAGCACAAGGGTGAGAGCATCCGCGTCTTTCCGCTGTCCAACTGGACCGAGCTGGACATCTGGCAGTATATCCTGGCGGAAAATATCGAGATCGTGCCGCTTTACTTCGCCGCACCGCGCCCGACCGTGCAGCGCGACGGCATGCTGCTGATGGTGGATGACGACCGCTTTCGCCTGCGCCCCGGCGAGGTGCCGGTGGACCGTTCGATCCGCTTCCGCACGCTCGGCTGTTATCCGTTGACGGGTGCCGTCGAGAGCGAGGCGGCGACGCTGCCCGCGATCATCCAGGAGATGCTGCTGACCACGACCAGCGAACGCCAGGGCCGCGCGATCGACCATGATCAGGCGGCGAGCATGGAGAAGAAGAAGCGCGAGGGGTATTTCTGATGGCCAGCATGGCAGAGCTTGCGCCCCGCGGCGTCTATGAGCCCGACGCGCTGATCGCATCCGACATCGCAGCCTATCTGGAGGGGCATGCGAACAAGTCGATGCTGCGCTTCATCACCTGCGGGTCGGTGGACGATGGCAAGTCGACGCTGATCGGGCGGCTGCTCTACGATTCCAAGACGATCTTCGAGGATCAGTTGAACCAGCTGGAGGCGGATTCGCGCCGGCTGGGGACGCAGGGGCAGAATATCGACTTCGCGCTGCTCGTCGACGGCCTTGCCGCCGAGCGCGAGCAGGGCATCACCATCGATGTCGCCTACCGCTTCTTCGCGACGGAGAAGCGCAAGTTCATCGTCGCGGATACGCCCGGCCACGAACAATATACGCGCAACATGGTGACGGGCGCGTCCACCGCCGACTGCGCGGTGATCCTGATCGATGCGCGAAAAGGCGTGCTGACCCAGACGCGGCGGCACAGTTACCTGGCGCATCTGGTCGGCATTCGCGAGATCGTGCTGGCGGTGAACAAGATGGATCTGGTCGGCAACGACCAGGCGGTGTTCGACACGATCGTCGCGGACTATGCCGCGTTCGCGCAGGCGATCGGGATCGAGCATTTCCGCGCCATCCCGCTGTCGGGGCTGACCGGTGCGAACGTCACCAGCCGCTCGGACATGATGCCCTGGTATGACGGTCCGGCGCTGCTGCCGCATCTGGAGAGCATCGACGTCGATGCCGACCGTGCGGGCTTGCGCCCCTTCCGCATGCCGGTCCAATGGGTGAACCGGCCCGATCTCGACTTTCGCGGTTTTGCCGGGCTGATCGCGGGCGGACGGATATCGGTCGGCGATCCGGTGCGGATCGTGCCGTCGGGCCGCAGTTCCAAGGTCGCGCGGATCGTCACCTTCGAGGGGGATCGGCCGAGCGCGATCGCCGGCGAGGCGGTGACACTGGTGCTGGCCGACGAGGTGGACTGCTCGCGCGGGGACGTGATCGCCGCCGCGTCCGCGCCGCCGGAGGTGGCGGACCAGTTGCTCGCGACGATCGTGTGGATGGCGGATACCGAAATGGTGCCCGGCCGCGGATATTGGCTGAAGCTGGGCACGCAACTGGTCAACGCGGTCGTGCAGCCGCCGCGCCATGTGGTGGACGTGAACACGCAGGCCGAATTGTCGGCAACGACGCTCAGCCTGAACGATATCGGCGTGGCGGAGGTCTATGCCGACCGGCCAATCGTGTTCGAGCCCTATGCCAAGGGCAGCGACCTGGGCGGCTTCATCCTGATCGACCGCGCGACCAATGCGACGGTGGCGGCGGGCATGATCGCCGAGCCGCTGCGCCGCGCACAGAATGTCCATTGGCAGTCGATCGACGTGACGCGCGAGGCGCATGCGCGGCAAAAGGGGCAGACGCCGCGTGTCCTGTGGTTCACCGGCCTGTCGGGATCGGGCAAGTCGACCATCGCCAATCTGGTCGAGAAGCGGCTGCACGCCATGGGGCGGCACACCTTCCTGCTGGACGGCGACAATATCCGCCACGGGCTGAACCGCGATCTGGATTTCAGCGAGGCAGGGCGGATCGAGAATATCCGCCGCGTCGGCGAGGTGGCCAAGCTGATGGCGGATGCCGGGTTGATCGTGCTGACCGCGTTCATCTCGCCCTTTGCCGCCGAGCGCGACATGGTGCGGCGGATGCTGCCCGAGGGCGAGTTCGTCGAAATCTTCGTGGATACGCCGCTGGACGTGGCGGAGGACCGCGACGTGAAGGGCCTCTACGCCAAGGCGCGGGCCGGTGAGATCGCCGACTTTACCGGCATCTCCAGCCCCTATGAGCGTCCGGCCCGGCCCGAACTGCGCATCGACACGGTGCGCGAGACGCCGGAAGCGGCGGCCGAGCGGATCGTCGAGCATCTGCTGGGCGTGTGGACCTACGACCTGTGACCGATGCGGAGCTTGCACGCGCGGTGGCGCTGGAGGCGGGGGCGTTGCTGGCGCGCATCCGCGGCGCCGGCGACTGTTCCGGCAAGGCGCTGGGCGACCGCGGCGACCATGATGCGAACCTGCTGATCCTCGACCGGCTGCGCGCCACCCGGCCGGACGACTTCATCCTGTCCGAGGAGTCGGTGGACGACCGTGCGCGCTGCGCGGCGCGACGGGTGTGGATCGTCGACCCGCTGGACGGCACGCGCGAATATGCCAGCGGATCGGACGAATGGGCGGTGCATATCGGGCTGGCGATCGACGGCCGCCCGGCGGTGGGTGCCGTCGCGGTGCCGGCACTGGCCCGCGTGTTCGCGACCGACGATGTGGCGGCGCCCCCGCCCCCCCTGCCCGATCGGTTGCGGGTGGTGGTCAGCCGCTCCCGCGCGCCGGAAATCGCGCGCGGCGTCGGCGAGGCGCTCGGCGCGACAATGATCGCGATGGGGTCGGCCGGTGCCAAGGCGATGGCGGTGGTCGACGGGCGCGCCGACATCTACCTGCATGACGGCGGGCAATATGAATGGGACAATTGCGCGCCCGCCGCCGTGGCGATGGCCGCCGGGCTGCACGCGTCGCGCATCGACGGCAGTCCGCTCGTCTATAATTGCGAGAACCCGCTGCTGCCCGACCTGCTGATCTGCCGGCCGGAACTGGCGGAGCGGGTGCTGGCCGCGATCCGCGCAGGCCGGGGCTGAGGCTCTACGCCGCCACCCGCTGCGGCACGCGTCCCAGTTCCTCGGCGAACCACGCACAGGTCTTGGCAAGACCGTCGGCCAGCGGCACGCGCGGTTCCCAGTCGAGCAGCGCCTTTGCCCGGTCGATGTTCGGGCGGCGGCGGCGGGGATCGTCCTGGGGGAGCGGGGTATAGACCAGCCGGTTGGTGCTGCCCGTCATGGCCACCACCTTCTCCGCCAGGTCCGACACGGTCAGCTCGTTGGGGTTGCCCAGATTGACCGGCTCCAGCCCGTCGATCTCGCTTTCCATCAGGCGGATCAGCGCGTCGACCATGTCGGAGACATAGCAGAAGCTGCGCGTCTGCGTGCCGTCGCCGTGAATGGTGATGTCGCGGTTCGACAGCGCCTGGCAGATCAGGTTGGAGACGACGCGGCCATCATCGGGATGCATCTGCGGGCCATAGGTGTTGAAGATGCGCGCGACGCGAACCTCTGCACGCTTCATGCGCGCATAGTCGAAGGTCAGCGCCTCGGCGGCGCGCTTGCCCTCGTCATAGCAGGCGCGGGGCCCGGTGCAGTTCACCCAGCCGCGATAACCCTCCACCTGCGGATGCACCTCCGGGTCGCCGTACACTTCGGACGTGGAGGTGAGCAGGAAGCGCGCGCCCGTCTGCTCGGCGAGGCGCAACAGATGGTTGGTGCCCATCACGTTGGTCAGCATCGTGTGTTCGGGATCGACCTGATATTGCGGCGGCGAGGCGGCACAGGCCAGATTGTAGATGCGCACGATGCGGCCGGCCTCGCGCAGCACCGCCTCGGGCAGCGGATCGACGATGTCGCCTTGCACGAAGGTGAAACCCGGCCGCCCTTCCAGCAGACGCAGGTTGGAGGGACGCGCGGTCTGCAGATTGTCGAGGACGATCACCTGCCGCCCCTCGTCCAACAATCGCGCGGTCAGGTGCGAGCCGATGAACCCCGCGCCGCCCGCGATCAGGATCACCTCCTCCGATGCTGCCATTGCCTCTTCCTTTCCATGGTCATCGTCACGCGACCTGCGGTTCGCGTGCGGCCGCTGTTGCGGCATGTTCCAGATATGCTTCGAGTTCGGCCGCGCGGTGGCGCGCGGTATGCTGGGCCAGCACGCGGGCCTGCGCGGCCCGGCCCATCGCCCCGGCATCCCCGCCGGACAGCGCCGCCACCACCGCCTCTGTGCCGTCCGCCAGGATGATTTCCGATTGCGGCACGAAGAGCTGGTCCAGCCCCTCCCAGATGTCGGAAATGATCGGCGTGGCGCAGGCCGCGGCCTCGAACAGGCGCACCGAGGGCGACCAGCCGCGCGCGATCATGTCGCCGCGCGTCACGTTCAGCGTGAAGCGCGAGGCGGAGTAGAAAGCAGCATGGTCGGCAGGCGGGCAATGCTCGATCCGCTCGACATTGGCCGGCCAGTCGATGTCGGCGGGATATTGCGGCCCGGCAACGACGAAGCGGCGATCGGGCATGCGCCGCGCCGGCTCCAGTAACAGCCGCTCCAGCGTTGGTTGCCGATCGGGGCTGTAGGTGCCAAGATAGGAGAGGTCGCAGCGCGGGGCCACCTCCAGCGGCCGATAGGCATCCTCGTCCACCGAACAGAACAGCGCGCGCGCGGCCGGCGAGCCATATTGCCGCTCCAGATGGTCCAGCGTCGGCCCACCGGTGAACGACAGATACAGGTCGTAGCCGGGGATCACCGCCGGCGAGAGATATTCGAAGTCGCCGCGTTCCAGCTTGGCCAGCGTCACGGGCGTGTCGATGTCGTAAAAGGCGGTGACGCCGCGCGCCAGTTCCTGCACCAGCCGCGCGACCTCGACGCCTTGCGGCACATAGGAGCCGACGATCACCGCGTCGGCCCCGGCGATCGCCTCGCCCCAGCGGCTGCGCAGTTCGTCCAGGTCGGCGTAAAAGGCCAGTTCGCAATAATCGGGATCGGTGCAGTCGCGCTGGCTGGCATACCAGGGGACGTCGCGTTCCAGGAACAGGATATCGTGCCCGCGCGCGGCAAATGCCTTCAACAGCGCGCGAAAGGTGGTGGCGTGGCCATTGCCCCAGGACGAGGACAGCGACAGGCCAAGGACGACGAGCCTCATGCCGGCACCGCCTGTCGGGCGAGATGGTCGCGGAACAGCGCGTCCACCTGTACCGCGCGCAGTTCGTAGGTATGTTCGGCCAGCACCCGCGCCTTCGCCGCCTGCCCGATCGCCTGCGCCCGTTCGGTGGTCAGCGCCGCCAGATGATCCGCCACGTCCTGCCCGTCGCGCGCGACCAGCACTTCGCTGTCGGGGGTCAGGAACTGTTCGATCCCTTCCCATGCATCGGTGATCAGGCAGGCCGCCGCGCCCGCCGCCTCGAACACGCGGGTGGCGGGCGAGAAGCCGATATGCGCCATCGAGTCGCGTGCGACGTTCAACACCGCGCGCGGCGTGCAGTTGAAGGCGTTGTGCTCGGCGGTGTAGACATGGCCGCGGTGGCGGACATTGCCGGGCATCTGCTTCGTCTCCCAGCCATTGCCGCCGATCAGGAACTGGCGATCGGCGAGACGGGCGGCCGGCTTCAGGAAGAATTCCTCCACCCGCGCCTCGCGGTCGGGCAGGCGATTGCCCAGAAAGGCGAGATCGCAGGCAAAGCGCGGATCGGGCGCGACCGGATGATGCGTCTCCGGGTCCAGCGCGTTGTAGACGGGGATGCACCGTTTCGCGCTAAAGCCGGTATAGGCGTCCACCACCGGCGGCCCGCCGCCATAGGTCAGCACCATGTCCAGATCGGGAAGCGCGGCGAGCACGGGGTGCGACGCGTCGCCGCGCATCTCGTCCAGCGTCGCGGCGGCATCGACATCCCAGAAGATCTTGAGCGCGTGGGGCCCGGCATTGGCGATGATGCCTTCCAGCAGTTCGCGGTCGAACACGCCGACGCCGTTCGCCTTCACCACGATGTCGGCGCCCCGCGCATCCGCCAGCACGTCGCACAGCGCTTCCGGGGTGGCGGGATAGACGACCGATCTTGCGTAGGAGGGCGGATCGATGTCGCGGTGCTTCTGCCGGTCGAACGCGTCAGGCTCGTAAAAGGTGATGTCCCAGCCATGGCGGGCAAGCGCGCTCAATATGCCGCGATAATAGGTGGCGGCACCGTTCCAGTAGGAGGAAACGAGGCTGGAGCCGTAAAAGGCGATCTTCATGCGGCAGTCCTCTGGAGCGCGGGCGCGTGCAATTGGCGCGCGATGGCGAGCAGTTCGTCGACGCGGTGCGCGCAGGTGTGGCGGGCGCGGATCGTCTCCAGCCCGGCGGCGACCAGCGCGGCGCGCAGATCGGCGTCTTCGGCCAGTGCCCGCAGGTGCCGGGTCATCGCGGCGCCATCGGCCGCGACGAGATAGTCGGTGCCGGGCCGGAACAGGCTTTCGGCATCCTCCCACGGTGCGGAGACAAGCGGGATGCCGCAGGCCAGCGCCTCGAACACGCGGATGGTGGGAATGCCGGGCAGGATCGTCGTATAATAACGGCGCGGCACGTGAACCGTGGCGAGCGCGCGGGCGAAGATGTCGGGCGCGCCGGCATTGGGCGCCCAGCCGTGATAGCGGGCACCATGCGCGGCCAGCATTGCTCTGGCTTCGTCAGGGTAGCGGACACCGTAGATATCGAGCGGCAGCCCGGCTTCGGCGGCGGGCCGGAACAGGAAGCTTTCCAGTTCGCGCGTCCGCTCGCCATCGCCCCAATTGCCGATCCAGACGAGGCCGGACCGCGCGCCGTCCTCGGCCGGCGGGTGGAAGCGGCGGGTGTCGGCCGCCTCATGCCAGGTCCATACCCGGCCCTCCCAGCCCCAGCCGCGATAAACCTCAGACAGCGTTTCGCCGAACGCCAGCACACCGTCATAGCCCGACAGGTCGAAGGCGGTCATCTCGTCCGGGGCACTGACCGCGCGGTGATGCGTGTCGTGGAACAGCAGGCGGAACGATCCCCCCCGCCTGCGCACGTCGCCGATTGCCGCGACCAGTGCCGGCTCGTTCCACTCATGGACGATGACCAGATCGGCCCCATCGACCAGCGGCTCCAGCGCGATCTCGGGCGCGATGCTCTGGGAGGACAGTTCCGGGTAATGGCGGCGATAGGGCTCCAGCCCCGCCTCGCCCGCATCGGCCAGCAGGTTGGTCAAGCTCCAGGGGTTGATCGGCTCATAGACGCGCACGTCATGCCCGCGCGCGATCAGGTCGCTCAGCACGCCGCGCAGGAAATGGGCGTTGCCGTGGTTCCAGCAGGATTGCAGGCTGTGGGTAAAATAGACGATCTTCATGCGGCGACCTTGGTGGAGGGCTTGGCCGCGCCGAGCAGGCCGGCATAGATGGAGGCCATGGCACCGGCCATCGCATCGGGGGTGTAGCGGGCGGCCCGGATGCGGGCGGCCTCCCCCATATGCTGGCGCAGCGCCTGGTCGGCGATGACGCGGCCGATCGCGGCGGCAAAGCCATCGGCATCGTCCGGGTCCACGAACAGCGCGGCGCCCGTCCACAATTCGCGAAACGTGTCGATCCCCGACAGGACCAGCGCGCAGCCCGCCGCCGCCGCCTCCAGCACCGACAGGCCGAACGGCTCGAAGCTGGCCGACGAGACGAAGATCGGCCGGCGTGCCAGTTGCGCGGCCAGATCGGGGGTGGAAAGCGTACCGAGCGACCGGGCGTGCCGGAGCCGGATCGTCTCGCCATGCGGGGCGACCAGCGGGCCGGCAGCGAGCATCGGCCATGCGATGCGCCCCGCCGCCTCGTCGAGCAGGCGGACACGCTTCACCTGATCCCATAGCCGCCCGGCGGTCAGCACATGATCGGCCTGGGCGAGCCCCGTAGGCACGGGGAGCGCGGCGCGGCCGTTATGCACGGTCAGCGGCGGCGTCGGCAGCCGGTGGCAGCGGGCGACGATCGCGGCATAGCTGGCACTGGGCGCGACCACCGCGTCGGCGCGCATCAGTCCGGCGCGCACCAGCCGCGCCTGCCAGGCAAAGGCGCGGTCGGGCTGGGTGCCGTGCGCGGCATCCCACCAGGTCGCGACGCAGCCATGGATGACCGCGACGACCGGCACGGGATAGCTGGTCTCGGCGGCAAGGCAGGGTTGGTTGAGGTGGACCAGGCCCACCCCCTCGCGCTCGGCCAGCGCGCGAATCGCCTCGCCCGCCGCCTGCACCGGGCCGGGCTCGTCGCACAGCCAGTCGAGCGGCAGGCCGGTTTCGACCAGCGTCAGCCCGGGCACGGCCGCCGCCTCGCCCCGCTGCGCCGCCGTCGCCGGCGGGCCCAGCGTCGCCAGCACCGTCTCGATCCCGTGCGGCACCAGCGAGGCGGCCAGATCGGTCGCATATTGCCAGACCCCACCAACCGCGTCGGCGGTCATCAGGATGCGCATCGTCACGACGCCAGCGCCGTCATGTCGCCGACCGGCAGGTTCAACCGGCGCTCGCTCGCCAGCCAGCGCGCCAGGTTCGCCACGCCCTCGCGCCACGGCACCCTCGCGCCCAGCCCCAGGGCCGCTTCCGCCTTGCGCGTGTCGGCGACGAAGTAACGCTGGTCGCCCGCGCGCCAGTCCGCATAGTCGATCGCCACGTCCTGCCCGATCAGCGTGCCGATATAGGCGAGTAGGGTACGCAGGCTGACCGCATTGTCCGCGCCGCCGCCCAGGTTGAACACCTGCCCCGACACCCGGTCGATATTGGCCCAGGCCCGCACATAGGCATCGACCGCGTTCGACACGTCGAGGATGTCGCGCACCTGCTGCCCGTCGCCATAAAGCGTGATCGGCCGCCCTTCGAGCGCGCGGATCAGGAAATGGGCGACCCATCCCTGATCCTCGGTCCCCATCTGGCGATGGCCGTAGATGCAGCTCATCCGCAGCACCGCGGTCGGCACGCCGTAGCTGCGCGCATAATCCAGCACATATTGGTCGGCCGCGCCCTTGGAACAGCCATAGGGCGTGTGGAAGTCGAGCGGCCGGTCCTCGCCGATGCCATGGTCGCGGATCGCCGCGTCGACCGGCGCATAGCCATTGTCGCTCGCGGCGAAATCCAGGTCGGCCAGATCGCCATAAACCTTGTTGGTGGACGCAAAGATCAGCGGCGTCGCATCGCCCCGCTTGCGCAGCATCTCCAGCAGCGACAGCGTGGCCGCGATGTTGATCGTGAAGTCGTCCACCGGATCGACCAGGCTGGTGGTCACCGCCACCTGCGCTGCCAGATGGAACACCGCCTTGGCGTCGGCGGCGGCATCGGCGAGCGCGTCCTGCTCGCGAATGTCGGCGATCCGCGCCTCGATCCGGTCGCCATGCCGGCTCTGCAACCAGTGCAGATTCTGCTCGACCCCGGCGCGGGCGAGCGCATCATAGACGCGGACGCGGTGCCCCTCGCCCGCCAGCCGGTCCGCGAGGTTCGAACCGATAAAGCCAGCGCCGCCCGTGATCAGGATGGGCCGGTCGTCGCTCACGCCACCAGCCCCCGCTTCTCCAGTTCGGCGCGCATCGTCGCCACCTTGTCCTCTGCGGTCTGCTCGGCAACCCATTCGGCCAGTTCGGCCAGTCCTTGGGTGAAATCCTGCGTCGCGCGGAAATCCAGCTTCTCGGCGGCCAGACCGGTGTCGCAGAAACAATGGCGGATGTCGCCGATCCGCGCCTTGCCCACGACCTCGGGGGTCAGGTCGTTCTTGCCCATCGCACGGGCCAGTTCGGTCGCCACTTCGGTGACGGAGCGGTCATGCCCCGATCCGATGTTGAACGTGCCGCCGACCGCCTGGGGCAGCGTCAGCGAGTCGGCAAAGGCGCGCGCTACGTCCGACACATGCACGAAGTCGCGGCGCTGCTCGCCATCCTCGAAGATCATCGGCTGCTGGCCGTTGAGCAGGCGCGAGGCGAAGATCGCCAGCACGCCGGTATAGGGGTTCGACAGCGCCTGACCGGGGCCATAGACGTTGAACAGGCGCAGGCACACGCCCTCGATGCCATAGGGCGCGGCCATGATGTGGGTGGTGCGCTCCTGCACATATTTGTTGAGCGCGTAGATCGAGGCGAGGTTCGGACGCTTCCATTCGGGCGTCGCCACCGGCGACAGCGGCCGCCCCTGCGCATCGACCGGCTCCCAGTTGGACAAACCGTCGCGCAGACCCCGGCGCTCGGCATCCTCGACCAGATTGCCGTCCGCATCGCGGTACAGCCCCTCGCCATAGATCGACATGGACGAGGCCGTGACGACGCGGCGCACCGGCTTGTCGATCAGCTTCTCGAACAGCACCGCGGTGCCGACATCGTTGGTCGAGGTATAGCGTTCCACCTCGTACATCGACTGGCCGACGCCCACTTCGGCGGCGAGGTGGACGACGCTGTCCACCCCGTCCAGCGCGCGCGACACCGCATCGCCGTCGCGCACGTCGCCGCGGATCAACTCGACCTCGTCGTTCAGCAGCGGGGGGCGATCCACCTGCCCGTGCACTTGCTCGATCAGGCTGTCGAGAACGCGGACCCGGTTGCCGCGGGCGAGCAGTTCATCGGCAACGAAGCGGCCGATAAAGCCGGCGCCGCCGGTGATGAGAACCGTCTCGCTCATGCCGGAAACTTGATCTGTGTTGTTGACGAAAAGCGGATTGTCGCGGCCACTCGGGTCATTCGGTTCAACACCCCCTCATCACAATGCTTTCGGTAGTGGAACGAAGCTTCTTCTTCTTTGTTCCTAACCTATTGAGAAGCTATCTTCTTAACAATTGTTAAGTCGCTGCCATTCCCGGTGCGGCGATACAGGGGGCGGGGAAGGGTACATTTGACCGCAACGATCCTTTTCATCCGCCATGCGGCGCATGCCCATCTGGACGTACGTCTTTCGGGACGCCTGCCAGGCGTGCCCTTGAGCGAGGCCGGCATGGCGCAGGCAGCCGCCTTGGGGGCGGCGCTGGTCGGTCAGGGGATCACCCGCATCGAATGCAGCCCCCTGACCCGCACCTGCCAGACGGCGCAGGCGATTGCGGACGCGTGCGGTCTTCCGGCGCCGACCATGGTCGATGCGCTGGTCGAGATCGACATGGGCGACTGGACAGGGGCTGCATTCGGCACCCTGCACGGCCCCGCCTGGGACGCATGGAACAACCGGCGCGGCACGGCGCGCATCCCCGGTGGCGAGACGATGGCGGAGGCACAGGCGCGCATCGTCGGCCATATCGACCGGCTGGCGCGCGACGCCGATGGACAGGTGATCGCGCTGGTCAGCCATAGCGACATGATCCGCGCCGGCATCGCGCATGTGCTGGGCCTGTCGCTCGACAATCTCCTGCGCTTCGACATCGCCCCGGCCAGCGTCTCGCGCGCCGTTGTCGGCGACTGGGGTGCCAAATTGCTGAGCCTGAACGAGAGGATGTGCTGATGGCGACGATCGCCGACAAGGCTTTGCGTGAACAGGTGGCCGCGCTGGGGCCATGGTTCCACAATATCGATCTGGGCGGTGGGCTGTGGACCGCGCCCGATCATTTCCTGGGCAATTACCCGGGCTTCAAGTTCGACCGCTTCGCCCACGCCCTGCCTGCCGACCTGACCGGCAAGTCGGTGCTCGATATCGGCTGCAATGCCGGCTTTTATTCTGTCGAGATGAAGCGGCGTGGCGCAGACCGGGTGCTGGGGATCGACAGCGACGAGCGCTATCTGGCGCAGGCGCGGCTGGCGAGCCGGGCGCTGGGGTTCGAGGGTGTCGAGTTCCGTAACCTGTCCGTCTACGATGTCGGTGCGCTTGGTGAACGGTTCGACCTCGTGATCTTCATGGGCGTGCTCTATCACCTGCGCCACCCGCTGCTCGCGCTGGACCTGATCCGGGAGCATGTCGCGGGCGACATGCTGCTGTTCCAGACGATGCAGCAGGGGTCGCGCGACGCCTATGACGCGCCGGCCGACCATCCCTTTCACAAGCCGGGCACGCACCAGCCGCCCGACTTCTTCGACGATGCCGCCTATCCGAAGATGCATTTCATCGAGCGTGCCTTCGCCAACGACTGGACCAACTGGTGGGCACCGAACCGCGCCTGTTCGGAGGCGATGCTGCGCGCCGCAGGGTTCCGGATCGAGGCGCATCCGGAGAACGAGGTCTATCTCTGCCGCGTCAGCGATATACCCTATGCCGAATACGGCCCTGCCGCCGTCTATCCGAACAAGGGGGAGGAAACACGATGATCGAAGCCGCGATGATCTGGAACGAGCCGAACAACAAGTCGCATTGGGACCCGGAACTCGATCCCGACTGGGCGATCTTTGCCGATACGGTCGCGCGTGCCGGCAACGCGATCCACGCGATCAACCCGGCGATCACCCGTGTGCTGGGCGGCATGTCGCCCATCGATCCGGCCTGGGTGCGCCGCATGGAAGGGCACGGCGCGCTGGACGCGGTCGATGTCGTCGCGGTGCACGGCTTCCCGCTCGACTGGAACCTGTGGTCGATCCACGAATGGCCGGCCAAGGTCGCCGAGATCGAGGCGGTGACGCACAAGCCCGTCTGGGTGACCGAAGTCGGCGTCGGCTCTTTCGGGGCGGAGGAGGTGCAGGTGTTCGGCCTGCGCCGCACCGCCGAGCTGCTGCTCGGCCGCGTGCCGCGCGTCTTCTGGTATTCGCTGTTCGACCTGCCGATGGAATGGGGCGCCACCACCCGCCACCGTGAGGCGGAAGGGTCCAGCTATTACCGTCACTTCTACATGGGGCTTATCCGCCCGGACGGTACGCCGAAGCCCGCCTTGGAGGATTATGCCAAGGTGGCGGGCGAGATGGGGCTGATGCAGTGGTTCCATTTCGAGGACCCCCGGCTGGACGATGCCGTCGCCTGGATGAAGCGGCTGGGCACGAAGAAGCTGCGCACCGGGCTGAGCTGGGCGGACAGCTTCCGGCCCAACGCGACCGACTGGTTCGACCGCCAGATGGAGGCGCTGGCCGATTTCGACGTCACCGTCACCTTCTGCTTCACGCCCGAGCATCTGGGCGTCGCGCCGCATCATACCAGCCCAGCGCGCGAGCCGCAGGCCTTTGCCGATTTTTGCGCATGGATGATCGACCGCTACGCACCGGCATCGACCAGCGTCCCTGCGGTGGCGGCGGAATGAAGATCGGGCACGCGCCTGGTATCAAGCAATTGTAATCCGATGTTATTTTGCTTCGCATGGCACGGTGTCATCGCGCTGCTGCAACCGGTGCCGGCACCCGCCGCACCCGGTCATGCAGGAGCGACGATGACCCATGAAGCGAGGCGTGCCTGATGGCGCGCAATCCCCTGCGCGTGCTTGGCACCGGCATCATCACCGGGGCGGCGGACGACGATCCTTCCGCGATCGGCACCTATGCCACCGCGGGCGCACGGTTCGGCCTGGGCTTTCTATGGATCGCCCCCGTGCTGCTGCCGATGATGTATGTCGTCGTCTATGTCTCGGCCAAGCTGGGGCGCGTTTATGGCAAGGGACTGTTCGCCGCGGTGCGCGACCGGTTTCCGCGCTGGGTGCTGTATCCGCTCGTCGCCTGCGCGTTCACCGGCAATGTCATCGAGGCGGCGGCCAATCTTGGCGGGATCGGCGCGGCGCTGGCGCTGCTCGTTCCCGTGCCCGTTCCCGCCATCGTCGTGGGCGCGGCGGCGATCATCGTCGCCTTTCAGATCTTCGGCAGCTACGATCTGCTGCGCACCATCTTCCGCTGGCTGGCGCTTGCCCTGTTCGCCTATGTTGCGGCCGCGATCATGGCCCGGCCCGACTGGGGGGCGGTGCTGCGCGCGACGGTGATGCCACGGGTGACGATGGATGCCGAGTTCCTGGCGATGGTCGTCGCGTGCATCGGCACCTCCCTGTCCGCCTATATCTACACCTGGCAGTCCAACCAGGAGGTGGAGGAGCAGATCGCCGAGGGCAGAAGGCGCTGGCGCCAGCGTTTCGGTGCCAGCCGCGGGGAACTGGAACGCACCCGCCGCGACGTCATCATCGGCATGCTCTTCTCCAACGTCATCCTCTACTTCATCATCCTGTCGACCGGTGCGACGCTCCACCCCGCCGGCCAGACCGAGATCGAAAGCGCCGCACAGGCCGCCTCCGCGCTGGAGCCGCTGGCGGGTCCGGCCGCCAAATGGCTGTTCGCCGCCGGCGTGGTCGGCGTCGGTTTCCTCGCGGTGCCCGTGATGTCGACCGGCGCCGCCTATGATCTGGTACAGGGGGTCGGACGCGAGGGGCATCTGAACGCAAAGGTCGGCGAGGCGAAGCTGTTCTACGCGGTCATCGTGCTGGTCACGATCGTCGCGGCGGCGCTCAACTTTCTCGGCTTCAATCCGATGCGGGCCCTGGTGTGGTCGGGGATCGTGCAGGGCTTTTCGGTGCCGCCGCTGCTATGTGCAATGATGATCATGACCGGCGACCGGCGGATGATGGGCGCGCGGCGCAACGGCTGGCTGACCACCATGCTTGGCTGGATCACCGTGCTGGTCACCTTTGCCGCGGCGATCTCCCTGATCGTCGCCTGGGCTTCATGATAACAAACGACAAGGAACAGATGGTGAGCGAGACGATGCAGGCCGCGATACTGGCCGCAGCCGAACGGTTCGAGATGGTGGAGGTGGCCCGCCCCGAACCCGGACCCGGCGAGGTGCGCATCCGGCTGGAGGGCTGCGGCGTCTGCGCCTCGAACGTCGAGCCATGGGCCGGACAGCCGTGGTCCAGCTTCCCCGGCGAGGCGGGCGGCATGGGGCATGAGGGCTGGGGCATCGTCGACGCGGTCGGCCCGGACGTGTCGGGCGTGCGCCCCGGCGACCGCGTCGCCACTTTGTCCTGCCACAGCTTCGCCCCTTACGACATTGCCTCCGCCGACGCGCTCGTCGTCCTGCCCCCCGCCCTCCACGGCCGCCCCTTCCCCGGCGAGCCCCTCGGCTGCGCGATGAACATCTTCCGCCGCTCCGACATCCGCCCCGGCCACACCGTCGCCATCGTCGGCATCGGCTTCCTCGGCGCGATACTCACCCGCCTCGCCACGAACGCCGGCGCCCGCGTCATCGCGATCTCGCGCCGCGACGAGTCACTGGCGCTTGCGCGGCATTATGGTGCGGCGGAGACGATCCCGATGCACGACCACTGGGCGATCATCGAGGAGGTGAAGCGCCTGACCGGGGAGGCGCTGTGCGACCGGGTGATCGAGGCGGTGGGCAAGCAGTGGCCGCTCGATCTCGCCAGCGCGATCACCGGCTTCGGCGGCAAGCTGATCGTCGCCGGCTATCATCAGGACGGGCCGCGCCAGGTGAACATGCAGGACTGGAACTGGAAAGGCATCGACGTCATCAACGCGCATGAACGCGATCCCGCGGTGCAGATGCAGGGCCTGCGCGAAGCGGTGGACGCGGTGGCGAGCGGCCGGATTGATCCCGCTCCGCTCTACACCCACCGCTATCCGCTCACGCAACTGGGCGAGGCGATCGCCGCGACCCGCGACAAGCCGCAAGGGTTCGTGAAAGCATTGATAACGTTCGGAGACGCCGCATGAACCGCCCGCGCATCGGCTTTCTCGGCGTCGGGTGGATCGGCCGGCACCGGATGCAGGTGATGCTGGAGACGGGGCTGGTGGAGGCGGTGGCGATCGCCGATCCGTCCGCGGACATGATTGCCGAGGCGGCGAAGCTGGCGCCGGACGCGCAAGTGGTGAACGGGCTGGAGGCGATGCTGGCGGCCGGCGTCGACGGCGTCGTCATCGCCACGCCCAGTGCGCTCCATGCCGAACAGTCGATCGCCGCGCTGAATGCCGGCGCGGCGGTGTTCTGCCAGAAGCCGCTCGGCCGCGATGCCGCCGAGGCGGCCCGCGTGGTGGAAGCGGCGCGCGCCGCCGACCGGCTGCTGTCGGTGGACTTCTCCTACCGCTTCACCGCCGGCATGCAGGCGATCCGCGCCCTGCTGGCGGAGGGCGCGCTCGGCCATGTCCAGGCGGTCGATCTCGTCTTTCACAACGCCTATGGCCCGGACAAGCCGTGGTTTTACGACCGTGCGCAATCGGGTGGCGGTTGCGTGATGGATCTGGGGGTGCATCTGGTCGATCTGGCGCTCTGGGCGCTGGGCTTTCCCGAGGGCGATCCCGCGGTCACCGCGCAACTGTTCGCGGACGGGCGCCTGCTTCCCCCCGCAGCGGAGGCCGTGGAGGACTTCGCCACCGCCAGCATCGTGCTGCCAACCGGCACCGTCGTGCGCCTCACCTGCTCCTGGCGGCTCCATGCCGGTCGCGATGCGGAGATCAGCGCCGCCTTCTACGGCACGCAGGGCGGCGCTGCGCTGCGCAACGTCGATGGTTCCTTCTACGACTTCGTGGCGGAGCGCTATCGCGGCACCCAGCGCGAAACGCTCAGCCAGCCGCCGGAGGAATGGGGTGGCCGCGCCGGCGCCGACTGGGCACGGCGACTCGCCGGCGGGGCGCGCTTCGATCCCGCCGCCGCGCAACTGGTCACCGTGTCGCGCATGCTGGACCGCATCTACGGTCGGTAATCGGGATAAGGCCCTTCCTGCGGCGCGGGAGGGGCCATTTGGTCGATGCTGTCTGGTGAATGGCGCGCCCGGAACGATTCGAACGTCCGACCCTCAGATTCGTAGTCTGATGCTCTATCCAGCTGAGCTACGGGCGCGCATGGGTCGCTGGGACCTGTTTTTCCACTGGCGCGCCCGGAACGATTCGAACGTCCGACCCTCAGATTCGTAGTCTGATGCTCTATCCAGCTGAGCTACGGGCGCGCTGTGGAGGTGGGCTCTTAGAAGCGGGCGGAAACGAACGCAAGAGTGTTGCTCGACTTTCTTCACTTTTCTACGGACGAGGGATGATGCCGTCGCCCCGCCCCCTCGCCCTGGCTTTATCGCTCAGCCTGTCGCTCGCCGCCTGCGCGAAGGACGACACCGTCTATCCCTCGCTGGGCGTGCGCCCGGTCGAGAAACTGGGTTTCGCCGAGCCCGAGGTGAAGCCGGTGGAAATCCGCCCCGATCCGGCGCTCGACGCGCGCATCGCCGAATGGAGCCGCCAGTTGGATACCCTGGCCCGCGACTTCGATACCGAAGCACGGCAGGTCGAGACTCAGGCACGCGCCGCGCGCGGCCAGGCGGTCGGCAGCGAGCCCTGGCTGAACGCGCAGGCGGGATTGGCGCAACTGGACGATCGCCGCGCGCAACTCTCCGCGCTGGTTACCACGATCGACGAGGCCGCGATCGACCGCGCCGCGCAACTGGCGCCCGACTATCCCGCGCTGACCGCGCTCAAGACCCGCGCCGCCGCCGAGGGCACGCGGCAGAGCGCGACGATCGACCGCCTGCAAGCCGGGCTGCCCGCCGCCTGATCCTAGAACCCCCGGATCAGCGGCAGGATGGTCGAATAATCATCGGTCCACACCGGCACATGCCCGGTGTTCGCGATCGGCGCCCAGCCCGGATTGCGGTCGGCCAGCGTGTCGATCACCGCCCGGTCCCGCGAAAGGGCGATCCACAAGGACGCCGATGCATCGGTATCCAGTGTGGAAGGATTGTAGTTCAACTGCATGGCATGCCACCCCCCGCTCTGGGCGGCGGCAGCGACCACGGGTTCGAGGTCGAGAAAGCGGTTGGAGATGTGGACGAGCAGCATGCCGCGGTCGGACAGGACGCGCGCATAGGTTTCGAACGCCTCGCGCGTCATCAGATGCATCGGAATGGCGTCGGACGAGAAGGCGTCGAGCGCGAGCAGGTCAAGGCTGTCGGGTGCGGCCTGCGCCAGGCTGATCCGCGCATCGCCCAGCAGGATCGTCGGCCGCGGCAGGCAGCGCGACAGATAGCTGAACTGCCCGGTATCGCGCGCGATACGGATCACGGCGGGATCGATCTCGTAGAAGCGCCAGCTTTGCCCCGGCCGGGCGTAACAGGCGAGCGTTCCCGTCCCCAGCCCGACCACGCCGATGCGCGCGCCGGCGCCGTACAGGGTCGGCGCCAGCAGCATCGCCTGCCCCACGCCGGAGCCGGGCGCGTAATAGGTCGTCGGCTGCCGCTCGCGCGCCGGCGATCCGCGAAGCTGCACGCCGTGCACGGTGGTGCCGTGATCCAGCTCGCGCCGGTCGGGACGGATATTGACCGTGTAGACGCCGAAATAGCTGCGCGTCCGCGCGCCGGCATCCAGGCTGAGCGCGATGGCGCGGTAACCGCCGAACACGACCAGCGCACTGGCGAGCAGCAGGACATAGCCCGCACGCGCGCCGATCGTCAGCAGCCCGAGCGTCGCCAGCATCAGAAAGGCGATACCGTTCGCCGCCCCGGTCAACCCGTCGGCACGCAGCACCGCCACGTTGATGCCGACGCCCAGGATCAGCGCCAGCCCGATCAGCATGGCACGGCCATGGCGTGCCCATAGCCGGTGGATCGGCGCCGCCAGGAACTGTTGCGGCACCAGCATCCCCGCCGCCAGGATCAGCAGCGGATATTCATAGGTCCAGTCGAACAGCACGGGCGCCAGCAGCCCGGCGAACACCCCGCCCAGCGCCCCGCCCGCCGACATCGCCAGATAGAATCCGGTCAGCCGGTCCGGCGCCGGTCGCGCGCGGAACAATGCGGTGTGCAGCGCCACCGACACCATGAACAGCAACAGCAGCGCGATGCCCGCATTGAAATAAGGCCGCTGGTGATAGCCCGCCATGATGACGCCGCCGAACAGCAGCAGCGTCACCGGCGCGATCCGCGTGACCATTTCGGCGGCGCCGCGCCGCGCGGCGAAGGCGATGGTGAAGCTGAGCAGGTAGAGCCCCAATGGCAGCACCCACAACAGCGGCATCGCGACGATGTCGGTGGTGATATAGGTGGAGGTCGCGAGCATCAGGCCCGAGGGGACCAGCGACAGCGCGATCCAGTAGGCGATGCGTCGCGGCGTGGCCGGCGGCGTGACCGCATGTTGCGCCTCCGTCACCGCGCGCGGCGGCAGGCGCAGCGCACAGGCGGCGACGAGCAGCACCAGCGCGCCGTAGCCGATCGTCCAGACCAGGCTCTGCCCCTTCAGCGCCAGCGAAGGTTCCACCAGCAGCGGATAGGCGATCAGCCCGCCGAAACTGCCGAGATTGGACGCGGCATAAAGCGCATAAGGGTCCCGCCCGCCGCTTGCCGCGGCGAACCAGCGCTGGATCAGCGGCGCCTGCGCCGACACGGCGAAGAACAGCGGCCCGATCGACAGGCCGAGCAGCCACGGCACCCACACGGCGGGATCGGCATCGGCCGGCGGATCGCCCGCGACCAGCCCGATCGGCAGCCACAAGGCCGCGATCGCCAGCAGTCCCAGATGAATGCCCGCCTGCACCCGCGGCCGGAACCGCGCCAGCCCGTGCGCATAGGCATAGCCGCCCAGCAACAGCGCCTGATAGACCAGCATCGCCGAGTTCCACACGGCGGGTGCCCCGCCCAGCCGGGGCAGCGCCATGCGCGCCACCATCGGCTGGACCAGGAACAGCAGGAACGATCCCGCCAGGATCGTCGCCACGAACAGCGCGTGCACCGGCCGTGACATGGCGGTGGTCATGGGGGCGGGACCCGCGGCGCCGTCCGCCACCGACACGCCCGCCACAGGCGCCTCGCTCACGCGCCGAGCAGCCGCGCGGCATGCGCCGCATGATAGGTCAGCACGCCCGAACACCCGGCACGCTTGAATGCCATCAGCGTCTCCAGCACCAGCGCGTCGCGGTCCATCGCGCCGACGGCGGCCGCCGCCTCGATCATCGCATATTCGCCCGACACCTGATAGGCGAAGACCGGCACCTGGAACTCGGACTTCACCCGCAGGATGATGTCCAGATAGGGCAGGCCCGGCTTCACCATCACGCTGTCCGCGCCCTCGCCCAGGTCCAGCGCCACCTCGCGCAGTGCCTCCTCGGCATTGGCGGGGTCCATCTGGTAGGTCTTCTTGTCACCCTTCAGCAGCCCGCGGCTGCCCACCGCATCGCGGAACGGGCCATAGAAGACGCTGGCATATTTGGCGGCGTAGGACATGATCTGGACATTGTGGAAGCCCTCGGCCTCCAGCGCGCCGCGGATCAGGCCGATGCGGCCGTCCATCATGTCGGACGGCGCGATGATGTCGGACCCGGCACGCGCCTGGGTCAGCGCCTGCTGCACCAGCGCGTCCGCCGTCCTGTCGTTCTCCACATAGCCTGCGGCATCGACCAGCCCGTCATGACCATGCGTGGTATAGGGATCGAGCGCGACATCGGTCAGCAGGCCGATCTCGGGCACCGCATCCTTGATCGCGCGGATGGCGCGGCACATCAGATTGTCGGGGTTCAGCGCCTCCTCGCCCGCATCCGAACGCAGCTCCGGCGGCGTGTTGGGAAACAGCGCCAGGCACGGAATGCCCAGGTCCCGCGCCTCGCGCGCCCGCGCCACGATGCCGTCCAGCGACCAGCGGGACACGCCCGGCAGGCTGGCGACGGGCTCCTCCACCCCCTGCCCTTGCGTGATGAACAACGGCCAGATCAGGTCGGCCGGGGTCAGGACGGTTTCGGCATGGAGCCGGCGGCTCCACCCCGAGGCGCGCGTACGGCGCAGGCGAAGCGCAGGATAGGCGGCGGTCATCGTCATGCTTTGCGGGATCGCGGAGCACTTGCCAAGCGTTGCGCGCCCGAAAGGAATTGGTCTTGAGGGAAATCCGGTCGGCCGCGATGGTCGTCAATGCCAAGTCCCGCAAGGGGCAGAAGCTGTTCAAGCGTGCCTGTCAGGCGATGTCCGGCCTGCCTTATCAGGTAGATGCCCGCGCGGTGGACGACCCCAAGAACCTGGAACGGGTGGTCAGGGACGTATTGTCGGTCAAGCCCGACCTGCTGATCCTGGGCGGCGGCGACGGTACGATCAGCGGGCTGGTCGACCTGATGGTCGGGCATGACGTGATCCTGGGCGTGCTGCCGCTCGGCACCGCGAACAGCTTTGCCCGTTCGCTGAACATCCCGCTGACGGTCGACGGCGCGATCGACGTGATCCGGAACGGCGCGCCCAGGCGGATCGATCTGGGCATGATCGACAAGGATTACTACGCCAATTGCGCGGCGATGGGCATCAGCCCCAAGATCGCCGAGACGGTGCCGCACAATCTGAAAAAGGTGTTCGGCCGCGTCGGCTATCTCGGCTGGGCGGCGTACCAGTTCATGCGGTTCCGACCGTTCACCCTGATCGTCGGCGAAGGCGCCAGTGCGGAACGGCTGCGCGTGGTGGAGGTGCGCATCTCCAACGGGCCGTATCATGGCGGCACCGAACTGGTGGAATCGGCCTCGGTCGATTCGGGCGAGATCGTCGTGCAGGCGGTGTGCGGCCATGTGAAACGCCGCCTGATCGCCAACTGGACGGCCAGCATCTTCCGCAGCGAGGCACGCAAGGAAGAGGTGCGCGAGTTCCGGGCCAAGTCCCTGCGCATCGACACCGAACCGCGCCTGCCGATCTCCATCGACGGCGAGGTGCTCGCCCGTACCCCCGTCACCGCCAGGGTCGCCCCCGGCATCATCGAGGTGATGGCACCGCGCGACTGACGGCGGGCGCCCGGCTACCCGACCGGCATCTTCTTGGCGGTCGGTTCCTCGCAGGCCATGGCCTGTTCCTCGGCCTCGGGTGGTGCGAGCGGCCTGCCCTTTTTCCAGTTGCCGTGCCGGTAATAGCCGATGGTCATCACCATCGACGCCAGCGAGCCCGCCGGAAAACTCCACCAGATCGCATCCGCCCCCCAGGCGGGGGTCAGCGCATAGGCCAGGCCGAGGCGCACCGGGAACAACGCCACCGCCAGGATGACGAGCGGCGCCACCACCGCGCCGTTCGCGCGCATCGTGGCGGACAGCACGATCGATACGCCGAACAGGATGAAGCTGGCCGATCCGATCAGGTTGATCCGCGTCGCCGCCCCCACCGCATCGCCGTCGCTGCCCAGGAACAGCCACAGCACGTGCCGGTCGGCGGCCGCGACCGCCGCGACCAGGCCGCCGGTGAGGATCAGGTTCAGGATCACGCCGGACCGGTTGACCCGCTCCACCCGGTCCCAGCGGCCGGCACCGATATTCTGCGCCACCATCGCGCTGACCGCGCCGCCCACCGCCATCGCGGGCATCTGGATATAGGTCCATAGCTGGCTGGCCGCGCCGTAAGCGGCGGTGATCGTCGTTCCTTGGCGATTGACCAGCCCGATCATCGCCAGCGCCGATCCGGTCGCGACCAGCATCTGCAACCCCATGGGTATTCCCTTGGTGACGAGCGGCTTCAACAGCGCAGGGTCCGGCCGCAGATAGCGCCACTCGGACCGCCGCAGCCGCACCACCAGATCGCGGCGATAGACGAAGACCAGCATCGAGGCGAAGGACAGCGTGTTGGCGATCACCGTGGCAAGCGCCGAGCCGGTGATGCCGAGTTCCGGAAACGGCCCGACCCCGACGATCAGCAGCGGGTTCAACCCGGCATCCAGCACCGCGCCGAGCGCAAGGAACTTCAACGGGGTGATCGCATCGCCGGTGCCGCGCAGCGCCATGCTGACCAGTACCGACAGGAACCCGGTGGGCATCGAGACGAAGATGACCCGCAGATAGGCCAGCGCCAGCGGATAGGCCTCCGCCGGCGTGCCGAGCGTGGTCAGGATCGCGGGCGCCGCCAGCCACCCGACGACCGCGACCAGCGTCGACAGCACCGCGAACAGCCCCAGCGTGGTGCCGAACACGCGGCGCACCCCCTCGATATCGCCGCGCCCGGCGGCCTGCCCGATCATGATCGTCGCCGCCATGCCGAAGCCGAACACCGCCGACACCAGCAGGAACAGCACCAGATTGGCGTTCGTCGTCGCCGCCAGCGCGCGTTCGCCTAGAAACTGGCCGATCCACACCGCATTGATCGATCCGTTGATCGACTGCAGGATGCTGGAGCCGAGCGTCGGCAGCGCGAACAGCAGCAGCGAGCGGCCGATCGGCCCGCTCGTCAGGTCGCGCTGTCCCGGGCGGGCGCCGGGTCGGCCGGTTGCATTCAAGGGCCTGCGTCCTCCTTGATCATTTCCTCCCCGATCGCGCGCGCCATGCCCCCGATCTGGAAGCCGGGGAGCTGATTGGGCGCGCCGCTATAGACACCGCGCAGATAGCCGCGGTCGAAGGCGGTCATCTCGACCGGCGCCACCACGCCTTCGTCGAACAGCGACAGGATCGTTGCGGCATCCCCTTTGCGCCGCGGCTTCGTCTCGGCAAAGGCGCGCATCGCGGCATAGTCGGCGATCTGCGTCACCAGCTTGCCCGCCACCGCCTTGCGCTCGATGATGACGACGGAGGACAGCATGTCCTGCCGGATCGGCAGAGCGGTGCGCGTCGCGGTCGACACCTTCAGTTGCGGCACGTCGCCCGGAAAATCGACCGCCATCCGGTCCCCATCGCGCGAGCGGGTTTCCACCGCGCTCCACGCATAGACCGGCCCCGGCTCCTTCAACAGCGCCTTGACCTCGTAATAGGACAGGCTGCGCATCAGGCCGGAGGTGCGCTTGGCGATCCGCTCCACCCCGGCATGGCTGTCGTCGATGAACAGCACCAGCACGTTGGGACTGCATGTCGCCTTGCCGTTCATCGGCACGCGGGCCGCTTCGGCCACCTGCACCATCCGGTCCAGGATCGCGGCTCCGGTATCGGCACCAAGGCCCATCGTGCCCAGGCAGACGGGCTCGATGAACCGCGCCAGCGGCTTGTCGAAGCCGGGATGACCGGTCACGCCATCGACCTGCCGGCGCAGTTCGGCCTTGTCGGGCGCACGCCGGCCGGTGACGACCAGTTCGTCGCTCTTCGGCGGTGCCGGCGCATTCGGGGGCGCGGTTTGCGCCACCGCTCCCGCCGCCCACAGGCCGATCAATCCCAACGTCCAGTGCCGCATCCCACCTTCTTCCCGAAAGGCGTCCGCGGACCTGCGGACGTCAGGCCATCCTCACCCCGCCAGCGCCTCCCGCACGGCATCCAGCGCCTCGGCGGCCTTGGCGCCGTCCGGCCCGCCGCCCTGCGCCATGTCGGGCCGGCCACCGCCGCCCTGCCCGCCCAGCGCCGCCACGGCCCGGCGCAGCAGATCCACCGCGTTGAGGCGACCGACGACATCGTCGGTCACACCGACCGCCACCGATGCGCGGCCATCGTTCACCGCGACCATCACCGCCACGCCGGAGCCCAGCCGCTGCTTGGCCTCGTCCACCGCGCCGCGCAGCCCCTTGGCCTCGAACCCGTCGAGCACCTGTCCGATGAACGCCACGTCGCCGATCTGCTCGGGGCCGACCGGGCCCGCGGCACCGCCACCCATCGCCAGCGCCTTCTTCGCCTCGGCCAGTTCGCGCTCCAGCCGGCGCCGCTCCTCGATCAGCGCGGCGACGCGCGCGGGCACATCGTCGGGCGCCGTCTTCAGCGCGGTCGCCGCCTCACGCAGCTTTTCGTCGCGCGCCGACAGATAGCTGCGCGCCGCCTCGCCGGTCAGCGCCTCGACACGGCGCACGCCGCTCGACACCGCGCCCTCCGACACGATCTTGAACAGCCCGATCTCGCCCAGCGCGCCGACATGCGTGCCGCCGCACAGTTCGATGGAATAGGTGCCGTCGGCATCCTCGCCCATCGACACGACGCGAACCTCGTCGCCATATTTCTCGCCGAACAGCGCCATCGCGCCCATCGCGATCGCATCGTCCGGGGTCATCAGCCGGGTGGTCACCGATCCGTTGCCACGCACCTGCGCATTGACCGCCGCCTCGACGACCGCGATGTCCTCGGCGCCCACCGCGACCGGCTGCGAAAAGTCGAAGCGCAGCCGTTCAGGGGCGACCAGCGAACCCTTTTGCGCGACATGGCTGCCCAGCCGCTCGCGCAGCGCCTCGTGCAACAGGTGCGTCGCGGAATGGTTGGCGCGGATCTGCGCACGGCGTGCGACATCGATCGCCAACTTGACGGGATCGCCGACCTTGATCTCGCCCGCCTCGACCTGGGCGTGATGCACGAACACCCGGCCAAGCTGCTTAGAGGTATCGGTAACCGCGGCGCGCAGGCCGGCATCGTTGGAGATGGTGCCGGCATCACCCACCTGCCCGCCGCTCTCGCCATAAAAGGGGGTCTGGTTGACGACGATCGCCACCGTATCGCCGGTGCCGGCACGATCGACGCGCGCGCCGTCCTTGATCAGCGCCAGCACCTCGCCCTCGCCCGTGTCGGAGGCATAGCCCAGAAACTCGGTCGACCCGGTTTCCTCGGCGATGTCGAACCACAGGTCGTCCGACGCCTTGGCGCCCGATCCCTTCCATGCGGCGCGCGCGGCACGCTTCTGCTCGGCCATCGCCGCATCGAAACCGGCGCGGTCGACCGACAGCCCCTGCGCGCGCAACGCATCCTCGGTCAGGTCATAGGGAAAGCCATAGGTGTCGTAGAGCTTGAACGCGGTCTCGCCGGCCAGCGTCGCGCCCTCGTCCATGCCCGCGGTCGCCTCGTCGAGCAGCTTCAGCCCCTTGTCCAGCGTCTGGCGGAACCGGGTCTCCTCCTGCCGCAGCGTCGCCTCGATCAGCGGCTGTGCACGGAACAGTTCCGGGTACGCCGCGCCCATTTCGGTGATGAGCGCGGGCACCAGCCGGTGCATGAGCGGCTCCTTGGCGCCCAGCAGGTGCGCATGGCGCATCGCGCGGCGCATGATCCGGCGCAGCACATAGCCGCGCCCCTCATTGGCGGGCAGCACGCCGTCCGCGACCAAGAAGCCTGCCGAGCGCAGATGGTCGGCGATGACGCGGTGGCTCGCCATCTGCGCACCTTCCGCCCTGGTATGGGTCAGGTCGCACGACGCCGCGATCAGCGCCTTGAACGTGTCGGTGTCGTAATTGTCGTGCACGCCCTGCAACACGGCCGCGACACGCTCCAGCCCCATACCCGTGTCGATTGACTTCTTGGGCAGTTCGCCGATGATCTCGTTGGCTTCCTGCTCATATTGCATGAAGACGAGGTTCCAGATCTCGACGAAGCGGTCGCCATCCTCCTCCGGGCTGCCGGGAGGGCCGCCATAGATATGCTCGCCGTGATCGTAGAAGATTTCCGAACACGGTCCGCACGGCCCGTTCTCGCCCATCACCCAGAAATTGTCCTTGGTGGGGATGCGGATGATCTTGTGATCGGGAAGCCCCGCGATCTTCTTCCACAGGTCGAACGCCTCGTCGTCGGTGTGGTAGACGGTGGCGGTCAGCTTCTCGGCGGGAATACCCCAGACCTTGGTCAGCAGCGTCCAGGCATGGGTGATCGCCTGTTCCTTGAAATAATCGCCGAACGAGAAATTGCCCAGCATCTCAAAGAAGGTGTGGTGCCGGGCGGTGTAGCCGACATTGTCCAGATCGTTATGCTTGCCACCGGCGCGGACGCATTTCTGCGAACTGGTCGCGGTCGAATAAGGCCGCGATTCCAGGCCGGTGAACACGTTCTTGAACGGCACCATGCCCGCATTGACGAACATCAGCGTCGGGTCGTTCTGCGGCACGAGCGGTGCGGACGGCACGATCTGGTGCCCCTGTTCACCGAAATAGTCGAGAAAGCCGCGGCGGATGTCGTTGGTCGAGGTCATGGGACAGCGGCTTAGAGGCTGTTTGAAAACGTGCCAAGGCACGTTTTGCGGTGCCCGTCGGGACGCGCCCGTGCCCTTGGCGACGGGCCCCTTCCCTCTCCCACCGGGAGAGGGGGGAGCGGCAAAGCCGCGCAAGGGTGAGGGCGATCAGCGCGGCGCGTTCGCCGGCGGCAAACGGTGCCCGCCCAGCGGCTGGTCCAGGTCGTGTGGTGGCTGGCTGAACCAGCGCGGCCCCGCCTCGGTCATGTAGAAGCAATCCTCCAGCCGGACCCCGAACTTGCCCGGCAGGTACAGCCCCGGCTCGTCCGAAAAACACATGCCCGGCGCCAGCGGCGTCGCCTCTCCGCGCACCAGGTTGACCGGTTCGTGCCCGTCCATGCCGATGCCGTGCCCCGTCCGGTGCGACAGGCCCGGCAGCTTGTAATCCGGGCCGTAACCCAGTTTCGCGTAAAAGCGCCGCACCGCGTCGTCGACCTGCCCGGCGGCCAGGCCCACTTTGGCGGTCGCAAAGGCCAGTTGCTGCGCCTGTGCCACCTGTTCCCACACGGTGCGCTGCGCCTTGCTGGCGGTGCCGTGCACCCAGGTGCGCGACACGTCCGACTGATAACCCTGCACGGTACAGCCGCAATCCATCAGCACCACCTGCCCCTCACCCACCCGGTGGACCTGTTTCGATCCGTGAGGGTAGGCCGATGCCTCGCCGACCAGCACCAGGCTGAACTCCGGACTGCCGCCCAGCGCGCGCGTCGCGGCGTTCATCAGGGCCGCGATGTCCAGCCCGGTCATCCCCGCCTCGACGCGCGGAAAGACGAAGCGATACGCCGCCATCGTCACGTCCGTCGCCATCTGCATCAGCGCGATCTCGGCCGGCGTCTTCACCATCCGGCACCCGCGCACCACCGGATTGGCGGACACCAGCTTCGCCTCCGGCAGCGCGCGTGCCAGCCCGTCGAACGCGAAGAAGCGCGCCGTTTCCTCAATCCCGATCGTGCCCGCCGCCAGCTTGCGGTCGCGCAAGTAACCGGCGACCACCGCCAGCGGGTCCTGATCCTCCTGCCACACCCGCACCTCCGCCGGCACGCCCAGCGTTTCGCGGACCGACGGCTCTTCGAAGAACGGCGTGACGATGCACGGCGGCCCCTCCACCGGCAGCACCGCCGCGGTCAGCCGCTCGCTCCGCCCCCAGCGGACGCCGGTGAAATAGACCAGCGACGATCCCGGCTCGATCAACACCGCGCCGATCCCGTTCGCGCGCATCAATCCTTGCGCCCGCGCCAGCCGCGCGGCACGCTCCGCCGCATCGATCGGCCTGGCCCTGACCGTCATGTCGCGCAGCGTCGACAGGTCGGTGTCGGCCGCGCGCACCAGCCCCGGTCGGGCGAGCAGCGGCAGGGTGGCGGCACCGGCGATCAGCGTCCGGCGGGAAAGAACAGCGGGCATGGCCCAAGCGATACGGTTCTTGACCGCAGCCCCGCAATCCCCTTGGTAGCGGGCCTGTATTTCCGGGGAGCGTGTATCTTGGCGAAGCGGTTGACGCGGTTCATCCTTCTGGGGCTGGTTCTCGGCCTCGTCGTCGGCTGGGCGATCAATGCGGGACTGTCGGACGGGACACCGGCCTCGGCCGCGCGGCTGAAGGCGATCGCCGGCTGGTTCTCGGTGCTGACCACGATCTTCCTGCACCTTATCAAGATGATCATCGCGCCGCTCGTCTTCGGCACGCTGGTGGTCGGCATCGCGCATATGGGCGACACCGGCGCGCTCGGCCGCGTCGGGCTGAAGTCGCTCTTGTGGTTCGTCAGCGCCAGCCTGTTGTCGCTGACCCTGGGGCTCATCCTCGTCAACCTGCTGCAACCCGGCGTCGGGCTCAACCTGCCGCTCCCCCCCGCCGGCCAGGGCAGCGGCCTCGACAAGACCGCGTTCGATGCCGCCAAGGTCATCACCCACATCTTCCCGACCTCGATCATCGACGCGATGGCGACCAACGACATCCTCCAGATCGTCGTCTTCTCCGTCTTCGCCGGCGTCGCCATCACCGCGGTGGGCGAGCGTGCCGCGCCGCTGGTGAAGGCGGCCGAGGCGCTGGTCGCGGTCATGCTCCAGATCACCGACTATGTGATGCGCTTCGCCCCCGTCGCGGTGTTCGCGGCGGTGGCGGCGACCCTGGTCGAACAGGGGCCCGGCGTGATCGGCCGCCTCGCCTATTTCATGGGTTCGGTCTATGTCGGCCTTGCGGTGCTGTGGGCGGTGCTGATCGGCATCGCCTTCCTTCTCGTCGGCCCGCGCATCCGCCTGCTGCTGCGCTATGTCCGCGACCCGGCGCTCCTCGCCTTCTCCACCGCCTCTTCCGAGGCTGCCTTCCCCCGCACCCTGGAGGCGCTCGACCGGTTCGGCGTACCGCCGCGCATCGCCAGTTTCGTGCTGCCGCTCGGCTATTCGTTCAATCTCGACGGTTCGATGATGTACATGACCTTCGCGTCCTTGTTCATCGCGCAGGCCTACGGCATCGACCTGACGCTCGGCACGCAGATCGCGATGCTGCTGACATTGATGATCACGTCCAAGGGGATAGCGGGCGTACCGCGTGCCAGCCTGGTGGTGATCGCCGCCACGCTGGCGCAGTTCGACCTGCCCGAGGCCGGACTCCTCCTCGTCCTCGCCATCGACCACTTCCTCGACATGGGCCGCTCCGCCACCAACGTCCTCGGCAACGCCATCGCCGCCACCGTGGTGTCGAAGTGGGAGGGCGGGCTCGATCCGTTGGAGCCCGCCGAGATCGAACCGCTGCACGCGCCATCCGGCCACGGCCCCGCCAAGGACGTCGACAGCTTTCGCGATATCGGTCGCTAGAGCCGGTCAGGCGAAGGTGTAGGGGCCGCCCTTCGCCAGCGCCGCCTGATAGGCGGGCCGGGCATGGATCTTGTCCAACCACGCCATCGTCGCCGGGCGGCTTTCGTTCAGGCCGCCACGCTTGCGCGCCGCTTCCAGCGGAAAGCTCATCATGATGTCTGCCGCCGTCATCTGGTCGCCGGCGAACCACGGGCGTCGCGCCAGCTCCGCCTCCACATAGTCCAGATGCCGGTCCAGCATCGGCTGCACCCGCTTGATCGCGGCCTTGCCCATCAGTGGAATACGCCCGAGCACCAGCAGCAGGAGCAGCGGCGGCATCAGCGAGCCTTCCGCATAGTGCAGCCAGAAGCGATAGCGCAGCGCCGCCTCGCGGTGCGACGGCGCGCCCAGTCGCCCGTCCGCCTTTTCCACCAGATATTCGGCGATCGCCCCGGTTTCCGCCACCACCGCGCCGTCATCCTGGATCACCGGCGACTTGCCCAGCGGATGCACCGCGCGCAATTCACGCGGCGCCAGCATCGTCTTGGGGTCCCGCTCGTACCGCTTCACCTCATAGGGCAGCCCCAGTTCCTCCAGCATCCACAGGATGCGTTGCGAGCGGCTGTTTTCCAGATGATGGACGACGATCATGCGGCCTCCCCTGCTGTCGCGGTCCAGATCCAGATGGCCGCGGTGAAATCGATCGCCCCGTCCACGACGCGCGGATGGAGCAGGGAGCGCAAACGCGCTTCCAGCGCATAACGCTCCGCCGGGGCCGCATTGGCAAGCGGCGTCGCCGCCGGCCCGATCCGCGCGAAGAAGCCGAGTGCGTCCTCCACCGCATCGTCTCCGCCGCCGACGCGGTAGGCGACGTCATGTGCCGCCGCGCGGATGTCCGCCCATCCGGCCCGGCCAAGCATGTCCTGCGTAAACGCGCGATCGGCCAACCCGAACGGGCCGGGCGCATAGCCAGCGGGCAGGGCCGGCCCACCGCCCACCGCTGCGTCGAGCGCCACCGCCCAGTCATTCTCGGCCCGCGCCCGGAAGCAAGAAAAGACCAGCGGCGCGCCCGGCCGCATCGCCGCGCGCATGCGGGCAAAGGCCATGGCCGGATCGTCGAAGAACATCACGCCGTGACGCGATACGATCATGTCGAGCGGCGCCAGCGTCGGCAGGACCGCCAGCGCGTCGCCCTGAACAAAGGCGACATTGCCATGTCCCTCACCACGTTCCCGAGCCGTGCCGAGCAGATCGGGCGAAAGGTCGATCCCGGTGACCCGCAGATCCGGTCGTGCCGCGGCGAGCGCCAGCGTCGTGCTGCCCGCGCCGCAGCCGATATCGACGGCATCGCCGCTTTGTGGCGCAACCGCCGCGATCGCCGCATCCAGCCGCTCGGCCACGCCCGCCAGCGCGCGATCGGTACGGCGCCATTCCTGTGCCCATACCCGACCCACACGGGACTGCCATTCGGATCGTCCGGTCATGCGCTCCATTCTCCTGGTCGGCGATAAAGGCCGCGGCCCCTCCGTCTCCGAAACGACAAAGGGCCCGCCGGATCGGCAGGCCCTTCTCGTGTCGGCATCGGCATGATGCAAGATGACCTGCCGCGCGCCCCCATTCGAGAGGCGCGGGCCGCCCTCAGGCGTCGTCCTCGGCATCCGGGCCGGTCATCATCTCCTCGGCGACCTTGTCGGTGCGCTGACGGATGGCGCGTTCGAGCCGGTCGGCCATTTCCGGGTTTTCGCGCAAGTACGTCTTGGCGTTCTCGCGCCCCTGCCCGATCCGCACCGAGTCGTAGGAGAACCAGCTACCCGACTTCTCGACCAGCCCGGCCTTCACACCCAGATCGAGGATCTCGCCGATCTTGGAGATACCCTCGCCGTACATGATGTCGAACTCGACCTGCTTGAACGGCGGCGCGACCTTGTTCTTCACCACCTTCACGCGGGTCGCGTTGCCGGTCACTTCCTCGCGGTCCTTGATCGCGCCGGTGCGGCGGATGTCGAGACGAACGGACGCATAGAATTTCAGCGCGTTGCCGCCCGTCGTCGTCTCCGGGTTGCCGTACATCACGCCGATCTTCATGCGCAGCTGGTTGATGAAGATCACCATGCAGCGCGAACGGCTGATCGAACCGGTCAGCTTGCGCAGGGACTGCGACATCAGGCGCGCCTGCAGGCCGACATGGCTGTCGCCCATCTCGCCCTCGATTTCCGCGCGCGGCACCAGTGCCGCGACCGAGTCGACCACCAGCACGTCGATCGCGTTGGAGCGGACCAGCGTGTCGGTGATCTCCAGCGCCTGTTCGCCCGTGTCGGGCTGCGACACGATCAGCTCGTCGATGTTGACGCCCAGCTTCTTGGCATAGACCGGGTCGAGCGCGTGTTCGGCGTCGACGAAGGCGGCGGTGCCGCCATTCTTCTGCGCCTCGGCGATGACGTGGAGGGCCAGCGTCGTCTTGCCGGACGATTCAGGGCCATAGACCTCGATCACGCGACCGCGCGGCAGGCCGCCGACGCCGAGTGCGATGTCGAGACCGAGCGAACCGGTCGAGATCGCCTCGACCTGCATCGCCTCCTTCTGCCCCAGCTTCATCGCGGAGCCCTTGCCAAAGGCGCGGTCGATCTGTGCCAGCGCGGCGTCTAGCGCCTTTTGCCGGTCTGCATTGAGGGTTGCCATACCGGTATCGATCACTTTCAGATTGGCGGCCATCAGAAGCTCCCTTCGCTAGAGCATGCTGTTTCTACGTTCAATTGCTGACCGCTATGTACGCTCTTTGTTCCTCCGGAACAAGGATGGAACATGACAATTTTTGTCGCTGTCCGCCGCTTTCGCATGCTCGCTTCCCTGAAGGCGCCGATGGGGCTAACGCGCCCCAGCATGACCCGCGACGACCTTCTCGACATCCTGCTCTCAACGCTCGTGAAACAGGTGGGTGGCACCCGCCGTCGCTGGCGGATCGTACTGGGGGACATGCGCGTCTACAGTGCCGAGACGCATCCCCATTGCAACTGGTCGCTCGCCCCCGCCGGCACCGCGGGCGAGAATGCCGCGGTGGAACGCACGCTCGACGATCTGCGCGGCCGCCATCCGATCGTCACCTGACGATCCGCGATCAGCCTTCCCGCCGCTCGCCATCCTGAAAGCGGTAGACGGTCAGCCCGGACCGGCCGGTGGCGATCTCGCCCGCATCCAGTTGCGCGATGACATGGTGCATGTCGCGCGCGCCGCGTGTCCACCGCTCGCCGATCGAGCGCGCGGAGAAGTCCAGTGCCTTGCCCGACACTTCGCGCTCCTCGCCGCCATAAGCCATGTGGATCAACGTCACCGTGCGCGGCGTCTCGCCGGGTATTCGTGCGCGCAGGTCATAGTCGCGCTGCCACCCGGCGATCGCCCGCCGCGCCTGACAGGCAAAGGCCAGGTCCTGCATCCGCTGCAACGAATCGCCCAATGTCCGCGCCGCGCCGCCCTCCAGCGGTAACAGGTCGACCGCGATGCACAGCAACGCGCCCTCGCCCGGCTCCGCCAGCACCAGATCGACCGGCAGGTTCGACGCGGTACCCCCGTCGACCAGGTCGCGGCCATCGACGCTGACCGGCGGGAACAGCGGCAACAGTGCACCGCTTGCCCGCACATGATCGACGCCGACGCGGCCGCCCTGCGTGTCGAACACGCGCTCCGCTCCCGTCTCCAGATCGACCGCCACCGTGGCGTAGCGCATCCCGCCGTCGTTCAGCCGGTCGATATCGACCAGCCGCGCGATGCCCCGCCCCAGCGGCGACGAATCGTACAGCGCCTGCGTACCCATCGGCCATGTACCGGGCCCGCGTGGCGCGAACACGTCGCCGCGCCCCCATAACATGGCCTCCGCGACACTGGCGGTCCGCCGCGCCGTCTCTCCGGGCCCGGTCGGCGATATGGCGCCTTCCGCCGGCCGCCAGAAGTCGCGCAACCGGTCAAGCCGTGCCTCGGGTGCATTGCCGCAGATCAGCGCGCCGTTGACCGCCCCGATCGAGGTGCCCGCGATCCATTCCGGCACGATCCCTGCCGATTGCAGGGCCTCGAACACGCCGGCCTGATACGCACCCAGCGCATTGCCCCCACCCAGCACCAGCGCGACGCGGGGCCGCGCACCATGATCGTCGGTCCAACTGCCCATCGATGCTCCAGCCTTCTCTGCCATGCCGTCCACAACGCGCGACGCGCCGTTCGCCGCATCGCATGAACCAACGGGTCGCAATCGAGTTGTGCCAGATAGTGACGTGTTTTCAGTCACTTAGGACAACATGCGTTAACGGATTTGGTTCCGGAGGATGGGATTTATGTCATCGACGGTATTGGACATCGTCAAGCCCCCTGAGGACATTCCGGGCGTCAGCGCCTATGTGCTGGGCCTGCGCGAGGAACTGATGGGCGGCGCGATGAAGCGGCTCGACCGGTTCGGCCTCGGCGACCTGTCGGTCGACATCTGCCAGGGCGCGGACTCGGTCTGGCTGATCATCCGCCGCCCGGACAAGGGCGGGCTGGCCCTGCGCGCCGCCTACACCCCCGATGGCGGGTTCAAGGTCCGCAAGCTCGCCCCCGAACAGCATGAGGTGCTGCGGCTGGAGGCCGAAAGCGTCGTCGGGCGCCACGTCATCGCGCTGCGCACGTCGGAGGCCGATCTTCACCGCCTGCAGATGCAGGTGCGGCTGACCCCGCGCGCGCCGCTGCTGATCCCGTTCCACCCGCGCGACTGCTACGTGCTGGGCGCCGACGACGATCCGCTGGGCGCGCACGGGACGGTCGAGGCGGCCCAGCGCGGCGTGAACAGCGCGCTCATCTATTTCCGCTTCGAGGAACCCGCGTTCGGCAGCACGCTCTACTTTCAGAACCTGACCGCGCTGAACGACTATTTCCGTGCCACCGATACCGTGCCCGACGCCGCGATGGGCGGCGAGTGGCCTGAACTCGGCTATCTCCTGCCCACCCCGCCGCAAAGCGGCACGCCCCCCACCCACCCGCTGCCCGCCGGGCAGGAGGTGATGATCTCCGACGCCATCCTCGTCTTCCGCGACCGGGCGGGCGACAACGAACTGGAGATGGCGCGCCAGTTCCTCCAGATGCTCGGCATCGCGTACAAGGCGCTGCCGCTGCCGCGCACCGACTATCGCGACTGGGTCGGCCTGTCGGAACGCACGCTGCGCGATCTGGCGGAGGCGCCGCAGGCGAGCAGGCGCGAATATGGCCACCGCTACATCATGCCCTATCCGGACGGCGAATATCCCGACGTCATGGTGCAGATGTCGGTGCTGGCCGCGGTGCATGATTATGGCCGCTGGCTGGGCGCGCCCTTGCCGCTGGAAGACGAACTGCGCGCCGGGCTGGCCCGCTTCTACGACCCCGATCTCCAGACGCTACGCCGCTATCTGCCCAATGTCGGCAAGGACAAGGACGCCGACGCCGTCGACAGCTGGTATCTCTACCACCCGATGCTCAACATGGCGCGACTGGCGCTGCAAGGCGACGAGGTCTGCCGCGAACTCCTGCTGAAGTCGGTCGGCTTCGGCATCCGCGCGGCACATCATTTCGATTATGTCTGGCCGGTCATGTACGACATGCGCGACTTCACCGTGAAGACGAAGGCGCGCAACGACGACCGCTTCGGCCAGACCGATGTCGGCGGCATCTACGCCTATCTGATGCTGCAATGCCACGAGCTGACCGACGACCCGACCTATCTGGCGGAGGCGCGCGCGGCGATCGATGCGGCGGTCGGCATGCGCTTCGACCTGGAATATCAGGCGAACCTGACCGCCTGGGGTGCCGCCGCCTGCATGCGGCTGTGGCGGATCACCAACGACGACCGTTACCTGTCGCAAAGCTACGTCTATCTCGCCAGCTTCTTCCACAATTGCGAAATCTGGGAATCCGAGGTCGGCCACGCGGTGCATTACCGCACCTTCCTGGGCGCCACCTGCCTGCACGACTCGCCCTATATGGCGATCTACGAATGCTTCGACAGCTTCACCGCGTTCGAGGCATATCTGGCGGACAGCGGCCCCGATCTGGAACCCGCGGTGCGCATGCTGATCGGCGAATATTGCAGATACGCCCTCGACCGCGCCTGGTTTTATTATCCCGAGGCACTGCCCAAGGAGATACTGGCCGATCCCCCGCATCAAAGCGGCGTCATCAACCCGGACCTCGCCTTCCCGCTGGAGGATCTCTACGGCGACGGCCAGTCGCCCGGCCAGGTCGGGCAGGAAATCTATGGCAGCGGCGCCGCGCTGGTCTTCGCCGCCCGCTCCCACCACCTCATCGAAGAGGCGCCGTTCCGCCTGTTCTGCAACCTGTTCATCCGCAGCATCGAGCGGACCGGCGACCGCGCGCTGACCCTGTCGCTGGACGGCGGCGAGACCTGTCGGGCCGATCTGTCGCTGGTCCGCCTGAAACGCCGCAAGCTGCCGCAGGCGACGCTGACCACGGCGGAGGGCGACATCGTCCGCGCCCACACCACCTCGGACGACCGCCTCGATTTTCGCGTGCCGGCCAATGGCCGCCTGATCCTCACCTGGAGTGCATGACCGTGCAGGGAAAGAACATCATCGTCACCGGCGGCACCACCGGCATCGGCCGCGCCATCGTCCGCAGCCTCGCCGACAAGGGTGCCCGCGTGCTGACGCTGGGCCGCGACGAGGCGGCACTGGCGGAAGCGCTGGAATCCTTCGCCGATGCGCGCGGCGAGGTCCATGGCATCAGCGCCGATCTGGGCACGCGCGAGGGCGTCGCGCGTTTTTTCGAGGAAGCGGATGAGCGGCTGGGGCATATCGACGCGTTCGTCTCCAACGCCGCACTTGGCGCCGATCCGATTGACGAAATGGAGGACGATGCCTGGCGCTATGTCGTCGATGTCAATCTGGTCGGCGCGCTCGCCTGTACCCGCGCCGCGCTGGAGCGGCTGGACGATGGCGGACAGATCGTCATCATTGGGTCGATCAGCGCCGCCATCCATGCGCCGGGCGAAAGCGTCTATTCCGCCACCAAGGCCGGCCTGTCCGCCTTTGCCGAGACGCTGCGCAAGGAGGTAAAGGATCGCGGCATCCGCGTCGGCCTGGTCGAGCCCGGCACGGTGGGCAGCGACATGCAGGAGCCTTCTGCCGACGAACAGCGCGAGATGATCGCCCGGCACGAGATGCTCTATGCCGAGGACATTGCCGAGGCGGTCGATTTCATCCTCACCCGCCCGCCCCGCGTCGATGTCGTCACCCTGCGCGTCGAACCGCGGATGCAGGAACTGCCATGACCGCCGCATTCGTCGGCACCTATGCGGGCAAGGGCGGCACCGGACTGGTGCCGCTCGTCCATGACGGCCAGGGCGGCTGGACGGCGGGGCCGCCGGTCCCGTCGATCCGCAATGCATCCTTCGCCGTCACCTCCGCCCGCCACGGCCACCGCTATCTGGTGGACGAGGCGGCGGGCACGGTGGACGTCTATGCCGCCGACTGGCACCCGCTGGCGCAGGTCCGCTCGGGCGGCGAAGCGCCCTGCCACCTCGCGCTGTCCCCAGACGAACGCCACCTCGCCGTCGCCAACTATGCCAGCGGCAGCGTGACGCTGTTTCCCCTTGGCGACACTGGCCTGCCCGGCGCCGGCATCACGCTGGCCGATCGCGGTCACGGCCCCGACCCGGATCGTCAGCGCGGGCCGCACGCGCACTGGGTCGGCTTCACCCCGGCGGGTGCGCTGCTCACCGTCGATCTCGGCACCGACCGCATCCTGTCGCGCCCCCTGAACGATCTGCATGCGCCGCAGACGCTCTACACCGCCCCGCCTGGATCGGGTCCGCGCCATCTCGCGCCCCATCCGGCGCTGCCGGTCGCCTATCTGGTCAGCGAACTCGCCGCCACGCTCACCGTCCTGCGCCCCGAGGGTGCGATGCTACGCGCCGAATCGATCCGCGCGATCACGGTCGAACAAACGCTGGGCGGCGCCATCGCGCTCGATGCACCGCACGCCCGCCTTTACGTCACCACCCGCGGCGGCGACTGCATCGTCACCTACGCGCTCGACACCCACGGCACGCCCACCCGCATCGGCCACATCTCCAGCATCGGCCGCTTCCCCCGCCACCTGCTCCTCCACCAAAACCACCTCCTCGCCGCCAACGAGGAAAGCGGCCAGGTCACGATTTTTCCTATCGGTGCAAATGGTTGCCCCATGCCGGAGGCCGAGGTCATCGAGATCCCCGGCGCCGCCTTCCTGATGACCGCCTGATCCGTACGTCTCGAAATTGGATGACAGCCGCTTGGCCCACCCCCGCCCCAGTCGCCGAGTAGCGGCAAAGCCACGTATCGAGAGGCACGTCGACGCGAACGGATCAAGGCGATGTCATTCCGCTTCAGCGCGCGGCAGCGATCGTCGCCTGCCGCGCGATGAGTTGCCAGGTGCCGGCACGGTTCGTCCATATGTCGGTAAACGGACGCATGACCTGCTTGCCCGCACCCGGCCCCTTGGTTGGCACCATGGTGTCGTAGCCCATGACCACGGTCACTTCAGGCTTTTCGCCGACAAAGCTGATGTGCTTGCGAAAGTCCCTATAGTCGAGGAAATCGCGCTCCATCGCCGCGATCACCTCGTCGCGGTGCAGCACCATATTGTTGGGCGCATTCACCACGAAGTCCTCTGCCCAGACCGCACGAACGCCATTGGCATCATGCGCCATCATCGCTTTTCCCAATCGTGCATATGCAGCGCCGATCTCCGGCGGCACACGAACGGCGGGGGATGATTGGGCGACGGCCGGCACGGCAGTGATGAAAGCCGCCAGCATACCGATCTTCCTGAGCATCCTGCCCTCCCGGTCATTCGCTTCCACGATAACTACAGCACGCCGTGCTTCATGGCGTTGTCTTAAGGGGCATTACCTATTCAGAGCGACCACATCGGAACCGAACCGCTCACCGGAACGACGTCGAAACAAAACGGCAGAGGCCCGCCCTGCGACACCCGCTGGCCAGCATCACGGCACCAACGATTCATGGGCCAGCACCACCCGCCACCCCTCGGGGAGCTTCTTCCAAACGGAGGTAATAACCAGCCGCGCCGGCTTCTGATCGCCCGCACGCGATACCCGCATCCATTGCAGGGACGTCACCACGCCGTCACCTTGCGACACGATTTCGGCCGGCCGCTGTTCATCAAAGCGGATGCCGGCGCTTTTGTCGGCCCACCACTTGCGCTGTTCGCGCGCAATGATGTCCTATCCGCGCATCGTCTCGCCATCGAACGTGATCGTGAGTCGGGGTGACCGCCAGTAGCTGCGCATGAACGCGTCCGCATCCAGCCGCTGCGCCGCGCGGTTCATGTCCATGATGGCCCGGCGTACCTGATCCTCGCCGCTTTGCGCCTGTGCCACTGTCGCACAAGCCGCCGCGACAAGCGCGGCCGCTACCCATGAACACCGCATCACGGCCTCCCGGATCGAGTATGGGTAACGCGCCCGTTCCGCCGCATTCCCTGGCTTGCAGCATCTGCCTGAACTTGCAGAAGTGCAACCAGGCGTCTCCGCAATTGGGAATGAACGCCCGCTCACCCCACCGGCGTTTCCAGCACCTCGCGCACCTTGGCGGCCAGTTCCTCGATGGTGAACGGCTTGCCGATCAATTCGACGCCGGGGTCCAGCACCCCGTTATGCACCACGGCGTTGCGGGTATAGCCGGTGGTGAACAGCACCCGCAGGTCGGGACGCCGCCGCCGTACTTCCTCGGCCAGCCTGGCGCCGTTCACCTCGGGCATCACCACATCGGTAAACAAAAGCGCGATGTCGGGATTGGCATCCAGCAGGCGCAGCGCCGCCGCCGCCGAGTCCGCCTCGATCACGCGGTAGCCGAGCTCGGTCAGGGCCTCGACGCTGAACTGCCGGACGCTCGGCTCGTCCTCCACCACCAGGATCACCTCTTCCTGCTCGCCCAGCGGCAGGTCGCGATCGTCGGCCAGCGAGGCGGGCTCGGCCTCGGCACCGATCAGCCGCGGCAGATAGACCTTGACGGTCGTCCCCTCGCCCGGCTCCGAATAGATCTTCACGTGCCCGCCGGATTGTTTGACGAAGCCATAGACCTGGCTCAACCCAAGTCCCGTCCCCTTGCCAACGCCCTTGGTCGTGAAGAACGGGTCGAATGCCTTGGCGATCACCTCGGGCGGCATGCCGGTGCCGGTGTCCGATACCGCGATCAGCACGTAATGCCCCGCCGCCACGCCCATCTGCGATGCGACATAGCGGCTGTCCAGATGGGCATTCTGCGTCTCGATCGTCACGCGCCCGCCCTCCGGCATCGCGTCACGTGCGTTGATCGCCAGGTTCAGGATCACGTTTTCCAACTGGTTCGGATCGACATGCGTCGGCCAGATGCCACCCGCCAGCACCGTCTCCAGCCGCACGTCGCCGCCCAGCGAATGGCGCAGCAGATCCGACATGCCGGAGACCAGCCGGTTGGGGTCCACCGCCTCGGGCCGCAGCGGCTGTTGCCGTGAAAAGGCGAGCAACCGCTGGGTCAGCGTCGCCGCGCGCCGCGCACCGTCCGTCGCTGCATCGATATAGCGTTTGGCACGCGCATCCGATGCGCCGATCCGCCGGTTCAGCAGATCGAGCGAGCCGATCGTTACCGCCAGCATATTGTTGAAATCGTGCGCGATGCCGCCGGTTAACTGGCCCACCGCTTCCATCTTCTGCGCCTGGCGCAACTGCTCCTCGGCCGCCGCCAGCCGCGCCTGATCGCGCAGCCGGTCGGTCACGTCCACGGCATATTGGAACGCGCCGACAAAATGCCCTTCGCGGTCATGCAGCGCGTTGAAGCGCAACTCGTAATAAGGACGATCCAGGTCGCGCTCGCCGAACGGCTCGGTCACGGTGAACGCCTCGCCCGACAATGCGCGACGCCAGATCGCCAGCGCTTCGTCACGATGCTCCGCAACCGGTGCCATCAATTCGCCCAGGCTGTCGCCCACCTTGGGATGGATGCCGTAGATGCGCGCAAATTCCGCAGCATAGGCGGCGTTGAGCGCGAGGAACCGATAGTCGGGCGAGACCACCGCGATCATTGCATTGGCGTTCTCGATCACGTCGGCCCACAGCTTGCGCTCGGCCAGCGCGTCCTCCACCCGGTGTTCCAGCGTCTCGTTCAGCGCCCGCAGCGCCACGTCGGTGCGGCGACGCTCGGTGATGTCGTTGAACAGGATCGCGACGCGCCGCGCCTCCGCCGGCCCCAGTCGAAGCGCATGTACCTCGAACCAGCGGCCCATCGCCTCCGATCCGTTCTCGAACCGCACCGGCTCGCCGGACAGCGCGACACGGCCATAGCTTTCGAACCAGTGCGCCTCCAGTCCGGGCACCAGTTCGCGGGCGCTGCGCCCTTCCACGTCCTTCAGGCCGGTCTGCCGCTCGAACGCCGGATTGGCCTCGACAAAGCGATAGTCGACCGGGTGGCCCTCGTCGTCGAACACCATGTCGATGATGCAGAAACCGGCCTCGATCGCCTCGAACAGCGTGCGATAGCGCTGCTCGCTGGCGCGCAGCGCATTTTCCGTTTCACGCCGTTCGTCGATGTCGATGACCGATCCGATATAGCCGAGGAATGCCCCGTCCGTGCCGAAACGCGGCGATGCGGCATCGATCGCCCAGCGATAGGTGCCGTCGTGGCGGCGCAGGCGATATTCCAGCCGGAACGGTGCCTGGCGCGCATTGGCGTCCAGAAACACCTCGCCCGACCAGCCGCTGTCCTCGGGATGCACCGCGTTCAGCCAGCCCAGCCCTTCGGCCGTCTCCGCGGTCTGCCCGGTGAACTCGTACCATGCCTTGTTCAGATAGGTGCAGCGCCCGTCCGGGTCGGTCACCCACATCATCACCGGCGCATGATCGGCCATGTTGCGGAACCGTGCCTCGGACTCCACCAGCGCCTGTTCCCGCGCCTTCTGCTCCGACACGTCCCGCACCTCAATCACCGTACCCACCGGGCTGCCATGATCGTCCAGCACCGGGCTCGCGGTAAATGCGACGGGGTAGAAGGAGCCATCGGGGGCGACGAACAATTCCTCGCCATCCATCTGTGCACGCTCGGGAAATGCCCGGTCGATCGGACACTCCTCCAACGGGTAGTGCCGCCCGTCGGGATACGTATGGTGCACCACGTCGTGCAACGGCCGCCCCGCCATCTCCCCCAGACGATACCCCGTCAAAGCCTCGGCCGCCGCATTAACATAGACGCAATGCTGCCGCTCATCCATCAGGAACACGGCCATTCGCGTATTATCCAGCACGGCATTGAGCCGTCGATCGGTCTCGGCGAGTGCGCGGTCCACGCCACGTCGTCCGGCAATTTCCGCTTCCAGCTGGGCTGTCCGCTGGTCGCGCAGTGCGATCGCGCGACGCAGGTCCAGCTGCGTCATCACCTGTCGCGCAAGCACTTGCAGTGTCAATTGCTGACGCTCGGTAATGCCCTCCGGCCGTGCTTTGGTGTCCAGCACACACACCGTTCCGAGGGGGAGGCCGGTGGGGGTGGTTAGGGGGGTGGCGGCGTAGAAGCGGAGTTTGGGGGAGGAGGCGACCAGGGGGTTTTGGGCGAAGCGCGGATCCTGGGCGAGGTCGGGGACGATGAAGAGGCCGGGGTGGCGGATCGCGTGGGCGCAGATGGAGGCGTCGAGGGGGAGTTCGCAGGCGCCGATGCCGACCTCCGCCTTGAACCATTGCCGGTCGCCCGCCACGAGATTGACCACCGCCATCGGCGCTTCAAACACATCGGCGGCCAGCCGGGCGATATCGTCAAACTCCGCCTCCCGCGAAGTATCGAGAATCGCGTAGGATTCCAGTTCAGCGAGGCGATCGGCCTCGGTCCAGGCAGGGTTTGCGGCAGCGGTCACTTGGGGGGATTACCTGAGGGACGGAGGAAGCATCAACAAACATCGCCGCACGCTGGTTGCGCCCGCGCCGAAAAGCTTCGCCGCAGACGGGGCCGCGAACAAGTTCGGCAGCCATTCGTTCGAACCTCGTGCAGACCGCCCCCTCCCCCACCCGCGCCGGCATCGGCACCTGGAAGCCGCGCCGCGTGGTCGTGACGCGTTCCGCACGCGATTTCGCGCATGGACGCGCCATTCTGGTGCGGGCCGAGCGTATGGGGATCGAGGTGGTGGAACTGTCGGGGGACCGTCTGGTGCTGGGGTTCGAGGACGATCCGCGCCGCGCCTATGCCGAGGCCAAGGCGACGCTGGCGGTGGTGGTGGCGCCACCGTCGAAACGCCGGTTGCAGCCGATCGCGCCAAGCGCGGACTGGCGGGTCGACCTGGCGGAAGGATGCCCGGCGCATTGCAGCTACTGCTATCTTGCAGGATCGCTGAAGGGGCCGCCGATCACCCGCGTCTATGCCAATCTAGACGAGATACTGGACGGCCTGCCCGCCTATCTGGGGCAAGGCACGATCACCTCGCGCAGCAGCGCGCGGGCGCATGAAGGGACGACGTTCGAGGCGTCCTGCTACACCGACCCCCTTGCGTTGGAGCCGCTGACGGGATCGCTGTCCGCGGCCATCGCATGGTTCGGGCAGTGGGACGTGCCCGCGCAACTGCGCTTCACCAGCAAGTTCGCCGATGTGGCCCCCCTGCTGACGCTCGACCATGGCGGGCGCACGCGGATGCGCGCATCGATCAACCCGCGCGCCTTTGCCCGGTTCGAGGGGGGCACCGCGCCCGTCGCGCAGCGGCTGCGCGCGCTGGGGCAGATGGCGGCGGCGGGCTATCCGGTCGGACTGACGATCGCGCCGATCATCGCGGCGGAAGGGTGGCAGACGGCCTACGGCGCGCTGATCGACGATGCCGCCGCCGCACTGGCGGGGGTGGCGGACCTGGACCTGACCGTCGAGTTGATAACCCACCGCTTCACCGCCGGATCGAAGGCGGTGCTGGACAGCTGGTATCCGGGATCGTCGCTGGACATGACGCCCCGCGACCGGGTGACGAAGCGCACCAAGTTCGGCACCGAAAAGCAGGTCTATGACGCGGCCACGATGCGCGACCTGCGCCAGTTCTTCGAACGCCGCATCGCCGAGGCCTTGCCGATGGCGCGGGTGCTGTACTGGACATGACGATCTTCTTCACCGCGGACACGCATTTCGGCGATCACCGCACGATCAACATCTCGCGCCGGCCCTTCGCCTCGACCGCGGAGATGGACGAGACGCTGATCGCCCGCTGGAATGCGGTCGTCGCACCCGGCGATACGGTGTGGCATCTGGGCGACGTCGCGCGGCGCCCCGCCGATGTCGCCGCCCTGCTGGCACGGCTGAACGGCACCAAGCATCTGCTGCGCGGGAACAACGACCCGGAGGACACGCTGGCCGCACCCGGCTGGGCCAGTACCGGCGATTATGCCGAGCTGACGCTGGACGATCACCGACTGGTGCTGTGCCATTATCCTTTCCGCAGTTGGAACGGACAGCATCGCCGCGCGATCAACCTGCACGGCCACAGCCATGGCCGGTTGAAACCGATGCCGCGGCAATTCGATGTCGGCACCGACGTGCACGACTTCGCCCCCGTGACGCTATCCGACCTGTTGAGGACCTGACACATGAGCGAGGAATCGAAGGGCCGGGCCGTGCCCGGCGGACGGATCGGGCGACTGGGCGGCATGGGCCGCATCGTCGGCGGCATCGCCGGGGGAATCGTGACCGAGGGCGCCCGGCGACTGGCGGCGGGCGAGCGGCCGAAAATGAACGACCTGATCCTGACGCCCAAAAACGCGGCACGGGTGGCGGATCAGCTCGCCAATCTGCGCGGCGCGGCGATGAAGCTGGGCCAGATGATCTCGATGGATGCCGGCGACATCCTGCCGCCCGAACTGACGCAGATCCTGGCCCGCCTGCGCGACAATGCGCATCACATGCCGCCCAAGCAACTGGACGGCGTCCTCACGGCGGAATGGGGGCGCGACTGGCGCCGCAAGTTCCGGCATTTCCAGGCGCATCCGATCGCCGCCGCGTCGATCGGACAGGTCCACCGCGCCGAGATGCCCGATGGCCGCACGCTGGCGATCAAGGTACAATATCCGGGGATCGCGAACAGCATCGACGCCGATGTCGACAATGTCGCGACGTTGCTGCGCGTCTCGGGCCTGTTGCCGCGCGAGCTGGATATCGCGCCGCTGCTGGGCGAGGCCAAGCGGCAGTTGCACGAGGAAGCCGATTACGAGCGCGAGCGCGCGATGCTGGAGCGGTATCGCACGCTGGTCGGCGACGATCCCGCCTATGTGGTGCCGGGATCCGACCCGGCGCTGAGCACCGGCCGGGTACTGGCGATGGAATTCGTGGCCGGCGAGCGGGTTGAGGTGCTGGAGGCGACCGATCAGGCGACGCGCGACAAGGCGGCCGAGGCGCTGGTGCGGCTGATGCTGCGCGAACTGTTCGCCTGGGGGGTGATGCAGACCGATCCCAACTTCGCCAACTATCGCTGGCAGGCGGATACGGGCCGGCTGGTGCTGCTGGATTTCGGGGCGGCGCGGGTGATCCGGCCGGAAACGCAGGCCGCCTATCACCGGCTGATCCTGGCGGGCCTGAGCGGCGACCGCGATGCGGTGCGCGTGGCGGCGGTGGAAACCGGCTTTCTGGGCGCGGCGGCGACCGAACGGCACCGGGCGACGGTGGACCGGATGATCGGGGTGATCCTGGCCAAGCTGGAGCAGCCGGGCGCGTTCGACTTCGGCGACCGTGCCTTCGTCCCCGTGCTGCGGCAGGAGGCGGCGACGATGGCGGAGGACCGGGACACCTGGCACCTGCCGCCGGTGGATACGCTGTTCGTGCAGCGCAAGGTGAGCGGGACGGCCCTGCTGTGCGCGCGGTTGAAGGCGCGTGTGGATGTGCGGGGGATGGTCGAGGGGTATCGCGAGGCGGTGTTTGGGGGTGTGTGATTCCTTCTCCTCCTCGGGGAGAGGGGGGGGCCCGTCGCGGAGCGATGGGAGGGTGAGGGGTGGCCAAGCAGTGCGGCGCTTGTGGCGGCCCCTCACCCTTCCCACTGCCTTGCGGCAGCGGGCCCCTTCCAGCATCAGGTCGTCCATGCCCCCGGCATGGACTGAACAGCGCGGGGCGCTGTTCACCTGATGCTCCCCGTAGGAGCGAGGGAGTCAGGGTGCGACTTGCGCCTCCACGATCCCCAAACCCGTAACGAAGCGGTTCCATATCTCCACCGGCAGCGCGCCGCCGGTGGCCTGGGCGTGGCCGTTGCCGTAGCGGCCATCGGCGCCGTCGGGGCGGTGTTCGGCGAGAAAGGCGAGGAGATCGCGGCCGGTGGCGGAGCGGGTGGCGAAGTGGACCCAGCCGGGGCGGTAGCCGCTGTTCGCCGCGATCACGATCTTGTCGCGCAGCCGTCCGCGCCATTGCTGGGCGATCAACGGATGGATCTGGCAGGGCGAGGAAAAGAGGAGCAGCGCGACGTCGCCGGCGATCCGGGGAGGAACGCGGCGGGCGGCCTCCACCGCGTCACGCACCTCCGCCTTTGCCGCCGCGAGCGCCTGGACGTCCGGCCCCTCCCCCCGGGTGATCGCCTTGGGCCCGTCGCCGGCGAGCAGCAGGCGGAGCGCGGGCCCCGCATCGGCGGCGGCGGTGCGGCGCGGTGCGTTGACCAGCGACACGGCATCGCGCAGCGCGGTCTTGCCCCAGCGGCTCTGCGCCTCGGCCAGTTCGGGAAAGCCCGCCGCCTCCGCCATGTCGCCGATCAGGCCGAGTGCGGCGAGCCAGAGCAGGTCGCTTTGGTCGCCCAGCGCCGCCGTCGCCCACCAGGCGATCAGGGCGCTGGTCGGTTCGGGATCGAGCGTATGGCCGCTCAGCGTGATGGCGTCGGGGGGCGTGCCGGTCGGGCGGTGATGGTCGACGACCAGTGTCGGCGTGCCGGCAAGCACCGGTTCGGCACGGGTGCCGAGATCGGCGAGGATCAGCCCGCCGGGGTTCAGGGCGCGCAACCGGCCTGCAAAATCCTCGTCCCACGGGGTCTGCGCCTTGCCGACGATCACCGGTTCGGCGGTGCGGCCGGCGTTGCGCAGCGCGCGCGTGAGGATGGCGGCGGCGGCAAGGCCGTCCGCGTCGAAATGCGCGGCGACCGCGATCGTCTCGTCGGGCGCGATGCGGCCAAGGAAGCGTGCCATGCCGCTGGCGGCGGCGGTTCGGGGGTCGGCCGGGTTCAGGGTCATGGGGGCACAACGCGGGATGGGCGATGTGGATACCGGTGCACGGCGGGCGATGGCGGGATAGTGCGACGATCCGTTCGGCCTTGCGCGAAGTCGAAGGCCGAACGGAAAAGGAATCGGCGTGCTGCCTGTTACGCGATCGGCCGGGTCTTGTCGGTGGTGACGCGGTGGGTGGCGGTCACCCGGCGGGTAAAGGGTTTGGCGAGGATGGTGGACACCGCGATATGTTCGGCGGTGGCCGCATCGGGGGTGAGCGTCAGCAGCGTATAGCCCTTCGAGTCTTGGTCGCAGAACACGACCTCGCGATTCTGGTCTGCCAGCACCTTGCCGAGGCCGGGGAGCAGCGAGCCATAGGACGGGCTGGTGATCGCGGTGGCCCCGAATTCGGCCGCGACCAGGTGGCCGGCATCGTCGTACAGGTCGTTCGACCATGCCGCATGGCTGTCCCCCGACAGGACGATCGGACGCGCGCCGGCACGCCGGAAGCTCTGGTAGAGCCGTTCGCGGGCCGCCGGATAGCCGTCCCACGAATCGAGGCTGAAGGGGATGCCGACGCGGTAGCTGGCGAGCGACTGGGCCAGCCGGTCGCGATATGCCGCCGGAATGCGGGCAAGCGTCGCGGCGTATTTTTCAGCGCCCAGCGCCTTTTCCAGATCGGGGCCGGCGACGCGCGCCATTACCACCTGATTGCCGAGCAGCTGCCACGGCTTGTTCGCGCGGACGGAGCGGGCCAGCACATCCTCCAGCCAGCGCTGCTGCTGCGCGCCGAGCATCTCGCGGTCGGGGCGGGCGGCTTCGGCCAGGGCGGCGGCATAATCGCCGGACGCGGGCGCCTGCCCCTTGGGCGCGACCTGTTCGCTGCGCGCGAGCAGCCGGGTTTCCACCATCGCCAGCGTTGCCAGGTCGCCGAACTCGAAGCTGCGGAAGATGGCCTCGCGACCCAGCCCGCGACGCGATTCGCGGATCGGCATCCATTCGAAATAGGCCTGCATCGCCGCCGCCTTGCGCGCGGCCCAGTCGCCCTCGGTCGCGGGGTCGTGGTTCTCGGCGCCGCCGACCCAGCCGTCATTGGCGACCTCGTGATCGTCCCACACGCAGATAAAGGCGGCGCGGGCGTGGGCGGCCTGCATATCGGCATCGCGCTTCACCTGTGCGTGGCGGCGGCGATAGTCGGACAGCGAGACGATCTCGTGCGCCGGATCAGGCAGGCGGTTCAGCTTGCGGCCGATGTCCGCGCCGTACCCCCCGGCGCCATATTCGTAGATATAGTCGCCGAGATGGAGAACCGCGTCGAGCCGGGGCAGTGCCGCCATGTCGGCATAGGCGTTGAACAGGCCGCCGGGATATAGCTGGCACGAGGCGACGGCCAGGACGAGGCGGTCGACCGCGCCCCTGGGCAGGGTGCGGAAGCGGCCGGTGGGCGAGCGGGTGCCGGCGGCGTCGGTGAACCAGAACCAGTAGTCGCGGCCGGGCGCGAGGCCGGTCACCTCCAGCTTGGCGGTATGGTCGGCGGCGGCGCGGGCGACGACCCGGCCGGTGTGGCGGGGTGCGGCGTCGGGGCCGTCGGCGACGTGCCATTCCAGCGCGACGTCGGCACTGGCGTCGGCGGGGGTGGCGCGGGTCCACAGCACGGCGCCGTCCGCGGCCGGGTCGCCGCTGGCGATGCCGTGCTCGAAGCGGGCGCTGGCCGGGGCACGCGCCACAGCCGGAATGGAAAGGCTGGCACCGCTGCCGATCAGGGCGAGGGCGCCGCGCCGTCCGATGATGGTCATGGGTTGGTCTTTCGAAAAGGAGGGCATCAGAAGCGCGCGGTCGCCTGCGCGCCGTAGAAGCGCGGCTCGCCGGGGATGTAGGTGGGGATGCCGAAGCCGCCGCCGGTATTGCCGGCGTCGAGGAGATAGTCGCGGTCGAAGGCGTTGCGGATGAAGCCGGCCAGTTCATAGGCGCCATCCGCGAAGCTGATCCCGGCGCGGGCGTTGACCAGCGTGACGGGGCCTTGCGACGTGGCGGGGCTGTTGGGCAGTTCGAAGAAGATGCTGCTGCGATGCGTGATGCTGGGCGTGGCGAACAGGCGCATGCCACCGCCCAGCGGCGCATCGACGGTGAACCCGCCCGCCGCCTGCCATTTGGGCTGAAGCCGGAAGCGGGCGCCGGAGAAGGCGGGCGCGAAGCTGTTGTTCCGGTCGATGCCACCATCGATATAGCCGACATTGCCGAACACGTTCAGCCAGCGGACCGGGCGGATGCTGAGTTCGGCCTCGACCCCCAGATTGCCGGCCGATCCGGCGCTTTGCGTGATGGCGGTGCCGTTCGCCTGCTGCACGCTGACCTGGAAGCCGTCATATTTCTGGTAATAGACGCCGAGCGAGCCGGAAATGCCGCCATGGCTGGCCTTGATGCCGCCCTCGTAATTCCAGACGACCTCCTCGGGCACGCGTTGCACGTTGGGGATCGCGCCGGCGGCGGAGGCGCGGGCGTTGAGCTGCACCACCGGCGAGCGGCGGCCCTTGGAGATGGTGGCGTAGACGTTCACCGCCGGGCTCAGGCGATACAGCGCGTTGAAGCGCGGCAGGATCGCGGCATAGCTTTGCTGCGCGGTGAAGGTGCGGCCGCCGGTATCGACCTGGTTGGGCACTAGCGAGGCGCCGACGCCGCGCGCCGCCAGCTGCGCGCGCAGTGCCGCGGGCAGCAGCGCCGGCAGGATCGGGCGCGGAACGCTGGCGATATAGCCGGACTTGCGCTGTTCGATCAGCACGCGCGCGCCCGCGGTCAGCTCCAGCGCGGGCACCGGGATCCAGGTGGTGTCGGCAAAGACCGAATAGCTGTCGTTCTGCCCCTGATTCTCGGTCACCGAGCTGTAGGGGATCTGCGTCAGCCGGCCGCCGGTGACCTGTGCGGTGGTGCCGGCCGCGACCACGGCCCCCGCGGCATTGACGCAGCCACCGGTCAGCGCGCCCGCAAGGCAGCCGATGAACGTCCCCTCCTCACCCGAGAAGGGCACGCGCTGGAAATTGTCCTCCACAAAGACGTTCCAGCCGAACGAGGCGCGCCAATGATCGTCGGCATAGTTGAAGCGGCCTTCGTGGCTGGCCTGCCAGCCCTTGGCGATTTCGGCGAATTCCAGATACCAGGCGGCCGAACCGTCGGCATCGAACACCTCGGCACTGTCGAAGCGGCGATAGCCGTTGACGGTGGTGAAGTTCCAGCCATCGGCAAAGTCGTAGCTGGCGGTCAGGTTGACGTCATAGACCTTGCGGTCGAGGCCGAGCTGGTCGTTGCCCAGCACCTGCGCCGACAAGGGCGAGCCGCCCAGGTTCGCACGACCGAACGGGTTGCCGGGGCCATCCTCGGTCGGCAGGGCGCGCGAGATAAAGGGGGTGCCGCCATTGTCCTGCCGGTCGAAGGTGCCGATCAGGTCCACGGTCAGCGCGTCGGTCGGGGTGTAGCGCAGCGAGGCGCGGATGCCGAGCTGGTCCTGCGCATAGAGGTCGCGCTTCTGGCGCGGCGACAGGTTCTCGACATAGCCGTCGCGCGTCTTCCATTCAAAGGCGACGCGCCCGGCGATGACGTCGTTGCCGGCATTGAGAAAGCCGGACAGCAATGTCTGGTCGAAATTGCCGTAGCCGCCGGTCAGCGTGCCCGAGAAACCCTCGCGCGGGCGGGCCGAGGTCAGGCTGATCGCGCCGACCGCGGAGGCGGTGCCGAACAGGGTCGCCTGCGGCCCCTTGATCACCTCGACCCGTTCCAGATCGTAGATCGCCTGGTAGGAGCCGCGCGACCGGGAGATATCGACGCCGTTATAATAAAGGGTGACGCGTGGCCCCTGCTGCGACGATCCTGAATCGGAGGTGATGCCACGGATGACGATGCCGGGATTGTTGGCGCTCTGTTCCTGGATGTTGAGACCGGGAATGTAGCTGGATAGTTCGTCCAGATCGCCGACGCCGAGTTCGGCGATGCGCTGGCCGCTGAGCGCGGAGATGGTGATGGGCACGTCCTGCGCCCGTTGTTCGATCTTTTGCGCGGTGACGATGATGTCGTTGCCGCTCCGCTCGCCTGCGTCTTCGGGCTGTGCGGAGGCCTGGGCGAAAGCGGGCGTGGTGCAGAAGGATACGGACGCGAGCAGCGCCGCGGCAAAAGAAGGACGCGAGATCATGGTTACCCCTTTGGAAGTGGGCAAGCCATTGGCGGTACTAGATGAAATCGCCGCGACGGTCTCGTTACGCGGGTGTGACAAACCAGATAAGTCACACAAGCGGACGCGCGCCCGGGCAAGGTGCGTTCAGGCATCGGCGATGTGGGAGGTCCGCCGTAACAGCGGAAAAACCGTGGTGACCCCTACGAGAATCGAACTCGTGTTTTCGCCGTGAGAGGGCGACGTCCTAACCGCTAGACGAAGGGGCCGTTCGGTGGAGGCGCGCTGTTATCCGTAGAGGCCGTGGCCGTCAAGCGGATTTGCGCGCTTTGCTGTGGATAAGTGGGGAGCGCCCTCCCCACTTATCGATCGGTTCAGGCCGCGTCGCGGCGGCGTTCGGCCATTTCGGCGTTCAGCATTTCGGCGAGCAGGAAGGCCAGTTCGATGCTCTGGCTGGCGTTCAGGCGCGGGTCGCAATGCGTGTGGTAGCGGTCGGCCAGCGTCTGTTCGGTCACGTCGATCGCGCCGCCGGTGCATTCGGTGACGTTCTGCCCGGTCATTTCGGCGTGGATGCCGCCGGCATGCGTCCCCTCCGCCCGGTGCACCGCAAAGAAGCCGCGGACTTCGGCCAGGATACGGTCGAAGGGGCGCGTCTTGTAGCCGGTGGCGGCCTTTACGGTGTTGCCGTGCATCGGATCGCACGACCAGACGACCGGATGGCCTTCGCGCTTCACCGCGCGGACCAGTTTGGGGAGCGCCGCCTCGATCTTGTCATAGCCGTAGCGGGTGATGAGCGTCATGCGGCCGGGCACGCGGCCCGGATTGAGCGTGTCGAGCATGCGCAGCAGCGCGTCCGGCTCCAACGAGGGGCCGCATTTCACGCCGATCGGGTTGCCGATGCCGCGCAGGAACTCGACATGCGCCGACCCCTCGAACCGGGTGCGATCGCCGATCCACAGGAAGTGGGCGGAGGTGTCGTACCAGTCGCCGGTCAGCGAATCCTGCCGGGTCAGCGCCTGCTCGAAGGGCAGCAGCAGCGCCTCGTGGCTGGTATAGAAATGCGTCTGCGACAGTTGCGGCACGGTTTCCGGATCGATCCCGCACGCCGCCATGAAATCGAGCGCCTCGCCGATCCGGTTCGCGGTCTCGGTATATTTCTGCGCCCAAGGGCTGCGGCCCATGAAGTCGTGCGTCCAGCGGTGCACCTGGTGGAGATTGGCATAGCCCCCTTGCGCAAAGGCGCGCAGCAGGTTCAGCGTCGCCGCCGACTGCGCATAGGCGCGCAGCATCCGCTGCGGATCGGGAATGCGCGACGCCGCGGTGAAGGCGATGTCGTTGACATTGTCGCCACGGTAGCTGGGCAGTTCGACACCGTCGATCGTCTCGGTAGGGGTGGAGCGCGGCTTGGCGAACTGGCCCGCCATGCGGCCGAGCTTCACCACCGGCAGCTTCGACGCGAAGGTCAGCACCACCGCCATCTGGAGGATGACGCGGAAGGTGTCGCGGATGTTGTTCGCGCTATGCTCCGCAAAGCTTTCCGCGCAGTCGCCGCCCTGAAGCAGGAAGCCGCGCCCCTCCGCCACTTCGCCGAGCGACGCCGTCAGGTTGCGCGCCTCGCCGGCGAAGACGAGCGGCGGATAGCTGGCGAGCGCGTCGGTCGCCTGTGCCAGCGCGGCGGCGTCGGGATAGTCGGGAAGCTGACGGGCTTCGGCGGTGGTCCAGCTATTGGGGGCCCAGTTCGCGGCCATGGCGATCACTTTCTTCACATTCGATTGTCGGCTCCCATGCGCCGATTTTCCGCTTCGCGCAACGAAGATGGCCTTTCACCCCCCTGCCCCGCGCGCAATGTTGCGCGAATGCGACGAGGCTTTCGGTCGCGGCAGCGGCGGGCTAGGCAGCGGGGCATGAGATCGATGCTTGCCGCCGCCGCGCTGCTCGTGGCGCTGCCCGCACCCGCGCCCGCCCCGGCGCAGGAAACGCCCGAGCAATTCGCCGCGCTGCGTGACGTGGACATGCGGCTGGCCGGGATCGCGTGGCGGCTGGCGACCGCGAACCGTGCGCTGTGCCGCGACCTGGCGCCGGTGCCCGGCATCGCGATCCATGCGATCGACCAATATGATCCGAAACTCCGCGCCGGCCTGCCCGCCATCTTCGGGTTCGAGGCGCCCGTGGCGGTGGAAGGCGTGGTGCCGAACAGCGCCGCGGCGCGCGCGGGCGTGCGGCCGAACGAGGGGATCAGCGCAGTGGCCGGTCAGGCGCTGGCGATCAGCCCCGCCGGGCGCGCGCAGGCGAGCAGCGCGACACGCGACGCCGCCGCCGCCGTGATCGCCCGGCAACCGGCGGATGCGCCGCTGGCGCTGACGCTGATACAGGGCGGGCGGACCCGCACGGTGACGGTGCCGCCCTCCCCCGGCTGTCGGTCGCGGTTCGAGGTGCTGGTCGGGCCGGGGCTGTCGGCATCGGCGGACGGGGATATCGTGCAGATCGGCGTGCGCTTCTTCGAACGGTTCGACGACGACATGATCGCGGTGGTCGTCGCGCATGAATTTGCGCACAACATCCTGAAGCATCGCGAGCGGCTGGATGCGGCGGGGGTCAAGCGCGGGCTGCTGTCCGAATTCGGGCGCAACGGGCGGCTGTTCCGCCAGACCGAGAACCAGGCGGACCTGCTGGGCATGCACCTGCTGCGCAATGCCGGGTGGGACCCGGCACTGGCGGTGCGTTTCTGGCGCGAGCATGGCGGCGAGGTGGACGGTGGCCTCTTCCGCAGCCGTACCCACCCCTCGTCCAAGGCGCGCGGCGATGCGGTCGCCGCGGAGATCGCGGCGATACCGGCGGGAAGTGCGCTCCCCTACCTGCCGCCGGTGCTGGCGGAGCGGGACAAGCCGCTCAACTAGCGGCCGATCGCGGTGTAGCGGAAGCCGGCCGCTTCGACCGCGTCGCGGCGATAGACGTTGCGCAGGTCGACCATGTTGCGCGTCGCCATGATCTGGCCGAGCCGCTTGATGTCGAGCGCGCGGAATGCGTCCCATTCGGTGACGATCACGACGGCATCGGCGCCCTCCGCCGCCTCGTATGCGTCGCGGCAATAGACGAGGTCGGGCATCATCGCCCTGGCCGCCTCCATCCCCTCCGGATCATAGGCGCGGATGGTGATGCCTTCGTCCGCTAGGCACTGGGCGATGGCGATGGCGGGCGCGTCGCGCATGTCGTCGGTGTTGGGCTTGAAGGTCAGGCCGAGCAGCGCGATCGTCTTGCCGCGGTGATCGGGGCCCAAGGCGTGGATGACCTTGCGCCCCATCGCGCGCTTGCGCGTGTCGTTCACCTGCACCACCGCCTCGACGATGCGCATCGGGCTGGCCGCGTCCTCCGCGGTCTTGAGCAGGGCCAGCGTGTCCTTGGGGAAGCAGGAGCCGCCATAGCCGGGGCCGGCGTGAAGGAACTTGCGGCCGATGCGGTTGTCCAGCCCGATGCCGCGGCTGACATCCTGCACGTCGGCGCCCACCGCCTCGCACAAGTCGGCGATCTCGTTAATGAAAGTGATCTTGGTCGCGAGGAACGCGTTGGCGGCGTATTTGGTCAGCTCCGAGGTGCGGCGGCCGACGAACAGGATGGGCGATTCGTTGAGGTAGAGCGGGCGATAGATTTCGTGCATCACGGCGCGGGCGCGTTCGTCGTTGGTGCCGATGACGATGCGGTCGGGCCGCTTGAAGTCGCCGATCGCGGCGCCTTCGCGCAGGAATTCGGGGTTGGAGACGACCTGCACGTCGTGACCCGGCGCCAGACGGCGCATGATCTCCTCCACCCGGTCGCCGGTGCCGACGGGAACGGTGGACTTGGTGACGACCACGGTCGCCGCGGTGACGGCGGCGGCGATCTCCTCCGCCGCGGCATGGACATAGGTCAGGTCGGCATGGCCGTCGCCATGGCGGCTGGGGGTGCCGACCGCGATGAACACGGCGTCGGCGCCCGCGACGGCACCGGCCAGGTCGGTGGTAAAGGACAGGCGGCCGGCGTCCACATTGGTGGCGACGAGCTGGTCGAGGCCGGGCTCGTAGATCGGCATGCGACCGGCCTTCAGCGCGTCGATCTTGCCCGCATCCTTGTCGACGCAGGTCACGTCATGGCCGAAATCCGACAGGCAGGCGCCCGAGACGAGGCCGACATAGCCCGAGCCGATCATCGTGATACGCATTGGCGAAACGTCCCTGTGGCGGGGGCCGAAGTGCCCCGGAAAAGCGGGTGTCTAACCGATCGGCCCGTCTTTTCCAGCAGGCTTGGTACGGTCGGCCGATTGTGCGGCGCGGCAGGATCGGCGATGGAGAGGCGATGAACATTCCTGCGCTCTACGCCGACCTGATCCAGTGGATCGCGGGCGGCACCGGCATGTCCGACAGCATCCTGCACGTCCATGCCGGGATGATCGTGCTGTTCCTCGCGCGGATCGTCACCCGCCGCTCGCTGTCGACGCCGATCCCGCTGGCCTTTGTCGCGCTGGCGGAGGCGGGGAACGAGATACTGGACCGGCTGCATTACGGGTCGTGGCGTTGGGAGGATACGTCGTCGGACATCGTCAACACGCTGTTCTGGCCGACGGTCCTGTTCATCGGCCTGCGGCTGCGCCGGCCGCGGGATCCGGCCGCGGTGCCGGCGCCGGAGACTGCCGAGTAAGCTGCGACGATATCCGGGTTTTTCCCGGATAGAAGCGCATCCGCCTTTCGCACAAGGACGCCTTCGTGGCGGCTGGTGAGGGAGCGCTGGCCGTCACATGCTTCATGCGGCATGGGGGTGTCGCCGGTATCGGCCATGACGCCGGCCACACTTCCATGCTTGCGGGGCCCATGCCGCCGGTCTCCTGCCTCAGGCGAGCGGACCGTTGGCCACCGGCGGGTTGAAGATCGGCACGCCCTTTCCATCGTAACGGATACGCTGCACGCGGGTGTGGCGGTTGGGATCGAACAGCGGATCGCCCTTGATCGCCTCGTAATCGCGCGCATGGAAGACCAGCATGTCGCGACCGCGCTCGTCCACGGTGAAGCTGTTGTGGCCGGGGCCGAAGATCTTGTGCTCGGGCGAGGAGGTCATCACCGGCACCGGGCTCTTGGCCCAGGCGGCGGCATCCATGATGTTGGCATCGTCGCGCGCGGTCAGCATGCCCATGCAGTAGCGCGCGTCGGTGGCGCTGGCCGAATAGGTCATGAACAGGCGGCCGTTGCGCGCCAGGACCGCGGGCGCCTCCGCCACCTTGAAGCCGCGGATCTCCCAGTCCAGCGTTGGCACGGTCAGGCGGACCGGCGTGGCGGCAAAGGTCAGCGGGGTGGCGAGCGGCGCCAGATACAGGTTCGAGTTGGTCTCGATCCCCGGCTCGCGCTGCGCCCAGGCCATGTAGCGCTTGCCGCGGTGCATGAAGACGGTGGAGTCGAGGTTGAAGCTGTCCCACGGCGTCTGGAGCTGGCCGAGCACGCTCCACTTGCCGGTCATGGGATCGGGGCCGTCGCAGACCACCGCATAGGTGCGGATGCGGAACACGTCCTCGCCGCCGCCGCTGGGGCCGGCGGCAAAATACATGATCCAGCGGCCGTCGATCATGTGCAGCTCGGGCGCCCAGAGGAAGCCGGACATCGGCCCGGTCTTCTCATGCCGCCACAGCACCGCCTCCTTTGCGGTCGACAGGCCGGCGATGGTGCGCGAGCGGCGCAGCACCAGCCGGTCATATTCGGGCACCGATCCGGTCAGGTAATACCAGCCATCGGTGTGGCGGAAGACCTGCGCATCGGCGCGGTTGCGCACCAGCGGGTTGACGATCGTGGGGGCCTTCTTCTGCGCAAAGGCGGGCATGGCGGCCGTGGCGGCGGCGCCGGCCAGGAACAGGCGGCGGGTGGGGTCGGACATGTCGCTCTCCATCGATATCGTTCAGTTCAGCGCGGTCGGCCAGCCATCGGTACCCCAGCGCAGCGGCGCGATCCGCAACGTCGGCGCGCCCTTCGCCTCGCGGTCATAGGCATGATAGACGACATAATCGGTGCCGTCGGTATCGTGGAAATGGCCGGGATGGCCGGGGCCGCGAAAGCGCCCCTTTTCCTGCAGATCGGCGCGCAACAGGATGGTGCCGCCGCCCTTCAGCATGGCGCTGCCATCCTTGCCCAGATAGGGGCCGGTGATTGCCTTCGACCGCGCGACGACGGTGTAATAGGTGCTGGCATTGCCCTTGCAGCAATAATCATAGCTGGCGAGCAGCCAGTACCAGCCGCCATGTTCGAAGATATAAGGCGCCTCCACCGGGGCCGGCGCACCGGCGGGCGCAGGGCGGCTGGCGATCGCGATCGGCTTTGCCTTAGGGTCGGCGGGCTTGCCCGTCTTCCGGTCGAGCGCGAACAGCTTCAGCCCGCTCCAGAAGCTGCCTAGCGACAGCCAGTCGCGACCCTGTCTGTCGCGAATGAAGGCGGCGTCGATCGCGTTGAAATCGTCGGCCGGGGTCGACATCACCACCAGCCCCTCGTCCCGCCAGCCATAGCCGGGCTTGGCCGGATCGAGCGTCGGCGTGGTCAGCAGGCCGATCGCCGAGCGGTTCGATCCGAAGGTGGAGACGGCGTAGTAAAGCCGGTAGCGCCCGTCGACGAACGAGATGTCGGGCGCCCAGGCGTTGCCCGATCCGGGGATCGCGGTCTTTGCCCAGGCGGGCAGCGCGGCGAGCGGTGCGGGCGCGCGTTCCCAATGCACCATATCGCGCGAGATACGGTGGGCGATGATGCCGTCCGGCCCCTCGCCCAACCCGGTCGAGAAGACGTGCACCACCCCGCCCTCGCGGATGATGACGGGATCGTGGACGGGCGCGATATCACCGGTGATCCGGTCGTTCAGCGGGGTCGCCTGCGGTGCGGCGGCCCCCAGCATCAGCGCCGCCGCCGCCAGTTTCAGCCCCATTTTCAACCGGCGCATGGCCTGTCCTCTCATAAGTGGCCCCTCCCCGCTTCCCAGGGAGGGGCATCGCCCGCTTAACGCAGGTCGAGCATGACGACCGACTTGGCCGGCAGGGTCACGGTCAGCGTGTTGCCGCTCAGCTGCGCGCCGTTGAAGGCCGTGGGGACGAGATTGTTCGGCTGGTCGAAGGTGTTGAGCGCGTTGATCGTCGGCGCGGTCAGCACCTGACCGCTGACGCCCGACGCGTTCAGGCCGGCCAGCGTCGTGGTCACCGTGATCGCCTTGTTCGGATCGGCGTTGGCGAGGCCGACATGCACCACCCCCGCCTTGTCGCGAACCGCCGACGCGCTGACTGCCGGCATCGTCCACTGCTCGTTATTGTACCAGGGCGACTTCATCTCGATCGGCAGCACGGTGCCGTCCATGTACGGCTTGTACATCTTGAAGACATGGTAGGTGGGCGTCAGCACCATCTTCGCGCCGTCGGTCAGGATCATCGCCTGCAGCACGTTCACCATCTGCGCGATCGCGGTCATCCGCACGCGGTCGGCATGCTTGGCGAAGACGTTGAGGTGGATCGCCGCGACCAGCGCGTCGCGCAGGGAGTTCTGCTGGCGGAGGAAGCCGGGATGCGTGCCCGGATCCTGCGCATACCAGGTGCCCCATTCGTCCACCGCCAGGAACACGCGCTTCTGCGGATCATATTTGTCCATGATCGCGCTGTGCCTGGTGATCAGCTCGTCCATCCTCCACGCGCCCGCCAGCGTCTCCGCCCACGAGGTTTCGTCGAAGTCGATCGCGGACACCTTGGGGACCGGGTTCCAGCCGCCGGGCACGGTGTAATAATGCAGCGACAGCGCATCCAGCTGGCCCGCCGCCTCGCGCATCATCACCTCGGTCCAGTGATAATCGTCGATGTTGGCACCGGCCGCGATCTTCATGATGCGCGTGCCCGCGGGCGCCTTGATGAAGGTGGCGTAGCGGCGGGTGACGTCGGCGGCATATTCCGCGCGCATGTTGCCGCCACAGCCCCACAATTCGTTGCCGACGCCGAAATAGGGCACCTTCCACGGGGTCTTGCGGCCGTTCTTGGCGCGCTCGTCGGCCAGCGTGCCGGCGGGCGAGGTCATGTATTCGACCCACTCCGCCATTTCCTGCGGCGTGCCGTTGCCGACATTGCCCGAGATATACACCTCGGCGCCGACCTGCTCGGTCACGTCCATGAACTCGTGCGTGCCGACGGTGTTCGGCTCGGTCACGCCGCCCCAGTGCGTGTTGATCTTCACCGGGCGCTTGTTCTTGGGGCCGATGCCTTCGCGCCAGTGATATTCGTCGGCGAAGCAGCCGCCGGGCCAGCGGATCACCGGCACGCCCAGGTCCTTCAGCGCACCGACCACGTCGTTGCGAAAGCCGCGCGTGTTGGGAATGCGCTTGTCGTTGCCGACCCACAGGCCGCCATAGATGCCATTGCCCAGATGCTCGGCGAACTGGGTGAAGATGCGCTTGTCATAGGTAGCGCCGGGCTGGTCAGCCCGCACCGTTGCGGTAGCGGTATCACGTGCGGGCGCAGTGGTTTGCGCCTGCACCAGCGCCGCGCTGCCTAGCAGCAGGGCGGCCGTCAGGCTCTTCCACGGTTTCATCATGTCCCTCTCCCTTGTCATGGCGACCGGCCGGTTCGGCCCGCCGGTTCGCCCGTTCAATCCTCGAATGCGTCGACCACCATCCGGTGGCCGCGCAGGAACGCATCGGCGACGAGACGCATCGGCGCCACGTCAACATCGCTCTGCCCCGTCTGCACCAGTTCGGCGAAACGGGCGTAGAGGCCCGCATATTCGCGGTCCTCGCGCGCCTCGCCCCCGTCCGGCAGGGTCAGCACCGCCCCGCCCTTCGACAAGGTGCAGGTGCCGGCATCGGTTTCGACCACGATGTCCCAGGTCTGCGGCCCCGTCTGGCGCCAGTCCAGATCCATCGCGATCGGGGTGCCGGCGCTGTCGCGGAACGACAGGTCGGCGGCAATCGGCGCGGCGCGGTTGGCGGGCAGCGACAGCGTCCCTTCGGTCAGGAAGAAGGGGCGCGGCAATATGTGCGTGGCGATCGACAGCGCGTTGATGCCGGGATCGAACACGCCCAGGCCACCCGGCTCCCAGATCCAAGCCTGCCCCGGATGCCAGACGCGCACATCCTCGCGCCAAGTGATCTGTACGCTGCGGATCGTCTTGTCGGCCAGCCACGTCCTGGCGGGCGCGACACCCGCGGCGTAGCGCGAATGCCAGCTTGCGAACAGCGACGCGCCGGTGGCCGCCGCCTCGCCTTCCAGGGCCACGACCTCGGCCAGCGTTGCGCCGGGCGGCTTTTCCAGAAAAACGTGCAGACCGCGGCCCAGCGCCTGCGCCGCGAGGTCGTAGCGGACCTGTGGTGGGGTGCAGAGCGCCACCGCATCGATCGCAGGCCCGTCCGCCAGCAGCGCGTCCAGGCTGCGGAAGTTCGGCACCTCCGCCAGCCCCTCGCCGCGCGGCGAAACGGTGGCGGCAAGCGTGAAGGCGTCGTTGCCGGCGATCGAGGGCAGATGCTGGTCGCGGGCGATCTTGCCGAGACCGACAATGGCGATGCGGATGGCGCCCATGCCGTTCAGAGCGCCTTGACCGTGGTCACCGCGTCCGCGGCCCCCTCGGCACGCGCCAGCGGGTTGCGCAGCGGCAGCGTGAAGGGCGCCGCCTCGATCTCGAACACGTCGCCTTCCTGCGTGCGCACGCCGTCGGTGAAGGACAGGGTCGCGGTACCGAAGAAGTGGACATGGATGTCGCCCGGCCGGCGGAACAACGCATATTTGAAATGGTGATGCTCAAGGTTCGCCAGCGTGTGCGACATGTTCGCCTCACCCGACAGGAACGGCTTCTCCCACAGCGTCTTGCCGTCCCGCACGATGCGGCTGGCGCCCTCGACATGGTCGGGGATGTCCCCGACGTACAGTTCCGGGCCAAGCGAGGCCTGACGCAGCTTGGAATGGGCGAGCCACAGATAATTGTGCCGCTCGGTCACATGGTCGGAAAACTCGTTGGCGAGGCACAGCCCCAGGCGGAAAGGCGTGCCGTCCGGGCCGATCAGGTAGATGCCGGCCAGCTCGGGCTCCTCGCCGCCATCCTGCGCAAAGGCGGGCATGGTGAGCGCATCGCCGGGCGCGACCAGTTGCGAGCCGTCGCCCTTGTAGAACCATTCGGGCTGCTGGCCGACCTGCCCCTCGGCGGGCTTGCCGCCCTCGACGCCTTCCAGGAACATGCGCATCGAATCGGTCTGTTTCTCGACCGCCGCCGCCTCGCGGTGCATCTTGTCGCGGCCTTCCGCCGAGCCGAGATGGGTCAGGCCGGTGCCTGCCATCACCAGATGCGCCGGATCGGCATGATCGATCGGGGACAGGATATGGCCGGCCGCCAGTTCGGCGACGAGGTCGACGCTGTTCCCGGTGCCACAAGCGCGCACCGCATCCGCCAGGCTCTGCCCGGCTTCGATCGCGCGGGTGGCGAGCGCATGGACGCTTTCGACACCGGGCACGATGGTGGCGCGGTCGCCCTCTGCGACGATTACCGAGCGGGCGCCGTCGGGCGCACGGTGCTGCAACAGGCGGATGGCCATGGTCTTCCCCTCACTGGAATCGCGCGCCGCCGTTGCGGTCGCGATAAATGGTCATGAATACATCGGCGGATCGCCCCCGCATGGGAGGACGATCCGCCTTTGAAGCGTTACGCCGGCTGGCCGTCGATCAGACGCGGCGCACCCTTGGCATCGTCGCGCAGTTCGGCGGGCAACAGCGCCGCACTCAGATTCTGGTACGACACCGGGCGCAGGAAGCGATCGATTGCCATGCTGCCGACCGAGGTCGTGCGGCCGTCCGACGTTGCCGGGAACGGGCCGCCATGCACCATCGCATGCGCGACCTCGACGCCGGTCGGCCAGCCATTGGCCAGGATGCGACCCGCCTTGCGCTCCAGGATCGGGATCAGGCGCGCGGCCAGATCGGTGTCGCCCTCGTCCATCTGGATCGTCGCGGTCAACTGGCCCTCGGCGGCGCTCAGCACCTGCGCCAGTTCCTCTGCACTCTGGCAGCGGACGAGCAGCGAGGATGCGCCGAACACCTCGTGGCCCAGCGTGTCATCGGCCAGGAACTCGGCGGCGGTGGTGGCGAAGAATGCCGCCTGCCCCTGCGCCACGCCCTCGCCGACCTGACCGCGGGCGATCGTCTCGACATGGTTGTGTCCGGCCAGTGCCTCGACACCCTGGTCATAGGCCTGGTGGATGCCCTTGGTCAGCATGGTCTGCGCCGCGGCACCCGGCAAAGCCTCCCGCGCGGCGTTCACGAACGCGTCCAGCCCCTCGCCCTCTATCGCCAGCAACAGGCCAGGATTGGTGCAGAACTGGCCGGCGCCCATGGTGAGCGAGGCGACGAACGCCGTGCCGAGCGCCGCACCGCGCGCCTTCAGCGCCTCGGGCATCAGCACGACCGGATTGATGCTCGACATCTCGGCATAGACCGGGATCGGCACCTCGCGACCTTGTGCGATCTGCACCAGCGCGAGGCCACCGCCGCGCGAGCCGGTGAAGCCGACGGCCTGGATGCGGGGATCGCGGACCAGTGCCGCGCCCAGTTCGTTGCTCGGGCCGGTCAGGTGACCGAACACGCCCTCGGGCAGGCCACAGGCGGCAACCGCGCGGCGGATCGCGCCGGCGACCAGCTCACCGGTCTGCGGATGGGCGGGGTGGCCCTTCACCACCACCGGGCAACCGGCGGCGAGCGCGGAGGCGGTGTCGCCGCCCGCGGTCGAGAAGGCGAGCGGAAAGTTCGACGCGCCGAACACCGCTACGGGTCCGAGCGGGATCATGCGCAGGCGCAGATCGGGGCGCGGCAGCGGCTGGCGATCGGGCATGGCGGGGTCGATCCGCAGGCCGAGATAGGCGCCGCGACGGACGACGCCGGCGAACAGCTTCAACTGGCCGACGGTGCGGCCGCGCTCACCCTCCAGACGCGCGCGCGGCAGGCCGCTTTCGCGCATCGCCGCCTCGATCAGCGGCTCGCCGATCGCCATGATCTCCTCGCCGATCTTTTCCAGAAAAGCGGCGCGCGCCTCGCGATCAATCGCGCGATAGGTGTCGAACGCAGCCTCGGCCGCGGCGCAGGCGGCATCGACATCGGCGGGGCCATGAACGGCGAAAGGCTCGCCCACCGGCTGTCCAGTGGCGGAGTCGATCGAGCGGAAAGCGGTCGCCTCGGTACGATCCAGCGTGGCGGCGGCGGTGTCTGTCATGTCCTGCTCCTTGATTACTCTGACATAAAAGATCGACAGCGGTCTGGCAATCTTTATCGTTCCCCCCTTAGCCTGCAATTGATAGGCAAAGCCACGACGGGAGGATAAACAGCATGGGTGACGCGGAACGCAGTGCGGCGGACAGCGGGGTGCCGGACGCGACCAGACGAGTGCCGCGCGGGACGGGGCGTCGCCTGCACGGCGCCATCGCGCACAAGCTGGGCGTGGCGATCTTGTCCGGGGAATATGTTCCCGGCGATACGCTGTCGGGCGAGGTCGCCTTTTCGGAAGCGCTGGACGTATCGCGCAGCGCCTATCGCGAGGCGGTACAGGTACTTAGCGCCAAGGGGCTGGTGGAAAGCCGGCCCAAGACGGGCACCCGCGTGCTGCCGCGCAACCGCTGGAACCTGCTCGACCCCGATGTTCTCGCTTGGGCGTTTTCGGGCGAGCCCGACATCCAGTTCGTCCGCTCGCTGTTCGAATTGCGCGCGATCGTCGAGCCGGCCGCGGCACGGCTGGCGGCGGAGCGGCGCGACAAGGCGGAGCTGAAGGCGATGAAGGAAGCGCTGGCCGCGATGCGCCGCCACACACTGGCGACCGAGGCCGGCCGCGCCGCCGACCGCGACTTTCACGACACCATCCTGCGCGCGACGCGCAATGATGCGCTTGTGGTGCTGTCCGCGAGCATCGGGGCGGCGGTGAACTGGACGACGCAGTTCAAGCAGCGGGCGCGCGCGTTGCCGCGCAATCCGGTGCCGGACCATGTGCGCGTGTACGAGGCGATCGCGGCGGGCGATGCGGTGGCGGCGAGCGAGGCGATGCGCGTGCTGGTCGACCTGGCGCTGGAGGATACGCGCAGCGCGATGGAGGAGTGAGCGGCAAACCCCTTCCTCCCCCTCTCCCGCGCATGAAGAAAGGGCCGCCCGGTTTCCCGGACGGCCCTTTTTCATGTACCCTGTCAGGCGGTTCAGCCGACCGGCTTCTGGTCCGGCAGCGCGTTGGTCGCCTTGGACCCCCACACCGCGTAGAACAGAATGTAGAGTTCGCACACCGCGGTCAGGAGGAACGAGGTCTGCAGGCCATAGGTGTCGGCCAGCCAGCCCTGTACCACCACCAGCGCGCCGCCGGCGATCGCCATGATCAGCAGGCCCGATCCTTCCTCGGTCAGCGCGCCCAGGCCCTTGATGCCGAGCGTGAAGATCGTCGGGAACATGATCGAATGGAACAGGCCGACCAGGATCAGCGACCACATCGCAACCGGACCGCTGGCGAACACGGTGATCATCATCACGATGAAGGCGAGCACCGAGAAGACCGCGAGCACGCGCTCCGCCGACACCTTCTGCATCACGAACGAACCGGCGAAGCGGCCGATCATCATGCCGCCCCACAGGAAGGTCAGGTAGCGACCCGCCTGCTCGTGCGTCAGGCCCGCGACCGTGGGCGAGCTGACGAAGTTCACGAACAGGTTGGCGACGCCGATCTCCGCGATCAGGTAGATGAAGATGGCGGGGATGCCGAACACCAGGTTGCGGTGCTTCCACAGCGAATGCTGCTTGCGCTCCGCCTTGGCGACGCGGCTGGTGGACGAACCCATGGCCGGCAGCGGGAAGCGCGCGATCACGATCGCCAGCACGACCAGCACCGCGGCGACCAGCACATAGGGCAGGATCACCGACTGCGCATCGGCGAGCCGCTCCGCCTCGGTCAGGACCGCGCCCGCCTGCGCCGTGCCGCCCTTGGACCGGCCCAGGATCAGATAGGCCCCGAACAGCGGCGCCAGCATCGTGCCCAGCGAGTTGAACGCCTGCACCAGGTTGAGGCGCGACGACGCGGTCTCCGCCTTGCCGACCACCGCGACATAAGGGTTCGCCGCCACCTGGAGCAGCGTGATGCCGCTGGCGATGACGAACAGCATGAACAGCGTCACCCCGTAGGACGGGATGCTGGCGGCCAGCGTCATGCCCAGCGCACCCGCCGCCATGATCAGCAGCCCGGTGACAAGCGACTTCTGGTAGCCGATCCGCTCGATCAGCTTGGCCGAGGGGATCGAGGCGAAGAAATAGGCGATGAACCACACGCTCTCGATCAGCGTCGTTTGCGTGTAATTGAGGTCGAACACGCTTTTCAGATGCGGCAGCAGCGTGTTGTTGATGACCGTGATGAAGCCCCACATGAAAAAGAGGCTGGCAAGCAGGGTCAGCGCCGACCGGTAATTGGTATCATCCCCGGCGCCGGGGGCCGCGGCTGCGGCGTTAACGTTGATTGGCGAAGCCATCCCACCCTTCTCCTGATCGGCACCCCGAATTGCCGCCCATCCGCGACGCAACGGCTTGCCCTTCTCTGTATTGTCCGACTATATTGCTCACCAAGACGCGTCAATGGCGTCAAGCAGGCGAAGGGATGAGGAATGCGGACGGCATCAGTCAAGGGTATGACGTTGGTAGCGGTATCGATTTTGGCTCTTTCAGGGACGGCAGCCTACGGCGCGGAGGCAAAGCGCACACCGGCGGGCACGTTGCAGGACGGCAGCACCGTCGAGGCAATCACGCTGACCAACGCACAGGGGCTGTCCGCACGCATCCTGACGTACGGCGCGACGCTGCAATCGGTGATGCAGCCCGACCGCGCGGGCAAGAAGGCCGACGTGCTGCTGGGCTATGACGATGTCGCGGCCTACGAACAGCATCCCAATTTCTTCGGCGTCACCGTCGGCCGCTATGCCAACCGCATCGCCGGCGGCAAGTTCACGCTGGACGGCAAGGCATACCAATTACCGCTGAACGACAAGACCAATTCGCTGCACGGCGGCGGCAAGGGCTTCGACAAGCAGAACTGGCGCATCGTCTCGACCAAGAACGGCCCCACCGCCAGCGTCGTGCTGGCGCACACCAGCCCGGACGGCGAATCGGGCTATCCGGGCAAGCTGGACACCACCGTCACCTATTCGCTGGACGAGCAGGGCGCGCTCACCATCGCGTTCGAGGCGAAGACCGACAAGCCGACGATCGTCAACATGACGAACCATGCGATCTTCAACCTGAACGGCGAGGGTTCGCCGATGGGCGCGACCTTCCACAAGCTGACCATCCCCGCCGCCGCCTATACGCCGGTCGACGCCAGGCTGATCCCGACCGGCGAGCGCAAGCCGGTGGAGGGCAGCGTGTTCGACTTCCGCCGCCCGCGCGTGGTGGCCGACGGCATTCGCGACGGCCGCGACCAGCAGATCCGCTACGGCCAGGGTTACGACCATAATTTCGCGCTCGACAAGGGGCTGACCGCCACGCCGCAGTTGGCCGCACGGCTGGAGGACCCCGCCTCGGGCCGCGTGCTGGAGGTCTTGACGACCGAACCCGGCGTGCAATTCTATACCGGCAACTTCCTTGACGGCACCTATGTCGGCAAGTCGGGCCACCTGTACCGCATGGGCGACGGCATCGCACTGGAACCGCAGAAGTTTCCGGATGCACCGAACAAGCCCGACTTCGTTTCGCCGCGTGTCGATCCGGGCAAGCCGTATCGCCACACGATGATCTATCGCTTCTCCACCGCTCGCTGATCCGGAACCATCATGACCGAACCGTCCACCACACCCAAGCTGCGCAGCCGCGCCTGGTTCGACAATCCCGCCAATATCGACATGACCGCGCTCTATCTGGAGCGGTACCTGAACTTCGGGTTGAGCTTGGAGGAGTTGCAGTCGGGCAAGCCGATCATCGGCATCGCCCAGACCGGCTCCGACCTCAGCCCCTGCAACCGCCACCATCTGGTGCTGGCCGAGCGCGTGCGCGAGGGCATTCGCGAAGCGGGCGGCATCGTACTGGAATTCCCGGTCCACCCGATCCAGGAAACCGGCAAGCGCCCGACCGCCGGGCTCGACCGCAACCTGGCCTATCTGGGCTTGGTCGAGGTGCTGTACGGCTATCCGCTGGACGGCGTGGTGCTGACCATCGGTTGCGACAAGACGACGCCGGCCGCGCTGATGGCCGCCGCCACCGTCAACATCCCGGCGATCGCGCTGTCGGTCGGCCCGATGCTGAACGGCTGGCACAAGGGCGAGCGTACCGGTTCGGGCACCATCGTGTGGAAGGCGCGCCAGATGCTCGCCGCCGGTGAGATCGACGACAAGGAGTTCATCCGCCTCGTCGCCTCGTCCGCGCCGTCGACCGGCTATTGCAACACGATGGGCACCGCGACCACGATGAACTCGCTGGCGGAAGCGCTGGGCATGTCGCTGCCCGGTTCGGCCGCGATCCCCGCGCCCTATCGCGACCGTCAGGAAGTGTCGTACATCACCGGCAAGCGCATCGTGGAGATGGTGGCCGAGGACCTGAAGCCGTCCGACATCCTGACCCGCCAAGCTTTCCACAACGCGATCCGGGTCAATTCCGCGATCGGCGGATCGACCAACGCGCCGATCCACCTGGCGGCACTCGCCCGTCACATCGGCGTCGACCTGCCGCTCAAGGACTGGGAGACGGAGGGGCACAAGGTGCCGCTGCTCGTCAACCTGCAGCCGGCCGGCGAGTATCTGGGCGAGGATTATTACCGTGCCGGCGGCGTGCCCGCGGTGGTCAATCAGCTGATGGGCCAGGGGCTGATCCATGAGGATGCGCTGACCGTGAACGGCCGCACCATGGGCGACAATTGCCGCGGCGTGGAAATCGAGGACGAAAAGGTCATCCGTCCCTATGACCAGCCGCTGAAGGAAGAAGCCGGCTTCATCGTGCTGTCGGGCAACCTGTTCGACGCCGCGATCATGAAGACCAGCGTGATCGGCACCGAGTTCCGCGAACGGTACCTGTCTAACCCGAACGACCCGGATGCGTTCGAGGGGCCGGCGGTCGTGTTCGACGGGCCGGAGGATTATCACCACCGCATCGACGACCCTTCGCTCGGCATCACGCCCGAGACGCTGATGTTCATGCGCGGCGCCGGCCCGATCGGCTATCCGGGCGCCGCGGAAGTCGTCAACATGCGCCCGCCCGCCTATCTGATCACCGAGGGCGTGCACGCCCTGCCCTGCATCGGCGACGGTCGTCAGTCGGGCACGTCCGGATCGCCCTCGATCCTGAACGCCAGCCCGGAGGCTGCGGCCATGGGTGGCCTGGCGCTGCTGCGCACCGGCGACCGCGTGCGCATCGACCTGAACAAGGGCACCGCCGACGTGCTGCTCTCCGATGAGGAACTGACCCAGCGCCGCGACGCGCTGGTCGCCGCCGGCGGGTACCAATATCCCGCCTCGCAGACCCCGTGGCAGGAGATGCAGCGTGCGGTGGTCGGCCAAATGAACACCGGCGCGATCCTGGAGGGCGCGGAAAAGTACCAGCGAATCGCACAGACGCAGGGACTGCCGCGCGACAACCACTAAGGGCGCGCTGACGAAGGGCGGTTGCCGGCAGGACTGCGATCCTGTCGGCCGCCGCCCTTTTTATGGATGAAAAACGGTTGCCGAAGGTTATTTCGGCAAAACAAGAAACCATATCTTTGCAAGTTGCACCGATATCGGTTGCATGTATCGCGTCGCCCCACCTCCTTCGTGCTGAGCGCCCTGCGCCCGCGCGAGCCGCGCACGAAGGTGTTCGTGCCCTGCCGCCTGAACCTGAGCGGGACCTGGGGGGATGCCTGCATCCATAACGTATCGTCGCGCGGCCTGCTGATCGCGGCGGACCATACGCCCGACACCGGCGACTATATCGAGGTGCGCCGCGGCACACTGGTCATCATCGGGCGCGTCATGTGGCGCAAGGACCGCTTTTTCGGTGTGCGTACGCAGGACCGGGTCAGTGCCGAGGCCCTGACGCGCGAGGCGCGGCTCGCCACCCGGCCGAGCGGCCGCACGGAAAGCGACCAGGAACGCCGCACCCGCGCGCGGCTGGTGGCGGAAGGCCGCGTCGCCCGGCGGGTGGAAACCTCGCGGTACCGGTCGTCGGCCTTTCAATATGCCGTATTCGCCATTGCCGGCACCGCCACCGCGGTCGTCATCGCGCTGGAGGTGCACGATGCGCTGGCCAGTCCGTTTGCGGCAATCAATACCGCTCTTGGTGGCAGCGTTCAGTAACCTCCGACCCCTTTCCTGATCGAAGGGGCCGGGGCTCGGTTCAACCGCGGCTGCGCGGCACCACCATCTCGGCGCCGCTATAGGTCACTTCGGCATCGAAGCCGTTGTCGTCGGTGACCGGGCGGCCGGGCGAGACCCACTTCACCCGGATCGTGCGGGTGGCGGGCATGCCCTTCCACCCCTTGCCCTCGCGCGCGCCCAGCGTGACGCTGCCGGTCGCCTCGTCATAGCGGATCGGCATGCGCGCCCAGGCGCCGGTGCGATATTGTTCGCTGGTGCCGTCATCCTCATAGAGCGAGAAGCGGCCGTCTGCGCCGGTATAGACGGTGATGGTCAGCGGTGCGCCGGGCTGCTGGTCGACATATTGCGTCACCGGCCCCATCGGCACGATCGCGCCGGCGCGCACGAACAGCGGCATCCGCTCATAGGGGGCGGCCACGCTCACCCGGCCGCCGCCGCGATAGGCCTGCGCCGTGGCGAAGTCGTACCACAGCCCATTCCCCGGCAGATAGACGGAGCGGGTCCGCGCCTTGTGCTCGGTGACGGGCGCGACCAGAAAGGCATCGCCGAACAGATACTGGTCGTCGACCTGGCGTGCGGTGCGATCCTCCGGCCAGTCCATCACCAGCCCGCGCATGATGCTGCCGTCCTTGTTGAAGGTGTCGGCGGCGACCGTGTAGATATAGGGCATCAGGCGGTAGCGAAGCTGGTCGTACCAGACCATCGACGCGCGCATCGGCGAACCCTCGGGCGCGATCTCGTAGATCTCGCGGTACGGCGCCTCACCATGGCTGCGGAACAGCGGGGTGAACGCGCCGAACTGGAACCAGCGCAGGTTCAGCTCGCGCCATTCGTCCAGATCGGCGGCGGTCGGCGTCTTGGTGGAGAAGCGATCCTCCAGCGCGAAACCGCCGATATCGTGCGTCCAGTTGGGGATGCCCGACAGCGAGACGTTGACGCCGGCCGAGATCTGCGCGCGCAGATCGTACCACCGGCTGGCCACGTCGCCCGACCACACCGCCGAGCCCGTCCGCTGCAATCCGCCGAAGCCGGAGCGGGTGAGGATGAAGGGGCGCACGTCCGGCTTGAACTTGCGCCAGCCGTCATAGACGCCCGTCGCGTGGACCAGCGGGAAGCTGTTGAAATATTCCGCCGCCGGCCCGCGTGCCGTTGGCCCCATCACCGCCAGCCGCTCCTCGATCGACAGGTTGGAATGGATGTCGGGCTCGCTGGCATCCAGCCACCATGCGTCGGTGCCGATCGTCCCCAGCTTGTCGCGCACCTGCCGCCAGAAGATCTGGCGGGCTTGCGCCGAATAGGGATCGTAATCGGTGTTGGCATAGCCCTTGCCCACCCAGTCGCGATTGCCCATCTTCAGGTTGCCCTGATAGGTCAGCCCCTTGGCGGCCAGTTCCTTGTAGTTCTCGGTGGTCGGGTAGAATTTGGGCCAGACCGAGATCATGAAGCGGGCGTGCAGGTCGTGCAGCCGGTCCACCATCCCCTTGGGATCGGGGAAGCGGGATTTCTCGAAATCATGGCTGCCCCAGGCGTCCTCGGGCCAGTAGAACCAGTCCTGCACGACATTGTCGATCGGGATGTTCAACGCCCGGTAGCGCTCGACCACGCCGACTACTTCGTCTTGCGTGTTGTAGCGCTGGCGCGACTGCCAGAAGCCATAGACCCATTTTGGCATAATTCCGGCCTTGCCGGTCAGTTGCCGATAGCCGGCGATCACGTCGTCCATGTCGCGGCCGGGCACGTACCAGTAGTTCACCGCGCGCGCGACCTCGCTGGTCATCCACAGCGAATGGCGATCCGCCTCGGGCAGCGGGTCGTTGTGGAGGAGCGCGATATAGCCGGCATTGGGCTCCCACTCGATGCGCAGGTCGACCGCCTTGCCCTTGGTCATCGGCAGGTCGAAATTGTGATACCAGGGATTCCAGTTCTGCCGCCAGCGGTTGAGCACCTCGCGCCCGTCGGCGAAGACCTTGAAATAGCTGGAGCCGTAGAGCTGGAACTTGTGGACGCCGCCCTTGTCCGGCGTCACCCGGCCGGTCCACACCACCTTTTGCGTCTGCACCGCATTGCCGGCGGTGTTCTGCCCGCCGGTCGCCGCGGTGGTCTGCGCCTTGGCCGCGGCAGGCCATTTCGCCTGGTCGCGGATATACTGGTAGTTGATCGTCGCTTCCTGCTGCGTCACCGCCAGCTTGCCGCCCAGATAATAGCGCGCGGTGAAGCCCGGCTTGCCGCCGCTGGTGACGCGCAAGGTGCCGCCCCCGCCCTGTCCGACCAGCGTGTAGGGCGCCGGGTTGCCGAAGCGGGTGATGCCGTCATTGTCCCACAACAGGCCGTAATTCTTCGTCGACACGACGAAGGGCACCGCGATGTCCATGTTGTGCTGGGCGAGTTCGACGTCCTCGCCATTATAGTCCATCTGCGCGTTCTGGTGCTGCCCCAGGCCGTAAAAGCCCTCGTCGGTGCCGCGATTGAACTGCTGCGATGCGGTGACATATTGCCGCCCGTCGATCAGGTTGGTGGCAAAGGACGCCGTGCCCGCCTCGGCCAGCGTTTCGCGGCCTTGCGCGTCGGTGAAGCGGACGCGGCCGGTCGCCAGATCGACATCCGCGGTGGTGCGCGCCGCCGCGAGGATGACATGCCCGCCCGCCTCGCGCACGGTGAACGCACCCGCCGCCGGCGCCTGCGGCACCATCAGGCTTTCGGCCTGCACCGCGCCCAGCGAGGTGCGTGGCGCGGCGATCACATGGATGATGCCGTCGCCGTGCACGGTCAGCGTTACCCGCGCGGCCGGGCCGCCGGCCGGCGTCACCGCGATCCCGCCATCGACCTTCTCGTACCGCCCCGCCCCGGTCTGCGCATGCGCAGACGTGATAGCGCTACCGGCAAGCAGCGCCGCGATCATCATGCCCTTCATCACCCTATTCCCCTGTTGTCCCGGTGCCTTTAGCGGTACCGCCCCATGGTCACCTTCAGCACCTGCGGCCGATCGACCAGATTGATGCCGTAATCTGTCTGGTCGCCGTTCCAGATGCGGTGCATCACCCATTTGCCGTCCTGGAACGTGCCTTCCTCGACGCGCAAGGTCATGCCGTTCGGCGGCGCACCGGGCGCGGAGCCGAAGCTGATCCGGGCATGGTCGCCCACGACCAGGAATTCGTCGTCGGACAGTTGCGCGACCGCGACCCCGCCGACCGGCTCCTTGCCCCAGGGGGTCGGATCGGCCTTCAACCAGGTCCAATCCGCCTGGCCGAACTGCCACAGCCCCCAGTTCACCGTGATCGCCCACTGGCCCATCACCGTCTTCTGCGCGGCGCCGTCATCCGGCTTGGCGGTGCCCCAGGTCGGGCGGCTGGCCGCGATCCGGGCCCAGTCGCGCGAGATCGAGCCGAGCATTTCATAGGGCAGCGCAAACGCATCCAGCGTCGCATCGTCCAGTTGCTTGGCACCCAGCGGATAGTTGGACGCGCCCGTGTCATCGATGCCGAAGGGCGCAAAACCGATCCCGCCGCGCCCGATCGTCGCATAGAAATACCGCCCGAAATCACGCGAGTTGCCGATTTCCGGCACCATCAGCGCATTGTCGGGCCGGGCATATTTATCCAGATACTGGATCACGTTGGTGCTGGAGCGATCATAGATGTCGGGGGCGGCGAAATCGATCGCGGGCGCCGCCGCCTTCCAGATGTCGAGCACGTCCTGCTGCGGACCGCCGCTGGCCACGCCCATCGGGTCGGGCACGTTGGACGGCCCGGCCAGCGAGGCGTTGACGTACATGGGCAGCGGCTTCACCGCCTTGCCGGCGGCCGCGATCGCGTTGACGAAGGACGCGGTGTACCAGGTGTTGAACGCGCGGTCCGCCTGATCCCCGAACGCCTGCGTCCAAGTGCCGCGCTTGCCCGTCTTCCTGGCCAGCGCTGCGGGAATACCTTGCGCGAACAGGCGATTGGCCTCCGCGCCGTAATCGCGCGGGTTGCGGTAGCTGCCCACCTCGTTCTGCGGCTGCACCATGATGACGGTATTCTGCGGATCGTGATCGCGCAGATATTCGATCACCTTGACGAAGGCGCGCTTGTCCGCCTCCAGCGTCGCGCGCCCGTGCGGCGAATGGACGTAATGATCCTCGCCGGTCTTCGTCTTGGCGCGCGGGAAGCGACGATTGTCCAGCTTCACCCAGTCGGGGGCATAGCTGGGCGACGTGTTCTTCCACGTCCCGAACCACAACAGCACGACGCGCTTGTCATGCGTGCGCGCCTGATCGAGCAGCGTCTGGAGATAGGAGAAGTCAAACCGGCCCTCCTGCGCCTCCACCTGTTGCCACGCGATCGGTATCTCCAGCGTATTGGCGTGGATGCGATCCAGCATCGGCCAGATCTTGGGCAGCGACGCGGCATAGTTGCTGGAATTATGCGCCTGTGCGCCCAGCATCAGGAACGGCGCGCCATCGACCAGCAGCGCGTGGCGGCCATTCTTGCTCACCAGCTTCGGGATCGGCGTTGCCGCACTCGGGGCTGCACCCGGTGCCGGCACGGTCTGCGCTGTCACCCCGGTCGTCGCCAGCAAAGCGGCCGCGATCGCCGTCATCCATCGTCCGTTTGCCGGCATCCCCTTGTCCCTCCTATAGATTTTCCGCCCACTTGACGGCTCTTCGGATGCGACCGATACCGCTAACAGAGACGGAGGGGAACAGGTGTTGCACCAAATTGACGCGTTGATCGCATCGCTGCCGGCCGACTGGCGCGAAGGGCGCTTTCTCGGCCGCATCGACCGTGGCGAGGGCCCCTGCCCCGTGCTGGTCGAGCGCGGCGAACTGATCGACATGAGCCGCGTGGCCCCCACGGTCGCCGCGCTGATCGACGCCGGCGCGATCGACCCGGCGCAGGGCGAATCGCTGGGCGACCTGGCCGAACAGGACGCACTGACCCTGCTCAGCCCGATCGACCTGCAATGCGTAAAGGCCGCCGGCGTCACCTTCGCGGTGTCCGCGCTGGAGCGCGTGATCGAGGAACAGGCCCGCGGCGACTATGCCGCGGCGGCGGCGGTGCGCGAGCGGCTGGAAGCGGCGCTGGGCGGCAGCATCCGCTCGGTCGTCCCCGGCTCGCCCGAGGCGGCCAGCCTGAAGCAGGCGCTGATCGAAGGCGGCATGTGGTCGCAATATCTGGAGGTCGCGATCGGCCCGGATGCGGAGATCTTCACCAAGAGCCCGGTTCTTTCCACCGTCGGCGACGGCGCGGAGATCGGCGTGCGCTCCGATTCGACCTGGAACAATCCGGAGCCGGAGGTGGTGCTGGTCGCCGATGCGCACGCACACGCCGTCGGCGCCACGCTCGGCAACGACGTCAACCTGCGCGATTTCGAAGGACGCTCGGCGCTGCTGCTGGGCAAGGCGAAGGACAACAACGCGTCCTGCTCGCTCGGCCCCCTGATCCGCCTGTTCGACGACGGCTTCACCATGGACGATGTCCGGTCGAGCCAGGTGTCGCTCAAAATCGAGGGCACCGACGGCTATGTGCTGAACGGCGCCAGCTCGATGTCGGAGATCAGCCGCGATCCGCAGGACCTGCTGGCGCAGGCGGTGAGCGAGCATCATTATCCCGACGGCTTCGTCCTGTTCCTCGGCACGCTGTTCGCACCGACCCAGGACCGTGACGAACCCGGCCGCGGCTTCACCCACAAGACGGGCGATGTGGTGACGATCAGCAATCCGCGCCTCGGCACGCTCACCAACACCGTCACCACCTCCAAGGCCGCACCCGCCTGGTCCTTCGGGATCGGCGACCTGATGCGCAACCTCAGCGCACGCGGCCTGCTTTCGGCATGAACGACATGAACAATCGCGCCGTCTATCCCAGCCTCGCGGGCAAGCGGGTCATCGTCACCGGCGGTGGCTCCGGCATCGGCGAAGGGCTGGTCGAGGCGTTCGTCGCGCAAGGGGCGCACGTCGGCTTCGTCGACATCGCCGAGGAGGCGAGCGCGGCACTGGTCACGCGGCTGGGCGCGGGGGCGGCGCATGCCCCGGTGTTCCGCCGCTGCGACCTGACCGATCTGGACGATCTGGCCCGCGTCTTTGCCGAGCTGGAATCGGCGCTGGGCGGGGTCGACATCCTCGTCAACAATGCCGGCAACGACGACCGCCACGGTATCGACGACGTGACGCCCGCCTATTGGGACGAGCGGCTGAACGTGAACCTGCGTCACCAGTTCTTCGCGGCCAAGGCGGTGCTCCCTGCGATGAAGCGCGCCGGGGGCGGATCAATCCTGAACTTCGGGTCGATCAGCTGGCACCTCGCGCTGAACGACCTCGTCCTCTACCAGACGTGCAAGGCCGCGATCGAGGGGCTGACCCGCAGCCTGGCCCGCGACCTGGGTCGCCAGAACATCCGCGTCAACACGATCGTCCCCGGCAACGTCCAGACGCCGCGACAGGAAAAATGGTACACGCCCGAGGGCGAGGCGGAAATCGTCGCCGCCCAGTGCCTGGATGGCCGCATCCAGCCGTCGGACGTGGCGGCACTGGTGCTGTTCCTTGCATCGGACGACGCAAAAATGTGTACTGGCCACGACTATTTTATCGATGCGGGGTGGCGATGAACGCGGAACATCTTCTGACCGTCGGGGCGACGCTGGCGGAGGGCCCGATCTGGGTCGACGACGCCTTGTGGTTCGTCGACATCAAGCAGCAGCGTATCTATCGCTACGATCCGGCCACCGACACGCGCGACGACTGGGCCGCGCCGGAAATGGTCGGCTGGGTCGTGCCGGCGGAGCGCGGCGGCTTCGTCGCGGGGCTGCAATCGGGCCTGCATCATTTCGATCCGGAAACCGGCACCTTCGAGCGGCTTGCCGAGATCGAGCCGCATCTGCCCGCCAACCGGCTGAACGACGCCGCGGTGGACGGCCAGGGTCGCATCTGGTTCGGCACGATGGACAATGACGAAAGCGCCGACAGCGGCCAGCTCTACCGGTTCGAGAACGGTGCGGTTTCGGAGGCCGAGGCGGACAAGGTGTGCATCACCAACGGTCCCGCCATCGCGCCGAACGATAGCGTGCTCTACCATGTCGATACGCTGGGCAAGACGATCGTCGCCCACGCCATCAACGCGGACGGGACGCTGGAGCCTGCCCGCCCCTTTCTCACCTTCGGCGACGAGCATGGCCATCCCGACGGTGCGATCTGCGATGCGGAGGGCGGCGTCTGGGTCGGCTTCTTCGGCGGATCGGCCGCGCGCCGCTTCTCGCCCGACGGCACCATGACGCACGAGGTGCGCTTCCCCGTGTCGAACATCACCAAGGTGGCGCTGGGCGGCCCGGACGGACGTACCGCCTATGCCACCACCGCGCGGCAGGGCCTGTCGCCCGAGCAGCTGGCGGAACAACCGCAGGCCGGCGACATCTTCACCTTCCGCGTCGACACGCCCGGCAAGCCGGTGCTGCGCGCAAAGGTCTGACGATCGAGGGTCGCCCTCACCCTTCCCACCCGGCTCCGCCGGGTGGGCCCCTTCCCTCTCCCGCCGGGAGAGGGAGGGAGGCGCGGAATGCGCCGGAAGGGTGAGGGCGATCCCACACGAACAATACCCGCCTACCCGCCCGCAACGAAGGCGGCATGTGCGGCCACAAGGGAAGGATCGACACGTGGAAGGCAGGCACAATACGGGCCTGATCTCGCTCATCGTCGCCGTGGCGACGATCGGCGGGTTCATGTTCGGCTATGATTCGGGTGTCATCAACGGCACCCAAAAGGGCATCGAGGCGGCCTTCGATCTCGGCCGGCTCGGCATCGGCATCAATGTCGGCGCGATCCTTGTCGGATCGTCGATCGGCGCCTTCACCGCCGGGCGGCTCGCCGACCTGATCGGGCGGCGCAACACCATGATGCTGGCCGCGGTCCTGTTCCTGGTGTCCGCGGTGATGGCGGGCGCGGCGGGTTCGTCGGCGATCTTCATCATCGCGCGGATCATCGGTGGTCTCGGCGTCGGTGCGGCATCGGTCACCTCGCCCGTCTACATCTCCGAAGTGACGCCCGCGAGCATCCGTGGCCGCCTGTCGAGCGTGCAGCAGGTGATGATCATCTCCGGCCTGACCGGCGCGTTCGTCGCCAATTTCGCGCTGGCACGCTGGGCCGGTGGCTCCACCGCCGAATTCTGGCTGGGCTTCCCCGCCTGGCGCTGGATGTTCTGGCTTCAGGTGGTGCCCGCCGCCATCTATCTGGTCGCGCTGCTCTTTATTCCGGAAAGCCCGCGCTATCTGGTGGTCCGTGGCCGCGATGCGCAGGCGGAAACCGTGCTGGCCCGCCTGTTCGGCGCCGAAACCGCGCGCCGCAAGGTCGCCGACATCCGCGCCAGCCTCGCCGGCGATCAGCACAAGCCGCGCCTGTCCGACCTGCGGGACCGCACCACCGGCCGCATCCGCCCGATCCTGTGGGTCGGCATCGGCCTTGCCGTGTTCCAGCAGCTGGTCGGCATCAACGTCGTCTTCTATTACGGCGCGACCTTGTGGGAAGCGGTCGGCTTTACCGAGGACAATGCGCTTCAGATCAACATCCTGTCGGGTGCGCTGTCGATCGGTGCCTGCCTGCTCACCATTGCCCTGATCGACAAGATCGGGCGCAAGCCGCTGCTCCTCGTCGGCTCGGCGGGGATGACCGTCACGCTGGCGACGGTCGCCTGGGCCTTCTCCACCGCCGTTACCGACGCGTCGGGTGCGGTCAGCCTGCCGGGCAATTCCGGCATCATCGCGCTGGTCGCCGCCAACCTCTACGTCGTGTTCTTCAACGTCAGCTGGGGCCCGGTGATGTGGGTGATGCTGGGCGAGATGTTCCCGAACCAGATCCGCGGCTCCGCGCTCGCGGTGTCGGGCTTCGCGCAGTGGATCGCCAACGCGGCGATCTCGGTCAGCTTCCCGTCGCTGGTCGTCTCGCCGGGTCTGGCGATCACCTATATGGGCTACACCGCCGCGGCGTTCGTCTCGTTCTTCTTCGTCCGCGCCATGGTTCACGAAACCCGCGGCCGCGAACTGGAAGACATGGTCGGCTGATGCAAAAAACCCCTCCCCTTGGCCGGGGAGGGGTTGGGACTGCGGCGCTTCCCGCAGACGCAGTGTTTGCGGGAAGCGCTTCGCCGATCAGATCGGCGACCACTCCACGGTGTCTTCCTCGCCATCGTCATTCACCGGTGCGTCCGCCGGCGGCCCCATCGCCTCCAGCAGCTTGTCCAGCACCCAGTCCACACCGATGCCGCTCGCGCCCGACAGCGGGATTACGTCCGCGCCGCTCGCCTCGGCCAGCTCGGCGGACAGCGCCTCGATCAGCTCGTCGTCCAGCGTATCGATCTTGTTCAACGCTACGATCTGCGGCTTGTCGACCAGCCCGGCGCCATATGCCTCCAGCTCGTCGCGCACGATGCGATAGCTTTCCGCCACGTCCTCGTCATTGGCATCGACCAGATGCAGCAGCACGCGGCACCGCTCGATATGGCCCAGGAAACGGTCGCCGATCCCGGCACCGTCGGCCGCCCCTTCGATCAGGCCGGGAATGTCGGCCACCACGAACTCGCGTTCCTTGTGCCGCACCACGCCCAGCTGCGGCCGAGTGGTGGTAAAGGCATAGGCGCCGACCTTGGCCTGCGCATTGGTGACGGCATTGATGAAGGTCGACTTGCCGGCATTGGGCAGGCCGACCAGCCCCGCATCCGCCAGCAGCTTCAGGCGCAGCCACACCCACGCCTCTTCGTTCGGCCAGCCGGTGCCGTGCTGGCGCGGCGCGCGGTTGGTGGACGTCTTATAGCTGGCATTGCCGCGCCCGCCGTCGCCGCCGCGCAGGAATATCTCGCGCTGCCCGACCTTCGTGAAGTCGATCAGCACCTCTTCCTTGTCCTCGGACAGCACCTGCGTGCCCACCGGCACCTTGATCACCAGATCCTCGCCGCCGGCGCCCGTGCGGTTCGACCCGGAACCGCCCTGTCCGCGCGGTGCGCGAAAATGCTGCGTGTAGCGGAAGTCGATCAGCGTGTTCAGTCCGGCCACCGCCTCGAACACGATGTCGCCGCCCTTGCCGCCATGTCCCCCGTCAGGGCCACCATATTCGATGAACTTCTCACGACGGAAACTGACGGCACCGGGACCACCGGCGCCGGAGCGGACGTAAATCTTGGCTTGATCGAGAAAATGCATGGTCCGCCCCTTAGCCGAAGCGGCCCCTCTTGGGGAGCGTCAATCCTGTGACGGGCGCGGCGCGCCTTGCGCGTCGTGTGCCGCCAGCAGATGGCGCAGCGCCAGCCCGCGTGCCGCCTCGCCATCCAGCCCCAGGGCTGCTGCCAGTTGCTGGCCGATCAACGCCTGGCCCAGCGCGGTCAGCACCAGCGACAGCGTCGTCTCCGCCAGGAATACCCTGTCCGCCGGGTCCGCGGGGTTGGACGACAATTGCTCCACCAGTTCGCGGATCGCGGTCAGCATCGGGTCGAACACCCCCCGCTCGCCCGTCAGGATCACCCAACTGGCCAGCGCCCCGCCACCCTCCCGCCCGAACGCATCGAAGGTCAGCGCGACGATCGCCGCCGGGTCCCCCGCCCCCGACCGCGCCGCCTGCACCGCCACGCCGATCTGGCGCGTGATGTCGGTCGCCATCCGCTCGGCCAGCGCGCGCTGCAGGTCGGCGGCGCTGCCGAAATGATGCAGCAGATTGGCATGGGTACGCCCCATCCGCGCCGCCACCGCCTTCAGCGTGATCGCCTGCGGCCCCGATTCGATCAGCAGCGCGCGTGCGGCATCCAGCGCCTGGGCGCGCGACTCCTCCGGGGGCAAACGACGTCGGGTTGACGCTTCCACGCACGCTCCTTACCTACACTGATGTAAGCTATCTAACTTACACCACAGTCGGAGGTTTTTGTGGCCAAAGCAATCACGCCCGCCGATTTGACGATCACGCCGCGCGATGTCCGGTTCGGCCGCGACGCGCGGTTGCGGCGATACTGGTTGAACGACGATCCCGTCGCGACCGCCTTCTACAATGCGCTGTCCGTCACCTTTCCGCGCGGCGAGGCCTTTTTCTGCGACAGCGTCAAGGCGTTCCGCGACGGCACGCCGCCCAAGCTGCAAGGCGAGATCCGCGCCTTCGTGAAGCAGGAGGTGATCCACAGCCGCGAGCATGTCGCCTTCAACCGCCACGTCACCGAGCAGGGATACGATACCAGCCGGCTGGAGCGCGACGTGGTGGCGCAACTGGCGCTGACCGACGGCAGGCCCGCGATCGTGCGCCTGGCCGCGACCACCGCGCTGGAGCATTTCACCGCGATTTTGGCGCATGCGCTGATCGCCGACCCCCGTCATCTGGCGGGCGGCGACCGGGAAGCGGCGCGGCTATGGCTGTGGCACGCCGCCGAGGAGATCGAGCACAAGGGCGTTGCCTATGACACATGGCTGCACGCCACGCGCGACTGGCCGCGTTTCAAGCGCTGGCGGATCAAGGCGCTGGTGATGCTCATCACCACCGGCCGGTTCGTGAACGGTCGCCGCCGCGGCATGCTGGACCTGCTGCGCCAGGACGGGCTGACCGGCCCGCGCATCTGGTGGCGGCTGTTCCATTATGCGCTGGTCCGGCCCGGCATGGCGCGCAAGGTCGCCGGCGCATGGCTCAGCTACTTCCTGCCGGGCTTCCACCCCTGGAAGCATGACGACCGCGCGCTGATCGGCCTTGCCGAAAGCGATTATGCCGATGCGGTCATGCCGGAAGCGCGCGCCGCCTAGGCCGCGAGCGCCACCGGCGCCGCTCGCTCCTCGTCCAGGTCGCGCGCATAGGCGATCGCCAGCCCCGGTTCGCGCCGCCCCCGCGAGGTGAGCGGCGCGATTTCACCCGTGGCGCAGAAGCCGAGCTTGGCCAGCACCCGGCCAGATGCGGGATTGTCGACGAAGTGGCGCGCGTGCAGCCGCCGGACACCCAGCGCGTGGCGGGCGATGTCGATCATCGCGCGCCCCGCCTCGGTCGCATAGCCGCGCCCCCAGGCGGCCGGGGTCAGCCAATAGGCCAGTTCCTCGCCGTCGATCAGTTCGATCCCGCCGACCAGCCGCGGGCCGGCCGCGATATCGTCGAAGATCAGGAAGCGGGGTTCATGGCCCCCGCGCGGCTGCGCCAGGAACGCCTGCGCATCGCCCAGCGCATAGGGCCACGGCGCCCGTGCCAGCCGCGTGACCACGTCCTCATGGCCGATCGCCCGCACCAGCTCGGGTGCGTCCTCCGGCCAGCCGGGCCGCAGCATCAATCTCTCCGTCCGCGCGAACATTCTCGTACACTCCTCGTCGCGTCGCGCGTGCTCTGCCATATCCACATGACGGAACAACGACATACGCTAGAACGGGAGCACGAAAAAAAGGGAGCCGGGGTGACCCGTCTCCCTTTTTGGCAGGTTCCGTCGCGGAACCCGGGTCACCCTGGTGGGCGACCCGTATGATCGCCCTTATTCGGCCGCAGCCGCAATCATTTCGACCGAGCAATATTTGCGGCCGAGCTTGCCTTCGGCAAACGCGACACGGCCGTCGGTCAGCGCGAACAGCGTGTGATCCTTGCCGATGCCGACATTGCGGCCCGGATAGAACTTGGTCCCGCGCTGACGCACGAGGATGTTGCCGGCGACGCACTCCTGGCCACCGAACTTCTTCACGCCAAGGCGGCGGCCGGCCGAATCGCGACCGTTGCGCGAAGAACCGCCTGCTTTCTTATGTGCCATTGCGATCTACTCCTGGATTCTCGAAACGTCTGCTCAGCCGACCGAAACGATCTTGAGGATCGTGTGGTTCTGGCGATGGCCGTTGCGGCGACGATAATTGTGGCGGCGACGCTTCTTGAAAACGATCACCTTCTCACCCTTGGCCTGGGCGATGATCTCTGCGGCGACCGTCAGGCCGCTGGTCGACTTCAGCTCCGAGCCCTCGCCCATGAGCAGCACATCGTCCAGCGTCACCGACGCGCCGGCCTCGCCCTCGATCTTCTCGACGACGATCTTGTCTCCGGCGGCGACGCGGTACTGCTTGCCGCCCGTGCGCACGACTGCGAACATGGCTGTTGTCACTTCCCAAATGCATGTGCCCCGCAAAGGCCACGCCCAGCGGGAAAGAAGCGTCAGCTAGGCAAATGAGGCGACATTGTCAACCGCGCGAGCGGGTATTCGGACGTTTTGCCGACACCGCATGAGACTCGCCCCGCCACGCGCTCGGACTCAGTGCCGATGTTCCTGTCGCAGGCGATAACGCCCATCTTCGAACCCGGTGAACAACCCGGCGATCGCCGGATGGTCGATCGGCTCGTCACTGTCGTCGGGCACCAGATTCTGCTGGCTGACATAGGCGACGTAGCTCGACTCCATGTTCTCGGCGAGCAGATGGTAAAAGGGCTGGTCCTTGGACGGCCGAATCGATTCGGGGATCGCCTCGTACCATTCCTCGGTATTGGCAAAGACCGGGTCCACGTCGAACACCACGCCCCGGAAATCAAACAGGCGATGCCGCACCACCTCCCCGATCGCGAAGCGGGCGTGCGCGATGGCGGGGGCCTCCACCTCCAGGCGGTCGGACATATGGACGGGATCATGACGTGGCATGGAAACAATCTAGGCTTTTTGCGCCGCGGCACAAGTTCGACGCTTGCATCGCCCGAATCCTTCGATTAGAGGCCCGCCCTCGACCGATCGGACGGACGCCCAGGCGCCCGGTGCGAACCTCAGCGGAGAGGTGACAGAGTGGTCGAATGTACCGCACTCGAAATGCGGCGTGCCCTCACGGGTACCGTGGGTTCGAATCCCACCCTCTCCGCCACTTGACATCAAATAGCGCGATCACCGGCACCCGCCGGCCTTTTGCACGTTCCACCCGGTCAGGCATGGGGAAACGTAGATGCATCAGGTTGTAACGGCCGGTCTTTGGGGGCTGGTCGGCGGATCGGCGCTGATCCTCGGCGCGGCCATTCCCTATCTCGTCACCCTGCCACAGCGCATGATCGCCGCGATCATGGCCATCGGCTCGGGCGTGCTGATCTCGGCCGTCGCCTTCGACCTGATGGACGAGGCCTATGCACAGGGCGGCTTCGATTCCACCGCGGCGGGTTTCGTCGGCGGCGCCGCGGTCTACACCCTCGCCAACATCATCGTATCGCGACAGGGCGCGCGTCATCGCAAGCGTTCGGGCAGCAACCCGCAGGAGAGGCAGCCCGATGCCGGGGCCAATTCCGGCCTCGCCATCGCGATCGGCGCGCTGCTCGACGGCATTCCCGAATCGGTGGTCATCGGTACCAGCCTGCTCAGCGGCGGCGGAGTCAGCGCGGTGATGGTCGCCGCGGTGTTCCTGTCCAACGTTCCCGAGGGGCTGGCGAGTGCGGCGGGGATGAAGCGGTCGGGCCGGTCGCCGACCTATGTCTTCGGCGTATGGATCGGCATCGCCCTCGCCTCGGGTCTTGCCGCGATGATCGGCAATGCCGCGCTGGCCGGGGCTGCGCCGGACATCCTTGCGGCCGTCACCGCCGTTGCTGCGGGCGCGATCCTGGCGATGCTGGTCGATACCATGATCCCCGAAGCGACCGAATCGACGCACGATTATTCGGGTATGATCGCCGTGGTCGGCTTTCTGGCCGCCTTCATCCTCACCAAACTCGGGGGCTGAGCGCCGGGGCCGGGCCAAAAAAAAGGCCGGTCCGCAGACCAGCCATGAAAGTTTTTAGGAGAGGATGCCTGAAAGGCCCGCTCCTTGTGCAGCGCAGCAAGCTATCTCGCAAGTGCATTGAATTCACGCGCGATTGCACACCCTGCAATCGTCAGGCGTTGGACGCATAGGCGTACATCAGCCCGAACGCGATCAGCATCGCGAAGACCATATAGGCCGCCATCGACGGCGCGATGATGCGCGATGCCTTCTTGCCCTTGGAATTGTCACCCGCGCCCTCGGGAACATGCGCCATCATCGTCTCCTGCATGAATGAACCATGCCCACCGAACGCGCGAACGCGGCGAAGGATACCGCCCCTTCGTCCGGGGCATGCATTGGCACCCCCCGCCAACCGCGCTAACGCCGTCCGCCATGGCGCTGTTTCCTCCCTCCTCCTGCACGCGGCTGGTCGTGAAGATCGGCTCGGCGCTGCTTGTCGCCCCCGATGGTGCGGTGCGGCGTGAATGGCTCGCCAGCCTTGTTGCCGACCTTGCCGAACGTCACCGCGCCGGGCAGCAGGTCGCGATCGTGTCCTCGGGCGCCATCGCGCTCGGTGCGCGCCGCCTGGGGCTGCCCAAGGGCGGCCGCGCCAGCCTGGAGGATGCGCAGGCCGCCGCCGCGACCGGCCAGATCGCGCTCAGCCAGACCTGGGCCGAACTGCTCGGCGATCAGGGCATCACGGCGGCGCAGATGCTGGTCACGCTGGACGACCTGGAGCATCGCCGCCGCTACCTGAATGCCGCCGCCACGCTGGGCCGGCTGCTCGGCCTCGGCATCGTGCCCGTCATCAACGAGAATGACAGCGTCGCCACCGAGGAAATCCGCTTCGGCGACAATGACCGGCTTGCCGCGCGTATCGCGCAGGCGGCGGGTGCCGGCGGCGTCGTGCTGTTGTCCGATGTCGACGGCCTGTACGATGCCAATCCGCACACCAACCCCGCCGCGCGCCATATCGCACGGGTCGATGCGATCGATGCGGTCGCCGGCATGGCGGATGCCGGCTCGGCCTCCGGCATGGGGTCGGGCGGCATGGTGTCCAAGATCGCGGCGGCGCGCATCGCGACCAGCGCGGGCGCCCATCTCGCCATCGCCAGCGGCCGCATCGATCACCCGCTCGCCACCGAGGCGCGTCATACCCTGTTCGTCGCCGCCCATGCCGCCCCCGCCCGCAAGGCATGGCTGGCCGGCGGGCTCACCGCGCGCGGTGCGATCCATGTCGATGCCGGCGCCGCCCGTGCGCTGGCCGGGGGCGGCAGCCTGCTGGCCGCGGGCGCGGTGCGGGTGGAGGGGCGCTTCGACCGTGGCGACCTCGTCACGATCGAGGGGCCGGGGGGCACGATCGCGCGCGGCCTGTCCGAATATGACGCCGCCGACGCCGCCCGCCTGCTCGGCCGGCGTTCGGACGAGCAGGCCGCGATCCTCGGCTATGCGCCGCGCGCCGCGCTGGTCCACCGCAACCATCTGGCGCTGCTGTGATCCTCGGCGTTACCGGCGCCACCGGCTTTGTCGGCCGCGTCGTGGTGGAACAGGCGCTTGGCCGCGGCCACCAGGTCCGCGCCCTTACCCGCCGTCCGCAACCGCTGCGAGACGGCGTGATTTGGGTAGAGGGCGCGCTCGACCGCCCCGACACGCTGGCGACACTGGCTGGCGGCGCGGACGCCGTTCTCCACATCGCGGGCGTCGTCAACGCGCCCGATCGCGCGGGCTTTGCGGCCGGCAATATCGACGGCACCGCCGCGATGCTCGCCGCCGCGCGCGCCGCCGGTGTCGCCCGTTTCGTCCATGTCTCCTCGCTCTCCGCACGCGAGCCGCAACTGTCCAATTATGGCTGGTCCAAGCGCGAGGCGGAGACGCTCGTGGAGGAAAGCGACCGCGACTGGACGATTGTCCGCCCCACCGGCGTCTATGGCCCCGGCGATACCGAGATGCGCGACATGTTCCGCCTGGCGCGGCGCGGCCTCGCCCTGCTGCCACCACCCGGTCGCCTGTCGCTGGTCGCGGTGGAGGATCTCGCTCGCCTGATTGTCGCCCTCGGGCTCACCCGCGGCCCGCCTGCGGTGCTGGAGGTGGATGACGGCACCGTGCTGACCCATGCCGATCTCGCCCGGCTGATCGGCCGTGCGGTCGGCACCCGCGTGCTGCCGATGCACCTGCCGGCCGGGCTGCTGCGCCTCGGTGCGCGGCTCGACCGCCGTTTCCGCGGTGCGGGCGCCAAGCTGACCCCCGACCGGGTCGGCTATCTCTGCCATCCCGACTGGACCGCCGACCCCGCCCGGCGCCCCGATCCGTCGCTCTGGACGCCCGCCATCGCCACCGCCGACGGGCTCGCGGCCACCGCCCGGTGGTATCGCGACGCCGGTTTGCTATAGGCCGCCGGAAAGACGCCGCATTTGCATGCCATGCGGCTTCCGCGAAAGGATCATCATGAGCGACCGCCAGACCATCTTCGACACCGTCGCCGCCCAGATCGCCCCCTTCAACAAGAAGGGCGTGGCGCTGAGCGAGACGACCACCTTCCAGGGCGATCTCGAATGGGACAGCCTGACCGTGATGGATTTCGTCGCCGCGATCGAGGACGAGTTCGACATCATCATCACCATGAACATGCAGGCGGAGATCGAAACCGTCGGCCAGCTCGTCGATGCCGTCGTCAAGCTGAAGCAGGACTGATCGCCCCCCGCGCCCGCCCGGTTCCGGCGGGCGCGACCGTCCCCGATTGCGGAAACCCCGATTGCGGAAACCTTGTGACATGACCGAAGCCGCCGCCCAGCCCCACGCCCTCCCCGCCGATCCCGCCCCGGTCGCTCCCGACCGCGACCTGATGTCGAAATTCGACGGCCTGATTGCCGAGCGCCGGGCGCTGCTCGATTCCGGGGTCACCGATCCGTTCGCGATCGTCATGGAACAGGTGAAGTCGCCGACCGAGGCGGTGATCGAGGGCCGCGACACCATCCTGCTCGGCACCTACAATTACATGGGCATGACCTTCGACCCGGACGTCATCGCCGCCGGCCATGCCGCGCTCGACCGGTTCGGCTCGGGCACCAACGGCAGCCGGATGCTGAACGGCACCTTCCAGGACCATATGGAGGTCGAACAGGCACTGCGCGACTTCTACGGCACGACGGGCGCGATCGTCTTCTCGACCGGCTACATGGCCAATCTCGGCATGATCTCGACGCTCGCCGGCAAGGGCGATTACGTCATTCTCGACGCGGACAGCCATGCCTCGATCTATGACGGCTGCAAGCAGGGCGTCGCCGAAATCGTCCGCTTCCGCCACAATTCGGTAGAGGACCTCGACAAGCGGCTCGGCCGCCTGCCCAAGGACGCGGGCAAGCTGGTCGTGCTGGAGGGCGTCTATTCGATGCTCGGCGACATCGCTCCGCTGAAGGAGATGGTTGCGGTCGCCAGGAAGCACGGCGCGATGGTGCTGTCCGACGAGGCGCATTCGATGGGCTTCTACGGTCCCAACGGGCGCGGTGTGTACGAGGCGCAAGGGTGCGAGGGCGATGTCGACTTCATCGTCGGCACCTTCTCCAAGTCGGTCGGCACGGTGGGCGGTTTCTGCGTATCGAACCACCCGAAATTCGAGGCGATCCGATTGGCTTGCCGCCCCTACATCTTTACCGCCTCGCTCCCTCCCTCGGTCGTCGCCACCGCCGCCGCCTCGATCCGCAAGCTGGCCACCGCCACCGCCAAGCGCACCCAACTCTGGACCAACGCCCGCACGCTCCACGCCGGCCTCCGCCAACTCGGCTTCCGCCTCGGCACCGAACAGGCCGACAGCGCCATCATCGCGGTCATCCTGGAGGACCAGCAGCAGGCCGCGATGATGTGGCAAGCGCTCCTCCACGCCGGCCTCTACGTCAACCTCGCCCGCCCCCCGCCACCCCCGCCGGCACCTTCCTGCTCCGCTGCTCGCTCTGCGCCGAACACACCCCCGCCCAGATCGAACGCGTGCTGGGCATGTTCGCCGATGCGGGCCGGGCCGTGGGCGTCATCGCCTAAGCCTTTCGCCCGCTTCCCTCGCACCACCGACTGCGATAGCTTCCCTTCCGTGGAGCGGACCGAAGCCGAATTCGTCGCCCGCGAGGGCGGCACGACCTGGCGCACCATCGCGCTCGTCGTCATGGGGCTGGCCGGCGCGGTGACGCTGGTGATGCTGATCGTCACGCTCGGCCACGCCAATCGCCAGCGCGACCGCGCGCTGGACCTGCAACAGCATTCCTATGACGTGATGATCCTGGCGCGCACGCTGGCGGGCACCATCGCCCGGTCGGAGGCGTCGCTGGGTCGCTACGTCATTTCCGGCGACCGCCAGCTTGGCCAGCTTTATTTCGACGAATGGACGCTGGCCCGGTCGCAGATCGACCGCCTCGAACACATCACCTACGACAATCCGCAGCAGCGCCCGCTGATCGACCGCCTGCGCGACGCCTATGACACGCGCGGCGAGGAACTGTCCGCCATCGCGCTCGCCACCACCTATAACAAGAACAGCCTGGCCTATGCCCGCTATTATCAGGCAAGGCAGGCCAGTTCGCTGGCACGCATCACCGGCACGCTGGACGGCATCATCCGCTCCGAACGCGCGCTGCTTGCCGAACGGACGGCGGACGCGAGCGGGTCGGTGGCTCGGTCGAGTCGGATCGCGGGGGGTTTGGCAGGGTTCGGCATCCTGATCGTCGCGGGGGCCATCGTGCTGGGCTGGATGACGGTGCAGGCGGTGGGCGAGCGGGCGGCGGCGCGGGCGGATGCGGAGGCGGCGCGGGCACGGGCCGAGGAACTGGCCGCGGCAGTGGACGAGGCGACGGCCGAGCTGAAGGTGCAGGAGGCCAAGCTGCGCCAGGCGCAAAAGATGGATGCGGTGGGCCAGTTGACCGGGGGCATCGCACATGATTTCAACAACATGCTGGCCGTCGTTCTGGGAGGGCTCGAACTCGCCCGCCGCGCCGCGCCGGGCGACCATGCCGCCCTTCAGCGCCATATCGACAGCGCGACGGAGGGCGCGAACCGCGCCGCTGCGCTCACCCGCCAGCTGCTCGCCTTCAGCCGCGAGGAGTCGCTGAAGCCGCAGGCGATCCTGCCTGCCGCGCTGGTCGCCGGCATGACTGATCTGCTCGACCGGACGCTTGGCGACGCGATCGAGCTGATCGTCGACGATCGCACCACCGGCTGGCGCGTCCATGCCGACCGCGTGCAACTGGAAAACGCCATCCTGAACCTGGCGGTCAACGCCCGCGACGCGATGGAGGGCCGCGGCATCCTGACCATCACCAGTGGCGAGATCACGCTCGCCGAGGGAGCGGTGGGACAATGCGTCGCCGGCGACTATGCCGTGCTGTCGGTAACCGACACCGGCAGCGGCATGACCCCCGAAGTGGCCGAGCGCGTGTTCGAGCCCTTCTTCACCACCAAGCCCGTCGGCAAGGGCACGGGCCTCGGCCTCAGCCAGATCTTCGGCCTTGTCGGCCAGCTGGGCGGCGATGTCGCGCTGCGCACCGCGCCCGGCGCCGGCACCACCGTCACCCTGTACCTGCCGCGCGACCGCAGCGCGGCGCCCGCCGCCCTGCCGGTCGAGCCGGCCGCCCCCGCCCCCATGCCCCCTTCCGCGCTGTCGGTGCTGGTGGTCGAGGATGATCCCCGCGTGCTGGCCGCCACGATGGGCGCGCTGGAGGAACTGGGCCACCACGCCCTGCCCTGCGACGATCCGCTGGCGGCGCCGGCGATGCTGGCCGCCAATCCCGACATCCAGCTCGTCATCTCCGACGTGCTGATGCCGCGCCAGACCGGCCCGGAGATGATCGCGGGCCTGGCCGGCCGCTTCCCCGACCTTGCCGTCCTGTTCGTCACGGGGTTCGCGGGCGAGGCGAATGCGGCGGTGTTCGGCGACCATGAGCTGCTCCGCAAGCCCTTCACCCTGGCCGGGCTGGAGCGCGGTATCGCCGCCGCCATGGCGCGCGCGGCGCACCGCCTGCCCTCCTCCATCGCGGCGGAATGACCGGCGCGCAGAATTGGGGCTGACGCGCGAGCCTCGCGTTCGTATAGCCGAACTCCCCGCCCGCCCGAGCAAGCTCCAAGCCACCGCATGAAATCCATCGACCGCTATATGGCCCGGCTGATCGCGTTGCCGCTGTTCGCGACGCTGGTCATCGCCGCGATGCTGCTGGTGCTGGACCGCATCCGCCGCCTGTTCGACTTCGTCGCGACGCAGGGCGGGCCGATCAGCGTGGTGTGGCGCATGCTGGCCAATCTGCTGCCTGAATATCTGGGGCTGGGCATCCCGATCGGGCTGATGCTGGGCATCCTGCTCGCCTTTCGCCGCCTCGCCACCTCGTCGGAGCTGGACGTGATGCGCGGCGTCGGCATGAGCTACACCCGGCTGCTGCGCGTGCCCTATATGTATGCGATCGTGCTGGCCGCGCTCAACCTGGCGATCGTTGGCTATGTCCAGCCGATCGCCCGCTATTATTACGAAGGGCTGCGCTACGAGCTGCGCACCGGCGCGCTCGGCGCCTCGATCAAGGTGGGCGAGTTCACCCATCTGGGCGACCGCATGACGCTCCGCATCGAGGAAAGCCGCGACAAGGGCCGTGACCTGTCCGGCATCTTCGTCCATGCGCAGACCGGCAAGGGCGACTGGATCGGCGTCACCGCGGAGCGTGGCCGCTTTCTTGCCACCGACGATCCCAACGTCATCATCTTCCGCCTGACCAACGGCACGCTGATCCACGACCGGCAAAGCTTTCGCGCGCCGCGCGTGCTGACCTTCTCCAGCCACGACCTGCCGATCGACCTGCCCAAGTTCGAGAATTTCCGCCAGCGCGGCGGCCGCGACCTGGAGTTCACCCTGCCCGAACTCGCCCGTCACGGACAGGAGGCACAGTCGGAGGAAGCGCGCGACGGCAGCCGTGCCGAATTTCATTTCCGGCTGGTCGAGGTGGTGACGATGTTCCTGCTGCCGCTACTTGCGGTGGCGCTGGGCATTCCGCCGAAGCGATCGACTTCCGCACTCGGCGTCTTCCTGTCGATCGTGATGCTCGTCACCTATCACAAGGTGAACCAGTATGCCGCGGACATCGGCGCGCTGGGCCGTGTCGATCCGCTGATCGCGCTATGGGGTCCGTTCGCGATCTTCGCAGGGATCGTCGGCTGGATGTACTACGTCACCGCCTATGTCCCCGGCGGCCAGCCGATCGGCATTCTGGAGCGCAGCTTCGCCAAGCTGGCCAAACTGTTCACCCGCTGGCTGCCGGGGCCGCGCCGCCGCGCCCGCGAGATGCGCGCGCGTGAAGCGGAGACCAAGGCATGAGGCTGTCCGCCATCTTCCCGTCGCGCACCATCGCCATCTACATGGGCAAGCTGTTCCTGGTCCGCACCTTTGCGATCATGGCGGCACTCGTGCTGGTCCTCCAGGCGCTCGACCTGTTGTCCGAATCGGGCAACATCCTGGCGGTGCCGGGCAATGGCGACGGCGAGGTGTGGCGCTACGTCTCGCTGCGCGCGCCGCAGATCATCTCCTTCGTGCTGCCCTTTTCGGTGCTGCTCGGCACCATCCTGACGCTGATCACGATGAACCAGAATTCGGAGGTCATCGCGCTGAAGGCGGGCGGCCTGTCCGCGCATCAGGTGCTGGCGCCGCTGCTGCTCGCCAGTGCCGGGGTCGCGGTAATCAGCTTCGCGTTCAACGATCGCATCACCCCGCGCGCGACCGCCACGCTCAACGCCTGGCAAAAGGTCGATTACGGCCCCTTGCCGATCGACAGCGGCGACCGCTCCAACGTCTGGGTGCGCGACGGCGACGACCTGTTGCAGGTGGACCTGATCCGCGGTCGCGGCGCCGCGACGCAGCTTGGCGGCGTCACCCTGTACGATCGCACCGGCGGCTCGCTGCGCAGCATCGTGCGTGCACCGCGGGGCCAGCGCGAGGGCAATGCTTGGCGGATCGGCCCTGGCACCCGTTTCGACGTGGCGAGCGGTCAAGTCACCCGCTTCGCATCCATGGTCGTCGGCAACGGCGTCACTCCCGAACAACTGACACTGGCCGGTGTCGATGCCGACAGCCTGTCGTTCCGTGGCCTGTCGGAGGCGATCGACGATCTTCAGAAAGCCGGCCGCCCCACCAAGGCGCTGGAGGGGTCGCTGTGGCACAAGCTGTCCGGTCCGCTCTCCGCCGTGCTGATGCCGCTGCTCGGCGCCGTCGCCGCATTCGGCGTCGCGCGCTCGGGCAAGCTGTTCGTCCGTGCGATCATCGGCATGGCGCTGGGCTTTGCCTATTTCGTCGCCGACAATTTCGCGCTGGCGATGGGCAATCTCGGTGCCTACCCGCCCTTTCTGGCCGCCTGGGCCCCGTTCCTGCTGTTCTTCCTGATCGGCGAAGCGGTGTTGATCCGCACCGAGGAATAGCGGCTGGCTGGGTGAGCCTGTTTGCCGGTCGGTGGCGCACGGCAACATGTCACTCGATACGCCGTCTCGATACGCAGCTTTGCTGCTACTCGACGGCTACTCGAGACGAACGGATGTAGAGGGCGACTTGATGATCCGCTCCGCTGCCTCGGCACCTCCCCAAAGCTGACGTCGTTTAACCCGAACCCTCCGTTCGTCTCGAGTAGGCACCGAGTAGTGGCGCAGCCACGTATCGAGGTGCCGTATCGAGAGACAGGCCACCGCCCCGGAACCATCACGAAAAAAGGGGGAGCGGCACCGCCACTCCCCCCGATCAATCCCGCACCGCGACCGCGCTCAGCGGCGAACCGCCATCGTACTGCGCACGATCTTGTTCACCAGTCCCGGCAACCCCTTGTAGCTCGCCTTGTGATAGGGCGATCCCGGCTCCAGCGCGGCGGTCACCCGGCGGTGCGCCTCGCCCAGATTATGATAGGGCACACCCGGCAACAGGTGATGCAGCGCGTGATAGCGCAGGCCGACCGGCGCCCAGAACGCGGGCAGCAGCGCCGGCGGCGGCACATTGACCGAGTCGAGATACTGCGCGGTCACCGTCATCGCCTCGCCGTCATTCTCCCACAGATGCGCGACCAGCGTGCGGACCTGGTTCACCACCGCCACGCCCGATCCGATCGCCATCGCGATCAGGAAACCGCGCAGCGGGATCGTGCCGGTGGCCACCATGGTGACGATCGCGATCGCCCAGATGCTGGCCGCAGTCTCGACGCGGTTCCACATCCGCGCCGCCTCACCCTCAGGCATGCGGCGGCGGAACTGCGGGTTGATCGCCAGGGCCGAGTAACGCTCGACCACGACGCGGCGGAAGCCGGGGATCACCAGCGACAGGGGCGACAGGATCGCGAAACGGATCAGCAGGCCGAGCGGCGCGAGCGCGGACACCAGGATGAACACCGGCAGCGTCCACGGCTTCATCAGCGCCAGCGGCAGATATTCCGGATCCTCGACCGTGCCATAGCGCGTCTTGGCATGGTGCAGGTTGTGGACCCCCTCATACATGAAGGAGGGCGTCAGCATCGGCACGCCGACCAGCGCGTTCCAGCCACCGCGAAAGCGCGGCAGCGCGGCATGCTTCATGTGGCTGATTTCGTGGATGAAGCTGAGCGCGCGGTAGAGCGCCAGCATCGACACCACGCCCGCCGCGATTGCCAGCGCGGTCGAGCCGGCCGTCACCGCCACCGCCAGCGCGCCATAGCCGATCACTACCGAGGCGATCAGGTCGGCCCAATAGACGCCGGCGCGCGGCGCGATCAGGTCGCGCGTCAACTCCGCCGCGGTCCGCAGCATCGTCTTGTCGTCCGCGATACGGTGCAGCGGCACCTTGGTCGCGGCGGCACCGCCAGCGGTGCTCCGGGCGAGGGAAATTGTGGTGTCCATGACCTTTTCCATTGCCACAAGATAGTGGCGGGACCGTGGCATTTACAGCGCCGCGCCGCGGGCGGGCTGGCGGAATCCTCACTCGCTATGATCGACGGATGCGTTTAGGAGGCGCGACACTTATCGATTGCGGGAACGACCATGGCCGACACGTTGACGATCCGACCGGTGCTGACGCAGCGCGACCGCAAGGCGTTCGTCGACCTGCCCTTCCGCCTGTATGCCGACGATCCCAACTGGGTACCGCCGCTCAAAGGCGAGGCGCTGGGCCTGATCACCCCTGAGAAGAACGGCTGGTACAGCCATGCCAAGGCGCAGCTTTTCCTGGCCGAGGAGCGGGGACGCGTGGTGGGGCGCATTTCCGCGCATATCGATACGCTCGCGCTGACCATGCCCGCCGAACAGGGCTTCGGTCCCGGGATCGGCCAATGGGGGCTGATGGATGCGGAGCGGCAGGATGTTTTCCAGGCGCTGCTGGCGGCGGCGGAAGGCTGGCTGCGCGAGCAGGGCATGACCCGGGCGATGGGGCCGGTGTCGCAATCGATCTGGGAAGAACCCGGCCTGCTGGTCGATGGCTATGACCATGCGCCCACGATCATGATGGGCCATGCCAAGCCCGAATATCGCGGCTGGATCGAGGGAGCGGGCTACACCACGATCAAGCAGCTCTTCACCTACGAACTGGACATCACCCAGGAATTTCCGCCCATCGTGAAGCGGATCATCCAGTCGGGCGAGAAGAACCCGCGCATCCGCGTGCGCGAGGTGAACAAGGCCCGGTTCGAGGAAGAGGCCGCGATCATCCTCGACATCCTGAACGATGCCTGGGCGGACAATTGGGGCTTCGTCCCCCTCACCCCGCCAGAGATCAAGGATGTCGGCGTCAAGCTGAAGCCGATCGTGTTCAACGACCTGATCCGCATCGCCGAGCTGGACGGCAAGCCCGTCGCCTTCATGATCACGCTGCCCGACCTGAACGAGGCGATCAAGCCGCTGAACGGCAGCCTGCTACCCTTCGGCTGGGCCAAGCTGCTGCTGTGGCTGCGCAAGCCGCAGGTGCGCACGATGCGCGTGCCCCTGATGGGCGTGCGCAAGGATTTGCAGTCCTCGCGCATGGCCAGCCAGCTGGCCTTCATGATGATCGAATATATCCGCCGCGCCTCGGTCACCAAATACGGCGCCAGCCGGGGCGAGATCGGCTGGATCCTCGACGACAATCAGGGGATGCGCTCGATCGCCGAGACGATCCAGAGCCGCGTCAACAAGACCTACAACGTCTACGCGCGCGACCTGTAAACGGGCGTGCCGGTCAGCGCGTGACCGGCATCAACCCTTGCGCGATCCATTGCCGCATCGTGCGGCACACCGGTCGCTCGCCCCGCGCCTCGCGGTAGCAATAGCGTTGCTGGCCGAGGGCGGGCTCCTCGGGCGCGGCCAGGGCGGCGGCCATCACCCGGGCGTCGATCCGCTCCGGCCTGGCCGCGGTGGCCGCGGTGCCGGCCGTTACGGCCAGCACCACCGCCACCATGCGCCATGCCCCGCGGGTCACTTCGCTTCCAGCGGATCGAAGCCGCGGGCCAGCCAGTCCGAACGGGTGCGGCATTCCTTGCGCGAGATCCGCGATCCGGTGACCGTGTCCTTGATGCAATAGCGCAGCGTGTCGGCGCGCTCGGTGCGAGCCGTACCGCGCTCGGGGCTGGCAGCGGCGGTGGCGGCAGCGGCGGCGGGTGCCTTCACCACCGGCGCATCCTTGGCGGCAACGGCCACCGGCGCGGTCAGGGCGATGGCAACGGCGATCAGCTTGGCTTGGAACATGATGGTCACTCCCTTGAACACCGGGGCGGCGCCCCGATGTCCCAGGCAGTGCAGCAACCGTGCCAGTTCGCTAACACAGCGGAAATCCGCCATTTTTGAAAAAAAGGCCTAATTCGCGCTCGCCAAGTGATGGTTCGGCCCGCCAACTCGTGGCGAAATCGGCCGATCAGAAGTGGCGCGCAACCCCGCAATAGAAGCGCGCCGCCGGTGCGCCGCCGGTCAGGCCGAACACAGATCCGACGTCGAACTGCACTTCGTCGCTCGGCTGCCATGCCACCGCGAGGCCCGCGACCGCCTGCCGCGAGGGCTCGACCGGGTCGTCGTCCCGCCGCCACTGCACCTCGCCGACCAGTTCCCAGGCGTCCGACACGTCATATTCCAGACCGATGACGCTGCCATAGGCCAGATGCCGGCCGGCACCGTCCTCGTCCGCTGCCGCATCGATCTCCGGCATCAACTCGAACTGGAGCGCATCGGACAGGTCATAGGTCATCGGCACCATCAACCCCGCCGACCATGTGCCGGCGCCCACCGGCGCCCGCCCGACGGGCAGGGTCACGATCGGCTCCACCGCGATGGCAAAGCCATGCCCGTCCGGATTGCGCAGGTTGCGCTTATATTCCAGCGTGACGTCGCCGACCCGGTCGGCACGCCCGCCCCCGGCCCCGCGCTCGCGCACATGGCCGAAGGGGGTCCAGCCGACCGCGACCTCGCTCGACGCGTCCAGCCCCAGCCGCACCAGCGTATCGCCGAACAGCCAGGTGTCCGCATCGCTTCCCCGCTCCCAATCGGCCAGCGCGACCTCGACCATCACCGATCCCGGATCAACGGTGCAGGCCGGCGAACTGAGCCCCGGCCGATCGGGGCACAGATCGCGCTGCGCCTGGGCCACGCCCGGCAGAGCGACCAGCAGCGCCGCCATCAGCAACGGGCGCATCAGCGCAGCGTCACCCAGGTGGGGGCATGGTCGCTGGCCTTTTCACGCCCGCGATACGCCTTGTCGACGCCGGCATCGACCAGCCGGTCGGCGGCCTGCGGGCTGAGCAGCAGATGATCGATCCGGAACCCGGCGTCGCGCGCCCATGCCCCCGCCTGATAGTCCCAGAAGGTCCACACCCCGCCCTTGGGCGCACGGGTGCGCAATGCATCGGTCCAGCCCTGCGCCAGCAACCGGCGGTAAGCGGCCCGGCTCTCCGGCTGCATCAACGCATCCTCGGCCATGGCGCGCACGGAGAAGGTGTCGTCGTCGTTCGGGATGACGTTGTAATCCCCCGCCAGCACGGCAGGAACTTCCTCGGCCAGCAACACCTTCGCGCGCGCCGCCAACCGCTCCATCCAGCGCAGCTTGTAATCGAATTTGGGCCCCGGCCGCGGATTGCCGTTGGGCAGGTACAGGGCGGCGACCACCAACCCGTCCACATCGCATTCCAGATAGCGGCTCTGCTCGTCCTCGCCCGCCAGCCCGCGCTGCCGCTCGACCGGCGTGGCACCCTTCGCCAGCACCGCGACGCCGTTCCAGCTTTTCTGCCCATGCCACACCGCGCCGTATCCGGCCGCTTCGATGTCGCTCAGCGGGAAGGTCTCGTCGCTCGCCTTCAATTCCTGAAGGCAGACGATGTCGGGCTGTTCCTCGGTCAGATACTCGACCAGCCGCGGCAACCGCGCCTTGATGCCGTTGACGTTATAGGTGACGATTTTCACAGACAACCGATCAGACGGAGAAGCTGGTGCCGCAACCGCAGCCCGAGGCCGCGTTGGGATTGGTCACCCGGAACGCCGCGCCGCCCAGCGACTCGACATAATCGACCTGCGCCCCGCGCACGAGGTCCAGGCTGATGCTGTCCACCACCAGGCGCACGCCATCGGTCTCGGTCACCGCATCGTCGCTGTCCGCCATGTCGGCGAACCCGAACTTGTACTGGAACCCCGAACAGCCCCCGCCCTCGACGGACAGGCGCAGGATGGCGGGCTTGTTCTGCTTGGCCGCGATGGCCGCGACGCGCGCGGCGGCGGCCTGGGTAAGCCCGATGGCGGATACTGCACTGGTCATGGCCGGGAGATAGGCGCCTCGTGCCCCCCCGGCAATGGCGTCACCGCTAGACGGTCGTTTGAAAAACTCGCGGAAAAGCGAGTTTTTGGGACGGTGCCGGCCCACTCCCCCACCCGGCCACCCATCAAGGATACTTCGTGGGTGGCCGGGTGGGGGAGCGGGCCGGCACCGCGAAACGCGCATCAGCGCGTTTTCAAAAGGCGCTTCAATCCTGCGCGGCAGGGCCGTCGGTGGAAACCGGGATCTGGTGAACGCTGTGATCCTGCGAGGCGAGCAGGTAATCGGCGGTGGTCAGGAACGGCACCGGGTTCACCGCATGACCGTCCATGCGCACTTCATAATGGAGGTGCGGGCCGGTGGAACGCCCGGTCGAACCCATCAGCGCGATCAGCTGGCCGCGGTGAACGCGCGCGCCGTCGGTGACCAGGATCTTGGACAGGTGGCCATAGCGCGTCGCGATGCCCTTGCCGTGATTGATCTCGACCAGATTGCCGTAGCCGCCGCGACGGTCGGCATGGGAGACGATGCCGTCGGCGGTGGCATAGATCGGGGTGCCGACGGGGCCGGGAATGTCGACGCCGGCATGCATCGCTGCGGTGCCACGGAACGGGTCGGAGCGGATGCCGAAGTTGCTGGTGAATTGCAGATTGGCGACCGGCTGGACCGAGGGGATCGCGATCGTCCCCTGCTGCAGGCCGTCCATCTTCTTCCAGCTCTGGAAGAGCGTCCGGAACTGCTGGTCGGCATGCAGGTCGGCGGCGGCCTCGGCACTGTTCGCCGGGATATATTCGCCGCCCATCGCCGCGCCCTTGGCCGGCGCGCTGCGCTTGGCGACACGCTCGGGCTTCAGGCCCAGCTTGCGGATGGCCGCGCTGGTGTCGGCATAGCGGCGATCGAGCATCGCCTGCGCCGGCACGGCAAGCGCCGCCTGCCGCGTCTCGACCTTGGTCAGCGGCGCCAGCACATGCGCCTCGACGCCGTCCTTGGCCGCCGGCACCGGCAGCGTCGCGGCGGCCAGCTCCTTGTTGTAACCCTCGCCGGTCATCACCGCGGTCAACAGCGCCTGGCGCTGCTCGACGCGTTGGGCATGGACCTGGGCGGTTTCGCGGATCGCGGCGACCCGCGCCTGCATGCGCGCGATCTGCGACTCCATCTGCGCGATCTGCGCGGTGTTGTCATGATGGGCGACCGCGCCGGTCGCCGCCATCGCGCCGTAACCCGACAGGCTCAGCACCATCGCGCCGGCGGTGGCGACGCCGAACTGCGCACGACCGTGCAGGCGGAAACGGCGAACCGAGCGACCATCGTGGAACAGGATGTTGCGGGTGACGAACAGACCGCGGAGGCGGGTTGCAAGCCGAGCGGCCGATACCGGAAAGCTAATCATCGAACCCCGACAAGCTGCGTCATCCCGCGGCAAGGTCCCACGGAACGACTTCGTGCATCCAACGCTGTTTCGCAGCCCCACCGCGCCCCAGACGCGCAAAGGTTTGCCGTGGAACGTCAGTTCTGGGCAAGAGGCGCGTAGAAGTCTCGCGTCAGACCGGCTGACTCGCGCGCCGAGTCGTTGAACGGAGGCTTCAGCGAACCCCGGAAATAGCGGCGCACTAGCGCCTGCCAGTGCGGTGCCGGATCGATATCCTGTTCAGCGCTCACATAACCGAACCATTTCGCACCGAATCCGACATGGCGGATCTCGTCGGTATAGATGCGGTTCAGAATGCGCGCGGAGGCGGTGTCGCCCGCCGCCTCGAACCGCGCCACCGTTTCCGGCGTCACGTCCAGGCCGCGCGCTTCCAGTACCATCGGCACCACCGCCAGCCGCGCCATGGCGTCATGGGCGGTCGCCTCGGCCGCTTCCCACAAACCGGCATGGGCGGGCAATGCCCCGTACGGCGTACCCAGCCGGCGCAAGCGTCGGTCCAATATGGCAAAATGCATCGCCTCGTCCGCGCCGACCGATATCCAGTCATCAGCAAAGCGGCGCGGAAACTGTGCGCCGAAGCGCGCGGCCATGTCGAACGCCAGGTCGATGGCGGAAAATTCGATATGCGCGAGCGCGTGGAGCAGCGCGGTCCGGCCGCGCTCCGATCCGCCCCGCCCGCGTTTGGGCATGCGGTTGGGGGCAGCAGTTCGGGCCGCTCGGGCCGCGCCGGCACATCGGGCAGGCCCGCGTCGAACCGGTGTTCCAGCGCCCCGCGCCGCCAGCGCCGCGCGGTTTCCCGCGCCATCCGCACCTTGGCCATGGGGTCCGCAGTGTTCAGCACCGCCGCACAGGCCGCGCCCAGGCTGGTCGCGTTCACAGGCCCTGCACCGCCTCCAGCACCGCCTCGGCATGGCCCGGCACCTTCACCTTGCGCCACGCGCGCACCAGCCGGCCGTCGCGCCCGAACAGGAAGGTGGCACGCTCGATCCCCATATAGGTCTTGCCGTACAGCATCTTCTCGCCCCACGTCCCGAACGCGTCGCACACGGCGCCGCTCTCGTCGCTGAGCAACCGGACCGACAGGTCGTGTTTCGCCGCGAACTTCGCATGTCTGGCCGCGCTGTCCTTCGACACGCCGACCACGCTTGCCCCCGCCGCCACGAACTGCGCGCTCAAGGCGCTGAAATCCAGGGCCTCGCGCGTACATCCCGGCGTGTCGTCCTTGGGATAGAAATACACCACCGCGGGCAGCGGCAGGCTGTCCAGCGACACGGCCGTGCCGTCCGCCGCGACGGCGCTCACCGCCGGCATCGCCTCGCCCTCGACCATTGTCATGCCTTGCTCTCTCCACCCTGCCAGACGCGGGCGACCTCCTGCCGGGTCGTCTCCAGCATGGCAACCACCGCCGCCCAGTCCGCCACCCCCAGCGCACGCGCGATCAGCGCCTGCGTCGCCGGGGCCGGCGGCTGCCCGTCGGGTGCCAGCAGCCGCAGGGCGACCAGCGCACGCGTCAATCGGTCATGCGCCTCGCGCATCCCCGCCGGCAGCACCCCCGCCTCCACCAGCGCCGCGATCGCTTGCCCCAGATGCGGGTCGAACCCGACCCGGTGGATCAACTGCGCCCGGTGCACCGCGAATTCCAGATCGACCAGACCGCCGGGCGACAGCTTCACGTCCAGCGGCCCCGATGGCGGCTTGTGGCGCATCATCTCGGCACGCATCTCCTCCGCCTCGCCGGCGATGTCGCGCGCCGGCCGCTCGCCGGCCAGCACCCGGTCGACGATGGCCTGCGTCGCCGCACGCGCCGCCGCCGACCCGAAGATGGGCCGGGCGCGGGTCAGCGCCATATGCTCCCAGGTCCATGCGTCCTCGCGCTGGTAGCGCGCGAAACTCTCCAGCGAGACGACCAGCGGCCCCTGCGTGCCCGACGGTCGCAGCCGGGTGTCGATCGGATAGAGCGGCCCCGCCGCGGTCGGCACCGACAGCGCCGCCGTCACCCGCTGCGCCAGCCGGTTATAATAGAGCGTGGCGCCCAGCGGCTTTTCGCCATCGGACTCGCCGGCAAAGTCGCCGGTGAAGAGGTACACCAGGTCGAGGTCGGACGCATGGGTCAGCGCCGCGCCCCCCATGCGCCCCAGCGCCAGGATCACCAGTTCGCTGCCCGGCACGACGCCGTGCCGTACCGCGAACGCATCGACGGTCGCGCGCGCCAGTACCTCGACCGCGGCCTCGGCCACCCGCGCATAGCCTCCCGCCACCTCCAGCGGATCCGACGCCCCCGCCACCACCTGCGCCCCCAGCGCAAACCGCATCTCCCCCACCAACTGCCGCACATGATCCAGCCGCCGCTGATAATCATCCGCATCGCCGCCGCTCATCGCCGCGACCAGGGTCGACACCGGCCCCATCGGCTCGAAGGCGGTGGCGTCGATCAGTCCGTCGAGCAGGGCCGGCCGCCGGGTCAGGTCGGTCGCCAGCGGCTGCGCATGGCTCAGGATCGCGATCAACAGCGTCGCCAGTCCCGGCCGCGCCTCCAGCAGGCGGAAGATGTTGATCGCGCTCGGCATATGCTCGAACAGCGCATCCAGCCGGATCATCGCGTCCGCCGGATCGGGTGCGGCGCCCAGCGTCTCGACCAGCGTCGGCAGCACCGCCTCCAGCGCGTCGCGCGCCGCCGGACTGCGCAGCGCGGCATAATTGCCCCCGCGCCACGCCGCGATCCGCCGCGCCGCACCATCCGCATCGGCAAAGCCCATCTTCGCCAGCCGCTCGGCCAGCCCCGCCCCCTCGCCCGGCAGGCCGACACCCTCGCGGCCATCGTCCAGCGCATCATAGGTCCGCCCGACCCGCGTCACATGCGGTGCCAGCAGGTCGATCAGCGCGGCCCCGTTCTCCAGGCCATGCAACCGTGCGACCTGCTCCAGCCCATCGCCGGTCGGCAGCTTATGCGTCTGCCGGTCGTCGATCATCTGCACCCGGTGCTCGATGGTGCGCAGCAGGGTGTACGCTTCCCCGAACGCTGCCGCATCCCCTTCGTCGATCCGCCCCGCCGCCGCCAGCCGCGCCAGCGCCTCGCGCGTCGCCGGCGCCCGCAGATGCGCATCCCTCCCGCCATGGATCAACTGATGGATTTGCGCGAAAAATTCGATCTCGCGGATGCCGCCGCGCCCGCGTTTCAGGTCGTATCCCGGTCCGAATGCCTGTCCCTGCGCATGGTGATCGCGGATGCGCCGCGTCAAATCGCGCACCTCGCGCACCGCACCGAAATCGAGCGTGCGGCGCCATACGAACGGCTTCACCGCCTCCAGGAAGCGACGGCCGAGCGCGATGTCGCCCGCCGCAGCGCGGGCGCGAATGAACGCGGCCCGCTCCCACGCCAGCGCCTGGCTTTCATAATAAGCGATCGCGCCGTTCACCGGCAGCGCGATAGGCGTCGCCTCGGGCGACGGGCGCAGTCGCAGGTCGACCCTCAGGACATAGCCGTCCCCGTCGCGGGCCTGCAAAATCTCCACCACCCGCTTGCCTATCCGGACCGCCGCTTCCTCCGGCTCTTCCCGCGCCCGGCGCGGCAGCGTTTCCGGATCGAACAGGAAAATCGGATCGATGTCGGAGGAATAATTCAGTTCGCCGCTACCCTGCTTGCCCAGCGCGATCGCGACGAAGCCTTGCGGCTCGGCATCCGGCACCCGCTCGGTGATCGCGGCGCGGATCGCGGCATCCAGGGCATGGTCGGCGAAACTGGTCAGGGCACCGGTGACCTCTCCGAGATCCAGGACCCCGGCCAGATCGCCCAGCGCGACCGTCAGCGCCAGCGCGCGCCGCTCCAGCCGGAGCCGCCGCCCGACCGGTTCGTCCGCATCGCGCCTGATGTCGAGGTTCAGCCGTCCGTCAAAGGCCTCGGCCGTGCGCTCCGGCTCGCGCTCCATCAGCATGGCGAGAAATGGCGAATGCGCGCGCGCCCGCGCGGCAGCTTCGGCAATGGCTGCATGCTCGATGCGGTTCGTCATTCCTCGTCCCATGCAATTGTGCCTCTTGACATCCGGCAGGAAACTTGCGCCGCATCCGACCGTTCAGTCGGTATGGCACCGCAAGCATCCGGAATGAAGCAGGGTAACGGCATCATCGTCGCACGACCGCGATTGACCGATGCGATCGGTGCGGCGCTGCGCGATGCCTATACCGCGCTGCCGACCCGGAACGATGACTTCATGGCGCTTCTGCGCCAGCTCGACACCGCCACGACCCGCCCCAACTGAAAAAGGCCACCGCACGAATGTGCAGCGGCCCTTCCCGTCAACGATCTCGATCGATCAGCGCCCGCGGCTCAACTCGTCCACATCGCCCATGATTGAATCCAGCGCGGTCTTGCTGCTGTCCGTTTCATGCTCGCGCCGCGACGGCAATGTTCCATCGCTCAGGATCGATTCCAGCGCGACGCGACCGCGCGCCACCCGGCTCTTGATCGTCCCCACGGCGACGTTGCAGATTTCCGCCGCTTCCTCATAGGCGAAACCACCCGCGCCGACCAGGATCAGAGCCTCGCGCTGGGGTTGCGGCAGGTGCATCAGCGCGCGTTGCATGTCGCCTAGTTCGACGTGACGATCCTGGCTGGCCGGTGCCGCCAAGATACGGTCCGCCACCAGATCGTCCCACTCGCCCTTGAAGCGGGCGCGGCGCATCTGCGACAGATACAGGTTGCGCAGGATGATGAAGGTCCAGGCGCGCATATTCGTGCCCGCCTGGAAGCGCTTGCGCGCCGCCCAAGCCTTCAGCAGCGTTTCCTGCACCAGATCGTCGGCCAGATCGCGGCTGCCGGACAAGGATCGCCCGAACGCACGCAGATGCGGGATGACTCGCGCAAGTTCCGCCTTGAACTCGGAATCAGGTAGAGCAACGTGCTCGACCGGCGCGTCGCCTGGGAAATCGTCCCGCGGCTGGGGCTGGGTCATGGAAATCCGATCATCCGAAGGCGCTCGCGGTCGAACGCCCTCGCTACATAAGGAACCGGCTGGCCGAATGCCAGCGTCGTGCGTGCAGGCGACGGAGGTCAGCGCATCACCAAAAAGGCGAAGATGACAATTACCAGCACGAGCGAGACGGGCAGGATATACCGCGTCATATGCGGTGTGCTTCCTGCCCGAGCGCGCTCGCCATCGACATGCATGGGTTCGTTCGGATCAGCCATGCACCGTCAACGCACCAACATCGTTTTGGGTCCGTAATCGTTTAAATTGCCGGAACCGTGCTTTCGTCGAAGAACAGCGCCTGGCTGATCGCCGCCTTCACCGTGGACCGCTGGAACGGCTTGGTGATAAGGAAGGTCGGCTCCGGACGCTCGCCGGTCAGCAGACGTTCCGGGAAGGCGGTGATGAAGATCACCGGCACCTCGAACTCGGCCAGGATATCCTTCACCGCATCGATGCCCGAGCTGTCATCGGCAAGCTGGATGTCGGCCAGCACCAGACCGGGGCGATCCTCCATCGCCAGCGCAACGGCCTCGTCGCGGGTTACCGCAACGCCGGTCACTTCATGGCCCAGGTCACGCACGATCGTCTCGATATCCATCGCGATGATCGGCTCGTCCTCGATGATCAGGACGCGCGCACGCGTCTGCTTCTCGATCTCGGCCAGCGCCTCGGCGACCAGCTTCTCGACCTCGCTGGGGTCGACGTCGATCAGATAGGCCGCGTCCTCGGGCGTGAATCCTTCCATCGCCGTCAGCAGCAGCGCCTGACGCGACAGGGGCGTCATGCGCGCCAGGCGAGCACGGGCCACGGCCTCTCCGCCATCGGCGCCGCCGGTGTCGATGTCGAGTTCGTCATAGTTCGCCGACGACCAGATTCCCTGGAACATCCGGTACAGGCCGAGACGGGGATCAACGTCACGCGGAAACTGGTCAGGCGCGGCGACGATCGCTTCCAGCGTGGCGCGGACATATTTGTCGCCATGGCTCTGGCTGCCGGTCAGGGCCCGGCCATAGCGCCGCAGGAAAGGAAGATGGGGCGCGAGTTGCTGTCCAAGCGACATGGGTATTCGGTACTCCCTGACGTGATCGCGGGCCTCTCATGTGTCCGGGGGCCCGCCGGTTTTCAATCCCGTTCGTCGAAATCGCCGTCGGACGTCGGATGAACCCTACGCCTCGCGGAATTTTCGCGTTGCGGCTGGAACCATCGACATCCAATTTGGTTTCCTCGCGTTATCAACTATGGCTCGCACACGTCGCGGAAGCACGGCGAGAACCGTTACCGCAGCGTCTGTTGCCCAAGTCCTTGGGTCGTGCAGGGGGAATTTTTGAGTTTGGGCACCGAGACGAAGAAGACCACGCCGTCCAGCAAACCGGGCCAGCCTGGCGATTCAGGCCAGCAGGGTGCGGACAAGGACCGGGACATGGGTGGCGCGTTGCGCTCGGTGTACCAGAAGGCGGTCGATGAAAAAATTCCGGACGAGATGCTTGATCTCTTGAGCAAGCTCGACTGAACAGGGGCCGTATGGCCATCGACACCGTTAACGCATCGGATACCGATGCATCGCCTTCCCGTCCGCCGGCATTGTCCCGGCTGACGACCGGGTCGAAACTCGTCCTGATCCTCAGCGTGGCGCTGTTGCTGCTCGCGCTGATCGCCATCTTCGCGACCTTGCAGACCACGCGCCTGGCCGATGCCGAGGCGCGCGGTCGTCTGCGCGTTGCGGCGAACGAGGATGCCCGCGCGCTGGCGACCGAATTGTCGGGGGACATGACCGCATTGCGCGTCGCGGTCGGCGCGCTCGGCAATGATCCGCTGGACCTGCCAAGTTGCGCGCGCGCCCAGGGCGTCTTTGCGCAGCAATCCATGTCTGGCGCGCGCTTCCAGATCGTCGATCGTCGCGGCCTTGCCCTGTGCGGAGATGCGTTGCCCGCCGCCATGCCGGTGCGCGATCAGGCATCACCGGTCGGCGCCGACATCCTTCCCGATCAGGGCCTGGTTCTTTCGATCGAGGCCGGCGACCGCCGCGCGGCGGCACGCGCATTCTTTCCCCTGTCGTTCCTGCGCACCCTGGTGACGCGCAATACCCGCACCGACCCGGCGGAGAACGTCCTGCAGCGGGGCGAAGAGGCGCTGGTCCTCGATCGGATCGATGCCCGTGGCCCGCTCGATCGGATGGAAACGCTGACCACCGATCTGGGGATCGCCGGATTGTCGCTGCGCACCAGCATGCGCAGTGCGCCGATCACCTCTTCCCTCGTCGTGGCGCTCGCCCTGCCGATCCTGATGTGGATCGCGGCGGTCGGTATCGGCTGGCTGGTCGTCGACCGGCTGCTGATCCGCCCGCTGCGCCAGTTGCGCCGCACGGTTGCCGCCTATGAGCCCGGCGAGGCGCTGGACATCAGTGCCGTGCGCGAGGCGCCGGCGCAGGAAATCCGCGACCTTGCCGAAACCTTCCAGGCGATCACCCAGACGGTGGCCATGCACGAGGAAGGCCTGGCCGAGGGTCTGGTGCGCCAGACGAAGCTGACCCGCGAGGTCCATCACCGGGTCAAGAACAACCTGCAGGTGATCTCCAGCCTCATCAACTTCCACGCCCGCGGCGCGAAGACTCCGGAGGCGACGGCCGCCTATTCCTCGATCCAGCGCCGCGTCGATGCACTGGCCGTGGTACACCGCAACCATTTCGCCGAGTTGGAGGAAAATCGCGGCCTGAACCTGCGGACGATGATCGGCGAACTGGCCGCGAACATCCGCGCGACCGCGCCGGAACAGTCCCATGGCCTGGGGATCACGCTTGATGTCGATCCCGTGCTGGTCAACCAGGACGTCGCGGTCGCCGTCGCCTTCCTCATTACCGAGACGATCGAACTGGCGATGGGCTGCGACCCCACCGCGCAGATCCGTCTGGTGGTCAAGCCGATCGCCGAGGAACCGGGCCGTGCCCGGTTGCGGGTGGTATCGCGCGCACTGGTCGAGGACGACATGCTGCGCGACCTGGCCACCAACCGCTACGGCCGCGTCATGGAAGGTCTTGCGCGCCAGCTCCGCGCCAAGCTCCACCACGATCCGCTGACCGGTGCCTATGAGATCACCATCGCGATCGTCGGGCGCGACTGACCATCGGGATTGAGGCATCGGAAAAGGGCCGAAAAAATTTTCGGTAAAATTTCGAAACGCGTGGAACCCCAGAACCCGTTGCCTGTTCTACTCCCCGGATAGCGATCTTATGCCCCCCCGCTCTCGCTGTCCACGACATGGGCTTGGAAGCGTCAACCCTCCCCCCCCCGGTGGCGCTTCCAGGCCTACATTCGTTTTAAGAGCCGTGCATTCGTGCCGGGGCAGTGTCTGGCGATCTCCGGCAGATCATTTTACCTTCTCGTAACATCGGCGGAACGAACGCTTCGGCTCAGGCATTTGGATCGCGGTATTTACGCTGTTCAGGAGGTTCTTATGCGTAAGTTTGTTGGGCTGGCGCTTGTCGCCGGCGCGCTCATGGTCAGCGCTTGCAACACGGTGGAAGGCGTCGGCCGCGATGTCGGCTCGGCCGGCGATACGGTCGCCAAGACGGCGAACGACGCCAAGTAAGCCTGACAGGCTTCAAGCAAAACGGCCCCGCCACAGACTGTGTGGCGGGGCCATTTTTATGTCCGGGTCTCGACCGACAGGCCGCCGGTCGGGGCCGAAGGCTCAGACGGTTTCGACATCCTGACCGGCTTCCCTGGCGCGCTTGCGCTCGGTGAACCAGATGCCGATGAGCGCCAGTTCGTAGAGCAGGCACAGGGGCACGGCGAGCAGGATCTGGCTCATCAAATCGGGTGGGGTCAGCACGGCCGCGATCGCCGTCGCACCCACGATGGCATAACGCCGCGCGCCCACCAACTGCTTGCGGGTGACGATCCCGGCACGCTCCAGCAGCATCAGCAACACCGGCAGCAGGAACGCCAGGCCGAACGCGAACAGGAACTGCATGACGAACGACAGGTAGTTGCCGATGGCCGGCAGCGCTTCGCGCCGCACGCCGCCGACCATCCCGTCGAACCCCATCGAGAAATGCAGGGCCATCGGGATCGCGACGTAATAGGCCATCGCTGCGCCCATCAGGAACAGCATCGGCGTCGCGATCAGAAAAGGCAGCAGGGCGCGCTTTTCCTTGCGATACAATCCCGGCGCGACGAACTGCCAAAGCTGGTTTGCGATCACCGGAAACGCGATCATCATGGCCGCGAAGAAGGCGACTTTGACCTGTACAAAAAAGGCCTCGAATATTTCGGTATAGATCACCCGGCCCTGCCCGACGGCCAGCAATGGCCGGGCGAGAAAGCCGAAGATCGCCTCCGAGAAATAATAGGATACGGCAAAGGCCAGCCCGATGGCGAGCATGCAATAAAGCAGCCGCCGGCGCAGTTCGATCAGGTGGTCCAGCAAGGGTGCGCGGCTGGCATCCAGTTCGTCGGTCTCGGTCAAGACGGGGCTCCGTCCGGCGTATGCGCGGGGGTGCCTGGCGCCGCCGGCACGATATGGGGCTTCTCGACGGTCACCGGGCAATCACTGGTGTCGTCGTGAACGGGGTCGGTGGCACCGTGATGATCGGTGGGCTTGTCCAGCGACACCGGGGTCGCGGGCGCCTCATCGTCCAGTGCGGCCGGCGGCGCCGGCGGATGCTCGCGCATGATCCGCTCGTTCTCCGCGGCCCAGCGCTTCTCCATTTCCTCCAGTTCCGCCTCGCGGACCATGGTGTCGAAACCCTGGCGGAACTGGCGCGCGACCCCGCGCGCCTTGCCGACCCAATAGCCGACGACCCGCATCGCCTTGGGCAGATCCTTCGGACCGATCACGACCAGCGCCACGAAGGCGACCAGCATGAACTCGGTCGGCGCGATATCGAACATGGGGGCGCCGGGCTATGCGGTCAGATCAACGATCGTCGCGAACACGTTCGCCGTCACGATCGAACGCGGGCTCCGCGGCCTTCTTCGCCTCGATCCGCGCCGACGGCTTGGTTGAGGATTCCTCTTCCTCCGCCATGCCCTTCTTGAAGTTCTTCACGCCCTTGGCGACATCGCCCATCAGGTTCGAAAAACGGCCGCCACCCAGCAGCAGGATCGCCACCACGGCGAGAACGAGAAGATGGATCGGGCTAAAGCTGCCCATGGCACGTCTCCTGAAAACGAAGTTTCATGTAAGCGTTGCGCACGCGGCGGGCAATGGCCGATGGCGTGCGCTTGGCGGATGAGGGCGCTTTCGCCGCGGCATCTTACACCGGCGTGACAGTGGATCAGCTATCCTCGTCCGTCGGCGCCTCGGCGCGCATCTCCATCCGTTCGGCGCCCAGATCGACCGGATCGAGCAACCCGGCCGCGCGCAGATCGGCAAGACCGGGCAGATCGCGCAGGCTTTCTAATCCGAAGTTCGCCAGGAAATCGGGCGTCGTGACATAGGTCAGCGGCCGCCCCGGCACCTCGCGCCGTCGGCCGGGACGCACCCAGCCGGCCTCCATCAGCACGTCCAGCGTTCCGCGCGACAATGCGACGCCGCGGATCGCCTCCACCTCGGCGCGCGTCACGGGTTCGTGATAGGCGATGATCGCCAGCGTCTCGGTCGCCGCGCGGGTCAGCCGGCGCGGCTCGTCGCGCTCCCGGCGCAGCAGATGCGCCAGATCGGGTGCGGTCTGAAACAGCCACCGGTCGCCGCGCCGGGCAAGCTGGAAGCCGCGTTCGGCATGATGCTCCGCCAGGGTATCGAGGACCTCGCGCACCTCGGCGGCGCTCGCCTCCCCGCCGACATGCCGGCGGATCGCCTCGACCGTCATCGGCTCGGCCGCAGCGAACAGCACCGCCTCCACCGCGCGGACAAGGGCGCTCATGCCGGCGCCTTCAGGTAGAGCGGCGCGAACGGCGCATCCTGCCGCATCACCACCCGCCCCTGCCGCGCCAGTTCCAGCGCCGCCACGAAGCTCGACGCCAGCGCCGACCGCCGCAGCCGCTCGGTCCCCTTGGGCAGGAACCGCTCGATTGCGGTCCATTCGATCCGCTCGCCCACCATCCGCGACACCCGCGCCAGCGCGGTCTCCAGCGTCATCACCTGCCGATCCGCCACCACATGCATCACCGGCCGATTGCGCGCGGTGACATGTCCGTAAGCGGTCAGAAGATCGTAGATATCGGCGCGCCAGCTCCCCTGCCGTTCGACGCGCAGCCCCTCGGGCGTCCCGCGCGCGAACACATCGCGCCCCAGCCGGTCCCGCGCCATCAATCGCGCGCCCGCCTCGCGCATCGCCGCCAGCCGCTCCAGCCGCAGCTGCAACCGCATGGCCAGGTCTTCCGGGTCGGGCTCCGCCTCGGGTGGGCGCGGCAGCAGCAACGAGGATTTCAGGAACGCCAGCCACGCCGCCATCACCAGATAATCCGCCGCGACTTCCAGTTGCAGCGCGCGCATCCGGTTCACATAGCCGAGATATTGCTCGACCAGCGCCAGGATCGAGATCTGGCGAAGGTCCACCTTCTGCGCACGCGCCAGCGACAGGAGCAGGTCGAGCGGCCCTTCCCAGCCCTCCAGGTCCAGCGTGAGCTGCTCGCCGGCCACGTCACTCCACCAGCGACAGGAACGCGTCGCGCGTCGCGATCAGCGCGTCGAAATCACCCTCGCCCGCGCCGACGCTCGCCATCGCCCGGTCAAGTCGCGCCCGCGACGCCTCGCCGATCGGCCCCAGCCGCCCGGCAATCTCCACCATCTCGTCCATCCGCGCCCAGCAATCGAGCACCAGGTCGCATCCCGCCGCGATCGCCCCCGCCGCCTTTTCGCCGGCACTGCCCGACAGTGCCTTCATGTCGATATCGTCGGTCATCAACAGCCCGTCGAAACCGATCGCGCCGCGGATGATCCGCTCGATTACCACCGGGGACAGCGTTGCCGGCCGCGCCGCGTCCCATGCCTCGAACACGATATGCGACGTCATTCCCATCGGCGCCCCTGCCAGTGCGCGAAACGGTGCGAGATCATCCTCCAGCGCGGCGGCATCGGCGGTGACGGTCGGCAACAGATGATGCGAATCGACCAGCGCGCGGCCATGTCCCGGCATGTGCTTGACCACGCCGACGACGCCGCCCGCCGCCAGCCCTTCCAGCATCGCCCGCCCGAGCGCCGCCACCCGCATCGGCTCGCGGCCATAGGCACGGCAGGCGACCGCCTCGGTCGTATCGGCCTGCACCACGTCGAGCAGCGGCGCACAGTCCACGGTGATCCCCACCTCGCGCAGCATCAGCCCCAGCGCCTGACCATTGGCCCGCGCCGCCTGGATCGCCGACATCGGCGCCATCTCGTACAACGCATCGAAGGCGGGGCCGGCGGGGAAGGCCGGCCATTCCGGCGGCCCCATGCGGGCGACGCGTCCACCCTCCTGATCGATCAGGATCGCCAGATCGTCGCGCCCGGCCAGTTCGCGCAACGAGTCCGTCAGCGCGCGTACCTGCACCCGGTCGACGATGTTGCGCTTGAACAGGATATAGCCGGCCGGCTCGACACTCGCGAAAAACGCGCGTTCGTCGGCGGTAAGTACGGGGCCGGACAGGCCAAAGATGACGGGCTTCATATCACGGGTCTAGCGTGACGGCGAAGCCCGCGCCACCGACCTTCAGCTTGCGACGAAGCAGCTTTCCCCCGCCACGCGCAGCCGTCCGCAGATATCCGCCGCCTGGTTCGCGCTGCCCGCATTCACCCGCAGCCGGTACAGCGTCCGCCCGTTGATCGACACGGTTTCCACCGATTTGCCCAGTGCCGCGATATAGGAGAAGCGCTTGGAGAAGCGGCCCCAGGCGTCGTTCGCCACCGCTTCGCTCGGATAGGCGCCGAGCTGCACCAGCGATCCGCCCGTGCCGCCCCCTTGCGTCGGCGCGCGCTTCACCGTGACGGGCGCCGCGGCGACCAGCCGCCCACCCGATTCCGGCACCTGCGCCACCGCGTTGCGGCCACCGCCCGCCTCGCTCGGCTTCTGGACGACGCGCGTGCCGTCGACCGGCTTTTCGGGCACCGCCGCCAGGTCGATCGCGCCGTTGCCGGTGCCGCCCTTGCCGGCGCTGGTGGCGATGGCGCTGTTGCCCTCGCCCTTCACCTTCAACCCGCCGGGATCGTTCGGGCGCACCTTGTAGTCGCCCTCCTGCGCGGCGATCACCGCGCCGTCGCCGGCCTCGCCGCCCCGTGTCTGCAAACGGTAGATGCCGAAGACGATCGCGGCCAGCACGCCCAGTCCCAGCACGACCAGGGCGACGACCTTGCCGATGCCGACGCCTTCCGGCTCATCGGGCTCCACCGTCTCCAGCCAGGGCAGGCGATCTTCCTCGCGCAGGTCCATCTCGTCCGCCATTCACTTCATCTCCGAGACGGCCTCGACGCCCATGATGGCGAGGCCGTTGCGCACAATCTGCCCGATCGCGGACGCCAAGAAAAGCCGTGCCCGCGTCGCCTCGGCATCCTCCACCACCAGGAAGCGGCGGTCCGGCCGGTCGTTGCCGACATTCCACAGCGCATGGAAGGCAGCGGCCAGATCGTAGAGATAAAAGGCGATCCGGTGCGGCTCGCGCGCCGCCGCCGCCGTTTCCACGATACGCGGGAACTGCGCGGCCAGCTTCACCAGCGCCAGTTCCTCCGTATCAAGGCGGGACAGGTCGGCCTCCCCTTCCGCGATCCCCGCCTCGGTCGCGCGGCGATGGAGGGAGGCGATCCGGGCATGCGCATATTGCACGTAGAAGACCGGATTGTCCTTGGACGCCTCCACCACCTTGGCGAAGTCGAAATCCATCTGCGCGTCGGCACGGCGGGTCAGCATGGTGAAGCGCACCACGTCGCGGCCCACCTCGCGCACCACATCGGCCAGCGTCACGAAATTGCCCGCGCGCTTGGACATCTTCACCGGCTCGCCACCGCGCAGCAGGCGCACCATCTGCACCAGCTTCACGTCGAAGCGCGTCTGCCCCCCGGTCAGCGCTGCCACCGCCGCCACGATCCGCTTGACCGTGCCGGCATGATCCGCGCCCCAGATGTCGATCAACTGGTCGGCACCCTGCGCCTTTTGGAAGTGGTAGGCGAGATCGGCGCCGAAATAGGTCCACTGCCCGTTCGACTTCCGGATCGGGCGATCCTGATCGTCGCCATAGGCGGTAGAGCGGAACAGCGGCAGCTCCACCGGCTCCCAGTCGTCCGGCGTCTCGCCCTTGGGCGCTTCCAGCACACCGTCATAGACCAGCCCGCGGGCGCGCAGTTCGGCCTCCGCCGCCTCGGGCTTGCCCGCCGCCTGCAACTCCGCCTCGGACGAGAAGACGTCGTGATGGATGCCGAGCAGCGCCAGATCCTCGCGGATCATCGCCATCATCGCCGCCACCGCGCGCGTGCGGAACGTCGCCAGCCATTCGCTCTCGGGCGCGCCGACGAAGCGGTCGCCGAACTCAGCCGCCAGGTCTTTCGCGACCGGCACCAGATAGTCGCCGGGATACAGCCCCTCGGGGATCGTCACCGTCTCGCCCAGCGCCTCGCGGTAGCGCAGGTGCACCGAGCGGGCGAGCACGTCGACCTGCCCCCCGGCATCGTTGACATAATATTCGCGGATCACCGTGTGGCCGGCGAACTCCAGCAGGCTGGCCAGCGCATCGCCCACCACCGCGCCGCGGCAATGGCCCATATGCATCGGCCCGGTCGGATTGGCCGAGACATATTCGATGTTGACGGTCACGCCCTTGCCGGACGGGGCGCGGCCATAATCCGCCCCCGCCGCCGGGATCGCCGACAATTCGCCGCGCCATGCATTGTCGGTCAGCTTCAGGTTGATGAAGCCCGGACCCGCCACCGCGACGTTGTCCACATCGTCCAGCCGACCGAGTTCGGCGGCCAGGGCCTCGGCCAGCACGCGGGGATTGGTGCCGGCGGGCTTGGCCAGCACCATCGCGGCATTGGTCGCCAGATCGCCGTGGCTTGCATCGCGCGGCGGCTCCACCGTCACGTTGCGACGATCCAGCCCGCCCGGCAGCGTGCCGGCGGCAACCAGCGTGTCCAGCGCCGCATCGATATGCGCGGCAAAGCGGGTGTAGAGCGTCATCACCAGGTCCGATCGAACAGAAAGCGGTGCGCTCTAGCCGAAAGCCCGCCGCGCTTCAAATCCCGGCCGGCGGTACACCCACGGCGTGCAAAAGCTGCAACTGCGCGCGGCGCCTTTGCATTTGCCGCCGATGCTGCACCGCAATATCCCGTCGACAACCCTGCGGAGGCCCGTGCGGCCGCCCGCCCAACCAGGAGCATCCACGATGCGCAAGACCATCTTCCTGGCCGCTGCGACGGCCGCCTCCTTCGCCACCGCCGCCGTTGCCGCAGACGAGCAGCGCTTCACCCATGACGGCCAGACTTACGTCTACACCGCGACGCCCGCCAAGTCGGGTCAGGTGATCGAGGGTCGCCGCTATCCGGGTGGCGAGCCCTTCCGCCTGGTGGTCCGCGACGGCCGCGTTTCGGGCTTTTCGGGCAAGACGCCCGTGTCCTTCCGCGCCGCCGACGCCAAGGGCGCGGTCAGCCGCGGCGTGGAAACCAGCGCACGCTGATCGCCATACGGCTATCGACAGCGAAAGGGCCGCTCCGGCAACGGGGCGGCTTTTTTGCGGGTGGCGGCATGGCTCAGGGTCGACATCGGATCGATCCACACACCCCCGCTCGTCTCGAACAATCGTCGCGTAGCGGCAGAGCCGCGTATCGAGAGACACATCGCCGCGCATGGCGCTGTGTCGATGTCATCCACCCCTAGAACCCCTCAGGCAGATCGATCGGCCCCACCAGGTCGCGGTACCGCGCCACCGCATAGCGGTCGGTCATCCCCGCGATGAAATCCGCGATATGCCGGCTGCGATCCGGCTCTGCCGCCGGCAACCGTTCGCGCCATTCATCGGGCATCGCGGCAGGATCCGCCGAATAGGCCGCGTATAGCCCGGATACCACCGCATGCGCCGCCGCCGCCGCCTCCAACTGCCGGGGATGGTGGTAGAGATTGGCATACATGAAGCGCTTCAGGTCGCGCTCCTCCTCGCGCATCTGGTCCGAAAACGCGGCCAGCGCGCGTCCGGCCCCGCGGACGTCCTCGACAGTGCGCACGCCACTTTCCCCGATGCGGCGCTGCGTCTCGGCGACCAGATCGTTGACCATCGCGCCGATCTGCGCGCGGATCAGTTCGCTTGCCAGTCGCTTGGGCGGCACGTCGGGAAAGCGGGTGCACGCCGCCGACCATCCCCGCGCGACCAGCGGGATGGCGAGCAACTGGTCGAGCGTCAGCAATCCGGCGCGAAGCCCGTCGTCGATGTCGTGATTGTCGTACGCAATGTCGTCGGCGATTGCCGCTACCTGCGCCTCCAGCGAGGCATGGCTTTCCAGTTCCAGCGGAAAGTCCGCATCGGCCGCGCGGAGCGCCCAGCCGGGATGGCGCACCGGCCCGTTATGCTTGGCCAATCCTTCCAGCGTTTCCCAACTCAGGTTCAACCCGTCCCAGCGCGGATAGGGCCGCTCGATCGTCGTCAGCGTGCGCAGCGTATGGCCGTTGTGATCGAACCCCCCCGCGCCCCCCAGCGCCGCCCTCAGCGCGTCCTCGCCTGCATGTCCGAACGGCGGATGCCCGATATCGTGCGCCAGGCACAGCGCCTCGGTCAGGTCCTCGTTCAGCCCCAGCGTGCGCGCCACCGTCCGCCCGATCTGCGCTACCTCCAGGCTGTGGGTCAGGCGGACGCGGAAATGGTCGCCGTCCGGCGCCATGAACACCTGCGTCTTGTGGCGCAGCCGGCGAAAGCTGATCGAATGGATGATCCGGTCGCGATCGCGTTGAAACGCGTCGCGCGGGCCCCGCTCCAGTCCGCTCGCTTCACCATGCAGGCGCCCGCGCGTGGCGGCGGGGTCCGACGCCCATGGTGCGCGCCCCGTCATTTCGCGGGCAGCTTGGTGACGACCTGTCCGGCATCGCTGGTGAAGGTGAACGCGCTGACCCCCTGTTTGGACAAGGTATTGACGAAGGCACGCGCCTCCGCCTCGGTCTTGAACGGGCCGGTCAGCACGCGATTGGTGGCGCGCAGCGGCGTGGAATAGCCCTGCTTGCCGGCAAAGGCATCGGCCGCCTTGCCCTTGGTCGCGCTCCACGCCTTGGGCAGATCATTGGCGTTCGCGCCGCCTGCCACCTGCACCCAGATACGCGCCGGATTGGCGCGGGCCAGCTTCTTCTCTTCGGCGGCTTCCTTGGCCGCGAGGGCCTTCTTCTCCGCGGCCGCCTTCTTTTCGGCCGCCGCCTTCTTCTCGGCCGCGACCTTGGCCGCCGCAGCCTTCTTTTCCGCCGCCGTCAGCGGCTTGGGCTCGGTCACCTCCGGCTTGGCCGTCTTCTTCGCCGCCACCGCAGCGACTTTTACCGGTGCCGGTTTCTCATCCTCGGCATCGGGCAGCAGGGCCACCGCCTTGGCCCGCGTCGCGACATCCTGCGCCGTCCGCGCCTTCGCCTCGGCCAGCACCTGCTCCGTCGCCTCGCTCACCGGCGCCACCGCCCGAACCGGTCCCTCGACCCCCAGTTCGGCCGCCGGAATGGACAGCCCCGCAACGATCCGCGCGAGCACCGAATCGTCCCGTACGGCGGTCGCCGCACTGGTCTGCACCGGCACCCCTGCCGAAGCCCGCGGCGGATCCGCCGGCGACACCGCCTGAACCATGGCGGTTTGCACCGGAGCCGCTTGCACCGGGGCTGGCTGCGCTGGAGTTGGCTGCACCGCGGCCGTCTGCACCGGCGCGGCCGACACGGGTACGACCGGTGCCGGCTCCGCGCGTGTTGCGGCGCTTTGCGCCACGGTCGTGGTCGGGGGGCGGCGGGGGTAGTCTGCGGTGCCGCTGCGGGCGACGCAGTCGTGGTGGCGGGCACGGTCTGCGGCAGCGGCTGGACCGTTGCGAGTTGCGTGGGTGCCGGGGCGGTTCGGACGGGTGCCGAAGACGCCGCGTTGCCTTGCATAGCCGTCTGCGGCAGCGGCTGAACCGTCGCGAGCTGTGCCGGCACAGGCGCGGTGCGCACCGGCGTGGACGGTACCGCACTGCTCCGGGCGGCAACCTGCGGCAGGGGTTGAACCATCGTCATCGGCGCCGCGGCACGGGTGACCGGCGCCGCCGTGGGGCGCACGTTCTGTGCGGCCAGCTCGACCCGGCGGGCGCGCTGTTCCTCCCGTTCGCGCCGGCGGCGGTCGCTGCGGCTTTCGGGACGGGCAGCGGGTTGCTGCACCGCTGCAAGCGCGACCGGTGCGGGCGTTGCGACCGCCGCCGGCAGCGGGGTCAGCCTGGGCGCCAGGCGCGCATCCGCAATCCGCTCCGGCGTCGGCAGCAACTCGCCGAAATGGACCGCGAAAGCGCGATCAACGGCATTCAGGGTCGGCAGGCGCTGGAAAAACGGCTGGATCCCTTGCGCCAGTTGCGGCGGCATCATCGTCGTCGCGATCTTCACCGCGCCGGCCTGATCCCCGGTCATCGCCAGGATGAAGGCGCGTGCCCGCCATGCCGCGCGGTCGCTGCTGCGCAGCAACGGATCGAGCACCGCCAGCGCTTCGTCACGCTTGCCCGAAATGCCCAGCGACAGGGCGTAGCGTCGCCGCGTCTCGTCCTCCGGATTGGTCTGAAGCGCGGTGCGATAATCCTGCTGCGCCCGCGCCTGATCGCCGATCAGGTCATAGGCAAAGCCGCGGTCGGCCGCCATGCGGGCGACGGGCAGGCCCATCGATTCGGCCTGCGCAAAGTAGCGCAACGCCTCCCCCGGACGCTCCGAGCGCACCAGGATCGACGCCATCCCCGCCTTCACCCGCGGATCGCTCGGCGACACCTTCTGCGCCCGCGCGAACAGCGATGCCGCGCCACTCATGTCGTCCAGGTGCAGCGACATCTCCCCCGCCTGCACCAGCGCATCCACGTCGGTCGGGCGGGCCGCCACACGGCGCATCACCTCCCCCAACCGATCCGCCTCGGTCGTACCGGGCAGTGGCTGAACCACTTCCTGAGCCAGCAGGGAAGACGGCGCCGCCAGCGCCAGCGCGAGCGCCAGAGCGGCGCGAGAGAGCATCGAGGACGTCATGGGACCGATGCCGCTAAAGCATGATGCGCCCCGCTTGACCAGCCCGTCAGCGTACCGTGGAAGCCCATCGGCCCGGTCCGCACGCCGAACGGCAGGGATCGGGCGGGTACCGCAAAGAGGTTGGAGCCGCCCTGTCACGAAAAAGCCGGATCGTGCATCCCGCGCGATCCGGCTTTTTGCCGTATCGGGTGCGGCAACGCGCCGCGCCCGCCGATCTTACTGGTTGTTCTGGCGGTGCAGGAAGCGCGGAATGTCCAGGGGCTCGGCGCTGCCATTGTCGCTTTGCGCCGCGCCGCGCGCCGCATTCGACATCCGCTCGAACAACGTGCCACCCATCTTCACCCGCGGCGCCGGAGCAGCCGCCTGGTCGGCGGCGCCCTCCCCGCCCGGTGCCAGCCAGCGCCGGCGGGACGGGTCTTCGCCCGCCACCGGTGCCGCCGGCGCAGCGGGCGCAGCGGGCGCATCCTGCGGCACGATCGTGTCGCTGCCCAGCACCAGCTCGTCCTTGTCGGCGGCGGGGGCAGCCGGTGTCGGGGCAGGTGCCGCCTGCGGGGCCACCGCGGCCGCGGCTGCCGGCGCCTGTTCGGGCGCCAACGGCTGTACCGCCTGCGCCGGTGCGGCGGGCTCGCTCGGGCGGAAGGACGGCGTTTCGTCCGTCTTGCGGCCCATGCCGAAGCTGAAGCCGCGCGACGCCTCGGACGGGGCCGGCGTCGGCGCCGCCTTTACGTCGGCATCGATACCGGTCGCGACCACCGACACGCGGATGCGGCCTTCCAGTTCGGGGTTGAAGGCCGAACCCCAGATGATGTTCGCATCCGGATCGACCAGGTCGCGGATGTGGTTCGCGGCCTCGTCCACCTCCAGCAGGCGCATGTCGTCGCCGCCGGTGATCGAGATGATGACGCCCTTGGCACCCTGCATCGACACACCGTCGAGCAGCGGGTTGGCGATCGCCTTCTGCGCCGCTTCGAGCGCACGGTTGTCGCCCTCCGCCTCGCCGGTGCCCATCATCGCCTTGCCCATCTCCTGCATCACCGACCGCACGTCGGCGAAGTCGAGGTTGATCAGGCCGGGCATGACCATCAGGTCGGTGATCCCGCGAACGCCCTGTTGCAGGACCTCGTCCGCCATCGAGAACGCTTCCTTGAAGGTCGTGTTCGCATTGGCGATCAGGAACAGGTTCTGGTTGGGGATGACGATCAGCGTATCGACGAACTTCTGCAGTTCCTCGATCCCGCCATCCGCCGCCTTGGACCGGCGATTGCCCTCGAACGCGAACGGCTTGGTGACCACGCCGACGGTCAGGATGCCCATGTCGCGCGCCGCCTTGGCGATCACGGGGGCCGCACCGGTGCCGGTGCCGCCGCCCATGCCGGCGGCGATGAACACCATGTGGCAACCCTCAAGCTGCTTGGCGAGGCTTTCGATCGTCTCCTCGGCCGCGGCGCGACCGATCTCGGGTCGGGCGCCAGCGCCCAGCCCTTGCGTGATCTTGGCGCCCAACTGGATGCGGTTGGGTGCGTTCGACTGCTTCAATGCCTGCGCGTCGGTGTTGGCGACCAGGAAGTCCACCCCCTGGACGTCCGCACGCATCATGTTCGCAATCGCGTTGCCGCCCGCACCACCGACGCCGATCACCGCAATGCGCGGCGTCAGTTCGTCGACTTCCGGTGCGATGAATTCGATGCTCATCCAAAATTCTCCGCCGTCCCGAAACGATACGCTGGGTTCGGGCCCCTGATTAACCTTTGTGCACCATGCTATTGCCCGGTGCCAATCGAAAAGCACGCGATTCGCGTGATCACTCGTCAATAATTTGCGCGCGCGGCCTGAATAAGCTTGCGGAAAATTCCAATTCCGCTTGGCCGGTGGACGGTTTGCCCCGTCGGGGCAACGCTGCGCAGATCAATTGGGTCCGCCGCTGCATAGAAAGCCAGACCCGCAAGCGTCGCGAAAGCCGGTCCGCCATGCGCTTCGGGCAGTCCGGTCAATCCGCGCGGCCGGCCGACCCGGACCGAGCGTCCCAGCGCCTGTTGCGCATAGTCGGCGACCCCCTTCAACTCGGCGCCACCGCCGGTCAGCACCACCTGGCGTCCGACCGGGCCCTCGAATTTAAGGTGCTGGAGCGCCTTGCGAATCTCGCCCATCTGATGTTCCAGCCGTTGGCGGATCACACCGATCAACTGCGCCTTGGTGATCTGCATGCCATCACCTGCCCCATCTTCCGCCGAGATCGGCACGACCGGGATCATGTCGTGATTGTCGCGCGGGGAGGCATTGGCCGAGCCGTGGAAGCACTTCATCCGCTCCGCCTGCTGACGCCTGGTGCCGAAGGCGGAGGCGACATCGTCGGTGATGTCCGCCGCCCCCATCGGCAGCGAGCACAGCCCGACCAGCATCCCACCCGCGAACAGCGAGACGTTGGTGATCCCCGCCCCCATCTCGACCAGCGCGACGCCCAGTTCGCGCTCCTCTTCCGACAGGCAGGCAAGGCCGGTGGCGACGGGCGAGGCGATGATCGACTTCACCTCCAGATGCGCCGAGCGCACGCACAGGTCGAGATTGCGCACCGGCGAGCCGTCGGCGGCGACGACATGGATATGCACGCCCAGCCGGTCGGCATGCAGGCCCAGCGGCTTCTTCACGCCGGTCAGCCCGTCCAGCGTATAAAGCGCCGGCTGCGCGTGCAGCACCATGCGCCCTTGCGGATCGATCGAGTTGCGCCCGGCCTGGAGCAGCGCGTCGATATCGCCCTGTTCCACCCGGTGCCCGCCCAGCTCGAACTCCACCTCCGCCACGTCGGACACCAGTCCGCCAGCAGAGAAGCCCACCCAGACATTCTCGATGTTCAACCCGGCGATCCGCTCGGCCTGTTCGACCGCCTCGCGCACCGCCGCCTCGGTCGCGCCCATGTCGGCAATATAGCCGCGTTTCACGCCGCGGCTTTCGCGCTGGCCGGTGCCCAGCACGATCAGCTCGCCGCCATCGCCCTTCTTCGCGATCATCGCCGAGACCTTGGACGATCCGATGTCCAAGGCGGTAATCAGGCCTTCCGGTGCCACCTTTGCCATTGCCGTGCCCCTTTATGCGCCATCCGCGCTTGCGGTCATCGCCGGGGTGCCCCCTTGCGGCTCGGCGATGGCGTGATTCTGATTCATTCCCGGCTTGCGCGCAACGAGCTTTGCGGGGTCGCGCATGTCGAAACGCAACCACCCCCGGCCCAGGAGCGGCCGCGCGCCGTCCATCTCGGCGAACTTGACCAATGCGGCGCCTGCCCCGTCCTCGGGCAGCGCCAGCGTTTCGCCGCTTTCGAAGGTCAGGTCCCAGCGCCGGTTGCCGACCCAGGTCGCCGCCTTCACCCGCGGCTTGAGCGCCGGTGCCGCAGCCACTAGCGCCTGATAGCTCGCCTCCTGCCGGTCCGCGCCGGGCCCGATGACCAGCGGCAGGTCGGGGATGGCGGCCGCGTCCACCGGCTCCAGCAACACCCCTTGCGCATCGATCAGCGTGAGTTGGCCATTGTCCTGCCACACCGCCGCCGGCGTCCGCTCCTCGATATCGACGAGCAGCGTGTCGGGCAGGCGGCGCGAGACGTGCGCGTCCTTGATCCAGCCATAGCGAAGCAGCTTCTGGCGCACCGCCTCCAGATCGACCAGCGGCATCGCCCGGCTCTGCTGGTCGAGCGCGACGGCATAGACCGACATGCGATCCATCCGCTTCAGCCCGGTCACCTCGATCTGTTCGACCCGGAAGCCGGCACGCCCGACCTGTTCGGCCAGCGCCGTGCCGATCATCCCCGGCACGCCGATCCACGTCGCCAGCGCCAGGGCCGCAATGCCCGCGCTCCCGGTGATCGTCCAGGTGACGGCCTTCTTCACCGTCTCTTCGCTCACCGGCACGCGTGCCAGGATGCGCTGCGACAACGGCACCTTGCGCACCGGCTGGCGGCGGCGCGGGGCCGGCCGCTTGGGCGGTGGCCCGCGCTTGATCGTCCGGCTCACGGCGTCCCGGCCCCGGTTATCGCCTCGTCGACGATCGCCTGCACCAGTTCCGGATAGCTCATGCCCAGGTGGCGCGCCTGTTCGGGCACCAGGCTGAGCGGGGTCATGCCCGGCTGGGTGTTCACCTCCAGCAGGAACAGGCCGTCGACGCCGCGCTCGTCGTCCCAGCGAAAGTCCGACCGGCTCGCCCCCTTGCAGCCGAGCAGGCGGTGCGCCTCCAGGGCCAGGGATTTGCAGGCATCCGCAATCTCGTCCGGAATCTGCGCCGGGCAGACATGCTCGGTCAGGCCATCGGTATATTTCGCGTCGAAATCATACCAGCCGTTCCGGGGCTTCAACTCGGTCACGCCCAGCGCCCGGTTGCCGAGGACCGCGGTCGTCAGCTCGCGCCCGCGAATATAGGGCTCGGCCAGCAATTCGTTGAACTCGGCCCACGGCCCCGCCGATCCCTGCGCGATCGGGTTGCCGTAATTGCCCTCGTCGGTGACGATCGCGACGCCGACCGACGACCCCTCGTTCACCGGCTTGAGCACATAGGGACGCGGCAGCGGATCGCGCTCGAACAGGTCGGCGGACCGGACGATCCGCCCACCCGGCATCGGCACGCCGTGCGGCACCAGCGCCTGCTTGGTCAGCACCTTGTCGATCGCGATCACCGAGGTGGACAGGCCCGAATGCGTGTAGCGCAGGCCCATCAGGTCCAGCATCCCCTGCACCGTGCCGTCCTCGCCGGGCGAGCCGTGCAGCGCGTTGAACACCAGATCGGGTTGTGCCTTCGCCAGATGCGCCGCCACGTCGCGGTCCATGTCGATGCGCGTCACCCGGTGGCCCAGCGATTCCAGTGCATCCGCCACGCCATTGCCCGACTGCAACGACACCGATCGCTCGGCGGACCATCCGCCCATCAGAACGGCGATATGCATCACTTCTCAACCCCTACGCGCTGGATTTCCCATTCGAGCGTGACGCCCGACTGCGCCTTTACCCTGTCCCGCACCACCTCGCCCAGCGCCTCGATGTCCGCGGCAGACGCGTCACCCAGGTTGAGCAGGAAGTTGCAGTGCTTTTCCGACACCTGTGCCCCGCCCAGCGTCAATCCACGACAGCCCGCAGCATCGACCAGCGCCCAGGCCTTGTGCCCGTCCGGATTCTTGAAGGTCGACCCGCCGGTCTTCGACCGCAATGGCTGCGACGCTTCGCGTGCCGCCGCGATCCGGTCCATCTCGGCACCGATCGCCGCCGGCTCGCCGGGGGTGCCGCGGAACACCGCCTCCACCACCACCGCGCCGCCCGGCAGCGCGGAATGACGATAGGTATAGCCCAACCGCTCGGCCGGCCACACCGCCAGCGTGCCGTCGCGCGTCACCACCGTCGCCTCGACAAGGATGTCGCACACTTCGCGACCATAGGCGCCGCCGTTCATCCGCACGAAACCGCCCACCGTGCCGGGGATCGAACGCAGGAACTCGACGCCCGCAATCCCTGCATCGCGCGCGGTCGAGGATACCAGGATACCGCTCGCCCCGCCGCCGCAGCGTAAGGTCACGTCATCCACCCGCGTGACCCTGGCAAAGGCCTTGCCCAGCCGGATCACCACGCCCGTCATCCCGCCGTCGCGCACGATCAGGTTCGACCCCAGTCCCAGCGGATACACGGGAATGGCGGGATCGAGCGCGATCAGAAAATCGGCAAGGTCCGCGACATCGGCCGGCTCGAACAGCCACTCGGCCGCCCCGCCCGCCTTGAACCAGACGAGCGGCGCCAGCGGTGCGTTCGGCGTCAGCCTGCCGCGAACCGCGGGCAGCGTCACCACGGATTCACCACGGCCCGGCGCCCCATAGCCGTACCCAGGCGCTCCACGCCGCGACATTGGCCTCCGCCGCACGACGCGTCGCTTCCTGCGCCTGCACCAGTGCGTCACCGGCCGCCGTCGCATGGCTCCCCGCCTCCAGCGCCTTGCGCTGCGCGTCCAGCATCTGCCGCTGGAGCCGGATCGAAGTGTCGAACCAGTCGCTCATCACGCCTTCTCCTGCTTTGCCGCGATTGCCGTGGCCAGCCCGGCCGCCCATTTGGTGATGTCGCCGGCACCCAGGCAGACGATCATGTCGTCGCGCCGGATCGTGCCCGCCAGTTCGGCTGCCAGCGCATCGGCATCGGCAACCGTCGCGGCAGAGCGATGCCCGCGCCGCTTCAGCCCCTCGACCAGCGCATCGGCATCGACCCCGGCGATCGGCGCCTCGCCCGCGGCATAGACCGGGGTCACCAGCACGCGGTCGGCATCGTTGAACGCGGTCTGGAAATCCTCCATCAGATTGCCCAGCCGCGTGAAACGGTGCGGTTGCACCACTGCGATCACCCGGCCCGCCGCGCCCTCGCGCGCCGCGGCCAGCACGGCGCGGATCTCCACCGGATGGTGGCCGTAATCGTCGATCACCACCGCCTTGCCGCCATCGGTCGCGACCTCGCCCACCTTGGTGAAGCGGCGCTTGACCCCGCCGAACGCGTGGAAGCCCTTCTGGATCGTCGCGTCGTCGATGCCCAGTTCCAGCGCGACGCCGATCGCGGCCAGCGCGTTCTGCACATTGTGGCGCCCCGGCATCGGCATCTCGATATGCTCGATCGAGCGGGTCGATCCGTCGCGGTTGCGCACGATCGCCTCGAACCGGTTGCCGCCGGGAATGGGCGTCACGTTCACGCCGCGCACGTCCGCCTGCGCGGAAAAACCATAGGTCACCACGCGCCGGTCGCGTACCCGCGGCAGGATGTTCTGCACCTCCGGATGATCCAGGCAGAGCAGGGCCGCGCCGTAGAAGGGTACGTTCTCGACGAACTCGACGAACGCGTCCTTGACCCGGTCGAAGCTGCCATAATGGTCGAGATGTTCGGGGTCGATATTGGTCACGACCGCGATCGTGCCGTCCAGGCGCAGGAAGCTGCCGTCGCTCTCGTCGGCCTCCACCACCATCCAGTCGCTGGCGCCCAGCCGCGCGTTGGAGCCATAGCTGTTGATGATGCCGCCATTGATGACGGTCGGGTCCACCCCGCCCGCGTCGAGCAGCGCCGCGACCATCGACGTCGTCGTCGTCTTGCCATGCGTGCCCGCCACCGCGACGGTGGATTTCAGCCGCATCAACTCGGCCAGCATCTCGGCCCGGCGCACGACGGGGATGCGTCGCTCCAGTGCCGCCTCGACCTCCGGGTTGGACCGGGTGATCGCGGTGGAGGTGACCACCACCGCCGCATCGCCGATATTGTCCGCTGCGTGCCCGATCGCGACCGGAATGCCCTTGTCGCGCAGGCCCTGCACCACATAGCCCTCCGCCACGTCGGAGCCCTGCACCGCATAGCCGAGATTCTTCATCACCTCGGCGATGCCCGACATGCCGATGCCGCCGATGCCGACGAAATGGATGGTGCCGATATCGGTGGGGACGCCCTTCATGCGCCCGCTCCCGCCAGCACCGGCTTGGCGCGCCCGACCGGCAGCTTCACCCGCGGCGCGTCCAGGCTCTCAACCAGATCGGCCAGATCGCTGGCCGCATCGGGCCGCCCGCACGACCGGGCCCGGCCGGCGGCATTCTGAAGGGCGGCGGGGTCCAGCCCCAGCTTCTGCATCTGCTTGGCCAGTTCCACGGCGGTGAAGTCCTTTTGCGCGATCGTGCGCGCACCGCCCGCCAGCGTGATCTCGCGCGCATTGGCGGTCTGGTGGTCGTCGGTGGCGGAGGGCAGCGGCACCAGGATCGCCGGCCGCCCTGCCGCGGTCAGCTCGGCCAGCGTCGATGCGCCCGCGCGCGCGATCACCAGATGCGCCCAGGCCAGTTGCTCGGGCAGATCGGGCAGATAGGTCGCCAGTTCGGCCGGGATCTGATGCTCGGCATATTTGGCGCGCACCGCGTCGATATCCTCGACCCGCGCCTGATGCGTCACCTGCAACCGCCGGCGGAAGGTGACGGGCAGCATGGCGAGGCCGTCGGGCACCACGTCGCTCAGGATGCTCGCGCCCTGGCTGCCGCCGGTGACGAGCACGCGGAAGATGCCGTCTTCCTCCAGCAGCGGATAGGCCTTGGTACGCAGCGTCAGCACCGCATCGCGCACCGGATTGCCGATCAGGTGCGTCTTGGCCGCATGCTTGGCCGCCAGCCGCTCGGTCTTGTCATAGGAGGTGGCGATCGCATCCACCTTGCCCGCGACCAGCCGGTTGACCCGGCCGAGCACCGCATTCTGCTCGTGAATCGCGGTCGGGATCTTGTCCGCGAACGCCGCCAGCAGCGCCGGCATCGCCGGGTATCCGCCAAAACCGATCACGGCGGCGGGCCGGAAAGTGCGGTACAGTTCGCGCGCCATTGCCCGGCCGCGCCACATCTCGCGCGTCGCCTTGGCCCATCCGATCGGCCCGCCGGCAAAGCGCCCGGCGGGCAGCACATGCGTCTGAATATCCTCGAACAGCCCCGGAAAACGCACGCCGCGCGCGTCGGAAACCAGCGCAACGCGGTGCCCGCGCCTGGTCAGTTCGGCGGCCAGCGCGGCGGCGGGAACCATATGTCCGCCGGTGCCCCCGGCGGCGAGAACGAAATGCCGGCTCATTCCCCGCTCCACCGCACGACATAGGGGCTTCGCGTCAGGAACGGGTTACGCCGGGTAAAGGCGAGCAGCAGCCCCATGCCGATCGACAGTGCGATCATCGACGAACCACCATAGCTGATAAAAGGCAACGTCATTCCCTTGGATGGGGCCAGCCCCGTATTCACCGCCATCGACACCAGCGCCTGCGCACCGAACTGCACCGCCAGCCCGGATGCCGCATACAGCTTGAACTCGTCCTGTTCGTCCAGCAGCTTCACGAACACGCGTACCACGATCGCGAGAAATACGAGCGCGACGATCGAACAGGCGATCAGGCCGAACTCCTCGCCGATGACCGAGAAGATGTAATCGGTATGCGCCTCGGGCAGCCCGAACTTCGCGCTGCCGCCGCCCGGCCCGGTACCCGTCCAGCCGCCCGCGGTCAGCGTGTTGTGTGCGGCGTTCACCTGAAAATGGTCGGATGCGCCCTCGCCTTCCGCATCGGGAAAGATGAACGCGTTGATGCGGTTGCGCGCGGTGCCATAGAACATATAGGCCGCCGCCAGCCCGGCCGGTGCCATGGCGGCGATCCCCACCAGATAGCGGGTCGGCGTGCCGGAAATCATCAACAGGGCCATCCACACCGCGCAAAAGATGATCGTCTGTCCGAAATCGGGCTGCAGCATCAAAAGTGTGGCGACCACCCCGGTCAGCCCGCCGGTGATCCACACGACGGGCAGCGTCTTGTCCTTTGCGCGTAGCGACAACAGCCATGCCGTGGTCACGATGAACATCGGCTTCAGGAACTCGGACGGCTGGAACTCCGCCACGCCCAGGCTGATCCAGCGGCGCGCGCCGTTATGCTGCGCGCCCAGGATCGGCGTCGCCAGCAGCAGCGCGATGCACACCCCTGCCCCGACCAGCGCCATACGCCGCGCGGTCGGCACCGGCAGCATCGACACGCCGAACAGCACGGGCAGCGACACGCCCACCCACATCAACTGCCGCCAGAAATAATAAAGCGGCGTTAGCTTATGATGCTCGCCCGAATAGCGGACCGCGGTCGCGGGGCTGGCGGCGGCGACCGCGATCAGCCCGATCGCGATCAGGAACAGCGTCAGCAGCAGCAGCACCCGGTCGATATCCCAGAACCAAGTGCCCAGCGGCGAGCGATCGCCGCGGCCACCGCGCCCCTTCATCGATGCGACCAGGCCCGGCGCCCGTGCCCTGCCCCTTGCCATATCCGTCACGATAGCGCCTCCACTGCCGCCCGGAACGCCGCACCACGTGCCTCGAAATCGCGGAACTGATCGAAACTAGCACAGGCCGGCGACAACAGCACGACATCCCCTGCCCGCGCCGCCGCCGCGGCCTGCGCCACCGCCCGCTCCAGCGTCACCGCCTGCTCCACCACCGGCACCCGACCCTGCAACAGGTCAAAGAACAGCGCCGCCGCCTCGCCGATCGTATAGGCCGCCACGACATTGCCGAAATAAGGCGCGCAAGGGTCGAGATCGTCGCCCTTGCGCTTGCCCCCGACGATCCAGTGGATACGGGCAAAGGCGCCCAGCGCAGGTGCGGCGGATTCCGGATTGGTCGCCTTGGAGTCGTTCACGAAGACGACGCCGCCCCGCTCGGCCACGCGCTCCATCCGGTGCGCCAGCCCCTGGAAGCTCGCCAGCCCCGCCGCAATCGCCTCCTCACCCACGCCCAGCGCGCGAACGGCGGCGATGGCGGCAAAGGCGTTCTGCGCATTGTGCGGGCCCTTCAGCGACGGCCAGCGCGACTGGTCCATCGCCACGTCCGCCGGAATGACGGTCAGACGCTCCGTCGGCACCTTGGCCGCGATCCCGGCCGACGCCGCATCGCCCGTCCCGACGATCGCCACCTGCCCCGCCGACTGCATCGCAAACAGCCGCGCCTTGGACGCCGCATAGGCATCGAACCCGTCATAGCGGTCGAGGTGATCGGGCGTGACGTTCAACAACACCGCGACATCGCAGTCCAGGCTCTGCGTCAGGTCGATCTGGTAGCTGGACAGTTCCAGCACATAGACGCCGCCCGTCGGTAAAGGCTCCTGCGCCAGGATCGGCAGGCCGATATTGCCGCCCATCCTTGCAGGCACGCCCGCAGTGGCGAGGATGTGATGGATCAGCGCAGTCGTCGTCGACTTGCCGTTGGTGCCGGTAATCCCGACCACCTTGTGCGGCGGCAGATCCGCGCGCGCTTGCGCGAAAAGTTCGATATCCCCGATGACGTAAACACCCGCATCTCGCGCCGCCGCCGCCAGCGGATGCGTATTGAGCGGCACGCCGGGGGATACGACCAACGCGTCGAAGCCGCTCAGATCCTCGATCGGAGCAACCGCCAACACCCCTCTCCCCTCCGGGGAGAGGGAGGGGCCCGTCGCACCAGCGACGGGAGGGTGAGGGGCAGCCCCAGACGCAGCACTGCTTGGCTGCCCCTCACCCCACCCCTCTCCCCGGAGGGGAGAGGGAGCCAAGGCTTCCCGTTTGGCGGCATCCGCATCCCAAGCCAGCACGTCCGCCCCGCCCGCCAGCAGCGCGTGCACCGTCGCCGCGCCCGAGCGCGCCAGCCCCAGCACCGCGAATCGCTTGCCCGCCCAGGTGCGTGCGACGATCACCGCAACTTCAACGTCGAGAGACCGGCCAGCGCCAACACGAAGGCGATGATCCAGAACCGGATCACCACCGTCGGCTCCGACCAGCCGAGTTGTTCGAAATGATGATGGATCGGCGCCATCTTGAACACGCGCCGACCGGTGCGCTTATAGAAGAAGACCTGCACGATCACCGATAGTGCCTCCACCACGAACAGCCCGCCGATGATGCCCAGCACGATCTCGTGATGCGCCGACACCGCGATCGTGCCCAGCGCGCCGCCCAGCGCCAGGCTGCCGGTATCGCCCATGAACACCGCCGCCGGCGGCGCATTGAACCACAGAAACGCCAGCCCGGCGCCGATCACCGCGCCGGTGAAGATCGCCAGCTCGCCCACCAGCGGAACGTGCGGGATGCCCAGATAGGCGGCGAACCGCGCGTTGCCGGCCAGATAGACGATCACGGTGAACGCCATCGATGCGATGATGACCGGCATCGTCGCCAGCCCGTCCAGTCCGTCGGTCAGGTTCACCGCATTGCCGAACGCCACGATCGTGAACGCCGCGAACAGCGGATAGGCGTAGCTCAGGTCCAGATACATGCGCTGCGTGAAGGGCAGATAAAGGTGCGGCCCGTTCTGCCCCATGATGATCCATGCCGCGATGCCGGCGATCAGGAACTCCAGGATCAGCCGCGTCCGCCCGGACACACCCGCGGTCGAGGCTTTGCGCACCTTGTCGTAATCGTCCAGGAACCCGATCGAGCCGAAACCCAGCGTTACGAACAGGCATGCCCAGACATAGGGGCTGCGCGGGTCCATCCAGATGAACACGGCCAGCGCCATGCTGGTCAGGATCATCAGCCCGCCCATCGTCGGCGTGCCGCGCTTGGCAAGGTGCGTCTGCGGGCCATCGGCGCGGATCGGCTGGCCCTTGCCCTGCCGAACGCGCAGCCAGCCGATGAACTTCGGCCCGATCAACAGCCCGATCAGCAGCGCGGTCGCCACCGCGGCCCCAGTCCGAAAGGTCTGGTAGCGAATAAGGTTCAGGACCCCGGGAAACCCGAGTTGCTCCGCGATCCAATACAACATGCGTTACGTCCCGCCCCGCAGGGCCGCCACGACGCGCGACAGCCCCACCCCGTTCGATCCCTTGACGAGCACCGCGTCACCCGGTGCCAGCCTGTCCGCCAGCACCGCCTGGGCCGCGCGTGCGTCGGCCACATGGACGAAATCGACCCGGCCCTCAAGCGCCCTGCCGAGCGGAGCCATCGCTTCGCCGACGAGCAGCGCCATTTCGACGCGCGCGGCAAGGATCGGTTCGGCCAGTGCCGCGTGGTAGTCGTCGGACGCGTCACCCAGTTCGCGCATCTCGCCCAACACCGCGACATGACGGCCCGGTTCATGCGCCAGCACGGCCAGCGTGGCGCGCATGGACGCGGGATTGGCGTTGTAGCTTTCGTCGATGACGAGGGCGGTCTGGCCGTCCGCCAACGGTGCGATGAACCGCGCCCCGCGCCCCGCCAGCCCGCCCAGTTCGGCCAGCGCCAGCCCGGCCTGCCCCAGGTCGCCACCCGCCGCGTCGACCGCGGCCAGCACCGCCAGCGCGTTGGACACCCAGTGTGCGCCGGGCTGCGACAGGGTGAAGCTCAGCTCGCGTTCCCCCACCCGCGCGGTGACGAAGCTGCCGCCGGTGGCCGCCCGCATGCTTTCGATCGCCCGCACATCGGCGCCCTTGTCAAAGCCGAAGGTGACGATCCGCGCCGCATGAGGCTGCGCCGCCGCGATCAGCCGGTCGCGGTGCGGACTGTCATGGGGCACGATGGCGACGCCGCCCGGCTCCAGCCCCTGGAAGATCTCTCCCTTCGCATCCGCAATCGCCTCCTCGCCGGAGAAGAAGGCAGTGTGTGCGGGCGCGATGGCGGTGACGATGGCGATGTGCGGGCGGACGATCCGGGTCAGCGCGGCCAGTTCGCCGGCATGGTTCATCCCCATCTCGAACACGCCCGCGCGCATGCCCTGCGGCATCCGCGCAAGGCTCAGCGGCACGCCGGTATGATTGTTGTAGCTCTTGACCGACCGGTGCACCCGGCCCCGCCAGCCGCGGTCGAGCGCCGCGAACAGCGCCTCCTTGGCGCTCGTCTTGCCGACCGATCCGGTGACGCCGATGATGGTCGCCTCGCTGCGCGCGCGCGCGGCGCGGCCCAGATCCTGCAATGCTTCGAAACTGTCGCGGACGCGCACATGCGGGTGATCGGTGGGCTCCGACACGATCGCACCGGCCGCCCCTTGCTTAAAGGCCTGGGTCAGGAAATGGTGGCCGTCCGTCGCCTCGCCCTTCATCGCGACGAACAGGTCGCCGGGGCCGACCTCACGGCTGTCGAAGGCGACGCCGACCGTCTCGAAGGGGGCGGACGCGGTGCCGCCGGTGGCCGCGGCGATATCGCTGGAGGTCCACACTGTCACGGCGCATTCCCCGGCGGGGGCGCGGGCTGCGACCCTGCCCCGCCGCCATATTTCAGGCCCAGCTTGGGGCGTGCGGGCTTGGCATCGGCCCGGCCTTCGGGCACGCCCGCCGGCGTCTTTGGCGTGCCGCTCATGCTGCCGCGCACTCCCGCGCGACCGTCACGTCATCGAACGGCAGCACCATGTCACCGACGATCTGCCCCTGCTCATGTCCCTTGCCGGTGATCAGCACGATATCCTCCGGCCCCGCCTCGCGGATCGCCGCACCGATCGCCGCGCGCCGGTCGCCGATCTCCGCCGCGCCCGGTGCGCCGCGCATCAGCGCAGCACGGATCTGGGCCGGATCCTCGGTCCGGGGATTGTCGTCGGTCACGATCACGCGATCCGCCTGCATCGCCGCCACCTGCCCCATCGCCTCGCGCTTGCCCGGATCGCGGTCCCCGCCCGCACCGATCACGGCGATCAGCCGCCCGCCCGCATGCGGCTTCAGCGCGGCGATCGCCGCCTCGATCGCGTCTGGGGTGTGCGCATAATCGACATAGACCGGTGCCCCCGATCGCGCGATGGCGGCGCGCTCCAGCCGGCCGCGCACCGGCTGCAAACGCGCCAGATTGGCCACCGTCTGCCCGATATCGCCGCCGGTTGCGATCACCAGCCCCGCCGCCACCAGCGCATTGGCCGCCTGATATCCCCCGATCAGGGGCAGTTGCACGCGGTGGGTGGCGCCGTGCTCGTCCTCGATCACCAGCCCCTGGCCGAGCAAAGTCGGATGCCGCTCGACCAGCCTGAGCGTGCTGCCGCGCGTGCCGACGGTCACCAGCCGGTTGCCACGCGCCCGCGCCAGATCGATCACCCGCGCCGCCTCGACATCGTCGGCCCACACCACCGCCGTGCCGGCCGGGTCGAGAACCTCGGAGAACAGCCGCATCTTGGCGGTCAGATAGGCGCCCATGTCGCCGTGATAATCGAGATGATCGCGGCTGAGATTGGTAAAGGCCGCCGCCGACACGGTCAGCCCCTCGGTCCGGTACTGCGTCAGCCCATGGCTGGACGCCTCGAACGCCAGATGCGTGACACCCTCACGCGCCAGCCCGGCAACGTTCGACAAAAACGTCACCACATCGGGCGTGGTCAGCCCGGTATGCACCCGCTCGTCCGCCGTCGTGACGCCCAATGTTCCGATCGAGGCGGCATGTTCGCCCGCCATCCGCCACAACTGGCGCGTCATCTCGACGGTGGAGGTCTTGCCGTTGGTGCCGGTCACCGCGACGTTGGTTGACGGGAACGGCGCAAAGAACCGCGCCGCCAGCCGGGCAAAGGCGGCCCGCGGCTCGTCGTCGGCGATATGCACCGCGCCCTCGACCCTGACGCCGCGCCGCGCGACCACCGCGACCGCGCCGGCGCGCACCGCATCGGCGATGAAATCCTCACCATTCACCCGCGCGCCCTGAAATGCGCCAAAGATCGTCCCCGGCGCCACCTTGCGATGATCGATCGCAAAGCCGGTGACGACGTCCGTCTCGTTACCGCCGGTCAGTTGTCCCAGCTTCATCGCACCATGCTCAATGCCCGACCGCCGGCCGACGGCTGGGATCGTCCCACAAGGTCGGCGTGATATCCGATACGTCCACGTCCCGCGTTTCGTCGGGCACCACGCCCAGCATCGCGCCGATGCGCGATATGGTCCGCCCGACAACCGGGGCCGCGTTCCACGCTGCGGTCTTCCATCCAGAGGTCTCCTTCGTGCCGAGCGGCGAATCGAGCATCGCCAGCACGACGTAGCGCGGCGCATCCATCGGAAATGCCGCGGCAAAGGTCGCCACGTTGCGCGACCGGTCATAGCCGCCTGCCACAGCCGCCTCCGCCGTGCCAGTTTTGCCCCCCACCCGGTAACCGGGCGCGTCGCCCTTGCGACCGGTGCCGCGCTGCACGATCAGGCGCAGCATCTGGCGCATTCGGGCGCTGGTCTGCTCGCTGATGACGCGGCGTCCGACCGGCACATGGCCGGGCTGCACCTTCAGCAGGGTCGCCGGGCGCCAGATGCCGCCATTGACCAGCGCGGCATAGGCATTGGCCAGGTGCAGCGGCGTGACGGCGATGCCATGGCCATAGGCGGTGGTCATCGTCGTCGTCCGCGCCCAATAGGTCGGCAGCAGCGGCCGCCCCTTTTCGCGCAGTTCGATATCGGGCTTGGTGTCGAAGCCCAGCTTGCGGAACATCGCCTGCATCCGCTGCGGCCCGATCTCGTCGGCGACGCGCGCGGTGGCGATGTTGGAGGAATAAATCAGCGTTTCCGCCATGTTCAGCCAGCGCTTGGGATCGCCGCGCTCGTCATGGATGGTGTAGCCGCCGACATGCAGCGGATGCGTCGCATCGAAGCGTCGCTCGAACGAAGTGACGACACCGGTGTCCATCGCGGTCGCCATGGTGATAGGCTTGAAGGTCGATCCCAGCTCGAACACGCTCTGTGTCGTGATGTTGCGCAGCTCCTCGCTGCCCGCCATGCCGACGCGGTTGGGATTGAAGGTCGGCAGCGACACCATCGCGATCACCTCGCCGGTCGCCACGTCCAGCACGATGCCGCCGCCGGCGCGCGCCGAAAAGGTCGTCATCGCGCGGCCCAGTTCGCTTTCCATCGCCGCCTGCACGCGCGTGTCGATCGACAACGCCACCGGCTTGCCGCTGGTCGCCGGATTGGTCAGCCGCTCGTCCAGCACGCGCTCCATGCCGCTCATGCCGTGCCCGTCGGTCGACAGGAAGCCCAGCGCATGCGCCGCCATGGTCGATTGCGGGTACAGCCGCTGCGTTTCGCGATCGAAGACGATCGCCGGCTCGCCGATCGCGTTCACCTGCTCGACCAGCGCCGGGCTGGCACGGCGCTGGAGATAGGTGAAGCTGACATCCTTCGTCAGCAGGCCGTAGAAAAAGGCCTGGTCGCCCCGTTCCGGCATCAGCGCGGCCAGCTTGGCGGCGATCTCCATCGGATCGCCGATCAGCTTTTTGGGATGGACCGCGATCGTCCAGGCGTCGATCGTGCGGGCCAGCGGCGCGCCGTTGCGATCGACGATGTCGCCCCGCGCCGCCAGCGTCGCGATCCGCGTCGCCGCATCCGCCGGCCCCTCGAAGATCGCCAGCAGCGCCAGCCGCCCGATCACCACCAGCACCGCGGCGGCGAACAGCAGCATCAGCATCATCAGCCGGGTATGCGCCGTCGCCACCAGCGCCTGCCGCTGGCCCGACGACCGACGCGCCGTATCGGGTCGGGCGACCAGTACGCTCAACGCAGGCGCTTCGATTCGGCGCGGGCACCGGTCAGGATGTCACCCAGCGTGGTATCGGACAGGAGCTTGCGGTCCAGCATCGCCACCGCCTGCGGCCGCACCTTGGCGACCGCGGCGGCACTGCGCACGACGGCCACCTCGCGCGCCTTGGTGGGTGCGATCGTGTTGGCGACGGCGGCGCGCACGACCTGGGGCTTGGGCGTGGGCAGCGATGCCATCTGGACGATCGCGGCGCGGGCGGCGGGCTTGGTGGCGGATGGGGCGGCGGGCTGCACGATGACGGTCGCGGGGGCGGCGGGCAGGACGGCGGGCGGTGCGGGCAGCGAGGGGACGAGCAGGGCGGCGGTCTGGATCGCGCCGCCGGCCTGGCCGCGCGTCACGTCCAGCGAGGCGAGCGCGACCTCGTCGGCCACGAACTGGCCCGCCACCGGTGCGGTCAGCGCCAGCGTGTCGCCGTTCCACTTCTCCAGCTGGACGAGGTTCGCGCGCGTGTCGAACTCGGTCTCCAGCGCGCGGATGTCCCGCTCGGCATTGCGGATGCGCGTGTTGACGTCATCCAGCTTCTTGCGCTCGGCCGCGACCTGCAGCGACACCAGGTAGAAGCCCAGCACCACTGCCACGCAGCTGCCGAACCATCCCAGACCTTTCAACCGATACGCCGCCGTCATTCGCCCAACTCCCGTGTCCCCCAACTGCCCCATGCCGGCGCGGCCGTCCGCCGCGCCGCCCGCAAGGTCGCCGATCGTGCGCGTGGATTGCGGGCCAGTTCGGCCTCGCTCGCGCGGATCGCTTTTCCAACCATCTCGAAACTGGGCGCTTTTGCCTGAACCTGCGCTGGCAGGTGGCGTGACCCGCCCGGCATCGCGCCCGATCGTTCGCGCAGGAACCGCTTCACCATGCGGTCCTCCAGGCTGTGAAAGGTCACCACCGCCAGCCGCCCGCCCGGCTTCAGCGCGCGCTCGGCCGCCGCCAACCCCTCGGCCAGTTCGTCCAGCTCGCGGTTGATATGGATGCGGATCGCCTGAAAGGCGCGCGTCGCCGGATCCTTCTTCTCGTGCGGGCGATGGCCCAGCGCGCGGCGCACCACCGCGGCCAGTTCGCCGGTGCGCGTCAGCGGCCGGGCCGCGACGATCGCACGCGCCACCCGCCGTGACTTGGGCTCGTCGCCATATTGGTACAGGATGTCGGCGATCTGGTCTTCGTCGGCCGTGTTCAGGAAATCCGCCGCCGACAGCCCGCTCTGTGCCATGCGCATGTCGAGCGGCCCGTCCGCCTGGAACGAAAATCCGCGCTCGGCCTGATCCAGCTGCATCGACGAGACGCCGATATCCATCACCACGCCGTCGACGGGCGCGGCAAGCGCGGCCTCCATGCCGGAGAAGTCGGCATGGACCAGCGTCAGCCCCGGCTCGGCCGCCGCAAGCGACCGGCCGCCCGCGATTGCATCGGGATCGCGGTCGAACGCGATCACCGCCGCGCCCTGCCCCAGCATCGCGCGGGTATAGCCGCCCGCCCCGAACGTGCCGTCGACATGCGTCTCGCCGGGCAGGATGGCGAGCGCGTCGAGGACCTCATCGAGCAGGACGGGGATGTGCGGGGCATCATGCGCGATCGCGGTCACAGCGCGATCCCCTTTTCCATGCAGTGATACTGCGCAGCGGAGATCATCTTGGCCGGCAGGCCCGGCGTATCGACCAGCGTCCTGGGGTCCCAGATTTCGATATAGTCGAACGTGCCCCAGAAAAAGGCATGGCCCTTTATGCCGGCATGGAAGCGGGGAAAGCCCGGCATGATGAAGCGCCCGGACCCGTCGAACGGCACCGATTCGCCATTCGCCAGATCGCGCTTGATGTTATAGTCGATGCGGCCATCCGCGCCGCGCGACAACTCGGTCCGCGCGTCCAGCTCCTTCTTCAGCACGGCGACATAGGCGGGGTCATAGGCGATCAGGCAGCGCTCGGTTTCGTGAACGGCGATGATGATGGTGCCGCCATCCTTGCCGTCGGGGCGCGGCGCGTTCTGGGCCAGGGTGGAGCGCAGGGCGTTCGGAATCGCGACCCGGCCCTTGTCATCGACAAGTCCGATACCGCTTCCCTGATACAAACCCCTTTCGGACACGCGAACCTCGCACTGGCGCGCACGGCCTCACCATGTCGAAAACCGCTTTTCGACGCGTTGAAATAGCCAACAGTGAGCCTGCCCCTCTGTTGATTTGGATTTACTATGCGCATGCCGGGGAAGCAACGGGATTTTTGGGGATGGCCGGGGAAACGCCCTTAAAATGGGCTGGGATCAGCCGCCAATTCGGGGAATGCGCCACATGGCGCAGCGGTCACGGCCGCCGAAAACGACGCTGACGCGCGGGTTTCGCACCCGGATCCCGTGTTTTCCCGCCGCGTCCCGCTGTTCAGAAATTCGTATGTCCCGCCGGTCATCGGCGCGGATTCGGTCGACCGTATCAACGGTCGTCGACGGCAACCTGCGCGTTCACGCTGGGGGAGATGCCCAGTTCGGCCAGCGGTTCGTTGGGCAGCGCCGTCTCGTTCCCCGCCGCGACATTGGCCGCGATATCGGGCTGCGCCGCGACGCCCGCCGGCTGGTCGCGGCTGAGCGAGGCCAGGATCGTGCTGGCAAGGGCGATCAGCAGCACGACGGCTGCCAGGCCGATCATGCCGACCTTGACGCGCTGCATCGCTTGATGGGGATCGGGAGACTTCATCTGGTCCGACAAGACTAACGCATCATCGCGGTCCTGTCGATTCTTGCCTCGATGGGCCAGGATCGCGCCCTTCCTTAAAGCCCTTTGGCAGCGCGCCATGCCGGATCGTGCAGCGTCGACAGATAGCGAAAGCCGGTATCGCACAGAATCGTCGCTATCCGCTTGCCCGGCCCCAGCTGCCGCGCCAGCGCCACGGCGCCTGCGACGTTGATACCCGACGACAGGCCCAGACACAGCCCTTCCTCGTCGAGCAGGCGGCGGACCCAGTGCCAGCCCTCGCCATCGGCGATTCGGAACTGCGTATCGACGGGCGCACCCTCCAGATTGGCGGTGATCCGGCCCTGCCCGATGCCCTCCGCGACGGACGATCCTTCCGCCTTCAACTCGCCATGCGCATAATAATCGTAGAGCGCCGCGCCATGCGGATCGCTCAGCGCGATGCACACCCCCTCGTCCCGCGCCTTCAGGCCCAGGCCCACGCCGGCCAGCGTTCCCCCCGTCCCCACCGCACAGGTGAAGCCGTCGATTCGGCCATCCATCTGCGCCCAGATCTCCTCGGCGGTGCCGACGATGTGCGCCCGGCGATTGGCGATATTGTCGAACTGGTTCGCCCACACCGCATTCTCGGTTTCTTCGGCGATCCGGCGCGAGGTGTGCACGAAGTGGCACGGGCTGGAATAGGGTGCGGCCGGCACCAGCACCAGCTCGGCGCCCAGCGCACGCAGCGTGTCCATCTTCTCCCGGCTCTGCGTCTCGGGCATCACGATGATCGTGCGATAACCCTTGGCATTCGCCACCAGCGCCAGCCCGATGCCGGTATTGCCCGCGGTGCCCTCCACGATCGTGCCGCCGGGACGCAGCGCACCGCGTGCCTCGGCATCCTCGACGATGAACAGCGCCGCGCGGTCCTTCACGCTGGCACCGGGATTGGCGAACTCGCACTTGCCGAAAATGTCGCACCCGGTTTCCTCGCTCGGCCCCTTCAACCGCACGAGCGGGGTGTTGCCGATGAGCGCCAGAGTGTCGGGAATGATATGCATGGCGCGATAGATGGCGCCTCGAACCCCGCCCGGCAAGCGAGCGATACTATTCGCCGGCAAAGCCCGCCCGCGCCAGATGCGGACCCAGCCGCCCGGTCATCCACAGGAAGAACATACGAAAATCACTGACCAGCGACCACCAGGGGTGGCGAAACGTCGCCGGCCGGTTCCGCTCCACCAGGGCATGGGCGGCCCATGCGAAGCCATAGCCCGCGGCCGGCACCGCCAGCCACCACCATCCCCCGATCGCGATCGCCGCGGCCAGGCACAGCAGGGTCAGCGCGGTGCCCGCATAATGCAGCGCCCGTGTCGCGGGCCGGCGATGCTCGCGCAGGTAATAGGGCCAGAAGGCTGCGTAGCTGCCGATTCGCTCAACCATGATCCGCTCTCCAGACACCATGCTAAGCCGCTTTGCACCCATCGGAAAGCGTCTGCCATCTTGACGTAACCATGTTGCATGCGCGAAGCAGCGGACCGCTATGAAGAGCCTCCTTCCCCTCTCCGTCGCCGCTGCCTCGCTGCTCGCGCTTGCCGCATGCAACTCGCAGCCCGCTCAACCCGAAGTCGTGGATGCCAATCCCGATCCTATGGCGACCACCCTCGCCAATCGCGCGCCCGTCGAGCTGCCGCCGGCGATCAAGGCGGACAAGACCTTCCGTTGCAAGGACAACAGCCTCGCCTTCGTCACCTTCTTCGAAGGCGACAAGCTGGCCAATGTCCGCCTGAAGGAAGGCGAGACCCCGGTCCGCCTGACCGCTCCGGAGGCTGGCCAGCCGCTGACCGCCGATGGCGGCTGGAAGCTGACGGGTGACGAGAAGAACATCACCCTGACCACCCCGGATAAGCCCGCGCAGACCTGCCACGTCTGATCGCGGTCACGAAACAGCTTGATCCATGTGAGGTCGGCGGGAGATAGCTTCCGCCGACCTTTTTCTTTGCCGAAACCGGCGGGGCACGGGCGTCAGGGGGCCTTGTGAAGACGATCGCGATCTACAGCCTGAAGGGCGGAGTGGGAAAGACCAGCATGGCGGTCAACCTTGCCTGGTGCGCGGCCAGCCAGGGGCGGCGGACCTTGGTGTGGGACCTCGATCCCCAGGCCGCGGCGACCTGGCTGCTCGGCGGACCGGCCAAGGGGGACCGCGCGCAGGCGATCTTTTCGCGCGACATCGCTCCCGCCAAGCTGATCCGCACCACGGACACGCCGCAGCTGGACCTGATCGGTGCCGATGCTTCGCTGCGCCTGCTCGACCAGCTGTTCCATGACCTGTCCAAGAAGAACCGGCTGGGCAAGCTGCTGGACGGCCTTGGCGACTATGACCGCATCATTCTCGATTGTCCGCCGGGGCTGACCGAAACCACCGAGCAGGTGCTGCGCGCCGCCGATCTGGTGGTCGTGCCCGTGGTGCCCTCCGCCCTCGCCCAGCGCGCGCTGGAGGTGGTGGACGGCCATGTCCGCGGCCGGGTGCCGCTTCTGCCGGTCCATGTCATGGTCGATCGCCGCCGCCGTCTCCATGCCGATGCAGTGGCCGCGCAGCCGGAGTGGCCGGCGATCCCGATGGCGAGCGTGGTGGAGGCGATGGGCGAGCATCGCGCCGCCGTCGGCCGATTCGCCCCGCGCAGTGCCGCCGCACAGGGCTACGCCGCCTTGTGGCGCGAGGTCGAGCGCCGTATCGCCAAAGGCTGATGGAACGGCTCGATCCCCAGCTTGTGCTCGGTGCCTATGCGGTCGGCGTCTTTCCGATGGCGGACCGCCGCGATGCCGACAGCGTCTATTGGGTGGAGCCGCGCAAGCGCGCGATCATGCCGCTGGACGGGTTCCGCCTGTCCCGTTCGCTGCGCAAGGTGGTGGCGGCCGACCGGTTCCGCGTCACCTGCGACCTGGCCTTCGATGCGATGATCCGCCTGTGCGCCGAAAGCGCCGCGGACCGCCCCGAAACCTGGATCAACACCGGCATCGAACAGGTATTCGGCCGCCTCCACGCGATGGGGTTCGCCCATTCGGTCGAATGCTGGGTTGGCGACGAGCTGGTCGGCGGCCTTTACGGCCTGGCCTTGGGGCGCGCCTTTTTCGGCGAAAGCATGGTCAGCCGCCGCACCGATGCGTCAAAGGTCGCGCTCGCCTGGCTGATCGCCCGGTTGCGCCGCGGCGGCTTCACCCTGCTCGATTGCCAGTTCCAGACGCCCCACCTCGCCTCGATGGGGGCGGTGGAGGTCAGCCGCGCCCGTTATATGGCGCTGCTGTCCGATGCATTGGCCGGGGTGGTCGATGCCGGCGCCTCCTCGGCCGGGGTGTCCGCCGCGGGCGACTTCTTCGCGCTGGATCGCGGCGCGGGTGCCGCCGACGACACCGTATCCGGGCCGGTCTCGGGCCAGGACATCGCGCAGCTCTTGGTCCACACGTCGTAGATCGGGTGCGGCACCACGTTCAGCTGTGGCCGTTCCTTGTAGAGCCAGCCTGAAAAGGCGCGCCGCCAGTGCCGGTCGGTGCCGCGCACGTCCAGTTGCACGAACGCGCCGGTCAACTGCTCCTGCTCCCACGATGCGGTACGCTCGCAGGCGCGCAGGCGCACGATCGCGTCGCCGACGCGCACCGCCTGGCCGGGCCTCAACTTCAGGTCGCGTGATTCGCCGTTCCGCTTGTTCAGCAGGCCGACCACCGCGACGCGCTCCGCCATCGGGGTGCCGCCCTGGGGCAGCGTTCCCGCTTCGGGATCGACCGTTTCAATGCCGGGCGCGCCCGGCCGGTCGGGCACGAGCTGGCTGACCGACGGATCGGCCGCTTGGGGTTGCGTGGACGGACCGGTCCAGGCTTGGTATCCCAGCCAGCCACCGACCCCCAGCGCCGCCGCCAGCACGCCGCCGGCGAGCCAGCGCGTCTTCACCCCTCGGGCGTCCAGGCTTCGTAGTCGCCGGTCGCGGGGGCACGGCGGCCACCCTTTTCCAGCGCGCCGGCGGGGCGATAGGCCATCGCCGTGCCGGTCAGGTTCGCCGCCGCCGGCTTTTCCCAGCGACGCGGCTCGGGCAGCGAGCGGTCGGGCACGTCGTCCACCTGATGGTGCAGCCAGCTGAACCAGTCGGGCGGGACCCGGCTGGCGTCGTTGGAACCGCTATAGATCACCCAGCGCCGCGGGCGGCCTGCGGTGTCGGTGCCGCCCTGATAATAGACGTTGCCTAGCGCATCCTCGCCGACACTGGTCTTGCCGCGCAGGCCGAACCAGGTGCCGACGGTGGCGCCGTTCCACCAGGTGAAGGGGTTGAGGTTGATGCCCATAATGAAACAGCGCTTAGCTCGTGCGGGGCGTGCCTTCAACCGCGATCAACGCGGCCACGTCACCCGGTCGCCCTCGGCGATGCCCAGCTCGGCCGATCGGCCACCGACCAGTTCTAGCACCGCGGCCACCGGCTCGCCGGACGGGATCTGCGCCTCCGAAAACGGCGTGGTGTTCTCCGCGATGCGCGCGATCGTGCCGTCGGCGCGGATATACAGGATGTCCAGCGGGGTCGGCGTGTTCTTCATCCAGAAGCTCGTCTCGCGCGGGGGGCCGCCATCCGGGGGATAGGGCGCGAACAGCATTCCGCCATCCGGGGTCAGGTCGGTGCGGTACATCAGCCCTTGGGCCTGTTCCGCCACCGTGCGCGCCGGCTCGACCTGGAAACGATGCTCGCCGCTTGCGGAATGGACGGTGACGGGGATCGTCTTCGCCGCCGCCTGCGCCGTGCCGGAACCGTCCCGCTCGCCGCCCCCGGCCGAGCAACCGGCCAGCACCAGCGCCGCCGAGAAGGCCAGACACCGGATCAAGCCGCCGTCCCCATGGCATCGCCCTCGACGACCACCGCCAGCGGCCCTTTTCGACCATCGACGATGCGCGCGCGCAGCGGCTCGTCCGGCTCCACCGCCGCGATCCCGCCCCGGCGCAACGTCTCCATATGAACGAACACGTCGCGTCCGTCGCTGCCCCGCACCAGAAAGCCATAGCCTTTCAGGCGGTTAAACCATTTGACGACCACCGGTTCGAATGGCCCGGCGCTGTCCACCAGCGCGACCGGATCGATCCGGTCGCCCTGCGTGCGCGCCACCTTGGGTGCCGGCTCTTCCACCGCACCCGACAGGTCGATCGTCAGGATCTCGCGCGCCTGGAATCCGCGCCCGCGCTCCACCGCCAGCGCCTCGACGCGTGCCCCTTCGGGCAGGCTGCGCCGGCCGTGCGGCTGCAGAACGGAGAAGTGCACCAGCACGTCGCCGATTGCGCTGTCGTCCGCCACCGCAAAGCCGAAGCCGCGGGTCACGTCGAACCATTTGATCACCCCGGCCAACCGGACGACGTCCCCTGTCGTCCCATCGGCTGTGGCGTGTTGCTCCTGCGGCGTTTCACCAAGCATAATCGCACCCCTGAGGTGCTGTGCTAGCATGCTTCTTCGCAGCCGCAACGAAAAGCCGCATTTCAGTGGCCTCAAGCGTCCTCTTCAGGGACATCGCCGGGTGCGCACGCAACGATCCTGCGGGAAAGCGCGAAATCGTGTCCGGCGCGCAGCATCGCTGCCAGTTGCTTCTGCTGCACGTCCCGGTCCGCCTCGCCGCGGCCATAGGGCCCGATCCGCTTGCGCCGGGCAAAGGTCAGCGCCGCCGCCATCGCCTGCCCCTCGATCACCGGGGCGAGCGCCTCGCTGTCCGCCTCGCCGACATGCGCCTCGCGCAGTGCCCCCGCTACCCGCCTCGCCCCCAGCCCGCGCCGCCCCAGCGCCCCCACCCGCGCCTCCGCGAACAACCGGTCGTTCACATATCCCAGATCCACCATCCGATCCGCCAGTGCCGCCGCATCCCCGGGCTCCCCCGCCCACCCCCGCTCGCGCACCTTGCGCCGCAGATACGCGATCAGCTTCCCCCGCGTCGTCGCAAATCGCTCCACATAACGCAGCGCCAGCCGCTCCAATGCGGCATTATCCAAAGGCTTGGGCGGGCGGCGCTCGGCAGACACGCCTTGTTTGTGCCACAGTGACGCAGGAATGAGAACGTGCAAAGCCGCCATCGAAGCGGTCGCACAGACCTGCAATCAGGCGGGCGCAGCAAGGAACGAAGGCAAGGGACATGAGCAACCAGCACCATCAGGACGACGCCGGCGCGCCCGTCGCGACGCCGACCGAGGATGCGCTGCCGCGCCGTTTCGCCGACTTCGAAACGCTGGGCGAGGCACTGGATTACGCGGCCGAGGGTAACCGCGGCCTTAATTTCCACGACGCGCGCGGTACGCTGCTGCGTCCCTATCCCTTTGCCCAGCTCCGCCGGGATGCGCTGGACTATGCCCGCCGGCTGATCGCCGCCGGGATCACGCCCGAGGATCGGATCGCCATCGTCGCCGAGACGGGTGCCGAGTTCGCCGCCCTGTTCTTTGGTGTGGTCTATGCCGGTGCGTGGCCGGTGCCGCTGCCCCTGCCCACCTCGTTCGGCGGCCGTGGCTCCTATATCGAACAACTCCGCGTCCAGCTTTCGTCCTGCGATCCGCGGATGCTGATCTATCCGCCCGAGCTGGCACCGATGGCGGGCGAAGCCGCGGCGCTCGCCGGGGTCGAGGGGATCGACTGGTCCGAATTCGCCACCCGTCCCGCGCCCGACGCGCCGCTGCCCAGCGCGGATGCGGAGGCGATCGCCTATCTGCAATATTCCAGCGGCTCGACCCGCTTCCCGCACGGTGTGGCGATCACCCACCGGGCGCTGCTCAACAACCTCGCCGCCCATGCACACGGCATGGCGCTGATCGGCACCGATCGCTGCATCTCTTGGCTGCCCTGGTATCACGACATGGGGCTGGTCGGCTGTTTCCTGTCGCCGGTCGCCAACCAGGTCTCGACCGATTATCTGAAGACCGAGGATTTCGCCCGCCGCCCGCTCGCCTGGCTCGACCTCATCACCCGCAACACCGGCACCTCGATCAGCTATTCGCCGACCTTCGGCTACGACATCTGCGCGCGCCGCATGTCCAGCCAGACCAAGGCCGCCGACCGCTTCGACCTGTCGCGCTGGCGCCTTGCCGGCAACGGCGCGGACATGATCCGGCCGGACGTGATGCAGAGCTTCGTCGATGCCTTTGCCGATGCCGGCTTCCCCGCCACCGCTTTCCTGCCCTCCTATGGCCTTGCCGAAGCGACGCTGGCCGTCTCGATCATGCCGCCGGGCGAGGGCATCCGCGTCGAACTGGTCGAGGAAACGCAGCTTTCCGGCGCCGCCAATGACGAGCGCCGGCCGCAGCGTTTCCGCGCCATCGTCAATTGCGGCAAGCCGGTGCGCGACATGAGCGTGGAGATTCGCGAGGAAGACGGCACGCCGCTTCCCGAGGGCGCGATCGGCAAGGTCTGGTGTTCGGGCCCGTCCGTGATGGTCGGCTATTTCCGTGATCCGGAGGCAACGGCGGCCTGCATGGTCGATGGCTGGCTCGACACCGGCGACATGGGCTATATGTCCAACGGCTATATCTACATCGTCGGCCGCGCCAAGGACATGATCATCGTCAACGGCCGCAACCACTGGCCGCAGGACATCGAATGGGCGGTGGAGCAACTGCCCGGCTTCAAGGCCGGCGACATCGCGGCCTTCGCGATCACCACGCCCGGCGGCGAGGAAACGCCCGCCGTCCTCGTCCAGTGCCGCAGTTCCGACGAAGCCGAGCGCCTGCGCCTGCGTGAGGAAATTCGCGAGCGCGTCCGGGCAGTCACCGGCATGAACTGCGTGATCGAGCTGATCCCGCCGCGCACCCTGCCCCGCACCTCCTCGGGCAAGCTCAGCCGCGCCAAGGCCCGCAACCTTTATCTGGCCGGCGAGATCAAGCCCTACGACGTCGCCGCCTGATCCTTATCTGCTCCCCTCCCCTGCGGGGGGGGGGTTACGGCCCTACCCCTTCAGCGGATCGTGCCCCCAGTTCATCAGCGAATAGCGCCACGGTGAGTGTTCCTTGTCGTCCGCCGGGCCACCCTGTTTCAGGTGGCGGTGCACATAGCCGACCACTTTCTTCATGTGCGCATAATCGTCGTCGGTCAGATCGGCCTTCTTCTTGCGCTTGATCTCCACGATCCGCTTGCCCGACTTGTGGCCGACGCTCTCGCCCGCGCCGTCGCCATCCTCGCCCTTCCAGCCGACCTCCTTCGACTCGTCGGTATCCAGAAACTTCTCCAGCTCGGCGGGCGTCATGTTCACCGCTTCGCCGAAATCCTTCCAGATCGTCTCGTGATCGTCCGCCATCATCAAACTCCTTTGACGACGGGAAAACGCCGGCGCCGCGATCAGGGTTGCGAGAGCATCACGTCGATCGCAAAGCCGATCCACATCGCCAGCAATACCGCCACCGACATCAGGAACAGGCGGAAGCGCCGGATGGTCGAACCCGTAACATGCGCATGGCTGTGCAGCGCACGCAGCACCACATAGATCCACCCCAGCAATACCTGCGCGACGCCGCCCTGCCCGGTGATCAGCAGCAGCGGCACCAGTGCGTAGAACAGCACCGGCATCTCGAACAGATTGCGCAGATTGTCCGCCGGCAGTGCGACCGCGGCGAAATAGCGGGCCGCCGCCTCGCCACTGGCGAAATCCTCCCGGCGCGGCGGTGTCGCCTTCATATGGCGCAGCCGTGCGCCCAGCAGCACGAACGTCATCACGAAGGTCAGCGCGACCAGCCCGATCACCGGCCCCAGCATGGTCAGCAATATCCTCATTTCGCGCGCACACCCCCCTTGATCACCGCGACCGGCCGTTCCAGCAGCCGCACATCGGCCAGCGGATCGCCGGCCACCGCCACCAGATCGCCCCAGCGCCCGACCGCGATCGCACCCACGTCGTCACGCGCCAGGGCGGCGGCGGCGTTGGTGGTGGCGGCGCGGATCGCCTCGATCGGGGTCATCCCCCATTCCACCATCTTGGCGAATTGCAGCGCATTCTGCCCCGCCGGAAAGACCGCGCCATTGTCGGTGCCGAAGATCATCTTCACGCCCGCACGATGTGCATCGCGAAACGTCTCGCGCTGCTTGCGTCCGATCGCGCGCTCCTTGGCGAGGCTTTCCTCATGCACGCCGTTCTTCGCGCCCTCGGCCAGGATATAATCGTCGTCATAGATATCCATGGAGAACCAGGCGCCCTTCTCCTTGGCCAGTCGAAAGGACTCCGCATCGGCCAGGCTGGCATGCTCAATCGTGTCGATCCCGGCGCGCAGCGCGTCGTTGATGCCGACGGTGCCGTGCGCATGCGCGGCGACCTTCATGCCCAGCATGTGCGCCTCGTCCGCCACCGCCTTCATCTCGTCCAGGCTCATCTGCTGCGCACCCGGCGCATCGCGCTTGGACAGCACGCCGCCCGTGGCACAGATCTTGATCGCCTCCGCCCCGTATTTGCGCATCACCCGCACCAGCCGGCGATAGGCATCGGGCCCGTCCGCCACCGCCGGATTGGGCACGTCCTGAAAACTGGGCGGCAGGCTCTCCGTCCCGTCGCAATGCCCGCCGGTGGCCCCCAGCGCATAGCCCGAAGGCACGATCCGCGGCCCCGGCACATAACCGCGCTCGATCGCCTGTTTCAGGCCGACATCGTTGTAATTCTCCGCCCCGACATTGCGGACGGTGGTAAAGCCCGCCTCCAGCATCGACTTCGCATTCGCCACCCCCACCGCGGCCCAGAAGCTGTCGGTATATTCAAGGCGGCGATACCCGCTGATCCGCGCATCGGCATCCAGATGGACATGCATGTCGATCAGGCCGGGCAGGATCGTCACGTCGCCCAGATCGATCCGCTTCGCATCCGCCGGCACCACGCCGCCGATCGCGGTGATCCGCCCATCGGTGATGGTGATGACCGGCTTCGGCGTCACGCGCCCACGCTCCACATCCAGCATCCGCGCCGCGGTGACCACCACCGTCTCCGCCGTCGCCGGCGTGGCAAGAAAAAGCGCGGCAAGGATCGCTAGTCGCATCGGGGCTCCGACAACAAAGGAGGGAAAACACGGTGAAAAAGGAAGGATTGCAGAAAGACCGCGCCCGGAACAGCGCCCTGCACACAAAAAGGGGCGGAAAGCATAACGCTTCCCGCCCCCGCCGCTGCATTTCCCGCAGGCTTAGATGTGGATGGCGCGCCCATAGGCAGACAGGACCGATTCGTGCATCGATTCGGAGATGGTCGGGTGCGCGAACACCGTTTCCATCAACTCCGCCTCGGTCGTCTCCAGCTGGCGGGCGACGACATAGCCCTGGATCATCTCGGTCACTTCCGCGCCCACCATGTGCGCACCCAGCAACTCGCCGGTCTTGGCGTCGAACACGGTCTTCACGAAACCTTCCGCCTCGCCCAGCGCGATCGCCTTGCCGTTGCCGATAAAGGGGAACTTGCCCACCTTCACGCTGTAGCCGGCTTCCTTGGCCTTGGCTTCGGTCAGGCCGACGCTGGCCACCTGCGGGCGCGAATAGGTGCAGCCCGGGATGTTGCCCTTGTCCATCGCATGCGGGTGCACGTCCTTGTTGCCCAGCGCCTGCGCGATCGCCTCGGCCGCGATCACGCCCTCATGGCTCGCCTTGTGCGCCAGCCACGGTGCGCCGGTCACGTCGCCGATCGCCCAGATGCCGTCGACGTTCGTGCGGCCATAACCGTCGGTGTCGATATGTCCCCGCTCGGTCTTCACGCCGAGCGTCTCCAGGCCGATATTCTCGGTGTTGGGCACGATGCCGATCGCGACGATCGCATGGCTGAACTCGGTCGTCTCGACCTTGCCGTCCGCGGTCTTGATCGACGCCTTGACGCCCGATCCGGTCGCTTCCAGCTTTTCCAGCCCGGCCTTGATCTTCAACGTCATGCCGAACTTGGTCAGTTGCTTGGCCATGAACTCGCTGACTTCGGCATCCTCGACGGGCAGGATGCGGTCCATCATCTCCACGACCGTCACGTCCGCGCCCATGTCGTTGTAGAAGCTGGCGAACTCGATGCCGATCGCGCCCGATCCGATGACCAGCAGCTTGGTCGGCATTTCTTCCGGCACCATCGCATGGCGATAGGTCCAGACGCGCTTGCCGTCCGCCTTGGCGAAGGGCAGGTCGCGGGCGCGCGCGCCGGTGGCGACGATGATGTGCTTGGCCTGCAGCTCGACGGTCTTGTCGCCCTGGCTGACGGAAAGCTTGCCCTTCCCCGTCAGCGTGCCGACGCCCTCGTGCACCGTCACCTTGTTCTTCTTCATCAGGCCCTTGACGCCGGCATTGAGCTGGCCCGCGACCTTGCGGCTGCGGTCCACCACCTTGCTCAGGTCGAACGAAGGCTTCTCCGCCGACAGGCCGTACTGCGCGGCGTGCGTCATGTAGTGATAGACTTCGGCCGAGCGGAGCAGCGCCTTGGTCGGGATACAGCCCCAGTTGAGGCAGATGCCGCCCAGCCGCTCGCGCTCGACGATCGCGACCTTGAGCCCGAGCTGCGCGGCCCGGATCGCCGCAACATAGCCGCCCGGACCGGAGCCGAGGACGATAAGGTCGTAAGTGTCAGCCACGTTGATCTTCCTTATGATCGCTCGGCCCCCCGAGCGGATGCAGATGGCGGCGGGTTCGCGCCCGCCCTATTCTCTCAGGCGGCCATCGGCGGCACGCGCCGCGGCTGGCGATCCTCGCCCATTGCGACGAAGACGAAGCGCGCCTGCGTCACCATGAAGGCTTCTTCCTTGTGCCGGCTGCGGCGCCACGCCTCGACGTCGATCGTCATCGAGGTGGAGCCCGTCGCCACCAGCGTGGCATAGACCGACACCTCGTCGCCGACGATCACCGGGCGGTGGAACTTCATGCCCTCCGCCGCGACCGTGACGGCGCGGCCGCCCGAATGGCGCGACGCGACCGAGCCTGCGGCCAGGTCCATCTGGCCCATCAGCCAGCCGCCGAAGATATCGCCATAAGGGTTGGCGTCGGCCGGCATCGCGGTGACGCGGATCGTCGGCGCACCATCGGGCAGGACGCCAGGCAGGCTGCTCATGCCCGCACCCCGCGATCGATCGCGCGGGCACGGCGCAGCGGGCCGATGCCCATCGCGATCGTCGCCACCATCGCCGCCGCGCCGCACCACCAGATCACCTCGCGACCCAGCGGATAGGCCCAGGCGCCGGCCCAGGTCATGGCCAGCGCCACGACCAGGCCGGCGACGATGTAGAACAATTCGATCGCGCTACGCATCGCTCAAGCGTCAGGCGAGCATGCCGAGCGGGTTCTCGACCAGCTCCTTGAACACCTTCATCAGCTCCGCGCCATCCGCGCCGTCGATCGCGCGGTGGTCGAAGCTGCCGGTGGCCGACATCACGCTCGCCACGCCCAGTTCGCCGTCGATGATATAGGGGCGCTTCTCGCCCGCACCGATCGCCAGGATCATGCCCTGCGGCGGATTGATGACCGCCTCGAACTGCTTGATGCCGAACATGCCCATGTTCGAGATCGACGCGGTGCCGCCCTGGAATTCCTCCGGCTTCAGCTTGTTGTCGCGCGCACGCCCGGCCAGATCCTTCATCTTGGTCGAGATGGACGACAGCGAGCGGGTGTCCGCCTCGGTCACGATCGGGGTGATCAGGCCGGCGGGCGTCGACACCGCGACCGAGATGTCGGCGCGGTGGAAGGTGATGAGCTGGTCCGGCGTGAACATGACGTTGCACTTCGGCACCGCCATCAGCGACACGCCCAGCGCCTTTACCAGCATGTCGTTGACCGACAGCTTGACGCCGCGCGACTCCAGGCTGGCGTTCAGCTCGCCACGCAAGCGCAGCAGCTTGTCCAGGCGGATGTCCACCGTCAGGTAGATGTGCGGCACCTGCTGCTTCGACTCGGTCAGGCGGCGGGCGATCGTCTTGCGCATGTTCGACAGCTTGGTCGCCTCATGCGGGATGTCCGGGATCTGCGCGGGCTTGGGTGCGGCCGCCGGCGCTTCGGCTGCGGGCGCGGCGGCGGGTGCGGATGCCGTCGGGGCGCTCTTGGTCTGCGCACCGGGCTTGGCACCCTCGACATCGGCCTTCACGATCCGGCCGTTCGGCCCCGAACCGGCGATCGCCGACAGTTCCAGCCCCTTGTCGGCGGCGATGCGGCGGGCCAGCGGGCTGGCCTTCACCCGGTCGCCCGACGACGAAGCACTACCGGACACGGGGCTGGCGGCGCCGGCATCGGCGGGGCGGCCATGATCCTCGGCCTCTTCCTTGGTGCGCTCGACCGGCTTGGCCTCGCTGCCCGTCTTGTTGGGATCGCTGGGGTCGGGGCGCCCCTTGAACTCGGCATCGGTAGGCTCTGGCGTTTCGGCCTTTTTCGGCGCCTCGACGGACGCTGCATCCTCGCCTTCCTCGGCCAGGATGGCGATCACCGCGCCGACCTTCACATTGTCGGTGCCCTCGGCGACCAGGATCTTGGCGATCACACCCTCATCGACAGCCTCGAACTCCATCGTGGCCTTGTCGGTCTCGATCTCGGCCATGATATCGCCGGACTTCACCGTATCGCCTTCCTTGACGAGCCATTTGGCCAGCGTGCCTTCCTCCATCGTCGGGGACAAAGCAGGCATCTTGATCTCGATCGACATGGAGGTCCTCTCGGGGAAAACGAATTCCGTAGCGGCCCCGTCTCTCGCGCCCCAAGCCGTCAGGGTCAAGTCACGGCCTTGCGCGAAAAGGGTGAAGGCGCCATCCACAGGCCAAACAAGGGGAATGGCATGCGCATCTATCTGGTCGTGGTGGACGATACGCCCGAGGCGGAAATCGCGCTGCGCTTCGCCGCGCGCCGTGCGGTGAAGACGAACGGCGGCGTCGAGATCCTGACCCTGCTTCCCCCGCAGGAGTTCATCGCCTTTGGCGGCGTACAGGCCACGATCGAGGAGGAAGCCCGCCACCATGCCGAGGCGCTGGTGCAGGGTGCGGCCGGCACGCTGTTCGAGGAATCGGGCCTGCGCCCCTCGATTACCGTGCGCGAAGGCGAGGGCCCCAAGGTTATCCGCGAGATGATCGCGGGCAATCCCGAAATCGCCGCGCTGGTGCTGGGCGCGGCGGCCAGCGGCGCACCCGGCACGCTGGTGGCGCATTTTTCCGGCACCGATGCCGGCGCGCTGCCCGTCCCCGTCATGATCATCCCCGGCTCGCTCAGCCTGGAGGCGATCGACCGGCTGAGCTGACAATCTCTTTGACGGAGATTGTTGCCACGTCTCTCGCACCTTGGCACGGTTGCCCGCATGATTGCTGCCCTGCTTCTCGCCGCCGCGGCGCCTGCCGCCCCCGCCCCGTCCGTTCCCCGGTTGAAGGCCAACGTCGCCGCCCTGGTCGGCTTCGGCACGCGTCACACCCTGTCGACCACCACCGATCCCAAACGTGGCATCGGCGCCGCGCGTGACTGGGCGGCGGCGCAGTTTCAGGAGATCGGCGCCACCTGCGGCGGCTGCATCACCGTGGAGCGGATCAACCGCTCCTTCACCGGCCCGCGGGCGCCCAACGGGGTGATGGTGGAGGACGTGCTGGGCATCCAGCGCGGTCGCGATCCCAACCGCGTCGTGATCGTCGGCGCGCATATCGACAGCCGCGTCACCGATGTGATGAACTTCACCGACGATGCGCCCGGCGCCAATGACGATGCCTCCGGCGTTGCCCTGGTGCTGGAGGCGGCGCGCCTGCTGGCCGGCAGGCAGTTCGATGCGACGATCGTCTATGCGGTCTTTTCCGGCGAGGAACAGGGCCTGTGGGGCGCGACGCTGCTGGCCGACACCGCCAAGACGCGCGGCTGGCAGGTGTCGGCGATGCTCAACAACGATATCGTCGGCAACACGATGGGCCAGGGCGGCAAGCACGAGGCGCGCTGGGTGCGCGTCTTTTCCGAAGGCATCCGCTCGTCCGAGGATTTGGCGCAGCAACAGCGCCGCCGGTCGGAGGGAGGCGAGGATGACGGCCCCAGCCGCGCGCTGGCCAAGGCGATCGACGGCATCGCCGACGGGCTCGGTCCGCGCGGGGTCGACGTGTTTCTCGATCGCCGCCCGGATCGGTTCGGGCGCGGCGGCGATCACGAACCGTTCCTGAAGCTCGGCTATCCCGCAATCCGCTTCTCGGTCGCCAACGAGGATTGGGACGCGCAGCATCAGGATCTGCGTACCGAGGCGGGCACCGCCTATGGCGACACGATCGACAAGATGGACTTTCCCTATCTGGCCAAGGTCACCGCGGTGAACGTCGCCACGCTGCAGCGCCTCGCCGCGGCCCCCGCGGCGCCGGCAAGTGCCTCGATCGCCGGTGCCCTGTCGCGCGACACGACGGTGAAATGGGCCGCGGTTCCCGGTGCGGTTCGCTACCGCGTCCATTGGCGCCGCAACGACACGCAGGACTGGAGCCAGTCGCGCGAAGTGACCGAAACCGAAACCGTGCTGACGCAGGTGCCGGTCGACGATCACTTCGTCGGCGTCTCCGCGATCGGCGCGGACGGCGCGGAAAGCTTGGTCACCTTCGCGGGCCGCGAGGGACGATAGCGCCACCGGCCCGTTCCCGTCGGGGAACGGGCGGCGTCGTTCAGCGGCGCAGCAGCTTCGTCTTGCGCCGGACCACCTTGCGCGGCGTATAGCGCACCCGGTCCTCATACACCTCAGTGGTCGTGGTGGTGACCACCGGCGCGCTCTGCACCACCACCGTCGTCGTGGTCGTGCCCGGATAATAATAGCCGCCGGCCGGATAGCCGCCCGCGGTGGTCGTGGTCACCGTGGTACGCCCGTCGGGCGAGACCCAGGGCGCACCGCCCTGCACCGTCGTCACCGCCGGGGCGACCGGGGGCGGGGGCGGCGGATAGCCGTCGTCATAATAGGGGTCGTATCCCGGGCCGTAATCGTCGGCATAGTCGGGCCCGTAATCGGGCGCGACCGGATAGTCATATCCCGGTTCCGCCCGGCGTCCCCGGCTGCGCGAACGCGAGCGGTCGATCGCATAACCGCCCGCCGCGCCGACCCCTGCCCCGATCAGCGTCCCGCCCAGCCGGTTGCCCCGCCCGGCAATCACATTACCGGCAACACCGCCCGCCACCGCACCGATGGCAGCGCCCGTCAGGCCGTCGCCGTCGCGGCGATCGTCGCGCGCGAACTGGTCGTGCCGGCGGTCACCCATCCAGTCGACGTCGCCCACCATGTCATAGACCGTGCCACGATCGTCGATCAGCACCGCATCGTCATAATAGCGTGCCCAGCGGCGCCCCCGACCGGGCGTGTCGAGCCCATAGTCGCGCCAGTCGTTGACCGTGAACCGCGGCGATGCCCAATAGGGTGGCAAGGCAACGCCGCGCACCGGGCGACGATAGGCGTTCCAGCCCCCCGGCGCATTCGCGCCGCCCCACCAGCGGCCATCCACCATGCTGCCCCAGCGCGCGCCGGTCGGCCGGGCGGCGGCAGGGAGCGGCGCCGGGCGGTGGCTGGCGTTCGGCCGGTTCGCGGGCGGCAGGGCTGCAGGCGGCTGGGGAGCCGGCACGTTCGCACCCGGCGGCGGATAGCTCGCGCCCGGTGCCCGCTGGGCCTGTGCCCCGCCACTGATCGCCGTGATGATACCCGCGCCTGCGAGCAGCAGCGTCCGCATGGTCGCCTGTCTCCCTGTTGTCAGCCCCGCCAACGCGGCAGCCGGTTTACAGGTTGCTTACCATGACCCCGCCTGGGCCGAGAAGCGCCCGCCGCCGTCCCGATTTGGGCCGCGCGATACGCCTTCAGCCAAGCCGGGGAGCCAGCAGCGCCATCAGCGCCTCGCATCCCTGCTGGTCCTCGGCGTCGAAACGGTCGGGCACCGGGCTGTCGAGGTCGAGCACCCCCAGCACCCGGCCGTCGACGACGATCGGCACCACAAGTTCCGACCGGCTCGCCGCATCGCATGCGATATGTCCCGGAAAGGCATGAACATCGGCGACGCGCTGCGTCTCCCCGCTCGCCGCCGCTGCGCCGCACACGCCTTTCCCCACCGGAATGCGGATGCAGGCCGCCTTGCCCTGGAATGGCCCCAGCACCAGTTCGCCCTCCACCATCCGGTAGAAGCCGGACCAGTTCAGCGCGGGCAGATATTGCCAGATCAGCGCCGCTGCATTCGCCATGTTGGCGATCGCGTCGCGCTCTCCCACGGTCAGCGCGTCGAGCGCGGCGTGCAGGTCACGGTAAAGCTCCGCCTTGGAGCCGGCGGCGATATCGAACTGGAACATGCGCCGCCATGTAGGCCGGCCCCGGCACGATGCAAACCGCTCTCCCGCCTCATTGCCTCATCTGTTTGCAACAAAAGGATAAGTTCGGGGATTTTTCCGGATGCACGGCGCTGGCATCTTGGTACAGCTTGGCGTCGATGGGAGAGTTCGCAATGCCAGACACGGTGCCATTGGCCGCCGCCGCCGAACCGCCGGCCCCCGTGGCGCCGCCGGACGGCTTCTGCCCCGCCGACTGGTATGAACGCCATCAGGCGCCGTTCCGCGCCGGCATCCTGGTTCGGCAGGATCGGTCGCCACGCCTGCTGGAACAGCTGCCGCCCGCCTGACGGCCTTAATCCAGCCGCGGCTTGCCGCGTCCTGCCTTGACCGTGCTGCGCCCCTTCTTGGCGTCCACCCGCCGCGTCTGCGACGCACGGGTCGGCTTGGTCGGGCGGCGCTTCTTCTGAACAAAGGTCGCGTCGTGGATCAGCGCCAGCAACCGCTCGCGCACCTCCTCCCGGTTCATGTGCTGCGACCGGGTCGATTCGCCGCGCAGGATCAGCACGCCCTCCCGCGTGATCCGCGATCCCGCCAGTTCGATCAGCCGCCGCTTCACCATGTCGGGCAGGTTAGGCGAACCGGCGACGTCGAAGCGCAGCACCACCGCCGAATCCGTGGTGTTCACATGCTGCCCCCCGGCGCCTCCCGAACGCGTCGCCGTCTCGACCAGTTCGTCGCTGTCGATGGAGATGGAGCGGGTAACGGGAATGGCGACCATCGGGCAGCTATGCGGCGAAGGTTCCGAAGCGTTCGGGCACCGGCGCGCTCGCCACGATCGGGTCCTTGGCCCCGCGGCCGATCTTCAGGTCCGCGGCGTGGAGCAGCATGCCGGCCGCATCCGCGCGCCCATATACCGGATCGCCGACCACCGCGACGCCCAGCCCCGCGGCGGCATGGACGCGGATCTGATGCGTCCGCCCCGTCTCCGGCCGGAACTCGACCAGCGTGCGCCCGCCCTCCTGCCGGATCGCGCGCCAGCCCGAGCGGGCCGCCTTGCCGTTCGCGTCCGGCACCATCCGCCATCCGGTCTCGCGCGTGGAAACCTTGGCGAGTGCGAGGTCGATCACGCCCTCCCCCTCGACCAGCCCGTCCAGCACCGCCAGATAGCGCTTCTCGACCAGCCCACCCTCGAACGCCTGCTGAAAGCGCGCATGCGCCTTAGGATTGCGCGACAGGAGCAGGCAGCCGCTGGTGTCGCGGTCCAGCCGGTGCACCGGCTGCGGCCAGCGCTGAAAGCCGAAGCGCAGCGAGTCCAGATGGTTTTCCAGACTGATGGCGCCATCGCGCGGCGGATCGACGGGCAGCCCGGCGGGCTTGTCGATCACCAGCGCTTCGCCGTCGATAAAGAGTACTCGGTCACCATGCATGATGCCGCTCCCTTGCCACCGAGTGCGCGCACATGCCAGAGCCGGTGGATCATGATGCTGCGAATGCTGCCCTTCCTGTCGCTTCTTCTCGCCCCCGGCCTGGCCGCGGCGCAGATTTGCGAGGGCACCGGGCTGAAGCCGTCCGCCGATGGCCGCGTGCTGGGCCATTTCCCCTATGGCGACGTGTCGCGCGACGAACTGGTGGAAGCGCCCGAGGGGTTCGCCCTGGGCCAGCGCTGCATGATCCGGCGCGACATGCTGCCCGATCTCCAGCGGCTGATCGCCGCCGCGGCGGGCGATCCTGCGGTCATGGGGTCGCTGCGCGGCCTGTCCTGCCACCGCGCGATCATCCGGCAGGGCAATGTCTTCTGCCGCGAACAACCGGGCGACGCATCGTCGCGCGCGATCTCCGTCGCGCCGCCGGGGCATAGCGAGCACACAACGGGCTATGCGATCGACTTCGCCGTCCGCCCTTCGCCCAACTGCCCCGATGCCGAAGCCTGCATGGCCGCGACGCCGGCCTTTCGCTGGCTGATGGCGAACGGCCCGAAATACGGGTTCGAACTGAGCTTCCCCGCTGCCAACAAGCAGCGGGTGAAGTGGGAGCCGTGGCATTGGCGCTGGGTCGGCGCCAGCGCCACCGCACCGGGCGCCGCCCGCGCCCGCTTCATCTTCGCCAAGGCGCGTGCGGCCTTTCCGGCCAATCCAGCGGTGGCGGACCCGGTCAAGGTCACCGTGTCCGCCCAGCCGCCCATTCCCGCGGCACCGCCTGCGCCGGAGCCCAGGAAAGGCAAGCGCAAGCGGAAGTAGCGGCACGCCGAATACCCTCTCGCCCGCAGGGGAGAGGGTATAAAGGCGTTACCCCTTCAACTTCGCCGCGGTCTCGGCGATGCGCTTGCCCTGATAGCGCGCACCATCAAGTTCCACCTGGCTCGGCTGGCGGCTGCCATCGCCGTCGGCGATCGTGCTGGCGCCGTAGGGCGTGCCGCCCTTCACCGCATCGACGCCGTTCTGGCCGGAAAAGCCGTAATCCAGCCCGACTATCGTCATGCCGTGATGCAGCAGGTTGGTCAGGATCGAAAACAACGTCGTCTCCTGCCCGCCATGCTGGCTGGCGGTAGAGGTGAACGCGCCGCCGACCTTGCCGACCAGGCCACCCTTCATCCACACGCCGCCCGTCGTGTCCCAGAAGGCCGCCATCTGGGAAGGCATCCGGCCATAGCGGGTCGGTGCGCCGACGATCACCGCGTCATAGTTGGTCAGCGCGTCCGGCCCCTCGATCTCGGGATGCGCGGTATCGGTCTTGAAGTGCGCCGCCGCGACCACCTCGGCGGGCGCGGTCTCCTTCACGCGGCGGATGTCCACCTCGGCACCGCCGGCGCGGGCCCCCTCGGCGATCGCGTCCGCCATCTGCTCGATATGGCCATAGGACGAGTAATACAGAACGAGCACCTTGGTCATGGTCGGTTTCCTTGAACGTGAACGAGAAACGTTATGCGGCGTCGACAAGGACGATTTCGGCATCCTCGACCGCGGTGATGGTCACGCGCTGGCCGCCGCTCAGCGCCGCGCCATCGCGGGCGGAGAACGCGACACCGTCGATCGTGATCCGCCCGGTTGCGGGCACGAGATAGGCATGCCGCCCCTCGCCCACCGCATGCTCGACGCTTTCGCCGGCCTTCAGCGTCGCGCCCAACACCCGTGCATCCGCCCGGATTGGCAGCGCGTCGCCGTCATCGGCAAAGCCGCTCGCCAGCGTCACGAACCGGCCGGAACGCTCGCCCTTGGGAAAGGGCTTGGCACCCCAGCTCGGCTGGCCACCGCGACGGCGCGGCTCGATCCAGATCTGGAAGATGCGCGTCGTCTCGGATTCCAGATTATATTCGGCATGGCGCACGCCGGTCCCGGCACTCATCACCTGCACGTCGCCCGCCGCGGTACGGCCGCTGTTGCCCAGCGAATCCTGGTGCGTGATCGCACCGGAGCGGACATAGGTGATGATCTCCATGTCGGCATGCGGATGCGGCGGGAAACCGGCATTGGCGGCGATCTCGTCGTCGTTCCACACCCGGATCGCCCCCCACCCCATCCGCGCGGGATCGTAGTAGTTGGCAAAGGAGAAATGGTGCCGCGCGTTCAGCCAGCCGTGATCGGCATGGCCGAGCGAATCAAAGGCGCGGCGGTCGATGGTGTTCAGCGTGTCGGTGGTCATGATGTCATGCTGCCGTTTGGTTGCCCCCAAGATAAGCAGGCCATCGATCGCGTAAACGGAAACGCTGGAAACCGATCGTTTCCCGTATTAACATGGCCGGATCAACAAGGGGTCACGTCATGCGCCTGCCGGATCTGGAAGCCTGGGCGATCTTCGCCGCGGTGGTCGAACATCGCTCGTTCAGCGCCGCGGCAGAGGCGATCGGCCTGTCCAAGGCCACCGTGTCCAAGGCGATCACCCGGCTGGAGGCGCAACTGGGCCAGTCGCTGTTCCACCGCACCTCGCGCCGCCTCGCGCTGACCGAGGCGGGCAAGCCATTGTCCGAACACGCCGCCCGCATTCTGGCCGAGGCGCGCGCCGCCGAGGAGGCGGCCCACCATGCCGCCAGCGCCCCCACCGGTCGCGTCCGTCTCGCCGCTCCCATGTCGTTCGGAGTCGCCAACATCGCCCCCCTGCTCGCCGATTTCCTGAAGCTGCATCCGGGGATCGAGATCGAGCTCAGCCTCTCCGATTCGCGCATCGACATCGTTGCCGAAGGGTTCGACATCGCGCTGCGCATCGCCGACCTGCCGGACAGCAGCCTGCGGGCGCGCCGGCTGTGCGGCATCTCGACCCACATCATCGCCTCACCGGGTTATCTCGCCGAACACGGGCATCCCGCGCATCCGGCGGAACTGGGCGAACACCGGCTGCTCGGCTATTCCAACCTGGCCGGCCCCTGGCGCTTCCGCCGCGCCGACGGGGCCGAGGTCTCCGTCCGCGCCGAAGGACCGCTCAGCGCCAATAGCGGCGACGCGCTGGTCCCCGCGATCCTCGCCGGGCTCGGCATTGCGCGCCTGCCCGGCTTCATCATCGGGCCCTATCTGGCCGACGGCCGGGTAGTGGAAATCCTGCCGGACTGGGCGCCCCCGGCGATCGGCCTCCACCTGCTCACCCCGCCCAGCCCGTTGCGCCCCGCGCGTGTCGAGGCGCTGATCGGCTATCTGGCCGATCATGTCCGCGATCCGTGCGGAGCGGGTCGATGAGCCGCCTGACCCCCGACGAGGACGATGCCCGCTATGTCCGCCGGGTCGTCCTCACCATCCTCATCGTCGCCATCACCGCTGCGCTCTACCGCGCCGGCGACCTGCTGATTCTCGCCTTTGGCTCCATTCTGGGTGCGATCGTCATCCACGCCATCGCCGATCTCTACCGCGATCACCTGCCGGTCGGCCCCAAGCGGTCGCTCAGCCTGGCGATCGTCACCGTGTTGGCGGTGATCGGTTTTCTCGGCTGGCTGTTCGGCGTCGCCTTTCGCCAGCAACTCAACACGCTTGTCACGCAACTGCCCTCGCTGCTCGGCGATCTGGAGGCGTGGGCGAGCCAGTCGCCGGTGGGCGCCAAGGTGGTCGATGCGGTGCAGGCCGCCTATGCCGGCAGCCGCGTCGCGCAGGATGTCGGCGGGATCGCGACGGGCGCGGGCGAGTTCGTTCTCAACTGCCTGCTGCTCCTCGTCGGCGCGCTGTTCTTCGCCGCCGACCCCAAGGTCTATGAGCGCGGCTTCCTGTTCCTCGTCCCCCGCGGCAAACGCCGTGCGGTGGAGGATGCGCTGTTCGACACCGCCTCGACGCTGCGCCTGTGGCTGCGCGCGCAGTTGATCCAGATGACCACCATGGGCGTGCTGGTCGGCCTCGGCCTGTGGATCGCCGGGGTGCCCTCCGCCGCCGCCCTCGGCCTGCTGACCGGGCTCAGCGAATTCGTCCCCTATGTCGGCCCGATCGCGGCGATGCTGCCCGCGCTCGGCCTTGCCGCCACCACGCACGGCGACGGCGCGATCATCGGCACGCTCGTCACCTTCGGCGTCGTGCGCATCATCCAGACCAACGCCATCACCCCCTTCGTCACCAGCCGCGTCGTCGCCATCCCCCCGGCGGTTACCCTGTTCGCCATCATCGCGGTCGGCGTGATCTTCGGATTGTTCGGGCTTTTCTTCTCCGCCGCGCTGCTCGTCGTGATCTTCACCCTGATCCGCAGCCTGTATCTGCGCGAGGTGCTGGGCGAGGATATTCCGCGCGCCGAACACAATACCCTGCTCGGTCCGGGCGCGTGGCTGCGCCGCGACGACAAAGATAACAAACCCACTTAGGCATCAATTAACCTTTGGCGTTCACAGATTGCGTGGTTAATGAATCAAGGGTCGACCGCCGGGGCCGGTGGATTTCCGACGTGGAATAGACCGACAGGGGAATGCCAGATGCGCGTACTGCTGATCGAGGACGAGCCGACGACCGCCAAGGCGATCGAGCTCATGCTCTCCACCGAAGGCTTCAACGTCTATACGACGGATCTGGGCGAAGAGGGCTTGGACCTCGGCAAGCTCTACGATTACGACATCATCCTGCTCGACCTGAACCTGCCCGACATGCACGGCTATGACGTGCTGAAGCGGCTGCGCGTCGCGCGGGTGTCGACGCCGGTGCTGATCCTGTCCGGCGTCAACGAGATGGACTCCAAGGTGCGCAGCTTCGGCTTCGGCGCCGACGACTACGTTACCAAGCCCTTCCACCGCGAAGAATTGATCGCGCGCATCCACGCCGTCGTCCGCCGGTCCAAGGGGCACAGCCAGTCGGTCATCCGCACCGGCAAGCTGGCGGTGAACCTGGACGCCAAGACGGTCGAGGTCGACAGCGCCCGTGTCCACCTGACCGGCAAGGAATATGCGATGCTGGAGCTGTTGTCGCTCCGCAAGGGCACGACGCTCACCAAGGAAATGTTCCTCAACCACCTGTATGGCGGCATGGACGAGCCCGAGCTGAAGATCATCGACGTCTTCATCTGCAAGCTGCGCAAGAAGCTCAGCCTCGCTTGCGACGGCGAGAACTATATCGAAACCGTCTGGGGCCGCGGCTATGTCCTGCGCGAACCCGACGAAGTCGGCCAGCCGGTCGAGGCCGCCGTCGCCTGATCTTTCAGGTTGCGAGGCAAACAAGTCCCCTCTCCCCTTGGGGGAGAGGGCTTGAGGCCGCATCCACTTCCTTAACCCGTCGCATGCCAGGATCATGGCCATGCTCGACGCCCTGACCGCCCGCCTCGCCAACCGCTCGCCGCGCGAATTGCTGCGGCTGTCCGTCAAGACGCTCTGCCACCACCTGCGCGCCCAGCGTCCCGCCGCCCGCGCCGCGCGCCGGGCCGACCGCGCCTTTGATCGCAGCTGGGGCACCGACACCAGCGGCATGGTCGCGGTCCATGATCTGGCGCTGCGTGCCGAGCGTCGGCGCAGCGCGGTGCATTACGCCCCCAGTACCCAGGCCATGTTGCGCGATCCCGTCGCCACGCTCGGCATCGATCCGCGCGACTATCATTTCATCGACTATGGCGCCGGCAAGGGCCGCATGGTGATGCTCGCCCAGCAACTCGGCTTTGTGCACGCCACCGGGGTCGAGCTGTCACCGCATTTGTGCGAGATCGCCCGGCGCAACCTCGCCACCTTGCGCGAACGCTCACCCGCCCTGCCCCCGGCCGCGATCTTCGAGGGCGACGCCTGCGAATATCTGCCGGCGGGGCAGCGGCTGTGCGTGTATCTCTATAATCCCTTCGACGCGAGCGTCCTCGCCGGCGTTCGCGCACGGCTGGACCAGGCGCTGACCGCGGGTACCGAGCGGATCGTGGTGATCTACACCAATCCGGAACAGGCGCAGATCTTCCACGACGCGCCCGGCTGGCGGGCCGGGCCCGTTCTGCCCGACACCGCCTGCTTCATCGCGGGCGCGGCCTGAGCGCTACTTGCGCTCCCAGACCTTTTCGCCGCCGACCCAGGTTTCCTGCACCTTGGTGGCGCGAAGTTCGCTCGGCCCTACCTCCAGCGGATCGCGGTCGACGATGATGAAGTCCGCGCGCTGCCCGGCGCCCAGCCGCCCGAACTTGTCCTCGGCAAAGCCCGCATAGGCCGCATCCGCGGTAAAGGCCCGCCACGCCTGCTCCCGCGTGATCCGCTCCTGCGGCTGCCACCCGCCGAATGGCTGCCCGTCCGCCCCCATCCGGGTGAACGCCGCCGCCCAGCCTGCGAACGGGTCGGGGCTTTCCACCGGATAGTCCGACCCGAAGGCCAGCCGCGATCCGTTCTTCAGCATGGAATTCCACGCATAGGCACCTGCCAGCCGGTTCGGCCCCAGCCGCACCTCGGCCATCCGCCAGTCGCTGGTTTGGTGCACCGGATGCATCGATGCGATCACGCCGTGCTTGCCGAAGCGCGGCAGGTCGGCGGGATCGACGATCTGCGCATGCTCGATCCGCCAGCGGCGGTCGCCCTTGAACGTGTCGGCCAGCTCGTCGATCGCATCCAGCACCTGGGCGTTGGCGCGGTCGCCGATCGCGTGCACCGCGACCTGGTATCCGTCCATCGATGCGCGCACCATCAGGTTGCGGATCACGTCGTCGGACATGAAGCCCAGTCCGCTCTGGTCCGGTGCATCGGCATAGGGCGCCTTCAGCCACGCGCCGCGCGACCCCAGCGCGCCGTCGCCGTACAGCTTCACCCCCACCAGCCGCAGCCGGTCGTTATACAGCCACGGCGTCGGCCCGGTGCCGCCGATCCGCACCGTATCCTCGATGCCTGCGCCGTAACTCATGATCCGCACGCGCAGGTCGCCGCGGTCGCCCATCCGGCGATAGGTCATCCAGTCGTCCAGCGAGGTGCCCATGTCCGCGGTCGCGGTGATGCCATGGCTCAGCAACAGGCCTTGCGCCTTCACGAACGCGGTATTGCGCTCCTTGCCCAGCGGCTGCGGAATCACCTTGGTGATCAGGCTCTGCGCCGCGTCCACGAACACGCCGGACGGCTGCGCGCCCGTCTTCTCGATCCGCCCCCCGGCCGGCGACACGCTCTTCGCCGTCACCCCCGCCGCCTTCATCGCCGCCTCGTTCGCCCAGGCGGCATGCCCATCGACCCGTGACAGGAAGATCGGTCGATCCCCCGCCACGCCTGCCAGGTCGGCCGCGGTCGGGAAGCGCCCCAGCCCCCACGCCTCCTGGTTCCAGCCGCCGCCCAGGATCCATTTGCGCTCGGGATTCGCCGCCGCATAGGCCGCAATCCGCGCCTTGGCCTCGTCCAGCGAGCGCGCGTCGGACAGGTCCAGCTCCAGCTGACGGAAGCCCAGTTCCATCATATGCCCATGCGCATCGACGAAACCGGGGATCAGCGTGCGCCCCTTCATGTCGGCGCGCCAGTCCAGCTTCTCCGGCCGCTTGTCCTTGGACGACAGCAGCTTGGTCACCTTGCCATCGAGCGACAGCAGCAGCCCGTTGAAGCGGACGACTTTACCGTCCTTGTCCAGCGTAATGCCGTTCACATTGTCGACCAGCGCATCGGCCAGCACCGGCACCGGCGCCAGCATCGCGAGCAATCCGGCGATCAGCTTCGTCCTGAACCTCACCGGGGCAGCCTCCGCACGATCGCACTGGTATCCTGACGGCCGCCATCCATCCCCTGCACCTCGGCATAGAATTGATCGACCAACGCGGTCAGCGGCAGCACCGCGCCGTTGCGCTTGGCCTCGTCCAGCGCCAGCCCCAGGTCCTTGCGCATCCAATCGATCGCGAAGCCGAAATCGAACCGGTCGTCCGCCATCGATTCCCAGCGATTGACCATCTGCCAGCTTTGCGCCGCGCCGCCGGAGATCGCCTCCAGCACCTTGCCCGTATCCAGCCCGCTCTTCTGGGCAAAGCGCAGGCTCTCCGCCACGCCCTGGATCACACCGGCAATGGCGATCTGGTTGCACATCTTGGTCTGCTGCCCGGCGCCTGCCGCGCCGACATGGACGATGCGCGCGGCATAGGCCTGCATCAGCGGCCCGGCCACCGCCAGTGCCTCCGCCGTGCCGCCGCACATGATCGACAGCTTGCCGTTCTCGGCGCCCGCCTGCCCGCCCGACACCGGCGCATCGACCACCATCAGACCCTTTGCCGCGCCGGCCTCGGCCAGTTCGCGGGCGATCGCGGCGGACACCGTGGTGTGATCCACGAACAACGCACCCGCGCGCATCGCGCCGAACGCACCATCCTCGCCCAGCGTCACCTGCCGCAGATCGTCGTCATTGCCGACGCAGGCGAACACCGCATCGGCACCCCGCGCCGCCTCGGCCGGCGTATCCGCCACCGCGCCGCCATGCCTGTCCGCCCAGCCTTCCGCCTTGGCGCGGGTGCGGTTGAACACGGTGACCTCATGCCCGGCGGAGACCAGATGCCCCGCCATCGGGGCGCCCATCACGCCCATGCCGATAAATGCCAGCTTTGCCATGGGCCAGTCTCCTAATCGGCGCGACGCATGGTGGGAAGCGCGCGTTTCACCCCGCCCGCCGGCAATCGTCCGCGCCGACCGTGTAGGACTCCTTCATCCCCGCAGTGACATAGCCGCGCTGGATCACCAGTCCCGACCGACAGGTCAGCCGGAACGTCCCGTCGCCGCGCGGCCGCCCGGCATAATGGCCCACCGCGAATTCGCGCATCCGCCGCGGCTCACCCATATCCTCGATCTCCGCCCCGACCAGCAGGTTCAGGGGATCGTGCACCACCGCATAGCCGCGAACGGCCAGATCCAGCGCCCCGACCGCCAGCCCCGCCAGGATCACCACCACCGCCACTTTCCACGACAGGAACCATCTCGGCATCGTTTCCCCACCGCAACGCTGTTCACCTCTTGCCCTATATCGGCTAGTCCCGGCGGCCATGGCTACGCAACCCGCCGTTCAGGCAGCACCGCCCGTCACGATCGCCGATATCCGGGCCGCGCAGGCACGTATTGGCGATGCGATCGTGCGGACGCCGACCCTGCTCAGCCGCACGCTGTCGGCACTCACCGGCGCGACCGTCTATTTGAAGTTCGAAAACCTCCAGTTCACCGCTGCTTACAAGGAGCGCGGCGCGCTCAACACGCTGCTGCAACTCTCTGACGAGGCCCGGGCCAAGGGCGTCATCGCCGCCTCGGCCGGTAACCATGCGCAAGGACTCGCCTATCACGCGAATCGGCTCGGCGTGCCGGCGACCATCGTCATGCCGCGCACCACCCCGATCGTGAAGATCGTCCAGACCGAAAGCCACGGCGCCACCGTCGTTCTCGAAGGCGACACCTTCGACGCCGCCTATGCCCATGCCCGCGTGCTGGAGGGCGAGCGCGGCTACACCTTCGTCCACCCCTTCGACGATCCCCGCATCATCGCCGGCCAGGGCACCACCGCACTGGAAATGCTGGAGGACGTGCCCGGCCTCGACACCTTCGTCATCCCGATCGGCGGCGGCGGCCTGATCTCGGGCATCGCGACCGTCGCCAAGGCCGCCGACCACCCGATCGAGGTCGTCGGCGTGCAGGCCGAACTCTACCCCTCCATGTATAACCGCATCCGGGGCACCGACCTGCCCTGCGCCGGCGATACGCTGGCAGAGGGTATCGCGGTCAAGGAACCGGGCGGCATCACCGCGCGGGTGATCGCGAACATCGTCGACGATATCGTGCTGGTCGGCGAACGCTGTCTGGAGGAATCGGTCAGCCTCCTTCTCCAGATCGAAAAAACCGTGGTCGAGGGCGCCGGTGCCGCCGGTCTCGCCGCGCTGCTCGAACATCCCGAGCGGTTCCGCGGCCGCACCATCGGCATCGTGCTGTGCGGCGGCAATATCGACACGCGGCTGCTCGCCAACGTGCTGCTGCGCGACCTTGCCCGCTCCGGTCGCCTCGCGCGCCTGCGCATCCGGCTTCAGGATCAGCCCGGCGCGTTGTTCAACGTCGCGCGCATTTTCGACCAGGAACGGGTCAACATCATCGAGGTCTATCACCAGCGCGTGTTCACCACCCTGCCCGCCAAGGGCCTGATCACCGACATCGAATGCGAAACCCGCGACCGCGCGCATCTCGACCGGCTGATCGCGGCGCTGCGCACGGCCGGATATGAGACAAGTCAGGTCGAACTCGCCTGATCGTCCCGCTTTGCAAGCGGGCATGCACCACTCATATAGCTTTAACAGCTAGGCTGTTTCACATGCATGTCCGGGGGATCTGTCGGCGGTGACCGCGCCATTCCGCTTTCCGCGCTTCTTCGTCACCTCGCCGGCCCCCTGCCCCTATCTGCCGGGCCGGCAGGAGCGCAAGGTGTTCACCGAGCTGAACGGCGCGCATGCCGGCGAGCTGAACGACGCGCTCGGCCGTATCGGCTTCCGCCGCAGCCAGAGCGTCGCCTATCGCCCGTCGTGCAGCGGCTGCGCCGCCTGCGTCTCGGTGCGCATCGTCAGCGGCGAATTCGTGCCCAATGCCAGCCAGCGCAAGCTGCTGAAGCGCAACGCCGATCTGGAGGTGACCGCGTGTCGCCCCTGGGCGACGGACGAGCAATATCAATTGCTGCGCCACTATCTCTCGCTGCGCCACCCCGGCGGCGGCATGTCCGGCATGGACGAGGATGATTATGCCGACATGGTGGAGCATTCGCCCGTCGACTCGCTGATCGTCGAATATCGCGAGCCCACCGTCGACGGCCGCCGCGGCCGCCTGGTCGGCGCCTGCCTGACCGACCGGCAGGCGGATGGCCTGTCGATGATCTACAGCTTCTTTGCCGCCGACGATGCAGGGCGGGCGGGCATGGGCAACTTCATCATCATGAATCACATCCTGCGCGGCCACGCCGCCGGACTCCCTTATGTCTATCTCGGCTATTGGGTGCAGGGCTCGCCCCGCATGGCCTACAAGATCAAATACCGCCCGATCGAGGCACTCGGCCCCAATGGCTGGCGCCGCATCGCCCCCGATGCCGAGCCGATCCCGGCCGAACTGAAATCCCCCGTGCCGGTATGACTTGACCCTCTCCCCTCCGGGGAAAGGGAGGGGCCCACCGCGCGAGTGGTGGGAGGGTGAGGGGTCGCCAAGCAGCGCCGCACTGCTGGTCCACCCCTCACCCTTCCCGTTGCCTGAAGGCAGCAGGCCCCTTCCCTCGCCCAGGAGGGAAGAGGGACTCCGCAAATCAATCCTCCCGCATCACGCTGACATCCACCGCCAGATCCTCCTCGCCGTCGCCCAGTCGCGATCCCGCCACCGGCGCTGCACCCACCGCATCCAGTGCGGTGGCGACGCGCACATAATCCTCCTCCGGGCACATCCCCGTGCAGGGGTCGAACGCGACCCAGCCCAGCCCGTCGATATGCGCCTCTGCCCAGGCATGCGGGGTCGCCCGGTGCCCGTCGACACGCAGCGCATAGCCCGAGACATAGCGCGCCGGAATGCCCAGCCCCCGCGCGCCGACGCAGAAGATGTGGGTCAGGTCGCGCGGCGTTGCCAACGGCCGCTGGAACGCGCCGCCCGCGTCCAGCCCCGGTTCGGGCCGCCCCATGTCCATCTCGAAACGTGCATGCAGCGCCGCGTTCCAGCGGTGCAGCCGACCGAGCGGGTCACCCGCGCCGGTCGCTTCGTCGGCAAAGGCGATGATCGCCGGGTCGCGCGGCGTCATGTCGGTGGCGCGCAGATAGAGCGGCGGCGGCAGCATCTCGGCCGCGCCCCGCAGCACCCCGCTCGACGTGCTGGTCAGCACCTCCCCCGACACGGTGATCGCGATCCCGTCCAGCGGCCCCTCGACATACAGCATCGTCACCGCATTGCCGAACCCGTCCCGCCCCTCCCTCAGACGCGCGTCGCGATCGACATCGATCCGCCACCCTGCGACCGTCTGGTCATGCGTATTCTCCGGCGTCAGGCGCAGCATCTGCACCAGCCGTGATTGCGGTTCGGAGAAACGATAAACCGTGCGATGATCGATCGAAAGCCGCATTGCCGCCCCCCTTGGTTTCGTGCGTCCCTCTCGCCCTCTCCACCGCGATGATGGACCTCAACTAAACTTGAACTGCCGGCCTATGGCACTGTGCAGCAAGGCATTCTCATGGATGAACGCTTGAAGATATTGATGTAGCCCGGATGCGATCACTTCGCCCGACCGCGTCTTTGCGACGCGGCTGGCACGCAGCCGCGCCATCCGGTCCGCCTCGCCATGCTGGCCGGTGCGCCGCGCCAGCATGCCCAGCACGTCCACCGTTTCCTCCACCGACGCCGCCAGGCTGCGCGGCAGTTCGGACCGGGCGATCAGCAGGTCGATGACGTTGGCCGGCTCCAGCCCGTCCGAATACAGCCAGCGATAGGCGGTCACCGCCGACACCGTCTGCAGCAACGTCGTCCACTGGTCGCGATCGACCACGCCGCCCACCCGCTCACCGGCCGGCAGCAGGATATGGTATTTCACGTCGAGCAGCCGCGCGGTATTGTCCGCGCGTTCCACCGCCTGCCCCAGCCGGATGAACCACGTCGTCTGGTTGCGCAGCATCCGGTGCACCGCGCCTTCGAAGCCGCGGGTCTCGTTCTTCACCGCCTCGACGAGGTTCAGCACTTCGGTCGGGGTGTCGGCCGCCGGCCGGCTCTCGAACACCAGCCATGCCCGGTTGATCCCGGTCCACGCCTCGCGGGTCAGCGCGGTGCGCACCGCCCGCGCGTTGTTGCGGGCCATGTCCAGACAGCGGACCAGCGATCCCGGATGGCTGGAATCCACCGTCAGGAAGCGGCCGACATCGCGCCGGCGCAGTTCGCGTCCGCCCGCGGCATAGGCCTCGGTCGTCTCGGTCACGGTCAGCGCGGTATTCCACGCCGCCAGCCCGGCGGAGCGCGGCGACAGCACGTCCAGCCGCACCGTCGCCTCCACCAGCCGCGCGATGAAGTCCGCCCGCTCGCAATATCGCCCCAGCCAGTAGAGCGAGGATGCCGTCCGGCTCAGCATGCGCGCGATCCCGCAGCGCACGGCGTCGGTCGCCGCACCGTCATGACCGGCGTTCCTGACCCGAAGTCTGGCCCTGACCCTGGCTTTGCGTCATGCCCCCCATGGTCTGCTCCTGCACCCCTTCCAGCATCTGGCCCTGCCGCATGCCGGCATCGTCCATCAGCACGAAACTGTCCTTGGTGCCGCCGCCCTGGCTCGAATTGACCACCAACGATCCCTCGCGCAGCGCCACGCGGGTCAGGCCGCCGGGCACCACCTGCACGCCCTTCGATCCGGTCAGCACGAACGGACGGAAATCCACGTGCCGCGGCGCCAGCCCGCTGTCCGCCAGCGTCGGCACCGTCGACAGCGCCAGCGTCGGTTGCGCGATATAGCGTTCCGGCTGCGCGATCAGCGCGGCGCGGAACGCCTCGATCTCTGCCCGGCTCGCGGTCGGGCCGACCAGCATGCCATATCCGCCCGAACCATCGACCAGCTTGACCACCAGTTCGTCCAGATGGTCGAGCGTGTAGCGCAGCGCCTCCGGCTCGCGGCACCGCCACGTCTCGACATTGGGCAGCTTTGGCTCGCTTCCCGAATAGAAACGCACGATCTCGGGCATGTAGCTGTAGATCGCCTTGTCGTCGGCGATGCCGTTACCCGGTGCGTTCAGGATGGCGACGTTGCCCGCGGCATAGGCGGCAATCAGGCCCGGCACGCCCAGCATCGAATCGGGACGGAATACCAGTGGGTCCAGGTAATCGTCATCCACCCGGCGATAGATCACGTCCACCTTCACCCGGCCGGCAATGGTGCGCATCCATACGATGTCGTCGTCGACCACCAGGTCCGCCGCCTCGACCAGTTCGACGCCCATCGAATCGGCCAGGAAGCTGTGCTCGTAATAGGCGGAATTATAATGCCCCGGCGTCAGCACCACGCAGACGGGATTGCCCACCCCGTGCGGCGCGACCGACTTCATCGTCTGCAACAACTTGTCCGGGTAACTGTCCACTGCCGCCACGCGGAACTGGCGGAACAGCTCGGGACACAGCCGCAGCATCGCCTCGCGATTTTCCAGCATGTAGCTGACGCCGGACGGCGTGCGGGCATTGTCCTCCAGCACGAAGAAGTCGTCCGGGCCGGTGCGCACCAGATCGATGCCGCAGATATGCGCCCACACGTCGTGCGGCGGCCGCATGCCGGCGATTTCGGGCCGGAACTGTGCATTGCCGAAGATCAGGTCGGGCGGCAGCACGCCTTCCTTCAGGATGCGGCGCTCGCCATAGATGTCGTTCAGAAAGGCGTTGATCGCCTCCACCCGCTGCACCAGCCCTTCGGACAGGCGCGTCCATTCGTCCGCCAGGAACACGCGCGGCACGATGTCGAACGGAATGATCCGCTCGGCCGCATCGCTTTCGCCGTAGACCGCAAAGGTGATGCCCAGTTGCCGGAACGTCGCCTCCGCCGATTGCTGGCGGCGACGCAACTCATGGTCGGGCGTTCGCTCCAACCATTGTCCAAGTGCAGTCAGTTCGGCACGCGGCGGCGGTCCGCCGGCCGTTCCCATGATCTCGTCGAAGGCCTGTCGCTTCCCCATCAACCTCGATACGCTCCCCCGGTCGCCCCGGTTCCATGCTGTAGTGCATATCGGTCGGGAACAAGCATCATTTCGGCTGTGACACGGCTTTTCAGCGGTTCAGCGCCTCCAGCATCGCCGGCGTCAGCACTTGGGGCAGCACGCGCGGCCCCGCCGCGCCCGGCGCGTAGTACAGGTACAGCGGCACCCCTGCGCGATTGTGCCGCTCGATGAAGCGGCCCAGCACGGGATCGCCATCCGTCCAGTCGCCGACCAGCACCGCCACCTTGTTGCGGCGAAAGGCATCGCGCACCGACTGCCGCTCGATCGCCGCCGCCTCGTTCACCTTGCACGTCACGCACCAGTCGGCGGTGAAATAGGCAAAGACCGGGCGTCCCTGCGCCCGCAGGCCGGCCAGCTTGGCCTCGCTGAAGGCGTCGCCGCGATCGGCCTGCCCGCCCGCCGCCGCCGGCTGCACCACCGCGACCAGCGCCACCGCCGCCACCAGCGCCGGCAGCGCGGGCAGCCAGGCGCGCTCCGCACCCCCCGCCTGCCGCCGCCCCGTCCACCACAAGCCGAAGCTCGCCACCAGCACCGACGCCAGCCCCAGCGTCATCCCCGACACTCCAGCCTGCCGCCCCAGCACCCATGCCAGCGCCAGCGCCGTCACGAACATCGGCACCGACAGCACCCGCCGCATCGTCGCCATCCACGGCCCCGGCCGCGGCAACCGCGCGCGCAAGGGAGGCACGAACCCGATCAACAGGAAGGGCAACGCGATCCCCAGCCCCAGCCCCGCGAACACCAGCAGCGCCGCCCCGGTCGGCAGCACCAGCGCCGCCCCCAGCGCCGCCCCCATGAACGGCCCCGTACACGGCGTCGCCACGAACGCCGCCAGCGCCCCCGTCGCAAACGCCCCCGCATGCCCCGACCGCCCCGCAAATGCCGGCGTCGGCAGTTCGAACAACCCCGCCAGATTGAACGCGATCCCCGCCACCAGCAGCAGCAGCACGCCGATCACGCGCGGATCCTGCAACTGGAATGCCCAGCCCATCGTCGCGCCCCCCGCGCGCAGGGCGAGCAGGGCGGCACCCAGCCCGACGCACACCAGCACCACGCCCGCGCTATAGGCCAGCGCCTCGCTGCGTGCCGCGGCCGGGGTCGCGCCGCCGCGCGCCAGGCTCAGCGCCTTCAAGCTCAGGATCGGGAAGACGCACGGCATGACGTTCAGGATCACGCCACCCAGCACCGCCCCCAGCAGCGCCAGCAGGGCCGTGCGCCACGCCCCGTCACCCGTGACGCCCGCCACCGCACCGGGTATTGCGGTCAGCGCCAGCCCACGCCCCTTGTCGGTCGCCAGCACGCCCGCGATCGCGCCGCGCACCGGCACCGCCGCCGCACCGGTCTCGACGATCAGCACATCCCCATCGCGCCGCACCGTCTGCGGCGCGGCATGCGCCAGGACACCGGGCGCGGCGGGGTAGAAATAGACGTCGCCGATCTCCGCCGCCGCCGGCAGCGGAACCGCCAGCCGAAAGCGCCCGTCCGCCACCTGATAGGTCGCCTGCGACCCCAGCGGCCGCGGCAGCGCCGCCCGCCACGCATCGAACCGCGCCAGCGACCCCGCCTCGACCGCGCCATCGCCCACGATCAGCGCCGTCGACAGCATCTGGCTTTCCGGCACGCAGATGCGGTCGGTGCATACCAGGTAATCCGCCTTCACCTTTACCGGCAAACGCGTGCCCGGCACCGCATCCCGCGGGATCGACACATCGGCCAGCAGCGCGAACGGCGCCTCGTAGACATAGTTCATCAGGCCGGAGATCAGCAGCCGCCCTGGCACCGGATAACGAAGCGGCCCCGCGGTCACCCCCGGCGGCAGCGTCCAGTTCAGGCTGGTGCCCAGCCCCGCATCCCCGCCATGGCTCCAATAGGCATGCCAGCCGGGCTGCGGCACCGCCGAAAAAGCCAGGGTCACCCTGCCCCCCGGCGCCGGAGCGGCCGTTTCCGGGATCAGCGTCATGCGGACATGCGGCGCAGGCAGACTGGCCGGGTCGGCATTGCCCTGCGCGCCCGCGCCCTTTGCGACGAACAGCAGCACCAGCGTCATCATCATGTAAAGCCAGTGCCGCATCGAAACCTTGCCTCTGTCGCGTTCCCCGTCCCATAGCGGGGGCGCCCCATCTATGCATCAAGGTTCCCGATGAAATCCTTTCTCGCCATGCTGCTCGCCTCCACGCTGGCCGTGGGCACCCCCGCCGCCGCGCAGCAGGCGCCCGCCCCGACCCCCGCGCCTTTCCCGGCCGCCAGGCCGAAACTGATCGTCGCCATCTCGGTGGACCAGTTCGCCGCCGACCTGTTCCAGCAATATCGCAACCGCTTCACCGGCGGCTTCGCGCGGCTGCTGTCGGGCGGTGTCTTCCCCTCGGGCTATCAGAGCCATGCCGCGACCGAAACGTGCCCGGGGCACTCCACCATCCTCACCGGCTTTCGCCCGGCGCATACCGGCATCATCGCCAACAACTGGATCGACCAGCGGGTCGGCCGCCCGGACAAGATCGTCTATTGCTCGGAGGACGAGAATGTCCCCGGCTCCAGCCATGACAGCTACACCGTGTCGGACAAGCATCTGAAGGTGCCGACACTCGGCGAGCGGATGAAGAATGCCGATCCGCGCACCCGCGTCGTCTCGGTCGCGGGCAAGGACCGCGCGGCGGTGATGATGGGCGGCCACAAGGTCGACGAGCTCTGGTGGTGGGACGGCAAGACCTATGTCTCCTATGCCGGCCGCGCGGTGCCCCCGGTGGTGCAGCGCACCCGCGATGCGGTCGCCGCCCTGCTCGCCAAGCCGCAGGAGGCGCTGCCCCTGCCCGGCTGGTGCAAGCCGCTCGACCGCCCGATCGCCGTCGGCAACCAGGTGATCGGCCAGGGTCGCTTCCAGCGCGCGGCGGGTGATCTCAAGGCGTTTCGTGCATCCCCCGCGTCCGACGCCGCGGTGTTCGCGATGGCCGCCGGGCTGGTGCAGGACATGAAGCTGGGTCAGGGGCCGCAGACCGACATCATCTCGATCGGCGCCTCCGCCACCGACTATATCGGCCATTCGCTGGGCACCCAGGGCACCGAGATGTGCATCCAGATGAACGAGCTGGACCAGACGCTCGACGGCTTTTTCGCCGTGCTCGACCAGACCGGTGTCGATTACGAAGTGGTGCTGACCGCAGACCACGGCGCGCACGACATGACCGAGCGCCAGATCGAACGCGCGATGCCGATGGAAACGCATGTCGATCCGCAGTGGCAGGCCAAGACCGTCGGTGCCGCGATCGGGCAGGCCATGGGGCTGAAGGGGCCGGTGCTGCTCGGCTCGGACGGCGACATCTATGTCGATGCCGATCTGCCCGCCGCCACCCGCGCCAGGGTGTTGGCGGAGGCGAAGCGCCGCTACCTCGCCATGCCGCAGGTCGCCGCCGCCTTCACCCGCGCCGAGATCGCCGCGCAGGCCTGGCCGACCAGCCCCCCCGAAACCTGGACCCTGCTGGAGCGCGCCCGCTCCTCCTACGATCCCGAGCGGTCGGGCGACCTGCTTGTCCTGCTCAAGCCGCGGGTCACCACGATCGAGAAGGCCGCCCCCGGCTATGTCGAAACGCATGGCAGCCCGTGGGACTATGACCGCCGCGTGCCGATCCTGTTCTGGCGCCGCGGCATGACCGGCTTCGAACAGCCGCTATCGGTGGAAACGGTGGACATCGCCCCCACCCTCGCCGCGACGATCGGCCTGCCGGTATCGGGTCTCGACGGTCGCTGCCTGGACCTGGACTCCGGCCCCGCCGACACCTGCCGAAGGTAACTTTCACCCTCTCCCCTCCGGGGAGAGGGAGGGGACCCTCACCACCATTGCCCCCCGCCCCCGACCTTCGCTAACCAGCGAAAAAATCGGGGGGTATCAACCATCATGCACATGACGCCGACGGAGATATTCCTCCTCGCGATCCTTATCATCTTTACCGGCCCCTATCTGGTCTGGCGACTGGGCCGTACCGATTACTGGGCGCCGCTCGTCGTCGTGCAGATCATCGGCGGCGTGCTGCTCGGGCCGGGCGTGCTGGGCGCGATCTTCCCAGGCTACTACGCCTTCGTGTTCGCCGGGCCGACGATCACCGCGCTGAACGGCATCGCCTGGTGGGCGGTGATGCTGTTCGTCTGGATCGCCGGGCTGGAACTGGATGTGGGCGAGGCGTGGCGCCGCCGCCGGGAGACCGGGATCACCGCCGGCCTCGCCCTCGGCGTACCGCTGATCGCCGGCAGTCTTGCCGCGCTCGCGATGCTGCGCTTCCCCGGCTGGCGCGGCGCGGACGGCGCGGACTGGCAGGTGGTGCTCGGCATCGGCATGGCATGTGCCGTCACCGCGCTGCCCATCCTCGTCCTGTTGATGGAAAAGCTCGCCATCCTGCGCGCGCCGCTCGGCCAGCGGGTGCTGCGCTATGCCAGTCTCGACGACATCGCCATCTGGGGCGTTCTCGCGCTCATCCTGCTCGATTGGGAACGCGTGACGCGACAGGCCGGCTTCCTTGTCGGCTTCGCCGTCGCCACCTGGGCGATCCGCCGCCTGCTGCGCGCCATTCCGGAAAACGACCGCTGGTATGTCGGGCTCATCTGGCTGGCCGCCTGCGGCTTTGCGGCCGACTGGGCGGGCCTGCACTTCATGGTCGGCGCGTTCCTGGCCGGCGCCGTCCTCGACGCGCACTGGTTCGGCGAGGCGCGCATGGACCGGTTCCGCCAGACGATCCTGATGGGCATCATGCCCGTCTATTTCCTGTCGACCGGCCTCAAGACCCAGTGGGGCGTCGGCGGTGCCGCGGTGTTCGCCGCCGCCGCACTGCTGCTCATCGCCTCGGTCGGCGGCAAGCTGGCGGGCGTCGCCATGGCCGGCCGCATCCTGAACTGGCCGAAGGGCGATGCCAAGGCGATCGGCTGGCTGCTTCAGACCAAGGCGCTGATCATGATCATCTTCGCCAACATCCTGCTCGACAAGCACATCATCACCAACGAGACCTTCACGGCCCTGTTGCTGATGGCGGTCGCCAGCACGATGCTGACCATCCCCAAGGTCGCTCCGATGCTGAAACGCGACCCCGCGCTGGTGAAGCGCGGCTTCTGATCCCCGCCCAGATTGCCCCGACGCCGGGGATGGCGGCCCCGGCAGGACCCCAACCTGCAAAATGGCTGTTCCCCTCTCCTTGCAAAGAGAGGGGACCGGCTCAATCCAGGTTCGGGCGCAGCCAGCGCGTTGCCTGTGCAACGTCCACGCCGCGCCGCGCTGCATAATCGGCGACCTGATCCTCGCCGATCCGCGCCACGCCGAAATATTCCGCCTGCGCATGCCCGAAATAGAAGCCGCTGACCGCCGCGGTCGGCAGCATCGCGAAGCTCTCGGTCAATTCGATGCCCACCGCATCTTCCGCGCCCAGCAGGTCGAACAGCGTGCGCTTCAGGCTATGCTCGGGGCAGGCCGGATAGCCCGGCGCCGGGCGGATGCCGCGATACTGCTCGCGGATCAGCGCCTCGTTGGTCAGCTGCTCGCCCTCGGCATAGCCCCACAACACGGTGCGGACATGCGCGTGCAGCGCCTCCGCGAACGCCTCCGCCAGCCGGTCGGCCAGCGCCTTGAGCAGGATGTCGTTATAATCGTCCACATCCGCCTTGAACCGCGCCAGATGCGGCTCGATGCCGTGAATGGCGACCGCGAAGCCACCCATCCAGTCGCCTGCGGGGTCGATGAAATCGGCCAGGCACATATTGGCCCGCCCCTCGCGCTTGGCGATCTGCTGGCGCAGGAACGGCAGCCGCGTGCCTTCGTCCAGCACCACATCGTCGCCGTCGCGCCGGCAGGGCCACAGCGCGGCCACGCCCCTGGCGGTCAGCCACTTCTCCGCGATAATTCGGTCGAGCATGGCCTGCGCATCGGCATGGAGCGACCGTGCGCTTTCCCCCACCACCGCGTCGTCCAGGATCGCCGGGAAATTGCCCGCCAGTTCCCACGCGCGGAAAAAGGGCGTCCAGTCGATATGATGCCGCAGGTCCTCCAGCGACCAGTCGTCGAAGACGTGCAGGCCCGGCTGCTTCGGCGCGCTGGCCTTCAGCATCATGTCCGCGGTGAAGCCGCGCGCCCGCGCCTCGGCCAGGGGCAGCAGGTCGTTCTGCCCCTTGCCGGCCCGCGCATCGCGCACCTTCTGATATTCCGCGGCGATCCCGGCGACATAGCCTTCCGCCTGCGTGTCGGAGACCAGCGTGGTCGCGACGCCCACCGCCCGGCTCGCGTCCAGCACGTGCACCACCGGCCCCTCATAGGCGGGCGCGATGCGCAGCGCGGTGTGCACCTTGGACGTGGTGGCGCCGCCGATCAGCAGCGGCATCGTCATGTTGGCGCGCTGCATCTCCTCGGCCACCGTTACCATCTCGTCCAGCGAGGGGGTGATGAGGCCGGACAGGCCGATCATGTCCGCGTCGTTCTCGTTGGCGGCCTCCAGGATCTTGGCCCAGGGTACCATGACGCCCAGGTCCACCACCTCGAATCCGTTGCACTGGAGCACGACGCCGACGATGTTCTTGCCGATATCGTGCACGTCGCCCTTGACGGTCGCCATGATGACGCGGCCCTTGCCCTTGGCGCCCGGCTCCTTGGCGGCCTCGATGAAGGGCAGCAGGTGCGCCACCGCCTTCTTCATCACGCGCGCGGACTTCACCACCTGCGGCAGGAACATCTTGCCCGAACCGAACAGGTCGCCGACGACGTTCATCCCGTCCATCAACGGCCCCTCGATCACCTCGATCGGCCGCCCGCCGCGCTCGGCGACCGCCGCACGCAACTCCTCGGTATCGTCCACGACATGCGCGTCGATGCCCTTGACCAGCGCATATTCCAGCCGCTTGGTCACCTCCAGCCCGCGCCACTCGGCGGCCTGCTTCTCCGCCACCGCATCGGTACCCCGGAATTTTTCCGCCAGCGCGACCAGCCGGTCGCCGGCCTCCGGATCGCGGTTCAGGATCACGTCCTCGCAGGCGGTGCGCAGTTCGGGGTCGATCGTGTCATACACGTCGAGCTGCCCGGCATTGACGATCCCCATGTCCATGCCCGCCGGGATCGCATGGTAGAGGAAGATCGAGTGCATCGCCCGGCGCACCGGCTCGTTGCCGCGGAAGCTGAACGACAGGTTCGACAGCCCGCCCGAGATGTGGACGTGCGGGCAGCGCGCCTTGATCTCGCGGCACGCCTCGATGAAGTCGACGCCGTAGTTGTTGTGCTCCTCGATCCCGGTCGCCACCGCAAAGACATTGGGGTCGAAGATGATGTCCTCGGGCGGGAAGCCGATGCCTGTCAGCAGGTCATAGGCCCGGACGCAGATCTCGACCTTGCGCTCCTTGGTGTCGGCCTGCCCCACCTCGTCGAACGCCATGACGACCACCGCCGCGCCGTACGCCATGCACAGCCGCGCGTGATGGAGGAATTGCTCCTCGCCCTCCTTCATGCTGATCGAATTGACGATCGGCTTGCCCGAGACGCATTTCAGCCCCGCCTCGATCACGCTCCATTTCGAGCTGTCGATCATGATCGGCACCCGCGCGATATCGGGTTCGGCCGCGATCAGCTTGAGAAAGGTCGTCATGGCATATTCGGCGTCGAGCAGCCCTTCGTCCATGTTGACGTCGACCACCTGCGCGCCATTCTCCACCTGGCTGCGCGCCACCTCGACCGCGCGGGCATAGTCGCCGGCCATGATGAGCTTCTTGAACGCCGCGGATCCCGTGACGTTGGTCCGCTCGCCGACATTCACGAATTGGGTGGAGGAATTGGTGGTCATGATGTTCTTTTCTAAGCCCTCTCCCCTCCGGGGAGAGGGTTGGGTGAGGGGTAGGTGTCTCACTGAGCGAAGCGCTGCTGGGCAGCCTTCACCAGCCCTCCCCCCGAGGGAGAGAGGGCTGAAAGGGTCACGCCGCCATCGTGAACGGCTCCAGCCCGGCCAATCGCGTCCGTACCGGCGGCGTCGGGATGCGGCGCGGCGCCACGCCCTGCACACGCTCGGCGATCGCCCGGATATGCGCCGGCGTCGATCCGCAGCATCCGCCCAGCACGTTCACCTGCCCCGCGCCCGCCCATTCATGCACTAGCCCGGCCGTCGTCGCCGGCGCCTCGTCATAGGCGCCCAGTTCGTTGGGCAGCCCGGCATTGGGATAGACCATGATCAGCGTGTCGCAGATTTCCGACAGCGTCTTCACGTGCGGCCGCAACTGTTCGGCGCCGAACGAGCAGTTCAGCCCGATCGTCACCGGCCGGGCGTGGCGCACCGCATGCCAGAACGCCTCCACGGTATGGCCCGACAGGTTGCGCCCTGACAGGTCGGTCAGCGTCATCGACAGCATGACGGGCACGTCCCGGCCCAGATCGCGCGCCGCGTCGCTCGCCGCCATGATCCCCGCCTTGGCGTTCAGCGTGTCGAACACCGTCTCGATCAGGATGAAGTCCGCGCCCCCTTCTAGCAGCGCATCGATCTGCTCCCGGTACACGCCCTTCAGATAATCGAAATCGATCTCCCGATATCCCGGATCGTTGACGTCGGGCGACAGCGACAGCGTCTTGTTCGTCGGCCCGATCGCCCCCGCCACGAAGCGCGGACGGCCATCCTTCGCCTGGAACTCGTCGGCGAGGCGGCGCGCCAACCTGGCGCTCTCGACGTTGATCTCGCGCACCAGATGCTCGGCACCGTAATCGGCCTGGCTGATCCGGTTGGCGGAAAAGGTGTTGGTCTCGGCGATATCGGCGCCCGCCTCGAAATAGGCGCGGTGGATCGCCTCGGGCACCTCGGGCTTGGTCAGCGCCAGTATGTCGTTGTTGCCCTTCTGGTCATGGCCCAGGCCCAGCGTCCCGGCATAATCCGCCTCGGACAGCTTCCAGTTCTGGATCTCGGTGCCGAATGCGCCATCGGTGATCAGGATGCGCTTGGCCGCCTCGGCGAAGAAAGTGTCTCGGATCGTCATGTCACCACCTGATCCTCCCCGGCACGGGGAGGGGGACCGCTCGCCAGAGCGGTGGAGGGGGCTCTCCACAAAAGTCTCGGCTGGTGGAGAGCCCCCTCCACCAGCCTCTGGCTGGTTCCCCTCCCCGTATCGGGGAGGATCCGATCAGGCCGCCGCCACCACGGCCTGCGGCTTGGCGCGCACGCCCAGCATGTGGCAGATTGCAAAGGCCAATTCGGCACGGTTCAGCGTGTAGAAGTGGAAGCTCTTCACGCCGCCCGCATACAGCCTGCGGCACATCTCGGCGGCGATCGTCGCCGCCACCAGTTGCCGTGCGGCGGGATGATCGTCCAGCCCCTCGAACAATCGGTCCATCCAGTCCGGGATCGCCGCCCCGCACAGCCCGGCGAACTTGCGCGTCTGCGCCACGTTCGACACCGGCAGGATGCCCGGCACGATCTCGGCGGTGATCCCCGCTGCCGCCACCGCGTCGCGAAAGCGGAAGAATGCCTCTGGCGAGAAGAAGAACTGGGTGATCGCCCGCGTCGCGCCGGCATCCAGCTTGCGCTTCAGATTGTCGATATCGCCCACCGTATCCACCGACTCCGGGTGGCATTCCGGATAGGCCGCTACCGAGATTTCGAACGGGTGCCGCTTGGCCAGTCCCGCCACCAGATCGGCCGCATTGGCGTATCCGCCCGGATGGCTGGCGAACTTGGCGCCCATGGTCGGCGGATCGCCGCGCAGCGCCACGATATGGCGCACGCCCGCCGCCCAGTAATCCTCGGCGACCTGATCGATCTCCTCGCGCGTCGCCTCCACGCAGGTCAGGTGCGCCGCCGCCGCCAGCGAGGTTTCCCGCTGGATGCGCGCCACCGTCGCATGCGTCCGCTCGCGCGTCGATCCGCCCGCTCCGTAGGTCACCGATACGAAGCGCGGGCCCAGCGGCTCCAGCGTGCGGATCGCGTCCCACAACTGCGCGTCCATCTTCTCCGTCTTGGGCGGAAAGAACTCGAAGCTCACCTCCATGTCGCCGCCGACATCGGCGAACAGCGGCGCTTCCAGCGCACGGCGCGCTTCTTCAAGCTGGGGAACGGAAATCGTCGTCATGCCGCTTTCACCATGTTGGAGTCGACCGGGCGCAGGCCTTTCAGCCCCTGTTTGGTGCCCAGCCACAATTTCACCGTCAGCGTACCGCCGCCCAGCGTTTCGATCTGCGTCATGCGCAGGCCCGCATTGGCGAACCAGCCCGCAATCTGCTCGTCGGCAAAACCCAGTCGGGTATGCGCGTCGCGCGCGCGCAGGTCCTCGCGGTCATGCGGCGCGAAGTCGGCGATCAGCAACCGCCCGCCCGTCGCCAGCACGCGCGCGGCCTCGGCGATCGCCGCGCCCGGCTGTTGCGCGAAATGCAGCACATGGTGCAGGATCGCGACGTTCGCCGCGCCGTCCGCCATGGGCAGCGCATACAGGTCCGCCTGGCGCAATTCGGTGTTCGGCCGGTCGTGCAGCTTGGCGCGCGCCAGCCGCAGCATCTCCGACGACCGGTCGATGCCCAGCGCCGCGTCCGCCTGCTCGCCGAACACCTCCAGCATCCGGCCCGTACCCGTGCCGATATCGATCAGCGTGCCGATCGATCCCTGCCCCAGCAGCGCGGCCATCGCCGCCTCGACCTCGCTCTCGGCGACGTGCAGCGAGCGGATCGCGTCCCATTCGGCGGCATGATCCTCGAACCAGGTCGCGGCCGATGCCGCGCGGTCCGCACGCACCGCCGCCAGCCGGGCCGCGTCCGCCACCGCCCAGTGATCGGGCTCGTGCACCGACCATTGGTCCAGCGCCGCCACGATCGGCGCCACCGCCTCGCGCGCGCCCAGCGCGACGAATACCCAGCTGCCTTCCTTGCGCCGCTCCGCCAGCCGTGCATCGACCAGGATCTTCACATGCCGCGACACGCGCGGCTGGCTTTGCCCCAGCACCTGCGCCAGTTCGCCGACCGACAGCTCCATCGTGCGCAGCAACGCCAGGATGCGCAGCCGCGTCGGGTCGCCAAGGGCACGGAAAATGTCGAGCGCCATCGCCATGGATCGACATATAAAGATATCTTTATATGCGGTCAACGAAATGGTCGTTTCGGACCTCAAACGGCACATCTGCGTTATGGCCCGGTTGCGGACGGTTGAGTTCGCTTCGGAAATCCAAGGGAGTATGCCCGCATGAAGACGTTTACCCTCGGTCTGACCGCCGCCGCCGCCCTCGCGCTCGCCGCCTGCAGCCAGAACGCCCAGGAGCAGACCGAACAGGCCGCCGACGCCGTCGCCGCCGATACCGAGGCGACCACGCGCAACGCCGTGAACGACGTCGACGCCGCCAGCGATCGTGCGCTGGGTTCGGCCGAGCGTTCGATGGACAATGCCGGCGACCGGATCGAGAACGGCGCCCGCAAGGCCGGCGATTCGATCAGCAACGGTGCGGATGCCGCCGCCGATGCGACCGGCAACGCGCTCACCCGCGCGGGCAACGCGATCCGCGATTGATGATGACGGCCGGGGATATGGGCCGGTGCCCTGTCCCCGGCGCCCCCGTCGGACTGGACAGCGCCGACCCTGCCGGACGACACTTGCCGCATGAACCGCCTTTTTCCCGCCGCCGCGCTCCTGCTTCTTGCCGCCTGTTCGGGCAGCGACGACCAGCCGGGCGGCCTTACCGCCGACGAGGCGAAACAGTTGGACGAGGCCGCCGCCATGCTCGACGCCAATGCCGTCGACCTGAACGCGCTGGATGACAACGCCACCGATCCCGAAGGGTGATGCCATGACCGATCCGCAGAACCGCCGCCGCCTCGGCTCCACCGACCTCCAGATCACGCCCCTGGTCCTGGGCGGCAACGTGTTCGGCTGGACGGCGGACCGCGCGGCCAGCTTTGCCGTGCTCGACGCCTTTGTGGCGGGCGGCGGTACGCTGATCGATACCGCCGATGTCTATTCCGCCTGGGTCGACGGCCATCGCGGCGGCGAGTCCGAGACGATGATCGGCGAATGGCTCCGCACCAGTGGCAAGCGCGACGCGGTGCTGATCGCCACCAAGGTCGGCATGCTCCCTGGCGAGGGCGGCGAAAAGCTCGCCCCCGCCCACATCGCCGCCGCGTGCGACGCCTCACTGAAGCGGCTCGGCACCGACCGGATCGACGTCTATTTCGCGCATCAGGACGATGAGGACACTCCGCAGGAGGCCAGCATGGAGGCGTTCGGCCGCCTGGTCGACGCCGGCAAGGTCCGCGTGATCGGCGCCTCCAACTTCCACGCCGCCCGCCTGAAGTCGGCCAACGACGCCGCCCGCGATGCCGGCTTGCCCCGCTTCCACGTCCTGCAGCCCGAATATAATCTGGTCAGCCGCCACAAGTTCGAGGGCGAGCTGCAGGATTATTGCGTCACCGAGAATATCGGCGTCGTGCCCTATTACGGCCTCGCCTCGGGCTTCCTAACCGGCAAGTACCGCACCCGCGACGATCTCGGCAAAAGCGTGCGCGGCGGCCGCATGGCCGACCTGCTCGACGGTCGCGGCAAGGCCGTTCTCGACGTGATGGACGCCGTCGCCGCCGAAACCGGCGCCACCCTCGCCCAGATCGCGCTCGCCTGGCTGATCGCGCAGCCCGGCGTCACCGCCCCCATCGCCAGCGCCACCAGCGTCGCGCAGGTGGAGGATCTCCTTCCCGCCATGACGCTGGTCCTGACCGACGACCAACTGGAACGCCTGACGCTCGCGGGCGCGTGACCGGTTGTCCCTTGGCCATCGTGAGAGCGGAAGGCGAGGCGCGTTCGGCGCCGAACCTTTCCGCGATCAGCCAAGGATAGCCGCGGCACCCCGCGCCATGCCATAGACCTGATCGCCCCGGCGGCGGATGCGAACAGGAGAAGCCATGACCACCCCGATGTCCAGACGCACGATCCTTGGTGCGATCGGTGCCACGGCACTTCCCCTCCCCGCGCACGCCGCCCCCGCCTCGCTCGCGCTCTACGCCGGCGGCTACAACCGGGAAGGCGGTCATGGCCTCCTGCCCCTCCACTACCGCCCCGACACCGAGAGCTGGCAGGCGGCCGCGCCGGTCGCCGACGCGCCCGACGCCTCGTTCGGTATCCGCCACCCCCGCCACGGGCTCCATTATCTGGTGCGGGAGGGCGCGGACGGCATGGTCTCCGCCTTCCGCACCGATGGCGACCGCTGGACCCGCGTCGCGCATGTCTCGTCCGCCGGCGCCGATCCCTGCCACGTCGCGCTCGACCGCACCGGCACCGCGCTTGCCGTCGCCAATTACAGCAGCGGCAGCGTCGCTCTGATCCGTCTCGACCCCGCGACCGGCCTTCCCTCGGCCCCGGCGACGGTCCACCCCCACCACGGCAGCGGCCCCGTCACCGATCGCCAGGCGGGCCCGCATGCGCACTGGGTCGGCTTCACCCCGGACAATCGCTGGCTATGGTCGGTCGATCTCGGCGCCGACACCGTCTTTGCCCATCCCTTCGACGCACGCACCGGCACGCTCGGCACCGCGCAGGCCGCCCTGCGCGCACCCGCCGGCTCGGGCCCCCGCCACCTCGCGCTGCACCCCGCCCGCCCCTTCGCCTATCTGATCCACGAACTCGCCAACACCGTCACCGCACTCCACGTCGGCCCTGCCCCCACGCTGACCCCACTCGCCCCGCCCGTCTCCACCCTCGCACCCGGCTTCACCGGCAAGAGCCAGGCCGGCGCCATCGCGATCGACGCGCGCGGCCGCTATCTCTACGCCTCGAACCGCGGCGCGGACACGATCGCCGTCTTCGCCATCGCCCCGAACGGCACCCTCACGCCGGTCCAGACCATCTCCGCCACCGGCCGCTGGCCCCGCCACATGCAACTCCTGCCCCGCCAGTCCCGCTTCCTGGTCGCCAACCAGCACAGCGGCACGATCGACAGCTTCGCGGTCGCCCCCGATGGCCGCCTGACCCCGCACGGCCCCGGCACCGCCGCCCCCGGCGTCGCCTTCATCGGCCTGCGCGATTAAACCTCACGCCACCAGCCTGACCCAAACCCCGTTCGTCTCGAGTAACCGTCGAGTAGCGGCAGAGCCGCGTATCGAGACGGTGTATCGAGAGGCATGTTGCCGCACGCGGCCATGTCTCGGCACGAACAGCCAAGGGGGACGACCTTGCGCGCGAAACCCTGCGCGCCCTCAGGCAAGCTGGCAGATGTCGAGCACGTCCATGTCCTCATAATCCTGGTTCTCGCCGGCCATCGCCCAGACGAAGCTGTAGCTGCTGGTGCCGGCGCCCATGTGCACCGACCATGGCGGCGAGATCACGGCATCGCCATCGCCCAGCAGGATATGGCGCAGTTCGTCGGGCTGACCCATATAGTGGAAGACGCGCGCATCGTCCTCCAGGTCGAAATACAGGTAGATTTCCGATCGCCGCTCATGAACGTGCGGCGGCATCGTGTTCCACACGCTCCCCGGATCGAGCCGCGTCAGCCCCAGGCACAGCGACGCGCTCTGGCAGGCATGGGGCAGCACCAGCTGGTGGATCGACCGCGCGTTCGACGTCTCCTGGCTGCCGCGCCGCATCGGCGGATTGCCCGCCAGAGTCATGTGGACGATCGGATAGGCGGCATGCGCGGGCACGCTGAGCAGATAGAACCGCGCACCCGCCCCTTCGAACCGCACGTCCCGGCTGCCCATCGGCACGTAAAGCGCCTCATATTTCGCCAGCGGATAGGCGACGCCGTCCACCGTCACCGTGCCGGCCGCGGGCCCGATATTCACCACGCCCAGCTCGCGCCGCTCCAGCAGGGGGTGCCCGGCCGCACTTGCCGGCTCCCGCTGCACCGGCAGGTCCAGCGCCGCCTCGCCCGGCATCGCCCCGCCGATGATGAAACGCTCCCCGTGCGAATAGGTGAGCACCAGTTCACCGGCACGGAACAGCCCCGTCACCGCATGGCGATCGTGCAGGTCGGCGTTGCTGGCCCCCATCATCATGTCGGGATGAACGGCATGATAGGTCTTGGCGAACAGGGGATCGGCGCTCATCGCCCGGTCCGCTCCATGTCGGCGATGGCGGTGGCGGCGAGCAGAAAGGCCCCGACGCCGTAATATTGCGTATCGTTGGCGGTGACCCGGTCGGGCCGGTCGCTCACCTGCTGCACCCAGCCCAGCCGTCCGTCGGGCTGTATCGCGCGGGTCAGCGCATTCCAGCCGCGGAGCGCCGCCGGCCGATAGCGCGCCTTGTCCAACAGACCGGCCTTCACGCCCCAGGCAAAGCCATAGGTGAAGAAGCCCGTCCCGCTCGTCTCCGGCGGGGAATTCTCCGGCGCCAGCAGGGACGGCGCCCAATACCCATCCGGCTTCTGCAAGGTCAGCAGCTTGGCCGCCATTTCCTTGAACAGCGCCTCCATCCGCCGCCGGTCCGGGCTGTTGGCGGGCAGTTGCGGGATGATCCGCGCCATGCCGCCGAACACCCAGCCATTGCCGCGCGCCCAGAATTGCTTGCGATCCTGCTCGTCGCGCCGATCGAAGAAGCGGCTGTCCCGGTAATACAGATGCTCGACCGGATCATACAGGAAGTCGGTGGTCGCCCAGAACTCCTTGGTGGCGAACTGCCGGTATTTGGGGTCGCCCGTCTGGTTGCTCAGCACCGCCAGGGCGGGCGGCGCCATGAACAGTGCATCGCACCAGCACCAGCGGTCCAGGCACTCGGTGGCACTGTAACCGCCCTTTTTGGGCACCGCGAAGGCCAGGGTCGTCACCGCCGGCCGGTCCACCACCCGGTCGAATGCCGCGCGCGTCGGCGCCCGCGCCTCGGCACCTGCGCCATGTGCCGCCGCCCACAGATAGGCCTGGGTGATCGCGTGATCGTCCGCGAAATAGGGCTTGTCGCCGGGCCGCCAAGCGTTGCGCCGGCCCATGTCCATGATCGCCTGCTTGATCCGCGGCGGGGTGCCCGGCGCATCCGCCAGCGCGGTCATCCCCACCCAGAACACGGCCTGCTCCCACGCCCGTGGATTGCGCGTCTCGCCGGTGGCTGCCGCGATATGGCTGGGATCCAACCGGCCGAGCTGCCAGTCCGCCAGCTTTACCGCCGTTGCCCGCACCGCTGCCGGATCGACCGCCGCCGCGCCTTGCGCCGCGGCAGGGATCGCACCGGGCCATGCGGCGACGGACGCCAGCCCCAGCGCCAGGGCAAGACGCATGTTCATCGTCACTTCTCCATCACAGCAAGGGGGGCGCGCCGATGGCGAACGCCGGGCATCACGCGGCGATCAGATAGCCCTGCCGCCTCCCCTGCCCGCTCGTGCCGCCTCGGCATCCATCCCCCCGATCTCGCGCATCGTTCGGCGCCGGATAATTTGTAGGATAACTATCGGCCGTATGTCAAACGGTTCACGGCAAGACGGTCTGGGGATCGTCGTTCGCGCCGTCGCTCAATTCGGAATGGCGGTTCAGGCTTTCCTGCATATGGTCCCACGCCGCCTGGCGCGCACGCGGCACGTCCATGCGCGTGATGGCGTCCAGGATCGCCTCATGCTCGGCCCGCACCTTGGCGACATAGGCCTCATGCGCGCCCACCGGCTTGTTGCGCAGATACAGGTTGCGTGGCGGCACCAGACGCAGGCCCAGAAAGTCGATCAACCGGACGAAATAGTCGTTTCGTGTCGCCCGCGCGATCGCCAGATGAAACTCCACGTCCGCCGCGGCGGCGGCCACCGGATCGTCGCTGAACTGCGCCATCCGCCGCAGGGCGGCGCGCATCGCCCCCACATCCTCGGTCGTGCGGCGTGCCGCGGCGAACGCCGCCATCTCCGCCTCGATCGCCAGCCGCATCTCCAGCAGCCGGATCACGTCGGCCAGTTCGGACAGCTCGTCGCGCGTCACCTGAAACGCGCGATAGCGTGCATCCTCGGCCACATACACGCCCGATCCCTGACGGGAGACGACCAGCCCCTGCGCCTCCAGCCGGGCGACCGCCTCGCGCACGACCGTCCGGCTGACCTTTTCGGTTTCGGCGATGATCTTCTGCGTGGGCATCTGGGCACCGGGCGCCAGATCCCCGTCCAATATGCTGGTTTCCAGCTTCGCGAACAGGGCATCCGCCATCGACAAAGCCTTGGCCATCTCACTCCTCGCCACCCGGTCTTATCCTACGATTACACGCTTCCCCCGCACCTACATCGATAGCTCTGTCAATAGTCGACCGGATAGTCCTTCCGGAAATCCTGCCCCGCATAGGCGCGCCGCATCGTCCACGGCATCGCCGCCCCCGTCCAGAACGGGTCCGACGCCGGCCGCCCCAGCGCCACCAGCCCTTCGGACGCGATATACATGCTGCCGGCGTTCGAATACCAGTCGCCCAGTGTCGGCTGCGCGCGGGTGAAGCCGATCGTCAGGAAGCCGTCCGCATTGAAGTTGCTCGGGTCGGCGAACACCCGTCGTGCCGCCATCACCGTCGCGGAGCGGACCTGCGGCCCGGGCAGCGTTTCCGGCAGCCAGCCACGCCACGCCAGCACGCCCAGCACCTGATGCGCCGCGATGCGATAGGTCAGCGACCGGCCGATGGCGGCATAGGCGCCGTCCGGTCCGATCATCCGCTCCAGATGCTCGCCATATCGCTGCATCCGGTGCCGCGCCTGTTTAAACGCTTCCACCGGCTTCAGATTGTTGAACGACGGGTTGCCGCGCGACAGCACCTCCAGCACCTGCACCATCATCGGATGGATGACGTAGCTGTTGTAGTAATCGAAGTGGAACCGCTCGCCATCGCCGTACCAGCCGTCCCCGACATACCAGTCGCCCGCGAACAGCTTGACCGTCATGTCGACGCGCATCGGGTCCCAATCCTCGCCGATCGAGAACAGGAACGCTTCGTTCATCGCCGCGAACAGCAGCCAGTTCTGATAAGGCGGGGATATGCGGCGCAGGCCTTTGATGACCGCGACGATGCGCTGCTTGGTCTTGGTGTCCAGCGGCTCCCACAACGTCTTTGGCGCACGCAGCAACGCGCTGGTGAAATAGGCGCTGTCGACCAGCGCCTGGCCATGCCCTTCCCAGCCCAGCCGGTCCGGGCTGGCCGGATCGACCGCGTGGACATAGCTTTGCACCGCCTGTTCGCGCAGCGTACGCCGCAGCCGCCCCTCGGCATCGTCGGTGTCCGGCAGGGCCAGCCAAGGCGCGATCCCGTCGATCAGCCGCGCGAACGCCTCCATATAGGCGACCTTGGAATCCCGCTTGTCCCAGGTCGGGCTCAACTCGGGCGTCCACTCCTGCTGCAGACGCCCCCGCGCCATGCGCGACAGCACAGGCGTCGCCATCCGCTCCAGCAGGCCGAGCATATAGCGGCGGTCCTCTGCCCCGCTCGGCAGCGCGGACCTGTCCCCCGCCGCCTCCCCGGCCATCCCCTGCGCCCGCACCGGCACCGCCGCCCCGGCCACACCCCCCGCCATCGCCATCAACACCCGCCGCCGCTCCATCCCCATTCCCATCCCCTCCATCCTCCCCTTCATCGTACCGGCACCGAAAAATCCAACGCCTGCGATGCAGCGTAGGACTGCCACTTCTCACGCGTGTCGAAGCCCCCTGCCCCCTTGCTCCAGGCAGAGCCCGAAAAGTAGACAAGGGGCTTCCCCGCTTTCACCCGCACCAGGAACAGGTGATTGTCCGCATCGTCGCGCTGCTCGACGATGGTCGAAGGATCGACACGAATCGCAACAGCCATCCGGCCATGCGCGCCATCTTCCGGGCCCCACCACGTCATGACCCCGCGCGTGCGATCGGCACTCATCTGCCCCGCGACCGGCCCGGTCGTACGCTTGCCGATACCGATCCCGACGATCATCTCGCCCGGCTTGTTTGACGATAACGTAGACACCATGCGCGTAAAATGCGTCCCGAGCGGGAGGGTAAAGCGGCGCGTTTCCCATACCGTACGTCCGACATCGACCGGCCAGGGGGCATAATCCACCTCGAAATCGGCCGCTTTTCCGCCGGTTGCCCTGATCCGGTGCCGAATGAAATTGCGCGACGTCCACAGCTTGTTGTCATGCCAGATGCCCAATCCGCCCGCGCCACGACCGGAGCCGACATTGTAGAAGTCGATGCCCTCGCCGTGATAGCCATGCTGGTCGCCGGTACGCAGTTGGCGATCGGCGAAGGGCCAGGCGAACTGCTTGCCCCAACTATCGATGCCCGATCCCGATGGTGGCTCCACCGCCTCCAGGGCGTGACCGTAGATGCGATGCGCAGTGCGGTCATTCTCCCAAAGCAGATCGTCATGGCGATAATCCGCCAACACCGCCACCGCAGCAGGCTTATGATTGGCTGGCGGGGGCAGTGACTTATCGATCGGCGGCATGGCGGTTGTCGGCTGCTGCTGCGCATCCAGGCCCGAGCCACCCAGGACCATGATCGTCATCACCGGCAGACCACGCATAAACAAGCTTCTCAAGCGCAAGCTCACCATGCCCCTCCTTAGTTATATTACAAGTTATCTTCTCCCACGGCGAATGCAAGCGGGTTATTGACGCGCGCAAACAGGCGTACATGCTGCATCGTGCTTTGGCGTTTTGCAGCGCTGAGCTCACCACGGCCCCGATCATTTCGGACCGAAACCATTGCTTCGATTACTGCAGAAACCCCTACCGAAACCGTGTCACACGTCGCCCAAGGCCGGAGATGGGTAAGGCCAAACCGCATGTCATGCCGGCTTCATGGACAACGCTTGTTGGTGCAGCAGGTCACTGTTCCAGGCCTTGGTTATAAAGGAGGCTTGAACGAGCGACGCGGTTTTTGGATGAGGATTGAGCACTGAACAGCTCAGGCTGCCGCTGGAGCACGGACGGATACCGGCTGGCGGGTGCGAACCGACCGGTTTCCGACAGGCATGATGTGGATCTCCCGTACCGCACGGCACTTGCCGATGATTAGGGCAAAGGGTATGGAAGGTTCGCCGCTACTGGCGCCAGACACGGATAAATCCGTTCGTCGCGATGCTGGAGCCGCTGCACGGATGGCCAAACAAGACCGCTGCGCCGACATGATCGATATATGCCGTTGTCCGGGCGCAACTGAGCGGCCCCCTTCTGAGTGGTCCATCGACTATGACAGTCTGGGGCAAGGGACGACGAATGCTGAACCGCGCCGGGTTTGTCGGAGGCCCCAACTCCTGAGAGGAAGGGGCTATGACGAGCAAGACCACGAATAAGTTTTCGCTTGAGGTGCGCGTGCGTGCGGTGCGGATGGTGCTGGATCACGAGCGCGATCACCCGTCGCGGTGGGCAGCGGTGGTGTCCATTGCGGAGAAGATCGGCTGCGTGCCGCAGACGCTGCATGAGTGGCTGAAGAAGGCGCAGGTCGACAGCGGCAAGCGCGCTGGCGTACCGACCGAAGTCGCCGAGAAAGTAAAGGCGCTGGAGCGCGAGGTCCGCGAGTTGCGCCAAGCTAACGAGATCCTGCGCAAGGCGTCCGCGTATTTTGCCCAGGCGGAGCTCGACCGCCCGTTCGGCGATGATCGCCTTCATCGATGACCACCGCGAAATCTATGGGGTCGAGCCGATCTGCCGGGTCCTGCCGATCGCCCCATCCACCTACCGCAAGCACGTCGCGCAGCGACAGGACCCGATGCGGCTGTCGCGAGAGCGCAGCGGGAGCAGGTTCTCAAGCCGGAAATCGCCCGCGTGTTTGCCGAGAATTTCGGTGTGTATGGCGTGCGCAAGGTCTGGCGCCAGATGATGCGCGAGGGCTTTTCGGTGGCCCGCTGCACTGTCGAGCGGTTGATGCGCGAAATGGGCTTGGCGGGTGTGATTCGGGGCAAGCCAGTGCGCACCACCGTCAGCGACAAGGCAGCGCCATGCCCACTCGACCGCGTCAACCGCCAGTTCCGGGCGCTGGCGCCGAACAGGCTCTGGGTGTCAGACTTCACCTATGTCGCGACCTGGGCTGGCTTCGTCTACGTCGCCTTCGTCATCGACACCTTCGCCAGACGCATCGTCGGCTGGCGGGCCAGCAGGACGGAGCATGCCAGCTTCGTGCTGGATGCGATCGAGCAGGCGCTGCACGATCGTCGGCCAGTTCATCGTGGCGGCCTGGTTCATCATAGCGACGGCGGGTCGCAGTACGGGTCCATCAAGTACACCGACCGTCTCGCCGAAGCGGGGATCGAGCCGTCGGTCGGTAGCGTCGGCGACAGCTATGACAACGCTTTGGCCGAGACAATCAACGGCCTCTACAAGACCGAGGTGATCCACCGGCGCGGACCCTGGCGCAGCTTCGAGGCCGTCGAATACGCCACGCTCGACTGGGTCGACTGGTTTAACCATCGTCGGCTGCTCGAACCCATCGGCAACATCCCGCCTGCTGAAGCCGAAGAACTGTTCTATGCTGCCGCCGACCAGATCCATATGGCCGCGTGACTCACAACCCAATGCCTCCGGCGGACCCGGGGCGGTTCAGCTGGTCGGCCGATCCTACTCCTAGTCGCTAACCTCGGGTTCGATTTCCCAGGAGGTGGTCGAACCCAGCTTTTCGCGCAGGTATTCCGCAAGACTCTCTCCGTCGGCGAAATGCCTGCCGACGTCGAGACCTTCGGTCATTTGCTTCCCCGTCTCGGCGTCCCGCACCGCATCGATCTGAAACAGATCGCCCGTACCTCAGGCGCTCGACGGACTAAGACTGAGGGTGGATGATAATCGCACCATAGACATGTCGCACGGCGCTGCGCAGATCGGGCGCGAGTGTTCGAAAAAAGAATAGGGGGACAGGCCGGACGCTTTACAGGCTGGTGCCTAACCCATTGATCTTACAGTGTCTCGAGTCGACATTTTTTACAGCTTTACGTGTCTACAAGCGCGGTGGATTAAGAATACGAAAAACCCCGCCAAGTCTCTCGACTTGCGGGCTTTTTCGGATGGTTGCGGGGACAGGATTTGAACCTGTGACCTTCAGGTTATGAGCCTGACGAGCTACCGGGCTGCTCCACCCCGCGGTGGTGAGGTTTTGTTCTTGCGCTGTGTGCGGCGCAAGAGGGATGTGAATGGGTTCTTTGTGTGCATGTTCGCGGGCTTCAATGCCTGGCGACGACCTACTCTTCCATCGCTTGAGCGATAGTACCATTGGCGCGGTCGGGTTTCACGGCCGAGTTCGGGATGGGATCGGGTGGGACACCGACGCTATGGCCACCAGGCAATGGAGCCTGCGAGCATGCGGTTGTGTTGGGTTAAAATCGATGCACCTTGGAGGTTTTATCTGGCTGAGAGTTATTTCCATCCACCCGTTCATCTAGCCCAGGGCTGATGGTGGGGGTGTGGAGCTCTCAAGCGCGACCAGAGCAATTAGGACCGGTTAGCTCCATGCGTTACCGCACTTCCACATCCGGCCTATCGAGGTCGTGGTCTTCGACCGCTCTTGATGAAATCTTATCTCGAGGGAGGCTTCCCGCTTAGATGCTTTCAGCGGTTATCCCGTCCGTACATAGCTACCCTGCTGCGCCGTTGGCACGACGACAGGTACACCAGAGGTACGTTCAACCCGGTCCTCTCGTACTAGGGTCAACTCCTCTCAAATTTCGACGCCCACGGCAGATAGGGACCAAACTGTCTCGCGACGTTCTGAACCCAGCTCACGTACCACTTTAATTGGCGAACAGCCAAACCCTTGGGACCTGCTCCAGCCCCAGGATGTGATGAGCCGACATCGAGGTGCCAAACAACCCCGTCGATATGAGCTCTTGGGGGTTATCAGCCTGTTATCCCCGGCGTACCTTTTATCCGTTGAGCGATGGCCCTTCCACGAGGGACCACCGGATCACTATGACCGACTTTCGTCTCTGCTCGACTTGTCAGTCTCGCAGTCAGGCTGGCTTATGCCATTGCACTCTAACAGCCGGTTTCCAACCGGCCTGAGCCAACCTTCGCGCGCCTCCGTTACTCTTTAGGAGGCGACCGCCCCAGTCAAACTACCCGCCACAGAGGGTCCCTGTACCGGTTTCACGGTACGAGGTTAGACAGTAGACAACAACAGGGTGGTATTTCACCTATGGCTCCACATCAGCTGGCGCCGATGCTTCAAAGCCTCCCACCTATGCTACACAGTTCTTGTCCACTGCCACTCTGAAGCTGCAGTAAAGGTGCACGGGGTCTTTCCGTCTAACCGCGGGTACTCCGCATCTTCACGGAGAATTCAATTTCGCTGAGCATGTCCTGGAGACAGTGGGGAAGTCGTTACGCCATTCGTGCAGGTCGGAACTTACCCGACAAGGAATTTCGCTACCTTAGGACCGTTATAGTTACGGCCGCCGTTTACCTGGGCTTCATTTCAGAGCTTGCACTCCTCCACTTAACCTTCAGGCACCGGGCAGGCGTCAGGCCCTATACGTCGTCTTGAAGCCGACTTAGCAGAGCCCTG
>NZ_CP101722.1:380000-942500 GCF_038809135.1 Sphingomonas sp. NY01 | reverse complement strand
GGCCCGGAGACACGGCGTTCACCGCGATCCGCGGTCCCAGGGCCTGTGCCAGCATGACGGTGGCGCCCGCCAGGGCGATCTTGCCGCAGCTATAGGAGAAGAAATCCGGATTGAGGTTGGCGACCTTCTGGTCGAGCAGATTGACCACGGCACCGTCCGTGACATCGTCCTGCCGCGCCAACGCCGCCGCCAGCATTGCAGGCGCGCCGACGCCGATCGCGGTCAGGCGCGTCATCAATGCGGGATCGATCACCGGCGGCCGGTCGAATGTGAAGGCCGAGGCGCTGTTCACCAGTCCGTCGATCGGCCGTCCCGCCGCGACCCGGGCACGCAGGAACAGAGCGTCGATCGCTTCGAGATCGCTCAGGTCACCTTGTACGCATACCGCGTCCAGGTCTCTCGCCAGCGCCTGCGCCGCCTCATCCGAACCGTTGTAATGCAACACCAGCCGGTGCCCGTCCGCCGCCAGCCGCCGGGCGATCGCCGCGCCCAGTCGCTTTGCCGCGCCGGTCACCAGCACGGTGCGGATCATGCAGGCCGCCCCATCAGCGCCAGCACCTCCTTGCGGCTGCGATCGTCGTCGCGGAACACGCCCATCATCCGGCTGGTCACCATCGCGACGCCGGGCGTGCGCACCCCGCGCGCGGTCATGCAGGCATGCGTCGCCTCGATGACGACCGCAACGCCAAGCGGCTTGAGGTTGTCCCAGATACAGTCCGCCACCTCGGCGGTCAGCCGCTCCTGCACCTGCAGGCGCCGGGCAAAGCCGTGCAGCACCCGCGCCAGCTTGGAGATGCCCACGACATGGTTGCGCGGCAGATAGGCGATGTGCGCGACGCCGATGATCGGCGCCATGTGATGCTCGCAATGCGACTGGAAGGGGATGTCCTTCAGCAGCACGATCTCGTCATAACCGCCCACCTCCTCGAACACGCGCGCCAGATGGATGGCGGGATCATCGGCATAGCCGGCGCAATATTCGCGCCAGGCCCGCGCCACCCGCTTGGGCGTATCGACCAGCCCTTCGCGCGTCGGATCGTCACCGGCCCATTCAATCAGCGTGCGGATCGCGTCGGTGACGTGCGAGGGAACGGCGATCTTGCCGTCGGCGGCGACGAGGTCGCCATCCTCCGGCTCGCCGGGAACGACGGTCATGCAGGGTCCTTTGCGTGAAGCCGTGCCGCCGCCCAGGCGACATGATCGGCCATGAAGGTCGAGATGAAATAATAGCTGTGGTCGTAGCCGGGCTGCATCCTGAGTGTCAGGTCGATGCCCGCCGCCGCGCAGGCCGCGCGCAGCCGCTCGGGCTGGAGCTGCTCGTCGAGAAACTCGTCCGCATCGCCCTGATCGACCAATATCTCGGGCAGTCGCGCGCCATCCTCGATCAGCGCCACCGCATCATGCTGGCGCCAGCTACCCCGGTCGCTGCCCAGATAGCCGCCCAGCGCCTTTTGCCCCCACGGCACCTGCGACGGCGCGACGATCGGCGCGAACGCGCTGACCGCGCGGAAGCGATCGGGGTTGCGCAAGGCCAGCGTCAGCGCGCCGTGGCCGCCCATCGAATGACCGGTGATCGCCTGTCGCGCCAGATCGGCCACCGGGAACTCCGCCGCGATCAGCGCGGGCAGTTCGTCCTCGATATAGGATCGCATGCGGAAATGCGGCACCCAGGGCTCCTGCGTCGCATCGACATAGAAGCCGGCGCCCTGCCCCATGTCATAGGCCTCGTCGTCCGCGACGCCTTGCCCGCGCGGGCTGGTGTCCGGCGCCACGAAGATCACCTTGTGCTCGGCGCAGGGCGCGCGATACTCGCCCTTGTCGGTGACGTTGGCGTGGGTACAGGTCAGCCCCGACAGATACCACAGCACCGGCAGCCGCTCGCCCGGATCGTGCGGCGGCACATAGACCGAAAAGGTCATCGGCGTGCCCGTCGCATGGCTGTCATGCCGGTACACGCCCTGCGTCCCGCCGAACGCCGTGTTGGTCGAAACCGTTTCCATCGTCATCGGAATATCACCGTCCGGTTGCCGTTGAGAAAGACCCGCCGCTCGCCCACCCAGGCGACCGCGCGCGCCAGCACCTGCGCCTCGATGTCGCGGCCGATGCGGATCAGATCGTCGATGCTGGCGCGGTGATCCACCCGCTCCACCGCCTGTTCGATGATCGGCCCCTCGTCCAGGTCGGCGGTGACGAAATGCGCGGTCGCGCCGATCAGCTTCACCCCGCGCGCATGCGCCCGGTGATAGGGCTGCGCCCCCTTGAAGCCGGGCAGGAAGCTGTGATGGATGTTGATGCAACGCCCCTCCAGCGCCGCCACCAGCCGCGGGCCCAGCACCTGCATGTAGCGCGCCAGCACCAGGTAATCCGCGCCCGATGCCGCCATCAGGTCGATGATCGCGCCCTCCTGCGCATCGCGATTGTCGGCGCCGACGGGCAGGTGATGCCAGGGCAGCCCATGCCATTCCACCAGCGGGCGCAGCGCATCATGGTTGGACAGCACCCCGACGATCTCGACCGGCAGCGTGTTCGTCCGCCAGCGGTGCAGCAGGTCGTTCAGGCAGTGCGAGCCCTTCGATACCGCGACCAGCACGCGCGGCCGATCCCCCGGGCTCGCCACCTCCCAGTCGAAGCCGAAGCGTTCGGCGACCAGGGCCAGCGCCGCCGCCACCGGCTCCCGCGCCGCCGGAAAGCGCTCGCCGCCGCGTCCGAAGACGACGCGCATGAAGAAGCGCCCCGTCCCCAGATCGGCATATTGCTGGCTGTCCAGGATGAAGCCGTCGATCCCCGCCAGCGCGCCCGCCACCGCCGCGACGATGCCGGTCCGGTCCTGGCATTGCAGCGTCAGGACGAAGGGCGCCTCCCCGCTCATCCGATGCGGTGCAGCGCGCAGAGCTTGTTGCCCCATGGATCGCGCAGATAGGCAAGGTACAGCAGGCGCCCGCCCGTCGCATGGCGCACGCCCGGCGGATCCTCGATCGCGGTGCCGCCATGCGCCACGCCGGCCGCCTGCCACGCATCGGCCTGTTCGGGCGATGCGGCGAGGAAGCCCAGCGTACTGCCATTGCCGAAACTGGCGGGCTCGCCGTTGATCGGCTGGGTGATGCCGAAGCGTCCGCCGGCATGGGCATAGAACACCCTGCCCCATTCATCGACCACGCCCTCGGGCACGCCGAGCACGCCCAGCACCGCGTCGTAGAAGCGTTTGGCCTCGGCGATGTCGTCCGCGCCTAGGATCACATGGCTGAACATCAGTAGACCACCACCGAGCGGATCGACTCGCCCGCATGCATCAGGTCGAAGCCCTTGTTGATCTCCTCTAGGCTCAGCACATGGGTGATCATCGGGTCGATCGCGATCTTGCCGTTCATGTACCAGTCGACGATCTTGGGCACGTCGGTGCGCCCCTTGGCCCCGCCGAACGCGGTGCCGCGCCAGTTGCGCCCGGTGACCAGCTGGAAGGGACGCGTGGAGATTTCCTTGCCCGCCTCGGCCACGCCGATCACGATCGACGTGCCCCAGCCGCGGTGGCAGCATTCCAGTGCGGTGCGCATCACCTCGGTATTGCCGGTGCAGTCGAACGTATAGTCCGCCCCGCCATCGGTCAGCGCGGCGACGGCGGCGACCATCTCCTCACGGCTCAGCCCCCGCGCATCGATGAAGTCGGTCATGCCGAACTGGCGGCCCCAGCTTTCGCGCTCCGGGTTCAGGTCGACGCCGACGATGCGGTTCGCCCCCACCATCCGCGCGCCCTGGATGACGTTCAGGCCGATGCCGCCCAGCCCGAAGACCACGACATTGTCGCCTGCCTGCACCTTGGCGGTGTTGGTGACCGCGCCCACGCCCGTCGTCACGCCGCAACCGATGTAGCAGCTCGTCTGGAACGGCGCGTCCTCGCGGATCTTGGCCACCGCGATCTCAGGGAGCACGGTGAAGTTCGAGAAGGTCGAGCAGCCCATATAGTGGAAGATCGGCTGCCCCTTGTAGCTGAACCGCGTCGTCCCGTCGGGCATCAGCCCTTTGCCCTGCGTGGCGCGGATCGCGGTGCACAGGTTGGTCTTGCCCGACAGGCACGATTTACACTGGCGGCATTCGGGCGTGTAGAGCGGGATCACATGGTCGCCCGGCGCCACGCTGGTCACGCCCGCCCCCACCTCGCGCACGATCCCGGCGCCTTCATGGCCCAGCACGCTCGGGAACAACCCCTCGCTGTCCAGCCCGTCCAGCGTATAGGCATCGGTGTGGCAGATGCCCGTCGCCATGATCTCGACCAGCACCTCGCCGGCCTTGGGCCCTTCCAGGTCCAGTTCCACGATCTCCAGCGGCTTCTTCGCCTCGAACGCAACGGCGGCACGGGTCTTCATCGATGATCTCCTCGGGCGTGCCCTAACGCCGCTTGGGGGCGCCATGCAACCAACCGGGCCTCCCCGCCATTGACGCGTAGCTACAGGAGACGATCCATGACCGATTTCAAGAAGGGCGACGAAGTGACCTGGAAAAGCCATGGCGGCACCGCGCATGGCACTGTCGAAAAGAAGGTCACCAACGATACCAAGATCAAGGGCCATCAGGTCCGCGCGTCCAAGGACGAGCCGCAATACATTGTAGAGAGTGACAATGGCGGAAAGGCGGCGCACAAGGCGAGGGCGCTCCATAAGGCGTGATTCACACGCCCCCCGCACAAGGGGGACCGCTAGAGAATAGGAAGGACAGAGATGGCCACTGCCAAGCAGGAAGCCGGCGCCAAGAAGGCCGCGACGAAGCAGACCAACGAGGGCACGGGCATCCACGCCCCGGTCCAGCCGTCCGAGGAACTGGGCGCCATTGTCGGCAACGACAAGCTGCCGCGCAGCCAGGTAATCAGCAAGGTCTGGGACTATATCAAGTCCAACAACCTGCAGAATCCTGAGAACAAGCGCGAGATCCTCGCCGACGACAACCTCAAGAAGGTGTTCGGCAAGGACAAGGCGACGATGTTCGAGATGAACAAGTTCATCTCCGCCCATCTGAAGAAGTAAGACCGGCCGGGGGGCCCCGCCGCGCAGGTCGCAGGCGGCGCCCCCCGCCTCCTATAGACCGAACCGGAAACCGTATCCCACGCCCAGCGTGAACTGCGCCCGGCGCCCCCGCTCGCGGACGAGCGGCGAGTCGCCCGCGGCCTCGCCCAGCCGCTCCAGACTGCCGAACACGGTGATCGCGCTGCGCCGGTCCAGCGGATGCGCCATCGACCCGCCGACGCCGTAGGACAGCACGCCGCCATCCGCATCGTATCGCGCCAGCCCGGTGCGCAGCGACTGGCCCGCATCCACCCCGAAATAGGTCTGCATGAAATCCGGACTGGCCAGCGTCGCGCGCGGCCCGAACCGCACGATGCTGCGCCCCAGCCGCGCGCGGTAGCTGCCGCCGATATCGGCCACCACTCCCTGATGCCCGCCAAAACCCTGCCGCACCTCGCCGCGCAGGCTCCACTGCCGCGCCGGGCCGAACGCCTTCTCGACGAAGCCGCCCGCCTCGCCCGCCGCCTTCACATTGCCCATGCCGACCAGCGCATCGCTGCCGCCCCCGATCAGGAAAGGCGACCCGCCGTCGCGCTCGTCACGCCCGAACCGGATCTTGACCAGCGGCCCTGCACGCCACCCGCCGCCGTTCACCGCATTCCATCCGATCCCGTCGGGCACGGAGGCGAACAGCACGTCCCGGTAATTGATCCGCAGGTCCGGAAACACCGACAGCGACACGTCCCGCGATCCGAGCCAGGCCGGGCTCAACACCGGCGCCGCGCCGATCGTGATGCTCCACCCCTCGGGCTGCGCGGGCGGTATCCGTGCCGGTGCCGCCTCCGGTCGCGACTCCTGCGCCGCCACCGGCACGGCCAGCAACGCCGCCGTCATCAACGCCATTCCACGCATCACCATCATCCCCGATCAGCAGAGTTCGAGGATACTGCCCCGTCGGCAGCGAGATGGCGATAGTGGCGCACCCAAACGCGCCAGCTGCCCGGCATACCACTTACCAGTCCGAGTGGAATGCGATCGCCTTCGCTCACCCTCACCCTTTTCGCGGCTGCGCCGCTCCCTCCCGCATCGGGTCGGTCATGCCCCCGGCATGACCTGAACAGTGCGGGGCACTGTTCACCCGATGCTCCCGGCGGGAGAGGAAAAAGACGCTGCAGGCGGCGAAGGGTGAGGGCGACCACGTCTGATCGAATTCGACCCTAGAGCATCATGCGCAAAACCTGATGCAACATCCGTTCGGCCTGAGCGAAGTCGAAGGCCAAGCGCCAGGGGCTGTGCTTCGACTTCGCTCAGCACGAACGGAACGGGATGGATCGGATTTAACGCAGCTTGCTCTAGTGCCGCGCCCAACGACACAGCCCGGTCACACCCCTCCGCCGCCCCCCCCGTCCGTTCGTCTCGAGTAGCCGTCGAGTAGCAGCGCAGCTGCGTATCGAGACGGCGTATCGAGAGACAGGTTGGCGCACGCAGCGATGCCCCGGTACACCCCTGTCAGAACTGTGCGGCACGAACGGATCAGGTGCCCCGAACACCAGTTAGCGCAAATCCAGTTCCAGCGGCTTGCGCGCAGCGCGCTTCGCCGGCGTCGGACTCGCCTTCGCTACCGGCACCGCACGCGCCACCGGCGGTCGTGGCGTCGGCGTCGCTACCGGCACCGGCACCGGCTCAGGCTTGTCGACCACCCCCGCCTCGACCCGCGCCAGCCGATCCGCGACCAGCGTCGCATCCAGCATCTGCCGCGTATCCCGCAGCGCCGCCACCTCGCGTTCCAGCGCGTCGATCCGCGCCGCCATCATCTTCCACCGCACGGCATCCTGCGTTTCGGCGACCATCGCCTGTGCGGCCTTTTCCTGACGCGCCCGATCGGCCCGATCGGCGGCATCGAGGCGCGCGGTATCGTAATCCCCCGCCGGCGCCCGCTCGCAACCGCCAAGCATCATCGCCGCCACCAGCATCACGACAGGCAACGGCACCAATGGTCGCATCGCGGCAGCATCCGGCTGGATGGGAAAGGAAGGTGGTGACCCCGACTGGATTCGAACCAGTGGCCCCCAGATTAGGAATCTGATGCTCTATCCGACTGAGCTACGGAGTCACGCCGCGCCCTGATACAACCGCCATCGCGACGGGTCCAGTGGCCCCGGCGGCTCCGACAGGCCGACGCCGGATCAGTTCAACTGCTTGGGCGGCGCCACCGGCAGGGGCAGCGGCGCGATCGGCACACCCTCGTCGATCAGCGCCCGGGCTTCCGCCAGGCTGGCCTGCCCATGGATCACCGTCTCGGCGGCCTCGCCGGCATGGATCGCCCGCGCCTTTTCGGCAAAGGCGCTACCCACCCAGGTCGAGGATTCCAGCGCCTTGGCCTGCGCATCCGCCAGCATCTTCAGCGCCGCCTTCACCGTATCCGGCGATGGCGGTTTCCGGGACGGCTCCTGGCGCTGGTTGCCCTTGGCGCCGATCTGCGGGGCCATCACCGCCTTTTCGATCGTCGCATCGTCGCACAACGGGCAGCGCACCTGCCCCGCCTCGCGCTGCGCGGCATAATCCGCCGACGATCCGAACCACGCCTCGAAGACATGGCCGCCGCCGCAGCGCAGGTCGAACACGATCATGCCGGCACGACCTGCACCGGCGGGATCGCACGCCGATGCGACAGGGCCGGTACGCGTGCGCGCACCTCGGCCGTGCGCGCCGCGTCGATCTTGGCAAAGCCCAGTCCCGCCGCCTCGCCCAGATCGAGCAACACCTCGCCCCAGGGATCGACCAGTAGCGAATGGCCATAGGTCGCGCGGCCATCCTCGTGCAGCCCGGCCTGCGCCGCCGCCACGACATGCACCCCCGCCTCGATCGCCCGCGCCTTGAGCAGGACGTGCCAGTGCGCCGCCCCGGTCGGCCGGGTAAAGGCGGCGGGCACGCTCATCACCGTCGCCCCCGCTTCCGCCAGCTCCGCGAACAGCGCCGGAAACCGCAGGTCGTAACAGATGGCAAGGCCCAGCCGCCCGACCGGCGTGTCGACCGCGACCGCCGCCTCGCCCCCGGCATAGCTCGCTGATTCGCGCCAGCTTTCCCCGGTCGGCAGGTCGACGTCGAACAGATGCATCTTGTCGTACCGCGCGCGCACCGCACCGCTGCCGTCGATCACGAAGCCGCGATTGGCATAGCGGCCATCCTCGTGCCGCACCGCCAGCGATCCCAGATGCACCCAGACGCCGTGCTTCGCCGCCGCCTCGCGCGTCGCGGCCAGCACCCGGTCCTCGTCCTCCGCCACGATCGCCGCCGCGGCCCGCCCCCGGTCACGGTCAAGCACCCCCGACATTTCGGGCGTGAATACCATCGCGGCGCCCTCGGCCCGGCTCGCCGCCACCGCCTCGGCCACGGTGCGCGCGTTGACGGCGGGATCGATCCCGCTCGTCATCTGGAGGACACCGATCCTCATGCCGCCAGCAGCGGGTCCAGTCCTCCCTGCCGGTCCAGCGCCGCCAGATCGTCGGAGCCGCCGATATGCCGCCCGTCGATGAACACCTGCGGCACGGTGGTGCGCCCGTTCGCGCGCTGGATCATCTCCGCGCGCCGCGGGCCGCCCATCGTGATGTCGAACTCCTCGGGGCTGACGCCCTTGGAGGCGAGCAGCGACTTGGCGCGTGTGCAATAGGGACAGAACGCCTTGGTGTAGATTTCGACCTTTGCCATGCACGAACAGGTGTGGATGCCGGCCGGGCTTGTCAATCATCCTCTGCCAGCACGCGCGCCCAGCACAGCAGCGTCACCGACGCCGCGCCCGCCGCCAGCAGCGCGCGGGCGCACGCATCCGCGGTCGCTCCGGTCGTATAAACATCGTCGACCAGCACCACCCGCCGCCCGGCGACCGCCGCGCGCTCCACCACCCGAAAGGCGCCGCGCGTCACCCGCGCGCGTGCCTTGCCGCCCAGTCCGCGCAGCAGGGGCGTGCGCCGCCACCGCACCAGGGCACCCGGTTCGTGCGCCACCCCGGTCAACCGCGACAGCGCCTGCCCCAACAGCGCCGCCTGGTTGAACCCGCGCGACCATAGCCGCCAACGATGCAGCGGCACCGGGACCAGCACCTCCGCCCCCGCCGGCATCCGCGCCACCATCAACCGCGCCATCGTCTCGGCCAGCCCGATCCGCCCGCCATGCTTCAGCTTGACCGGCAACATCCGCGACACCGGCCCATAGGCCACCACCGCGCGCACCCCCGCCAGCCGCGGCGGCCGGGCGATGCATGAGGCGCACCGCGCCCCCGCGCCCCGATCATGCGAAAACGGCCGGTCGCATCCCACACAGGCCGGCACGCCCAGAAACCGCAGGCCGGACCAACAGGCGGTGCATAGCCGGTGATCCGCCTCCACCACTACCCCGCATGCCGGACAGCGCGGCGGCAGCGCCCAGCTTACCACCGGCGCACCCGTTCGCCGCCACGTCTTGCCCCACCACCCCATGCCGATGCTTGTCGTTGAGCCCGGATCGGCGCACAAGCCGGCGCGTGAACGCTCCTGCCATCTTCGACCGCGCGGCGCGCCGCCGCCGCCGCGACCGCGCCGCATCCCATTTCGCCGAATACGACTTCCTGCGCGCCGCCATGCTCGACGGCATCGCCGAGCGCCTGGGCTCGGTGAAGCGGTCGTTCGAGGCGGTTCTCGATCTCGGCTGTTTCGATGCCGGCTTTGCGGCCCCGCCCGGCGCCCGCGTCGTTCGCGTCGATCCCGGCTTCGCCTTTGCCCGCGCCGCCGGCGGCGTGCAGGCGGACGAGGATCGCCTGCCCTTTGCCGATGCCTCCTTCGATCTGGTGGTCAGCGCCGGTGTCCTCGACCAGCTGGACGACCTGCCCGGCGCACTCACCCTGATCCGCCGCGTGCTACGCCCCGACGGCCTGTTCCTCGGCGCGTTCACCGGCGCGGGCAGCCTGCCCCGCCTGCGCGCCGCCCTGCGCGCCGGTGAGGCGGAGCGTCCCGTCGCCCGCCTCCACCCCCAGGTCGATGTGCGATCCGCCGGCGACCTGCTGATGCGCGCCGGCTTTGCGTTGCCCGTCGCCGATCTCGAGACGCTCGATGTCGGCTACCGCGACATCGGCCGCCTGCTGGACGATCTGCGGGGCATGGCGGCATCCAACGTGCTGGCCGACCGGCGCGCGATCACCCGCAGCGCGCTCGCCGCCACTGCCGCCGCCTTTGCCGCGGATGCCGGCGACAATGGCCGCACCGTGGAGCGGTTCGGGATCGTCTTCCTGACCGGCTGGGCACCCGATCCCTCGCAACCGCTGCCCGCCCGCCGCGGCAGCGCTACCACCTCGCTCGCCCAGGCGCTCAAGCCACCCGGCTGAAGCGTCAGAGGATCATACCGCCCGCGTCGCGCGCCAGGATACGGCCCATCGCGTCGAACAACTGATCCATCGCCACCGGCTTGAAGATCACCTCGTCCGCGCCCGCATCGATGCAGCGCGCGCGCAGGTCGATCGCGGTGTCGGCGGTGACGACGATGATCGGCACCTGGCCGCGCGCGTCGCCGCGTGCGCGGATGTGGCGGATCGCGGTGATCCCGTCCATGCCGGGCATGCGCAGGTCGATCAGCACCACCTGGAAATCCTGCGCATCGATCAGGGCCAATCCGCGCTCGGCATCCTCCGCCTCGGTCATGCTCGCGCCCGCTACATCCAGCATGTCGCGAACCACGCGCCGGTTCATGCGGTCATCCTCGATGAAGAGCACGTTCATGGCGCTCGTCAGGCTCCTGCCGGCAGCGGGTCGTGGCGGCTGTTCATGGTCCGGCTGTAGTCGCTAAGCCGCTCGCGAGACAAGCACTTGCTCACCGTGACGCGACGGACCGAACAACGCGGCGACCACCGCGGCGCCGGCCACCGGCTTTGCTATCACCTGCGTTATGCCAGCGGCTTTCCAGGCGGCGATCTGCTGGGGATCGGGGGCCGGCCACAACAGGGCCACGGGCGGTCCGCCCCGCGCCGCGGCCGCGATCGCCTCCACCGCGCCTTCGTCGCGCACGCTGGCCTCGTCTACCAGCACGGCGGCGACATGGCCCTGCGCCATCCGCGTTGCCGCGTCCTCCGCCGATGCGGCAAAGGCAACCGCGCCGTGCGCCGCGAACAGGCTGCGCCACATCGCGCGCTGGATGGGATTGCGATCGACCACCAGCAGCACGCGCTCATCCGGAATTTCCACCGCATCCGGCGCCGCGGCGCGCACCAGCGGCAGGGTCAGCGTGAAATCGGTGCCTTCGCCGACCCGACTCGCCACCGCGACATCGCCCCCCATCGCCCGCGCCAGATTGCGGCAGATGGCCAGTCCCAGGCCGGTGCCACCGAACCGCCGCGTCGTGCTGGCATCCGCCTGCCGGAACGATTCGAAGATATCCTCCAGCTTGTCGGGCGGGATGCCGATGCCGGTATCGCGCACCCGGATGTGCAGCATCTCCCCTTCGCACCAGCCGGACAGGCCGACCGACCCCGCCTGGGTGAACTTCATCGCATTGGACAACAGGTTGAACACGATCTGGCGGACGCGCGCGGCATCGCCCTGCACCCAGCGCGGACATTCGCCCAGCGCCAGCGCGAAGGACAACCCCTTGGCCGCCGCCTGTTCTTCCCACAAGCGGCTGGCATCACGGATTGTCGCTTCCAGATCGTACGGCGCCTGCTCGATCGTCAGCCGCCCCGTCTCCATCTTCGCCACATCCAGGATATCGTCCACCAGCGCGCGCATCGTGATCCCCGCCCCATGCACCACCCCCAGCCGGTCGCGCAGGTCGGCCGACAGGCCACGGTCGGTCAGCATCACCTCCGTCATGCCCAATATGCCGTTCAGGGGCGTGCGGATTTCGTGGCTGGTGGTCGCCAGGAACTCGGTCTTGGCGGCCAGCGCCTTGCCCAGCGCCGCGTTCGTCTCCGCCAGGTCGTCATTGGCCGCCCGGATCGCGTTGCGGCTGCGTTGCAGGGTGAACAGCCAGATGCCGAGCAGCGCGATGATGATCGCGGTCGCCGCCACCGTGCCGATCAAGATCCATCGCTGCGTCCGCGCCTGTGCCCGCTCGAACAGGACCTTGCGCTGAAGGTCGTTGGCCTTCAGCGTGGCGATGCGGAGTTCCTGGTTCGCGAAGTCGAACCGCGCGCCCATCAGCGCCGTGCTCGTCGTCGTCGCCAGCTTCGTCGCCTCGTCGTCCAGCCGCTTCAGCGCCACCAGATGCGCCAGCGCCCGCTCCGCCTCCCCCAGCGCGCGATAGGTCTCGAACGCCGTCTGATGCGCCTCGCGCTGCACGATCGTGGTCTTGCTCAGGTCCACGCCCGCGAAACTCTCCCCGATCAGCTGCCCGGCCCGCGCTAAGTCCCCCTGCTGCAACGCCGCCTGCGCCGACACGCTGAGCAACGACCGCCGATCGGTGTCGCTTCCCTTCGGCAATAGATCTTCGGCAAGCGAAATTGAACGTCGTGCTCCTCTAAAATCCTCTCTCGCCAACTGATTTCTTGCGAGATTGCGCAGTATTTGTGCCTGCAATGTGGTGCTGCCCATCTGTTCCGCCAGATGGTACGCATTCTGAAGCTGTTTTACGGCAGCCAGTCGCTGACCATCATCCTCAAGAACAAGGGCTGTATTATTTAATATGGCCAGCGATAGGGCATCATCTACGCGATAATCCCGCCTTGCTTGGCGAAGATACCGCAAAGACGAACCATAGTCCTTGGCATCGAAATACAGGATGGAGATCTGCACGAGCGCCATGGCTTGGCTGCGTTCGATACCAAGTCGGTGAAATATCCGGTACGCGGCCTGATAACTTTCCAACGCGGCGGCCACTCTCCCCTGTGCTGAATCAAGCCCTCCTTTGGTCAGCATTATGTCGGCAAATAACCTCGTATTCGCGGACATGTTTTTGGCATGCTTGAAAGCATTAGAAATTGGGGAGGCCGCACGGTCAGGTTGCCCGAGGCGGATATATGCTTCTGCTTGCAGCCACATTGCAGTCGCTTGCGCGACGGCACGCGCCCGCTGGTCAGTCAGACTGACTGCCTCTTGAGAGGCAATCTGCGCGATCCGTGCGCTACTTGCCGGATCGCGCAGCATGTTCGCCTTGGCTGCTGCAATACCGCGGTCGACGCGTTCCGCCGAGGTTTCGGCTTGGGCGACAGCCGCCGGAAAGAAGAATATAACGAGAAAAAGGGTCAGCGATCGAAGAATGGCACCTTCAGCCACGCTGCACCCCGGAAAAGCGGGCAAATGGCAAACGCGCTTCGGATGTGGCCGCAAGATGCCGCCCCTCGTCGAAGAATTGCAGCAAGGCATCCAATCCGATCGGGCGACTGATCAGGAACCCCTGCACCATGTCGCACCCCATCACGGTCAGCAGCGCCAGTGCCGCCTGCGTCTCCACGCCTTCCGCGACTACCTCCATCTCTAGCGCGTGCGCCAGATCGATGGTCGACCGCACGATCAGGGGATCGCGGTTGGAACTGGTCAGTTGCGTGACGAACAGCTTGTCGATCTTCAACTCGCACGCCGGCAACTGCTTCAGATAGGCCAGCGATGACAGCCCCGCGCCGTAATCGTCGATGGCGACATCGATACCGATCTCGGCAAAGATCTTCAGATTGGCGATCGCGCTTTCCGGATCGCGGATCACCGAGGTTTCGGTGATCTCGAACCCGATCTTCGCGCCGCCATGCTGCACCAGAGTGCAGGCTTCGGCCACGAAGCGCGTATCGCTCAGCAACACGCCTGCGATGTTGATGAAGACGGGCACGTCATAGCCGCGTGCCGCCATCGTCTTCTGATCGGTGATGACCTGGCGCAGCGTCCACAGCGTCAGCGCGACGATATCGCGCGAATCTTCGGCGATGGGAATGAAGTCGCCCGGCAGCACTAGACCGCGCGTCGGATGCCGCCACCGGATCAATGCCTCGACGCTGGCGATCTGCTGGCGCCGGACATGAACCTTGGGCTGATATTGCAGAAACAATTCGTCCGAGCGGCCGATGGCGACGTGCAGGTCGCGCGCCAGGGCGATCCGATCGATTCGTGCCGTTTCCACCGGCAGGTCGCGTTCCACCGGGCGACGCTCGATCCGGGCATCGGCCAGCGCCTGCTCGGCCTCCTCGATCATCCGCACATCGTCATGGTGCGGCATGGAGGCCGCGGTGGCCCCCAGTGCCACATCCAGCGCATATCGCTCGCCATCGATGTCCACGGGCGAATCGAACAGCGCGGTCAGCACGTCCAGCATGGCGGCCAGCACGTCGCGGTCCTCGCCGAACGCGACGATCTCCACTTGCGTCGGCCCCAGCACACGCACCTGGGCGCCATCGATCGCCAGCAACGCCCGTTCGGCGACATCGGCCATCAAAACATCGCACCGCTGGCGTCCGACATGGCGGCGCAAAATGGCGAAGTTGACGATCTCGACCAGGATCAGGAACTGGAATCGCTTGCCCGCTCCGACAGGGGGAAAGCCGATTTCCCCCTCGTCTTCGGGCGGGATCGACGCCGGATCGAGCCGGGACAGGGAGGACGGGCTGCGCTTCACGCCTCCACCGCTACGCGTCGCGCCTTGAAGATTGGGTTAAGGATCCCACCCGAATTCCGCATTAAACGCCCGCAACAAAGATGGTTAATGGGTTCTTAACTGCGTTGTCGGGTGGTTAATTTTCTCTTAATAGATAGGGGCACCTCTTCCGGGGGTGCCAATGAGGAGAAAGCAAAATGCTGAAGTTCATTCTGGCGCTGATCCACGGCGAGACCATCCGCCCCTGGTAAGCGGTACCCGGTCCGGTGAACATGCGCTCGCGGTGCGGGGGCATGGTGCACCGGGCCACCTGCATGCCGCCCGGCGCTATCGGTGTCAGGCGCGCAGCGCGTCGATCAGGCGCAGCATGAACGCCGCGCCCCGCTGCATCTGAGCGATCTCGATATATTCGTCCGGCTGATGCGCCTGCTCGATCGAGCCTGGGCCGCAGATGATCGTTGAAAATCCCGCCTGCTGGAACTGCCCCGCCTCCGCGGCATAGGGTACCGCCCGCACCGGTCCGTTATCGCCTGCCAACCGGCGCGCCAGCGTCTCGGCGGCGCCGTTCTGCTCGGGCGCGAAGCTCGGGGTCAGGGATCGGCGCACCACCTCCACGCCTGCCCCTGGAAAGCGCGCGCGCAGCGACGCGTCTGCCTCCGCGCAGGCTCGCAGGAAGGGCGCCAGGATCGCCTCCGGATCCTGCCCCGGTATCGTGCGCAGATCGAAGGCGAAGCGACATTCGCGCGCCAGGATGTTGACCGCCGTTCCTCCCTGCACCTGTCCGATGGTCAGGGTGGCATGATGGGGACAAAATGGCCCGTCGGGATCGCCCTGGGTCGCCACTTGCTCCGCCAGATCCACCAGCCGCTGCATCAGGCGCACCGCGACCATGTTCGCGGAAATTCCCAGGTGAGTCAGGCTCGAATGCGCCTCATGGCCGGTGACGGTCACCACCCACGTCGCGATCCCCTTGTGCCCGGCGACCACCTCCATGTTCGTCGGCTCCCCCACCACCACCGCCGCCGGTCGGGGCAGCGTCCGCGCAATCTCCCCGATCATCGCCGGTGCCCCCAGGCACCCCACCTCCTCGTCATAGGAAAAGGCCAAATGCACCGGGCGTTGCAAACCGCGCCGCATGGCGAGCGGTGCGGTGGCCAGCGCCAGCGCCAGATATCCCTTCATGTCGCACGTACCCCGCCCGAACAGGCGGTCGCCCCGCTGCGTCAGGACCCAGGGGTCGCTCGTCCATGGTTGGCCATCGACCGGCACCACATCGCTATGCCCCGACAGCACGACCCCGCCCTCCACGACAGGCCCCAGCGTGGCATAGTAATTCGCCTTTGAGCCATCGGCGTTGCCGACCCGCCGACCCGTCACGCCGAGCGGCGCCAGCCGATCCTCCACATAGTCGATCAACGCGAGGTTCGACTCGCGCGAGGTGGTGTCGATCGCGATCAGATCCGACAGGACAGCGGTGGCTTCGGCGGCAAGCGTGTCTGGGGTCATCCCCCACCTTAGTCAGCCATGGCGCCCTGGCTCAACCCGCTGCAATTCAACATGGAACGGCCGCCGGATCCGCATGGTCCCGGCGGCCGCCCATCGTCACTCCCCTCGCGTCAATAATCGCGCGAGTAGCGAAGAGCCCCGCTCGATCCACCGAACGAGCCGGTGGCGGTCAACAGGCTCAGCGTCCGGGTCAACGCGATCTCCAACTGTGTCGCGGTGAAGCCACGGGCATCGGTGACGATCTCGATATAGATATCGTCGGTCAGATATTTGCCCGCCGCCAGGCTGGTGCCGCGGCCGGTCGCCTCATCGCCGCCCAGCACCCGCAGCCGGTCGAAGCCGGTGGCCGAGCGCAGCTTGCCCAGCGGGTTCAGCCCGCCGCCCGAACCACGCAGCGAGTTGAGCGCGGAGGCCAGCTGGATCGCCTCGGTCGCCGACAGGTTCTCGGGGTTGGTCCCGAACAACAGACGGCTCAGCACCTCGTCCTGCGGCAATGCGGGTGTAGAGGTGAAGGCGATCTGCGGCCGCTGGCCGGTGCCCGTCACGTTGATGACCGCGGTGATGCCATCGGTCGTGGTCGTCGCCTGGATGTTGATGTCCGGATCGGTCAGCGCACCGCCGCGGAAGCGGACGATGCCGCGGTTCACGTCGAACCGCTTGCCGGCGAACGAGTAGGTGCCGCGCACCAGGTCCAGCCCGCCAGAGATCGTCGGCGCCGCACTGGTGCCGCCCACGCGCAGGTCCATTTCCCATTCGGACTCGAGGCCCATGCCGGAGACGAACAGCTGGTTGTCGGCGCGGACGCGGATGTCGAGCTTGAACAGGCCGACGGGGGCGGCGGCGGGACGGTCGGTGGGGCGTCCGGGGCGCAGTTCGGAGCGGCGGCGGATGCCGGTCAGCTCGGGCACCTCGGCCTGCCCCTGGCGGATGATCTCATACCGTGCGTTGGGCACGGTCAGGTCGCCCTGGATCAGCCCGCCGTCGCGCCCGTGGGTCAACCGGATCGTGCCGCTGGTGGTAGCCGCCAGCGCATCGCTGTTCGCCAGCCGGGCGTTGTTCAGCTGCGCGCGGATATCGATCGGATAGCCGCTGTCCGCCGCCAACCCGACCGTTCCTTGCGCCTGCACGGTGCCGTCGCCGGCGCGCGCCTGCATCCGGGTGATCTCCAGCCGGTCGTTGGAGAAACGTGCCTGCAACTGCATCTGCGACAGGCGCGTGCCATAGGTTTCGTTGTCGTAGGTAAGGTTGTCGGCGCGGATCAGGCCGTTCAGCTGCGGTGCCGACACCCGGCCGGAGAAATCCGCCGCGATGGCGATCGGCCCGGTCAGTTGCTGCTCCGGCAGCGCCGCGAACGAGAACAACACGGCGGACGGACCATTATAGCGGATACCGCCGGACAGCGGCGCGGACATCAGCCGCTCCGTCCATGATCCGGCACCCGGCGGCAGCGGGCGGAGATTGGCGAGCATGCGGCCTACCACGGTCTGCCCGCGACGCACCAGCGCCCGCGCCTCGCCGCCATCGGCCAGCAGGCGACCGGCGAACACCACGTCCACCGGCTCCGACACCGCCGCAAGGCCGGTACGCTGGAAGTCGCTGATCGTCAGTCGTGCATCGGCGGTCGGGAAGGTCGCCCCGCTCGCCTGTGCATAGTCCAGGCTGCCGGTCGCCTGCCCGGAGATGCCCAGATTGGGCATGAAGGCGCTGAGCACCGCCAGGTTCATCCGGTCCAGCCGCACCTGCGCCTGGGTTGCCGCGCCATAGGAGCCGGCGAGACGCGCCGATCCCTGGTCGAACGTGATCTGCGTCGGCGCCAGGCGATAGGTACCGTTCGCATTGGTGATGCGGGCCGGATTGGCGGTGCGGAAATTGATTCCGTTCGCCAGCCCCTGCAACGCCACCAGATACTGGTTCGGCGAAAGCTGCGCATTGGCCGCCACCCGGAACGGCACGCCGCTCGATCCGGTCAGCAGCGCCTGCGCCGTGCCGCGCCCGCCGGTATAGTTCACCTTGGCCCGTGCCGCCTCGATCACCGTCGGGCCGTAGCGCGTATCGCCGAGCTGCACATCGGCCACGACCTGCGGGGCGGAGGGCAGCATGACGATGCTGGCATTGGCCAGCGCGCGACCGATGGTGAAATCGACCATGCCGGGCACGCGCGCATTATAGGCACGCGCATTCACGTCGGCGCGCTGGTTGCCGCCCTGATCGGCGAGACGCACCTGACCGGAGATGCCCTGACCGGCGAATTGCAGCCCGCCCGCAAAGGGCCCGCGCGGGCTCTGCACGATGCGGCCATTGGCGGTGATCCCCGCGAACAGCACGCGGCGCACGTCGACCGCCAGTTGATTGCCGGGCCGCACCAGCACGTCCGCGGTGAACGGGCCGTAATTGGTGCCGCCGGTGGCGTTCACCGCATAAGCACCGCCCTGCCCCACGACACGCGCATTGAGGTCGACCAGACCCACGCCGACCCCCGGCCGCGGCGCGCGCAGCACCACCACCGGATTGGTCTGCGATCCCGTCACCCGCGCGAACAGCGGGCCATATTGGGTGGAATAGGCATCGGCATTCACCGCCACCGCGCCGGAGGCCGGATCGTACCGTCCCTGCCCCTGCGTGATGCGGAATTGCGGCGCGTTCATCCGGAGATTGCGGAAGGTGACGATGCCTTCCGGGCTGTACCCGACATCGGCGCGGATCGCCGCATTGCCGCCCAGGAAGCTGCGTGCCCCTTCGTTGAAGATCTGCGAGGTACGCGCCACCACCCGGCCGGTCACTCCGAAGCCCGTCGGCGTCGCGACCAGATTGGCATCGGTCGACAGGTTGATGATGCCGATGCTCTCCACGCGGTAGTTGTTCACCCGCCCCTTCAGCGCACCGGTGTAGCGGCCCGTCTCCATGTTCGCGACGATCACCGCGGTCGCATCGATATTGTCGGAACGGATACGCAGATTGTCGGACAGGATGTTGGGCATCGCGATCGCGAAGTCACCCTGGATGGCGACGTTGTTGGCCAGCCCGCCCACCGCGGCGTTCAGCCCAGCGACGCGCTTCGCACGCGCCTTGACCGGCACCAGGATGCGGTCGCTGTTCACCCGCGCCAGACCTTCAGCGTACAGGTTCTCGACGCTGGTCTCGCCAAAGCCGATCGCGCCTGCGCGAACCTTGTAATCCACGGTCGGCGTCGCGAACGCACCGTCGAGGACCACGCGGGCCAGCACGTCCCGCCCGGTCAGGTTCGGCGCGATCGCGCCCGGCGTCAGCAGCCTGGCATCGACCGCGAAGTTGCCGAAGCGGCTGTTGGCGAGATCGATCAGACCGCCCGCATCCACCACCAGGGCATCGGAGCGCAGCTTGGCGCGGGTATCGGCCCGCCGCTCGTTCAACGTGGTATCGATCGCCACCTGCAACGCAGGCGCGGTCAGCCGTTCGACCGGCCCTTCCAGATACAGGCCGGGCCGCGTCTGTCCGCGAACTTCGATATGTCCGTCGCGTGCCGCAACCCGCAGATTGGCGAGTTCACCCCCGCCCAGCGTCGCCAGCGCGCGACCGTTCCACGACTTCCAGCCGCCCGCGCCGTCCACCGACACGTTCAGCGGCGCCTTCAGCGAGGCCATCGACGCCACCACGCCGCCCACCGGCGCGGACAGCTTCACATCGACGCTCAGCTTGTCCTGATCGGGTACCGCATCGAGGATCAGGCGCAGCGAGTCGCCGCCCGCGACGCCCTGCCCGCGCAGCGCGTTGGCAGAGGCCTGAATCTGCGCACGCCGGTCCGCGATATGGACCGCGCTGTCGATGCCCAGCACATGGCGCTGGCCGGTCACCGCCGGCTCGATCACGAAGCGCGCGATCCGCAAACGGTTCACGTCGATGTCGAGATCGGGCAGCAGCGGCGCATTGGGGTCGCTCGGCGTCGGCTTCAGCTCGGGCTGGCGCGCCAGCGTGACGAGACCGGCCGACAGGCTGCGCACATCGACATGGTTGTTCGCAAAGGCAAACGGGCGCCAGTCCACCTCCAGCCGCGGGCTGGACAGGAACACGCCCTTGGGATCGCTGACCCTCAGGTCGGACAGCGTCATGCGGCCATAAAGCGACCCGTCGATCCGCCCGACCTTGATGTTCAGCCCGGATGCGGTCGTGTACCCGCCCAACTGGTCCGCCACGAAGCGCCGGCCGGGATCGGTGTTGATCCCGAACACGATGATCGCCAGCAGGGCGACGATCGACAGGATGGCGATGCCGATCCATTTCAGCACGCGCTGCCACAAGGGGCGCTTGGCAGGCACCGGCGCCTGATGCGCGTTGTCCGGCTGCGGCTCGGCCATGGTCCGTTCGTCCGTCATCAGAAGGCCTGCCCGATCGAGATATAGAGCGCGATTCTGCCGTCTCCCGGTCGCTTGTTCAGCGGGGTCGCCACGTCGACGCGCATCGGCCCGAAATTGGTATAGAAGCGCCCGCCGATACCCGCACCGAAGCGCAGGTCGGAGAAGGAGGGCAGCGTGCTTTCATAGCTGTTGCCGGCATCGATAAAGGGCACGATGCCGAAATTGCCGAAGCGGTAGCGCGCCTCCAGCGCGAATTCGTTCAAGGAGCGCCCGCCGACCGGATTGCCGTCCGGATCGAGCGGCCCGAGCCGCTGGAAGCCGTAACCGCGCACCGATCCGCCGCCGCCGCCATAATAACGCCGCGACGGCGCCAGGTCGTCGCGGTCGATGCCGAAGATCGATCCGGCGCGCGCGCGCCCGGCGATCACGATGCTGCTGGTCGCGGGGTAGTAGAAGGTGCCTTCCACCATGCTGCGGCCATAGGGGCGCACCGCGCCGCGCACCGACGTTTCCGGGCTGAGGTTCAGCTTCAGGCGGAAGCCCTTGGCCGGGTTCAACAGGCTGTCGGACCGATCCCACACCACCTGTCCGGGCAGGGCCGCGATGCCATAGGTGCCACGCCGCCGCTCGCCACGCGCGAAATCATACACGCTCTCGTTGGTGCCGGTCAGTTCGACGCCGTAGCTATAGGTGAACGGCTTCTGCCAGATCGGGGTCGAATCATAGCTCCACCGTGCCGACAGCGTGCCGATAAAGGCGTCGAACGCGTCGTAATTCAGCCGGCTGGCGGAGGCGACGGCGGTAAAGGTCCGGTCGCGGCGCCCCGCGTTGGAACGGCGGAACGTGCCGCTCGCACCCTGTTCCTGCGTACCGGCGACGACGCTGGCGATCAGCGCGCCCTCCTGTGGGAAGAGGTTGCGATGCGTCCACGTCCCCTCGACCCGGATGCCCTGTCCGACCTGATACCCGGCCGAGCCGCCCAGCGACCGGGCAGGCCCCTTGCTCTGGTTCACCATCAGGTCGATCTGCTCGGTCCCGTCCGGGTTCATCCGGCCGGTTCGCTGCGGCTGGACGGACACCGTCTGGAACAGGCTGGTCGCGATCAGGGCCTCGCGCAGGTCGTCGGTCAGGCGCGAATCGTACAGATCACCCTGCTTGAAGCGCGGGAAGACGTTCAGATGCTCCAGATCGAACACCGGGTCGCCGCTGGTCGTCAACTGGCCGAACGACGATCGCGGCCCGGTTTCCACCGGCAGCGTATAGGCACCGGTCGGCTCGGGGCTCTCGTCTTCCAGCAGGATGTCGCGCTCGCCGACCTTGGCGAAGGGATAGCCCCGCTGCGGCAGGACCAGGCTGACATTGGCTTCCGCGCCCTGGACGCGGGCCGCCTCGATCGGGTCGCCCACCTTCAGCGGCAGGTTGCTGCGGATCAGGTCCGGCGGCGTGGTCGGCTCGGCGTTGATCGTCACCGACGACAGGCGATACAGCCGCCCCGGAGTCGCGGTGACCACCGCGCGCAGGCGGCCGGCCTTGCCATCCTCGCCCGGCACCTGCTCCACCGTCGAGATCGCGGTGGCGTCATAATAGCCCAGGCTGCGCATCAGGCGGATCGCCAGCTGCTCGTCCTCGCGGGCCCGCGCCGATACCTGCGTGGCATTCGCCGCCTTGCCACCGCCCTCGCGCAGCGCCGACAGCGACTTGAACTCGTCCTCCAGGTTCAGCGGCTCCAGCCCCCGGACCGCGGTTTCGTAGCGGATCTCGGGCTGGTCGGTGTCCTTCACATCGGCGGCGGTCTGCAGCGGGGTGGTGTCAAAGGTCGCGAGCGGCTCCAGCGGCTGGGCCAGCACCGGATCCTCGGGGGTGGGCGCGCCCAGCGTGTCGCCAACCTGCGGCGCTGCGGCGCCGTTCGCCGGCGGCAGCGGCTGCGTGGTCGGGCGGGTCGCCGTGCCGGAGGCGGCGGGCTGCGCCGGAGCATTCTGGATCATCGGCTCCAGCGGCGCATTGATGTCGCCGCTCAGCGGCGGCAGCGCGGCATCGAATTCGGATTCCGGGACGATCGGCGCATTCCCCTGGGGGTCCGCTTCCTGATCATCGGCGCGCGGTGCATCGGGGCCTTGCGCGGGCGCACTACCGGGCTGAGCGATCTGCGCTGAAGCGGGAGACACGGCCGCCAGAGCGAACGCCAACCAATATTGCCGGCCATGAAGTACTGCCACGCGAACGAAGTCCCCTTTCCGCTGCGGGGGACCCGTGTTCGGTTTGAACCCCACCTTGACCCGTAACGTTTCGGGTCTGTGTTGGTTTCACTCGGTCACGATCCGGCCCTATCGGCGGCACAGCCGACCAGCCCGGCCAGCGGCGCGACCAGTCCGTCCTGCCCCTCGCGCTCCAGCCGCAGCGTCGCGGCGGACACCAGCGCACCACCGGTCAGGTCCGCGCGCGGCTGCACCGTCAGGTCCAGCGTCGCGGTCGTGCCACCGGTCTGGTACACCGTCGTCGCGGCCAGCCCCAGGCCCGCCATGCCTGTCGCACTCGCGGCGGCCAGATCGACCGGCTTGCCGTCCAGCACGATGCGCAGCCGCCCCGGCTCGGCCATGCCGACGAAGCGGCGGTCGGACGGGCTCCACAGATAGGCGGCACAGCCGGTGCTGGGCAGCGCCTGTGCCGGCAGCGTGCCCAGCGTGGGCTCGGCGAACGGGGCGAAAGCGGCGGCAAGGATCGCGATCATGGCCCCCCTTCTACCATCAGCAGCCAGGCCGGGTAAGCCGCCGCGGCAAGCAGCACGCCCAGCGGCACCGCATCGCTTGCCCGCACCGTGTGTCCGCGCAGCATCCGGACCAGCACGACGGCCAGCCCCAACAGGCTCGCCGCCAGCAGGACCGGCGGCAACATCCGCCACCCCAGCCACAATCCGATCGCCCCCAGCAGCTTGGGGTCGCCGCCGCCCAGCCCTTCGCGTCCACGAACGTGCCGATAGGCAAAGGCGATCGCCCACAACGCGCCGAACCCCGCCACCCCGCCGATGATCCGGTCGGTGAGCGCCGGCAGGCCGGCGACCAGCCCGAGCACCGCCAACGGCCCGGTCAGCCGGTCGGGCAACCAGAAGGCGCGCAGGTCCAGCGCGCCCAGCGCCAGCAACAGCCATCCGAATACGGCCCCCGCCATGCCCGGCCAGCCGGCCACCCAGCCGGCGGACAGGCCGATCGCCAGCCCCAGCCCCTCGATCCGCCAATGAACCGGATCGATCTTCGTGCCGCAGCGGCGACACCGGCCCCGCTGGATACAGGCGCTGACGATCGGCACCAGCTCGCGCGCACGCAGCGTCACGCCGCATCCGTCGCAGGCGGAGCGCCCGGTGGCGATCGATCGTCCCTCCGGCCACCGGATCACCAGCGCCGCGATGAAACTGCCCAGGATCGCGCCCAACAGGCCGAGCGCGATGGCTGCCTCAGTCACCGACCATCCGCCATAGATACCGATACACCCCCAGCAGGTTGATTCCGAACAGCACCACATTCTGCGTGCCCAGCGCCCAATCCTGCGACAGGATTGCCCCGCTGATCCAGCAGATCGACGACGCGGTAAAGATCACGAATCCCCATCCCGTCACCCGCCGCCCGAAATCCAGCGACACCATGAAGGCGGCCAAGATGCCCGACAAGGCCGCCGCCCATTTCAGCGTGGTCATCAACGTTTCCATGATCGCGCCGGCATCCCTCTGCTAAAGCGAGGTTCCTCAACGCGGGATCGACCGCCTCTATCCCCCGGCCCCTTGGCGCCCTATGTCGCTCCCGAAAAAACAGAGTCCTCTGGAGAGAAGCATGTCCACCGATCCCGTCGTGATCCTGTCCTATGCCCGCACGCCCATGGGCTCGTTCCAGGGTTGCCTGGCAGGCGCCACCGCGACGGAGCTTGGAGCCGCCGCCGTCGCCGGCGCGGTCGGGCGCGCGGGTGTTGCGGCCGACGCGGTGGAGCGGATCCTGATGGGCTGCGTGCTTCCCGCCGGCCTGGGACAGGCGCCCGCCCGCCAGGCGGCGATCGGCGCCGGCCTTGGCACCCATGTCGAGGCGACGACCCTCAACAAGATGTGCGGATCGGGCATGCAGGCCGCGATCATGGCGGCGGAGGGGTTGGCTGCCGGATCGGCGGACCTGATCGTCGCGGGCGGCATGGAGAGCATGACGAACGCGCCCTATCTGTCGAAAAAGCATCGCGGCGGCGCGCGCATCGGCCACGACACGATGTACGACCATATGTATCTCGACGGGCTGGAGGATGCCTATGAACCCGGCCGCCTGATGGGCAGCTTCGCCGAGGATACCGCGGCGGAATATCAGTTCACGCGCGAGGCGCAGGACCGCTTCGCGATCGCCTCGCTGGAACGGGCCCAGGCCGCGCAGAAGAGCGGCGCCTTCGACCGCGAGATCGTGCCCGTCACCGTGCGCGGTCGCAAGGGCGACACGGATGTCACCCTCGACGAGCAGCCCGCGCGCGGCGACATTGCGCGCATCCCAACGCTGAAGCCCGCCTTTTCGCGCGACGGCACGATCACCGCGGCCAATGCGTCCTCGATCTCGGACGGTGCCGCGGCACTGGTCATGACCCGGATGAGCGTCGCCGAGCGCCTTGGCCTGACGCCGATCGCCCGCGTCGTCTCGCACGCCGCGCACGCCCATGCGCCCGCGCGTTTCACCACCGCGCCGGTCTTCGCGATGCGCAAGGCGCTGGACAAGGCCGGCTGGCAGGCAGGCGATGTCGACCTGTACGAGGTGAACGAGGCATTCGCCTGCGTCGCGATGATCGCGATGCGCGACCTGGACCTGGGTCATGAGCGGCTGAACGTGCATGGCGGCGCCTGCGCGCTGGGCCATCCGATCGGGGCCAGCGGCGCCCGCGTGCTGGCGACCCTGTTGTCCGCGCTGGAGACGCGCGGCGCACGCCGCGGCGTCGCATCCTTGTGCATCGGCGGCGGCGAGGCGACGGCGATGGCGGTGGAGCGCCTCTAGCCCCGCCTCAGGGCAGGCGCTCGCCCGGCTCCACGCCCCAGAGCCGGTCGACGGTGACATAGCCCGCCTGCCCCTTCACGTCGAACCGGCACCAGCCGCCGCCGCACGCGCTCAGCCGCCCGACCACGCCTGGCGCCGCGCGCCACGCGATGCTGGCGCCGTCGCTCGGCCGGGCATACATCGGCGCCGGCTCCGTTCCGCGCACGATCGCGGTGCGGGTATCGCGCAGCAGCGCGGCCAGCATCCAGCCCTCGGTACCGTCCGGGTCCTGCACGCGGCGCCATTCCTTGAACACCGCCACCACCTTCACCGGCAGGTCGACACGCCGGTACAGCCAGCTGGCCGGATAGCTGCGCGCCGGCCCGGTGCGCATCCGCGCCTGCCCCGCCCCGATCGAGGCATAATAGGGCAGCGCCCGCTTGCCCGGGGCATCGGCCGCCCCGGCATGGTCCGGCATCACCCCCGCCAACACCAGTGCCGCCACGGCACCCGCGATCCACCTGCGCATCGTCAATCAGCCCCCAGTCGTCTATCCGCGCTCTACGCCGAGCCGCCCGGCTCCATCAACCACCGTTGACGTTGGCGGGCGCATGGCTCAATCCGGCGTCATGTCCGACACGCGCCGCTGCCCCCATCCCCGGGTCATCGTCACCCGCGAACTGCCCGATGCGGTGGCCGACCGGATGACCGCGCTGTTCGACGCCAGGCTGAGCCGCGGCGACGCCCGGATGACCACGGACGAACTGGTCGCCGCCGTCGCCGCGTGCGACGTGCTGGTCCCCACCGTCACCGACGTGATCGATGCCGACCTGATCGCCCGCGCCGGCCCGCGCCTGCGCCTGATCGCCAATTTCGGCGCGGGCGTGAACCATATCGATCTTGCCGCCGCCCGCGCGCGCGACATCATCGTCACCAACACCCCCGGCGTCCTGACCGAGGATACCGCGGACATGACCATGGCGCTGATCGTCTCGGTCCCCCGCCGGCTGGCGGAGGGCGAGAAGCTGGTCCGGTCGGGCGAGTGGAAGGGGTGGAGCCCCGGCGGCATGCTCGGCCACCGTATCGGCGGCAAGGCGCTGGGCATCGTCGGCATGGGCCGCATCGGCCAGGCGGTCGCGCGCCGCGCCCGCGCCTTCGGCCTGTCGATCCATTACCATAATCGCCGCCGCCTGCCGCGCAGCATCGAGGACGAACTGGGCGCCACCTGGCACCCCGATCTCGACGAGATGCTGGCGATCGCCGACATCGTCACCATCCACACGCCCCTCAATGCCGACAGCCGCGACCTGATCGATCGTCGCCGCATCGGCCTGATGCGGTCCCATGTCTATCTCATCAACGCCAGCCGCGGCGGCATCGTCGACGAGGAGGCGATGGTCGATGCGCTGGAGGGCGGTCGCCTTGCCGGGGCCGGGCTGGACGTGTGGCGCCATGAACCGCAGATCGACCCGCGCCTGCTGGCGCTGCCCAATGTGGTGATGATCCCGCACATGGGCTCGGCAACGCTCGAAGGGCGCGTCGCGTCGGGCGAAAAGGTGATCGCCAATATCCGCATGTGGGCCGATGGCCATCGCCCGCCCGATCAGGTTCTCGACGGCTGGGCCTGAACAAAGTTTTGATCCAGATCAATTCACTGATCGGAACCGATTGCAGCCCTGCTGCATTGGCCTGTTGCAATTTACCGCAACAGGAGCTTCCAACCATGAAGAAAGTCGCGCTTTGCGTGGCGCTTGCCGCGTCCGCCCTCTCCATGTCCGCCTGCTCGACGCTGCGCGGCGCTGCGATCGGTGGCGCCGGTGGTGCGGGCGTCGCCGCCGCCACGGGTAACAGCGTGGAAAAGGGTGCCGCCGCCGGTGGTGCCGCGGGCGCCGTGATCGGCACCGTCGCAGACTAAACGGAAAGGCGTCAGCCTGATCCGACCAACCGTTCGTGTCGAGTAGCCACCGGGTAGCGGCAAGGCCGCATATCGAGATGGTGTATCGAGAGGCATGTTGCCGCCCATGGCCGCGATGTCCCGATACGCTCCTTTGGAGCTACTGGACACGAACGGATTGGATGAAAGTGCTCGATAAGGGCTACTGACGTCGGGCCTCTTATTTCGCCTGCTGCTCGACCGGCACCGGCGTCAATTCATAGACCTGCAGGTCCTCGCCCGGTAGCACCAGCCGCCAGCGAAACGGCCCGATCCGCTCGACCACGCCGAACAGGTCGCGCTCCGGATCCTCGCCATAGCCGAGCGATCCGTCGCCCGCCTGTTTCTGGCGCGCCCCCATGAACACATAGCGCTTCGTGCCATCGGGATAGAGCCACCCGCCCGGCAATGCGCTCCCCGTCTGCTTGGTGAAGCTCAGCCGCTCGCCATCCTCGCTGCCGACATAGCAGAAGAAAGCCGGAAAACTCCGCACCACCCGCCCGCTCATTACCAGCAATCGGCATTTGTACGATCCGGGTGGCAGGGCGGCATGGTCCAAAGCCGCATCGCCGCGCAACAGGTCGCCCTCGCTCGCCACCGTCGCCCGGCCGCGTCGCTCCAGCCCGGCCTGTGCCGCCGCCCACCGGGCCGGAAGTCCTTCCAGCCGCAGGGCATCGCCGGGGCTGATCGTGCTGCGCCAGGCGGGTTCCTCCTGCGAGGTCACGACCGGCGTCACCGCCGGGCGCACGGGTGCATGCCGCCCGCCACCACAGGCCGCCAGCGCGCCGCACAGGCCGATCCCGATCCACCGCATCATGTTCCCGCCCCTTCGCACCACCGAACCCGGCGATGCCGATACAGACGTTAACGAATGGTTAGAGCAACCCCGGCGATCGGGGTAGTCCGTATCACCAGCGCGACCGGCGATCCGTGAACGGCGCGATGTCGGTCTGCGGCCGATCAGGGCGGCGCGCGGTGCCTTGTGCAAACGGTTCGATCGCGACCGCGGCAAAACCGGCATAGCGCATGTCGGTTTCGGGCGGCATCGCGCATCCCTCCCCCGCCACCGCCATTTCCACCTGATCGATGCCACCGGTCTGGAGCACGTTGCGCACGGACCGGAAACGGTTCCAGGCGACCTGTCGCCCCGCCTCGTCGCGCGTTTCCAGCGGCACGCAGACCAGCGTCGTGCCCTCGGCCCACGCGGCGCCTTCGGGCGTCAGCGCGTCCAGCACCGGGCGCTGATTGGGGTGGAGTTCGCCCACCCCGCGCGAGAAATAGACCTTGCGAATGCCCGGCGCCACGACCGGCGGCGCGCCGTCGGCGGCCGGGCTCGCCGCCTGCAACGCCATCACCACGAGACCGACGATCATCGCATCATGCTCCTTCGCATCCTACAACGAAGAATAGGCGATTTCGGCCCCGATGCCCAGTATGCGGCCCGGCCGATCAGTCGCCGGTCAGGATGCGATCGACCAGTTGCTTCACCGACGGCACGAAGCCGTTGGAATAGAAGGGATCGCGCTTGAAGTTATACGCGGCATGGCCGGCAAACATCAGGTTGCTTTCGACGTCCCCGCCATGCGCGATCTCCTGCAACGTCTTCTGGATGCAGAAGCTGCGCGGATCGGCCAGTCGCCCGGTCGAATTCGTCTCGGTGTCCGCCCAGCTCGAAAACAGGCACTGCGACAGGCAGCCCATACAGTCCGCCTGGTCCTTGCGGATTTCCTTGGTTTCCTCGGGCGTGACGAAGACCAGCGTATTGTCCGGCGTCTTCAGCGCGGTGGTGAAGCCATGCCCGAACCATTCGCGCGCGCGCAGCAGGTCGTTGCGCGTCACCCAGAAATTCTTGCCCTTCACGCCCACGTCGAGCTGGAAGACATGGTCGCCCGCTTCCTGCGTGGAAAAGGCGATCTGCCGGTCCGACCGCGCTTCCAGGTTGCGCAGGAAGGGATTGCGCACCGCCGACGAATAGAAGCCGGTCGGGCTGAACCGGTGGAGCAGCACGTCGCCCTCCTCGATCGTCATCAGCCGCGCCTTCCACGCCTCGGGAATCGGGCTTTCGCGGGTCAGCAGCGGGCGGGTCCCGAACTGGAAGGCGATGCGCCCCAACTCGGGATTGTCGATCCAGTCGTTCCAGTCGCGCAGGTACCAGACGCCGCCGGCCATCACGATCGGCACCTCGTCCGAAATGCCGCCCTCGCGCATCGTCTCGCGCAGCGCCTTGACGCGGGGATAGGGATCTTCCGGCTTCAACGGGTTTTCGGCGTTGGACAGGCCGTTATGCCCGCCCGCCAGCCAGGGATCCTCATAGACCACGCCCGCCAGCCACTCGGCCGCCTTGGAATAGGCGCGCTTCCACAGCGCGCGGAACGCCCGGCCAGAGGACACGATCGGCAGATAGCTGACCTGATGCTCGGCGGCGATCTCGGACAGCTTGTACGGCATGCCCGCACCGCAGGTGACACCCGCGACCAGCCCCTTTGTCCGCTCCAGCACACCCTGCAGCACGCGCTGCGCGCCGCCCATTTCCCACAGCACGTTGATGTTGATCGCGCCGTTGCCGCCGGCAATGTCCCAAGCGCGCTTGACCTGCTGCACCGCGCCCTCGATCGCGTATTCGATCAGTTCCTCGTGCCGCTCGCGCCGGGTCAGCGCGCGGTACACCTGCGGGATGATCTTGCCTTCGGAATCGTAACTATCTGCATTTACTGCGGAAACCGTGCCAATGCCGCCCGCGGCAGCCCAGGCGCCGGCGGATGCGTGGTTCGTCGCGGCCACACCTTTGCCCCCTTCGACGATCGGCCAGACTTCGCGGCCGTTATACAGGATGGGGCTAAGGCCTTTGAACACGACGACACCTTATGGGGGACAGCAAAGCCCCCATATAGCGATTGCCTCGCGCCGTGCGAGCGAATTGCGACTCACCGCGCTCGGCGCAGGAACCCGCAAGGCCTCGCAAGCGCTTGGGCTCCCATGTCCGACACCGGCCTGACCGCCCGCATCCGCGAGAACATCGTCCTGTTCGGCGCCTTGGCCGCCAATCTGGGGATCGGCATCGCCAAGTTCGTGGCCGCCGGGATCACCGGATCATCCTCCATGTTGACGGAGGGCGTCCATTCGGTCGTCGACAGCGGCAATCAGGTACTGCTGCTCTATGGCCAGAAAAAGGCCCGCCGCGCCCCCGATATCGTTCACCCCTTCGGCTATGGGCGCGAGCTGTATTTCTGGGCCTTCGTCGTCGCGATCCTGATCTTCGCGATCGGCGCCGGCGTGTCGATCTATGAAGGGGTGCGCCACATCCGCACGCCAGAGCCGTTGCGCGACCCCACCGTCAACTACATCGTCCTTGTCATCGCCTTTCTGCTGGAGGGTGCGTCCTGGACGATCGCGGTGCGCGAGTTCGCCAAGGCCAAGGGCGATACCGGCTGGTGGCGCGCGATCCACCAGTCCAAGGACCCCGCCGGCTTCATCGTGCTGTTCGAGGATTCGGCCGCGCTGGCCGGCCTCGTCATCGCCGGCATCGGCGTCTGGGCCAGCCATGCCTATGCCGATCCGCGGATCGACGGCGTCGCCTCCGTCCTGATCGGCCTGATCCTTGCCGCGGTCGCGGTGCTGCTCGCCCGCGAGGCCAAGGGGCTGCTGATCGGGGAGCGCGCCGATCCGGTCACCGTTGAGCGCATCCGTGCGCTGGTCGATGCGCAGCCGTGGATCACGCACGTCAACCATGTCCGCACCGTCCATACCGCGCCCGACAGCATCTTCGCCGCGATCAGCGCCGATTTCGTCGACGACCTGCCCATGGGCGAGGCGGAGACGCTGATCGAGCATCTGGAGGACGATCTGCGCGCTGCCGTACCGATGCTCTCGTCCATCTATATTCGCCCCGAAAAGCGCGAAAATGCCCCTCCGCTCGGACCGCGACCTGCGATATGATGGGCCATGCGCCCGCTCCTTCGCCTGCTCGCTCCCCTGCTGCTCTGGCTGGCATCGGCGATGCCGGCGCAGGCCGCGGTCACCATCACCTTCTGGAGCCATGAGCTCGGCAACAGTTTCCCGCACACCTTTTTCAGCTTGCGGGGCGTGGCCGATGCCGGTGGCCCGCCGGTCGACAGCTATTTCGGCTTCACCGCCCGCTCGGTCAGCCCGGCGCTGTTGTTCGGGTCGGTGGCGGGCCGCCTCGATCGCCCCACCCCCGGCTATGTCGCGGGCAGCGACGCGCAATTCTCGGTGGTGATGACCGATGCGCAATATACCGAGATCCTGGCCCTGATCGCCGGCTGGAGCGAGGATGGCGGCGACAGCCGCTACGATCTCGGCACGCGCAACTGCATCCATTTCGTCAAGGAGGCGGCCAGCCGCCTCGGCCTGACCGGGCTCGACCAGCCGAAGCTGATGCGCAAGCCACGCTCCTATCTGAAGGCGGTGGCCGCGGCCAATGCCGGCCGCGTCACTCCGATCGGCCAGCATGGCAGGGCCTATCTCGCCACGCTGCCGCCGATCGCGCCGGTGGCCGCGGCTCAGCCCGCCGGCACGATCTCCACCACGTCGAGCAGCGATTCATAGGCGGGATAGGGCATCGCGATCCGCCAGCGCGCCGGCCCGACCCGCTCGACGATCCCCACCATGTCGCGCGCCCGGTCCCGGCCATAGGCCAGCGGCCGCGCCTCGTCCGCCAGCATCAGCGTCCCCAGAAACACCGCGCGCGCATCGGTATCGGCATAAAGCCGCCCGGCGAAGCGCTGCGATCCGTCCAGCTTGACCAGCCGGCTGCCGCCCTCCGACACCCGGCATCCGAAGAAGGGATAGGCGACGTAGCGCAGGCGCGTCATGCCCTTGGCGCCCAGCTTGATCGTGCGGCAGCGATAGTCGCCGTCGGGCAGCGCGGGGTCGGCCAGCGCCCGGTCGCCATCCGCCAGCGCGCCCAGCGCGGCCGCTGCCCCGGCATGTTCGCTGGCCCGTACCTGCGCCATCGCCTCGACCCATGCGTCGCGCCACTGCCGCAACCGTCCCCGATCCTCCTTGGTGGCCACCCGCCGCCAGTCCGCCCGATCCGCTGCCACGGCCGACCCCGCGACCACCACCAGCACCGCCGCCCCCAACACCCCCCTCATGCCGCGGTCCACCCCCCGTCCATCGCCAGGTTCGCCCCCGTGATCGAACGCGCCTCGTCCCGACACAGAAACAGCGCCATCGCGGCCACCTCCTCACAGGTCACGAACTGCTTGGTCGGCTGCGCGGCCAGCAGCACGTCGTTGATCACCTGATCGCGGCTCAGCTTGCGCGCGGTCATCGTGTCGGGGATCTGCTGCTCGACCAGCGGCGTCCAGACATAGCCCGGCGAGATGCAATTCACGGTGATCCCGTCCATCGCCACCTCCAGCGCCACCGTCTTGGTGATCCCCACCACGCCGTGCTTGGCCGCGACATAGGCCGACTTGTTGGGGCTGGCGACCTGGCTGTGCGCCGACGCGGTGGAGATGATCCGCCCCCAGCCCTTAGCGCGCATGTGCGGCACCGCCACGCGCATCATGTGCCACGCCGCCGACAGGTTGATCGCGATGATCGCGTCGAACTTGTCGACCGGGAACGTGTCGATCGGTGCGACATGCTGGATGCCGGCATTGTTGACGATGATGTCGCACGATCCCGTCTCGGCCACCGCCTGCTCGACCATCGCCGCGATCTCGTCGGGCTGGCGCATGTCGGCGGGCACGTACAGTGCCGCCGCCCCGCTCGCCTCCGCCAGCCGGGCGCGCTTCTCCTCGATCGCCTCCGCCTCGCCAAAGCCGTTGATGACCACCGACGCGCCCGCCTTGGCCAGCACCTCGGCAATCGCAAAGCCGATCCCCGAGGTCGATCCGGTCACGATCGCCGTCTTGCCCTGCAGGAACATGCTCATCCCCCTCACCCTTGCCTTGTGTTCGCCATCAGCATGACGCGAACCCATCGCCCCGTGCAACCGTCGAGGCCGGTCGGGGGTTCATCACGCCAACGCAACTTTCGCCAGGGAAGAGGGGCGCCCATGCGGCTCGACGATTATGACAACGACATCAATGTCGGTGAGGCGCAGGGTGGCGGCGGATTCGGCGGCGGTGGCGGCGGTCTGCTGTTCGGCCTGTTGCCGCTGATCGGCAGCCGCTTCGGATGCGGCGGCATCGTCGTCGTGCTGATCATCCTCGCCGTTCTCGGGCTGAACCCGCTTAATCTGCTTGGCGGCGGCGGTCAGGTCGGCACACCGGTCAGCCGCGGCCCTTCCACCGGCACCGACGTCCGCCAGGTCTGCGACGCCACCCCGGCCAGGCGGGAGACGTGCCAAGCCTACAGCAACGCGCAGAACACCTGGGAACAGATTTTCGCGCAATCGGGCCAGCGGTTCGAGGCGCCGATGCTGCAATTCTACACCGGCTCCGGCCGGTCCGGCTGCGGTGCGGCACAGTCCGCCATGGGTCCGTTCTACTGCCCGTCGGACAACGGCATCTATCTCGACACCAGCTTCTTCGACGAACTCGCCAACCGCTTCGGTGCCCAGGGTGATTTCGCGCGCTATTATGTGATCGCGCACGAATTCGGCCATCACATCCAGCATCTGCTCGGCACCTCGACCGAGGTCAGCCGGGCCCAGGCCAGTGCCGGCCGCGCGGAGGGCAACGCCCTGTCCGTCCGCCTTGAGCTACAGGCCGATTGCTATGCCGGCGTCTGGGCCGCCCGCAACCGCAACCGCCTGGAACCCGGTGATATCGAGGAAGGCATGACCGCCGCCCGCGCGATCGGCGACGACACGCTGCAACGCGAAGCCGGCGGTCGCGTGGTCCCCGACAGCTTCACCCATGGCACCTCAGAACAGCGGATGCGCTGGCTGCGCCGTGGCCTGGAAACCGGCGATCCGGCGCAGTGCAACACCTTCGACGCCGCGATCGGCTAGCACCGATCGGCCAGAACTGGGCATCGGGGGCGGTGACATCACTGCCCCTGACGCCGCGGAGCCAACCGCCGGATCAGAAAGGATGGATCGATCGCCGCCGGCGATCCGACCGATCGAACGGATAATGCCGCTGCCGGTCGGTGCCGCTCGGGCGCCAAAGGCCCACCTCCAGCGTCTGCCACCCTGACGGCATCGCATGATAGCCGTTGATCGACCAGAAAACCCGGCTCGGCATCACCGCGGGAGGATCGGTCACGCGCGTGCCCGGCGCGCCCTGCGGGATCATCCGGGGGAGCGGCGCGCTTTCCACCACGTCATTCGCCGGTATGGCGAGCACCGGTGCCTCCAACGGCGTCACCTTCTCGACCGCGGCGGTCCAACGCGCCTGATGCTCCGCCGCCTTCTCGCGCCGCCATGCATCGCGGCGCCTTTCGCGCCGGCCGCGGACGAAGTTGGAAACGGCGGCACCACTGCCGGCAAGCAGCGTGCCGCCCACGACGATCTCGACAATCACGATCAAACCCACCTACCCGATTACTCCGGACGGGTATATCAATTTGGATGACTGCGAACCTGCGCTGTTTTACAACTTATCAAAAGGTTCCCGGCCATCTAAAGTTTATCCGGCCAAGATCCGGTCACAGCTTCACAAGCATCTTTCCGGTGTTACCCCCGGAAAACAGGGCTAAAAATGCCTCCGGCGTGGCATCAAGTCCTTCAAACACCGTTTCCTGCCGCTGCAAGGCGTCATTCTTCACCAGATCACCCATGTCGGCATAGAATTCACCGGCGCGATCCAAATAGTCGCTGACGATAAATCCCTGCATTCTCACGCGCTTGCCGATCATCTGCGCCAGATGCCGGAGGCTGGTCGGCTTTGCCTCGTTATACACCTCGATCATTCCGCAAATCGCGAAGCGCGCGCGCGGACGGGCATGGGCCAGCGCCGCATCCAGATGGTCGCCGCCGACATTGTCGAAATACACGTCGATCCCCTTGGGCGCGGCTTCGCCCAGCGCCTCGGCGATCGGACGCCCGGACTTGTAATCGACCACCGCGTCCGCGCCGATCTCGCGCACCCATGCGCATTTTTCCGCGCCGCCGGCCGATCCGATCACGGTCATGCCCTTGGCCTTGGCCAGTTGCACCACCGTCGATCCGACGGCCCCGGCCGCGGCGGAGACGAACACCGTGTCGCCGGCCTTGGCCTCGGCCACCGCCAGCAGGCCGAAATAGCCCGTCATCCCCGGCATGCCGAGCTGCCCCAGAAAGGCCTGCGGCGCGACATCGATCGGCGGCAGCGCCTGTACCTGATCGGCAGGCAACACCGCCTCGTCACGCCATCCGGCCATGTGGCTGACCATCGTCCCGACCGGCACGGCATCGGCCCGGCTTTCCACCACCTCGCCCAGCGCATGGCCCTGCATCGGCTGCCCTAGCTCGAACGGCGGGACATAGCTTTTTACGTCGTTCATCCGGCCGCGCATATAGGGGTCGACCGACAGCCACCGGTTGGCGACGCGCACCTGCCCGTCTTCCAGGCTACCCGATTGCTGCTCGACCAGCGCGAAATCGCTGGCCTTGGGCAATCCCTTGGGCCGGTTCGTCAGCGTCCATGCCTGTGCCATCGCGGTGTCTCTCCTGCTTGTTTCTGCGCGGCGATCATGCCGCGCGCCCTGCCAAATCGAAAAGGCCAAATCAAAAAGGCCCGGGCATGCGGCCCGGGCCTTTTCCTTGAACATTCCGGCGGCGCACCGCCGGATCACCTCACCGGATCAATAGGTCCCGGAAAAGCTCTTGTTCAGCCCGTGCGAACCGTCCTGCCCGGCCTGACCCGACTGGCCGGCCTGCTTCGCCTGACCGGTCTGGTTCGACTGCCCGGCCTGACCCGTCTGGCTCATATGGTTGGACTGACCGGTCTGGTCGCGCCGCCCATCTGGGCGATCACCGAACAGCGCCTGTGCGTCTTCCTCGTCGCGCCAATGCTTCTTGGCCTCGTCCGCGGTCTTCGCCAGCGTCACCTTGGTGTCCACGGTCTGCAACCAGCGCGACGGGATGGAGTGATGACGACCACCCGCATCGCTGTCGTTCTTGGTCAGCAGGATGCGGTCGCCACGGACCTTGTCGACCGTGCCGACATGCGTCCCGTCAGAGCCGACCACGTCCATATGCTCGGTCACCTTGTTCAGTAGGTCTCGCTGCCCCTGGCGCTGGGTGCGCCACGTGCCGAACTCGTTCTCGAACTTGGAGCGGTTCTCGCTGCGATACTCGTCATAGTCACGATCGAGTGCCGCGATCTGGCCGGAGCGCCAGCTGTGATAATCATTGTCGCGCTCGGCATAATAACGCTCGTCATAGCGCGAATCGGCCTCGCGCCGACGCTCGGCCTCCTCGTCGCCGAACCACGAGCGGACCTCGTCTCCGGCGCGCGCCATGAAACCGCGCTCTTCATAGTCATAGCCCTGCGGCTGACGCCCGTAATCCTGCGAGGAACGGCCGCCACCGCGATGATCCTGCTGCTCGCGATAGCGCGAGTCCTGGCCGTATCCACCGCCGCGATAGTCGCTGCGCGCCGGACCGTAATCCTCGCCGGCGAAGCGACGATGCCCGTCACCGCGCGAGCCCTCGTCGCGCACGCCGTAGCGTTCGTGATTGCGATAACCGCCATATTCGCCGCCGCGGCCATAGCCGCGCTCGCCGCCACCGAATCGACTGCCCTGATAGTCCTGACCCCGGTTATCCTGACCCCGGTTATCCTGACCCCGGTAATCCTGGCTCCGATAGTCCTGGCTGCGGTAATCCTGGCCCTGCCCGTATCCGCGATCACGCTGGGCGTAACGCTGATGCCCGTAATCGCGCGTGCCATAGCCGCGGCGCTCGTCGTCGAACGACCCGGCGGCGTCATAATCACGCGCGCTGGAATAGGTGTAATCACGACCCGATCCATAGTCGCGACCATAGTCGAAATCGCGGTCGTCCCGGTTACCGCTCCGCGAATTGCGATCGTACGGCATGGTGTCCTCCTGATGTTCGGTCCTACGGCATCCGCCGTGCTGTGACGGCCCGGTCGGATATTCCAGGTTGAACAAGGGTCGAGGCGAATGATGGTTCCCGCCGGCCCGGACGAGCCGGTCGCCTCCCGCGACTAAATCTGGATCAATGCCGCCCGCCGGCGGTGCAGCCGAAAATACCGGGCGGGTGAAACCGCTGTTGCATCGCCCGATCGGCCTCGCTAAGGGCGTCACTTCCAGCCCTCGGGGCCGGACCGGGGCGGGGCCGTAGCTCAGATGGGAGAGCGCTGCAATCGCACTGCAGAGGTCAGGGGTTCGATTCCCCTCGGCTCCACCACCCCGCCTTTTCCGACATCGTCCGCACCGAACCGCCCCGGCACGGGACCCGCGCCCCCGATCCGCCACCTCGCGCGTTCCCCTGTCATGCCTCCTTCTGCGATGCCTGATGCCCTCCCGGCCGCTACCCTGATCCTGATGCGCGACCGCCCTGGCGCGGCATCCGAAATCCTGATGGTCGAGCGGGCCGCGGCACTCGCCTTTGCCGGCGGCGCGCTGGTGTTCCCCGGCGGCCGCATCGATCCCGCCGACCACGCGCGTGCCGATGGTCACGGCCTCCCCATCGACGACGCCGCCGCACGCATCGCCGCCATCCGGGAGACGATCGAGGAAGTCGGCATCGCAGTCGGCCTGGATGCAGCACCCGGCGCCGTGTCCGACCGGGCCGCACTTGCCGGGTCGCTCAGCGCAGCGACACTCGATCTTGCCGCGTTGATCCCCTTTGCCCGCTGGCGGCCGGATCATGCAGTGGCGCGCATCTTCGACACGCGCTTCTATCTCGCCCGCCTGCCCGCCGATGCCCCCGCGCCGGAACCGGATGGCGGGGAAACCGTGCGGGCCTTCTGGACGACGGCACAGGCCGTGCTCGACGCCGCCGAGGCCGGCCGGGCCATGCTCATCTACCCCACCCGCCGCACGCTGGAGCGCCTTGCCCGCTTCGCCGATTTTACGGAGGCCGCCGCCGACGCGGCCCGTCATCCCGTCCGCACGATCACGCCCTTTGTCGATCACCGGGCCGACGGCGACTGGCTCTGCATCCCGGAGGATTGCGGTTATCCGGTCACCGCGGAACGCCTCGCTGCGGCGACCCGCGGCTGATGCGGACGCTGCGCCGGGCGATCGCCGCACTGGTCATCGGCGCCGTCGTCGCGGCGCTGCTGTTCGTCGCCTGGGGAATAATGCGGGGTCGCCCGCAGGATCTGCCCTGGACCCCGCTCGATCTCGGCGCGCCGGTCGGGCTGTTCACCGGCCGCAAGCTGACCGCATTGGGCAGCGATTTTCCGCAATGCCAGCGCCTGCTCGACAAGGCCGGGGTCCGCTACACGGTTTTGCCCCCGCGACGGGACAGCGCGCAATGCGGCTATGACGATGCCGTCCGCCTGACCGGTACGGGCGCGCAGCGTATCGGCTATCGTCCCGCCGGGCTCGGCATCGCCTGTCCGGTCGCCGCAGCCCTGTCGCTCTGGGAATGGACCGTGGTCCAGCCTGCCGCCCAGAAGCGTTTTGGCAGTCGCGTCACCGCCATCGACCATTTCGGCAGCTACAACTGCCGCCGCATCTCCGGGCGCGACAGCGGCACCTGGAGCGAGCATGCCACCGCCGACGCGGTCGATATCGCCGGCTTCCGCCTGGCAGACGGGCGGCGCATCACCGTCGCACGCGACTGGACCGGCGGGGCGGACAATGCCGCGTTTCTGCGCGAGGTACGCGACGGCGCCTGCCGGCTGTTCGCCACGACGCTGTCACCCGACTATAACGCGGCCCATGCCGATCATCTCCATCTCGACCAGGCCGATCGCGGCACCGCCGGCTGGCGGGCATGTCGCTGACTGAAAGCTCTTTTATGCCCCAATCACGCAGCTACGCCGCCTTCCTCTTCGACATGGACGGCACCCTCCTGAACAGCATTCCCTCCGCCATCCGCGCCTGGACCCGCTTCGCACAGCGCCACGACCTGCCGGTCGAACACGTCCTCTCCATCATGCACGGCGTCCGCGCCATCGAAACGATCCGGCGCCTGGCACCGGCCGGCGTCGATCCGGTGGCGGAGGCGGAGGCGCTGACCCGGGACGAGATTGCCGATGTCGGCGATGTGGTGGAGATCCCCGGTGCTGCGGCGATGCTGGCGACGTTGCCGCCGGATCGGTGGGCGCTGGTCACCTCCGCACCACGCGCATTGGCGCGCGCCCGCCTTGCCGCCGCCGGCCTGCCCTTCCCCGCCCACATCGTCACGGCGGACGATGTCTCGCGCGGCAAGCCCGCTCCGGACGCCTTCCTCCTCGGTGCCCGGCGCCTCGGGGTCGACCCGGCCGATTGTCTGGTCTGGGAGGATACCATTGCCGGCATCACCGCGGCCGAGGCGGCGGGTGCCGACGTGATCGCGGTCACCGCCACCCATGCCGCGCCGATGGCAACCCCCTATGCCACCATCACGGACTATCGGACGCTGTCGGTAACCCAGGATGCCGATGGCAGGCTGATGCTGCATTTCGACCAAAAGTCGTAAGGTGTGGAAGGCGCGGTCGAGCCACGACCGGGCCCGCCACCTCAATTCGCCAGCGACGTCCCCGAATCTACCTTTTCCACCCAATGCGGGAAAAAGGCGGGCTGGCGGTTCGACCAGCCCGATGCGGTCGCCGCCGCCTCGCTGATCGACTGGAGCAGCTTGCGCCGCAGCTCGGGACTGAGATGCGGCAACGCCGCCGCCGCGCAAAAGGCCGCGGGCAGCCATGGCCGTACCTCGGCCCCGATCAGCCTCTCGTACAGGAAGCGGAATGCCGCAAAGCTGGTCAGCCGCCCCTGACCCAGATCGAACGCCGCCAGCGTGATGAGCGGCGCCAGAAACGGCTCGGCCGCCTCCAGTCCGCTATCACCCGGAATGCCGCGGCGCAGCTCCGGCAGTGCGTTGTAGAGCCGCGCCTGCGCCCGGATGCTTGCGGCCTCCACCACGTCGCGCGACCAGCGGAGCATGGCGTCCTCGCGGTCCAGCCCGATGTCCAGCGAGCGGCGGATATAGCGCTGGGTCGCCGCGCCGAAGCCGGCGAATTCCTTCATCTCGGCCAGCGTCATCGCGCCTTCCGCCGGTCTCATTCTCGATCCCATGTGCATCACCCCGCCCGCTCGCTCATCGACCGGATGATGATGCACCAGGATGGTTAACATGATCCTGAACGGCCACCACCGGCCTTATCATCAGAGGATCATGGAACGCGCTGCGCCGCAACAAAGATTGCGACGAACCGAAGCCCGCCGCAATCCCCGAAGTCTGTAATGATGCCAAAGGGCAACAATCCGTTGCGTCAGCCGTCTTTCAGGCGGCGCTCCGCTTCTTCGTCATAGCCCGACGAGGGCGCCGGACCGTGATTGTGGACCGGCTGGGTCGAGGAGGGCGGATCGCTGGCATCCATCGACTCGTCCAGCCCGGCGTCGAGCCGGGCATCCCGGCTTTCCGGGTCGCGCGCCAGCCGCTTGCCGATCGAACGATCGCGCCCGGCATCCTGCCGTTCGTTGCGGCCCTCGTTGTTGCTGCCGCTGTTGGATTCGGTGTCGTCGCTGCTCATGGCACACTCCCCATGTGAATACTCGTGTCGCAGGGAGAACGATCAAGCCCAACCGCCGTTCCTCCTGATACGGATCAGCAAAGTTCGCGCACGGTGACCGACTGACCATACATCACCGCCTCGCCCCAGATCGTCATGAAGGCGATATCCGTCGCATCCCGCCCGACCGCGACGCGCGCGATATCCCGGCACGACGCCATGCCGGTGGGGTCGACCAGGCGCCATGCACCGTCCAGCCACAGCTCGGCTACCGCATGGAAGTCGGGTGGATCGACACCGGGCGCATAGGCCGAGACGCACCGCGCCGGGATCGACGCCGCCCGTGCCAGCGCCACCAGCAGATGGGCATAGTCCCGGCACACGCCGGCGCGCATCGCAAAGGTGTCCAGTGCCGTGGTCACCCCGCTGCTCGTCCCCGCCTGGTACCGCAGGGACGCGCGCACCCAATCGGCCAGCGCCTGCGCCAGCGCTCCGCCAGACAGCCCGGCGAATTCGGCCCGGACAAAGCCTTCGAACCGGTCGGACGGACAATATCGGCTCGGCATCAGATAGGCGACCACGGCACCGGGCAGCGCGCGGACCGGGGTCGCGCCGTAGTCCGCCAACACCACCGCCGGCCGCTCCACCCGCACCACCGCGCGATATTCGGCAATCAGCCGCCCCTCGCCGCGTGCCCAGCATCGCTGCCCGATCCCGTCCTCGCCCGGCACCGCGGCGATCGCGGTATCGGACCAGAGGATGAGCGACTCCTGCTCGATACGCTGATCGGCCATCGCGGCGGCCTCCACCTGCAACAGCACGTCCGCCGGTTCGGCAAAGCCGTAGTCGAGCCGCACTTCGATCGACAGCCGCATCGCCCACCCCCAAAAAGAAAGGGCCCGCCGGGGTCGTCCCGACGGGCCCTGATCGCTCCGTTATTCCCTGGCGTCAGTCGCGATTGCCACCGAACAGGCGCAGGATGAACAGGAACATGTTGATGAAGTCCAGATACAGGCTCAGCGCCGACATGATGACCACCCGGCCCTGCATGTCCGTGCCGCGGACCTGATAATACATCTCCTTGGTCCGCTGCGTGTCATAGGCGGTCAGCCCTGCGAACAACAGGACGCCAACCGCGCTGATCACCATGCCCATCGGGCCCGACTGCAGGAACATGTTGATGATGCTGGCGACCAGCAGGCCGACGACACCGATGATCAGGAAGGTGCCGAACACCGACAGGTCACGCTTGGTGGTGTAGCCATACAGGCTCAGCGCCGCGAAACCGGCCGCGGTGGCGAAGAACGCCTGCGCGATCGCCAGCGGGCTGTAGACCAGGAAGATCGTCGACAGCGACAGGCCCATCACGATCGCGAATGCCCAGAACAGCATCTGCATCGTCGAGGTCTTCATCCGCATCTGGCCGAAGCTCAGCGCCAACACGAAGCCCAGCGGCGCGAACATGATGACGTATTTCAGCAGCCCGCCGCCCATGAACACCTGCGCGGCCGGGCTCGATGCACCGCCCCACGCGAACAGCAGCGCGACGATACCCGTCAGCAGCACGCCGGAGGACATGTAGTTGTAAACGGACAGCATGTACGAGCGCAGACCCGCGTCGACCGCGGTAGAGCCCGTCTTGTTGGCGGTGGTTCCGAACGGCGCGGCGCTCGGCCGTGGATCAGACCAGTTAGCCATGGTGAAATTCGCTCCTTTGCCCGGCCATATGCCGGTTGTTCGAAATATCGCTCTGACGACGACTCTTTTCAAGCCACCCGGTTCCGCCCCGCGTCCCAGACATGTTTTGTAACAGCCCGCCCGATTGATGCCCCGGATCGCCGGTTCGGATCGACGACCATGCGGATCGCGCCTACAGTTGCGACATGCCCCGCCTGTTCGTCGCCCTGCGCCCGCCCCCCGCCATTCGCGACCGGCTGATCGACGTGATGGACGGCGTGCCCCATGCCCGGTGGCAGGAGGACGAGCAGCTTCACTGCACCCTGCGTTTCATCGGCGAGGTGGAGCGGCCGGTGGCGGAGGACATCGCCGCCGCGCTGGCGCAGGTCCATGCGCCCGTGCCGGTGGTATCGCTGGCCGGCGTCGGTGCGTTCGACCATCGCGGCCGCGTCGATACGCTCTGGGCGGGGCTGCACCCGGTCGATGCGCTCGCCCATCTCCATCGCAAGGTCGATCAGGCCTGTGTGCGGGCCGGGCTGCCCCCCGAACGGCGCGCCTATCGCCCGCACATCACGGTGGCGCGCCTGTCCCGCTCCGCCGGCACCGCGCCCGAGATCGCCGGCTGGCAGGCCCGCCACCTCGCCTTGTCCAGCGCCCCCTTCCCCCTCCCCCACCTCATCCTCTACCAGAGCCACCTGACCGCCCACGCCGCCCACTACGAGCCCGTCGCCCGCTGGCCGCTGGAACCGGGCGAGGATTCAAGCGGTTCGCACGATGGATCACCGACAAACGATATCAGGGAGTGACAGGATGAAGACGCTTTCCATCGCCACCACCACGCTGCTGCTGACGCTTGCCGCCTGCAACGACGATCTGAAGACGGGCGCGCCCGTGCCGGAGGGCCGCTCGGCGACCGCCATGCTGCGCACCGCCGCCGGGGCCGATGCCGGCCGCGCCACCGCGACCGAAGTCGCCGACGGCATCCGCATCACGGTGGACGCCAGCAACATACCCGCCGGCACGCACGGCACCCATGTCCACACCACCGGCCGCTGCGACGCGCCCGACTTCACCACCGCCGGCGGCCACTGGAACCCCACCGAGCGCAAGCACGGCACGATGAACCCGCAGGGGCCGCATCAGGGCGACCTGCCCAACATGATCGTCGGCACCGACGGCCGCGGCACGATCGCCCTCACCGTTCCGGGTGCGACACTCGCCTCGCTGCTCGATGCCGATGGCGCCGCGATGGTCGTCCACGCGGCCGCCGACGACCTGAAGACCGATCCATCGGGCAACAGCGGCGGCCGCATCGCCTGTGGCGTGTTCCAGCCCGCCTGATCCGCGGGAAGCCGTGCGGGAGCGGGATGACATCGGATCGATCCATCCCCGTTCGGTCGTGTCGAGTAGTTGCCGCTACCCGACACGAACGGATCAAGGCGATGTCATCACCCTGTTAATTGATCGACCGCCCCCGGCGCAGCGTGCCGCGCTCCAGCCGGTCGAGCAGCGAATCGATGCTCGGCGGCTCGGCCTCGTCGTCGATCCGCGGTTCGGCCGCGATCGGCATCGGCGAAGCATCCTCCTCCACCCGGCGGATGGGCGTCATCGCAAAGGTCTCGATGCGCTCGATCTCCTCGGCCGAGGGGAAGGTCGCCACCTCGCCCGGCGGATCGATCCGGATGGTCGATCCCACCGAACCGGCCGGCGACAGCGGCCGGACCGGTTCGCGCGGCACCGCCAGGATCGCGGACGGATCGAACGCGGCAAGCGGCTGATCCAGGTCTTCGGGCAGTGTCCGTTCCTCGGGCGGCGGCGCGGGCACGACCGGCACCTCCAGTTCGGCCGCATTCAGCGGCCGGCGCGGCGGTGCATCCGGATGCGCGTCGGCCCGGCGGATTTCGGGCAGGTCCTCGTCGCTGCGGCGCGCGCGCGGCGCAAGCAGCCCGCCCGTGCCCCATAACAGGAACAGGGCGGACCAGACGATCGCCGCCGCACACCCGCCGCCAACCAGCGCCAGCAACAGCCGTGCGGTCGATCCCAGCGGTGGGTTCGCCGCGGGCACCAGTGCCGCAATCCCGGTCTGGCGCACCCAGCTTTCCAGCGCCTCGGCCCGCGAGGTGAAGACCAGCGCCAGCACCGCCAGCCCGGCGGCCAGGCCACCGGCGATCGGCAGATATCGGGTGGGGGCGGTGGCAGCCATCAGTGTTCCATCGGCGCGGCATCGATCAGCCGCTGATAGACAGGGGCATAGCGCGCAATATTTGACGACCAGTTACGCTCGTCTTCCACGAACTTGCGCCCCTTGTTCCGTCGTTCGTCCCATTGCCCGCGATCGTCCAGTAGCGTCGCCAGCGCATCCGCCAGCGCCGCCGGATCGTCGGGCGGGAACAGCGTGCCCGTCTCGCCATCGCGAATCAACTCGCGATGTCCCCCCACGTCCGATGCCGCGACCAGCCGCCGCTGCGCCATCGCCTCCAGCGGCTTCAACGGGGTGACCAGATCGGTCAGCCGCATCCGCTTGCGGGGATAGGCCAATATGTCGACCAGGCTGTAATATCGCTCCACCTGGTCATGCGGCACACGGCCGACGAAGCGGATCGCCGCGGCCACCGGCGACGCCGCCGCCTGCGCGCGAAGCGCCGCCTCCATCGGCCCGCCGCCGACCATCAGCAACCGGGCCAGCGGCCGTGCAGCCACCAGCCGCGGCATCGCCGCGATCAGGTCGTCCAGCCCTTCATAATCATAAAAGCTGCCGATGAAGCCGATCACCTCACCGCCCTCCAGTCCCAGTTCCGCCGCCAGCGCCGCGTCCCGCGGCAACGGCGTGCCAAACAGGCCGAGGTCGACGCCGTTGGGCGAGACGGTCAGCTTGGCCGGGTCGATCCCCCGTGCGATCAGGTCGGTCTTCAGCCCTTCGCAGATCACCGCCACCGCATCGGCCCGGCGACAGGCCCATGTTTCCAGCGCGCGCGTGGCGCGGTACCGCGCCGATCCTTCGCGCCCCGTGCCGTTGCCGACCGCCGCATCCTCCCAGAAGGCGCGAATCTCGTACACCAGCGGCAATTTGCGCCGCCGTGCGACGACCAGCGCGGCCAGGGCATCCAGCACTGGCGAATGGGCGTGCAGGATGTCGGGCCGAAACGCATCCACCGCCGCCTCGATCCGGCCGGCATAGCGCGCCACGCCGCCGATCTCGCCGCGCCATCCCGCCGGCACCGGCCCTGCTGTGCGGTGAAAGGTCAGGCCGTCCACCGCTTCCACCGCCTGCGCACTCGTGCCCTGGCGAGGGCCGGTCACCGCCGCGACCTGCCACCCGCGCGCTTCCTGGGCCTTCAGGATCGCGCGGGTGCGGAAGGTGTATCCGCTTTGCAGCGGCAGGCCATGGTCCAATATGTGCAGGATACGCATGATGGTCTTGTGAACGTCCCTGCCTTAACGCCGCGTCAATCCCGCCCGGCCTACGGGATGTCGCAACAAGGACCGTATGGGGCGGGTCATGAGGGCGGAGCAACAGGCATGACGGGGGGTGGGCGATGATCGACAATTTCGCGCTCGGCCTCACCCACGGCCTGATGCTGCTGGCGGCGTGGCTGCTCCTCAAGCGCCCCGATCTCGACCGCGAGGATGATGCGGGCGGTCCGCCTGCCCGGTTCAAGCGACGACACCCGCGTGCGTGATCTCGTCTTTATCGCATTTCTGGCGGCGCTGTTCGGCTTCGGGCTGAAACGGCCGTTCCTGCTCGTCCTCGTCTATATCTATATCGACATCGTTTCGCCGCAGCGGCTGACCTATTATCTGCTCAACGCGGTGCCGATCTCGCTCATCGCGGTGCTCGCCGCGGTCGGCGGCTGGGCCCTGACCGACGACAAGCGGGGCCTGCGCATCGCGCCCCGCCAGATCCTGATCGGGCTGCTGCTCGTCTATTGCGGCATCACCACGCGCTTCGCCGATTTCCCCATCGAGGCGGCCGACAAATGGGACTGGGTGTGGAAGGCGCTGGCATTCGGCGCATTTCTGCCGTTCACGCTGCGCACCCGGCTCAGGATCGAGGCGCTGTTGCTGTTCATGACGCTGTCGGCCGGGTCGATCATCATCGTCGGCGGGATCAAGACGCTGGCGTCGGGCGGCGGCTATGGCGAGCTGAACCTGATGGTGACCAACAATACCGGGCTGTACGAGGGCAGCATCATCTCGGCGGTGGCGGTCACGATGATCCCGATCATCCTGTGGCTGGCGAAATACGGTACCATCTTCCGGCCCGATTGGCGGGTGCGCGGCTTCGCCTGGGCGCTGGTTTTTGCCTGCCTGTTGATCCCGGTCGGCACCTCGGCGCGCACCGGCCTGCTGTGCATCGGCCTGCTCGCGGTCCTGATGCTGCGCGACGTGAAGCGGCGCCTGCTCTATCTGGCCGCGCTCGGTGTCGCGGGGCTGATCGCCACCCCGCTGCTGCCCTCTTCCTATACGGAGCGGATGGGCACGATCAAAACCTATCAGGGCGACGAATCCGCCTCTACCCGGCTCGCCGTCTGGGCATGGACCTGGGATTACGCCAAGTCGCATCCCCTGGGCGGCGGCTTCAATGCCTATCTGCAGAACCGGGTGAGCTACGAACTGGTCGAGACTTCAGGCACCGCGGCCAACACGCAAACCGACCGCCGCCGCGCGCAGGACAAGGCCCGCGCCTATCACAGCAGCTATTTCGAGGTGCTGGGCGAACAGGGCTGGCCCGGCGTCATCCTGTGGCTGTCGATCAATATCGGGGGACTGATCCGCATGGAAATCCTACGCCGCCGCCACCGCTCGGAGGACGATCCCCTGCGCTGGGGCGGCGCGCTCGCCGGCGCGCTCCAGCACGCGCACCTCGTCTATCTGCTCGGCGCCGCCTTTGTCGGCATCGCCTTCAACCCCTTCATCTACCAGTTGATCGGCGCCCAGATCGGCCTGGACACCTATCTGAATGCCAGACGCAGCGCCGCCACCAAACGCAACTTCGCGCGCCACGCCGCTCCGGCCGCTGCCTGATCCCCATGGCCGGACTGTTTCTCCACGCCCAGGGCGCCCACGGCCTCGTCGCCGACCCGCACGCCGCCGCCACCGCGCAGTTCACCGCGCTCGGCTTCACGCATCCCCACCACTTCACCTTTCCCGGCTGGCACGGCCTCCACGTCCCCTACATCCTCGGCGGCCCCGACACCCTGCTGGTCGACGGCCCCGACATGGTCGCGGTCGCAGGCACCCTCGCCTTCGACGGACAACTCGGGCAGGACGCCCTGCGCGCCCTGCTCACCGCGTTCGAGCCATCGCGGCTCGACTGGTCGCGTCTTGCCGGGCAGTTCGCGGTACTGATCCGCAAGCGCGGGCGCAGCTTCCTGTTCACCGACTGGTTCGGCGCCTTTCAGCTTTTCCATGACGAGGGCGGCCAGGTCTTCTCGACCTCGCTTCTCGCCGCGCTGGACGTGCAGCAACGCGTACGGTTCTCGCCCCAGGGGCTTTACGAATACGCCTTCAACGTCACGCCCATCGGCGACGATACCGTGTTCGAGGGGCTGCGCACGCTGGGGCCCGACCGCATCGTCGAGCTGCTGCCCGACGGCATCCGCTACCACCCGGTCACGCGCACGCTGCCCGGCATCGATCCCGCCCGCGCGCTGCCCGACCGGATCGCCTCGGCCAGGGCGCGGCTCCATGCGGTCGTCGCGCCGCATGTCGCGGCGTTCGACCGCATCAACAGCCCGCTGTCCGGCGGCCTCGATTCGCGCCTGCTCCTTGCCGCCCTGCGCGAGGCCGGCGCCCGGCCCGACCTCTACGTCTATGGCCCGCCGGGCAGCGAGGACGTCGCCGTCGCGCAGGCGATCGGGCGTGCAGAGGGCGTGCCCGTCGCCTGGATCAACAAGGCCGACACCCATATCGCGCCCGACGCCTTTGCCGACCATGTCGCGCGCGAGTTCCATGTCTGGGACGGCCTGCCCAATTACGGCAACATCTTCGACGGCGGCGGCAACACCGCCGCGGCCCATGCCCGCCATGCGAACGGCGCGCTGGCCGCCTCGGGCGGCTGCGGAGAAATCTTTCGCGATTTCTTCTATCTGCCCGACCGCGCGATGACCGCGGATGCGGTGGCCGCCACCTTCTTCGCCCGCTTCCTCGCCACCGACGCGACCGCGCGCTTCGACCCGCACGCCTTTCTCGACCGCATCGCCGCCAAGATCGCCTCCGCGATCGGCATGCCCCGCCACGCCCGCATCCCCCGCGACCGCATCGAACACATCTACCCCGCCGTCCGCTGCCGCGCCCTGTTCGGCCGCGAGATCAGCACCGAGGCGCGGTTCGGCGCCTATCTGATGCCGTTTCTGGATCACGGCGTCGTCGCCGATGCGATGACGCTGCCCCTGGGCCTGAAGCGCGCCGGCCGGTTCGAGGCGCAACTGATCGCCGCGATCGACCCCGGCCTTGCCGCGCATCCCTCGGCCTATGGCCATGACTTTTCCGGCCCGCCCTCGACCCGGCACCGTTTTTCCGAATGGCAGTCGCGCATCCGCCCGCCCTGGCTGCGCCGGCAAAGCTATGCGCTGCGCCGCCGCCTCGCCGCGCAGGGTGACGAGCATGGCGGCCTGCTCGCCCCCGAATATATGCACCGGGTGATCGATCCCGATTTCCCCGTCATGCGCCGCTGGTTCGAAATGGACCGCGTCGCCGACAGCGGGCTGTGGCGCCGGCTGGCGTGCCTGGAATATCTCGGCCAGTGGCTGGGCAGCCGACTGGCCGAGTGAGCCGGATCAGCGGCCGATCCACCCGCCAAGGCCGAGCATCGCCGGCACGCCGTCCATGACCTTGTTCAACGCCCGGTTCGCGGGCGATATGCAGCCGCGATCGTGCGTCAGCACCGTCTCACGCCCATCGTCCCCGACCCAGGCGATGCGATAGCCCTGCTGGTCGCTCACCTGCTGCTCGCACTGCGTCTGCGCGGTGACCCCGGTCATCGGGCGATAGGGGGCCAAAGCGGCGGCAAGGCGGCGATAGGCGGCGACGCCCGCCTGTCGTTCCTGCGGCCCCCTGGCGGCGACATGCTCCTGCCCGTCGAACGTCACCTGCCCGTTCGGCAACACCGTCACCGCATAGACCGGGCACGTCCCGTAGCAGGGCGACACGCTGTAGCGGATCGTCTCACCCGTTGCAGCCGCGGCCCCGCCCGCCGCGCTATCCGTCATCGTCGTGCAGCCGGCCAGTACTGCGGCCAGTGCGATCAGGCTCAAAGTCTTCGTCATGCGTCATGTCTCCCGTGCAATCGATGACAGGACGAAGCCGCCGGCCTCCAGCCTTTATCCCCCAGCCCTTATCTCGGCGTCACCAGCGCCTTGCGGTCAGGCTGATCCCCGCACCCAGCCGGTTGCCGCGCAGCACCAGCGCCTCGCCCGACCAGTTGCCGACCAGCACCGGCTTGTACGTCACCCCCGGCGCCAGCGTGGCGATGTTGTTCTCGACCACCAGCCCGGTCGAATCGTTCTTCGCCCCCTCGGGCGCGACGGTGATCAGCGTGGAATGATTGTCCTTGTTGCGCCCCACCACGAAGGTGTTGCCCGCAATCCGGCCCTGTGCGCCGTTGGACAGGTCGATCATGTAGTTGGTCGCCTGCCCGCGCGTATCATCGAAGCTGCTGTCGGCCACCGTGATCCGCTTGGCGCGGCTTTTCAGATAATGACCGCCCGTGCCCCGCTCGAACCGGCTGGCAGTGACGGTCAGCGCGCCATAACCACCGATATAGATGCCATGCGCGCCGTTACCGGTCGGGTCCTTGCCCAGCCCGGCAAAGGTCGAATGATCGATGGTGACCGTGCCGGCGGGATCGTCGGCGGACAGGATGCCCGACTGGCTGTCCAGGAACATCGCGTTCTCGACCGTCAGCGGGCCTTTTTCCAGACGGATGCCCGCGCCATTGCCGTCCGCCACCTCCAGATGGGAGAACACGATACCCTCGACACGCGCACCGCGCCCGCGCAACACCAGCGCCGCCTTGTCCTCGCAGGTGACGCGCGTGAACACCACCCGGCCCGGCACCGCCGCGACATAGGCTATGCGGCCCGCATCCTGCACCGCGCATTCGCGGTAGGTGCCCGGCGCGATGCGGATGGTCCCCTCGCCGTCGCCGATCGCGCCCACCGCCTCCTGCAACGTCGCAAAGCCGCGATTGCCGACGGTAAACGGCGCGCCACTCCCCTGTGCCACCGCCGGGCCGGCGATCAGGATCAGGGCAAGGGGAAGCATGAATCGCATCGCGGACTCTCCGACCGGGGGAATGTGCCCGCGATGCCATAGCGGGGCCGCCGACGCGACGGCGGCCCCGCTCATCCGCGTCCCGTTCCGGGTCAGGCCGGCTCGTCGGCCAGTTCCTCGACCAGCGCATCAATGATCGCCTGGTTGAACGCAGGAATGTCATCCGGCTTGCGGCTGGTGATCAGGTTGCCGTCGACCACGACTTCCTCGTCCACCACATCGGCGCCGGCATTTTCCAGATCGGTGCGGATCGAGGGGAAGCTGGTCAGCCGACGGCCATCCACCACGTCCGCCTCCGCCAGCAGCCAGGGGCCGTGGCAGATCGCGGCGACGATCTTGTCGTCCTCCATGAACTCGGTGACGATCTCCACCGCACGCTCGTTCAGGCGCAGCTTGTCCGGGTTGCAGGTGCCGCCCGGCAGCACCAGCGCGTCATAATCGTCGGTGTCGACCTCGTCGACGGTCAGGTCCGGCGTCGCGGTCTCCGCCTTGTTCAGATCCTGCTCCATGCCCTGGATCGGGCCGCGCTTCAGCGAGGCGAGGCTCACCTTGGCGCCCGCCGCCTCCAGCGCCTTGCGCGGTTCGAACAGCTCGACGGTCTCGAACCCGTCTGCCGCCAGCATCAGGACGCGGGCTTGGGATAGATCGGCCATGACAATTCTCCATGGGAGGAAGGGGTATCGGTGAAGGGGAACGCCGCCTCAACCCGCCGCCCCCTGCCCCCGTTCCGGAACGAAGCGACCGCCGGCGCATTTCCCAAGACCATCCGAGGGAGCAACGATGCCCACCAGACTCGTCTATTGCGATGACACCAAGCCCGGCATCACGCGCAAGAAGGTGCGTGGCGGCTGGGGCTATTGGAACGCGAAGGGCGAGCGCATCACCGACCGGGACGAGATCGACCGGCTGAACCGGATTGGCCTGCCCCCGGCCTATGTGAATGCCTGGTATTGCCCCCGGGCGAACGGCCACGTCCAGGCGGTCGGCTGGGACGAGAAGGGCCGCAAGCAATATCGCTATCACACCGACTTCCGCGAAGCGCAGGAAGCGGCAAAATACGAACGCTGCGCCGAATTCGGCCACGCGCTGCCGCGCCTGCGCAAACGGGTGGAGGCGGATCTGGCCTTGCGCGGACTTTGCAAGGAACGCGCCGTGGCCGCCGTCGTCCGGCTGCTCGACATCGCGCATATCCGCGTCGGGAACGAGGCCTATGCCGCCGCCAACAAGAGTTTCGGCGCGACCACGCTGCGCAAGCGCCATGGTCAGGTAAAGGGCCAGACGCTCAAGCTGCGCTATCAGGGCAAGTCGGGCAAGGTGCGCGACTGCCGCATCACCGATCGCTCGCTCGCGCGTTTCGTCAAAAGCTGCCAGGATCTCGACGAACAGCATCTGTTCGCCTGGCTCGACGATGCGGGCGAGGCCCATCCCGTCACCTCCTCCGACGTGAACGCCTATATCAAGCAGGCGACGGGCGGCGATTTCACCGCCAAGCATTTCCGCACCTGGGCCGCCAGCGTCACCGCGTTCGAGGCGCTGGCCCGTGCCGAAAGCGACCTCAGTTTGAAGGCGCTGCTCGAACCCGTCGTCGCACGGCTCGGCAACACCCCCGCCATCGCACGCAAAAGCTATGTCCACCCTTCGCTGATCGCCCTGGTCAAGAAGGGTCAGTCCAGCTTTCGCCAGGCGCTGCGCCTCCCGCGCGCAAAGCGCCACCTCAGCCGAGAGGAATGCGGCCTGATCGCCTTCCTCGAACAGGGCACGCCGGCCTTAGCGGCCGCCTGACCGGGAAGATTGATGTCGAATAATTCCGCCGCTGCCAAAGAGCCCATCTTCGATACCACCAACGTCCCCCGCCAGATCGATCGCCTGATCGACGCCAGCACGCTTTGGGTGCAGACGCACTGGCTGCAGGTGCTGATCGCCTTTGGCATCGGCGCGGTCATCGTCATCGCGCTCCACGCCGCCCGCCGCCTGGGCAATCGCCTGTGCGCGCGCCCCGGTCTCGCTGCGGGCTGGGGCATCATCATCGGCCGCGCCGTGGTGCGGACCAACAACTTCTTCATCATCATGCTCGCGGCGCAACTGGTCGTCGGCTATGCCGGTGCGCCGCGCGAGGTCGCCAGCACCGTCGGATTCCTGTTCACCGTCGCCGCCGTGTTCCAGGCCGCGATCTGGGCGCGCGAGCTGATCCTGGGCGCGATCGAACACCGCACCCAGTCCGAGCATTATTCGGGCGAGGCGCTGCTCTCCGCGATGGGGCTGATCCGCCTGCTCGTCACCTTTGCGCTGTTCGCGATCGCGCTTGTCGTCGTGCTCGACAATCTCGGGGTCAACGTCACCGGTCTGGTCGCCGGTCTCGGCGTCGGCGGCATCGCGATCGGTCTGGCCGCACAGGGCATCTTCGCCGACCTGTTCGCCGCGCTCGCCATCATCTTCGACCGGCCGTTCCGCCGCGGCGACACGATCAGCTACGGCACGACCAGCGGCGTGATCGAATCGATCGGGCTGAAATCGACCCGCATCCGCGCCTTTACCGGCGAGTTGCGCGTCATCTCGAACCGCCAGCTTCTCGACAAGGAGATCCAGAACACCACGGTGCGCAACCATATCCGCATCGGCTTTACCATCGGCGTCACCTACGAAACCGCGCCCGAGACGCTGGAGCGCGTGCCCGCCCTGCTGCGCGAGATCGCCGAGGCCGAAGAGGTGACCGTCGCCCGCGCCGGGTTCGAGACGTTCGGTGCCAGCAGCCTCGACTATGCGCTCCAGTTCGACATCGCCGGCAATGACTGGCCGACCGCCCACGCCAAGCGCGACCGGATCATGGTGGCGATCATCCGCCGCTTCGCCGCCGAGAAGATCGGCATCGCCTATCCGACCCAGACCACCTACACCGCCGCACCCGACGGCACGCTGGTCATGCCCTACGCCCCTTCGCTTACCAAGGGGGCGTAAGGGCCGGGAAGGCTGGATCAACCTTCCCCGATCCGTTCTTCTCCAAGAGGGATCGAACTGCCCCCCACTCCGTTCGCCTCGAGTAGGGATCGAGCTTGTCGAGAGCCCGTATCGAGAGGTGGCCTCCGATACGCCGTCTCGACAAGCTCGCCGGCTACTCCAGACGAACGGGATCGGATCATCGCTCCCGACCTGATAGCCGGCGGGCTCAGATCCCTCCTTCGTCCAGCGACAACAGCGTCGCGTTGCCGCCGGCCGAGGTGGTGTCCACCGACACCGCCCGCTCCGCGCAGAAGCGATACAGGTAATGCGGCCCGCCCGCCTTGGGCCCCGTGCCGGACAGCCCCTCGCCGCCAAAGGGCTGCGACCCGACCACCGCGCCGATCATCGACCGGTTGACGTACAGATTGCCCACTTCCGCCTCTGCCTCGGCGACTTCCACGGCGCGCGCGATACGGCTGTGCAGGCCCATGGTCAGGCCATAGCCCTTGGCATTGACCCGCGCGATCGTCTCGCTCAGCGTCCCCGCCGCCCAGGTCGCGACGTGCAGGATCGGGCCGAACCATTCGCGTTCCAGATCCTCGATCCGGTCCAGTCGGACCAGCGTCGGCGGCACGAACAGGCCGTCCGCCGGCGCGTCCAGCGTCTTGATGACACGCGCGCCCGCCTGCTGCCGATACGCCATCAGCTTGTCATAGGCCGCGCGGTCGATCACCGGCCCGACATCGGTCGCCGGGTCGCCCGTCGGCCCCAGCTTCAGCGTCTCCATCGCACCCGTCAGCATCGCGATCACGCCGTCCGCCACTTCCTCCTGCACCAGCAACAGGCGCAGCGCCGAACACCGCTGCCCCGCCGACCGGAAGGACGAGGTGACGACATCGGCGACCACCTGCTCGGGCAGAGCGGTCGAATCGACGATCATCGCGTTGATCCCGCCGGTTTCCGCGATCAGCGGCACGATCGGGCGGTCGTCATCGGCCACCAGCGTGCGGGCGATCCGCTTGGCGGTCGCGGTCGATCCGGTAAAGGCGACGCCCATCACCCGCGCATCCTCGGTCAGCGCCTGTCCGACCTCCGGTCCGCCCGTCACCAGCACCAGTGCGTCGGCCGGTACGCCAGCCCGGTGGGCAAGCGCGACCGCGGCCCGCGCGATCTCCGGCGTCTGCGGCGCGGGCTTGGCGACGACGGTATTGCCCGTCACCAGGGCCGCAACGGTCTGCCCCAGGAAGATCGCCAGCGGGAAGTTCCACGGGGCGACCGTCGCCCATACGCCACGCCCGTCCATGTGCAGCGTGTTGCGCTCGCCCGTCGGTCCGGGCAGCTCCACTGGCTGCAGCCGCGCCCGGGCTTCGCCGGCGTAATAGCGGCAGAAATCGGCGGCCTCGCGCACTTCCCCGATCGCGTCCGGAATCGTCTTGAACGCCTCCTGCACCAGGATCGCCATCAGCCGGTCGCGTTCCTCCTCCAGCAGATCGGCCAGCCGCTCCAGGATCGCCGCCCGCTCCGCCACCGGCCGCTTCGACCACTCTCCGAACGCCGCCTGAGCACGCGATACGGCGGCCTTGACGTCGGCAGTCTGCGCGTCGCCGGTCTCGCGCGCCACCGGCACATTGACGGCGGATCGAGTCCGCTCCAGCGTCGGAATGTCGCTCAGGTCGATGCCGCCCGAATTGCGATGCCCCGGCCGGAACAGATCGATAGGCAGCGGGATCGACGGGTGCCGCGCTCCGCCGACCGCCGCGATCTTCGCCACCGGGTCCGCCAGTATCTCCGCCTCGGTCAGCCGCGCATCGGCGAGCTGGTGCACGAAACTGGAGTTCGCCCCGTTCTCCAGCAGCCGCCGGACCAGATACGCCAGCAGGTCGCGGTGCCCGCCCACCGGCGCATAGATGCGGCAATGATACCCCTGCTCCCGCACCAGCCGCTCGTACAGCCCATCGCCCATCCCATGCAGCCGCTGAAACTCGAAATCGCGGTGGTTGCCCGCCCATTCCAGGATGGTGGCGACGGTCAGCGCATTGTGGCTGGCAAAGGCGGGGCGGATATTCTCGGCCGCCAGCATGTCCTTGGCGACCGCCAGATAGGACACGTCGGTTGCCGCCTTGCGCGTGAACAGCGGATAGTCCGCCAGCCCCTCGACCTGCGTGCGCTTGATCTCCGAATCCCAGTACGCGCCCTTGACCAGCCGCACGTTCATGATCCGGCCGAGGCTGTTCGCCCATTCGACCACCGGCCGCGCCCGCTTGCCATAAGCCTGCACCGCCATGCCGAAGCCTTCCCAGCCGTTCAGGCTGGGCAGCCCTGCGACCGCGCCGATGATGTCGAGACTCATCTCCAGCCGCTCGGACTCCTCGGCATCCACCGTCAGCGCGATTCCATGCCCCGCCGCCTGCACCGCCAGCGCCTCCAGCATCTCCGTCAGCGCCGGCACGCACTCCGCCCGCCGCGCGACCTCATACCGCGGATGCAATGCCGACAGCTTCACCGACACCGAATGTCCCGCCGCCGCATCGCGGCCCACCGCGTCGATCGCCTGCACATAAGCCTGGAAGTAGCGCTGGGCGTCCTCGTGCGTCCGCGCCGCCTCGCCCAGCATGTCGAAGCTGGCGGTAAAACCCTTGTTCTCCGGCTTCTTCATCCGGCGCGTCGCCTCGTCGATGGTGCGGCCCATCACGAAGATCTCGCCCATCATCCGCATCGCAGCGCCCACGCCCTGGCGCACGAACGGCTCCCCCGCCCGCGCGATCAGGCGCTTGAGCGGTCCCGTCTCGCCCTCGCCGACCAGCGCACGGCCGACGACCAGCCCCCAGGTGGCGGAGTTGACGAGGCGCGACGCCGACTTGCCGGTATGCGCGCGCCAGTCCGCATCGCCCAGCTTGTCCGCGATCAGCAGGTCCGCCGTTTCCGGGTCCGGCACGCGCAGGAATGCCTCGGCCAGGCTGAGCAGCGCGACGCCCTCGGACGAGTTCAGCCGATATTCCTGCAGGAACTGGTTCACCCAGCCACGGCTCTGCGCCGCGCGCAGGTCGGCGAGCAGGCCCGAGGCATGCCCCATGATCCGCTCCCGTGATTCCGGACTGGTTGCTGCGCGGTCCAGCAGCGGTTTTAGAACATCGGGTTCGGCAGCGCGGTACAGCTTGGCCATGTCTTTGCGGGCGTTGGACGCGATGGCAGTCGTCATGTTCAAATATCCGGTCAGGCAAGGCTTGCCGAACGACCCGGCCAGCCCCTAGAAAAGCGATACAGCGCGCTTAGCGCCAAATTCGATGGAGGGGTACTCGCCTGTGACGACGATTACCGTTGCAGCCATGCGGGATCGCATCGGTACGGAAACCGTGTCCGACTGGATCACCGTCACGCAAGCGATGATCGATGGTTTCGCCGAGGCGACCGGCGATCGGCAATTCATCCATGTCGACCCGGCCCGCGCCGCGCAGACGCCGTTCGGCGGTACCATCGCGCATGGTTTCCTGACCCTGTCGCTGATGCCGCAGCTTGCCGAAAAGGTCGCGGATGCCCCCGTCGTACAGGGCATGCGCATGGCGGTGAACTATGGCGGCAACTCCGTCCGCTTCGTCACGCCGGTGCGCTCCGGCGCGCGGATACGCGGCCGCTTCCAGCTCGCCGCCTTCGATGAAAAGCGACCGGGACAATATCAGCAGGTCACCGATTTCACCGTCGAAATCGAGGGTGCCGATACGCCCGCACTCGTCGCGCAGTGGATCACGCTGATCTATCTCTGACCAATTGGCAAAGGATTGTTCCCCGATGCGCTCTGCCGTCCTCGTTTCCACCGCCCGCACCCCGATCGGCCGTGCCTATCGCGGCGCGTTCAACGACCTGCCCTCGCCGACCCTGGCCGCCCATGCGATCAAGGCCGCGCTCGATCGCGCCCGCGTCGACGGCGCCGAGGTCGACGACGTGATCCTGGGTGCCGCGCTCCAGCAAGGTCATCAAGCGACCAACATCGCGCGCCAGTCGCTGCTCCGCGCCGGTTTGCCGACCAGCGTCGCGGGCATGTCGGTCGACCGGCAATGCGCCAGCGGCCTGATGGCGATCGCCACCGCCGCCAAGCAGATCGTCCATGACCGGATGGACGTGGTGATCGGCGGCGGCGTGGAAAGCGTCAGCCTGGTGCAGACGCCCAAGATGAACGTCGCGCCCGATCCGGAACTGAAGGCGATGCATCACGACATCTACATGCCGATGCTGCAAACCGCCGAGGTGGTCGCCAAACGTTATGGCATCACGCGCGCGCAGATGGACGAATATGGCCTGCGCTCGCAACAGCGCACCGCCGAGGCACAGGCGGCCGGCCGCTTCGATGCCGAGATCGTCCCCGTCACCGCGACGATGGCGATCATCGACAAGGAGACCAAGGCGATCAGCCACCGCGAGGTGCCCCTCGCCAAAGATGAGGGCAATCGCCCGGATACGACGGCGGAGGGTCTTGCCGCGCTCAAGGTGGTGCTGCCCGACGGCACGGTCACCGCCGGCAACGCCTCGCAACTGTCGGACGGCGCCTCGGCAAGCGTGCTGATGGAGGAAAAGGAGGCGGAGCGTCGCGGCCTTACCCCACTCGGCCGCTATGTCGGCATGGCGGTCGCCGGCACCGAGCCGGACGAGATGGGCATCGGTCCGGTCTTCGCCGTTCCCAAGCTGCTCGACCGGTTCGGCCTGAAGATGGACGATATCGGTCTGTGGGAGTTGAACGAGGCGTTCGCGGTCCAGGTGCTGTATTGCCGCGACCGGCTCGGCATCCCCGATGATCGCCTGAACGTGAACGGCGGCGCGATCGCGATCGGCCATCCTTATGGCATGTCGGGCGCCCGCATGACCGGCCACGCGCTGATCGAGGGCAAGCGCCGCGGCGTGAAGCATGTCGTCATCACCATGTGCGTCGGCGGCGGCATGGGGGCGGCCGGATTGTTCGAGGTGTTGTAATTGAATCGATAAACGCCGTCGTTTATATCGGACGAAGGCGAGGACATCCGCCTTTCTGCGAACCCCGGCCGCTGCTACGGCCGGGGTTCAACGTTTGGGGCCCGGGCTGCTACCCGAGTCCCGCCCGTGTGCTTACCTGCGCACGACCTCGATGATCTTCAGGACCAGCGTCCCGAAGGCAAAGAGCGTACCCAGGATCAGGCACAGATCGGCTACGGACATCCGTTTTCCTTTCTGCGTCTAGCGGCAGGATCGCCGCCACCACGGATGATGACCGCCTGGTCAGTCGCCCGCAACCATCCGGCCGCCCCCGTCGTTCTCCCGCCGAACACTAAAAGGAGACGATCGATGGCAGACCATGACAGCCCGCAGGAAATTGCCGCCAAGTTCATCGGCAAGCTGAAGGACAGCCCGTATGTGATGATCGGCCTGAACGACGGCCAGCACAGCGAACCGATGACCGCGCAGGTGGATGACGATCATCCCAACACGCTGTTCTTCTTTGCCGGCAAGGACAACCGCATTGCCAAGGGCGGTCAGGCCATGGCCCAGTTCGTCGGCAAGGGGCATGACTTCTTCGCATGCCTGTCGGGCAAGGTCGGCCAGCATAACGATGGCGCTCTGATCGACAAGCTGTGGGACAAGCAGGTCGAAGCCTGGTTCCCGGGCGGCAAGGAAGATCCCAATCTTGCGCTGCTGCGCTTCGATATCGACTCGGCGGAACTCTGGGAAACCGACGTATCGGTCTCCGGTCGCCTGAAGATGCTGTTCGGCGGCACGATCAGCGCGGAGGAATCGTCCAGCCACGCCAAGGTCAATTCGGTCGCCTGACCTTGGAGATGCGGGCGTCGGCCATCCGCCGCCCGCACCCTTTTGATCACCCGTTGGTGGCGATCCATTCCTCAACCACCGGCGCGATGCGGTTGCGCCACTTCGACCCGTTGAAGATGCCGTAATGGCCGACATTCTCGGCCATCAGATACTTCTTCTTGTTGTCGGGCAGCGCCGTCGCCAGCGTCAACGCCGCCTTGGTCTGGCCCAGCCCGGAAATGTCGTCGCGTTCCCCCTCGATCGCCAGCAACGCGATGTCGGTGATCGCCGCCGGATCGACCGGACGACCACGATGCGTCATCTCGCCCTTGGGCAGGGCATGCGTCTGGAAGACCAGCTTCACCGTTTGCAGGTAGAATTCGGCGGTCATGTCGCACACCGCGCGATATTCGTCGTAGAAGTCCTTGGTCTGCTCCGCGCCCTGACCATCGCCCTGAACCAGATGCTTGAACATCTCCCAATGGCTGATCATGTGGTTGCCCAGATTCATCGACATGAACCCGGCGAGTTGCAGAAAACCCGGATAGACGCGGCGGCCGGCGCCGGGATAGGTCATCGGCACCGTGGCGATGGCATTCTGTTCGAACCAGGCGTGCGGCCGCTCGGTCGCCAGCGTATTGACGGCAGTCGGCGCCTCGCGCGTATCGACCGGGCCGCCCATCATCGTCAGCGACTTCGGCCGGCACGGATGCCCATCCGCGCTCATCAGCGCCGCCGCGGCATAGCTGGGCACGGAGGGCTGGCACACCGCCAGCATGTGCGCGCCCGGCCCGATCGCTTCCAGAAAGGCGATCAGATAATCGATATAATCGTCCAGATCGAACCGCCCGGCGGACACCGGCACCAGCCGCGCATCGCGCCAGTCGGTGATATAAACCTCGCATGACGGCAGCATCCGCTCGACGGTGCCGCGCAACAGCGTCGCATAATGCCCCGACATCGGCGCCACGATCAGCAGCTTGGGGCTGTTCTCCACGCCCTCGCGCCGGAACCGCTTCAACTGCCCGAACGGCAGGCGGGTCACGATCTCCTCGGTCACCGCCACCTCGCGACCGTCGATCGTCGTGTGCGTCAATCCGAAGGCCGGCTTTCCGCGAGTCGCGGACGCATGGGCGAACACCTCCAGCGCCGATCCGATAATCGCACCGCCGCCGAAATAAGCGAAGGGATTGGCGGGGTTCTGCAACAGGCCGGCCCCGAAATTGGCCAGCGCGCTTGCACCCGCCATCATCGAACGGTGCATTTCATAGGCGTCGTACAGCATTCGCGATCCTCACTCCCCAAATGGGGTTAGGCCCTGTTTATCACGAAGTGGTCGCCGAATGATGACCAATATATGGCGTCTTCGTCATGTCGGGGCGTTTCGTTCCGCCATCGGATTGATCCCTCAACGCACGAACCCGCCCGTTCGATGCGACGCCCGCACTGTGCCGATCGACCCGCCCCCCGTTGAGCGGCCTGCCCCACACTGCTAGGCGCTTGTCGCATGGCTCGTTCCGCCGCTACTCCGCCCCGCCGTCTCGGCAGCCTGTCGATGGTCTGGACCTTCGCCTCGCGCTATCCGCTGCAGATCGCGATCGCCGCGCTGTCGCTGCTCACCGCGGCGGCAGCGACGCTGTTCATCCCGCGCACCTTTCAGAAGGTGGTCGACAACGGTTTCGCCGCCGGTGCCGACAAGAGCGATGTCGCACCCTATTTCCAGGGGCTGCTGCTCGTCGTGCTGGTGCTGGCGGTGGCGACCGCGGTGCGCTTCTACTTCGTGTCGTGGCTGGGCGAGCGTACCGTTGCCGACATCCGCGCCGCCGTGCACCGCAACCTCCTGCGCCTCGCACCCCGCTATTTCGAGGAAAACCGTCCGTCGGAGATCGCCAGCCGGCTGACCGCCGATACCGCGATCATCGAACAGGTGGTCGGCTCCACCGTGTCGGTGGCACTGCGCAACATGGTGATCGGTGCGGGCGGCCTGATCTACCTGTTCGCGCTTGCCCCCAAGCTGGCGGCGGCGCTGCTGCTCAGCCTGCCGGTCATCATCCTGCCCATCGTCCTGCTCGGCAAGCGGGTGCGCAATTATTCGCGCGACAGCCAGGACCGGCTTGCTGATATCGGTGCGATCGCGGTGGAAACGCTGGGCGCGATGAAGGTGGTGCAGGCGTTCGGCCAGGAAGCCCGCGAGGCCGACCGGTTCGAGGGTGCGGTGTCGCGCGGCTTCGCGGCCTCACGCCGTCGCTTTGCGCTGCGTGCGGTGATGACCGCGCTGGTCATCGGGCTGATCTTCACCGGCATCACCCTGATCCTGTGGGATGCCGTCGCCGACGTCGCCACCGGGGATCTGTCGGGCGGTGCGCTGACCGCGTTCGTCATCACCGGGATCATCGTCACCGGCTCCTTCCAGGCGCTGACCGAGGTGTGGGGCGACCTGCTCCGCGCCGCCGGCGCCGCGCAGCGCCTGGCCGAACTTCTTGCCGAACAGCCCGAGATCGCCGCGCCCCCCGCCCCCGTCGTCCTGCCGATCACCACAATGGGCGCGCTTCGCTTCGAGGACGTCCGCTTTCATTACCCCACCCGCCCCGAGATTGCGGCGCTGAACGGCTTCTCGCTCGACATCCATCCCGGGGAAACCGTGGCGGTGGTCGGCCCCTCGGGCGCCGGCAAGTCGACGCTGTTCCAACTGGCGGAGCGCTTCTACGATCCCGATGCCGGGCGCGTGCTGATCGACGGCGTCGACCTGCGCGAGGCGGACCCGAATGCCATCCGCAACCGCATCGCGATGGTCCCGCAGGAGACGGTGATCTTCGGCGCCTCCGCCCGCGACAATCTACGCTACGGCCACTGGGCCGCCACCGACGAGGAATTGTGGGCCGCGGCCGAGGTCGCCAACGCCGCGGATTTCCTGCGCGCCCTGCCGGAAGGGCTCGACACCTTTCTGGGCGAAGGCGGCGCCCGCCTGTCGGGTGGCCAGCGCCAGCGCCTCACCATCGCCCGCGCGCTGCTGCGCGATGCGCCCATCCTGCTGCTGGACGAGGCGACCAGCGCGCTCGACGCGGAAAGCGAACGCCTGGTGCAACAGGCGCTGGAACGGCTGATGGAGGGGCGCACCACCCTCGTCATCGCGCACCGCCTCGCCACGATCCGTCAGGCCCAGCGCATCATCGTGATGGACGGTGGCCGCATCGTCGAGGAGGGGCGCCATGCCCAGCTCATCACCGAGGGCGGCCTTTACGCCCGCCTCGCCAGCCTCCAGTTCCACGAAGCCGCCTGAGCGATCGCCCGGGCGCCCCTTGCCCCGCCCGCCCGAACCGGCGATGGAGCCACCCGAAAAAAGGGAATCGCCATGTCCATCCTGTCCGACCGCTGGATTCGCGAAACGGCGCTCGCCGATCGCATGATCGAACCCTTTGTGGAGGGGCAGCGCCGCGACGGCTGCATCAGCTACGGCCTGTCCTCCTACGGCTATGACGCGCGCGTCGCCGACGAGTTCAAGATCTTCACCAATGTCGACAATGCCCTGGTCGATCCCAAGGACTTCGCATCGAACAGCTTCGTCGATCGCAAGACGGACGTGTGCATCATCCCGCCCAACAGCTTCGCGCTGGCGCGCACCGTGGAATATTTCCGGGTGCCGCGCGACGTGCTGGTCATCTGCCTCGGCAAGTCGACCTATGCGCGCTGCGGCATCATCGTGAACGTCACCCCGCTGGAGCCCGGCTGGGAGGGACATGTGACGCTGGAATTTTCCAACACCACGCCGCTTCCCGCCAAGATATATGCGAACGAAGGCGCGTGCCAGTTCCTCTTCCTGAAGGGGAACGAGCCCTGCGAGGTCAGCTATGCCGACCGCATGGGCAAATATATGGGCCAGCGCGGCGTGACCCTGCCCAAACTGTAAGGTACTCCTTACAGGGCGAAGCCCCCCCCGATCCCGCGGGATCATGACGCATGAAGGGCGCCGCTCCCCGCGGACAAGGCGGAGAAACGGCACCCCTGTCACTGGACGGACGCCCGCCCCCGGAACGCCCGGCGGCGTGTCAGCGCGAGGCCATCGTCGGCGCGAGCCGGTTCAACCCGGCCTGCGCCACGGCATGCGACGACACCACCGCGCCCGAGGGCATGTCCATCTGCACCACGTCGCGGCGCAGCACGTCGCTGTACAGCGACCGCGCCTCGCTGGCCCGGTTCGTCGCGGCATAGATCGCCGCCAGGTTCAACATCAGTTCCGGACGATCGGGAAAGATGCGGCGTTCGGCCTGCAACGTCCGCTCGGCGCCCGAAAGGTCGCCCGCCGCGATCTGCACATAGCCCGTCCGCTCACCGGCCAATGCCGGCACTGCCATCGTCATCCCCGCCACAATCATCGCCACCCGCGCCACTGCACGCATCGCAACCTCCTATGTTTCACTTTTATGACGCGAGAGTGTCACTTTCGTGACGGCGATGCAAGCACCTATGTCCGGTTCGGCCACGCTTCGTCGCACGGCGAACCGGCCGCAGATTTTGCCGTTCCAATCCAACGTTTTGATCCAGATCAGCATCGGATCGGTATGCTGTTTGTACGATACCGGACCCTTGCTCGGCTGGCCGCGTTACCGGTTCGGACTATACCCACAATGAGGGTTAACGCCGGAACGGCAGCGGCCGGGTTCCGTTCGTTCCCGCATGACTACACGTCCCATGATCCTGGTCGTCGAGGACCAGCCTCTTCTGCTCCTGCACTGCCGGCTGGCGTTCGAGGATGCAGGGTATGACGTCATCCAGGCGGACGACGCGGATACCGCCTTGGAGGCGCTGTCACGTCATCCCGGAATCCGCACAGTGTTCACCGACATCGCGATGCCGGGATCGCTCAACGGCCTCGATCTCGCGGCGCTGATCCAGGCGCGCTGGCCCGACATTTCGGTGCTGGTGACCTCCGGCGCGGTTTCACCCCCGCTCAGCACCATCCCGCCGGGCGTCCGGTTCCTGCCAAAGCCCTATACGGTGCGTCAGCTCATCGACGCGCTGGCCTCGCCGCCGCCCCGTGCCCCGGCGCAGGCGGCCGGCCCCGTTCATGACTGCACCGGCTCTCAGCCGGCCGCCGTCACCGCCACCGCCCCCGTCAGCTTGGCAGGTGCGCCGACCAGATACCCCTGAACCTGCGCGCACCCTTCGGCGCGCAGCATCCGCATCTGTTCCTCGGTTTCCACGCCCTCGGCGACCACCAGCATGTCCAGGCTGCGCCCCAGCCCGATGGTGGCGCGCACGATGGAGCGCGAGGCCCGGTCGTCGCGCATATTGGCGACGAAACTGCGATCGATCTTGATCTTGTTGAAGCCGAACTGTTGCAGGCTGCTGAGCGACGAGCAGCCGGTGCCGAAATCGTCCATGACGACGCCCACCCCGGCGGATTGCAACGCCCGCAGGTTGGCGACCACCACCTCGCGCTCGTCGATCACCACGCCCTCGGTCACTTCCACCTCGATCCGGTGCGCCGCGATCCGGTAGGCGCGCGCGAGACCGAGCAGCCGCGCCGCCAGCGCCGGGTCGCGCAGCTGTTCGGGCGACAGGTTCACCGCGATCCCCTGCGTCGCCGGCCATCCGGATGCGACCGCCAGCGCTTCTTCCAGGATCCAGTCGCCGATCTCGCCCATCAGGCCGTTTTCCTCGGCGACCGGCACGAACACCGCGGGTGACACCGCGCCCAGCGCCGGATGCGTCCACCGCGCCAGCGCCTCGTATCCGACGATCGCCCCCGTGGCGCAATTGGCGATCGGCTGGAACACGACATGCATCTGGCCGCGGTTCAGCGCGTCGCGCAGTTCATGCGCCATCCAGCGCCGCTGCCGCCGTTCCTCGTCCATGCCGCCATCGTAGAGCCGTGCACGGTTCCGCCCGTCCGCCTTGGCCCGGTACAGCGCGATATCGGCGCAACTGTACAGTTCGTCGCCCTGCGTCGCATGGAGCGGCGCCAGCGCGACGCCGATGCTGAACCGTGCGCTCGGCTCGGCGGTTTCGCCGGCCGCCAGCGCGAAGATGCGATCGACCAGCGCGGCGGCATCGATCGCGCCGCCCGGCAGCGGGTGGATGATCGCGAACTCGTCGCCCCCCATGCGCGCCACCGTGTCGGCCGAGCTCGACGCCGCGATCAGCACCGCCGCCATCCGCCGCAGCACGGCATCGCCCGCGGCATGGCCCAGCGTGTCGTTCACGCCCTTGAACCCGTCCAGATCGATCGCCAGCAACGCGCACGGCGCGCCGCCCGCCAGCGTCCGCGCCAGCCGCTCCTCGAACAACAGCCGGTTCGCCAGCCCGGTCAGCGGGTCATGATGCGCCAGGAACTCCACCTGCGCCTCGATCCGCCGCCGTTCCTCCATGGCGCGTCCCATGGTGACGAGGCCACGCGCCAGCATGCCCAGCTCGTCCTGACGATCGACGCCGGCCACCTGGTCGATCTGCTGCCCCGCGCTCAGCCGGCGAAGACTGCCGGCGAAGTGCACGATCGGCACCATCACCCGCCGCCGCAGCCAGACCGCCAGACCGATGGTGAACAACAGCGCGACCAACGCGGCGAACGCCGTGCTGATCACGCCGCGCCGCCCCAGCCACAGCGACTGCGCAGTCGCCTGCTGCAACGCTTCGACCAGGCTCTGGCGGGTGGCGGTGCGACTGCTCTCCAGCGTCTTCAGGGCATCCAGAAAGGCCGGCATCCCCGCCTTGACCGATGCACCGTCGCGTTCGGCGGCATCCAGCAATGCCGTCGCCTGCATGCCGAAGGCGCGCGCACCGGCACGGGTCCGGGCGATGCCGTCGCGCACGGCCGCCGGGCTTTCCGGCATCGCCGCCACCGCGGACAGGGCGTCGCCCGACGCAAAACGCCCGGCATCGTCGCGCAGTGCCTGCAAACGCTCCGGGTCCACCGCCTCGCCGCGCTCCACCGCACGGGTCGCATCGCCGATCGCCAGGCGCAGACGGCGCAACTCGGCATCCGCGGCGTCCTGCTCGCGAACCAGTTGGGCAAGCGAATCGATCCGCTGATCGGCCCGCAACACCTGAAGCTCGGTCGACAGTCCCATTCCCAGGATGCCGAAGAACAACAGCAGCAAACCGATGCAGGTCAGGGAAACTCGGGTCCCAAGAGACGGAAGGTACGAGCCGGACTGCATGTCACGCCGGACTATAGCGAAAAGATTAGGATTGATTAAAAATGATATGCATCGACGCGGCGAAAGGGTTCAAATTGCTCCAAAACCGCAGCAATAATCCTTTTTTGCCACGCCTCATCTCCGCGGCATCAGCACGCCGGGCCGCCCCAATGCTTCTTCGTACAGGGCGGCATAGCGCGCGATCATCACGCTTTCGTCGAACTCCGCCCGCGCCTTGGCCTGATTGGCCGCGCCGACCGTGCGGCGCAGGTTCGCATCGCGCATCAAAGCCTGAATGGCATCGCGCAGCCGCACCTCACCGCCATGTTCGGTGATGAACGGCCGGTTCTCCTCCGCCACCATCAACGGCACGTCGCCCACCGGCGGGCTCGCGATCGGCAGGCCCGCCGCCATCGCCTCCACCACCGAAATCGGGAACTGCTCGCTGCGCGACGACAGCGCCAGCAGGTCGAAGTGCCGGATGAAGCGCCATGGCCGGTCGATGAACCCGGGCATCAGCAACCGGTCGCCGATCCCCATCGCCAGCGCCGCCTGCGCGATCCGCGCCCGCTCCGGCCCTTCGCCGACGATCACCAGCCGGAACCGGCCCGATACCCCGCCCATCGCGCGCACCAGCGCGGTCAGGTCCTTCACGTCGCGCAAGCCCGCCAGCGCCCCGACGACGACCTCCCTGGGATCGCGCACGAACCCCGGAATGGCATCGGCTTCGGGCTCGCGGGCATAGGCCATGGTGGCGATGCCGTTATGGATGCGCCGCACCCGCTCGCGCGGCTGTTTCCAGGTCTGGAGCGCAATTCCCTCCAGCGCCTGCGACGGCACCACCAGCGCGCGCACCGCGCCCAGCGCCATGCGGCGGTACAGGTTGCGCTCCACCTTCAGCCCGCCGGCCTCGTCGGCGTTGAACCCGTCCTCGTGATGGATGATCGGCGGCATACCCCTGGCAAAGACGCGGGCCGCCATCGGCCCGTCGATCGCGCCCCAATTGTAACTCAGCACCAGGTCGAACCGGCGCATATAGGCGGCGATCGCCTCGTATCGCCGGACCGACGGCTTGCCGGTCAGCGGCGGCGCGTCCTGCGCGATCTCGTACCGGATCCCCTTGGCGATGGCGTCGCGCGCGTCCAGCTCGCCGGGCACGCCCGACACGATCACATGCCGCGCGGCATCGCCGAACGCGTTCATCAGGCGTACCGCGCGCGCCTCCTTGCCGCCCAGTGAGAAGGCGGAATGCAGGTGCAGGATGCGAACGGGGTTCGTCATGCCGCCACCCGCGCCAGCAGGCGTTCGATCGCGGCGACCGCGGGCGGCTCGGTCAGCGTCGGCGCATGCCCCACCTCCGGCACGGTCACCAGTTCCGCATCCGGCAGCGCGGCTGCCATCCGCTCCGCCACCCCGGCCGACAATATGTCCGACCGGCCGCCGCGCACCACCAGCACCGGCACCCCCGCCAGCGCCGCCAGCGCCTGCCACATGTCCGGCCCCGCCTCCGCCCCCGGCACCCGAAACGGCTCGGCGATCTTCAGGTCATAGTCCAGCACGATCCGCCCCGATCCGGTCAACCGGTACAGCCGCTTGGCCATGCCCAGCCAGTCGGAAATGTCCCAGCCGGGATAGCTGTCGCCGTGATTCTCCGCCACGCAGCGCGCGGCGTGCATCCAGGTCGGGAAGCTCGATGCGCGACCGACATAGCCGCGGATGCGCGCCAGCCCCGCCGCCTCGATCTCCGGCCCGATATCGTTCAGCACCGCGCCGGCGATCCGCCCCCGCTCCGGCCCTGCCATCAGCATCGTCACGATACCGCCCAGCGACGTCCCGATCGCCACGAACCGCCCGATCCCCGCCTCTGCCAACAACGCCTCGATATCCTGCACATAGGTCAGCGGCACATAGGACATCGGGTCCTTGGCATAGGCACTTTCGCCGCGCCCGCGCATGTCGACCGCGATGACCCGGCGACGGCCGGCGAAACGCTGCGCCACTCCCTCGAAATCGCGCGCGTTGCGGGTCAGGCCGGGCAGGCAGATCAGCGGCGGCAGCGCCGGATCGCCCGGATAGTCGCGCGCATGCAGGCGCAGGCCATCGTTCGACCACCAATATAAATTCTCATACGCCGTCATGCTTGCACCCCGCGCTTAGGCGTCACCATATCGCGGCATGCCCGTTTCCCCGCAAGCATATCGCCCCGAAACCGCAATCCTGACGCTCGGCCCTGCCTTTTACGATCCCGTGGAGGCTGCGAACTTTCCTCAAACGATCCTGCGCTTCCGCAACGACCGTGCCGCCGCGGAGGTCGGTCTGGACGGGCTGGACGATGCCGAATGGATCGCCCATTTCGGCCGCTTCGCGCCCCTGGCCGGCACGCTGCCGCAACCGCTGGCGCTGCGCTACCACGGTCATCAGTTCCGTTCCTACAATCCCGACATCGGCGATGGTCGCGGCTTCACCTTTGCACAGATGCGCGACGACCGGGGCCGCCTGATCGATCTCGGCACCAAGGGTTCGGGACAGACGCCCTATAGCCGCTTCGGCGACGGTCGCCTGACGCTGAAGGGCGGCGTCCGCGAAATCCTCGCGACCGAAATGCTGGAAGCGTTGAACGTGCCCACCTCGCGCACCCTGTCGCTGATCGAGACGGGCGAGGCGCTGGAACGTGGCGACGAGCCTTCGCCCACCCGCGGCGCCGTCCTTGTCCGGCAAAGCCACAGCCATGTCCGCATCGGCACCTTCCAGCGCCTTGCCTATGAACGCGACGAGGAGGCGATGCGCCGCCTCGTCCGTTATGTGCTGACGAACCTCTACGGCGAGGATGGCGACGATCCCGTCCGCCTGCTCACGCTGGTGGTGGAGCGTACCGCCACGCTGGCATCGCGCTACATGGCGGCGGGTTTCGTTCACGGCGTGCTCAATTCGGACAATATCAACGTCACCGGCGAGAGTTTCGATTACGGCCCGTGGCGCTTCGCGCCGACCTGGGACCCGCAGTTCACCGCCGCCTATTTCGACCATGCCGGCCTCTACGCCTTTGCCCGCCAGCCCGAGGCGATCCACTGGGACGTGATGCAACTGGCCGCCTCACTCCGCCTGATTGCCGAAAGCGATCCGCTGATCGCTGCGTTGCAGGGCTTTGCCGAGCGCTATCAGGTCGCCATCCGCGACGCCTTGCTCTGGCGCCTCGGCGTCCGCCCCCGCGGCGAGACCGAGGACCGCACGCTGGTCCAGACGCTGGAGCGTACCCTGCGCGCCACCGATGCGGGCATCGACCGCGTCTTCTTCGACGCTTTCGGCGGCCCGCTCCCCGACTCCTACGACGACGCATGGAACGACCTGCGCGCCGCCCTCCAGTGCTACACCCCCCGCAAACCCCGCACCCACCCCTATTGGCACCGTGAAGCACCCTGTTCGATGCTGATCGACGAGGTGGAGGCGATCTGGGCGCCGATCGACGCGGCGGACGACTGGAGCGCGCTGCATGCGAAGATCGCGGCGATCCGCGTGATGGGGGAGGCGCTCGCCTGAGCCGCCCGGCGCCGTGCCACGCAATCTTGCCCCCCATCCCCCGATCCCCTACCGATACGCGCAACAAGAGGGGCAGGAATGGCCGAAGAGTTGATCTCCTTCGAACCCGCAACGGGGACGGAACTGGCGCGGTTCGCGGTCGGCACCGCGGACGTGGAGGTTGCCGCCGCGCGGGAGGCCTGGGCCGGCTGGGCCGCCCGCCCGCTCGCCTTCCGGATCGAGACGATGCGCCGCTTCGCCAATGTCGTGCGCGCCAAATCGGACGCCTTTACCGACCTGATCGCCCGCGAAACCGGCAAGCCGCTGTGGGAAGCGCGCACCGAGGTGGACTCGGTCGTCGCCAAGGTCGATATCTCGGTGTCCGCCTATGCGGATCGCACGTCGCAGCGCCGGATGGAACAGCCGATGGGCGCGCGCATCGCGGTCCGCCACAAGCCGCACGGCGTGCTGGCGGTACTGGGCCCCTATAACTTTCCAGCGCACCTCCCCAACGGCCACATCGTTCCCGCGCTGATCGCGGGCAATGCGGTGGTGTTCAAGCCGTCGGAGAAGACGCCGGGGGTCGGCGCCTTCATGGTCGACTGCTACCGCGAGGCCGGTGTGCCCGCAGGCTGCATCCGCCTGCTGATCGGCGGCCCGGCGGAGGGCAAGGCGCTGGCCGAACATGCCGGGATCGACGGGCTGCTCTTCACCGGCTCGGCGCGCACCGGCCTCGCCCTCAACCGCCTGTTCGCCGACCGCCCCGAAAAGATCCTCGCGCTGGAAATGGGCGGCAACAACCCGATCGTGGTGTGGGACACGCCGGACCTGCACAGCGCCGCGGTGCTGGTCATCCAGTCCGCCTTCACCACCGCCGGCCAGCGCTGCACCGCCGCGCGCCGCCTGATCGTGGAAAGCCGCCTGTACGACCCGCTAATCGAGACGCTGTGCGGCCTTGTCCGGCGCCTGATCGTCGGCGCGCCGCATGACCAGCCTGCCCCCTTCATGGGTCCGGTCATCGACAATGACGTCGCCGACCAGTTGGGCGAAAGCTTTCTTGCGCTGCTGATGCGCGGCGGCCGCCCGATCCGTCACCTCGAACGCCCCGATCCGGCCCGCCCCTTCCTGTCGCCCGCGATTATCGACGTGACCGGCATGGCGGAGCGGCCCGACATCGAACTGTTCGGCCCCATCCTGCAGGTCAGCCGGGTCGACGATTTCGACGCGGCGATCGCGGAGGCGAACGCCACCCGCTACGGCCTCTCCGCCTCCCTGGTCAGCCAGACCCCCGGCCTCTACGACCGCTTCTGGGCCAACATCCGCGCCGGCATCGTCAACTGGAACAAACCCACCAACGGCGCGGCCTCCAACGCGCCGTTCGGGGGCGTCGGCTGGTCGGGCAATCACCGCCCCAGCGCCTATTACGCCGCGGACTATTGCGCCTATCCGGTGGTCAGCAGCGAAGCCGACTCGGCCCGCGCGAGCCTTGGCGTCGGCCTGCGCGATGCGTAACAAGTTGCGCTAAGGCCTGCCAAAGCATCGGTGCATTGCCGCGCCGCCCATGTCGCGCCACATGGACGATCATGGCTACGCTTCTCGATCCGACCGCGCGGGGACGCGTGATCCTGGTAGGCGCCGGACCCGGCGATCCCGGCCTGCTCACCGTGCGCGCGGTGGAGGCGCTGAAATCCGCGGATGTCGTCGTCCATGACGGGCTGATCGATCCCCGCGTGCTCGACATCGCACCGGCCGGGGCCAGCCGCATCTCGGTCGCCAAGCGCCGCGCCCGCCACACCCTGCCGCAAGAGGCGATCAACGCGCTGATCGTCGCGCACGTGAAGACCGGCGCGATCGTCGTCCGGCTGAAGGGCGGCGACCCGTTCATCTTCGGCCGCGGCGGCGAGGAGGTGGAGGCGGTGCGCGCCGCCGGCCTGACCGTCGAGGTCATTCCCGGCGTATCGGCCGCGCTCGGCTGCGCCGCGGAGGCGATGCTGCCGCTCACCCACCGCGATCACAGCTCGGCGGTGACCTTTGTCGCCGGCCAGTGCAAGGGGCTGACCGATCAGGACTGGTCGGGCCTTGCCGGCCAGGGCCGCACGCTCGTCATCTATATGGGCGTGGCGACCGCGGACGCGATCGCCGACAAGCTGATCGCCGATGGCGTCGCGCCCGACATGCCCGTCGCGGTGCTCGAAAAGGGCACGCTGGAGGGTCACCGCGCGCTGAAGACGCTGCTCGCCGATCTGGGCGCCATGGTCGGCCGCGAGAATGTGCAAAGCCCCGCGATCATCGTCGTCGGCGAGGTCGTGGAACTCTCCGATGCACAGGACCGGCTTGCCGGATGGGCGCGGGTGGCCGAAGGACTGTCGGCATGAAGCTGTTGACCGGAAACGATCTCGCCTCGGGCGATGTGGTGTGGTGGACCGGCGAAAGCTGGTCGCGCCATGTCGAGGATGCGGTGGACGTCGGCACCGGTGGCGAGGCGATCCTGCAGGCGGAGGAAGGCGCGCGCCGCGTCAACGTCCCCTATCTGATCGATGCAGAGGCAGGCCCCGACGGCCCCCGCCCCGCGCATATCAAGGACCGTATCCGCGCGCTCGGCCCCACCGTGCGCCCCGACCTGACGCTGAAACCCGCCGATCCGCAGGCGGGAAGCTGGGTGATCTGATGTACCAGTATGACGAATACGACCAGTCCATCGTCGACGCCCGCGTCGAGGAATTTCGCGACCAGGTAGAGCGTCGCCTGTCCGGCGCGATGACCGAGGATCAGTTCAAGCCGCTGCGGCTGATGAACGGCCTCTATCTGCAACTCCACGCCTATATGCTGCGCATCGCGGTACCCTATGGCACGCTGGACGCGCGCCAGATGCGCATGCTCGGCCACATCGCGCGGAAATATGACCGCGGCTACGGCCACTTCACCACGCGCCAGAACATCCAGTTCAACTGGATCAAGCTGGCCGACGCACCCGATATCCTGGCCGAGCTGGCGACGGTGCAGATGCATGCCATCCAGACGAGCGGCAACTGCATCCGCAACATCTCGTCCGACCAGTTCGCCGGCGCCGCCGCCGACGAGGTGACCGATCCGCGTCCCTGGGCGGAGCTGATCCGCCAATGGTCGACCTTCCATCCGGAATTCACCTACCTGCCGCGCAAGTTCAAGATCGCGGTGATCGCGGCGGACGAGGATCGTGCGGCAATGCGCCTGCACGATATCGGCATCCAGTTGCTGGAGCGGGACGGCCAGCTGGGCGCGAAGATCTTCGTCGGCGGCGGCATGGGCCGCACCCCGATGATCGCGCACGAGGTAAACGACTTCATCACCGCCGACCATCTGATGAGCTATCTGGAGGCCTGCCTGCGGGTCTACAATCGCTATGGCCGGCGCGACAACATCTACAAGGCGCGGATCAAGATCCTGCTGCACGAGATCGGCCCGGACGAGTATCGCCGTCAGGTCGAGGAAGAGTTCGCCCAGATCCGCGACCTCGGCATCGACCCGCCGGTCGCCGAGCTGGAACGTATCTCGGCGATGTTCGCCGCGCCCGCCTTCGCCGCCGACGCGCCCGATATGGTGGATCGCAGCGATCCGGATTTCGCCGTCTGGCTCGACCAGAACGTATCCGCGCACAAGCAGCCCGGCCACGCCGTCGTCACGATCAGCCTGAAGCCGATCGGCGGCATTCCCGGCGATGCGTCCGCCGACCAGATCGACCTGATGGCCGACCTGGCCGAACGCTACAGCTTCGACGAACTGCGCGTCACCCATGCGCAGAACATCGTGCTGCCGCATGTCCGCAAGGCCGACCTGCACGCCATCTGGCAGCAGCTTCGCGATGCCGGACTGGCCGAGGCCAATCTCGACCTCATTTCCGACATCATCGCCTGCCCCGGGCTCGATTATTGCAGCCTGGCCAACGCCCGCTCGATCCCCCTGGCGCAGAAGATCGGCGTGCGCTTCTCCGGCCGCGAGCGCGAACTGGGCGAATTGAAGCTCAAGATCTCGGGCTGCATCAACGCGTGCGGCCACCATCATGCCGGTCACATCGGCATCCTCGGCGTCGACAAGAAGGGCACCGAGAATTACCAGCTGCTGCTCGGTGGTTCGGGCGCGGAGGACGTGTCGCTCGGCAAGATCACCGGTCCCGGTTTCGACGAGGACGGCGTGGTCGATGCGATCGAGCGCGTCACCGACCGCTACATCGCGGTGCGCGAAGAGGGCGAGCGTTTCCTCGACACCTATCGCCGCGTCGGCATGCAGCCCTTCAAGGAAGCGATCTATGGCTGATCTGGCCGGCAACACCGACGCGCTGCTGCGCTTCCGCGACGACGAGCCGCATGACGAGCCCGCCGTCACGCTCGACGCGTTCGCCAGCCAGACCAACGCCACCGCGGTCCGGCTGGAAGCGGGCGACGATGCGCGCGTCCTGATCCCCCATCTCGGCCAGATCGCGCTGGTAGAGGTCAGCTTCCCCACCTATCGCGACGGTCGCGGCTATTCCGCCGCACGGATCCTGCGCGAAGCGGGCTATGAGGGCGAATTGCGCGCCGCCGGCGACGTGCTGGTCGATCAACTGCCCCACATGCGCCGCTGCGGGTTCGACAGCTTCGCGCCCGAGACGCCGATCGATGCCGCGGTGCTGGAACGCAGCCTGTCGCGTTATCCCACGCCCTATCAGGCCGCTGCCGATGCGCGCGTGCCCGTGTGGAAGCTGCGCCATGGCTGAAGCCGCCCGCACGATCGACGCGATCGATACCGCACCGGCCTTCACGCCCGCCGACGCCGCCCGGATGCAGGCGCGCTTTGCCGGCGTGCCCGCGCCAGCGATGCTGGCCGAGCTGCTGACCGGCGAACTGGCCGGGCGGGTCGCGGCGGTGTCGTCCTTCGGTGCGGAGTCGGCGGTGCTGCTCCACATGGTCGCCGCGGTCGATCCGGGCATTCCCGTACTCTTCACCAACACGCAAAAGATGTTCGGGGAGACGCTTGCCTATCGCGACATGCTGGTCGAGCATCTGGGGCTGACCGCGCTGCGCGTCTTTCGCCCCGATCCGCATCTGCTCGCCATCAAGGACCGCGAGGGCATTCGCCACGGCTATGACCCCGATGGCTGCTGCGACCTGCGCAAGGTCGAGCCGCTGGCTCGCGCGCTCGCCCCCTTCGACGCCTGGATTTCGGGCCGCAAGGGTTTTCAGGCCGGCACCCGCACCGCCCTGCCCCGCTTCGAAGCGGATGGCGGGCGCCTGAAGATCAACCCGCTCGCCAACTGGGCGAAGGCCGATCTCGACGCCTATTTCGCGATCCATGCGCTGCCCCGCCATCCGCTCGAAGCGCAGGGCTATCTGTCGATCGGTTGCGCGCCCTGCACCAGTCCGGTGAAGCCCGGCGAAGACGCCCGAGCCGGCCGCTGGCGCGGCATGGGCAAGGTGGAATGCGGCATCCACCAGCCGGTGAGCGAACTCTCGCCACGCTGACTTGTGGCCGTCACAGGACGGATGCAGACTGGCGGTATGAGAGGATCGATCATGCTCGCCGCCGCACTGGCGGCGCATCCCGTCGGCGCGGCGGCGCCCTTCGACGTGCCACCTGCGCCAGACGGTGATCGCCCGCTTGTCGCCTGGATGCCCGGAACGGTGCAGTGCGATGGCGCCGTGGTCGGCCCCGTGACGATGCGACGCCCCTTGACCCGTCTTGGCTGGAGCGGATCGATGCCGCAGATCGCCAGCCTCGCCGTCTCGTTCGACATCGACCAGGCAGGCCGTCCGCTGTCGATCCGGCGGGTGTCCCCGGAATTTCGCCCGTTTTCAGAAGATGTCTTGCCCTCACTCGCCGCCAGCCGCTTTCCGGCGGGCGACGCCCGCGCAGGATGCCGGATCACCTATACGCACCGAATGACCGCGATGACGGATACGCCGGTGGAAGACCTGGTCTCCTACTCGCTGTACCGTCCCGATGGCGCGCTGCCTTGGTCTGGCTGGAACCGCATCTTCACCATGAACGGCAACTGCGCAGACAGGCCGCTCCCGCCACCTCTGGTGCAGGTCTATCCCGATTTTCAGAAGATTCCGGCGACACCGGGATCGCGCGACTGGTCGATGGTGACCTATGACCAGAACGCACGCGGCCGGACGCGAAACGTCCGCACGCTCTACAGCACCGGCAACGCCGCCCTGGATGCGGCAAGCGTCAAAGCGATGCGCGCATCCCGTCATAGCGGCGGCGCGCGTGCAGGCTGCGTGTATCCCTATTGGCGCGCGCCGATGCGGCTGGCGGCGCCCCCCTCACCCGACACCAAGTCGCTTCGCCCGACAACGAGCAACTGCGACGCAAGCGACGACACGTACGCGACACAGCCACGGCTGACCTATCCCGAAGCCTATAGCAAGCGATCGATCGAGGGATGGGCGATCGTCGCCTTCGATGTCGCGCCCTGGGGCGAACTCGGCAATCTGCGCGTGCTGGCCAGCCAGCCCAGCGAGGATTTCGGTCAACAGGCGCTTCAGGTCCTGCGATCGGCACGAAAGGCGCCGTCGCAGGCCGGGCGCGTCGGTTGCGTGGACAAGGTCGTCTTCCGCATGGGGCCGACCGACGAAGAGGCATCCGCTCTTTAAGGGCGGCTGCCTCTGTCTCCCTGCGCCCTCAATACCCCGCGTAGTCGGTAAAGCGGGTGATCGTCGGATCGAACTTCAGCACCACCTTGCCGGTCGCACCGTGGCGCTGCTTGGCGACGATCAGCTCGGCCAGACCGTACACCCGCTCCACCTCGCTCGCCCAGCGCGAATGGTCCTCGAACACCTTGCCGTCATCGCCCTCCATCGGTCGCTTCGGCTCGCGCTGCATCATGTAATAATCCTCGCGAAACACGAACCACACCATGTCCGCGTCCTGCTCGATCGATCCCGATTCGCGCAGGTCCGACAGCATCGGCCGCTTGTCCTCGCGCTGCTCCACCGCGCGGCTGAGCTGCGACAGGGCCAGCACCGGCACGTTCATGTCCTTGGCCAGCGTCTTCAGGCCGCGTGAGATTTCGGAGATTTCCTGCACGCGGTTGTTCTCGGACGATTTGCCCGATCCGCTGAGCAACTGAAGATAGTCGACCACCACCAGGCCGATCTGGTTGTTGTGCCGCCGCTGCAACCGGCGGACGCGGGTGTGCAGGGCGGAGATCGACAGGCCGCCGGTATCGTCGATGAACAGCGGCAACTGCTCCAGCTCCGCCGCGGCGGCCGCCAGCTGCGCGAACTCGCTGCGGCTGATCTTGCCCATGCGCAGCGATTCGGAACTGATCCCGGACTGTTCGGCCAGGATACGCGTCGCCAACTGGTCGGCCGACATTTCCAGGCTGAAGAAGGCGACCTTGGCGCCCACCGACTCGGCCGGCGGAATACCGTCCTGCATGTCGCGCATCCAACGGCGGGCGGCGTTGAACGCGATGTTGGTCGCCAGCGAGGTCTTGCCCATGCCCGGGCGGCCGGCAAGGATCATCAGATCCGAATGATGCATGCCGCCGATCTTGGCGTTGACCGAGTCGAGACCCGTGGTGATGCCCGAGACATGCCCGCCGGAATTCAGCGCGCGTTCCGCCATCTTCACTGCGATCGTCGTCGCCTGCGCGAACGTCTTGGTCGCTCCCTCGGCCCCCCCGTCGGCCGCCACCTTGTACAGCTCGTTCTCCGCCAGCTCGATCTGCGCGCGCGGGTTCACCTCCTCCGACGTATCCATCGCCCGGTCGACCAGCGTGCGGCCCACCTGCACCAGCGAACGCAGCATCGCCAGATCATAGATCTGCGTAGCGAACTGCCGCGCCCCGATCAGGCCGGCGCCCGATCCGGTGAGGCTGGCCAGATAGGCCGGGCCGCCCAGTTCCTTCATGCCCTCATCGGCGTCGAACATCGGGCGCAGCGTGACGGGGGTCGCCAGCATGTCGTTGCTGCGCAGCGTCTTGATCGCCGCAAAGATGCGGCCGTGGACCGGCTCGAAGAAGTGGATGGGCTCCAGCCGGTCGACCAGGTCGTCCGCCAGCCGGTTGTCGATCATCATCGCGCCGAGCATCGCGGCCTCGGCCTCGACGTTGCGGGGGAGCTGCTGCGGTTCGGCAGCGGCGGCAGGGGTCGGGAATGCAAGGGTGGCCATATCCGCCCGTTAGACCCGGCAGCCCGCGCCACTCAAGCGAGATTGCGGCGAATGGCCGCGATTGCAGGCGGTCTGGATCGTGTCTATCGCAACAATCCATGATGGCGGACCCGCGGATCATCAGCGTCGATCTTGACGAGCACAGCCTGGGCTGGCGCTCGGCCGACATCGAGCAGGAGCGGCGGATCGCGATCTTCGACCTGATCGAGACCAACTACTTCGCGCCGCAGCGGCCACAGGCGGACGGCTATGCCGGCCCCTACCGGATCAAACTGGAATCCGAGGAAGGCCGCTTGGGCATCCACATGCACCGCGAGGACGGCACGCATATCGAAACCCTTGTCCTCGCCCTTGGCCGCTTCCGCCGCCCGATCCGCGACTATTTTGCCATCTGCGACAGCTATTTCCAGGCGATCCGGCAGGCGAGTGCGCAGCAGATCGAGACGATCGACATGGCGAGGCGCGGCTTGCACAACGATGCGGCGGAAATGCTGAAGGAACGGCTGGCCGGCAAGATCGAGGTGGATTTCGATACCGCGCGTCGCCTGTTTACTCTGCTCTGCGTCCTGCATATCCGCGGCTGATGCGTCTTCTCCTGCGATTCGGGGCTGCGCTGGCAGCACTCGGCGGGCTCGGGGTCGGCGGCTGGAGCTATGCGACCGGCTGGCATCCCCCGACCGAACGATATCCACTGCAAGGCATCGATCTGCCCGAAAACCCGCCGCCGGTGGAGTGGAAGACGCTGCGTGCGAACGGCGCGGACTTCGCCTATCTGGTCGCGACCTCGGGCGCGGATCGCCGTGATGCGGCGTTCGAGGCGAACTGGGCCGCACTGCCCGATGCCGGCATGCGGCGCGGGGCGGTGCACCTCTTCTCGCTATGCCAGGATGCACTGGCGCAGGCCAACGCCTTCAACACCTTTGTGCCCCGCGCCGGGGACGCTTTGCCCGCCGCGATCGACATCAGCTATCATGATGATTGCACCGCACGGCCCGAACGCGCCGAACTGGTGGAGGATCTGCAGCACTTCATCCAGCGGGTCGAAACGCATCTCGCCAAGCCGGTGCTGCTGCGCGTGTCGAAGGCCGTGGACGCGGATTACCAGCTGTCCGGTGCGCTGCCGCGTCCGATCTGGGCGATGGGCAACATGCTGGAACCCGACTATGCCGCCCGCCCCTGGCGGATGTGGCGTGCCACCGACTTCCGCCGCATCGACGGCGTGGAAGGCCCCGTGAACTGGAACGTCGTCGCCCCATGACCCAAGCCGAAACGCTGATCGCCGCCGCCCGCGCTGCCGCCGTCCACGCGCATGCACCCTATTCGCGCTTCGCGGTGGGTGCCGCCTTGCTGATGAAGGACGGCAGCATCGTCACCGGTGCCAATGTCGAGAATGCCAGCTACGGCCTGTCGCTCTGCGCCGAGACGGTGGCCGTCGCTACCGCCAGTGCGGCGGGCCGTATCCGGGAGGTGGTCGCCGTCGGGGTGATCGGGGGGGCGATGGACGGGACGGGCCGCGCGACCGGCACCACCCCGGTCAGCCCCTGTGGCCGTTGCCGCCAGGTCCTGAACGAAGCCGCGCAACTGGGCGGCGTCGACCTGCCCGTCCATTGCGGATCGGCAGAGGGCGATGCGGTCCGCAGCTACCGCCTGTCCGAGCTGCTGCCCGACGCTTTCGGCCCGGCCGATCTGGGCATGGGGTGACGTAAGCCCCCCGCCCCCCTATCTCGTCACGATGAAGAAGCCGAAACAGGGCCTGCCCACCCGCGAACAGATCCTCGCCTTTATCGAGACATCGGACCAGCCCGCCGGCAAGCGGGAGATCGCGCGCGCCTTTGGCCTCGTCGCGCAGGACAAGATCGCGCTGAAGGCGCTGCTCAAGGACATGGGAGACGAGGGGCTGATCGACAGTGCCCCCGGCCGCGCCTTCCACCGCATGGGCGGACTGCCCCGCGTCACGGTGCTGCGCATCGCCGATGTTGACGATGCCGGCACTATCTGGGCCGTTCCGGAGCGTTGGGAGGCCGAGGACGCGGCGCCGCCGCGCCTGAGGGTGCGCGAGCGCAAGCGGGGCAGTCTTGGGATCGGCGACCGGGTGCTGGCGCGGACCGAGCAGGACGAGCGGGGGTGGACCGCGCATCCGATGAAGACGCTGCCGCGTGCGTCGGAGCAGGTGCTGGGCGTGCTGCGCGAGGAAGGCGGGCGGCTGTGGCTGACCGGCGTCGAGAAGAAGGAACGGCGCGAATTCCTCGTCGCCGACGCGGGCGATGCGGGTCCCGGCGACCTGGTGCTGGCCGAAAAGGCAGGGCGCCCGCCGCGCGTCACGGTGCGCGTGACCGAGCGGCTGGGCGATCCGTTCGCCCCGCGCAGCTTCTCGCTGATCGCGATCCACCGCCACGAGATCCCCGACCAGTTCAAGCCCGAGACGCTGGAGGAAGCGACACGTGTCGCCGCACAGCCGCTGGGCGACGACCGCGAGGATCTGCGTGCGCTGCCCATCGTCGCGATCGACCCGGCGGATGCGCGCGACCATGACGATGCGGTCTGGGCCGCCCCCGACGACGACCCCGCCAATCCCGGCGGATGGAAGGCGGTGGTCGCGATCGCCGATGTCAGCTTCTATGTACGCCCCGGCTCCGCGCTGGATCAGGACGCCCGGCGCCGCGGCAACTCGGTCTACTTCCCCGACCGCGTCGTGCCGATGCTGCCCGAAATCCTGTCCGCCGAGGTGTGTTCGCTGAAGGAAGGCGAAGACCGGGCCGCGCTCGCCTGCCACCTTCAGGTCGGCCGGGACGGCACGTTGAAGGGCTGGCGCTTCAGCCGTGCCGTTGTCCGCATCGCCGCCAACATCGCCTATGAGGACGCGCAGGCGGCGATCGACGGCACGGTGCCACATGCATTGACCGAGACGGCGCTGCGCCCGCTATGGGATTGCTGGGCAGCACTCGCCAAGGCGCGCGATGCGCGCGAGCCGCTGGACCTCGATCTGCCGGAGCGCCGCGTGGTGCTGGACGAGAAGGGCCGCATCCTGTCGGTCGCGCCGCGCGAGCGGCTGGATGCGCACCGCCTGATCGAGGATTACATGATCGCCGCCAATGTCGCGGCGGCCAAGGCGCTGGAAGCGCGCAAGGCGCCCGTCATGTACCGGGTCCACGAACCGCCCTCGCGCGAGAAGCTGGCGGCGCTGAAGGATTATCTGGAAACCTTCGACGTCGCCTTCACCCTTGGACAGGTGATCCGCCCAGCGACGTTCAACCGGGTGCTGGAGCGTGTCGGCGATGCCGATTTCCGCCCGCAGGTGATGGAACAGGTGCTGCGTACCCAGACCCAGGCCTATTATGCGCCGGCCAATCACGGGCATTTCGGCCTGTCGCTGGGCAGCTATGCGCATTTCACCTCGCCGATCCGGCGCTATGCCGATCTGGTCGTCCATCGCGCGCTGGTCGCCGCCTATGCGCTTGGCCCCGGCGGTGTGAAGCCCGATCCGGCCGAGATGGATCGCATCGGCGAGGGGATCAGCCGGCTGGAGCGCCGCGCGATGGAGGCCGAGCGCGAGACGATCGACCGCTATGTCGCGGCCTATCTGTCCGAGCATATCGGCAGCATCGTCGAGGTGCGGGTGACGGGCGTGCAGAATTACGGTCTGTTCGCCACGGTGGAGGGCATTGGCGGCGATGGCCTGCTGGCGGTTCGCGACCTGGGTGGCGAGTATTTCCGCTATGACGAGTCGGCCCGGACGCTGACCGGAGAGGATAGCGGCGACCAATATACGCTGGGCCAGCGCCTGTCGCTGCGACTGGCGGAGGCCAATCCGGTTTCCGGTGCGCTGCGCTTCGAACTGCCCGAAGGCGGCGGGGGCGGCGCGCTACCGGAACGCGACGGCAGGCGCGGGCGCGGCCATCCCCGCGTGCTGAAGCGGCGTGGACGCCCCGGCAACATCCGGCACAACGGGCGCCGGCGTTAATAGCCTCTTTGCCCCGGCGATGCTATCGGCAGGCCGGGGCATCGGGGGCGTGATGAGCAAGGCGAAACATTCGAGACGCAGGATCGTGCAGGCGCTGGTCGGGGCCGGCGCGACGCTGCCGGCGCGGGCGGTCGCGCTGGATGGCGGGGCGGATGCGCGGATGCTGCGGCGCATGGTGCGTTTCGGCGCCGTGGTGGAGGCCAAGCCCGGCCTGTATTATCTCGACGCACAGCGACTGGAAGGCTTTCGCGGCGCATTGCGGCGGCGAAGGGCCGCGCTCTGGGCGGCCCTGTCGGGCATGATCGGCACGATCATGACGGTGTTGCTGATGTCCGCGATCGCGGAATAGCCGCATCGGTGAAGGCCCGGAGGACAAGCCGTTTTCCGATAATCAAGCGCGGTCGCCCTCACCCTTCCGCGGCTGTGCCGCTCCCTCCAGCATCGGGTCGGTTATGCCCCCGGCATGACCTGAACAGTGCGGGGCACTGTTCACCCGATGCTCCCACCGGGAGAGGGAAAGACGCCGAAGGCGGCGAAGGGTGAGAGCGATCAGGCCCGACTTTCGCCGGGACCGGTTTGCCGATCAGTAAGCGCGGCCGATCAGGATGCGCTCCACCGCAGGCGCGCTGGTGAAGATGCAGGGGCCGTCATCGCATCCCGTCTGGCCGGCGGGCGCATTGCGGATCGTCAGCTTCAGCGCCTTCAGCCGCTCCACCACGCTATCGAGCGCGGCACCGGTCGGCTTGGACCAGCGCACATCGACCCAGCCGGGATTCTTCGCCGCCTCGGCGAAATGCGTCTCGACGCCGGCCCAGTCGTCGACGGGGACGATATTCGCGCGCAGCTTCTCGATCGACTGGGCATGCAGCGTCGCCTGGATATCCTCCAGCATCGCCGCGGCCTCACCGACAAAGGCGTCGCGCGCGACGACCTGCGAGTCGAGCTTGCCATCCTCGCGGTACAGGCGGTCGCGGCGGATGACCGAGACGTTGCCGCCGGCCACGTCGCGGCCACCGATCTCGATGACGATCGGCGCGCCCTTCTTCACCCAGCCCCAGCGCTTGGTCGCTGCCTTGGCAGGTCGTGCATCGACCATCGCGCGGATCGGCTCGCCCAGTGCGGACTGCTTCACCAGTTGCGCCTGCAATTCGCGGGCATAATCGACGATCGCGGCATCCTCGGGCTGGTCGCGCAGCATCGGGACGATCACGACCTGCCACGGCGCGATCATCGGCGGCACGCGCAATCCGTCGTCGTCGCCGTGCACCATGATGACCGCACCGATCATCCGGGTCGACACGCCCCAGCTCGTCGTGTTCGCCAGTTCCAGCTGCCCTTCGGCATTCTGGAAACGGATGTTCTGCGCGTGCGCGAAGTTGGTGCCCAGGAAGTGGCTGGTACCCGCCTGCAGCGCCTTGCCGTCCTGCATCATCGCCTCGATCGACCAGGTCTCGACCGCGCCGGGGAAGCGTTCATTCTCCGGCTTCTCGCCGGCAATGACATGGACGCCCAGGCAATCCTCCGCGAAGGAGCGGTAGACCTCCAGCATCTTCAGCGTCTCGCCCTTGGCCTCCTCGGCGGAGGCATGCGCGGTATGCCCCTCCTGCCACAAAAATTCGGCGGTGCGCAGGAACATGCGGGTGCGCATTTCCCAGCGCACGACGTTCGCCCACTGGTTGATGAGCACCGGCAGGTCGCGCCACGACTGCACCCAGCGCGAAAAGGCGGTGCCGATCACCGTTTCGGAGGTGGGGCGCACGACCAGCGGCTCCTCCAGCTTCGCCTCCGGATCGGGCATCAACCCGCCCTTGCCGTTCGGGATCAGGCGGTGGTGCGTGACGACCGCCATCTCCTTGGCGAAACCCTCGACATGCTCGGCCTCCTTTTCAAAATAGGAGAGCGGGATGAAGAGCGGGAAATAGCAATTCTCGTGCCCCGTCGCCTTGATCCGGTCGTCGAGCAGGCGTTGGATACGTTCCCAGATGCCATAGCCCCAGGGCCGGATGACCATGCAGCCGCGCACGCCTGAATCCTCGGCCATATCGGCCTCGGTGATGACGGATTGATACCAGGCGGCGAAATCCTGCTCGCGGGTGACGGAAAGCGCGTGTTTCATGGGGGTGCCCCTATATCAACCGCGGTATTTCGCAACCGGGGTTCCTTCCTCCTGCCCCCACGGCTAGGGCACCGCCATGCCCGGCGATCGAGTTCTTGCTGGCATCGCATTGCGGTTGCTCGCCATCTTCTTCCTGTCCACCATGTCTGCGCTGGTAAAGCTGGCGGAAAGCCGCGGCGCGACGCTGTTCGAGACCATGTTCTGGCGACAGGCGTGCGCGCTGCCCGTCGTGCTCGCCTTCGTCGCGCGCGGCCCGGGCGGGCTGGGATCGCTGCGCACCACGCGGCTGCGCGGGCATCTGGCGCGATCGATGGTCGGCGTCGTCGGCATGGTCTTCACCTTTGGCGCGGTGCTGCTGCTGCCGCTGGCGGAGGCGACGACCTTTCAGTTCACCGTGCCGATCTTCGCCACGATCCTGGGGGCGCTGGTGCTGCGCGAGCGGACCGGCATCCAGCGCTGGAGCGCGGTGCTGGTCGGCTTTGCCGGCGTGCTGGTGGTGGTGCAGCCGGGCAGCAACGATGTGCCCGTCGGCGGCGCGATCGTCGGGTTGCTCGCGGCATTGTTCGTTGCGCTGGTCGCGATCCTGCTACGCCAGTTGCGGGACGAGCCGTCGGGCACGACGGTTTTCTGGTTCTCGACATTGACGCTGCCGCTGATCGCCATTCCTTACGCCTTCCACCTGAAGGCGCATGATCCGCTGACCTGGGCCAATCTCGCCGCGATCGGCATCGTCGGCGGCATGGGCCAGTTGGCGCTGACCGGCGCGGCGAAGATGGCGCCCGTCTCCAGCGTGGTGCCGATGGATTATTCGGGGCTGATCTGGGCGACGCTCTATGGCTGGCTGCTGTTCGGCATGTTGCCGACGCCGATGACCTGGGTGGGCGCGCCGATCATCATCGCCAGCGGCCTGTTTATCGTGTGGCGCGAGCAGCGTCTGGGCAAGCAGCAGACGGCCACGGCCGCGCCGGACGATTAAGGGATCCCCGCGCCGCCGCCCACGAGGGACGGCGGCGCCGGCTCCTTATTCCGCGGCCTTGGCGAGCGTTTCCTTCCAGACCAGCACCGGCTTGCGCGCGGCCTGCGTCTCGTCGAGCCGTGCGCGCGGCGCGAAGTGCGGCGCGGTCTTCAGCGAGGCATCGCCCGCCTTGGCCCGCTCCGCCACCGAGCGCAGCGCGCCGATGAACTGGTCGAGCGCGGCCTTCGACTCGGTCTCGGTCGGCTCCACCAGCATCGCGCCGTGCACCACCAGCGGGAAGTACATGGTCATCGGGTGGAAACCCTCGTCGATCAGCGCCTTGGCGATGTCGATCGTCGAAAAGCCGTCCGCCAGCCCTTCGTCGGAGAAGATCGCCTCGTGCATGCACGGGCCGCTGTTCGCGAAGGGCGCGTCCAGCGTGTTCTCCAGGCTGCGCAGCACGTAATTGGCGTTCAGCACCGCGTCCTCGGCGACCTGGCGCAGACCGTCCGCGCCGTGGCTTAGGATATAGGTCAGCGCGCGGGTGAACATGCCCATCTGGCCGTGGAAGGCGACCATGCGGCCAAAGCTGTCGGCATGATGCTCGTCCGCCGTCTCCTCCTCGACCAGGCGGAAGCCTTCGCCGGTCTTTTCGACAAAGGGCAGCGGCGCGAACGGGGTCAGCGCTTCGGAGAACACCACCGGCCCCGAACCCGGCCCGCCGCCGCCATGCGGGGTGGAAAAGGTCTTGTGCAGGTTGATGTGCATCGCATCGACGCCGAGATCGCCTGGGCGCACGCGCCCGACGATCGCGTTGAAGTTCGCGCCGTCGCAATAGACATAGCCGCCCGCGGCATGGACCGCGTCGGAAATATCCTTCAGGTCGCGCTCGAACAGGCCGCAGGTGTTCGGGTTGGTGATCATCACGCCCGCCACGTCGGGGCCGAGGCGAGCCTTCAGCGCCTCGCTGTCGACCCGGCCATCGGCGGTGGCGGGAATATCCTCCACCTTGAAGCCCGCGAACGCCGCGGTTGCCGGATTGGTGCCGTGCGCCGATTCGGGGACCAGGATGACCTTGCGATGCCCCTCGCCCCGCTTCTCCAGCGCCGCCTTGATCGCGAGAATGCCGCACAGCTCGCCATGCGCGCCCGCCTTGGGGCTCATCGCGACCGAGGTCATGCCGGTCAGCGTCACCAGCCAGTGGGCGAGCTGATGGATCACCTCCAGCGCGCCCTGCACCGTGTCGACCGGTGCCAGCGGGTGCACGTCGGAGAAGCCGGGCAGGCGCGCCATCTTCTCGTTCAGCCGCGGATTGTGCTTCATCGTGCACGACCCAAGCGGGAACAGGCCGAGATCGATCGCGTAGTTCTGGCGCGACAGGCGCGTGTAATGGCGCACCGTCTCCGGCTCGGACAGGCCGGGCAGGCCAATCGCGGCGTCGCGCGTCAGGCCGCCGAGGCGGCTCGCCGCCTTGGGCGCGGGCACGATATCGACGCCCGTCGTGTCGGTGGACCCGATCTCGAAGATCAGCGCCTCTTCGAGCATCAGTGCCTTGTTGCCGGTGAAGGTGGCAGGCGCGCCGCCGTCCTTGGCCTCGGGCGCGCTGGGCTTCCAGCCGCTCTGGTTGATCGTCATGCCAGCACCTCCTGCAGCGCGGTGGCCAGGGTTTCGATATCCTCTGCGGTCGTCGTCTCGGTAACCGCGATCACCAGGCCGTTCGCCAGCGCGTCTTCGCCCGGATACAGCCGGCCGAGCGACACGCCAGCCAGCACGCCGCGCTCCGCCAGCGTGCGAACCACGGGGCGTGCCTCGACCGGCAGCGTCACGGTGAACTCGTTGAAGAACGCATCGTTGACGAGCGACACGCCCGGCACCTGCGCCAGCCGCTCCGCCGCCTGCACCGCCAGCGCATGGTTGAGGCCGGCCAGATCGCGCAGCCCCCTCTCACCCAGCAGCGTCATGTGGATCGAGAAGGCGAGCGCGCACAGCCCCGAATTGGTGCAGATGTTCGACGTCGCCTTTTCCCGGCGGATATGCTGCTCGCGCGTGGACAGCGTCAGCACGAAGCCGCGCTTGCCGTCCGCATCCACCGTCTCGCCGCACAGCCGCCCGGGCATCTGGCGGACATATTTGTCCTTGCACCCGAACAGCCCGACATAGGGTCCGCCGAATTGCAGGCCGACGCCCAGCGACTGGCCTTCGCCCACGACGATATCGGCGTCCATCTCGCCGGGCGAGCGGATCGCCCCCAGCGCGACGGGCTCCGTAACGACCGCGATCAGCAGCGCCTTGTTCGCATGGCACGCATCGGCCAGCGGCGTCAGGTCGGCGATGCGCCCCAGAATGTCCGGATACTGGACGACGACGCACGACGTATCGCCGTCGATCGCCGCGATCAGCGCGTCGATATCGGTTTCGGCGGTCAGTGTCGGCGCGGACGTTGCCAGCGCGTCGCCGGTATATTTCGCCATGGTCTTCGCGACCGAGACATAGTGCGGATGCAACCCCGAGGACAGGATCGCCTTGCCGCGCTTGGTGATGCGGCGCGCCATGCCGATCGCCTCCCAGCAGGCGGTCGAGCCGTCATACATCGAGGCGTTGGCGACGTCGGTGCCGAGCAGGCGCGCGACCTGCGTCTGGAACTCGAACAGCATCTGCAACGTGCCCTGCGCGATTTCCGGCTGATAGGGCGTATAGGCGGTCAGGAACTCGCCGCGCTGGATCATGTGGTCGACGCTGGCGGGCACATGGTGCCGGTATGCACCGCAACCCAGGAAGAAGGGCACCTCGCCCGCCACCGTGTTCTTGCGGGCCAGCGCGGTCATGTGACGCTCGACCGCGAGTTCGGAGGCGTGGTTCGGCAGGCCCGCGATCGGGCCGGACAGGCGCGCGGCTTCGGGTACGTCGACGAACAGATCGTCGACCGAGGACGCGCCGATGACCGACAGCATCGCGCCGCGGTCGGTATCGGTAAGGGGCAGGTAGCGCATCGATGGACTCCTCCCCTCCCAAATGCGGGAGGGGTCGGGGGAGGGCGTGGCGGCGGGGGTGGAAGGGCCTGGATCCCCCCTCCCCCGGTCCCTCCCGCAAGCGGGAGGGGAGATCAGGAATTACAGCTTGGCGACGAAGTCGGCGTAGGCGGATTCGTTCATCAGCGCGTCCAGCTCCGACGGATCGGACACCGTGATCTTGAAGAACCATCCCTCGCCCTCGGGATCGCTGTTCACCAGCGCCGGCTCGTCGGCGAGCGCGGGATTGCCCTCGACCACCGTGCCGGAAACCGGCGCATACACGTCCGACGCGGCCTTGACCGACTCGACCGTCGCGGCCTCGTCACCCTTGGAGAGCGCACGGCCTTCCTCGGGCACGTCGACGAACACGATGTCGCCCAGCGCACCCTGCGCATAGTCGCTGATCCCGACGATGCCGGTCTCGCCGTCGACGTCGATCCACTCATGATCCTGCGTGAAATAACGGCTCATCTTACTTGGCTCCTGCACGAACGTAGCGATGGGGGACGAAGGGCATGGCCGCGACGGTCGCGTCGTGCAGCTTGCCCCGCTGGATCAGCTTCACCGCCGTACCGGGCGTGGCCAGTTCGGCTGGCACATAGGCCATGGCGATCGGGGCACCCAGCGTCGGCGCGAACCCGCCGGAGGTGACGCGACCGATCACCGATCCGTCCTCGGCCACCACGCTGGCCCCTTCGCGCACCGGCTGGCGGCCGGCAACGGTCAGGCCGACGCGGCGGACGGCCGCGCCATTCTCGCGCTCGGCCAGAATACGCTGCGCCCCTGCGAAATCGGCGGCCTCGCGGCGACGCTTGGAAAGCGCAAAGCCCAGATCGGCCATCACCGGCGTCGTTTCCGGGTCGAGGTCGTGGCCGTAAAGCGGCAAACCCGCCTCAAGGCGCAGCGAGTCGCGAGCGCCAAGGCCGATCGGCTTCACCTCCGGCTCGGCGCACAGCGCATCGGCCAGCGCCGCGACCGCCTCGGCCGGCACCGAAATCTCGAACCCGTCCTCACCGGTATAGCCCGAACGGCTGATCCACAGCGGCGTGCCGTTCCAGTCAAAGGCACCGGCGGTCATGAACACCAGCCGCTCGACACCCGGCACCAGACGCGCCAGCGCATCGACCGCCTTCGGCCCCTGCAGAGCCAGCAGCGCCTGTTCGTCGAGCAGGTTCAGCGTCGCATCGTCGGGCATCTGGTCGAGCAGATAGGCGATGTCGTCATATTTGGTCGCGCCGTTGACGACGATGTACAGTTCCTCGCCATCCTCGCCGGTGCGGCGCGTGACCATCAGGTCGTCGAGAATGCCGCCTTCTTCGTTCAGCAGCAGCGAATAGCGCATCTTCGACTCGCCCAGCCCGGTCAGGTCGCCCGGCAGCACGGTTTCCAGCGCCTGCACCACGCCTTCGCCGGTGAAGACCAGCTGGCCCATATGGCTGACGTCGAACAGGCCGGCGGACTGACGGGTCCACAGATGCTCGGCCATGATGCCTTCATACTGGATGGGCATTTCATAGCCGGCAAAGGCGACCATGCGGCCGCCCTTCGCCCGGTGCCAGCCGTCCAGCGGCAATGTCTGGATGATATCGACGCCCTCGGGCGCGTCCTCGACGTTCAGGTCCTGCGTGTCGGTCACGGGCCGTCTCCAAAAGGGGCGATACGGCGCAGCCCCGATGGCGGCGCCCGATCCGATCCCCCTCTGTCACGGAACCTGAGAGCTTTCCCCCGGTTCTGCGACCGGAGTTACCCCTTCGGTGGCGACATGCCAATGACGGGCTGCCGCGCTTTCCAGAGTATCGATGGCCCGCGCGGTCCTTTGGCCTGAGAGATTCCGGGGTGGTTGCTCCTTCGGCGGCCTCGCACCGGCCTGAAAGGCCGAGAGGCGCTCTCCCGCGCGTACCCATGCCGGTTGCCCGACATCGACGCCGTCGCTCTGGCAACGGCGCCGATTCAAGTCAATCGCGTTTCGCCAAGAGGCTGTCTCTTTGAAAACGCGTCAAAGCATGTTTCGGCGGTACCGTCAGCGCGTCGCGTTGTAGCGCAACTGATCGTCGGTAAGCTGGAAGCCGACCAGCGCCTCGAACGAGGAACGCAGCACCGCCGCGCGCACCTCGGGCTGGGTCAGCGGATCGACGGCGGCATCCTCGTCGCCCGCCTTGCGCCGCCGGGTCAGCTTGTCGCGCACGTCCTGCGGAAGGGTGGCGGCCGCGCGCGACACGGTGGTCGTCGCCTGCCCGGCGACCGATCCGCGCGGCTGGCCTGCGTCGAAATGCACGTTCACCCGACCGATCCGCTTGGCGACGACGTTGCTGCCGCCGCGCACCACGGTGATGAAATAGGGCAGGGTCACGTCACGCGCGCCATCGGTGGCGGTGCGCCGTGCATCCACCTGGAAGGTGACGGTGGTGACGATATCGTCGCCGACATCGGCGCAGGTGGAGCGGACGTTGGTCATGTTCGCCACCACGTCGATCGCGCCGGCGTCCCGCGCATTGGCGGAGGTGAACAGCGTCACGTCGCCAGTGCCGGCCGGCACGCCCACCACCGGGCAGGCGGAGCGCACCGCGGTGATGCCGCCCGAGGCGTCGATCTCCCCGGTACGGGCGCAGCCGCCAAGCACGAGCGCCAAGGCCGCAGAAACGAGGATCGATGCTTTCACGAGGGGAACGCCTAAGCTGTGGAACCGGGATGGGCCCTGATAACCGGCTTGGAGGCACGCAAGCAATGGCGTAGAGCGCTTGGCCATGACCGACACGATTTCCCAGGACACGGGCAAGCCGGCGCTGGCGCTGCTGATCGCCGCCCCGCGAGGCTTTTGCGCAGGCGTGGACCGCGCGATCCGCATCGTGGAACTCGCCATCGAGAAGCATGGCGCGCCCGTCTATGTCCGGCACGAAATCGTCCACAACAAGTTCGTGGTCGACAGCCTGAAGGCCAAGGGCGCGGTGTTCGTGGAGGAGCTGCACGAGGTGCCGGACGGCGCGCACGTCGTCTTCTCCGCGCACGGGGTGCCCAAATCGGTGCCGGCCGATGCACAGGACCGTGGCCTCGACTATTTCGACGCGACCTGCCCGCTCGTCTCCAAGGTCCACCGTCAGGCCGAACGGCTGGTCGATCATGGCCGCCACATCGTGTTCATCGGCCATGCCGGCCATCCGGAGGTCATCGGCACCTTCGGGCAGGTGCCGCCGGGATCGATGTCGCTGATCGAAACGGTGGCGGATGCGGAGGTCTTCGCCCCTGCCGACCCGGCGAACCTCGCCTTCCTCACGCAAACGACGCTTTCGGTGGACGACACCGCCGCGGTCGTCGCGGTGCTGCAACGCCGTTTCCCGATGATCCAGGCGCCGCGCGGCGAGGATATCTGCTATGCCACCTCCAACCGGCAGGCGGCGGTAAAGGCGATCGCGGCATCCTGCGATGCGATGCTGGTGATCGGCGCACCCAATTCGTCCAACTCGGTACGCCTTGTCGAGGTCGCCGAGCGCGAGGGCACGCCCGCCATGCTGATCCAGCGCGCCAACGAGCTGGACTGGACCTTCCTCTACGGCGTCGGCACGCTTGGCATCACCGCCGGCGCCTCCGCCCCCGAACTGCTGGTCCGCGAACTGGTCGAACGCCTGTCGACCCGCTTCGACGTCACCGAGCAGGAGGTGGAGACGAACCGCGAGACGATCGCGTTCAAGCTGCCGCGCGCCCTCGACGCCGCCTGACTCCATGGCAGTCTATACGACGGTATCCGCCGAGGCGCTGACCGCGTTTCTGGCGAAGTTCGACCACGGCGCGCTCGTCTCCGCCAAGGGGATCGCCGAAGGGGTGGAGAATTCCAACTATCTGGTCGACACCACCACCGGCCGCTTCATCCTTACGCTGTACGAGAAACGGGTTTCGGCCGACGACCTGCCCTTCTTCCTGGCGCTGCTCGACCATCTGGCCGATGACGGCAATCCGGTGCCCCGCGCCCTGCCCGATCGCAGCGGCGTGGCCATTCACGAACTGGCGGGGCGCCCGGCCTGCCTGATCGAATTCCTGCCCGGCGTATCGGTGACGCAGCCGACGCCGGCGCAGGCGTGGGCCGCCGGCGCCGCGATGGGGGCGATGCATGACAGCCTGTCGGGCTTTGCCGCGACACGGCCCAACACGCTCGGCCCCGATGGCTGGCGCGACCTGCATGCGCGGTGCGGCGCCGATCTGGATGCGATCCATCCCGGCCTGTTCGCCGATACGGCCGCCGCGCTGGAGACGGTGATCGCCCGCTGGCCGACCGCGTTGCCCGTCGCCGCGATCCATGGCGACCTGTTTCCCGACAATGTGCTGATGCTGGATGACCGGGTGACCGGGCTGATCGACTTCTATTTCGCCTGCACCGATATCCGCGCCTATGACCTTGCCGTCATGCACACCGCCTGGGCCTTTGACGGCACCGGTGCGCGCTTCGATGCGGATGTCGGCACGGCACTGGTCGAGGGCTATGCCAGCCGCTTCGCCCTGTCGGGCACCGAGCGCGCCGCGCTGCCGGTGCTGGCACAGGGCGCCTGCCTGCGCTTCATGCTGACCCGCGCCTGGGACTGGCTGAACACGCCGGCCGATGCGCTGGTGACGCGCAAGGACCCGCTCGCCTATTGGCGGCGCTACCAGGCCTATGCGGCGGGTGCGCTGTGAGCGACGCAGCCCTGACCGCGGTCGAGATCGCCACGGACGGCGCGTGCAAGGGCAATCCCGGCCCCGGCGGCTGGGGCGCGCTGATCCGCTCCGGCACCCATGAAAAGGAATTGTCGGGCGGCGAGCCGAACACGACCAACAACCGCATGGAATTGATGGCCGCGATCGAGGCGCTGAACGCGCTGAAGCGCCCCTGCGCGGTGACGCTGTCCACCGACAGCCGCTACGTCATGGACGGCCTGACCAAGTGGATCCACGGCTGGAAGCGCAATGGCTGGCGCACCGCCGACAAGAAGCCGGTGAAGAACGCCGAACTGTGGCAGGCGCTGGTCGCGGCGGCCGAGCGGCACGAGATCAAGTGGCTGTGGGTGAAGGGTCACGCCGGCCACCCGGACAATGAACGCGCCGACAAGCTGGCCAGCGACGCCGCCAGGGCGATCGGCGGCCGCTAGCCCCCGAACCGGCGGGCGGCGTAGCGGTCCGCATCCAGATCGTCCGGCACCGCACCCCCCATCAGCACCGCCGCCGCCAGCGCGGCGCCCGCAGGCGCGGTCTGGATGCCGAAGCCGCCCTGCCCCGCGCACCAGAAGAAGCCCGGCACGCTCGCATCGAAGCCATAGACCGGCAGGCGGTCGGGCGCGAAGCTGCGCAACCCGGCCCAGCGCCGCTCCACCGCCTCGACCCGCCAGTCCACCGCCCCCTCCAACCGGTCGATCGCCACCGCCACATCCATATCCTCCGGCGCAGCATCGCACGGGTCGCTCGGGATCTCGTCATGCGGGCTCAGCCACAATCGGCCGACGGGCTCCGGCTTGAAGTAGAAGCCGCCGTTCACGTCCACCACATGCGGCAGGCCGGCGGGCACAGGCGGCGCGGTGCGCAATTGCACCATCGTCCGGCGATAGGGCGCGATGCCGATCGGCCGCGCACCGGCCACCCGTGCGACCTGGTCCGCCCAGGCGCCGGCCGCGTTCACCAGCACGCGCGCCGCATGGGTGCCGCCCGGCGTCTCGATCGTCCACACCCCGCCCCGACGTTCGGCTTTGCGCACGGCTGCGTCGGTCGCCAGCGTGACACCCGCATGGCGTGCCTGCGCCAGATACAGGGCATGCAGCCCGCCCACATCGATATAGGCGCAGCTCGGCTCGATCACCCCCAGCGTCCAGTCGGGACGCAGGCCCGGCACCCGCGTCGCCGGATCGATGCGGTGGAGTTCGACGCCGCTGCCCTCGAAGGACGCGAGGAACCGGTCGATCGCCGCGCCGTCCTGCGTGCGACCGATATGCAGCGATCCCAGCGGCTGGAGGAAACCGCCCGCCTGCAGCGCCGGGCCGGACGCGGTGGTCAGCGGCTGGATGCCGGGTCCGCCATAGGTTTCCGACCAGAACGCCGCCGAGCGCCCGGTCGCATGACGGCCGGGCATATCCTCCGCCTCCAGCAGCAGCACCCGCGCACCGCCGCTGATCGTCGCGGCCAGGCTGGCACCCGCAATGCCCGCGCCCGCAATCGCGATGTCGTAGATCACGGCGCCACCCGGTCGAGAAACCCGTCGATCGCGGCATAGGCGCGCGTACGGACGGGGGCGATCTCGCGCAGGATCTCATGCGCCGACTCAGGCCCGAAACGCACCACCTCGGCATGCGGCAGGCGGGTCGCGACGGCCGCCGCCATGCGCGCATCGACCAGCCGGTCGGCATCGGCCAGCACGAACTGCACCGGCGTCTTGATCGCCGACAGCCGCGGATCGGCGCGCAGCGCGGCGGTGGCGGCAAAGGCCTGCGCCACCCAGGACCAGCTTGGCGACCCCAGGCAGAGTTGCGGATTGTCCCGCCGCCACGCCTGCTGCTCGGCGAAACAGGCGATGTCGTGGGTCAGCCGCTGCTGGCGTCGTCGCGCGGCGCGCGCACTTTCGCCGCGGCGCCATGCCGGGCGGCGCGGGTCGCCCCGCCCCGCCATCCATGCCGCCAGCCGGTGGCCCAGCACCGCCCCCATCGGCGCGCGCAGGCCCAGCATCGGTGCGACCAGCACCGCGGCATCGGGCGCGAATCGTCCCTCGGCCAGGGCACGCAGGGTCAGGAACCCGCCCATCGAATGCCCCAGCACGGCGTGCCGGGCGCCCGGCCGGTGCCAATCCCGCCAGAAGGCGGCGAGATCGTCGACCAGCGTCGCGAAATCCTCGATATGCCCGGTGTCATCCTCGGCAAGCCGCCCCGATCCGCCCTGCCCGCGCCAGTCGAACGCCGTGATGCTCCACCCTTGCGCGTGGAAATGTTCGAACGCGTCCAGATACTTCTCGAACATGTCCGCCCGGCCGGTCTGAAACAGCAAACGGCGGCGATCGTCGGCGGCCGGCCAGTCGAAGCGGCGATGGCGCCAGCCGTCCGGCGCGGTCCATTCGCCGACGCGTGCGTTCGGATCGAGCTTTCGGCGGGGGGCGACCGGCATCATCCGCCCCGGTTACGTTTTCGAAAGCCCGCCCGTCTATACCCCTGATCCATGGGGTGGGATTTACCACGGGTCGCGCTGATCGCGCTTCTGGCGCTGCTGCTGCTGGCAGCCGGCATCCAGGATGCGCGTACGCGCGAGATCGGCAACGGCAAGAACGCCGCGATCGCGCTGCTCGCGCCCTTGTGGTGGTGGGCATGCGGGCTGTCGCCCTGGCCCGACATGGCCGCGCAACTGGCGATCGGGCTCGGCCTGTTCATCGTGTTCGCGCTGGCCTTCCGCTTTGGCATGATGGGCGGCGGCGACGTCAAGATGATCGCCGCCTTGGGCCTGTGGCTGCCGGTGCAACCGCTGGTCCGGATGCTGGTGGTGATGGCGCTGGCAGGCGGCGTGGTGACGCTGCTGATGCTGATCGAACATCGCTGGCTGCGCCCGCGCGATACCGACGGTCCGGTCGAGGTTCCGTACGGCGTGGCCATCGCCATTGCCGGCCTGCTCACCCTTCGCGAACCGATATTTAACCAGTTTCCGGGTACTTAAATCCTAATCCTCACGCGAACCCGTCGCGGCCACGCGTCCGAAAAGGCTCAAAGAGAATATGGACAGCCGTAAGATCATTCTGTTGGTGGGCGCGCTGGTGGTGGCCGCCGTCACCGCCTTCTTCGCCCGCACGCTGATCGCCGGCAGCGCCGCGCCACAGGCGACCGCAGCCGCCGCCGCGCCGGTGATCGACGGCCCCGAAGTGCTGGTCGCGACCCGCGCCCTGCCGGTGGGCACGATCCTGGACGCCAGCGCGCTGCGCTTCCAGCCCTGGCCCAAGGAGCTGGTCGACGGCGCCTATTACCTGAAGGCACAGACCGATCTGAAGGCGTTGCAGGGCACCGTCGTGCGCAACGCGATCACCGCCGGCCAGCCGGTCACGCAGGGCGCCCTGGTGAAGCCCGGCGACCGCGGCTTCCTGGCGGCGGCGCTCGGCCCCGGCATGCGTGCGGTCACCGTTCCGGTATCCGCGCAAGGGTCGGTCGCCGGCTTCGTCTTCCCCGGCGACCGCATTGATCTGGTGCTGACGCAGGAAGTGGCAGGCGGCGGCGATGGTCCCGCGCTGAAAGTGTCGGAAACCGTGATGCGCAACGTCCGCGTCCTCGCCACCGACCAGCGCACCGACAATCAGGTGGGCGAGGACGGCAAGACCGAGGTCCGCACCTTCTCCACCGTCACCGTCGAATCGACGCCCAAGATGGCCGAGCAGATCGCGGTCGCGCAGACGCTGGGCACCTTGTCGCTGTCGCTGCGCTCGATCGCGGACAATCCCGCCGAGCTGGAAGAGGCGATCGCCTCGGGCGCGGTGAAGGTGCCCGACGGTACCGATCCGGCCGCCGAAAAGGCGATGATGCTGCGCGTCGCCAGCCAGCCGCAGGCCGGCAGCAGCAGCTACGCCACCGGAGCGGACGTGTCGCGCTACCAGCGCAGCACCGTGCCCGGCCGTGCAGCCAGCCAGATGGGTGGCGACGCGCCGGCCGTCGGCGTCGGGGGCGGAACGGGCGGCGGCACCGTCGCCACCACCGGTATCCCGAGCGGCCCGGTCATCCGCGTCGCCCGCGGCAACAACGTGACCGCCGTGCCGGTCCTGGGGAAGTAATCCGATGCGTGCTTGCCTGAACGCCCCGATGTTGAGACCCGCGATACTTGCGCTGGCGGCAACCCTGCCCGCTGTCGCACAGGCCCGCCCGGCCGACCCCGCTCCTGCCGCTGCGGCGGCCGGGAGTGGCGGCGCCGTCATGCAGGTGAACACCGGCCGTGGCCGGCTCATCACCCTGTCCCGGCCGATGAGCGACCTGTTCGTCGCCGACGACTCGATCGCGGACGTGCAGGTCCGCTCGCCTACCCAGCTCTATGTCTTCGGCAAGAAGCCGGGCGAGACGACGATCTCCGCCACCGCGCGCGGCGGTGCGGTCGTCTATGCGACCACGGTGCGTGTCGGCAACAATCTGGATTCGGTCGGGCAGATGCTGCGCCTGACCATGCCGGAGGCGAACATCGTCGCCACCCCGATGAACGGCCTGATCCTGCTGACCGGCACCGTCGCCGCGCCGGAGGACGCCGCGGAAGCGGAGCGGCTGGTACAGGGCTTTGTCGGAGATACCACAAAGGTGCTGTCGCGTCTGAAGACCGCGACGCCGCTGCAGGTGAACCTGCAGGTGCGCATCGCCGAGGTCAGCCGCAGCTTCGTCAAGAATATCGGCGTCAATCTCGGTTCGCTCGACGCGACCGGAGGCTTCAAGTTCGGTATCGCACGAGGAAGCCGAGGAGCGTCGACCTTCACGCCGGGGGGGCCGCTGTTCACGGGCTTTACGGATTCGAGTACCGGCACCAGTCGCCTGCCGCCGAACGCCACCGGCGGCTCCACCATCGGCCTGGCCGGCAAGTTGCTGGGCCTTGATCTGCTGGCCGCGATCGATCTGGGCGAAACGCTGGGTCAGGTGACGACGCTCGCCAACCCGAACCTGACAGCGCTGTCGGGCGAGACCGCGACATTCCTGGCCGGCGGCGAAATCCCGATCCCGTTGGCCTCGGGCTTCGGCGCGGTGAACGTCGAGTTCAAGCAATATGGCATCAGCCTTGCCTATACGCCGACGGTGCTGTCGGACGGACGCATCTCGCTGCGGGTCCGGCCGGAGGTGTCGCAGCTCTCGTCTGCTGGCGCGGTGTCATTCGGTGGGACCACTATCCCCGGCCTGACAACGCGCCGCGCCGAGACGACGCTGGAACTCGGTTCCGGGCAAAGCATGATGATCGGCGGTCTGCTCCAGAACAGCAACGACAACTCGGTCGACAAGACCCCGTGGCTGGGCGACCTGCCGCTGATCGGCAGCCTGTTCCGCTCGAATTCATTCCGCCGCAGCGAATCCGAGCTGGTCATCATCATCACCCCCTATCTGGTGAAGCCGGTGAACAACCAGGCCGACATCGCGCTGCCCACCGACGGCGCGCGCACCCCGCGCGACATTGACCGGGTCATCAAGGGCGAGCTGGGCACCGGCGCCAGCGGCGAGCGCCGCCCGGTGCCGACCATGGCGCCGCCGCGCCAGTCCGCGCCCGCCATCGGCCTGTCCGCCCCTGCGACGGTGGCGCCGCCCACCGCCAAGCCTTCCAAGCCGGCCAAGGGCGTCCCCGCCCCCGGCTTTTCCAACTGATCGGTCCGGGATGCGACACGCCATGACCCACACCCTTACCCTGACATCCTCGCTGGCGGCGGCGCTGCTGCTCGCCGGCTGCACCGGCACGCAGAATCGCGGCGTCGAATCCGTCCACCAGCCGGTGGTTGACCGCAGCGATTATGCGCTCGACCTGGGCGTGATCGGCGGCCGGCTGGCCGCTGGCGAGGAAGAGCGGCTGGACGGCTGGGCGCGCACCCTGCGCCTGGGTTATGGCGACCATGTCGCGATCGACGATCCCGCGACCGAGGCGCCGGGCGCCCGCGCCGAGGTGGCCGAACTGGTCGCGCGCTACGGCCTGCTGCTCGACGAGGCGGCAGCCTCCTCGCAGGCACCGGTCACGCCCGCCACGATCCGCGTCGTGGTCAGCCGGACGCGCGCGGCGGTGCCGGGCTGCCCCGACTGGTCGCGCGACAGCAGCCTGGACTGGAACCAGAACACCTCGTCCAACTATGGCTGCGCGACCAATGCCACGCTGGCCGCGATGGTCGCCAACCCCGCCGATCTGGTCCGGGGCCATGCCGGCCGTGAAACCGCGGACCCGGCGCAGGTCTTCAAGAGCATCGACCTGTATCGCAAGGCCGTGCCCACCGGCGGCGGCGGCACCACGGTGGGCAGTGCCGGCGGCGCTGGTGGCGGTGGCGGCGGTGCCAGCGCGGGGGGCAGCCGCTGATGAACGCTCCCTGGAAACCCGGCGCCATCACCGGGCGCGATCCCTTTGTCGCCTATGTCTGCGACGAGGCCACCGCCGATGCGGTACGCCCGATCGTGACCGAACAGGGCTGGTCGCCGGACAAGGTGCACAAGGGCGGCCTGCGCAACGCGATCCAGTCGCTGTCCGTGTCCGCCAGCCCGCAGATCCTGCTGGTCGACCTGTCCGAATCGGGCGATCCGCTCAACGACATCAATGCCCTGGCCGAGGTGTGCGAGCCCGGCACGGTGGTGATCGCCGCCGGTCAGGTGAACGACGTCCGCCTCTACCGCGACCTGCTGGCCAGCGGCATCCAGGATTATCTGCTGAAGCCGTTGCACCGCGACATGCTGCGCGACGCCTTTGCCCATGCCCAGGCCCTGCTCAGCGCCCCCAAGCATGTCGAGGGGGGGAGCGAGCATCCGCATTGCGCGGTCGCGGTGATCGGCGCGCGCGGCGGGGTCGGCGCCTCCACCGTCGCCACGTCGCTCTCCTGGCTGCTCGCCGAGAAGGAAAAGCGCTCCACCGCGCTTCTCGACCTCGACGTGCATTTCGGCACCGGCGCGCTGGCGCTCGATCTGGAGCCGGGCCGTGGCCTGACCGACGCGATCGAAAATCCCAGCCGCATCGACGGCCTGTTCATCGAGCGCGCCATGGTGCGCGCCTCGGAAAAGCTCGCCGTGCTGTCGGCGGAGGCCCCGATCAACAGCCCGATCATCACCGACGGGTCGGCCTTTCGCGCGCTGGAAGAGGAAATGCGCGGCGCCTTCGAATGCATGGTGATCGATCTGCCGCGCGGCATGCTGGTCCAGCATCCGCAACTGCTCGCCGACGTGCAGACCGTGGTGCTGGTCACCGAACTGACGCTGGCGGCGGCGCGCGACACCATTCGCCTCCTCTCCTGGCTGAAGGCGAACGCAACCCAGGCGCAGGTCGTCGTGCTGGCCAACCGCATGCACCCCGCCGCGCAGGCGGAGATCAGTCGCAAGGACTTCGAAACCTCGATCGAGCGGCGCATCGACCATGTCATGCCCTTCGACCAGAAGCTGGCGGCGCAGGCGGCCAAGCTGGGCAAGACGCTGGCGGAGGCGGGCAAGGCGAGCAAGACCATCGCTCCGCTCGCCGAGATTGCCGGCAATCTGTGCTTTGCGGCGGCGGAAAGCGCCGCGCCGGGTGGCAAGGGCATCAAGGGCGGCCGCGGGCCATCGCTGATGGCGCGGTTCGACTTCAAGGGCCTGATGGCCAAGCGCCCGCCGCGCAAATGATCCGTTCCCGCCCCCAGTCCCGGTTCCCCGGCGGAGCGCCGCGATGAACGACATGCTGCCTTTCATCATGGTCATGGTCGGCATGGCGATCGTCCTGGCGATGATCGTGATGGCCTTTGCCGGCCCCTCCCCGGCCCGCGCACAGGCGCGCCGCATGGCGCAACTGCGCGAGCGGCATTCGGAGGTGGCGGTGATCTCCTCCACCCAGATGCGCCGCATCACCAATGCGCGCGACACGCGGATGGACGAGGCGTTCGGCCGCATCCTGCCCAACCCCGCGCTCCTCGCCAAGCGGCTGGCGATGACGGGCAAGGACTGGACGGTGGGCCAATATGGCATGGTCAATGCCGGCGTGACGCTCGCCATCGCGGTGTTGATGCTGGTGGAGGGGATGCCCTTCCTGCTGGCGCTGTTCGCCGCGATCTTCATCGGCGTGGGCATTCCGCATTTCGTCATCGGCAAGCTGATCCAGCGCCGGGTCGGCCAGTTCACCGCCAAGTTTCCCGACGCGATCGAGCTGCTGGTCCGCGGCCTGCGTTCGGGGCTTCCCATCACCGAGACGATGAGCGTCGTCGCGCAGGAGGTCGAGGGTCCGGTGGGGGAGGAATTCCGCACCATCACCGACAAGATGAAGATCGGCCGCTCGATGGACGTGGCGCTTCAGGAAACCGCCGACCGGCTCGGCACGCCCGAGTTCCAATTCTTCGTCATCACCATCGCCATCCAGCGCGAGACCGGCGGCAACCTGGCCGAAACCCTGTCCAATCTCGCCGACGTGCTGCGCAAGCGCGCGCAGATGAAGCTCAAGATCCGGGCGATGTCGTCGGAATCCAAGGCATCGGCCTATATCGTCGGCTCGCTGCCGTTCATCGTCTTCGGCCTGATCTTCATGGTCAATTCGGCCTATCTGATGAACTTCTTCACCGACGAGCGGCTGATGATCGCGGGGCTTGGCGGCCTGCTGTGGATGGGCATCGGCGTCTTCATCATGGCCAAGATGGTCAGCTTCGAGATCTGAGGGACGATCATGGCCCCCACCACTCCCACCATCCTGGGCATCGACGTGCTCTGGGTCGCGACGATCCTGTCGGGCGTCGCCGCCTTTGCGGTGATGGTCGCGATCTACGCGGTCACCACCTCGCGCGATCCGATGACCAAGCGCGTCAAGGCGCTGAACGACCGGCGCGAACAGTTGAAGGCGGGCATCACCGCCTCCACCAAGCGCCGCGCCAAGCTCGTCCAGCGCAACGACACCGCCGACCGGATGCGCGCCGTGCTGCAATCCCTGTCGGTGTTGCAGGAGGAACAGGTCAAGGCCGCGCAGATCAAGCTGCTGCAGGCCGGCATCCGTTCCAAGGAATGGGCCGTCGCCGTCATCTTCGGCCGGCTGGTCATGCCCATCGTGTTCGGTGGCCTCGCCCTGCTGTGGGTGTACGGCACCGAGGGCTTTGCCGACTGGTCGCCCTTGAAGAAATACATGCTGGTCGCCGGCACCTTCATCCTGTCGTACAAGGCGCCCGACCTGTTCCTGAAGAACAAGATCACCAAGCGGTCCGATGCGATCCGCAAAGGCCTGCCCGACGCGCTCGACCTGCTGGTGATCTGTGCGGAGGCGGGCCTGACCGTCGACGCCGCCTTTCACCGCGTCGCGCGCGAGCTTGGCCGCGCCTATCCCGAACTGGGCGAGGAATTCTCGCTGACCGCGATCGAGCTCGGGTTTCTGACCGACCGGCGTCAGGCGTTCGAGAATCTGGCGATGCGCGTCGATCTGGATGCGGTGAAGGGCGTGGTCACCACCATGATCCAGACCGAGAAATACGGCACGCCACTGGCCTCCGCGCTGCGCGTGCTCTCCGCCGAGTTTCGCAACGAGCGGATGATGCGCGCCGAGGAAAAGGCCGCCCGCCTGCCGGCGATCATGACGGTGCCGCTGATCCTGTTCATCCTGCCGACGCTGTTCGTCGTCATCCTCGGGCCGGCCGCCTGTTCGATCAAGGACTCGCTGATCAGCGGAAGCTGAAACCGACACGCGCCCGGGTCGTTGACCACCCGTAACAGGAGGTTGGCGATGCTGTTTTCGACACCCACGCAATATGCGGTGCTGGCACTGCTCTTCGTCGGCGGCTGGCTGCTGGGGCTGGCCAGCCATCCCGGCGGCCGCAAATGGCGCGAACGCTACACCGCGGAGCGCGATGCCCATGCCACGGTCCGCAAGGAACACGACGCCCGCCTCGACGCGGCGAACGTACGCATCGCGGAACTGGAGCGGGAGAATAACCGCCTTGCCCATGCCGCGCCCGTGGCAACGGCGGCACCGGTGGCGCCGACGGCGCCGGTGGCCAGCGCCCCCATCTCCACCGCGCACGTACCGCCGCGCCCCGTCGCCGCCAGCGCGGCCCGCCCGGCCTTTGGCGGAGAACGCCGCGGCTGGTTCGATTTCGGCGACCGCACCCGCCGTTAAAGCGGATGGGTTTGGCCCAAGTCTAATCGCGTTTCACTTAAAACCCCTCTCCCCTCTGGGGAGCATCAGGTAAACACCGCCCCGCGCTGTTTAATCCATGCCGGGGGCATGAACGACCTGATGCTGGAGGGGGCCGCTGCAAAGCGGTGGGAGGGTGAGGGGTCGCCAAGCAGCGCCGCACTGCTGGTCTACCCCTCACCCTTCCCACTACCTTTGGCAGCGGGCCCCTTCCCTCTCCCCTCTGGGGAGAGGGAGATTGGCCTCATGCATCCCCTTCAGGGCGGGGTATCCTACCCGTTCAGACCGCTCTCCCCGGAGGGGGAGAGAGCTGGGCCCTACTTCCGCAACGCCGCCTGCGCCGCCGCCAGGCGCGCGATCGGCACCCGGTACGGGCTGGCCGAAACGTAATCGAGCCCCACCTGCTCGCAGAACGCGATCGACGCCGGATCGCCACCATGCTCGCCGCAGATACCCAGCTTGATGTCGCCGCGCGTCGCCCGGCCACGTTCGGCGGCCAGGCTGACCAGTTCGCCCACGCCCTCCACGTCCAGGCTGACGAACGGGTCCTTGGCGTAGATGCCCTGCTCGACATAGGTGCTGAGGAAGCGCGCGGCGTCGTCGCGGCTGACGCCCAGCGTCGTCTGCGTCAGGTCGTTGGTCCCGAACGAGAAGAACTCGCCCACCTCGGCGATTTCACCCGCCTTCAGCGCGGCGCGCGGCAGCTCGATCATCGTGCCGACCAGATAGTCGACCTCGCGCCCCCGCTCGGCAAAGACCAGCTTGGCCGCCTTGTCGACCACCGCCTTCATCAATTCCAGCTCGCGCCGCGTCGCGACCAGGGGGATCATCACCTCCGGGATCGGTGCCTCTCCCGACTTCTCGGCCACGTCGATCGCCGCCTCGAAAATCGCCCGCGCCTGCATCTCGTAGATTTCCGGATAGGTGACACCCAACCGGCAACCGCGATGCCCCAGCATCGGATTGAACTCGTGCAGTTCGTTCGCGCGGCGCTTCAGCGTATCGATATCCAGCCCGGCGGCCTGCGCCACCTCGGCGAACTCGGCTTCCTCATGCGGCAGGAACTCGTGCAGCGGCGGATCGAGCAGGCGGACGGTGACCGGCAGGCCCGCCATCACTTCGAAGATCGCAGTGAAATCGCTGCGCTGTTCGGGCAACAGCCGGTCCAGTGCGGCGCGCCGCCCCTGCTCGTCCGATGCCAGGATCATCTGGCGCACCGCGGTGATGCGGTCCGCCTCGAAGAACATGTGCTCGGTGCGGCACAGCCCGACGCCCTCCGCGCCGAACTCGCGCGCGGTCTTGCAGTCGAGCGGCGTTTCCGCGTTCGCGCGCACCTTCAGGCGGCGAACCGCGTCGGCCCATTCCATCAGCGTGCCGAAATCGCCGGCCAGCTCGGGCTGCACGGTCGCGACCTCGCCCACCATCACCTCGCCGCTGGCGCCGTCGATGGTCAGCGTGTCGCCCTCGCGCACTTCACGGCCGGCGCAGCGCAGCACCTTGTCCTTGGCCGAGATCGCCAGCGACCCCGCGCCGGACACACATGGCCGCCCCATGCCGCGCGCCACCACCGCGGCGTGGCTGGTCATGCCGCCCCGCGCGGTCAGGATGCCCTTGGCGGCATGCATGCCGTGAATGTCCTCCGGGCTGGTCTCGACGCGGACCAGGATCACCGACTCGCCCGCCGCCGCGCGCTTTTCCGCCGTGTCGGCGTCGAACACCACCTTGCCCGATGCCGCGCCGGGCGATGCCGGCAGGCCCTTGGTCAGCACGTCGCGCTTCGCCTCGGGGTCCAGCGTCGGGTGCAGCAACTGGTCGAGTGCCGCCGGGTCGACGCGGGCGATCGCCTCCTCGCGGGTGATCAGCCCTTCGTTCGCCATGTCGACCGCGATCTTCAGCGCCGCCTTTGCGGTACGCTTGCCCGACCGGGTCTGGAGCATCCACAGCTTGGCCTGCTCCACCGTGAACTCGATGTCCTGCATGTCGCGGTAATGGGTTTCGAGCTGGTCGAACACCGCGGCCAGTTCGCGGTAGACCTCCGGCATCGCTTCTTCCATCGATGCGGGCTTGGCGCCGGCTTCCTCGCGCGCCGCCTTGGTCAGATATTGCGGCGTGCGGATACCCGCCACCACGTCCTCGCCCTGCGCGTTGATCAGGAACTCGCCATAATAGGCGCGGTCGCCCTTGGACGGATCGCGCGTGAACGCCACGCCGGTCGCCGAGGTGTCGCCCATGTTGCCGAACACCATCGCCTGCACGTTGACCGCGGTGCCCCAATTGGCGGGGATGTCGTTCAGCCGGCGATAGACCTTGGCACGCTCGGACTGCCACGAACCGAACACCGCGCCGACCGCACCCCATAACTGGTCATGCACGTCCTGCGGGAAGGGCTTGCCCCACTGCTCCTCGACCAGCGCCTTGTACTGCGCGACCAGCGCCTTCCAGTCGGCGGCGCTCATCTCGGTATCGAGGGTGAAGCCGTTGTCTTCCTTGGCGATCTCCAGCGCTTCCTCGAACGCGCCATGATCCAGTTCCAGCACCACGTCGGCATACATCTGGATGAAGCGGCGATAGCTGTCCCACGCGAACCGCTCATCGTCCGCCGCCTTCGCCAGGCCCTCGACGGTGTCGTCGTTCAACCCGAGGTTCAGCACCGTGTCCATCATGCCCGGCATCGACACCCGCGCCCCCGAGCGGACCGAGACGAGCAGCGGGTTCGCCGGATCGCCGAAGCGCTTCTCGGTCACCGCCTCGATATGCGCGATCCCCGCCGCCACCTCGTCACGCAAGCTTTGCGGAAACTGCTCGCCATCCTCGTAATAGCGCGTGCACATTTCGGTCGAGATGGTGAACCCCGGCGGCACCGGCAGGCCGATCGACGCCATTTCGGCCAGATTGGCGCCCTTGCCCCCCAGCAGGTTCTTGTCCCCCTTGCCGCCATCCGAAACACCGCCGCCGAACCTGTAGACGTAGGTCATTGTCTTTCCCCTGTTTCGTTTTGTGGTCGCCCAAGAGGGGGCGTATCAGCCTTCAATCCGCGAGAAGTCGGCAACATTGTGCACCGCGGCACGCACCCGCGCCAGCAGGTTCAGCCGAGCCGCCCGGCGCGCAGGATCGGCGTCGTTGACCGTCACCTGGTCGAAAAACGCATCGATCGGCGCACGCAAGGTGGCAAGGGCCGCCATCGCCCCCTCGAAATCCTCCCGCGCCACCGCCTCGCCGGCGCGCGGCTCGGCGGCATCGAGCGCGGCGATCAGATCGCCCTCGGCCTGTTCGGGTGCATAGGACAAAGCGGTCGCCTCGACACCAGTCACCCCTTCCTTCTTCAGGATGTTGGCCGCGCGCTTGTATCCAGCCAGCAGGTTCGCGCCGTCCTCCGTCCCGACAAACGCCTGCAACGCGCGCACGCGGGCGAGCAGCCGGACCAGATCGTCCTCACCGCCCAGCGCGAACACCGCATCGATCAGGTCATGCCGCACGCCCGCCTCGCGCTGCTGCACCTTCAGGCGGTCGGCGAAGAAATCGAGCACATCGCGGCTCACCGCGCTCGCCAAGCGAAAACGAAGTCCGTTGTCGAGGATCAGCGCGATCACGCCCAGGGCCGAACGGCGAAGCGCGAACGGGTCCTTGGAACCGCTGGGCTTCAGATCGGCACCGAAGAAGCCGGTGATGCTGTCCAGCTTGTCCGCCAGGCTGACCGCCACCGTCACCGGCGCGGCCGGCACGTCGTCGCCCTGCCCGACCGGCTTGTAATGGTCGCGCACCGCCTCGGCGACGCGGGTGTCCTCGCCCTGTGCCGCGGCGTAATAGCCGCCCATCAGGCCCTGCAATTCCGGGAACTCGCCGACCATGCCGGTGACGAGATCGGCCTTGGCAAGTCGCGCCGCACGCTCGGCAAGCGCCGCCAATTGCTCCCTCTCCCCTGCGGGGAGAGAGGGCGTTTGGGCACCCACAATGCCCTCTTCCACCAGCCAGCGCGCGAGCTTCGCCACCCGCTCCACCTTGTCAGCGACGGTGCCCAGCTTTTCGTGGAAAACAATCTTTTCCAGCTTGGCCGCCTGCTCTTCCAGCGGCGTCTTCAGGTCCGTCTCGTAGAAGAAGCGCGCATCCGACAGGCGCGCGGCCAGTACCTTACGGTTGCCCTCCACGATCTTGGCGCCGCCATCGCTCGCCGCGATGTTCGCGGTGCAGACGAACGCATTGGCCAGCTTGCCCGCGCCGTCACGACAGACGAAATATTTCTGGTTCACCCGCGCGGTAAGCTGGATCACCTCGGGCGGCACGTCGAGAAACGCCTCGTCGAAGCGGCCGAGCAGCGGCACCGGCCATTCGGTCAGCCCGGCATTCTCCGCCACCAGTCCCTCGTCCTCGACCAGCTCCAGCCCCGCCTCGCGCGCCAGCGTCGCGGCGCGGCTGCGGATCAGCGCGGCACGCTCGTCCTGATCGACCAGCACATGCGCCGCGCGCAGTTGCTCGACATAGCCGTCCGGACCGGTCAGCGTGATCGCCGCCGGCGCGTGAAAGCGGTGGCCGCGCGTCTCGGCGCCGCTGGCGATTCCGGCGATCTCGACCGGCACCACCTGTTCGCCGAACAGCGCGACCAGCCCGTGGAGCGGCCGCACCCAGCGCAGCGACTCGGTGGATTGCGAGGCATCGCCCCAGCGCATCGACTTGGGCCAGGGAAAGGCGCGGATGATCGCCGGGATCGCCTCGGCCAGCACCTCCGCGGTCGCGCGGCCCGGCTTCTCGGTGATCGCGAACAGCACGCCGTCGCGCTCCACCAGTTGCTCGCGCGTCAGCCCGGTCTTGCGCAGGAAGCCTTCCAGCGCCTGTGGCGGCGCGGCGGCACGCGGCCCCTTCACCTCCTCCGACACTGCCTGCGTCGCATCGGGCAACCCCTTCGCGATCAGCGCCAGCCGGCGCGGCGTGGCATAGGTGATCGTCTCGCCCGCGCTCAAGCCGGCCTTGGCCAGTTCGGCGGCGAACAGGCGGGCGAGATCCTCGCGCGCCTTGGCCTGCATGCGGGCGGGAATTTCCTCGGAGCGAAGTTCGAGAAGAAAGTCGCTCATGCCGCCCACCCGTTCTTCTCCATCCATGCGCCGCACGCGCCCTTCGCCAGATCGCGGACCCGCCCGATATAGGCCTGCCGTTCCGCCACCGAGATCACGCCGCGCGCCTGCAGCAGGTTGAAGGTGTGGCTGGCCTTGATCGCCTGTTCGTAGGCCGGGATCGGCAAACCGCGCGCCAGGCTGTTCTCGCATTCGGCCGCCGCCTTGCGAAAGGCGTCGAACAGCGTGTCGGTGTCCGCCACCTCGAAGTTCCACGTGCTCATCTGGCGCTCATTCTCCAGGAACACGTCGCCGTAGGTTACGCCCGCATCGTTGAACGCCAGGTCGTACACATTGTCGACGTCCTGGATGTACATCGCCAGACGCTCCAGCCCATAGGTCAGCTCGCCCGCCACCGGCTTCATGTCGAAACCGCCCATCTGCTGGAAATAGGTGAACTGCGTCACCTCCATGCCGTCGCACCAGACTTCCCAGCCCAGCCCCCAGGCGCCCAGCGTCGGGCTTTCCCAGTCATCCTCGACGAAGCGGATATCGTGCTTGCCCATGTCCACGCCGATCGCGGCGAGACTGCCCAGATACAGGTCCTGCAGATCGGCCGGGCTCGGCTTCAGGATCACTTGATACTGGTAATAATGCTGCAACCGATTGGGGTTCTCGCCGTAACGGCCATCGGTCGGGCGGCGGCATGGCTGGACAAAGGCGGCGTTCCACGCATCCGGCCCCAACGCGCGCAGCGTGGTGGCGGGGTGAAACGTGCCGGCGCCCATCTCCATGTCATAGGGTTGCAGGATCACGCATCCGCGGTCGCTCCAATAGTCATGGAGGGTAAGGATCATGCGCTGGAAGGATAGAGGCTGGGTCACGAGCGTGGCTTTGGCGGATGGGCCCAGAAGGGTCAAGCGAGTGGCACCGCGCGCGCGGAAGGGCTAGATACCGCTGCCACGACCCACCCGAGGAGACCCGGTTTGCTACTGCGTTCGTTCCGCGCGACCCTGACCTCGCTCGCCCTGCTGCTCGCCCTGCCGGCCTGCGCACAGTCCAGTCCCACCCAGGCCAAAGCCGCCAACGACGCCGATCCGGCGCTGTGGGTGGTCAAGGATGCGGACACCACCGTTTATCTGTTCGGCACCATCCACGTGCTGAAGCCCGGCCTGTCCTGGTTCGACGAGGCGGTGAAGACGGCGTTCGACAAATCCGGCGAGCTGGTGCTGGAGATGGTGCAGCCTGATCCCGCCGCCATGCAGCAGATCGTCGCCACCACCGGCATCAACCCCACCGGCCCGACGCTGACCGAGCAACTGCCGGAGGCCAAGCGCCCCGCCTATCTCAAGGCGCTGACCGAGGCGGGCCTGCCTTCCGCCGCGTTCGACCGGATGAAGCCCTGGCTGGCCGCGGTCAGCCTGTCGCTGATGCCGATCCAGAAGCTCGGCTATGACGCGTCGAACGGCCCGGAAACCGTGCTGGCAAGCGCCGCCAAGTCCGCGAACAAGCCGGTGATCGGCCTGGAAACCGCCGAACAGCAGATCGGCTATTTCAACGGCCTGTCGCAGCCGGCCCAGATGCAGTTCCTGGTGTCCACCGTCGATGAACTGCCCGAGGCGGGCAAGACGATGGCGACGATGGTCGACAACTGGTCGCATGGTGACCCGGAGGCCCTCGCCAAGACGATGAACGAAAGCCTGAAGGACTCGCCCGAGGTCGCAAAGGTGCTGCTCACCGAGCGCAATGCACGCTGGGCGAAGTGGATCGCAAACCGCATGAACAAGCCCGGCACCGTCTTCGTCGCGGTCGGCGCCGGGCACCTCGCCGGGCCCGACAGCGTCCAGGCGCAACTGGCCCGGGCAGGCGTGAAGGCGGAACGCGTCGCCTATTGAGGCCCCGCGATTGCCAGCGCGCATGGTTTCGGCTATGCGCGCCGGCTTCCGGCCATGGTCATCCCTGGAGGCGTGGGCGGAAAAGCACATCCATTCGTTTTCGGAGCATATCGCATGAGCGACACCATTACGCTCGCAGCCGAGACGCGTGACCGGGCTGGCAAGGGAGCCTCCCGTTCGCTGCGCCGTGAAGGCCGCGTCCCCGCCGTGATCTACGGCCAGAACAAGGAGCCTGCCGGCATCCATCTCGAAGAGAAGGAACTGGTCAAGGCTCTCATGACCGGTCACTTCTTCAACTCGGTCGTGATGCTGAACGGCGAGCGTACCCTGCCCAAGGACGTCGCGTTCCACCCGGTCACCGACCGTCCGCTGCACGTCGACTTCCTGCGTATCGGCGAGCATTCGACCGTCACCGTCGCGGTGCCGGTGGTGTTCACCGACGAGGACGAGTCGCGCGGCCTGAAGCAGGGCGGCGTGCTCAACATCACCCGTCACGAGGTCGAGCTGGTCGTCGACGCCGCCAACATCCCGGCGGAACTGACCATCTCGCTCAAGGGTCGCGAGATCGGCGATTCGATCCACATCTCCGACGTGGCGCTGCCCAAGGGCGCGCAGCCGGCGATCGAGGATCGCGACTTCGCGATCGCCACGATCGTGCCGCCGACGGTTCCGACTGCCGCCGACGAGGCCGCGGACGCCGATGCCGGTGCCGCTGGCGACGATACGGCCGAGGGCTGATCGTCCCGGTCCCTCCGGGGATCGCCGACGGAAAGGGGGGGCAGGTGGCGGCAACGCCCCTGCCCCCTTTTCGTTCTACCCGTTCGTCTCGAGTAGCCGTCGAGTAGCAGCAAAGCTGCGTATCGAGACGGCGTATCGAGAGACAGGTCGCGTGTGTGGCCCTGTCTCGATACGAGTTCTCGATACGCCCTGCGGGCTACTCGATCTCTACTCGACACGAACGGATGGAAATTGGGTGACTGCGCCAAACCGCCCACCAACCAAGGAGATCGCAGCGTGCAAATCTGGGTCGGACTCGGCAATCCGGGGCCGCAATATGCGATGCACCGGCACAATATCGGCTTCATGATGCTGGACGCGATGGCCGAGATCCACGGCTTCGGCGCGGTCAAGAAGCAGTTCCAGGGCTGGACGCAGGAAGGCCGCATCGGCGCGCACAAGGTGCTGCTGCTGAAGCCTGCCACCTTCATGAATGAAAGCGGCCGCTCGGTGGGCGAGGCGCTGCGCTTCTATAAACTCGGGCCCGACGCGCTTACCGTCTTTCACGACGAACTCGATCTCGCCCCCTTCAAGGTGAAGGTGAAGACCGGCGGCGGGACCGCGGGCCATAACGGCCTGCGCTCGATCGACCAGCATCTCGGGCCCGATTTCCGCCGCGTCCGCCTCGGCATCGGCCATCCCGGCCACAAGGACCGGGTGACCGGTTACGTCCTCGGCAACTATGCCAAGACCGAGATCGAGCCGCTGTCCGACCTGCTCGGCGCCGTCTCGGCGGAGGCCGGCTGGCTGGCGGACGGCGACGACACCCGTTTCATGAACGATGTCGCGCTTAGGATGGGTCAGGCATGAGCACTTCCGGGACGATACGCCGCCTGTTCGCCTCGCTGCTCTACGAGGGCCGGATCGACGATGCCGATCTGATGGCCGATTTGGAAGATAGCTGCCTCGCCCTCGCCGAGGACGACCGCGCCGGGCGCCGCTGGTCGAAGGAGCATGGCTATCGCGGCTATACCAGCTACGCCTCGCTGAACGACCTGCCGATCCGCGATCCGGTGTTCGCGGACCTGAAGAAGAAGCTCGACCGCCACGTCGCGGCCTTTGCGGCGCAATGCGCCTTTGATCTCGGCGGGCGCAAGCTGAAGCTGGACAGCCTGTGGGTCAACGTCCTGAAGCCGGGCGGGCATCATTCCGCGCACATCCACCCGCACAGCGTCGTCTCGGGCACGCTTTATGTCGCGATGCCGCCGGGTTCGGGCGCGTTGAAGCTGGAGGATCCGCGCCTGCCTATGCTGATGGCCGCCCCGCCGCGCCGCCTGGACGCGCCCGACGACCTCGCCACCTTTGCCACCGCGCAGCCGGAGCCCGGCACGGTCCTGCTCTGGGAAAGCTGGCTGCGTCACGAGGTCGTGCCCAACGCCGCCAAGGGCGAGCGGATCAGCGTCAGTTTCAACTACAGATAGTTACGCAGGCGAAAAGGTTCCATCGGTTCGGCGTCGATATGCCACGTTTCGTCGCGGCCTACTCGTCTCCTTAGCATCTGGCATGATTAACGGGCGCCACGCATGGCGCCCTGCCGTGCGGACCAGCGCAGAGAAATCGCACGACATGTTGGAAGCCGTTGTTTTCACCTATGGAATGCTCGCCAGTTTCGTCCTGTCGGGCGCGACTCGCAATGCCAAGGCGCGCCGCGCCAATCCGCGTATGCTGCAATATGTCGGTTATGTGCTGATGAGCTTCTCCGCCGCGCTCGGCATCATGCTGCTCGGCTATGCAGCGATGATGAGCCTGTCCGGCTAAGCATTGAGGTGAGGCGCCGGCGTCGCTAGAGCGGCGCTTTCGCCTCTCTCCACAGGAACGACGCATGGGTTTCCGCTGCGGCATCGTGGGCCTGCCGAATGTCGGCAAGTCCACCCTCTTCAACGCGCTTACCGAGACGGCCGCTGCGCAGGCCGCCAACTATCCCTTCTGCACGATCGAACCGAACGTCGGCAACGTCGCGGTTCCCGATCCGCGTCTCTACACGCTGGCCGAGATCGCCGGTTCGGCCAAGATCATCGAAACGCAGCTCGCCTTTGTCGACATCGCCGGGCTGGTTCGCGGTGCGTCCAAGGGTGAAGGGCTCGGCAACCAGTTTCTCGGCAACATCCGCGAGGTGGACGCGATCGTCCATGTGCTGCGCTGTTTCGAGGACGGCGACGTCACACATGTTGAGGGCAAGGTCGATCCCATCGCCGACGCCGAGACGGTCGAGACCGAGCTGATGCTGGCCGATCTTGAAAGCCTGGAGAAGCGCGTTCCCAATCTCGTCAAGAAGGGGCAGCAGGGCGACAAGGAGGCCAAGATCGGCGCCGCCGTGCTCGGCCAGGCGCTGGAGCTGCTCCGCGACGGCAAGCCCGCCCGCCTGACCCAGCCCAAGGATGCCGAGGAGGAGCGCGTCTTCGCCCAGGCGCAACTGCTCACCGCCAAGCCCGTCCTTTACGTCTGCAATGTCGAGGAAGCGAACGCGGCGAACGGCAATGCCCATTCGCAGGCCGTCTTCGCCAAGGCCGCGGCAGAAGGCGCGCAGGCCGTCGTCGTCTCCGCCGCGATCGAGGCCGACATCGCCACCATGCCGCCCGAGGATCGCCCCGAATTTCTCGGTGAGCTCGGCCTGTCGGAAACCGGTCTCGCCCGCGTCATCCGCGCCGGCTACACGCTGCTCAACCTGCTGACCTTCTTCACCGTCGGTCCCAAGGAGGCGCGCGCCTGGACCGTCCATGCCGGCGCCAAGGCTCCGCAGGCGGCGGGCGAGATCCACACCGATTTCGAACGCGGCTTCATTCGTGCCGAAACCATCGCCTTTGACGACTATGTCGCCTGCAAGGGCGAGGCGGGCGCCCGCGACGCCGGCAAGCTGCGCCAGGAAGGCAAGGAATATGTCGTCCATGACGGCGACGTGATGCTCTTCCGCTTCAACGTCTAATCGCTTCAAGCCCTCCCCCGGGTTGGGGGCCGCCGAACCACCGACCCCTCTCCCCCACGGGGAGAGAGAGGGGCCCACTGCCGTGAGGCAGTGGGAGGGTGAGGGGCCGCCCAGCAGTGCAACGCCGCCCGGCAACCCCCGCTTCCGCCTGTCACATTTCCCCGCTACGCGCTTGCGCCATCATGCGGAAAATCCTCCCCCTTCTCGCCAGCCTCGCCCTCGGCGCCTGCGCCTACCCGGCACACCCGCCTGCCCTCGCGTCGGTGACGCAGCCTGCCCCGCCCCCCGCGGCGAACGAACAGCGCGCACCCGTCACCATCCTCGTTTCGATCGACGGCTTCCGCCCGGATTATCTGAACCGCGGCGTCACCCCTCACCTCTCCGCCCTGGCCAGAACCGGCGTGTCCGCATCGATGCGCCCGTCCTTCCCGTCCAAGACCTTTCCCAATCACTGGACGCTGGTGACGGGCATGGTTCCCGATCGCCACGGCATCGTCGCCAACGGCTTTACCGATCCCGCCCGGCCGACCGAGCCCTTCACCATGGCCTCGGACGATCCTTTCTGGTGGAACGCCGCCGAGCCGATCTGGGTCACCGCCGAGAAGGCCGGTATCCGCACCGCGACGATGTTCTGGCCCGGCTCCAACGTCGCCTGGGGTGGCACGGCGGCGCAAGCATGGCCGCATCGCATCACCGGCGGCATCCGCCCGACCGATTGGCAGCAATTCAATCAGCAGGTGAACGACCGCCAGCGCGTCGACGCCGTGATCGACTGGCTGCGTCGCCCGGCCGAAACCCGCCCCCGCCTGCTCACGCTCTATTTCGACGAGGTCGATACCGCCGGCCACCAGAACGGCCCCGATGCGGCCGAAACGACCCAGGCGATCGCCGCCGTCGATCGGGCGATCGGCGAGCTGGTCGAGGGTCTGGCCCGCCTGAACCAGCCCGCCAACCTCGTCATCGTCGCGGATCACGGCATGGCCGCGACCAGCAGCACGCGCACGATCGCGCTCGATGCGCTTCTTAACCCGGCCGATTACGTCCTGAACGACAGCGGCCCCTACGCCACCTTCACGCCTGTGCCGGGCCATGAGGCGGCGCTTGCCGCCCGCCTGCTCGCCCGGCATCCCCATATGCAGTGCTGGCGCAAGGAGGCGATGCCAGCCCGCTTCCGCTATGGCCGCAACCGCCGGATTCCGCCTTTCCTGTGCCTCGCCGAGACCGGCTGGACGATCAGTGCCAAGGCGCCCGATCGCCCCACCAGCGGCGGCACGCACGGCTATGACCCGGCCGATCCGACCATGGCGGCACTGTTCATCGCCCACGGCCCCGCCTTCATCCCCGGACGACGCCTCGCCCCCTTCGACAACCCGGCGGTCGCCCCCCTCCTGCGCGACCTCATCGGCCTGCCCCCCGGCCAAGGACTCGACGGAACCGACGCCCCGTTCCAAAAGGTGCTGCGGCAATAAGCGAGGGAGGTGCGGGTGCAGTATTTCGAGGACATCGCGGTCGGCGACCGCGCCAGCTTCGGTCGCTACCCTGTCCAGCGCGGCGAGGTGATCGCCTTTGCCGAGAAATATGATCCGCAACCCTTCCACCTGTCGGACGAGGCCGCCGCCAAAACCCATTTCGGGCGGCTGGCGGCCAGCGGCTGGCATAGCTGCGCGATGATGATGGCGATGATCGTCGAACATGGCAGGGACCATCGCCAGGCCGGGCTCGGCTCCCCCGGCCTTGACGAGCTTCGCTGGCTGAAGCCCGTCTATCCCGGCGACACGCTACGCTGCGAAAGCGAGGTACTGGCGGCCCGCACCTCCGAAAGCCGCCCTGCCATCGGGCTGCTCAAGACGCGGGTGACGGTGTTCAACCAGGACGACATCGCGGTACTGTCCTGCGTGTCCAACATCATGATCGCCCGCCGCCCGGACTGAACGGCTCAGCGGCGGCCCCGCCAGTTACGGCCACGATCCCCGCGATAGCCGCCGCGGTTCACCGCACGGTTCTCTCGGCGAAGTTCGCGGCGATCCTGCCGCACGTCGCTGCGATATTCGCGCCGGGCATCGCGGCGCCCCTGCTGGAACTGATCGCGCGTGATCAGCCCGTTGCGATAGGCCTGCCGATTCTGCCGCAGGTCGCCGCGATAATCGCGGCGTTCGCGGCGGACGTCGCGGCCGAAATCGGCCCAGTTGTCGCGAATGGCATCGTTGCGGAAGCCGCGGCGCTGGCCCTGCCAGTAATTGCGCTGACGATCGTTCCAGCGGAACGGCCGGCGGTCGCGATCATAGACGTAGATGCCGGTGCCCGGATAATAGAAGTCGTTGTACCAGCCATAATAGGACGGCACGTAACCGCCGCCGAAGCCGCCGCCATAGGGATAGGCGTCGTAATAGCCCCGGCCATACCCCAGCGACGTGCCGCCATAGCCATAGCCGTCGGCGCAGCCCGACAATGCCGCCACGAACCCCATGGCCAGACCGGCCAAGCCCAGACGCTTCAACACCATCGAACCTCTCCCGAACACGAGGATGCGGCCAGGATACGCGCCGCCTATGGCGATGCAACTCGGCGCGCTTCGATGTTGTTCCGGAAAGCCCGCGTCTACCCTCGCGCGATCGCGACCAGCGCGTCGATCACGCTGCTGCCGGCCAGCGGCCCGAACAACAGCATCAGCAGGTTGAAGCCGATGACCCAGGTCAACACCTTCTCCTCGCGCCGGCTGATACGGCGCGGCGGCGGCGCCGGGGGCCAGGGCGGTGGTGGCGGCTGATCGCGAAAATCGACGAACATGGGGCAACTCCCGGCGGCCAGTCCTCTGCCCGCTGCGGGATCAACGCATCGTCGCGCGCGTCAGTGCCCGGGAAATGCGATCAGCGACGCCACCGCCACGCCGTCCGCCCGCAGGGCATCGGCCCCGCCCAGATCGGGCAGGTCGACCAGGAACTGCGCCTGCACCAACTCGGCCCCTGCCTTGGCCAGCAACCGAACCGCCGCCCGCGCCGTCCCCCCGGTCGCGATCAAATCGTCAACCAACAGCACGCGTGCACCCGGCGCACAGGCATCGGCATGGATCGCGATTCGATCCTGTCCATATTCCAGCGCATAATCCTCGGCGATCGTCGCCCCGGGCAGCTTGCCGTCCTTGCGGATCAGCAGCACGCCGGCGCGCAAAGGCGCCGCCAGCGCCGCGGCGAACAGGAAGCCGCGCGCCTCGATCCCCGCGACGAGGTCGATCGGCCCCGGGACCGCCGCGGCCATGCGGGCGATCGCGGTGGCAAAGCCATCGGCATCGAGCAGCAGCGTGGTGATGTCGCGAAACTGGATGCCGGGTTTCGGAAAATCCGGGATCGTGCGGATCAGCGCCTTCAGGTCGTCATTCTGGGCCATGTCCGCGCCCGTGGCAAAGCCGGCAGGGTCTGTCGAGCGCGAATATGCCGGACCGGGCCCGTTATGCCATCACGCACGGGCCTTGGGGCGGGGCACAGCGCCCCGCCCGCTCAATGCTTCACGTCGCGCCAGACATTCTGATACGCGCCCCAGGCGAGGACGCAGAAGATCGCGATAAAGATCATCGCCGCGAAACCCGCTGCATGGCGCTTTTCCAGATTCGGCTCGGCGGTCCAGGTCAGGAAGGCGGCGACATCCTTTGCCATCTGATCGCGGGTCGCGGCGGTGCCGTCGCTATACTGAACCTGTCCGTCGCTGGTGATCGGCGGCGGCATCGCGATGTTCAGGTTTGCGAAGTACGGGTTGTAGTGCAGCCCTTCCGGCGTCTTCACGTCCGGGAATTCGCGCAGCAGCGCGGCCGGCTGCGGCCGATAGGCATCGGGCCCGACCAGCGAGTAGATATAGTTGCCGCCGTCATGCCGCGCCTTGGCCATCAGCGACAGGTCGGGCGGCAGCGCATTGTTGTTCGCGGCGCGCGCGGCGACCTCGTTGGCGAAGGGCGAGGGGAAGCGATCGGACGGGATGTTCTTGCGCGTCGTCGCCTCGCCCGTCTCCGGATTGATCGTCGGCTGCTCGATCACCCACTGGTTGGCGATCGCCTTCACCTCGGGCTCGTTATAGCCCAGGGCCGCCAGGTCGCGGAACGCAACGAGGCGCAGCGAGTGGCAGGCGGCGCACACTTCCTTGTAGACCTGGAAACCGCGCTGCAACTGGCGCCGGTCGAACCTGCCGAAAATGCCGTCGGATGCCAGATGCGCCTCGCGCGGATGCAGGTGGAACTCCTCCTCCGCGGTCGGGGCGGGCGGCTCCGAGATCAGGCCGGAGACGCTGCCCCACAGCGCGATGGCGAGCACCAGCGTGAATGCGGCGCCGACCAGGAATGCGATCGTACGAACCATGATGTTGTCGGTCCCCTCTCCGGTTCGTGTCTTACGCGAGCGCGGTCTTGGCCGGGCTCGTGCCGCCATGCTTGGCCAGCACCGCCTCGGTGATCGAGTTGGGCAGCGGGCGCGGACGCTCCGACCGTGCGATCAGCGGCAGGATCACCAGGAAGTGCAGGAAATAATAGCCTGCGGTGATCTGGCTGAGGATGATGAAGAACGGCGTCGCCGGAGACCCCCCGCACCAGCCGAGCAGCAGCACGTCCACCACCAGGATCCAGAACGCGATCCGCGCCTTGGGCCGGAAGTTGTTCGACCGCACCGGCGACGAGTCGAGCCAGGGCAGGAAGAACAGCAGCAGGATCGACCCGAACATCGCCAGCACGCCCCACAGCTTGGCCGGCAGGATGAAATCGGCGGTGAAGGCGCGCAGGATCGCGTAGAATGGCCAGAAATACCATTCGGGCACGATGTGCGCGGGCGTGGAAAGCGGGTTGGCCGGGATGTAATTGTCCGGATGGCCCAGATAGTTGGGGAAGAAGAATAGCAGGAAGGCGAACAGCGCCAGGAAGATGCCCAGCCCGAACCCGTCCTTGGCGGTGTAATAGGGGTGGAACGGCACCGTGTCCTGCTCGCCCTTCACGTCCACGCCGGTGGGATTGCCCGAACCCGGGATATGCAGCGCCCAGATGTGCAGGATGATGACACCCGCGATCACGAAGGGCAGCAGATAGTGGAGCGAGAAGAAGCGGTTCAGCGCGGCATTGTCCGGCGCATAGCCGCCGAGCAGCCAGATGCGGATGGTATCGCCGACCACCGGGATCGCCGAGAAGAAGCCGGTGATCACCTGCGCGCCCCAGAAGCTCATCTGCCCCCAGGGAAGGACATAGCCCATGAAGGCGGTCGCCATCATCAGCAGGAAGATGGTCACGCCCAGCAGCCACACCATTTCGCGCGGCGCCTTGTACGATCCGTAATACAGCCCGCGGAAGATGTGGATATAGACGACGATGAAGAACATCGACGCACCGTTGGCGTGCGCATAGCGCAGGAACCAGCCGGCATTCACGTCGCGCATGATGCTTTCGACCGAATCGAACGCCACCGCGCCGTTGGCGGCATAATGCATCGCCAGCACGACGCCCGTCACGATCTGGATCGCGAGCGCAGCGCCGGCAAGGACGCCGAAATTCCAGAAATAGTTCAGGTTGCGCGGCACCGGATAGCCGGCGCCCACCGCGTTGTAGACGAGCCGCGGCACCGGCAGCTTCTCGTCCAGCCAGCGCATCAGCGGCTGCTTCGGCTCGTAATGCTTCGCCCAGGGAAAGCTCATCTGCCGCTCCTCAGCCGACCGTCACGACGGTGTCGGACGTGAATGCATAATCGGGCACCACCAGGTTGGTCGGTGCCGGGCCTTTGCGGATCCGCGCCGCAGTGTCGTAGGCCGACCCATGGCATGGGCAGAAATAGCCGCCGAACGGCCCCTTGTTCTCGCCCTCGCCGGCGCCCAGCGGCACGCAGCCCAGATGGGTGCAGACGCCCAGCGTGATCAGCCAGTTCTTCTTGCCCTCCTTGGTCCGCTCGGCCAGCGTCTGCGGATCGCGCAGCTCGGCGAGCGGCACCGCATCGGCCGCGGCGATCTCCGCCGGGGTCAGGTTGCGCACGAACAGCGGCTGCTTGCGGAAACTGGTCTTGATCGCCTGGCCCGGTGCGATCTTGGACAGGTCGATCTCGGTCGTCGACGCGGCCAGCACATCGGCGGACGGGTTCATCTGGTTGATCAGCGGCAACACGATCGCCACCGCGCCGACGCCCGCGAAGGACACAGCCGCGATATTGATGAAATCGCGGCGGCGGGGATCATGCACCTCTTCGTGGAACGGCTCCGGCGCCTCGCCCGGTGGTATTACGTTGTCCGCTACCGCCATTCCCGATCCCTCAACCCGTTTGCATCTCGTCCGTCCGGCGGCCTGTCGCCACCGTCGACGCCCCTCCGTCCTCGCGGGAGGCACACAAGTGTTAGCCGCGCCCGCCCCGTTTTGCCAACTGCCAATTTCCCATGCGCGCTTTCCGCGGCGAATTCCGCTAGGGACCCGCCCATGCGGATCGCCCTTTTCGAACCCGATATCGCCGGCAATGTCGGCACCATCCTGCGCACCGCCGCCTGTTTCGGCGTCGGCGTCGACCTGATCGAGCCGATGGGCTTCGCCTATTCGGACCGCGCCCTTGCCCGCGCCGGCATGGACTATGCCCGCGCCGCGCAGGTGGTACGCCATGCCGACTGGGATGCCTTTCGGGCGGCGACCCCGGCACGGATCGTCCTGGCCACCACCGCCGGCGCCGTACCCCTGCCCGACATGCGCTTCACCGCCGACGACGTCATCCTGCTCGGCTCGGAAAGCGCAGGGGTGCCGCCGCACGTCCATGCGGCCGTGGACGCGCGCGTCCGCATTCCGATGCGCCCCGGCTTCCGCTCGCTCAACGTCGCCGCCTCCGCCGCGATCCTGCTGGCCGAGGCGCGGCGCCAGACCGGGTGGGACAGGATGACCGATTGACCCCCGCCGCCCCGCCACCGATGACCCCGATGATGACTGCTATGATGAAGACCCGCCCGCTCGACCTGTTGCTCGATGCCGAACAGGACGCCGCCCGCATCTGGTTCGAATCCCTGCGTGATCGCATCTGCGCCGCGTTCGAGGCGATCGAGCGCGAGGCCGGCTCCGACGCCGCCTTCGACTATGTCGCATGGGACCGGCAGGACCCGTCGGGCACCCCCGGCGGCGGCGGCGTGCGCGGCGTGATGAAGGGCCGCGTCTTTGAAAAGGTCGGCGTCAACGTCTCCACCGTCGGCGGCACCTTCGAGGGCGAGTTCGGCAAGACGATCCACGGCGCGGGCGACGATCCCCGTTTCGTCGCCACCGGCATCAGCCTGGTCGCGCACATGGCCAACCCGCACGTGCCTGCGGTGCACATGAACACCCGCTTCCTGACCACCACGAAGCGCTGGTTCGGCGGTGGCGCCGACCTCAACCCGCCCTTGCCGGTGGCCGGGGACACCGCCGACTTCCACGCCGTGCTGCAGGCCGCCTGCGACGCGCATGATCCGGCGCATTATCCCCGCTTCAAGGCTTGGGCGGACGAGTATTTCTATATCCCCCACCGCCAGGTCCACCGCGGCGTCGGCGGCATCTTCTACGATCATCTGGAGGGCGATTTCGACGCCAATTTCGCCTTCACCCGCGCGGTGGGCGAGGCGTTTCTGGACGTCTACCCCCGCATCGTCCGCCGCCGCATGCACGATGCCTTCACGCCCGAGCATCTCGCCGAGCAGCGCCGCTGGCGCGGGCGTTATGCGGAGTTCAACCTCGTCTATGATCGCGGCACGCTGTTCGGGTTGAAGACCGGCGGCAATATCGATGCGATCCTGATGAGCCTGCCGCCGGTCGCAGAATGGGACTGATCGCGGTTGCCGACGATCAGCTCGCCACGATCGTCACCACGCTGGAGATGCGCGAGCGGCCCCGCCCGCGCCCCCTGCCCGATTCGCCGCTGCGGCTGGTGCTGTGGAACAGGCCCGATCCCGCCAAATACCGCGCCCTGTTCGCGCGCGTCGGCGCGCCATGGCTGTGGTTCTCCCGCCTTGCGATGGACGACGCGGCGCTGACCGCGATCATCCATGACCCCGGCATCGCCGTCTTCGCCGCCACCGACGCGCGCGGGATCGAGGTCGGCTTTCTGGAACTCGACCACCGCCATGCGAACACGTGCGAGATCGGCTATTTCGGCTTGGTCCCCGAACTGGCGGGGGCTGGCCATGGCCGCTGGCTGATGGCGCACGCGCTGATGCGCGCCTGGACGCCGGGCGTTACGCGGGTATGGGTCCATACCTGCACGCTCGACCATCCGAGCGCGCTCAACTTCTATCGTGCGCAGGGCTTCACCGCGACCGGCCGCACGATCGAGACCTTTCCCGATCCGCGCGTGCTCGGCCTGTTACCCCTGGATGCCGCGCCTCAGATTCCCCTGCTCGCCAGCCGGCGATAGGCGACCACCGCGATCAGCGCCTGTGCCACGGCGGTCGCCGCAACGACCGCCGCCGCGCACGCCTCCACCACCGCCACGCCGATCGGATTGCCGCCCCCCTCCCCGCTCAGCCAGTCGCCCAGCCACAGGAACGGCTGCCCCGCCAGAAACCCGCCCAGATACGTCACCGACGCCAACCCCATCAGCGCCAGCCCCGCCCCCCGGCTCACCCTGAAACTGCGCCGGAGCGCACCCGCGGCCGACATCCGCCCCTCCGCGACCAGCGCCGGCCCGGTGACCAGCAGACGCCCGGCGACATACAGGCCCGGCACGATCCACAGCAGCATGCCCGCCCCCGTCGGCAGCGACACCAGCACCATCGCCAACAGGAAGCGCGGCCACAGCCGCACCGCCCGGGTCAGCGCCTGGCACGCGGTCTGTTGCGGCGCCAGATACAGCAGCAGGATCGCCGCCGTGCCCAGAAAGCCGATCGCATAGGCGAGCAGATACCAGCCGCCATGCGCTGCGCCCCAATCGCTCAGCGCCTGCATCCACGCATCGGTCCGCGCGGCACCTGCCTCCGCGCCGCTCTCGGGCATCGGCGGCTCGGGTACCAGCAGCGCCAGCGCGAATGCCGGCAGGAAATGAAACACGCCCGCGATGCGCAGCAACAGGTCCCGGTCACGCCGGAACAGGGCCCACGCGTCGCGCAACACGGCGACGGGATCGATGGTCATCAGAATGCCGGAGGCACGTCCTTCTGCAAATCAACGGTCGCGGGCGCCACGACGCCGGCGGTGGCGACATAGAGCCGCGCCACGAAGACATAGGCGATGGTCAGCAACACGGCGTTCACCGCCGCACCCGCGATCCCGGACAATGCGACCGCGACGCCGCTGGACCCCAGCAGCAACCGGGCGACGACGCCTACTACGCCCTGTGCCGCGAGCAGCACCACCAAAAAAACGATGCCGAACAATATCAGGACGCCGATCAGCTTCAGCGTCAGCCCCCGCGTCAACCGAATCGCACGGCGAATCGCGCCCAGCCCCAGCCGCTCGTTCAGCACCACGGCATAGACCAGCATCAGCCGCGCGCTGGCCCAGATCGCCAATATCCCCAGGGCCAGCCCATAGAGCGCGATGAACGCCGCCGCACCGCCGGATAGCCGGGGGATCGCCATCGTATTTCCCTGCGTCGCGGCGGCCGCGGCGAAATCGAAGCCTCCCGCGATCAACGCGGCGAAGATGGGAACGAACAGCACCATGGCGATCACCGCGATCATCAGGGCGATGCCCAGCACGGGCAACAGGCGTGCCCAGCCCTGTCGGCTGGCATCGGCCCGCGTCGTCGCGGGGTGCGTCGCGACCGCCATCACCGCCATCTGCCCCCAGATCATCAGCACCGCCGCGGCCAGTGCGACGAGCGCGGTCAGCCCGCCGTGCAGCACATTGTTCTGGTCCACCACCAGCCCGACCAGCGTCTGGACGACGGACGGCAGGAAGAAGCCCAGCACCGCGATCGGCATCAACACGCCCGTGCGACCGCCCAGAACCTGCGTGGTGCTGTCCCAAATCGCACCGATCTTCACCGTCATGCCGTCCCCCGCTCTGGCCCTTGCCCTGCCGCCGTACGCTAGCGCACGCCGCTTGCTTTGACCATCGGCGTCGCGCCGGCCGCGGCTGCCCGCATCTTGCATGTCGGGCCGGGCGCGCGCACAGACGCGGGCGTGACCGACATTTCCGATATCGAATGGCGGGTCAGCGGCGGCCTGATCCCCTACCCGCAAGGGTTGGCCGAGATGGAGGCGCGCGCCGCGGCGGTGCATGACGGCTCTGCGCGCGAACTCGTCTGGCTGCTCGAACATCCGCCCGTCTATACCGCCGGGACCAGCGCCGATCCGGCCGAGCTGGTCGATCCGCGCTTCCCCGTCTTCGATACGGGGCGGGGCGGCCGCTACACCTATCACGGCCCCGGCCAGCGCACCGGCTATCTGGTGCTGGACCTCAACCGGCGCGGACGCGACGTGCGCGCCTTCGTCCACGCGCTGGAGGACTGGCTGATCGCCGCGTTGCGCGAGCTGGGTGTCGAGGCCTACAGCGTGTGCGGCCGCGTCGGCATCTGGACGCGCGACGGCGGGACTGAGGCCAAGATCGGCGCGATCGGGGTACGGGTAAAGCGCTGGGTGACGCTGCATGGCTTTGCCGTCAACATATCGCCTGATCTCAATCACTTCGGCGGCATCGTGCCGTGCGGCCTGCCCGATTATCCGGTGACCAGCCTGGCGGCGCTGGGTCGCGAGGGTTCGATGGCAACCTTTGATCGCGCCCTTGCGTTGACATTCCCGGCCTTCCTTGAAACTCTCGCTTTGGCCCGACAAAAGCAGGCTTGAGGGCCAGTCGGTATCCGGGTAATGTCCACCGAGATTTGGGTATTAAGGCCATCAAGCCGTTCCAAATCCTCTATCTAGGGAGCTTCCAATGCGTGCAATCATCTCCAAGGTCCTGACCGGCTCGCTCATCGCCGGCGCAGCACTGGCCGTTTCCGCTTGCGGCGGCTCGAACGAAGCCACGACCGAGAACACCATGGTCACCGACATGAACGCGACCGAGGGCATGGACACCATGACCGACAACATGACTGCCGTCGACGGCACCATGAACGGTGGCATGATGGCCAACGACACCATGGGCAACGACATGATGATGTCGAACGACACCATGATGATGTCGAACACCACCACCAACGCGATGTAATCATCGCCACGGGCCTTCGGGCCTTGGTGTGAAAAGGGCCGTCCGGGCGACCGGGCGGCCCTTTTGCCGTCTGGCGCACCGCCATCGGCTGCCAAATTCCCCTGCGTGCGCCATTATCCTTGCGCAACGATCGGCCATTCCCGCCGCTCCCCGCCTCATCCTTCGGAATCGCACGGTATTCCGCCGATTTCTATTGGGTCGCTTGGCGAAAAGCGGTATATTTTGCGGCGCTGAGGAGCACTCCGGGGGAAGGATCGGATCAAGATGATTGTGTTGCGTACCGCGCTCGCGCTCGGCGCGGCGTCGATGGGTTTGGCGGTGGCGGCGCCGGCTTCGGCGCAGTTCTTTTTGCAGTCGCGCGATTTTTCGGGCGCGCCGGTGCAGGGGGACGAGCCGGGGATTATCGGCCAGCCGCTTCCCGGGGCCACGCCGACCGAGCTTCGCGCCGGCCTGACCTGGACGATGCGCGCCGCGCTCAACGTGGCGGCCTTGCAGTGCCAGTTCGAACCGACGCTGGCCTCCGTCGCCAACTACAACGCATTGCTGGGCGACCATTCGGAGGAGTTGAAGAATACCTTCACCACCCTCGACAAGTATTTCCGTCGGAATGCCAAGACGGTGAAGGAGGGACAGATGGCGCTCGACCAGTTCGGCACGCGCACCTATTCCAGCTTCGCCACCGTGTCCGCCCAATATGGCTTCTGCCAGACCGCGGCCTCGATCGCGCGCGAGGCGGTGTTCGCGCCGCGCGGCGCGTTCGGCGATATCGCGTCACGTCGCATGCGCGAGCTGCGCAACAGCCTGACGCCGTGGGGCGAACAGCGCTTCTCGCGCTATATCGGCCGCGACTACACCACCATGCCGCGCCTGGACCCGATCTGCTGGAACAAGAAGGCGGAATGGGTCACCAAGAAGTGCGGCCTGCAAAACTGGCCACCCGCCGGCGGCACCGGCCTCGCCGCGCGTCGATAACCGATCGTGAAAAGGGCCGGGGGCATCGCTCCCGGCCTTTTTAGCAGCCCAGCGCCGCGCTCACTTGGGCGACGCGCTCGGCTACCGGCGCCGGCGCCACCATGACGATCTCATGGCCCAGCCATGTCAGCGCGCGGTGCAGCCGGCCATATTCCGCTATCGCTTCCGCCAGTCCATGCCGGCGATCGGGGTCGGCGACGTAGATCTCCGGCCATGGCGGCACCAGCAGCACGGGATCGTCATAGCGACAGTCCTGCGCGAGCACCGCCGATGGCGGCCGCCCCGCCGCATGCTCCAGCGCGACGCGCGCGTCGACGATCCCGCGGTCGAAGATCGTCGTGCCCGCGCCCACCCGCTTGAAGTCGTCGATCGCCATGGCAAGCGCGCGCTCGGCGAATGCTGCCGGGTCCACCCAGGGGAGCGCACGACCATCGCCGGCCTGTTCGGCCGCGATGATGCGCCGTCCCGGCTCCGGCACGATCTGCACGCCTTTTACGACGAGTGCGTTCAGCAGCGTCGATTTCCCGCCGCCCGAACATCCCGTCATCAGGATGCGGCGGCGGTGCATCAGCGCAGGCCGAGCAGCTTGTGCGTCTGCAACGACAGCCGCCACCGCGGCCGCGCCAGCACCATGTCGACGCAGGCCTCGCGATTGGCGTCGGCACGTGGATCGTCCAGCGGCTGGAGCAGATGATGGGTGAACGCCCATTCCTCCAGCGCTGCCGGGTCCAGTCCTGCCTGTGGCCATACCAGCTTCAGTTCGTCGCCCGCGCGCTGCACCACCATGCTGCCCGCCTTGGGGCTGATGCACACCCAGTCGATACCGGCATGCGCCGCGATCGTGCCGTTCGACTCGATCGCGATCGTAAAGCCTGCGCCATGCAGCGCATCGACCAGCGCATCGTCGATCTGGAGCATCGGCTCGCCCCCGGTCAGTACCACGAAGCGGTTGTCGACACCCTCGCCCCAGAAGCCCGCGACCGCGGCCACCAGCGCGCCGGCATCGGCGAACTTGCCGCCGCCCAGGCCATCGGTGCCGACGAAATCGGTGTCGCAGAAGCGGCACACCGCGGTCGCCCGGTCCTGCTCGCGTCCCGACCACAGGTTGCACCCGGCAAAGCGCACGAACACCGCCCGGCGGCCGGCATGCACGCCCTCCCCCTGCAGGGTCAGGAACATCTCCTTGACGGCGTAGCTCATCGGCTCAGCCCTGCGGGCTTACCGCATAGGCGGTGGGATCGGCGATGCCCGCATCCGCAAAGCCCTTGGAGCGCAACCGGCAACTGTCGCACGCGCCGCAATGCAGGTCGCCCGGCGCCGGGTCGTAACAGGACCAGCTCATCCCCAGGTCCAGCCCCAGCCGCGTACCCTCGCGCACGATATCGGCTTTGGTCATGTGCTGCAGCGGCGCCTGGATCTTGAACGGCTCGCCTTCCACGCCCGCCTTGGTGGCAAGCTCCGCCAGCCGCTCGAACCCGGCGATGAATTCGGGCCGGCAGTCCGGATAGCCGGAATAATCGAGCGCGTTCACGCCGATGAACAGGTCGCGCGCGCCCGCCGCCTCGGCCCAGCCCAGCGCCAGGCTCAGAAAGATCGTGTTGCGCGCCGGCACGTAGGTGATCGGGATGCCCGGTTGCACCCCGTCCTTGGGCACCGCGATATCGGCGGTCAGCGCCGATCCGCCGAACGCGGAGAGGTCCAGCGGCAGCACGATGTGTCGCTCCGCGCCCAGTTCGCGCGCGATCCGGGCGGCCGCCGCCAGTTCGACCTGGTGCCGCTGGTTATAGTCGACCGACAGCGCCAGCAGGCGGTATCCCGCCGCGCGTGCCATGGCTGCGGAAATCATCGAGTCCAGCCCGCCCGATACGAGCGCGACCGCAAGGGGTGCAGTTGATGTCATGATCCGCCCGCCGCTACGCCTGTTGGGCCATGCTTGCAACGAAAAGAAGGGCCGCACCGGCAGGGTGCGGCCCCAGAGAACCAGGCTCGAAGAACCCGATCAAGGGAGAAAGCGTGCTGAAAAACTTCAGGCACGCCAGCGCGTTAGCACGGCATTGGTGAAGGCGGAGTTAAGGTACGCTTTCGCACATACCCTTCCGCCCGATCAGGCGGGTTCCTCCACCGGCACTGGGAACTTCGTCGCGCAGAAGGCGCAGTCGACGTGGATCATCCCGTCGGCATCCGCCATCTCGCGCCGTTCCTCGACCGAGAAGCGCGCGATCACGCCGGCGATATAGTCCGCCGTGCACCGGCATCCGCGCACGATCGGGGTCGAGGCCAGGACGCGCACGTCCTTTTCCTCGTTGAACAACCGCCAGATCAGCGTTTCCAGCGACACGCCCGCATCGGTCAGTTCGTCCGCGCCGATCGTGGTGCCCAGCGCCACCACATGGTCCCATTCGGGATGGTCCAGCCGGACGTGCAGCCGCTCGCGCCCCACCTCGCCCTCGGGCAGGTGCTGGAGGAACAGGCCGCCCGCCACCGTCCGCCCGTCCGCATCCTTGGACACGCCGATGCGCACCAGGCTGGGGATCTGTTCGGACTGGACGAAATACGCCTCCGCGGCATCGGCCAGCCGTGCGCCATCGAGCGGCACGATGCCCTGATACCGCTCGCCCGTCGTCGCCAGGTCGAAGGTGATCGCCAGATAGCCCTGCCCGAAGAGCGCGAACAGCGTCGGCTCCGCCGGCAGTTCCGCCAGCCGCTCGGCATCATACTGGATATAGCCGCGCAGCTCGCCACCCCGGTAATCGCAGACCAGCAACTGCACCACGCCGGTGCCGCTGCGCGTCTGGATCGTCAACTGCCCGTCCACATCCTTCAGCGTCGCGCCGATCAGCGCGGTCAGCGTCAGCGCCTCGGTCAGCAACGCCTCGATCGCCGGGGGATAAGCATGGGCCGACAGGATCGTGTCCAGCACCGGCCCCAGCCGCACGACGCGGCCACGCGCATGGCGTTCCGGGATGGTGAAGCCCAGCGTGCGGTCGAAGTCGGGAAGCGTCGTGTCGTGCATCGGTCTGTCCTTGGCGCCGCGTCCATCCCCCCGCCGGTCGCAACCGGCGCGGCAGGCACGCACACGCATGAAGGGGAAAGAAGTCTCGCCCCTAGATGGGACGCGCCCCCCGCCCCCGCAAGTTCAGCCGATCTGGCCCATGCACCAGCGCAGCACCGCCTTTTGCGCGTGCAGCCGGTTCTCCGCCTCCGCCCAGATCAGCGAGTGCGGACCGTCGATCACGTCCGCGGTCACTTCCTCGCCGCGGTGCGCGGGCAGGCAGTGCAGGAACTTCGCATCGGCCTTGGCGAACGCCATCAGCTCGGGCGTGACCTGATAGGGCGCGAGCGCCGCCAGCTTCGCCTCGGCATGCGCCTGCCCCATCGAGATCCAGGTGTCGGTGACGACGATGTCCGCACCCTCGACCGCCTCGCGCGGGTCGAGTACCACGCGCGCCCGCCCCGACGCCGCGGTGATCGCGGCCTCGTGCGGCGCATATTCGGGCGGGCATGCCGCCACCACGTCGAAGCCGAGCAGCCCGCCCGCCTCCACGATCGAGGCGAGCACGTTGTTGCCGTCGCCCAGCCACGCGACCTTCATGCCCGACAGCGTCTTGCCCGCCTCCTGGATGGTCAGCAGGTCCGCCATGATCTGGCAGGGATGCGACGCATCGGTCAGCCCGTTGATCACCGGAACGGTCGCATAATGCGCCATCTCCTCGACCTTGGCATGGTCGTCGGTGCGGATCATGATCGCGTCGGTATAGCCCGACAGGATGCGCGCGGTATCCGCGATCGATTCGCCCCGGCCGAGCTGCATCGTGCCGGCATCCATCACGATGGAGGTGCCGCCGAGCTGGCGGATCGCCATGTCGAAGCTGACGCGGGTGCGCGTCGAATTCTTTTCGAACACCATCGCCAGCACATGGCCGGCCAGCGGCGCATCGGCATCGGCGCGCCCCTTGGTGAAGCCGGCGCGCGCCGCCTTGCGCGCCGCCGCATCGGCCAGCATGGCGACGACGCCATCGGTCCCCGCATCGGCGAGGTTCAGGAAGTGACGGAGGCTCATCGGATCAACTCCTTTTCGCACCGGCCACGATCCGGGGCGAAACAATCATCATCAATCGTCGGCAACGGGCACATAGACCCGCGCGGCGTCGGACAGCTTGGTGGCGAACTCGGCGACATGGCTTTCGTCGATCACCAGCGGCGGCAGGATGCGCACCACATTCTCGCCGGCCGATACCAGCAACAGCTTATGCTCGTCGCGGCAATGCGCGACGAAGCGGCGGCTGTCGCTCTTCATCTTCAGGCCGAGCATCAGGCCATGGCCGCGCACTTCCTCGAACAGATGATCGTGATTGGGGATCATCTGCTCCAGCGTGGCGCGCAGCCGCTGACCCATCGCCTCGACCTGCTCCAGGAAGCCCGGCTCCTGCAACACGTCCAGCACCGCCTCGCCTGCCGCCATGGCCAGCGGATTGCCGCCATAGGTGGAGCCGTGCGTCCCTGCGACCATGCCCTTGGCCGCTTCCTCGGTGGCAAGGCACGCGCCCAGCGGGAAGCCGCCGCCAATGCCCTTGGCCACCGCCATGATGTCCGGCGTCACGCCGTACAGTTCATGGGCGAAGAACTTGCCGGTGCGGCCATAACCGCACTGCACCTCGTCCAGCACCAGCAACAGGCCGTGCTTGTCGCACGCCTCGCGCAGGCCGCGCAGGAACTCCGGGCTGGCCGGGCGCAGGCCGCCCTCGCCCTGGATCGGCTCCACCAGGAAGCCCGCGGTATTGTCGTCGATCAGCGCCAGCGCGGCATCCAGATCGTCGAACGGCGCATAGGCGAAGCCCGGCAGCAGCGGCTCGAACCCGTCGCGCATCTTGGCCTGGTTGGTGGCGGAAATCGCCCCCAGCGTCCGGCCATGGAACGCGTTGTTGAAGGTGATCAGCGTGTGCCGCTCGGGATTGCCATTGGCATAGTGATAGCGGCGCGCGGTCTTGATCGCGCATTCCACCGCTTCCGCGCCCGAATTGGTGAAGAACACCGTATCGGCAAAGGTCGCATCCACCAGCCGCTGCGCCAGATGCTCGCCCTGCGGGCTGCCATACAGGTTCGACACGTGCATCAGCGTCGCCGCCTGATCGGCGATCGCCTTGACCAGCTTCGGGTGCCCGTGGCCCAGCGCGTTCACCGCGATGCCGCTGGCAAAATCCAGGAACTGCTGCCCGTCCTCACCATACAGGTACACGCCCTCGCCTCGGACCGGACGCACCCCGCACCGTGGGTAGACGGGCATCAGGGCGGTGATGGTCACGGGCGTGCTCCTTCAAACAGCAAGGGCGACCCGTGGTGGGCCGCCCGGAGCGGTGTGTTAGCGGAGATGGGATAGGGGAATCAACACCGCTACGAGGTGGCGGGCGTCGTGGCCGATGCCTGCTGCTGCGGCAGGGTAATATCCGTCACCTCCACGCGGCGTGCCGTCGAACGAACCGGTATGCGACTTCTGATGGAACCTCGCGTCCAGTCCGCCGCCGCGAAGTCCGCGACGAAACTATAGCGTTCCACCCGCGCCATGCCCTCCGGCGGGATCGAGGACGGGGCATAACGCCGGTCGCGCAGCCCGCGTGTGGCGATCTCCACCCAGCGCGGATCCACCTGCTCGGCACTACGCAACGTCTCCACCTCGATCACGCGACCATCGGGCGCGATGTGGAAGGCGACATCGGCCCATAGCGGCGTGTCATTCGCCACGGTGCCGAACACCGCGTCCTGCATGTCGATGGGCGGTCCATAGATCAGCATCGGTCCCTTTACGTTGGGATCGGGCTCGATCTGTTGCATCGCCGTCCGCACCGCGGCCTCGCGTTCCCGTTTGGGCGCCAGTTGCGCGCGCAGCACGCGCACGCCGTTGCGATAGGGCAGGAAAGCGGGCTCCTGCCGCGCCAGGATCGCATCCGCCGCACGCCGGGCGCTGGGCACATAGGATTTCACCATCGTCGCGATCACGCCGAGCAGCACCGCGGATCGCAACATCGCCTGCCCCTCTATATCGGGCATCCCCGACGCTTTGGCGCTCCTCGCCACCCAGGCATAATGATCCAGCGCGGCGAACGGGCGGCCTTCGCGGGCGAAGGCCTCGCCCACGCGCAGCCGTTCCATGAAGATACGCGGATCGTTCTCGGTCAGTCCCTTTTTCAGCGCATCGACCGCATCGATCGCTCCGATCCGCGCCGGGTCCGGAAGTCCGTTGACATTGGACAACAACGCCGTCGCGCGGTGCAGGTCCGCCACGTCGACAGGAAATTGCGCGGCATGGCGTGCGTTGCGTTTGCGCGCTTTCAACAGGGTCGCGCGGCTGCGTCGGTAATCGCCCGCAATGAACTGCGTCTCGGCCAGTGCCAGCGATCGCTGGATTTCCTCGGGCGGCGGGCACTGCCGGGCGATACACGCCGCCAGATCGTCGCGCAGCTTGGACAGTCGTTCACCCGTCACGACGATGCTGGGCGGGGCCGGCAGGGACTGCGGCGCGGACGAAGGCGGCGGAGCAGCGGTGGCCTGTGCGGCCCAGAACAGCGCAAGCATCATCATGTCGTGGCCCCTCCCGTGGCCGTCGGCCCACCTCCCCGGCGACCGACGCCGAATGGGCGCAAGCATCAGGCCATGAAGGGCCCGTCCGATCAAGCCCCTACTGCATTGTTTTCAGGCTTTCTTCGGTTCCTCTCCAGCAGCTGTCGCGTAGCGGCAAGGCCGCATATCGAGCCGGTGTATCGAGAGACAGGCTGCCCCACTCCCGGCCCCCTCGCGTAACCGGCGAGCAGCCGCGAACCTGGATACCCAGCCGCTGTACCGAAAAACAGGTTCCTCCCCTCCCCGTTCGTCTCGAGTAAGCGTCGAGTAGCAGCAAAGCTGCGTATCGAGACGCTGTATCGAGAGACAGGTGGCGCGAAAGCGATACCCGACGCCCCCCCTCAGGACGCTGAAGCCGTCCCCTCCGCCGCATCCAGCCGCGCCTGAAGCAAATTGCGGCAATCGCGATTGAACCGCTCCGCCTTGGCCGCGAAGAAGCCCACCGATCCGACCGCATAGGCCGATACCGCCACCGTGACCCAGGGCACCGCACGCCCGGCGACGCCCGCCGCCTTGGCCCCCTTGGCCACCCGCGCCGCCCCCGGCAGGCCCTTGGTCACCAGATGCCGCCCGGTCTTCATCAGCGTGCCGGCGCGCCTGGCATCGGCAACGATCTCCATCCCCTTCATCACGCCCGCGGACTTGCGCGCCATGTCCGCCAGCTTGCCCGCGCCCTCATGCAGGTCGATCCCCGCGGTCGGGCGCAGCCGCGCGCGGTCCTCTTCGGACAGGCCATAGGCGTCGGCGATCTGCCCGATCAGCGCGTCCAGGCTTTCGCGCCCCACGGTGAACGCCTTGATACCCGCCGATCCCGTCTTCTTCGCGATCAGCCAGCGATTGGCCTTGTAGATGCGGTCCAGCTCACCTTGCGTCATGCGTCGATCACCTCTTCGTCCAGCCGGGCCGCATTCTCCTGGATGAAGGCGAAGCGGTGTGCGGGATTGTTGCCCATCAGCCGGTCGACCAGATCCTTCACCCCCGCCCGCTCCTCATATTCCTGCGGCAGGGTGATGCGGATCATGCTGCGCTTGGCCGGGTCCATCGTCGTTTCGCGCAATTGCTGCGGGTTCATCTCGCCCAGCCCCTTGAAGCGGGCGACCTCCACCTTCTTGCCGCGAAACATGGTGCGCTCCAGTTGCGCGCGGTGCGCATCGTCGCGGGCATAGGCCGACTTGGCGCCTGCGGTCAGGCGGTAGAGCGGCGGCTGCGCCAGATACAGGTGCCCGCGCCGCACCAGGTCGGGCATCTCCTGGAAGAAGAAGGTCATCAGCAGCGTCGCGATATGGGCGCCGTCGACATCGGCGTCGGTCATGATCACCACCCGGTCGTAGCGTAGCTGCGTCGGGTCGCAATCCTTGCGCGTGCCGCATCCCAGCGCCTGGATCAGGTCGGCGATCTCCTGGTTCTGCAGGATCTTGGCGCTGGTCGCGGACGCGACGTTCAGGATCTTGCCGCGGATCGGCAGGATCGCCTGGCTCTTGCGGTCGCGCGCCTGCTTGGCCGATCCGCCGGCCGAATCGCCCTCGACGATGAACAGCTCGGTACCCTCCGGGCTGTCCGCCGAACAGTCGGTCAGCTTGCCGGGCAGGCGCAGCTTCCTTGCGCTGGTCGCCGTCTTGCGCTTGACCTCGCGCTCCTGCTTGCGGCGCAGGCGCTCGTCCATCTTCTCCAGCACATAGCCGAGCAGCGCCTTGCCGCGCTCCATGTTGTTGCTGAGATAATGGTCGAAATGGTCGCGCACCGCCTTCTCGACCAGCCCGGCCGCCTCGGCACTGGTCAGCCGGTCCTTGGTCTGGCTCTGGAATTGCGGATCGCGGATGAAGACCGACAGCATCACCTCGGAACCGACCATCACGTCGTCCGCGGTCAGCTCCTTGGCCTTTTTCTGTCCCACCAGATCGCCGAACGCGCGCAAGCCCCGGACCAGCGCCTGGCGCAGTCCCTGTTCGTGCGTGCCGCCATCGGGCGTCGGGATGGTGTTGCAATACCAGCTATAGCTGCCGTCGCTCCACAGCGGCCAGGCCACCGCCCATTCGACGCGCCCCGCCTCGCCCGGAAAATCCTGGTTGCCGCTGAAGAAATCGGCGGTGGCGCATTCGCGGCTTCCCACCTGTTCCTTCAGATGGTCTGCCAGACCGCCGGGGAACTGGAACACCGCGTCCGCCGGCGTATCGTCGGCGATCAGCTCGGGCGCGCAGTGCCAGCGTATCTCGACGCCCGCGAACAGATACGCCTTGGACCGCACCAGCTTGTGCAGCCGCGCCGGCTTGAAGTGCAGCTCGGGCCCGAAGATCTCGGTGTCGGGCGTGAAGGCGACGCTGGTGCCGCGCCGGTTGGGCGCTGCGCCGACGCTCTCCAGCGGGCCCAGCGTCACTCCGCGCGAAAAGCGCTGGCGATACAGTTGCCGCTCGCGCGCCACCTCCACCACCGTGTCCGACGACAGCGCGTTCACCACCGACACGCCCACGCCGTGCAGGCCGCCCGACGTCGCATAGGCCTTGCCGGTGAACTTTCCGCCCGAATGCAGCGTCGACAGGATCACCTCCAGCGCCGACTTGTCGGGAAATTTCGGGTGCGGGTCGACCGGGATTCCCCGGCCATTGTCGACAATGGTAAGTCGGTTGCCCGGCTCGAGTTTTACCTCGATCCGCGTCGCATGGCCGGCCACCGCCTCGTCCATCGCATTGTCCAGCACCTCGGCCGCCAGATGATGCAACGCCCGCTCATCCGTCCCGCCGATATACATACCCGGCCGCCGCCGCACCGGCTCCAGCCCCTCCAGCACCTCGATCGACGAGGCATCATAGGCGGGGGCCGGGCGGGCCGAACCCGCAAAGAGATCTTCGGACATAACGAGAACTATAGGGTGCGATGCGCCCGAGTACCAGCGTCGCCCTTGCCCATCTTAGGTGTGGCATAGCCGCAACAGATTAATTTGAATTAGGTAGGTTCCGGATAAAACCCAGCAAAACGAACGTTCCGCCGCCCGAGTATCATGAAACCGGGAGACACCATGCGCATCGCTTTCACCGCGGCCACCGCCGCCCTGACGCTGGTCGCAGCGCCTGCCTTCGCACAGGACAGCTACAACCAGGGCGCCGAGACGACCGCCGATGCCCCCTTCGCCGGCGTCTATGTCGGCGGCAGCTTCGGCTATGACGTCCAGCCGAACGACCAGGGTTCGCGCCTGCTGTTCGATCGCAATCTGGACGGCCGCTTCGGTGACACGGTCACGCTGCCCACCGGTGCCAACGCCTTCTCGCCCGGCTTCTGCAAGGGCGCGGCGCGCAGCACCCTGTCGCCGCAGAACGCCGCCACCGGTTGCCGCAACGACAAGAACGGCATCGCCTATTACGCCCGCGTCGGTGCGGACCATCAGGTCGGCAACATCGTGTACGGCGTCGTCGGCGAGTTCGGCAAGGCCGAGATCAACGACAGCGTCAGCGGCTTCTCCACCACGCCCGCCAACTATGTCATGACCCGCGAGCTGGATTGGGAAGCCTCGATCCGCGGCCGCGTCGGCTATGCGGTCGACACCACGCTGTTCTACGGCACCTTCGGCCCCGGCTATGCCCGCATCGACCGCAGCTTCACCACCTCCAACACCGCTAATGCCTTTGCCCTGTCGGGTGATCGCAACCAGTTCGGCTTCCTCGGCGGCGGCGGCATCGAGCAGAAGCTCGGCCGCAACTTCTCGGTCGGCCTGGAATATATGTACCATCAGTATCAGGATGACGACGCGCGCGTCCGCGTGACCCAGGGTACGGCACCGGCGACCAACCCGTTCGTGCTGGCTCCCAACACGAGCGGCACCGACATCCGTCGTTCGGACGACAAGTTCCGCTGGCACTCAATCCGCGCAACGGCGGCGTTCAGGTTCTAAGGCGCAGGCGTGGGTGCCAGTCGGCACCCACGCCGAAGCCCGGCCGTCGGCACACCGTGCCGACCGACGACGCGGCTTCGCCGCGGCGGGACCAAAAGGAAAACACCCGCCAGGAGCGATCCCGGCGGGTGTTTTCGTGTCTGCAATGGGCCCGTCATGGGCAAAAGCCCATGACGTCGGACGCGGCGATAGCCGCGCCGGCCGGGCGGACCACGGGTGCGCGAGCCGCCTTGGCGGCTCTTACCGGACCCGCGGGCCGCCGAACGGCAACGGCGGCGGCGGGCGGCGATCACGCCGCGGCAACTGCGCCTGATAGGCATGGCCGCAATGCTGCACGCAGTACGGGAAGCCCGGATTCACCTTCTGCCCGCAGAAATGGAAATCCGGCTCGCCCGGATGACCCAGCGGCCATTTGCAGATGCGGTCGTTCAGGTCGAGCAGCGTGGTCTTGCCCGCCATGTCGGCATTCGGCTTGGCCGGTACCAGGCGGCGCGGCGGCGCCGGGGTGGATGGCGGCTGCTGTTCACCGGGCGACTGGCGCACGAAGCCACCGGGGCCGACCGAACGCAACACCGGCTGCGGATCGCGCACCGGCTCCGGCGCCGGCGCGGCCTCGCGGACCGGCTCGGGTGCGGCCTCGCGCACCACCTCGCGGACCGGCGCCGGCTCGGCCGGTGCGGGCGGGGGCGGTGGTGCGGGCTCGGGCGGCGCGGCGGCGACCGGCTGCTCCTTCACCTCGGGCTCGTTCGGCTTCACCGGCGAGGGGCGCGCCTGCAGACCCAGCCGGTGCGCCTTGCCGATCACCGCATTGCGGCTGACCCCGCCCAGCGCCTCGGCGATCTGGCTGGCGGTCTGGCCCGCTTCCCACATCGTCTTGAGCGTCTCGATCCGCTCGTCCGTCCACGACATCAACACATTCCCTGCATTTTACCGCGCCTGCATCACGCCACCGGTTGCGGGCGACCCCGGCAGCGGTTACGCGCTTTGCCGATGAGCAGCCAGCCCCCAATCGGCGAAATCCAATCGGCGGTACAGCACGCCCCCGGCGTGCCCGTCATCCGGAACATCAACTGGGGGGGCCTTCGTACCCTCTATATCAAGGAGGTGCGTCGGTTCTTCAAGGTGCAGCTCCAGACGATCTGGGCACCGGCGGTCACCACGCTTCTGTACCTGATCATCTTCACCACCGCGCTCGGCGGCCGTCATGCGGTGCCGGTCGCGGGACAGCAGGTTCCCTTTGGCGACTTCATCGCACCCGGCCTGATCGTCATGGGAATGATGAACAACGCCTTCGCCAATGCCAGCTTCTCGCTGCTGGTCGGCAAGATCCAGGGCACCATCGTCGATTACCTCATGCCGCCCTTGTCCACCGCCGAACTGCTCGCCGCGCTGGTCGGTGGTGCGGTGACGCGCGCGGTGCTGGTCGGCCTGACCGTATGGCTCGCCATGGCGATCTGGCCGGGCGTCCATGTCACGCCCCACGCCATTTTCGCCGTCATCTGGTTCGGTTTGCTCGGCTCGGCCTTTCTGGCACTGCTCGGCGTGCTGACCTCGATCTGGGCGGAAAAGTTCGACCATGCCGCCGCGGTGACCAACTTCGTCGTGCTACCTTTGTCGCTGCTGTCGGGCACCTTCTATTCGGTCGACTCGCTCGCCCCCACCTTCCGCGCGATCAGCCACGCCAACCCGTTCTTCTACATCATCTCGGGCTTCCGCTACGGCTTCCTCGGCCTGGCCGACTCGCCCGTCACGATGGGCGGCATCGTCATGCTCGCCGCCGACGTTGCCATGGCGGTGCTGTGCTACACGCTCCTGCGCAAGGGCTGGAAGCTGAAGAACTAGGGCCTGCCCCCCTTCGCCTCCTCGTCCGTTCGTCTCGAGTAGCCGTCGAGTAGCGGCAACGCCGCGTATCGAGACGGCGTATCGAGAGACCCCCGCCGGATGGAAGCACCTCTCGACACGGTCCCTCGACAAGCTCGATCCCTAGTCGAAAGGCGAACGATCGGACAAGGGTCGATCGGGGCCCTTAGCCCCCCAACGCCTCCACCAGCGTTTTCACCTTCTGCTGCCGCCACTGCGGCAACGGCGCGACCAGCCAATAACCCTGTCGCGAGGGCAGCGCCTCTCCCACCTGCACCAGCCGCCCGGAGGCAAGATCGCGCGCGGCCAGCAGATGCGGCACCACCGCCCGGCCCAGCCCGGCCGCAGCGGCATCGATCGCCAGTCCGGCGTCCGTCACCCGGATCAACGGCACCCCCTCGTCGGGGCTGCCCGGCCAGCCGATCAGCGCGGCGCCGGCGTTACCGGGTGCCACCACCACGACCATGCCGTCCGATTCCAGCGCCTCGCCTTCATGCCCGCCGGGCCCGTCGCCCCAGCGGATCGCCAGGTCCAGGTTCGCTTCGGTGAAATCCAGCCCCTCGTCCGCCGCGATCAGGGTGAAGCGCAGGTCGCCGTCTCCGCCCGCAATCTCGGCCAGACGCGGCATCAGCCACTTTTCGGTCACGTCGCGCGGCGCTGCGATGGTCAGCGACTTGGACGATTGCCCCGCCTGCATGGCGCGCACCGCTTCCTCGAATTGCAGGAAACCGGCGCGGAGAGGGGCAAGCCCCGCCTCCGCCTCGGGCGTCAGTTCCAGCCCGCGGGTCGTGCGCCGGAACAGCACCACGCCCAGCGTGTCCTCCAGCGCGCGGATCTGCTGGCCCACCGCGGCGGGCGTCACCGCGAGTTCGTCCGCGGCGCGCGTGAAGCTCAGATGCCGCGCCGCTGCGTCCAGCACGCGCAGACCGTTCAGCGGCAGGTGCGTCCGCTTCAAGACGCCACCGCCGGTGCCAGCAGGGTGAAGCGCGGGATCGCCACGTCGAAAGTGACGCCGTCCGCGCCGATCATCCGGTACGTGCCCTGCATCGCCCCCGACGGGGTGGCGAGCGGACACCCGGATACATAGTCGAAGCTCGCGCCCGGCTCGATCAGCGGCTGCTCGCCCACCACGCCCTCGCCCTCCACCGAATGGCGCGCGCCGCGCCCGTCGGTGATGACCCAGTGGCGGGTCAGCAACTGCACCGCCGCCGCGCCGTCATTTTCCAGGCGGATATGATAGGCCCAGAACCAGCGCCCGCGCGCCGGCTCGGATTGTTCCGGCAGATAGCTGACCGACACGCGCACGGTAACGCCCGCGGTCGTGGCCGCATGCGGGAACAACGCCTTCACTGCGCCCTCGGTCAAGGCCATCAGCGTCTCCCTCGCACGCCGCCGCGCATCGTCACAGGCCCGCCTGCCGCAGCGCCTGGTCCAGGTCGTCGATCAGGTCGTCGGCATCTTCCAGCCCGACGTTCAGCCGCAGCATACCCTCGGATATGCCCATCTCCAACCGCTTGTCCTCGGCGACCCCGGCATGGGTGGTGGAGGCGGGATGCGTCATCAGCGAGCGCGAATCGCCGATGTTGTTCGAGATGTCGATCAGTTGCAGCCCGTCGAGCAGCGCATGCGCCTGGCTGCGCCCGCCATCCAGTTCGATCGCGAAGATCGCGCCTGCCGCCTTCATCTGGCGCATCGCCAGTTCGTGCTGCGGGTGGCTGGGCAGGCCGGGGTGCAGCACGCGCGGCACGCGGCCCTCCAGGAAACGGCCGACCTTCAGCGCGCTTTCCGACTGGCGGTGGATGCGCAGGTCCAGCGTCTCCAGCCCCTTCAGCACGACCCAGGCGTTGAACGCGGACAGGGTCGGCCCGGTGTTGCGGGTAAAGGGCAGCAGGGTGTTGGTGATGAAATCCTCGGTCCCGCACACGGCGCCCGCCAGCACGCGTCCCTGCCCGTCCATCATCTTGGTCGCCGAATAGGCGGTGACGTCCGCGCCGAAATCCATCGGCCGTTGCAGCGCGGGCGTGGCGAAGGCGTTGTCCACCACGGTCACGATCCCGCGCTCGCGCGCAATGGCGCAGATCGCCGCCAGATCGGCGATGTCCATCGTCGGATTGGCGGGCGTCTCGAAGAAGAAGACCTTGGTCTCGGGCTTTACCGCGTCCAGGAAGGCCTGCGGATCGCGTGCATCGACCACGGTCGTGCCGATGCCGAACTTGGGCAGCAGCGTGTCGGTCAGCCAGCGGCACGATCCGAACGCGGCCCGCCCGCCGACCAGATGGTCGCCCGCCTGCAGCTGGCTGAGCAGCACCGCGGTCATCGCGGCCATGCCCGATGCCATGGTGCGGCACGCCTCGGCGCCTTCCAGCAGGGCGATGCGTTCTTCCAGCATCTGCACCGTCGGGTTCTGCAGGCGGGAATAGGTCATCCCCTCCTGCTCGCCGGCGAACCGCGCCGCCGCGTCGCCCGCACAATCATAGGCGTAGCCGGAGGTGAGGAAGATCGCCTCGGAGGTTTCGCCATATTCCGACCGCGCGGTGCCCCCGCGTACGGCCTGCGTCGCGGGACGCCAGCCGGCGGTGATCGAACGGTCCTGACCAGTCTTGCGCTTCATGATTGCAGCCTTTGCCGGGGCCGGCGGTCATCGGCAAGCCCCGTTGCGGCCTTCCCAACCGCCATGTGGCACGCCACCATGGCGCACGATGCATGTCCCCGCCCCACTTCGTCGCCCCCTGCCCGTCGCGCTGCTGCTGATGGCGGCGGCGCAGGCGCTGTTCACCTGGCGGCTGACCATTCCGCATCGCCTCGTCTTTGACGAGGTGCATTACGTGCCCGCCGCGCGCACCCTGCTGGCGCTGACCGGGCACACCAATATCGAGCATCCCCTGCTCGGCAAGACGCTGATCGCACTCGGCATTCTGCTGTTCGGCGATGGTCCTGCCGGCTGGCGTGCGCTGTCGACGCTGGCGGGCACGGCGACGGTGGGCGGGGTGTTCTGGATCCTGTGGCTGACCACCCGGCGGCTGCGGCCCGCGATCCTCGGCACCCTGCTCGCGCTGTTCAACTTCACCCTGCTCGTCCAGGCGCGCATCGCCATGCTCGACGGCTTCATGGCCGCCTTTGTGGTGCTGGCCGTCGCCGCCATGTTGTGGGCGATGCGCGGGCCCCATGCCACCGCCCGCTGGACGCTGGGCGCCGTTCTGCTCGGGCTGGCCGCGGGAACGAAATGGACCGCGATCCCCTATGTCGGCTATGCCGCACTCGCCATCGCGATCCTTCGGCACCGCGACCCGGCGCGCTGGCCCGGCCTGTCGGTCGTGCGCGCCTGGCTCATCCTCGGCCTTGTCGGCGGCGTCACCTATCTCGCCACCTTCGCGCCCGCCTTTTTCTACTCGGACAATCCGCTGAGCATAGCCACGCTGCTCCCGTTCCAGCTCGACATCTATCACCAGCAGACACAGGTCCTGTCGGCGCACACCTATCAGTCGGACTGGTGGAGCTGGCCGCTGATGCTGCGCCCGATCTGGTATTTCTACGACGTCGCAGACGGCGCACAGCGCGGCATCCTGATGGTCGGCAATCCGGTGGTGATGTGGGGTGGCCTGGTGGCGGTCGCCGCCTGCCTCTGGGGGGCGGTGCGCCGCCGCGACGTCCGGCTGGGCGCGGTCGCCGCACTGTGGCTGGGCAGCTACCTGATCTGGGCGGTCATTCCGAAATCCCTCGGTTTTTTCTACTATTACTACCTGCCCAGCCTGTGGCTGCCGATCGTAATCGCGGTGGCCGCCGACCATTGGCGTGGTGCGTTGCGCGACGGGGACGATATGCTTCTGATCGGTGCTGCGGCCCTGTTCCTGTGGTTCTACCCGATCCTCTCCGCCGCCCCGCTGGCCCATGCCGATTCGTTCCGCCGCTGGACCCTGTTGCCGGACTGGAATTGATGCACGGCGAATCACCCCTGTGCTGAAATCGGCATAGCGGCGTGCAATTTTTCGCCAACGCGCCGCAGACGTTTCTTACAAAAACCAAGATTTCGAACGATTTGCGTTTGTTACATGATAGTAATCTCCCGGCTGGCATGTGGTCATCATGCGTGGGATAGTTGGACAAGATGTAGCGAACCGGACCGTCAGCCATGCCTTTCCGCCTGGAAGCCGAACGACTCACCTTGATCGAACTGGAGCAGCAGGACATCCTGAATGCGATCGACGCGGCCTTGGATGCCATGCGCTATTTCGAGGGACCGGTGATGTCCGACCTGGGGCGGTTCGACGATCCGCTACAGGCCGACCGGCAACTCATCGCCGCCCGCCAGGCGCTTGCCGAAGCCACCGAAGCCCTGCACCGGACCTATCCGGAGCTTGCCGCCGCGCCCCGGTGAGACGCCCTCAATACCGTCCCCAGACAAATCGGGATGACAGCGCGTAATTCCACACCGCGCCGATCAGCACCCCGACCAGCGCGGAGGCTGCCCATTCGCTGCTGCGCACGTCATGCAGGAAGGCGGCGACGCCGACATTGGCGACCGCCCCCACCGAACACACCACGCAGAACGACACCCATCCGTCGACCAGCGCGCGCACCCCCTTCAACCGCCGATCGCGATAGGTCAGCGCGTTGTTCAAAAGGAAGTTGAACGTCATCGCCACCACCGTGGCGAGGATCTGCGCCAGCAGGAAGCTGGCCCCCGCCCCCAGGAACACCAGGCTGAGCGTCGCCATGTGCACGCCCACCCCCAGCACCCCGATCGCCGAGAACATGGCAAAGCGCACCGGCACGAACCGCCCGAACATGCGGTCGTACAGCGCGATCAGATATTCCATCGCAACGACGTGATCGAGCTTCGACTCGCCCTCGGTCCGCACCCGGAAGGTATAGGGCATCTCGACAAAGGCCAGCGGCCGCGGCGCCGCGGTCATGATGTCGAGCAGGATCTTGAAGCCGATCGCCGACAATTCGGGCACCACGGCCCGCGCCACCGTGCTGCGGATCATGAAGAAGCCGCTCATCGGATCGGACAGGTCGGCCTTCAGCACGCGGCGCGACAGCCGGGTCGCCAGCGCCGATTTCGCCACCCGATCGCGGTCCCATTCGCCGGTGCCGCCACCGGCCACGAAACGCGATCCCACCACCAGGTCCAGCGCCTCGTCCCGCTGCAACCGGTCCAGCATCGCGGGCAGCAGCGTCTCGTCATGCTGGAGGTCGCCGTCGATCACCGCGACGAAGGGGGCCGCGGTCGCGCACATCCCCTCGATACAGGCGGAGGACAGGCCACGCCGGCCGATACGCTGGATCACCCGCACGCGTGCGTCCACCCGGCCCAATTCGCGCGCCGCCTCCGCCGTGCCGTCCGGGCTGTCGTCGTCGACGAAGATCGCCTCCCACCGCCGCCCCGCCAGAGCCTGGGTCAACCGCGCGATCAGCACGGGCACGTTCTCCCGCTCGTTGAACGTCGGGATGACGACCGCAAGCTCCAGCAGGTCGGCCATTACAGGCGGGCCAGCACCGCGTCCGTCATCGCCTCCGTCGACAGCGTCCCGCCCAGGTCGGCGGTACGCGCGCCGCCGCGGATCGCATCCGCCACCGCCGCGTCGATCCGGTCGGCCGCGGCCGCCTGCCCCAGCGAATGGCGCAGCATCATCGCGGCGGACAGGATCGCCGCGCACGGATTGGCCTTGCCCCGCCCGGCGATATCGGGTGCCGAGCCATGGATCGGCTCGTACAGCCCCTTGCCGGTCGCGCCCAGCGCGGCGGACGGCAGCATCCCGATCGATCCTGCGCACATCGATGCCTGGTCGGACAGGATATCGCCGAACAGGTTGCCGGTCACGATCACGTCGAACTGGCCGGGATTGCGCACCAGCTGCATCGCGGCATTGTCGACATACATGTGCGAGAGCGTGACATCGGGATAATCGCGCGCCACCTCCAGCACCACGTCGCGCCACAATTGCGAGGTTTCCAGCACATTGGCCTTGTCGACGGAGGTCAGCTTGCCGCGCCGCTTGCGCGCCGTCTCGAATCCGACCCGCGCGATCCGCGCCACCTCCGCCTCGTCATAGCGCATCAGGTCATGCCCCTCGCGCAGGCCCTCCGCGTTCCGGCCCTGCCCCTTGGCACCGAAATAGACGTCGCCGGTCAGTTCGCGCACGATCACCATGTCGATCGCGCTCGCCACCTCGGGGCGCAGCGCGGAGGCATCCTCCAGCCCGGCGAACAGCCGCGCCGGGCGCAGATTGGCGAACAGCCCGAAATGCTTGCGCAGGCCCAATATCGCCTGTTCCGGCCGGAACGCCCGCTCCAGCATGTCGAAGCGCGGATCGCCCACCGCGCCGAACAACAGCGCGTCGGCGCGCTCGGCCACCGCGATCGTCTCGGGCGGCAGCGGATGGCCCGCCGCCTCGTACCCGGCGCCACCGACCGCCGCTTCCTCGAAGGAAAGCCCCAGGTTCAGCGTTTCCAGCACGCGCCGCGCGGCGGCCGTCACCTCCGGACCGATGCCATCGCCTGCGAGTACCGCGATCGTCGCCATCCTGAACCCCTTCGCTTGTCGTCTGGATGCGCGGCCTCTTGCCGGCCGCGCCGCCGTCACGCAACCGCCCTTTTCAACCGCTCCACCAGTCGCTCGCGCGCGGCCAGCACGTCGCTGCGCGGCCCCGGCAGCAGGTCGCGTGCCAGGAAATGCCCGGTGATCCGCAATCCATCAAAGATGTCGGGCCATTCCGCCGCCCCCCCTTCGCGCAGGAAATCGGGCAGGGGCAGCAGCTTGGCCTCATAGCCCCGCGCGGCACCGCGTGCCACCGCCGCGCCGCTGCGTGGGCTGACATAGCCCAGATCCTCGGTCGCCCGGCTGACGGTGCAGGCGGACAGGTCCAGCCCGAAGCCCAGTTCGGCCAGCAACAGCAGCTCATAGCGCACCAGCCCCGTCGCCCAGCCCCGCGCAGAGGGGGCCGCCGCGATCGCGCCCAATACGCCGTCCAGTGCGTCATAGACCCGCGGATAGGGCTGTGCCTCCGGCAGCGCCGCCGCGGTCAGCGCGGTCAGCCATTCCAGCGCGCCCGCCGCCAGCGGCTCGCCGTGCAGCGTCGCGCGCGTATCCACCAGTTCCACGGTCAGCGCCGGCAGCTGCTCGGCGGTGCGCGCCCGCCATTCCCCCGATATCGTGTTCGCCGGCTGCAGGATCGGCCGCAACGTCCGCGACCGGCCGCCCCGGACATAACCGGCCTGCACCCCGTCGCTGCGCGTCAGCGCGCGCACGATCGCGCCATGCTCGCCATGTGCGCGGATCGACAGGATAATGGCGGGCCCCGCGATGCGCATGCGGGTTCAGCGTCTAAGGGTTCGCATCCAGCCACGCAACGGTGACGCCGCCAGGCCCCGGCGCGCCAGCGCGACGCCGCCTTCGAACCCGCCCAGCGTGGCAAGCACGACCCGGTTGACGATGGTCGGGCGCAGCATCAGCAGGTCCAGACATTCGGTGCCACCGGTCGCGAACTGCCGCTTGTGCTGCCCGTCGCCTTCCAGAAAGTCGAACCAGGCGAAGCGGTCGCTGAACAGATCGGCCAGCGCCTCCGCCATCAGCACCGTGCCCGGCGACCGGTCGGCAAAATCGGGATCATGCCCGACATGATCGTAACGAAGCGTCCGCCCCTGCCCGGTACAGCATAGATAGGCGATCGGCCGTTCCCCGACGAACATCGCCCAAGCACGCACCCGGTCTTCGCCCGCAGCCTGCACGATTCCCCGCCGGAACGCGGGGTCGTCGGACAGTGCCGCATCCAGTCCATGGCGCGCCTGATAGGTGCGCGCCGCCAGCGGGATCGCCAGGTCCAGGAACGCGCCGACCTCGGCCGCGCTGCGATATCTGCGCACCGTCCCGCCCAGCCGCTTCGTCTTGCGACGCAAGCCCGACCGCGCCTGACCGGACAGCCCGGCCATCCACGCCTCATGTCCGCGGGCAAGGTCGACATGATGGCGGGTATAACGCTGGCGCACCGCGGTCAGCGGCCACGCCCCCGACAGCGCGTCCAGATGCGCGGCGGGCAGCGAGGTGACCAGATACCCGTCCGCCGCCCCGATCGGCGGCAGCGCAGGGATCTCCCCGGAAAGCACCGCCTCCAGCCCGAGTGGAAGACGCTCCAGACGGCGGGACACGCCGGCCAGGGTCCGCGCGCCGACCTGGAATTTCAGCCTTACCCGCGTCGCGGTCACGCCCGCCGCTCTTCCACCAGGTTCGACCAAAGCTGTTCGGCCTGCCGCCAGCGGGTCCGCAGGCTGTCGGGGCCGAGGACCGCATCCTCCTGCCCCAGCCGCAACGCCGGCATCTCGGCGAAATGCCGGGTCGGCAGCACCGACGCCATCTGGTGCAGTATTTCGCAAAGCGCTTCGAACCGGCGGACATGCACGGCATTGGCACGGGTGGCGGACCGGTTGGCCAATTCGAAACTGTGGCTGACGATCGTCACCGCGGCGTGCCCGGATGCGGCGGCATGTTCCAGCGCGTCGCAGCTTTCCTCGGTCGACAGCGCGCAGATCTGAAAGGTCCGCAAATGTCCCGGCCGGTCCTCGATCACCGTTACCGGCACCTCGATGATGCCCGGTGACCCCGACGGCCATGTGACGGGCGCCACCTGCCGTGCGGGCAGGGTGATGCGGCTATGCTTCCGCTCCGCCCCGTTATGGCTGCTGTCATAGGTGAAGCCCAAGGCCGCCAGCGCCGCCAGCGTGTCGTCATTGGCGGCATAGCTGCCCGCGCGGAACGCGACCGGGCGCGGCGCCCCCGCCGCCATCAGCAACTCGGTCGCCCGGGCCAGCACCACCTGCTGCTCGTCGCGATCATATTCGTAGAGCTGGAACCGGTCATGTGCCGCGCCGCGGTCATCGACCCGCGCCTGCTGCCAGTGCGGGTGGCAGTGCAACTGCACCTCCTGCCCCGCTTCCAGCACCGCCTCCACCATCCGCCGGACGGGATCGATGCCGAAGATGTCCGCCGGCATCGGATCGATGAAAAAGGTCGCCTTCAAACCATGACGACGCAACACATTGAGTTGATAGCTTAATCCGACGCCCATCGGCTCGATGGAACGGTCATAGATCGCCTTCAAGTTCAGTCCGGCGCGATGATGGCGCCAGGCGAACTCGGTATCCACGGTCAGGAAGACAGGCGTCACCATGTCCCTGTGCATAACACAGGACAATGAACATTTCGCTTCCGGATTTCTATTCTCGCTCAACGCGCATGGTAGAAGTCGTAGACCTGCTGCGCAACGCCGGCCGATACGCCGGGCGCGCGCTTCAGGTCTTCCAGGCTGGCATTGCGCACCGCGCGACCGGTGCCGAAATGCATCAACAGCGCCTTCTTGCGCGCCGGGCCGATGCCAGGCACCTCGTCCAGCGGGCTCGCGCCCATCGCCTTGGCGCGCTTCTCGCGGTGCGCGCCGATGACGAAGCGGTGCACCTCGTCGCGCAATCGCTGGAGGTAGAACAGCACCGGCGCGTTCACCGGCAACTGGAACTCGCGACCGTCCATCATGTGGAATACCTCGCGCCCGTCGCGGCCGTGGTGCGGCCCCTTGGCGACGCCCACCAGGCAGACATCCTCGATGCCCAGATCCTCCAGCACCGCCTTGGCGGCGTTCAGCTGTCCGCGGCCGCCGTCGATCAGCACCAGGTCGGGCCAGGTGCCGTCGTCGCGGTCGGGCGCTTCCTCCAGCTGCCGGGCGAAGCGGCGACGGAACACTTCGCGCATCATCGCGAAATCGTCGTTGGTGGCGGCTTCGTTGCCCTTGATGTTGAATTTGCGATACTGACCTTTACGGAACCCCTCGGGCCCCGCGACCACCATCGCGCCCAGCGCGTTGCTGCCCTGGATGTGGCTGTTGTCATAGATTTCGATGCGGTCGGGCGGCTCGGGCAGGTCGAACAACTCCGCGACTTCGCGCAACAATTTGGCCTGGGTCGTACTCTCCGCCAGACGCCGCTCCAACGCCTCCACCGCATTGCGCTTCGCCTGGTCCATCAACCGCCGCCGGTCCCCCCGCTGCGGCACCGCGATCGACACCCGGTACCCCGCCCGCTCGCCCAGCGCCTCGCTCAGCAGCGGCCCCTCGGCAAGATCCCGGTCGAGGAGGATCGACTTGGCCGGTGGCACTTCCTCGTAGAATTGCGTCAGGAAGCTCGTCATCACCTCGTCTTCGGGCACGTCAGTGGTGTGCGCGGGGAAGAAGCTGCGATGCCCCCAATTCTGTCCGCCGCGGATGAAGAAGGCCTGGATGCCGATCACCCCGTCCTTGCACGCCAGCGCGAAGATGTCGGCATCGCCCACCCCTTCCGCGTTGATCGCCTGCGTGCCCTGGATGAAGGTCAGCGCCTTCAACCGGTCGCGCAGCACGGCGGCCAGTTCGAAATCCATGTTCTCCGCCGCGGCCTGCATCTGCGCGCCCAGCTTGGCCTGCACCTGCGTCGATTTGCCGCCCAGGAAGCTCTTCGCGTCCGCCACCAGCTCGCCATAGCCGGCGGCGTCGATCCGCCCCACGCACGGCGCCGAGCAGCGCTTGATCTGGTAAAGCAGGCACGGTCGGTCGCGCGTCTTGAAGAAGCTGTCGGTGCAGCTGCGCAGCAGGAACAGCTTTTGCAGTGCATTCAGCGTATTGTTGACCGACCCTGCGCTGGCGAAGGGGCCGTAGTAATTGCCCACCGCCCGCCTGGCGCCGCGATGCTTCTGCACTCGCGGGAAATCATGGTCCGACCGCAACAGGATGAAGGGGAAGCTTTTATCGTCGCGCAGCAGCACGTTATAGGCGGGGCGGTAATGCTTGATCAGCTGCGCCTCCAGCAGCAGCGCCTCCGCCTCGTTGTTCGTCGTGACGATGGTCATCGACCGGGTCAGCGACACCATGCGCTGCAACCGCTTGGGCAGCCGGTCGACCTGGGTATAGTTCGCCACCCGGTTTTTCAGCGCCCGCGCCTTGCCGACGTACAGCACGTCGCCGCGCGCATCCTGCATCCGGTACACGCCCGCGCGCAGCGGCAGCGTCGCCAGCACGTTGCGGATCGCCGCCACCCCCACCGCCAGATCGGGCGTATCGGCGCCGCGGATGGAGAAGGTGGACTTTTCTTCGTTGAAGCGGTCGACGGTTTTCTCGGACATCGCCCAGGGATTTAGGAGCGGTCACCCCGCCCCGCCAGCCCGTCGCCTCAACCGAAGCGGAAATTGACCGGCCTGGCCAGTGCCGCATTGCCGTCGAACGCATGCGCCTTGAACGGCCCGTCCCGCCCGACCCAGTGGCAGAACAGATGCGCCGACCACGCATTGGGATTGGGCGTGATGCGCCCATGCCGGCGATGCACCCCGCGGTAGAGCACCGCATCCCCCGGCTCCATCGCCAGGCTGGCATAAGGCTGCCCGGCAAAGTCCGCGGTCACCTCCGGCCTGGGATCGACCAGCGCCTCGGTCCCCACCTCCAGCGGCCACGGCTCGCCGTCGCTATAGTCGAGCGTCAGCGACAGGCTGTGGTCGCACGAGGGCCGATCCGAATGCACCCGGCACACATCGCCGTCGCGGTAGATGCGGAAATAATCATAGGTCGGCAGCAACGCCGCCCCCACCAGCGTCTCGATCGTCGGGGTCAGCGCCCAGAGAAAGCCGAGCAGCGGTGGATAATGATAGCCGTACAGTTCCACCGCCGGCCGCGCGAGCAGCGGCGATTCGCGGGCGATCGACTCCAGCCGGCCGCCCGCGCCCTCGATCTCGCCCTTCATCTGGTTGAGCAGCGCGTTGCACACGGTCCGGGGGATCAACCCGCGGACAAGCGCGTAACCATCACGCTGATAATCGCCGACAATCTCCATAGCGGATGGCTATCGCGCCGCGCTCTGGCCGACAAGTCAGGCAGAGGCGAAGAACTTCGTCCCCATCACCCCGATCACGGTCAGCGCCATGAAGGCCACCTGCACGCCGTTGAGCCGGTCGCCGAAGATCACCGCGCCGCCGATCACCACGCCGACCGCGCCCAGCCCGGTCCAGATCGCATAGGCGGTGCCCGCGGGAAGCCCGCGCATCGCCAGCGCCAGCAGACCCATGTTCACGAAGCTGAGCGTGATCGGCACCGCCGATGCCTGCCATGTCGCCACCGTCGCTGCCCATTTCAGGCTGAGCGCCCAGCAGATTTCGGAAAACACCGCGATACCCAGAATGACCCATGCCATCGGATTGCTCCTTTGCAACGGGCTCGTGTCTGACACGCCCGGCGCCGGAAACCCGAAAGAGGCGGCGGGCAAAAAAAGAAAAAGAGGGGCAGCGCCAGCGGCACGCCCCTCTCATACCCCTCGCGATGGAGGGGGTGATCCGTCGATCAGTTCGGCCGACCCAGCCCCGCAATCGTGCGATCCACCATCGCACGGTCGGCGGCGGCGCCGTGATGCTCGGCGATCAACAGACCGGCGGCCCGGGCGGCGGCCTCGGCGGCGCGGGCGCGCACCTCGGCCAGCGCCTGACGCTCGGCCGCGGCGATCTTGTCCTCGGCCATCTTGGCGCGGCGGTCCATCAACTGTTCGGCATCGACCTTGGCCTTGGCCAGGATCTGGTTCGCCTCCGCCTGGGCATGGGCCCGCATCGTCTCGGCATCGGCATGCGCCGACTTCGCCTTGGCCTCATATTCGGCCTTCAGCGCCTCGGCTTCCTTGCGGAGCTTGGCCGCCTCGTCGAGTTGCGTGCGGATCGCGGCGATGCGCGTGTCGAGGGTGCGACCGATCATGGCCGGCACCTTCTTCACGATCATGCCGATCAGCACGACCAGCGCGGCGATCCCCACCCAGCCGGTGGAATCGAACCCGAACGCGGTCGGGCTGGCGACGTGCTCGGCGCCGCCCGGCTCGGTGGTGGAGCCGTGCAGCCCCTCGCCACCGCGTACCGCCTGCGGCTGCAGCCCCTCCGCCGACGCGGCGCCGGACAGGTTTTCCGCCACCAGCGCGCTGCCATTTGCATTAGCCATGCGCCGTTACCTTCCGCACCGCATCCGCCGCCGCGTCCTGGCCCACCTGGGCTCCGGACAGCTTGGCGACCAGATCGCGCGCCGCATCGGCGGCCACGCCCTGAAGATTGGCCAGCGCTTCCGCCTTGGCGTTCGCGATGGCAAGATCATGATGCCCCAGCCGCTCGGCCAGGTCGGCATCTGCCGCCTTGACCTGCGCCTCGAAGGCCTGTGCCGCACGCTGCTTGGCGGCGGTGGTTTCGGCCTGCGCCGCGCTGCGCGCCGCGTCCATTTCGAGCCGCCACGCCTCTTCGACCGTATCGGCCTGTGCCCGCGCAGCCTCGGCCGCGGCGAGATCGCCGGCGATACGGGCTTCACGGTTGTCGACGGTCGCCTGGATCTTGGGCACCATTCCGCGGCCGACCACGAAGTACAGCAGGCCGAAGGTAATCAGGAGCCAGAAGATCTGCGACGCGTAGGTCGCTGCGATCTGAGCAATCTGTGGCATGGGGTCCTCGTGGCCATGTCCACCGGGCGACCAGCATGGCCGCCCGGCGCAACGACGATATTAGGCGACGAACACCAGGATGATCATCGTCACGAAGGCGAGCAGGCCGAGAAGCTCGGCACCGGCGAAGCCGATGAACAGACGGCCCTGCTGGCTGTCGGCCGCACCCGGATTGCGCAGTGCGCCTTCCAGGAACTTGGCGAACACGTTGCCCACGCCCAGCGAGGCGAGGCCCATGCCGATCGCGGCCAGACCGGCACCCAGCATCTTTGCGGCTTCTGCGTCCATTTCAATCACTCCAGTTCAAACACGTTCAGGTATAAAGTCGAAAGGGTCACGCCGTCGGGCGCCTGCCGATCAGTGCAGGTTCACCGCGTCGTTCAGGTACACGCTGGTCAACAGCGCGAACACATAGGCCTGGATCGCCGCCACCAGCAGTTCCAGCAGCGTGATGCCGATCATCAGCAGGAAGCTGGGCACGGTGATGAGCGCGGCATAGGCCGGACCCAGGTTGATGCCGTTGATGACGAACGCCGCCAGCACCTTCAGCAGGATGTGCCCCGCGGTCATCGCGACGAACAGTCGCAGACCCAGCGAGAAGGGGCGCACCAGGAAGCTCATCAGCTCCACGACGAAGATCAGCGGGATCATCAGCGCGGGCGTGCCGTGCGGCACGAACAGCGCGAAGAAGTGGAAGCCGTGGCGGCCGAAGCCGACGATCAGCACGATCGCGAACGAGATCAGCGCCAGGACGCCGGTCACGGTCAAATGGCTGGTCACGGTGAAGGGATGCACGCCCGGCACCACGCCGAACGGCATCAGGCCGATGACGTTGGCGAACAGGATGAACATGAACAGCGAGAAGACATACGGCAGGAAGCGCTTGCCCTCCGGCCCGATGTTCGACGTCAGCATGCCGTTGACGAAGCCGGTGAAGCCCTCCACCGCGGCCTGCCAGCGGCCGGGCACCAGATCGCGCTTCATGCCGCCGATCATGAACACCCACAAAGCGACCAGCGTCACCACCATCCACAATGCGGAATTGGTGAAGGACAGGTCGTATCCGCCGACGATCCACTTCTGGCCGAACACCGGTTCGATCAGGAACTGGTGCATCGGATCGATCTTGCTACCCGATTCTGCCGCCACGCCCGTTTCCCACATACGAAGAACGCCCGGTTATTCCGGGCGCTCGCCTGATATCCGAATAATCTGCCTGAACGCGACGGCTATCCCGAGGAACAGCATCACGATCAGCCCCCAGGGCGCGGTGCCGAACCAGCGGTCGATAAGCCAGCCGATCAGCGCGCTGCCGACAAGACTTCCGATCAGCGCGGAGATGATGCGACTACCCTGGGCATAACCCTTGTCGGTATCGACCTTCACCCCCTGCCGCGACGCTTCGCGGGCCCTGGCATCCCGTAGCCGCTCGTCGAGCGCGGAAAGCCGCGGGTCCTCCGCGCCGTGGAAATCCTGTCCGGGTTCGTTCTCCGCCACGCGCCCACCTCGCCTTTTGAACCTGTCAGCCGGAAGGAAAGCGCACGAACGGCGAGCGACCCCGCCAAGGCGCCGTCCGTTTAGAAAGCGTGGCCCCCCAAGTCAACCGGCTGGCCGCACTAGTGTCACAATCGAAATCTCATCCCCCTCCCCGAAGGGGCGAGGGGAAAGATTCCCATCATTGCCCGGCCTACCCCTCTCCCCAACGGGGAGAGGGAGGGGCCCGTCGCGAAGCGATGGGAGGGTGAGGGGCTGCCAAGCAGCGCAGCACTGCTGGTCTACCCCTCACCCTTCCCACTGCCTGAAGGCAGCGGGCCCCTTCCCTCTCCCCAGAGGGGCGAGGGAAAATATCCCCGCTCACACTCCGACTGCCACCCCCATCAAACGCAGCGCGAATCCCGCTCCGGCGCCGCGCCGGTGCGCGTCTTCCACACCCCGTCCGGCCCCTTGTACTTCTCGCCCGCATCGGTCTGGGCGATCAGGTTGCACCCGCTGGTGAACGCCATCTGCTCGACGGTGGCGCCACTGGCCTGCGCCTTCTGGGTATAGGCGGATTTGCGCTGGATATTGATATTGTTGACCAACGCGCGCAGCTCCGGCGTCGCGGCGCCGACGATGCCGATATAGCCGTCGGGCTGCTCGCCCACTTGGCCCGCCGAGCGCGCCGCCGCATAGGCGGGGTCGCGCTGCGCCCAGGCCGCCGCCGAAAGGCCGCCGATCGCCGCCGTGGCGACCATCATGTTCAACACGAAGCTGCGCATCTTAGAAAATCCCCGGGTTCTGCTGGATCAGCGACTTCGCCTCATTGTCCAGGCGATACACCACTTCCTGCGTCACGTTGATGTTGAGGTTGATCTCGATCGGCTTGTCGGGCGCCGAGATGTTCACGCATCCCCCCGGCGCCATGCCGACCAGCGCGATCGTTATCGCCCCAGCCATCTTCCCCAAGATCGGTGTCCTCTTGTCCATCGTCAATCCCGTCTCGTTTTTGGCACGGTTCCGCTTGCCGGCGGCTGAATGACCCCGCCCGTCGGGGCGGTGCCGGCGGGCGGCGCCGCGCGCTTGTTCTGTTCCTCGATCAGGCTCTGGAGGTTGCGCTGCACCAGTCGCTTGGGGTCCCAGAAGGACTGGGCGGAATCGAGCAGCCCGCGAAACGGCGCCTTGATCCGGATGTTGAACACGAAGGGCAGGCGCTGGAGCCGCCGGATCAGGAAGTTCGACTTGGCGCCCTTGCCCTGGCTCACGCCGGTAAAGCGCACATCGGTCACCATCTCGCCGGCCAGCGGCCCGTTCATCGTCACCCCCAGCGTGCGATAGCGCAGCGAGCGCAGCGCACCGAACGCCAGATTGCCCCACAATCCCAGGTCCTTCTGGCTGAGATCGCCGACATAGGCGAGGGTGCCGCCGCCTTCGCGTACCATCAGCGATCCCTGCTCGATCCGTCCGCCCCTGTCATCGAACACCATCGGCAACTCGCCATCGAACACGCCGGTCGCATTCAAATTCTCGAAGTCGAATTGTTGCAGGAACTGGTCGGCCGCCGCGCCGCGCACATGAAAGGTCATCCGCCGCTCGGCCGGCTGCGAAAAGTCGAGCAGCGTCGGGTCCAGCGTCAGCGATCCGCCGGCAAAGGGCCATGCGCCGCCCTCCACCTTCACTCGCGTATCGCGCAGCGTCCGGTAACGGATCACGCCATCGGTCACCGCGATACCGGGGTTGATCGACTTGATCGTGGCCACCTGATCCGGTGCGCTTTCCAGCGCCAGCAGGTCGGTGAAGCGGATCGTCCCGTTGATCCCCTTCACCGGTCCGAACGCCGCGGCCAGGTCGGTGCCGTCGGTGGCGAACGTTCCCGTCGAGGTGACGCCGTCCGCGCCCCACGCGATATGCCCGTCGCCGCGAACCGTGCCCCGCACATCGGCGATCACACCATAGGTCAGCATGGTGAGCAGCGTGGGCTGGAAGGTCTCGGTAAAGGTCAATCCGGGCACGCGCAGGTCCGCCGCACCCGTCCCGCTCGACAATTGGTGATCGATGGTGACATCGGCGACCTTCACCGTCTGCGACGGCTCGTACAGCGTTCCTGTGGCATGAACCCTGCCGTTCACCAGCGACAGCGTCACGTCGCGTGCCGCCATGCGCTGGAAGCGCGCCGTCTCGGCCGCATCATCCACGTCCAGCACCCCGTTCAGGGTCAGCGCGCCGCCCGCCAGCCGCCATGTCCCGCGCGCACCGTTCAGCAGCAGCGGCACATTGGCGATCTGCCCGCCGGCGCCGGCAAAGAAACCGCTCACCGCTCCGCCCTCGATCCGGCCCTCCAGCCGCCCGATATTCAACCGGGTCACCCGCTCCGCGCTGCCCAGTCGCGCCGCGACATCGCTCAGCACGAAGCCGCGGTCGGACAGGCGCAGCGTCGCATCCTGCGCCGCCAGCGTCACCGGCGTGCCGCCCAGCCGCCCGGCCAGCCGCGCCGTCGCCACCCGCGCGCCGCCGCTCACCCGGGTGCCATCGACCCGCACCACCGCCCCGTCCACCGGACACAGCCTGAGCGCCACGCCCGACAGCACCAGCCCCGACACCGCCACCCGTTCCGCCGCCACCGGCGCGCAACCGGGGTTGACGATCAATCGCCGCCGCCCGTCCCAGCGCGCCTCCACCGGCACCACCAGTCGCTCGATCCGCCCGTCGCCCAGCGGCCCCGACAGGGTCGCGCGCGTCTCGATCCGGGTCGCACCGTCCAGCGCCGCCGAAAAGCGCATCCGGTCCAGTGCCAGCATCGCGCCGCCCGCCCGGTACGGGGCCAGTGTGGCGGTGCCGCGCACCGGTGCGCCGACGCGCGCCTGGGCCAGCGTCGCCGTCACCTGCGGCATCCCGCCGCCTGCCATCGCCAGCCGCGTGTCGATGCGCGCACCGTCCGCACGCCAGTGCAGCCCGCTCCCGCCCGCCAATGCCACGCGCGCCCCGCTCCGCGACGCCAGCGTCAGCCGCGCCACCTCGACCGCCGTCTGCTCCCCCCCTCGCGCCTGCACGTCCGCCTCCACGGCGAACCCCGCCCCCGCCGCCCGCACCGCCCGCGCCAACGCCGACGCCAGCGGCGCCACCGGCGTCCCCTGCCCGCCCGACACCATGCCCGCCACGTCCGCCATCACCCGCGGCGCCACCACGCCCCCACCCAGCCGCACCCGCCCCTCGAACCGCGGCACATCCCCCACGCCATACCGACCGGAAACCGATAGCGCCCGTGCCGTGCCCTGCTCCGCTGTCACGCGTTCGGCGGCCAGATCGACTTGGCCGGATGTTTTGGCGACACTCCCGGCAAAGCTGATCGTGCCGCGCATCGCAGCCGCGCGTGCAAGGGGATGGCGGAAGGCATCCGTCATCAACCGCGCCTGCCCCTGCCAGCGATCCATCGCCGCGCCAAGATTGACCGACACGTCCGCCGCCACCCGCTTCCAGCGCGCATCACCGCACCGCGCATCACCGACACGGAAGACGCCGGAAATGGCGGGCTTGGCGTCGACGATGCGCAGACGCAGCGGCGTTGCAACTTGCGAAAACGTGCAGGAGCCGAATTGCAGGCTGGGCGCGATGGCGGCAATCCGCCCCGCAAAGCCGTCGTTCAGCTGTCCGCGACCGCGCACCGCGATGCCAACCGGTCCTGCCGGCGTTTCCAATCGGATACGGCCATCCTGCACGTCGACGAACAGGTCCGGCAAGGAAAACGGCTTGCCCGATGGCGGCGGCATCAGGCGGTCCAGGCTGCCCAAGGAAACCCGCCCGTCCTTCAGCCTCCCCCTGATCCTCACCCGCCCCGCCAGAACACCCACCACCTCTGGTCCTGAGAGTGTGATCCGCGTCTGGGTTTCAAGCCAATCCGCCACCAGATCGGGGTTTCGCGGATCACCGAAGACGACATTGGCCAGCCGCTGCCCGCCAAACCCCAACGCCTCGACATCATAGCGTGCCCGTACGCCCCGGCGAGCCAGTTCGCGATCGAGTATTCTGGTCGCCAGCGGCATGCGAAACAACCACAGGCCGACCATTCCCGCCACGAGTAGGACAGCCAGTCCCAGGATCAGCCGATATCGCTTCTGCATGCGGCGGGGAGGCGGCGGCGTCTGATCCTCCTCGCTCGCCCCGCTCACGCCTACCCTTCCCTTGCCAATCGTTTTTGCTCTCTACCTTGGGGGGTGGTGGGGTGGCAATTGGGTTGGGGCGGGGATAGTCTGATGGGATGGAGGGGGAGGCGATCATGCGGGGCATCGGGCACGGTTGCGGCAACGGTTGCTGGGAGGGGCCGGGCTGCTGGATCACGAGCTGATTGAATATCTGCTCGCCACCGCCATTCCTCGCCGCGATACCAAGCCCTTAGCCAAGAATCTGCTGCGCGAGTTCGGAGGCATCGGCGGCGTGCTGACCGCCGATGCGGACGCCTTGTTGAAGCAGGACGGAATGGGCGAAACCGCGGTCGCCGCGCTGAAGATCGCTCAGGCCTGCGCGTTGCGACTGGTGCAGACTCACACCGAATCGCGACCGATCTTGTCCAACTGGCAGGCGCTTCTCGACTATCTGCACGCCGACATGGCGCATCACGGCGTGGAGCGATTCCGGGTGCTGCACCTCAACACCAAGAACATGCTGATCCGCGACGAGGTGATGAGCAAGGGGTCGATCGACCAGGCCGCGGTCCATATCCGCGAGGTCATCCGCCGCGCGATCGACCTGAACTCCAGCGCGCTGATCCTGGTTCACAACCATCCGAGCGGCGATCCTTCGCCCAGCAGCGCCGATATCGAAGTGACGCGCAATATCGCGGAAGCCGGACGCAGGCTGGGCATCGCGGTGCACGACCACCTGATCATCGGGGCACGCGGGCATGTCAGCCTGCGCTCGCAGGGCTTGATATGAAAAGGGCCGCCGCCCCGTGACAAGGGGGCGGCGGCCCGGTCGATCAGCCCTGACCGGCGGTGAGGAAGCCCGTCACCTCGGACTTGCTGAGCGACTTGCTCTTGTCGGTGTCCGCCTGAGCGAAGGCAGTGCCCACCCACTTCTTGGTATCCGCCGATTCGGCCTTCGCGGACGGATCGGTCTGCGCCTTCAGGGCGACCATCCATTCGGAGAATTCGGCCTTGCTCAGCGAGCCGTTGCCGTCCTTGTCATAGGTCGCCCACTGGCTGTCCACGACCTGCGCGACCTGGCTGGCGGTCGCCGGCTGCGCCGCGGCTGCTTCGGCAGGAGCGGCCTGTGCCGGATCAGCGCCGGCAGGTGCCGCCGCCGGTGTCGCAGTCTGCGCCGCACCTGGCGAAGTTTGCGCCGGTGCCGTCGTCGTTTGCGCAAGCGCAGGAACAGCAACGGTCATGGCGGTTGCGAGCATAGCGTACTTCAACATCTCGTCTCTCCATTATCATGGTCGGATCGATAAACTGGTAGGATCACGATCGTGATCTTGCGTGAAGCTTGCATCAACCAAGCGTCGATTGTCCATATAGGGGCCGATCCGGTTTATTTGAAGAGGTCGCCCTGCCCTGCTAACGGCTCGGCACACCGTGCTTCCGGAGAGCGGAGCGGGGTGAACCGTGCCGTTCCCGAGACCGAGGTGTTCCATGATTCCGCGCTATTCCCGCCCCCAAATGACTGCGATCTGGGACCCGCAGGCCCGATTCCGCATCTGGTTCGAGATCGAGGCGCACGCCACCGACGCGCTGGCCGCCTTGGGCGTCGTGCCCAAGCAAGCAGCCGAGCGCATCTGGGAAGCCGACAAGGCCGCCGGCAACTTCGACATTGCGCGCATCGATGCGATCGAGGCCGAGACCAAGCATGACGTGATCGCGTTCCTGACCCATGTGTCCGAGCGTACCGGGCCGGAAGCGCGCTTCCTACACCAGGGCATGACCTCGTCCGACGTGCTCGACACCTGCCTGGCGGTGCAGTTGAAGCGTGCCGCCGACATTCTGATTGATGATCTGGACCAGTTGCTCGTCGTGCTGAAGCGTCGCGCCGAGGAGCACAAGCTGACGCCGACGATCGGACGCAGCCACGGCATCCATGCCGAACCCGTCACCTTCGGCCTGAAGCTGGCACAGGCCTATGCCGAGTTCGCACGCAACCGCACCCGCCTGATCGCCGCGCGTGACGATGTCGCGACCTGCGCGATTTCGGGCGCGGTCGGCACCTTCGCCAATATCGACCCTTCGGTCGAGGCGCATGTCGCAGAAAAGCTCGGCCTGTCGGTCGAGCCGGTATCGACGCAGGTGATCCCCCGCGACCGGCACGCGATGTTCTTTGCCACGCTGGGCGTGATCGCCAGTTCGATCGAGCGGCTGGCCACCGAAGTGCGGCATTTGCAGCGCACCGAAGTACTGGAAGCGGAGGAATATTTCTCGCCCGGCCAGAAGGGCTCCTCGGCGATGCCGCACAAGCGCAATCCCGTGCTGACCGAGAACCTGACCGGTCTTGCACGCATGGTGCGCGGCTATGTCACCCCGGCGTTGGAGAATGTCGCGCTGTGGCATGAACGCGACATCAGCCACTCCTCGGTGGAGCGCTATATCGGCCCGGACGCCACGATCACGCTCGATTTCGCACTGGCCCGGCTGACCGGGGTGATCGACAAGCTGGTGGTGTATCCGGCGCGCATGCAGAAGAATCTCGACCGCATGGGCGGGCTGGTCCACTCGCAGCGCGTCCTGCTGGCGCTGACGCAGGCCGGTGTCAGCCGCGAGGATTCCTATCGCTTGGTCCAGCGCAACGCGATGAAAGTGTGGGAATCGGACGGCGCGCTGTCGCTGCTCGACCTGCTGAAGGCGGATAGCGAGGTGACGGCGGCATTGCCCGTGGCGGAGATCGAGGCGAAGTTCGATCTCGATTATCACCTCAAGCATGTCGACACGATCTTTGCGCGCGTTTTCGGCTGAGGAACCTGCGTAAGCGATTGTAAAAGCAGGATGTTCCGAGCTGGCTCGACAGTTGCAATAATTGCAATTAAATTTGCTTAACTTGCAATTGCGGCAATCGCTTCGGCGGTGCAAAAAGACTGTGCCTTTCAGGCATCCTCTCCTAAAAACTTTTCGGCCGCTCTCTGAGCGGCCTTTTTTTTGGTCTGCGTTTCGCGTAGGCATCCGCCATCGCGTCGCCAAACAACGACAAAGACGATTTTCGGGAGAGAATGCCGCCGGAAAAACCGGCACGGTGGCGCGATATACGGGGGTCGAGCAGCGGCGGCTGCTCCCCCCGTTCCAACATCAACATCTCCGGTGCATCGCTGCTGGCAGGGTAGCCGTGCTCACGCGCCGCGACGGTCAGGTGGTCGCACGGAGGACGCAGGGCACCGTGCGCCGCAGGCTCTTCCTGATCACCAACGACGCTTGTCGGCCAGTCAAGAGATGAAAGACGTCGAGCAACAGGCTCTCTCCGCGTCTCCGCGTGAGCGTTCCTCCTTCGCGTCTTCGCGTGAAATTCCTTTTCCGGGACGTAAGCCGTCGGCCCAATCGGTAGAGGCCGTTCAGGGATCTGCCCGCGCCAAGGTGCAAGGAAGGGGATTTCACGCGAAGACGCGAAGATGTTTCGGACATCGGAAAGTCGCGCCCTCATCACTGGTGATGCTGGTCTTCCGATCGATCAGGAGGGAACGGCAATGGCCTGCCCGGGGCCAAATAGCACCTGAGGCGAATCGGCCAGCACCGGGGGGATAGAGGAAAGGCGGCTCCCGGGTGCTCCGCTCAGCTATGTTAGGGAGGTAGCCGAGCGGAGCGACACACCAGATGGGAGAATCGTGTGCCTTGGTCCCGCTGGGGGGCGGGACGCGCCTCTGATGGCGCGTCCACTGGCGCCTGAACAGTGCAAAAATGGAAACTCAGCCATCACGGACGGAAATTATCGGTCATTTCCGGTGGGATGAAGCGGGAAAGCCGACGGAAAAACCGTCAACGATCCCGCTTTCCGTAGCGTCACTCGCCCGCGAACACGTTTTTCAGCTTGGTGAAGAAACCCTGGCTTTCGGGGCATTCTTCACCGGTTTCCGTTTCCCGGAACAATTCCAGCAACTCGCGCTGGCGCGTCGACAGCTTGGTCGGCGTCTCCACCTCGATCTGCACGACCAGATCGCCCTGCCCGCGACCTTGCAGCACGGGCATGCCGGCGCCGCGCTGGCGCAGTTGCTTGCCCGACTGGATGCCCGCCGGAATCTTGATCTCATGCGTGCGGCCATCGAGCCCGGGAATCGACAGCGATCCGCCAAGCGCTGCGGTGGTGAAGCTGATCGGCGCGCGGGCGAACAGCGTCGTCCCCTCACGTTCGAACAGCGCATGCCGCTTGACGTGCAGGAAGATGTAGAGATCCCCCGGCGGTGCGCCCCGCGCCCCGGCCTCGCCTTCGCCCGACAGGCGGATGCGCGTACCCTCGTCCACGCCGGGCGGTACGTTCACCGACAGCGTCTTGGTCTTCTCGATCCGGCCATCGCCGCGACAATCGGCGCAAGGGTCGGCGATGACCTGGCCCGCACCCTGGCAGACCGGGCATGCGCGCTCGACCACGAAGAAGCCCTGCTGTGCCCGTACCTTGCCGTGCCCGTTGCAGTGCTGACAGGTGCGCGCGCTGGTTCCCGGCTTCGCACCGGTGCCGTGGCAGGTGTCACACGCCGCCGACACGTCGACGGTGATCTCCGTATCCTTGCCATGGAACGCCTCTTCCAGGCTGATTTCCATGTCGTAGCGCAGGTCCGCACCGCGCCGCGCGGATTGCCGCCCGCCGCCACGTCCGCCGCCCATGAATTCGCCGAAGACGCTTTCGAAGATGTCGGAGAAGCCGCCGAAATCCTGGGCACCGCCACCACCGCCGCCGCCCTGCTGAAAGGCGGCATGGCCGTACCGGTCATAGGCCGCGCGCTTCTGCGGGTCCTTCAGACAGTCATAGGCTTCGCTGATCGCCTTGAACTTGGCCTCGGAATCCTTGCACCCGGCGTTGCGATCCGGGTGATATTGCATCGCCAGCTTGCGATACCGCGACTTGATCGTCGCGTCGTCCGCAGTCCGCTCGCATTCGAGCAGTTCGTAATAATCGATCGTCGTGCTCATGCTCGTCCCCGCCCCGTGGGCCCCGTCCCCCGGGCGTTCGCGCCGGCGGGACGGGACGGGGTCATGCCCTTAGGCCTTGGTGTCGTCGACTTCCGAGAATTCGGCGTCGACCACGTCGTCCTGCTTGGACGCATCGGCACCGGCGGCGGGCGAAGCGTCGGCCTGCGCCTGCTTCTCGTAGATCGCCTGGCCGAGCTTCATCGCTACCTGGGCCAGGGCCTGGGCCTTTTCGGTCATGCGGTCGGCATCGTCCGATTCGACCGCCGACTTGGTCTCGGCGATCGCCGCCTCGATTTCCGACTTCAGGGCGTCGTCCACCTTGTCGCCATTCTCGGCAAGCTGGCGCTCGGTGGTGTGGATCAGCGATTCGGCGTTGTTCTTCGCCTCCGCTGCCGCACGGCGCTTCTTGTCCTCCTCGGCGAACTGCTCGGCATCGCGCACCATCTGCTCGATGTCGTTGTCCGACAGGCCTCCGCTCGCCTGGATGCGGATCTGCTGCTCCTTGCCGGTGCCCTTGTCCTTGGCGGACACGTTGACGATGCCGTTGGCGTCGATGTCGAAGGTGACCTCGATCTGCGGCACGCCGCGCGGCGCAGGCGGGATGCCGACCAGATCGAACTGGCCCAGCAGCTTGTTGTCCTGCGCCATTTCGCGCTCGCCCTGGAACACGCGGATGGTGACCGCGCCCTGGTTGTCGTCCGCGGTAGAGTAGACCTGGCTCTTCTTGGTCGGGATCGTGGTGTTGCGGTCGATCATCTTGGTCATGATGCCGCCCAGCGTCTCGATACCCAGCGACAGCGGGGTCACGTCGAGCAGCAGCACGTCCTTCACATCGCCCTGCAGCACGCCGGCCTGGATCGCGGCACCCATCGCCACGACCTCGTCCGGGTTCACGCCGGTGTGCGGATCCTTGCCGAAGAAGGTCTTCACCGCCTCGCGGACCTTGGGCATGCGGGTCATGCCGCCGACCAGCACCACTTCGCTGATGTCGTCGGTCTTGACGCCCGCATCGGCCAGCGCCTTCTTCATCGGCTCGATCGTGCGCTTGATCAGGTCGTCGACCAGACGCTCCAGATCGGCGCGCGTGATCGTCTTGACCAGATGCTTCGGCCCGTTCTGATCGGCGGTGATGAACGGCAGGTTGACCTCGGTCGAGGCCGCCGACGACAGCTCGATCTTCGCCTTTTCAGCCGCTTCCTTCAGGCGCTGGAGCGCGAGCTTGTCCTTGGCGAGGTCGATGCCCTCGTCCTTCTTGAAGCCCTCGGCCAGATATTCGACCAGCTTGTTGTCGAAATCCTCGCCGCCCAGGAAGGTGTCGCCATTGGTGGCCTTCACCTCGAACACGCCGTCGCCGATCTCCAGGATCGACACGTCGAAGGTGCCGCCGCCAAGGTCGTAGACCGCGATCGTCTTGCCGTCCTGCTTCTCCAGGCCATAGGCGAGCGCGGCCGCCGTCGGCTCGTTGATGATGCGCAGCACTTCAAGGCCGGCGATCTGGCCGGCGTCCTTGGTCGCCTGGCGCTGTGCGTCGTTGAAATAGGCCGGCACGGTGATCACCGCCTGCGTCACCGTCTCGCCCAGGTAGGATTCGGCGGTTTCCTTCATCTTCTGAAGGGTGAAGGCGCTGATCTGCGACGGGCTGTAATCCTTGCCGCCGGCCGAGACCCACGCGTCGCCATTGGGGCCGCGCGCAATCTTATAGGGCACCAGTTCGGTGTCCTTCTTGGTGATCGGATCGTCGAAGCGGCGGCCGATCAGGCGCTTCACCGCGAAAATGGTGTTGTCGCCGTTCGTCACCGCCTGGCGCTTGGCCGGCTGGCCGACCAGTCGCTCGCCATCCTTGGCGAAGGCGACGATCGACGGCGTCGTGCGCGCGCCTTCCGCATTTTCGATCACCTTGGGCTTGCCGCCTTCCATGACCGAAACGCAGCTGTTCGTGGTGCCCAGATCGATACCGATAACTTTAGCCATGAGTCCTGATAGCCCCTCACACTCTCTAAGAAATGCCCCGGCCGCGCCCCGTTACGGCGGCGCAACCGTTGCGTTGATGGGGCGGATATAGGTGGGCCAATGCTTGCCGCAAGATTGACGGCGTCATAGGGATGTGGACGATTTTCGGAACGGCACGGGAGAGACGGGCGTTGCGCACCGGTTTGGGCATTGTTTGGACGGTGCTGGCGCTCGCCGCGCTGCCCTCCTGCGACACGGCGCGCACCACGGTGGAAGCCGGCGACGCCTGGGCGCGCCTCGGTGCGGTACCGGGCCGACCGGCCGCGGCCTATTTCACCGTGCATGGCGGGCCGGAGGCCAAGACGCTGATCAACGTGACCACCGATGTCGCGATCCGCTCGGAAATGCATGAAAGCATGGCGAACGGCATGCGGCCGATCGCCTCGGTGCCGATCCCGGCGCATACCGACGTGGTGTTCGCGCCGGGTGGGCGGCACGTCATGCTGTTCGACGTCAATCCGGGCGTGAAGCCCGGACGCTACATCACCCTGACGCTGAGCTTCTCCGATGGCCGCCGCATCGTGACGGGTGCCAAGGTGATCGCTGCAGGCGCACCCCGCCCGGCAGATAGCTAATCGCGCGTTAAGCATATCCGGAAAAAGTCCGGATAGGCCGTCGCCGCGGCCCAACCGCATGATCCCCCGTCGGAAATGGGAGTCCGGCGGGAGGATTCGGGGTCATGACGGTCATCAACACCAACGGTGCGGCCCTGCGCGCGCTGGGCGCGTCGCGGCTGGCGGAGACGAGCCTCGACACCGCGATGAACCGGCTGTCGACCGGCAAGCGGATCAATTCGGCCAAGGACGACGCCGCCGGCCTCGCCATCGCGTCGACCATGACCGCACAGATCATGGGCATGCGCCAGGGGATGCGCAATGCGATCGACGGCACCTCGCTGGTCCAGACCGCCGATGGCGCACTGGGCGAGGTGACCAGCATGGCCCAGCGCATCCGCGAGCTGGCGGTGCAGGCGGCGTCGGGTACCTATAGCGACAATGACCGTGCGGCTTTGCAGGTCGAGGTGACAGCGCTCGCCAAGCAGATCGAAACGACGCTGAACAACACGCAATTCAACGGCGTGAAGCTGTTCGATACCGCGCTGTATCACTGGCCTTATGACGAGCCAGAACCGGAGCGTGGCACGAAGATTTCGGTGCAGGCGGGCGCGAACAGCAACGACAGGATCGACATCAAAATCGACAACCTGCCGCTATCTTACCATCGTCGATATAATGGAAGCCAACGGCTTGCGACCCCGGCTACGACATATTCCTCGCAGCAGCATCTCATCACATTCGAAGATTATGACGCCGGCGCAAAGCGTGCCGGGCAAGTGATCACAAAGGAACAGATCGGCACCACCGTTTACCAGCAGCCCGGCGACCAATGGCATGATGAGAATGGTGGCTACTACTATTATACGGGACACGAAGATTTCACCCTCACCGACGAACTGAACGTCACCAACCGCTATCGTTCCGAAAACACGATGAAGCGCATGGACGAGATGCTTTCCAAGGTATCCAGCATGCGCGCCGGCATCGGTGCCACCGCGAACCGGCTGGAATCGGTGGTCAACAACCTGACCACCAACACCACCAACCTGTCCGACGCACGCTCGCGGATTGAGGATGCGGATTTCTCGGTCGAGACGGTGAACCTTGCCCGCGCGCAGATCCTGAAACAGGCCTCCGCCTCGATGCTCGCCCAGGCCAATCAGAGCCAGCAGGACGTGATGAAGCTGCTCGGCAACTAGGGCTTTGCAAGCGCCCGCCGCCGTCCCACCTTTACGGGCGATGCAGCGACGTACCCTGACCCCTGCCGAAACCGCGCTGGCGCGCAGCGTCTTCGGCGACACGATCGACTATGACGCGGTCGGCCTGTCGCCGACCAAATGGGCCTTTTTCCAGCCACGCAATACGGTGATGGCCCCGCGCGGCTGCATCCATTTCCACCCCAAGGGCGGCCTGTGGCGCGAGGATTTCGGCGCCTGCCCGCTGCACGAGCAAGGGCTGTTCATCCACGAGATGGTGCACATCTGGCAGCATCAGCAGGGCATTTGCCTGCCGCTCGCGCGTCATCCTTTCTGCCGGTACGGCTATGCGCTGAAGCCCGGCCAGCCCTTTCGCCGCTACGGGCTGGAACAACAGGCGGAAATCGTGCGTCACGCCTTTCTGCTCGCACACGGGGGCCGGGTGCCCGGCGCCCCCGGCCTTGCGCAATATGAGACGCTGGTCCCCTTCCCTATCGGCCGGCGCTAGCCGTCACAGCGCGTCGAAGTCGATCGGCGCGGTCCGGTCCAGCCAGTTGGGCGCTTCCGGCATCGGGTATTTCAGGCCGGTCGCGCAGTTGAACAGCACGACGCGCTCACCCGCATCCACCTCGCCGGTCGCCAGCGCACCCCGATACGCCGCCAGCGTCGCGCCACCCTCCGGACAGAGCAACAGGCCATCATCGCGTGCGCAGTCCGCCACCGCGCGCAGCGTATCGGCATCGTCCACCGCCAGCGCCTTGCCGCCCGATTCGCGCACCGCGCGCAGGATCAGGAAATCGCCCACCGCGCGCGGCACGCGGATGCCGGCGGCGACGGTATGGGCATTCTCCCAGCGTTCGGCATGCTCGACGCCGTCGTCGAACGCCTTGACGATCGGCGCGCAGCCCGATGCCTGCACCGCGTACATGCGCGGCCGCTCCGGTCCGATCCAGCCGAGCTTTTCCAGCTCGTCGAACGCCTTCCACATGCCGATCAGGCCGGTGCCGCCGCCGGTGGGGTAGAAGATCGCATCGGGCAGCCGCCAGCCGCCCTGTGCGGCCAGTTCCAGCCCCATCGTCTTCTTGCCCTCGATCCGGTACGGCTCCTTCAGCGTCGACAGGTCGAACCACCGCCCCTCCGCCGCGCCCTTCCCCACGATCGCGCCGCAATCGTCGATCAGGCCGTTCACCCGCCACACGCGCGCACCCTGAGCCGCGATCTCCCGCACATTCACCTCGGGGGTGTCTTCGGGGCAGAAGACGATGGTCTCGATCCCGCAGCGGCTGGCATAGGCGGCAAGCGCCGCGCCGGCGTTGCCGTTGGTCGGCATGGCGATGCGGGTGACGCCCAGCTCCTTGGCCATCGCCACCGCCATGACGAGGCCGCGCGCCTTGAAGCTGCCGGTGGGCAGGCGCCCCTCGTCCTTGACCAGCACGTTGGCGCCGCCCGAGCGGGGCACCGGGATCAGCGGCGTCTCGATCTCGCCCAGGCTGACGATGTTTTCGGTACGACGGACAGGCAGCAGTTCGCGCCAGCGCCACAGATCGGTTTCCCGGCCCGACAGCGCATCCTTCGTCAATGCCGCCTGTACCGCATCCAGGTCATAGCGGACGAGCAGCGGGCGCCCGACCCGCGACAGGCCATGAAGCTGGTCCGCCTCGTAGCGCTCGCTGGTCATCGAGCATTCGAGATGGGTAACGAAGGTCGGCCGGTCGGCGCAAAGATTGTCGTTCATGGGCAGGGGTGTAGCGCAAGGATCGCCCTTGCCAACCCTCTCCCCCGCCGAGGGAGAGGGCGCAGCGATGGATCGATCAGTCCGGCTTCTTGGCGACCGCGACCAGTGCCGGGCGGAGCAGGCGATCCTTGATCATATAGCCCGACTGCATTTCCTGCACGATCGTGCCGGGCGCCGCGTCCGAGGGCATTTCCAGCATCGCCTGGTGGCGATTGGGGTCCAGCGTCTCGCCCATCGCGGCGATCTTGGTGATGCCGTGGCGGCCCAGCACGCTGTCCAGCTCGCGGCCCGTCGCCTCCAGCCCCGCGACAAGGCCCTTCATCTTGTCATCCTCGCGCAGGTCGGCGGGGATCGCCTGCAGCGCGCGGCCCAGATTGTCCGCCACCGACAGGATATCGCGGGCGAAATTGGTGGACGCATAGGCGCGTGCGTCCGACACGTCCTTTTCGGCGCGACGGCGGATATTCTGCACCTCGGCGCGGGCATACAGCGTCTGCTGCTGCGCCTCGGCCAGTTGCTCGCGCAAGCTTCCCAGCGCGTCATGCTCCGCCACTTCGGGCGCGGCCTCGGCCGTTTCCTCGCGCAGATCCTGCGTTTCCGGCTGCTTGGTCTCGTTCTCGTTCATCATATTCCCTGTACGCACAAGTCGGGGTCAGCCCATCAGTCGGGCAAGCGTCGCCGCGGTGAAATCCACCATGGGCACGACGCGGGCATAGTTCAACCGCGTGGGGCCGATCACCCCCACCACGCCAACCACCTGCCCGTCCAGCCCGCGAAAGGGTCGCGCGATCACCGAGGATCCGGACAGCGCGAACAGCTTGTTCTCCGCACCGATGAAGATCCGGGTCGAATCGCCCGCCCGCGCCGAATCGAGCAGGCTGGCGATTTCCTGCTTGCCCTCCAGATCGTCGAGCAGATCGCGCACCCGTTCCAGATCGGCGGCGGCGGCGGCATCGATCAGCCGCCCCTGCCCGCGCACGATCAGCACCGGCCGCCGCTCGCCATCCTCGCTCCACACGGCAAGACCGCGTTCGACCAGTTCGCGCGCCGCACCGTCCAGCGCCGCGCGCGTGCCCTTCAGCTCGCGCTCCAGCCGCCCCTGCGCCTCCGCCAGCGTCAGTCCGCCCAGCGTCGCGGTCATGAAATTGCCCGCCTCCACCAGTGCGGAGGAGGTCATGCCGCCCGGCACCTGCAGCACGCGGTTCTCGACCGATCCGTCCTCGCTGACCAGCACCGCCAGCGCCTGTACCGGCGACAGGGGCACGAACCCGATCGAGCGCAGCTTCACCTCGCGCTTGGGCACCATCACCAGCCCCGCGCAGGCCGACAGGCCGGACAGGATCGCGGTGGTCGCCGCCAGCGCCTCCTCGACCGGCCCATGCGTGCCCGCCCGCGCCTCGATCGCGGCGCGTTCCTCCGCACTCGGCTCATGGACGTGCATCATGCCGTCGACGAACAGGCGCAGGCCCTGTTCGGTCGGCATCCGCCCGGCGGAGGTGTGCGGCGCGGCGAGCAGCCCCACCTCCTCCAGTTCCTGCATCACGCCCCGGATGGAGGCCGGCGACAGGTTGATCCCCGACCGGGCGATCGTCTTCGACCCCACCGGCACGCCGCTTTCCAGATAGCTGTCGACCACCACGCGAAAGATGTCGCGGGCGCGCGCACTCAGTTCGATGATCGGCGGGGTGGCCATGGATGTGATCTAGGCTGGCGCACCCCCGAACGGAAGGCTAACCGGGCAACAAACATCCAGAATGAAGGAACGTCCATGCGCCCCTCCGGCCGCACGCCAGACCAGATGCGTCCCATCACCGTCGAGCCCCGTTTCACCCGCCATGCCGAGGGGTCGGTGCTGATCGGGTTCGGCGACACCAAGGTGCTCGTCACCGCCTCGATCGAGGAGCGGGTGCCCCCCTTCCTGCGCGGCAAGGGCGAAGGCTGGGTGACCGCCGAATATGGCATGCTGCCCCGCGCCACCCACACCCGCGGCAGCCGCGAGGCGGCCAAGGGCAAGCAGTCGGGCCGTACGCAGGAGATCCAGCGGCTGATCGGCCGTTCGCTCCGCTCGGTGGTCGACCTGAAGGCGCTGGGCGAGCGGCAGATCGTGCTCGACTGCGACGTGATCCAGGCGGACGGCGGCACGCGCACCGCCTCCATCTCGGGCGCATGGATCGCACTGCGCATGGCGGTCGACACCCTGCTGCGCGACGGCAAGCTGACCAGCGATCCGATCCGGCAGAAGGTAGCCGCGGTGTCGTGCGGCATCCATCAGGGTACGCCCGTCCTCGACCTCGACTATGTCGAGGATTCGGCCGCCGATGCGGACGCCAATTTCGTGCTGCTGGAGAACGGCCATATCGCCGAGGTGCAGGCGACCGCCGAACATGCCACCTATGACGAGGAAGCGCTGCTCCGCCTGCTCCGCCTCGCCCGCATGGGCTGCAACGAGATCTTCGCGGCACAGGCAAAGGCGGTTGCGGCATGAGCGGCGAGGGCCGCGAACCGCAGGCGATCCGCAAGCTCGGCCCCGGCAAGCTGGTGATCGCCAGCCATAACAAGGGCAAGATCGTCGAGATCCGCGAACTGCTGGCGCCCTACGGCGTCGAGCCGGTCTCGGCGGGCGATCTCGACCTGCCGGAGCCGGAAGAGACGGGCACGACCTTTGTCGCCAATGCCGAGCTGAAGGCGCTGGCCGCGGCGGACCTGTCCGGCCTGCCTGCGCTGGCCGACGACAGCGGCCTGTGCGTCGAGGCGCTGGGCGGCGATCCCGGCATCTTTTCGGCGCGCTGGGGCGGTCCGCAAAAGGATTTCGACATGGCGATGCGGCTGGTCGAGGATCGGCTTGGCGAAACCCCGGATGCCCCGCGCGACGCGCATTTCGTCTGCGCGCTGGCGCTGGCCTGGCCGGACGGGCACGTCGAATGGTTCGAGGGGCGGGTCGATGGCACGCTGGTCTGGCCGCCACGCGGCACCCAGGGCCATGGCTATGACCCGATATTCCGGCCCAACGGCTATGACACGACCTTTGCCGAAATGGATTCGGACGCGAAAAGCGGGATCAGCCACCGCGGCGACGCCTTCCGCCAACTGGTGAAGGCGGTGTTCTGATCATGTTTTGAGGGGAGGCGTAAGCACTGCTTGGCCCCCCCTCACCCCGACCCTCTCCCCGGAGGGGAGAGGGAGCAATACGAAAAACCCCTCTCCCTTCCGGGGAGAGGGAGGGGCCCACTGCCACAGGCAGTGGGAGGGTGAGGGGCAGCCCAGCAGTGCAACGCTCCCGGCTCCCCCCTCAATACGCCCGCTCGCCCACCACATTCCCGCTCGGCGCATAGCGGCACACCAGAAAATCATCCTTCGCGTTGCTCGCCATCGCACAGCCCACCTCGCGGCTGTTCCGCCAGACGATCTGCGCATAATGCCCAACATCCTCCCACCGCCCGGTGCGGCTGAAGTTCGGCGTCACGCCGTTCACGAAGTCGCGCTTCTCCGCCACCCAATGCCCGACCATCTCGTCATAGGCATAGGCGCCCCGCGTCCCCGTCCACAAATTCTCGCCTTCGCGGCCCGGTCCCTGCGGCTGGTCGGCATGGCGGAAGCGGCCGGTGCGCGCCATCTCCTCGGCATAGGCGCGCGCGCTTCTCGCCAGCGTGTCGCTCCATGCCAGCGGCGCGATGCCGAGCGCACCGCGCGCCGCATTCTGCCCGTCCAGCATCGCCCGCCGCAACAGCCCCTCGCCACGCGCGACCGGCGCGGTGGAGGGACGCGGCTCGACCACGCGTTCGGGTCCTTGCGCGCAAGACGCGAGCATCAACAGGGCGGCGATCAGCGGGTGGCGTAACGGGATCATCACGGCCATATCGGCGCGCATCATGCCTGCCGCAACGCCCCCCGATCTCGCGCTTTACGTCCATTGGCCCTTCTGCGTCTCCAAATGTCCCTATTGCGACTTCAACAGCCATGTCCGCGAGGCGGTGGATCAGGCGCGCTGGCGCGATGCGCTGCTCGCCGATCTCGCGCATGAGGTGGCGGCGCTGCCGGGCCGGCGGCTGGGTTCGATCTTCTTTGGCGGCGGCACCCCGTCGCTGATGCCGCCGGCCACCGTCGCGGCGATCCTGGACGCCGCCGAGCGCGCCTGGGGCTTTGCGCCGGACATCGAGATCACGCTGGAGGCGAACCCTTCCTCGGTGGAGGCGGCGCGCTTTGCCGATCTGGCCGCCGCCGGGGTCAACCGCGTGTCGCTGGGATTGCAGGCCCTCGACGATGCGGCGCTGCGCTTCCTAGACCGGGCGCACGGCGTGGATGAAGGGTTGCGCGCGCTCGCCACCGCGCAGGCGACCTTCCCGCGTGTCAGCTTCGACCTGATCTATGCCCGCCCGGATCAATCGCTGGCGGCGTGGCAGGCCGAGCTGGCCCGCGCGCTGTCGTTCGGGACCGAACACCTGTCGCTCTACCAGCTCACCATCGAACCCGGCACCCGCTTCGCCACGGAGGCCGCCGCCGGCCGCCTCACCATTCCCGACGGCGATGCCGCCGCCGACCTGTTCGAGGCGACACGCGCCATGACCGCCGCTGCCGGCCTCCCCGCCTATGAAACGTCCAACCACGCCCGCATCGGCGCGGAGAGCCGCCACAACCTCACATACTGGCGCTACGGCGACTATGCCGGCATCGGCCCTGGCGCGCATGGACGGCGCACGGGCCATGCGACCAGCCGCCGTCGCAAGCCGGAGAACTGGCTGTCCGCGGTCGATCGCAACGGGCATGGCATCGAGGTGGAGGATCACCTCGCCCCCGTCACCCGCGCGACCGAGGCGCTGGTGATGGGCCTGCGCCTGCGCGAAGGCGTCGACCTTGCCCGCGTCGAGGCGCTGGCGGACGGCTCAGCGATGATCGACGATGCCGCCGTCCGCCGCTTGTCCGCCCATGGCCTGATCGTCCGGGACGGCCCCCGCCTGATCGTGACGGAGGCCGGTGCGCTGCTGCTCGACGCGATCCTGCGCGACGTCGTGCTGGCCTGACCTACCGCCCGAAGCCGGTCGGCGCGGGCGAGACCGTCACCGTCGTGCCGCCGCGGATCTCCTGCACCTCCAGCGCGCGTTCGGCCACGCCGTCGCGGCCGAAGCGGAACGCCCCGTCGATGCCGGAAAAGCCGTCCTGGTCGCGCAGCCGCGCCTCCGGGAAGGGCGATCCGACCTTCCAGTCACGCGCGATCCGCACCGTCAGCAGCACCGAGTCGTAGCCGAGGCTGGACAGTCGGTACGGCGCCGCGCCGAAGCGGGCGCGGTATTTGGTGGCATATTGGCGGTACAGATTGTTCGACACGCTGGCGAACCACGCACCGTTCAGCGGGGCGCGCGATGCGATCGTGCTTTCCGAATTCCACAATTCGGTGCCGAGCAGGCGGGTGTTCGCACCCGGCCCGCGCTTCACGACCGGCGCCGCCGCGGCCGCCGCGGCACCGCCATCGGCGATCAGCACCGCGTCATAGGGCGCCTTGGCGGTCAGCCGCTGCGCCGCACCGGCAATGCCACCGGCCACGCGACCATAGGGCTGCAACGACACCACCTGCCCGCCGGCACCCTCGACCGCGCGCAGGAAGGCGGTCGATGCGCGTTCCCCGTACAGGCCGTTGGGCACCAAGCCGGCAAAGCTGGTCACGCCGCGCTCCCGGGCAAAGGCGACGACGCGTTCGATCGACTGGCCGGGGGCATAGCCCATCAGATAGGTGCCGTTACCCCCAACACCGGCGTCGTTCGAGAAGCTGACCACCGGCACGCGCGCGGCGCGTGCGACCGGCGCCACCGCGCGCACGTCTTCGGACAGGAGCGGCCCCAGGATCAGTTGCGCACCTTCCGCGATCGCACGCTGTGCCGCCGCCGCGGCGCCAGTGGCGGTGTCGTAGTTGGTGATCCGCACCTTGTCGTTCTGCGTATCGAGCAGCGCCAGCATCGTCGCGTTCGCGATCGAGCGGCCGACACCGGCATTGCTGCCCGACAGCGGCACCAGCAGGGCGACGCGGTTGCGCGCTACGTCGCGCGGGATGCCCGCCTCCACCGTCGGCGCTTCCTGAACCGGCCGGGTCGCCTCGCGCGGTGGCGGCGCCTCCACCGGCCCCCGCGGCACCAGCGTCTGACACGCCCCCAGCAGGCAGGCCGCCGCCAGCGCGATCCACCGCTTCGCCCCCCCGGCCCTCATGGCAAGCTTCGGTTGTATTGGCGCTGCTGCCTCTGCCATGACGTCCCCTGTGACCAACACTACGACCAAACTCGATCCCGGCCTGTATATCGTGGCCACCCCGATCGGCAATCTCGGTGACCTTTCTCCGCGCGCCGCCGATATCCTGGCCGCCGCCGACGTCATCGCGGTGGAGGACAGCCGCGTCACCGCCGGCTTGCTCCGCCATATCGGCGTGAAGCGGCCGATGCAGCCCTATCACGATCACAATGCCGAGCATGTCCGCCCCGCACTGGTGGCGCGCATGGGCGTGGAGGCGGTGGCGCTGGTGTCGGACGCGGGCACGCCGCTGATCTCCGACCCCGGCTACAAGCTGGTCCGCGATGCCCGTGCCGCCGGCCATGCGGTGGTGACGATCCCCGGCCCCTGCGCCGCGATCGCCGCGCTGACCCTGGCGGGCCTGCCCACCGACCGCTTCCTGTTCTGCGGCTTCCTGCCCCCCAAGGAAAAGGCGCGCGCCGACGCCATCGCTGAAATCGCGGGCATCCGGGCGACGCTGGTATTTTACGAGTCCGGGCCGCGGCTGGCAGCGACGTTGGCGGCGCTTGCGGTGGGGCTGGGGGACCGGGGGGCGGCGGTGACGCGCGAGATCACCAAGCGGTTCGAGGAAGCGGTGACGGGCACGCTGTCCACGCTCGCGGCGCGCTATGCGGAGGGCGGTCCGAAGGGCGAGATCGTCGTCGTCGTCGCCCCCCCCGGCGAGGCACCGCCGCCCAGCGCGGAGGATGCCGATACCGCACTGGCCGAGGCGTTGACCCGCCTGCCCGCCTCCAAGGCCGCGGGCGAGGTGGCCAAGCGCTTCGGGCTGGACCGCAAGGCTCTGTATGCCCGCGCGATGGCGATGAAGGCACCCGAATAAGGAACACCCGCCCCCCTCGCCGGTTCGCATGTCCGACAAAGGGGACGACGATGCCAGGATCGACAGCGGATCGGAATGCGCGCGGGCGCGGGGCGACCAGCCCATGGGCGGTGCCGCCGCGCGGGTGGAAGGACGTGCTGCTGCGGAGCTGGCGCGAGGCGGGCACCGACAACATAAGCCTGATCGCCTCCGGCGTCGCCTTTTGCGCGATCCTCGCCCTGGTGCCGATGCTGGGTGCGGTGGTGCTGAGCTACGGCCTGTTCGCGACGCCGCAGACAGTGGTCGACAATGTCCGCACGCTGATGGAGGTGATGCCAACCGATGCCGCGCAGCTGATCGGCGAACAACTGGCCAATCTGGTCACCAGTTCGGACGGCAAGAAGGGGTTCGGCCTCCTTATCGCGCTCGCCATCGCGCTATACGGCGCAATGAAGGGCGCGACCGCAGTCATCACCGCGCTCAACATCGCCTATGACGAGGAGGAAAGCCGCGGCTTCGTCGCGCTCAACCTGCTGGCGCTGGGCATCACCGCCGGGGCCGTGGTGCTGGCGGTGCTCGCCATCGTCTCGATCACCGCGCTCGGCGCGTTGCAGAGCCTGTTTCCCGATCTGCCGACCGTGCTGGTGGTTCTGGGCAAGATCCTGTCCTACGCGATCATGACCGGTGTCGCGGCCGCGGCGGCGGCGACGCTGTATCGCTTCGGGCCCGACCGCGATCATGCGCGCTGGATCTGGTTGACGCCCGGATCGCTGCTCGCCGCGCTCATCTGGCTGCTGGTGACGCTCGGCTTCGGCTTCTACGTCGCCAATTTCGGCAGCTACAACGCGACCTACGGGTCGCTGGGCGCGGCGGTGGTGTTGCTTACCTGGCTGTACCTGTCGGCCTATATCCTGCTGCTCGGTGCCGAGTTGAACTGCGAGCTGGAACGGCAGACGGCGGAGGACACCACCACCGGCGCGGCCCGCCCGATGGGCGACCGCAACGCCTATGCCGCCGACACGGTGGCGAGCGGCAGCGCCGCGGTGCATCCGGGCCCGAAACAGGCCGAGCCCGCCGGGCCGGTACGCGAGGCGGCACGGGGCTATGCGCTGACCCGCGTCGTTCCCGCCAGAAGCGGGCTGGTGCCGACCCTGCTCGTCACCGGCGGCCTGGCGCTGCTGCGCCGTCGCGGACGGGCCGGGGCAGGCGCGGCCCTGTTGGCGGCCGGTGGCACGATCAGCTTCCTGCGCCGCCGCTGAACCGATGCGAACGCCCTCCCCCGCCCGCCGCGCCGCCGAGTCCGCCGGGCGTCGCGGCGAACGTCTGGCCGGCTGGTGGCTGCGACTGAAGGGCTGGCGCATCCTCGCCCGCCGCGTGCGCACGCCGGCCGGGGAAGTGGACATCGTCGCCCGAAAAGCGGCCATCGTCGCATTCGTCGAGGTGAAGACCCGCAAGTCCGCCAACGATCTCGCCTTTGCGATCGACGAGCGCCGCCTGTCCCGCGTCGCCGCGGCGGCCGAAATGCTGGCACCGACCTATGCCGGGCCGGGTGACGATATCCGCATCGACGTCATCCTGCTCGCCCCCGGCACCCGGCCGCAGCATATCGAGAATGCTTGGCAGCCCTGAGCCCCTCCGGATGACAGGGCCGATGCCGCCCCCTACATGCCGCGACGACCATCTTTCCGAAAGGATCACCATGCCGCTCAACGTCGCCGTCCAGATGGACCCGCTCGACCAGATCAACATCGCGGGCGATTCTACCTTCGCGCTGATGCTGTCGGCGCAGGCGCGCGGCCACCGGCTGTTCCATTACGCCGCCGGGGACCTTAACTGGTCCGACGGCCGGCTGTGGACGAAGGCGCATCCGGTAACCGTGCAGCGGGTGGCCGGCGACCATTTCCACTTCGACGCACCGGTCAGGCTCGACCTCGGCGACGAGGCGGACGTGGTGCTGATGCGGCAGGACCCGCCCTTCGACCTCGGCTATATCACCGCCACGCACCTGCTGGAGCGGATCGCGCACAAGACGTTGGTGGTGAACGACCCCGCCCAGGTCCGCAACGCGCCCGAAAAGGTCTTCGTGCTCGATTATGCGCGCTTCATGCCGTCGACGCTGGTCACCCGTTCGCTGGAGGAAGCGCGCGCCTTCCTAGCCGAGCATGGCGAGATCGTGGTGAAGCCGCTGCACGGCAATGGCGGCAAGGCGATCTTCAAGGTCGGCAGCGACGGCGCCAACCTGTCGGCGCTGATCGAGGTATTCAACCAGACATGGCGCGAGCCACACATGATCCAGGCGTTCCTGCCGGCCGTCGCCAAGGGCGACAAGCGCATCGTGCTGGTCGATGGCGAAGTGGCAGGTGCGATCAACCGCCTGCCCGGCGAGGGTGAGATCCGTTCCAACCTGGCGGTCGGCGGATCGGCGGAAAAGACCGAACTCACGGCGCGCGAACGCGAGATATGCGAAGCGCTCGGCCCCGAACTGCGCGCCCGCGGCCTGTTGTTCGTCGGCATCGACGTGATCGGCGGCGAGTGGCTGACCGAAATCAACGTCACCTCGCCCACCGGCATCGTCGCGATCGAACGGTTCGACGGCACCGATGTCGCGGGCCTGATCTGGGACGCGATCGAGGGCAAGCTGGCCTGACCCCGCTCGTCCCGGCAGGGGAGAGGGAGCCGATTTCGGGAACCCCCGCCCCTCCCCGCGGGTAATCCTACCAGCACATGACCGATTTCATCCTGAACCTGATCGCCTGGGGCGGCTATTTCGGCATCTTCCTGCTGATGGCGCTGGAAAATATCGTGCCGCCGGTGCCGTCCGAGGTCATCATGGGGTTGGGCGGCATGGCGGTGGCGCGCGGCGACATGGCGATGATCCCGCTGATCCTGTGGGGAACGCTGGGCACCACCGTCGGCAACTACTTCTGGTATTATATCGGCCGCCATATTGGCTATGAACGCTTCCGCCCCTTTGTCGACCGGCACGGCCGCTGGCTGACGATGGAATGGGAGGATGTCGAGCGGCTGCACCGCTTCTTCGTCAAGCATGGGCAGTGGGTGGTGTTCGTCTTCCGCTTCATGCCCGCCTTTCGCACGATCATCTCGCTGCCCGCGGGCATGACGCGCATGCCGCTAGGGCGCTTCCTGGTGTGGACCTTTGCGGGCAGCACGATCTGGAACGCGATCCTGGCCTATGCCGGACTGTTGCTGGGATCGCGCTTCGAGGTGCTGGACCGGTATGTCGGCCCGGCCGCCGTCGCGCTGACCGTGTTGATCGTCATCGGCTATGTCTGGCGCGTCGTGACCTGGAAGCCGCGCGCCGGGCGCTAGGCCCGCGGATGCGCGTTGCGATACACATCCAGCAGGTGCGCGGCATCGACCGCGGTATAGACCTGCGTCGAACTCAGGCTGGCATGACCCAGCAGCTCCTGCAACTGCCGCAGATCGGCGCCGCGCCCCAGCAGATGCGTCGCGAAACTGTGGCGCAGCGCGTGCGGCGTGACCCGGTCGCCCAGGTCGAGCCGTGCCCGCGCCGCGCGAACCGAGCGCCGCACGACCGCCGGCGACAGCACCCCGCCCCGCGCGCCGCGGAACAGCGGCGCCTCGCGCTCCAGCCGCCACGGCTGCTCGGCGGCATAGGCCTCGACCGCGCGGGCGACCTGCGGCAGCAGCGGCACGATCCGCGTCTTGCCGCGCTTGCCCAGCACCCGGATCGTCTCGCCCAGCGGCAATATGCCCGCCGGCAGGGCCAGCGCCTCGCCGATGCGCAGACCCGCCCCGTACAGCAGCATCAGCACCGCCCAGTCGCGCGCCGCGATCCACGGTTCGCGCGCATCCTCCGACACCTCCTCCGCCAGCGCCAGCACGTCGGCAGGCGCCACCGGCCGCGGCACCCCGGCCTTTACCCGCGGCCCGCGCAGGCGCGGCGGCTCGACCCCCGCCCAGTCCAGAAAGGCGCGCACCGCCGACAGTTCGCGCGCGGCCGATGCGTTCGACAGCTCCTCGCCCCGCCGGTGCGCCAGAAACGCACGCAGGTCCGCGGCCGTGATCCGCGACAGGTCGCCCCTTGCCACCCGGCCGCCCCAATGGCTGCCCAGAAACGCCAGCAATCGCTCCGCCGTCGCCTGATAGGCGCGCACGGTATGCGGCGAGCGGCGGCGCGCATTCGCCAGATGATCGGCGAATGCCAATGGCAGGACCGCCGCTCGCCCCATATTGTCCATGTATTCCAACGACCTGTCGTAACTGACGAGAATTATTAACCTTGGCGATCTTAGACGGTCCCATGGCCTCCTCAACCCTGTCCCTCGATCCTGTGTTCGATGAAGAGCGGCGCATGGCGGCCCTTCAGGCGCATGCGCTGCTCGACAGCGAGCCGGAGCGCGAGTTCGACGCGCTGGTCAGCCTGGCGGCGGACATGCTGGACTGCCCGCTGGCCGCGCTCACCCTGATCGACCGCGACCGCCTGTGGGTAAAGGCGGGTATCGGCGACCTGCCGGTCGAGGTGCCGCGCAGCGTCGCCATCTGCAACCATACCATCCGCAAGCCCGACCAGTTCATCGTCGACGATCTGAGCAAGGATGCCGATTTCGCCGGCAATCCGCTGGTCGTTGAAAATGGCCTGCGCTTCTATGCCGGCATGCCGATCCATGCGCCCGACCGGCAGGGCGTGGCCCAACCGATCGGATCGCTGTGCGTGATGGACGCCACGCCCCGCTCGCTCAACGAATCGGGCATGCGGACGCTGCGCCATCTGACGACGCTGGCCGAGGCGCTGATCGCGGCGCGTGCCATTGCGCGGCGGGCGACCGACATCGCCGAACTCAGCGAACGCCAGGCCAGCGACCTGCGCGCCAAGGACCGCACCTTCCAGCAGGCCGAGCGCATTTCGATGATCGGATCGTGGCGCCTGTCGATACCCGAGCGGATCGCATCCTGGTCCGACGGCGTGTTCCGCATCCACGAACTGCCGCTGGGCGAGGAGCCCGATATCGATACCGCGATGAACTATTATCCGGCAAGCGAGCGCCAGCAGTTGAACGATGCCGTGGCCCATGCCGTCGAAACCGGCATCCCGTTCGACCTGGAGCTTGACTTCACCACCGCCACCGGCCGCCTGCGGCGCGTGCGGGTGATGGGCGAGCGGGAGGAAAGCGACGGGCAGGTGACCGCGGTCGTCGGCGTGTTCCAGGACATCACCGATCGCCACGCGCTGGAAATGACGCTGCGCCGCACCGCCAGTACCGACGCGTTGACCGGCATCTGCAACCGTGCCGCCTTCGACCGTGCGCTGGAGGGGGCGATCGATCGGGCGCGCCAATCGGGCGCGCTGATGGCGCTCGCGTTGATCGACCTCGACGGCTTCAAGCTGATCAACGACACGCTGGGGCACATGGCCGGCGACGACATCCTGCGCGAAGTCGGCCGGCGGCTGCGCGCGCCGTGGCTGCAGAACTGCTATGTCGCGCGACTGGGCGGCGACGAATTCGCGGTCATCGTCGAGGATGCGGGCCTGCTCGCCCGCATCGACCAGTTCCGCCAGCAACTGGAGGAAACGCTGTCGGTGTCGGTGACGGCCGAGGGCCTGACGATGACGTGCGCGGGCACGGTCGGCATGCGCCTGTGGACGCCCGAGACGCAGACGGTGCGCGATTTCGTTCACCGCACCGATGCGATCCTGTACGCCGCCAAGCGTGCGCGCGTCGGCGAGCGTCGCAAGGGTGATCGCCGACGCGCCGCCTGACCCGTTACGCTTCGGGGTTCACGACGAGTCATCCAGTGCCCATATAGCGCGGCCATGTCCTCGCGTGCCCGCGTCCTCGTCCTGAACTCCGCGCTCGGTCCCCTCGACTACCGTGTGCCGCACGGCATGACGGTCGAGCCGGGGTCAATCGTCGTCGCGCCCCTGGGTCCCCGCCAGCTGCTCGGCGTGGTGTGGGAGCCGGAGCGGATGCCATCGGATGCGGAGGTGGGCGACAACCGCCTGCGCCCGTTGCTCGGGGTCTCCGACGTGCCGCCGCTGGGCGACGCGCTGCGCCGGCTGATCGAATGGACCGCCGATTATTATCTGGCGCCGCCCGCCGCGGTGGTGCGCATGGCGCTGTCCTCCAACGCCGCGCTGGAGGGCGCGCGCACCGCCACCGAATACCGCGCGACCGGTCATGTTCCCGATCGCCTGACGCCGCAGCGCGCGCAGGCGCTGGAGCGGATCGGCGACCGCCAGGGCCTGATCCGCGAGTTGGCGACGATCGCCGACGTGTCGGATGCGGTGATCCGCGGCCTCGTCAAGGTCGGTGCGATCGAGGGAGTGGAGGTCGATATCGACAGCCCCTTTCCCCTGCCTGATCCGCAGCATCACGTTCCCGCATTGTCGGACGACCAGCGCGCCGCCGCCGACCGCCTCGTCGCCGATGTCGCCGCGCAGGCTTTCGCGCCCGTGCTGCTCGACGGCGTCACCGGATCGGGCAAGACCGAGGTCTATTTCGAGGCAGTGGCCGAGGCGGTGCGCGAGGGGCGGCAGGTGCTGGTCCTGCTGCCCGAGATCGCGCTCACCGAACCCTTCCTCAAGCGGTTTCACGACCGTTTTGGCTGCGAGCCGGTGGCCTGGCATTCGGGCCTGCGCTCGACGCAGCGGCGGCGCGCGTGGCGGGCGATCGCCAGCGGCCAGGCGCTGGTCACGGTGGGGGCCCGCTCCGCGCTGTTCCTGCCCTATCGCAACCTGGGGCTGATCGTCGTCGACGAGGCGCACGAAACCAGCTTCAAGCAGGAAGACGGCGTGCATTACCATGCCCGCGACGTGGCGGTGATGCGGGGCAAGTTCGAACCGTGCCCGGTCATCCTCGCCTCCGCCACCCCTGCGATCGAGACCCGCCAGCAGGTCGCACAGGGTCGCTATGCCGAGGTGAAGCTGCCCGGTCGCTTCGGTGCCGCCGAGATGCCCGCCATCGCCGCGATCGACCTGATCCACGAGCCGCCCGAGCGTGGCCGCTGGATTTCGCCCCGCCTCGTCAAGGCAATGACCGAGACGCTGGAGAAGCGCGAACAGTCGCTGCTGTTCCTGAACCGTCGCGGCTATGCGCCGCTGACGCTGTGCCGTACCTGCGGCCACCGCTTCCAGTGCCCCAACTGCACCGCCTGGATGGTCGAACACCGCCTCGTCCGCCGCCTCGCCTGTCATCACTGCGGCCACGTCATGCCGACCCCACGCGCCTGCCCTGAATGCCAGGGCGAGGACACCCTCGTCGCCTGCGGTCCCGGCGTCGAGCGCATCGCCGACGAGGTTGCCACGCTGTTTCCGGAGGCGAAAACGGCCGTCGTCACCTCCGACACCATCTGGTCCCCGGCCAAGGCCGCCGAGTTTGTCGGCCGGATGGAGGCAGGCGACATCGACATCGTGGTCGGTACGCAACTCGTCACCAAGGGCTACCACTTCCCCAACCTGACGCTGGTCGGCGTGATCGATGCCGATCTGGGGCTGGAAGGCGGCGACCTGCGCGCGGCCGAGCGGACCTTTCAGCAGATCTGTCAGGTTTCGGGTCGGGCCGGGCGCGGCGAGAAGCCCGGCCAGGTGTTCATTCAGACGCACAGCCCGAAGGCCGGCGTCATGCAGGCGCTGGTCACGGGCGATGCCGAATCCTTCTACGCCGCGGAGACCGAGGCACGGCGCGATGCCGGCGCACCGCCCTTCGGCCGTTATGCCGCGATCGTGGTGTCGTCGGAGGAGCAGGCCGCGGCGCAGGAGATCGCCAGCCTGGTCGGGCGCCGCGCGCCGCAGGTGGAGGGCATGCACGTCTATGGCCCCGCCCCGGCGCCGCTCGCCATGCTGCGCGGGCGTCATCGCTACCGCCTGCTGGTTCATGCGCGCCGGGCGCTCGACGTGCAGGCGGTGATCCGGGAATGGCTGGGCGCGCTGGAATGGTCGCCCAAGGTCAGGGTCGCGGTGGACGTCGACCCCTATAGCTTCCTGTAGCCGCCGCGCCGGGCGGCGCGGATCAGGCCGCGTGCTCGGCCAGGATGGTCAGGCCCTTGGGCGTGACCTCGGCAAAGCCGCCGCGGATGGTCAGCGTCTCGGGCTCGCCCTTTTCGGTGCGATGGATACGCAGCGCGCCGTCGCGGATCGTCGACATGAAGGGCGCATGCCCCTCCAGCACGCCGAAGTCGCCCTCGGTGCCGGGCACGACGACCATGTGCACCTCCTCCGAGCGGAGGAGCTTTTCGGGGGTGACGAGTTCGAAATGCAGCATTCTGGTAAGCTCCCCCCTCCCGCTCGCGGGAGGGGCTGGGGGAGAAAAGTTCGGCACAGACCCCGCGTCGCGCAGGACCATGCCGGGCCCCCTCCCGCGCGTGGCAGGAGGGGACAGGCGCCTTTAGGCTTCCTTGGCCATCTTCTCGGCCTTGGCGACGACCTCGTCGATGCCGCCGACCATGTAGAAGGCTGCCTCGGGCAGATGGTCATACTCGCCGTCGACCACCGCCTTGAACGAGCGGATCGTGTCCTCGATCTGCACGAACTTGCCCGAGATGCCGGTGAAGACCTCGGCGACGTGGAAGGGCTGGCTGAGGAAGCGCTGGATCTTGCGCGCGCGGGTCACGGTCAGCTTGTCCTCTTCGGACAGCTCGTCCATGCCCAGGATCGCGATGATGTCCTGCAGCGACTTGTAGCGCTGGAGCAGCGACTGCACCGCACGCGCGGTGTCGTAATGCTCCTGGCCCACCGTGCGCGGCTCCAGCACGCGGCTGGTCGAATCGAGCGGATCGACCGCCGGGTAGATGCCCAGCTCCGAGATCGCGCGGTTCAGCACGGTCGTGGCGTCAAGGTGCGCGAACGAGGTCGCCGGCGCCGGATCGGTCAAGTCGTCCGCGGGAACGTACACGGCCTGCACGGACGTGATCGAGCCCTTGTTGGTCGAGGTGATGCGCTCCTGCAGCGCGCCCATGTCGGTCGACAGCGTCGGCTGATAGCCCACCGCCGAGGGGATGCGGCCGAGCAGCGCCGACACTTCCGCACCCGCCTGGGTGAAGCGGAAGATGTTGTCGACGAAGAACAGCACGTCCTGGCCTTCCTGATCGCGGAAATATTCCGCAATGGTCAGGCCCGACAGGGCGACGCGGGCACGCGCGCCCGGCGGCTCGTTCATCTGGCCGAACACCAGCGCGACCTTCGAGCCCTCCGAGATCGGATTGCCGTCGGCGTCCTTGGCGATGACGCCCGCGTCCAGGAACTCGTGATACAGGTCGTTGCCTTCACGCGTCCGCTCGCCGACGCCTGCGAACACCGAGGTGCCGCCGTGACCCTTGGCGATGTTGTTGATCAGCTCCTGGATCAGCACGGTCTTGCCGACGCCGGCGCCGCCGAACAGGCCGATCTTGCCGCCCTTGGCGTAGGGCGCCAGCAGGTCGATGACCTTGATGCCGGTGACCAGGATCGCGCTTTCGGTCGACTGGTCGATGAACTCCGGCGCCTTGGCATGGATCGGCGCGCGCAGGTCGGTGCCGACCGGCCCACGCTCGTCGATCGGCTCACCGACGACGTTCATGATGCGGCCGAGCGTCGCGGGGCCGACGGGAACCGAAATCTGCGCGCCGGTATCGGTCACGGTCTGGCCGCGGGTCAGGCCCTCGGTCGAGTCCATCGCGATGGTGCGGACGGTGTTCTCGCCGAGATGCTGCGCAACCTCGAGCACCAGGCGGTTGCCGTTATTCTCGGTCACCAGCGCCGACAGGATCGCCGGCAGGGTGTTGGGGAAGTGCACGTCGACGACCGCGCCGATGACCTGCGCGATGCGTCCTACATTGTTCGTCTGGCCCGTCGACTGGATCGGGCGGATATCGTCAGCGGCGGTTGCCATGGCGGTTCTTCCTGCTTCGAAACTTAGAGCGCTTCGGCGCCCGAGATGATTTCCACCAGTTCGGTCGTGATCGCGGCCTGGCGGGTACGGTTATACTGGATGGACAGACGGTTGATCATGTCGCCCGCGTTGCGGGTCGCATTGTCCATCGCATTCATGCGGCTGCCCTGTTCCGATGCGGCGTTTTCCAGCAGCGCGCGGAAGATCTGCACCGCCACGTTGCGCGGCAGCAGGTCGTCCAGGATTGCCTCTTCGCTCGGCTCATACTCGACCACGGCATCGGCGGACACCGCGGACTTGGCCGGCTGCGGCGGCACGGGCACCGGGATCAGTTGCTGGCCGACCGGCTCCTGCACCAGCGCCGAGACGAACTTGGCGTAGAACAGATGCGCCACGTCGAATTCGCCGCGGCCATAGCGCGCGATCAGGTCGTCGGCGATCGCGCGGGCATCGTCGAACGCGACCGACTTGATCTGGCCCATCTCGTGATCGGCCAGGATCGCGTTCGGGAAGAAGCGACGCAGCACGCGCCCCTTCTTGCCGGCGATGTAGAACTTCACCGTCTTGCCTTGCGCGATCAGCTCGTCCGCCTTGCGACGCGCGGCGCGCACGATGTTGGTGTTGAACGCACCGGCCAGACCACGCTCGGAGGTCGCGACGACGAGAAGCTGCACCTGGTCCTTGCCGGTGCCCGCCAAGAGCGGCGACGCGCCGGTGCCGCCGACGCGGCTCGCCAGGCTGGCCATTACCGTCTCCAGCCGCTCGGCATAGGGACGGCCGTTCTGCGCCGCTTCCTGCGCACGGCGCAGCTTGGCGGCGGCGACCATCTTCATCGCCTTGGTGATCTTCTGGGTCGACTTGACCGAGTTGATCCGAACTTTGAGGGCCTTGAGGCTTGCCATCTTGGTCCTTGTTTCTCCCCCGCCACGGGAGCGGAGGTTGCCATCAACGGAAGCGCTTGGGGCGGCCCCTCACCCAGCCCCCTCCCCGGCGGGGAGAGGGCTATGGTTCACTTATGCGAAGGTCTTCGCGAACTGGTCGAGCGCAGCCTTGAGCTTGGCCTTGGCTTCGTCGCCCAGATCCTTGGTGTCGCGGATCAGGCCCAGCACGCCGGCGTGATTGGCGCGCAGGTCGGCGAGCATCGCCGCCTCGTAGCGCGTCACCTGCGCGACGGGGACGGTGTCCAGATAGCCTTGCGTGCCCGCGAAGATCGACGCCGTCTGCTCCTCAAAGGGCAGCGGGTTGAACTGCGGCTGCTTCAGCAACTCGGTCAGGCGCGCGCCGCGGTTGAGCAGCTTCTGCGTCGAGGCGTCGAGATCCGATCCGAACTGCGCGAACGCCGCCATCTCGCGATACTGTGCCAGCTCCAGCTTGATCGAGCCCGACACCTTCTTCATCGCCTTGGTCTGCGCGGCCGAGCCGACGCGGCTGACCGACAGACCGACGTTGATCGCCGGGCGGATGCCCGCGAAGAACAGGTCGGTTTCAAGGAAGATCTGGCCATCGGTGATCGAGATCACGTTGGTCGGGATGTAGGCCGACACGTCGCCCGCCTGCGTCTCGATGATCGGCAGCGCGGTCAGCGAGCCGTTGCCGTTGTCGTCGTTCATCTTCGCCGCGCGCTCCAGCAGGCGCGAGTGGAGATAGAACACGTCGCCCGGATAGGCTTCGCGGCCCGGCGGACGGCGCAGCAGCAGCGACATCTGACGATAGGCGACCGCCTGCTTCGACAGGTCGTCATACACGATCACGGCATGCATGCCGTTGTCGCGGAAATACTCGCCCATCGCGCAGCCGGTATAGGGCGCGAGGAACTGCAGCGGGGCCGGGTCCGACGCGGTGGCGGCGACGACGATGGAATATTCCATCGCGCCATTCTCTTCCAGCGTGCGGACGAGCTGCGCCACCGTGGAGCGCTTCTGGCCGACCGCGACATAGACGCAGTACAGCTTCTTCGACTCGTCGGTGCCGGCGTTCGCCGTCTTCTGGTTGATGAAGGTATCCAGCGCGATCGCCGACTTGCCGGTCTGACGGTCGCCGATGATCAGCTCGCGCTGGCCACGGCCGACGGGCACCAGCGCGTCGATCGCCTTCAAACCGGTCTGCACCGGCTCGTGCACCGACTTGCGCGGGATGATGCCCGGCGCCTTCACCTCGACGCGGCTGCGCTTCTCGGCGACGATCGGGCCCTTGCCGTCGATCGGGTTGCCAAGGCCGTCGACCACGCGGCCGAGCAGCCCCTTGCCCACCGGCACGTCCACGATGGTGCCGGTGCGCTTGACGGTGTCGCCCTCGCGGATCTCGGCGTCCGAGCCGAAGATCACGACGCCGACATTGTCGGCTTCCAGGTTCAGCGCCATGCCCTGCACGCCATTGGCGAACTCGACCATCTCGCCCGCCTGGACGTTGTCCAGACCGTAGATGCGCGCGATGCCGTCACCGACGGACAACACCTGACCGGTTTCGGAGACCTGGGCCTGGTCGCCGAAATTGGCGATCTGGTCCTTGATGACCTTGGAGATTTCTGCGGCGCGGATATCCATGGAACGTCAGCCTTTCATCGCGCTGGCGAGCGCATTCAAACGGGTGCGGATCGAGGAATCGATCATCTGGGAGCCGATGCGGACGACCAGCCCGCCGAGCAGCGAGGGATCGACCGACAGGTCGACCGAGACGTCGCGGCCGACACGCTGGCGCAACTGCTGCTTCAGCGCGGCGACCTGATCGTCGGTCAGCGGGTGGGCGCTCGTGACTTCCGCCGTCGTCTCGCCGCGATGGCGGCTGGCAAGCTGGCGAAAGGCGCGGATGATCTGCGACAACTGGCCCAGGCGACGGTTTTCCGCCAGCACGCCCAGGAAATTGCGGGTGGTGGCATCGACGCCCAACTGGTCGGCAACGGCGAGCACCGCCTTGACCGCCGCGCCGCGCGCCACGACCGGGCTGGTCGTCAGGTCGCGAAACTCGGCCGACTGGGCGAGCGCGTCGCGCACGGCCAGCAGGCTTGCTTCGACCGTGTCGATGCTGCGGCCCTGCTCGGCCAGTTCGAACAGGGCGAGCGCATAGCGTCCGCCCAAGCTCGCCTGGATGCCGCCTGTGCCACCTAGATTTCCGCCGGACATCTCCACGGACGCGAATTCCTCGTAATTACAAACGGGTTGCCCCCATGGGGAACGGGGCGCGAAATCGCGCCTCGGATGGGTTGGCGCGCGAGTAGCATCGGGAACCCGGCGATGCAAGCTGCGCCACCCCTTCCCATGACGGGATGGTAACAAGATCGTCATACCGGCGCCATGTCGTTTTGAACGCAATCCGCGGGATGCGGTTTTGCCGCGACCACCCTAGATCATGCACATGGACGAGGACCGGGCCTGGATCGCCTTTGCAAGCCGCGACCGCGACGCCGACGGCCGCTTCGTCGTCGCGGTGCGCTCCACCGGCATCTATTGCCGGCCGAGCTGCCCCGCGCGCCGCCCGGCACGCGACAAGGTCGCCTTCTACAAGGATGCCGCGGATGCAAAAGCGGCGGGCTACCGGTCCTGCCGCCGCTGCCATCCGGACACGGTGGCGCGCGATGCGACGGCGGTCGCACGGGCCGCAGCCATGCTGGCGCGGGACGGTGCAGTGCCGCTCGACCGGCTGGCGCAGGCGGTCGGCTATGCCCCGCATCATTTCCACCGGTTGTTCAAGCGCGCCACCGGCGTGACGCCCGCCGCCTATGCCCGCGCGCTGCGCTCGGGCCGGGCGATTGCGGCGCTCGCCGCGGAAAACAGCGTGACCGAGGCGATCTACGCCGCCGGGCATGACACGCCCAGCCGCTTCTATGCCGCCGATGCGCCCCGGCTGGGCATGTCGCCCAGCGCGTGGCGGCACGGCGGCAGGGGGAGACGATCCGCTGGACGATGGTCGCGACCGGCATGGGGCCGCTGCTCTTTGCTACGACCGCCCGGGGGCCGTGCCGGATTGCACTGGGCGAGGATGGCGCCGCACTCGCCGCCCGCTTCCCGGCGGCGACGATCCGGCCGGGCGACGCCGTCCTGCATGACCTGGCCGAGCGGCTCGTGACCTTGGCCGAATGCCCGGCGCGCAGCGACCTGCCGCCCGACATACGGGCCACCGCTTTTCAGGAAGCGATCTGGCAGGCGCTGCGCACGGTCCCGCCGGGCGCACCATGCAGCCACGCCGAATGCGTGGCTTCGGCCGGCGGCGCGGACTAGGGCGCCTCGCCCCCCGGCGCGGCCTGCTCGGCATTGCCGCGGATGCGGGCCAGCGCTTCCTGCACCTTGTCGCTGTCAAGCAGCGCCAGCAACTGTGCCGCCGGGTTGTCCGCCGGCGCGTGCGGATCAAAGGCCAGAGGACGCAGGGTCGCGCGCGCGCCCTTGACGTCGCCCAGCTCGATCGCCTGTGCCGCCACCATGAAGCGCAGGCCCTGGTCCTGCGGCACCAGCTCGAACGCGCGGTACAGCCCCTGCACCGCCGCATTGGTCGGCTTCGCGCCGGCCATGCGATAGCTGCGATAATAAAGCGACAGCGGCTCGGCGGCGTCGGGATCCAGCCGGTTCGCCTTCACGATCCAGCGCCGCGCCTCCGCCCACCGCGCCGCATCGCGGGAATTGCCCGCACGGCGCATCAGCACCATCGCCTTGTAGGTCAGCGCCTGCACGGACTTCGGATCCTTGGCCAGCGCCCGGTCCGCCGCCGCCTCGGCCGCCGCATCCTCCCCCGCATCATACGCCATCTCGGCCAGCCAGCCCTGCACCACCGGATCGTCCCCATAAGGCCCCACCGTGCGCAATGCGCGGTCATAGACGTCGCGGCCCGTTTCGCGATTGACGCCGCGTTCGGATCGCATGCGCAAACCGATCATCGCCTGCTCGCCCTCGCTCAGCGTGCGGACCGCGATGGGCGGTACGGGCAGCATCGTGTACGGCAGGATCACGTTGGTGATGCGCGACGAGTTGAGATAGCGATCGAGATCCTTGTCCAGCGCCTTCAAACCACCGAATGCCGCTTCCCCTGCCTTCAGGCTGGGCACGCCTTCGTTCAACTGGCGCAGATAGGTGCCCAACTGGTTCTCGCGCTCTTTGCTGAACATCAGATAATGGGTCAGCAGCCAGCCGCGCGCATAGACCGCCGCCCGTTGTTCGACACTGAGCTTGCGACGCGTGGAATCGAACAGCGTCTCGATGTTCATGTCGGTACGTAGCAAGCTGTAAGCGCGGTGCATCGCAGCCACGCCGACGCGCAGCGCCTCCTTGTCGAAGGTGGCGGTGCTGACGAACTCGGCATAGCCTTCCGAATACCAGGCCGGATAGGCGGTGGATGCGTTGCCCAGCAGGAAGTGATGGGCATATTCGTGGAACAGCACGATCTGCGGATCGATGCTGCCCTCGCTGCTGCCGCGGCGCGGCGTGAACGCGATCGACCCGCTGGCCCGCGGCTGGTAGAAGCCGGCGATGTTGGGGCATTTGCCGCACAACGACTGCACCTCGTTGGCGCTGGCCACCGTATAGACGGTGACCGGGTTGCTGGTCTGGCCGGGCTGCTCCGCCACCGCGTGCATGCGCCGCATCGCCCCGTCCAGCTGTTCCAGCCGCGTCGCCATGCGGCGGATATCGTCCTCGCCGGTATTGGCATAGATCACGAAGTGCTTCGCACGTGCCTCGCGCCATTCCGCCGCGGCCGGCGTGGCCATACCCAGCGCCAGCGCGACACCGGCGACCCATCCCCCGAAACGCATCATCCCGTCGGCCCTCCCAAGCCCGTATTTCGCCCTATAGCGAAACAGGGCCGATGTGCGAGGGGAAGATCACCCCGCCTTGCGACAGGAATAGACCAGCTTTTCGTTGGGTAGCGGCGGCAGCGTCGCGCGGATCGCCGCCTGCTGGCGGGCCAGCGCGTCCTGCACCGCGTCCGCCGCCGAACAGCCATTGACCGGCTTGCCGCCCCGCGCCGCGCGCGCCGCCGCCATGCCGGCTGCCGACAGGAAATAACGTGTATCGGCATAGGTGCGGGTCAGCGGGTCGAAGCGCTGCACGGACACCGTCTGCTCGTCGTCGGGCACCGCGATCCGTTCCCAACGCGCATCGCCCTCGGCAAATTGCTGCGTGCCGTTCATGCACCCCGCCCGGCCCCATTCCAGCGTCACCTCCGCGGTGGACGACATCGTCACCCGGCTGCGTTCGGGCTGCAGCGTGCAGACCAGCCGGCCAATGGCCGCGTCGCGGATCGGCATGGTCGCCGGCGCGACCGTGTCGGCGGGCAGTTCGGGCTCCCCCGATGGCCGCGCGACGAACACCACCACCGCCGCCAGCACGCCCAGCCCGCCACCGGACACCGCCCAGATCGCCGCGCGCCGCTGACCGCGCGATTCGAACAGCCCCGCCGCGCCGATGCCGAGCGCCCCTGCGACCAGCAGCAGCCCGGCCAGCGCCATCACATTCTCGCGCGTCCGCTCCGCCTCGTCACGGGCGTGGTCAAGCGCCGCCTGCCGCTTCAGCGCGGCGGCCCCTGCCGCCTCGCGGCGGGCGGCGGCGGCATCCTCGGTGGCGCGGGCATCGGCGGCGCTGTCCTCGCGCAGCCGTTCCTCGATTGAGGTGCAGGGTCCGCCGGCCGAGACATAAGGCTGCTGCGCGTCGCGCAGGAAGCCCATCAACTCGGTATCCGCGATCGCGAAGCCGAAGGTCGAATCACCCTCGTCGGCGCGGGTCAGCGCGGAGTTGACGCCGATCACCCGCCCGCACGGATCGAGCAGCGGTCCGCCGGAATTGCCGCGCGCGATGCTGGCGGTGTGGAGCAGCACCTCGATCCCCGTCAGACTGCGCCGCCCGGACGCCACGCCCTGCGAGCGGACCGGCGACAGCGGCCGGATATAATCCGCCGCCGACTGCGCGGTCGCCAGATCGACATTGCCGGGATAGCCCAGCGCGATCACCGCATTCCCCTCCGCCACCGGCCCCGTATAGAGCGCAACCGGCGGCAGCCGCGCCTCGGTGATCTCGATCAGCGCCAGGTCGCGCCGCGCGTCATAGGCGACGACCCGGCCCTGATAGGATTTGCTGCCCTCCGACGGCACGATGCCGACCACGACATTGTCCGGGTAACGCTCGGCCAGTTCCACGACATGCGCGTTGGTGACGATGCGGTTCGGTGCGACCGCGAAGCCCGATCCGTGGCCGAAGCCCGCGACCTGATCGTCGACCACCGCGATGGTCACCACCCGCACCACCCCCCGGGCCGCCGCCGCGATGTCGTCGGCCCGCGCGGGTACGGCCAGGCCGACAAGGAAAACGAATGCGAGGGCCAACCGGACGATCATCGCGCCCTCCTATCGCCCGGACGCGCCGCGCGGCAACCGCTTCTGCGCGGGCATGCGGGATCGGTGCGCGGGATCGTTGGTTAGGTATATGGTAAAGCTTGCCGTTTAGGCACCGATACCACTTGCAAGGGATTCGGGTCGGATGAGCGCGTTCGGGCGTCGCAGTGGAATGGGATCGGGTCAGCCCGCACGGCCGGCCTTTGGCGTCGCACGGCCGATGCACACCGGACAGGCCGGGGCGCGCGTGGTGCCGGCCGCCGAACAGGATCTGCCCCCTTCCGCCTTTGCCGCCCCCGAACCTGCCCCGCTGCCCGGCGGCGACATCGACGCCATCGGTCCCGGCACCATGCCCGGGCTGCAGATGGACGCGATGCAGCGCCTGGCCGATCGCCAGGCCTCCAGCGGTGACGCCGGCAGCAGCCGGGCCGAGGGGTTCGAAGCCTCGGTCCACAAGATCAAGGAACAGGTGCTGCCGCGCCTGCTGGAACGCGTCGATCCGGAGGCCGCGGCGACGCTCGGCAAGGACGAGCTGGCCGAGGAATTCCGCCCGATTATCGGCGAGGTGCTTGCCGAGCTGAAGCTGACGCTCAACCGGCGCGAGCAGTTCGCGCTGGAAAAGGTGCTGGTCGACGAGTTGCTCGGTCTCGGCCCGCTCGAGGAGCTGCTCGCCGATCCCAACGTGTCCGACATCATGGTCAACGGCCCCGAGCAGACCTATGTCGAGCGCAAGGGCAAGCTGGAGATCGCCAACATCCAGTTCCGCGACGAGGAACATCTGTTCCAGATCGCGCAGCGCATCTGCAACTCGGTCGGCCGCCGCGTCGACCAGACCACGCCGCTCGCCGACGCCCGCCTGAAGGACGGCAGCCGCGTCAACGTCATCGTGCCGCCGCTCAGCTTGCGCGGCACCGCGATCTCGATCCGCAAATTCTCCGCCAAGCCGATCACGCTCGACATGATGGCGGGCTTCGGCAGCATGTCGCCGAAGATGGCGACCGCGCTGAAGATCGCGGGCGCCAGCCGGTTCAACGTCGTCATCTCGGGCGGCACCGGCTCGGGCAAGACGACGATGCTCAACGCCCTGTCCAAGATGATCGACCCGGGCGAGCGCGTGCTGACCATCGAGGACGCGGCCGAGCTTCGCCTGCAACAGCCGCATTGGCTGCCGCTCGAAACCCGTCCCGCAAACCTTGAAGGTCAGGGCGAGATCTCGATCCGCGACCTCGTCAAGAACGCGCTGCGCATGCGCCCCGACCGCATCATCCTGGGCGAAATCCGCGGCGCGGAATGTTTCGACATGCTCGCCGCGATGAACACCGGTCACGACGGATCGATGTGCACGCTCCACTCCAACTCCCCGCGCGAGGCGCTGGCGCGTATGGAGAACATGGTGATGATGTCCGACATCAAGGTGCCCAAGGAGGCGATCAGCCGCCAGATCGCCGACTCGGTCGACCTCATCATCCAGGTGAAGCGCCTGCGCGACGGCAGCCGCCGCGTCACCAACATCACCGAGGTGATCGGCATGGAGGGCCCGGTGATCGTCACGCAGGAGCTGTTCAAGTTCGAATATCTGGACGAGTCGGCCGAAGGAAAGATCATCGGCGAATATCGCTCCATGGGCCTGCGCCCCTATACGCTCGACAAGGCCAAGCAGTTCGGCTTCGACCAGGCGTTCCTGGAGGCGTGTCTCTAAAGGGCACGGCGGCGCCACTGGCGCGTCGCCGGCGCTTGCTCTAGGGCCGGCGGCACGATGCGCCGCCTGCTGGTCCTGGCCCCCCTGTTGATCGCCCCGTTGGTGGTGGCGACGACCCATGCCGGGCAACAGGCGTCCCCGCCCAGCGTCGTGGCCGAGGCCACGCGCGATCCCGGCACGGGCCGGCTGGCGGACGACACCGAAAATCGCTGGGTGCCCTTCACCCTGACGCCGGGCAACCAGATCCGCTTCACCATGACGCTGGACGGGCGGCCGGTGTCGGCGATCCTCGACACCGGGGTCAGCTTCACCGTGCTGGCGCGCACCTCGAAGGCGGTGGTGCAGAAACGCCTGCGCAGCGGTGGCAGCGCGACCGCGATCGGCGGCGCGGTGGCGGTCGGCTGGATGCCGACGCGTCGCGTCGAACTGGGCGGCCTGACCCGCACCGGCGGCGGCGTCACCGTGGCGGACCTGCCCGCCATCGCGACGGGCGATGCCGAGCCGGTCGACCTGCTGGTCGGGCGCGACCTGACCGCGCTTTACGCGCTCGACATCGATTATGCGGGAAAGCGCTTCCGCCTGCTCCCCTCCGGCCGGATGCCTTTCGCCGGCGCGGTCGCCCCCCTCACCATCTCGGCGCAGCGGCGCGTGTACGAAAGCGCGATGCGGCTGGGTGCTGGCCGACTGGCGCCGGTCATCGTCGACACCGGCGACGGATCGTCGGTCACCGTCACCCGCGCCGGCTGGACCGCGGCCAGGCTCGATCGCCTGCCCGTCACCAGCACGATCGGCTTCGGGCTGGGCGGCGCCAGCGTCAACGACCTGGCGATCGTCCCGCACCTGACGCTGGGCACGCTCGACGCGCAGAATGTGGAGGTGCGGATCGAGCCGCCGGGCGGCTTCAGCCAGTCGATCGGCGTCGCCGGGCGCATTGGCTCGGGCTTTCTCGGGCGGTACCGCGTGCTGCTCGATCCCTATGCCGGGCGCATGGTGCTGAAGGGTGACGGCACGCAGGCCACCCCGCTGCGCTCGACCAGCGGCCTGCTCGTCGGCGTCGCGCCGGATCGCCTGCGTGTGCTGCACGTCATGCGCGGCAGCCCGGCCGAGGCCGCCGGCTGGCGCACCGACGACCTGATCTGCGCGATCGACGGCCAGCCGGTGACGCGGGATTATGCCACCAGCCCGCTTGCCCGATGGTCGGTGGCGGCGCCCGGCACGGTGGTGCGCCTGTCCGACTGCGAGGGGCGCACCCGCGCCCTCACACTGCGCCGCTTCTACTAAGGCGTCTCCCGGTGAAGCGCGCCCGCGACCTCCTGCTGTTGCTGCTCGCCGCCGTCGCGCTGCGCGGCTGGGATATCGGCAACCCGGTGATCCATGTCGACGAGCAATATTATCTGCTGGTCGGCACCCGGCTGCTGAACGGTGCGGTGCCCTATGTTGACATCTGGGATCGCAAGCCGATCGGGCTGTTCCTGCTCTATGCGCTGTTCGCCGCCGCCCCCGGCAAGGGGATCGTCGCCTATCAACTGGCCGCGCTCGCCGCCGCCTGGGGAACCGCGGCGCTGGTGTATCTGGCGGCGGGCCGGATCGGGGTGCGGCGGCGCGGTGCGCTGGCGGCGGGCGCGGTTTATCTGATCGCGCTGATGCTGCTCGGCGGGCGCGGTGGCCAGTCGCCCGTCTTCTACAACCTGCCCATGGCTGCCGCCGGCTGGCTGACGCTGGGCCTGCCCGCGCTCGCCGCGCAAGGGCGACGCACCCGCATCCTGTGGAACGGCGCCGTCGCCTGCCTGCTGGCGGGCATCGCGATCCAGATGAAATACACCCCCGCGATCGAAGGTGCGTTCTTCGGCGTCGCGCATCTCTGGTTCCTCCGCCGTGCACAGGTCCGCTGGCCCGCCATCGTTGCCGCCGCGCTGTTCTGGGCGCTGATCGGCCTTTCCCCCAGCCTCGCCGCGCTCGGCTGGTATTGGGCGCATGGCTGGCTTCAGCCTTTCTGGTTCGCCAACATCACCTCGATCGCGCTGCGGGCGCCCTATCCGCCCGACCAGCTGGCGATGCGGCTGCTCGGCATCGCCGCGCAGCTCGCCCCGGTCATTGTCTCCACCGCGATCGCCTGGCGCCGCCGCCCGCGGGAGGGCACCCGGGCAAGCGCGAACCTGCTCGCCTGGGGCTGGCTCGCCGCCGCCACCGCCGGCTTTTTCGCGATCGGCACCTTTTTCGACCATTATGCGCTGCCGCTGCTCGCCCCCCTGACGCTCGTCGCCGGCCGCTGCTGGGGCCGCTCGACCCGCGCGCTGGTCGCCACGCTCGGTCTCGGCCTGACGATCCTGTCGGTGGAGGCGCTGACCGCGCATGACGATGCGCCCGGTGCCTACCGCACCGCGCGGATCGTCGCCGCGAACAGCGGCACCGGCTGCCCCTATGTGTTCATCGGCGACACCATCATCTATCAACTGGCCGACACCTGCCTGCCGACGCCCTATGCCTTTCCCAACCTGCTCGCCTACACCACCGAGCAGGGCGCGACGGGCATCGACGAAGCGGCCGAAGTCCGCCGCATCCTGGCAAGACGCCCGCCGGTCATCGTCACCTCCGACCGGCGGATGCGGATCTGGAACCCCGGCAGCCTTGCCGCGCTGAAGGCGACGCTGACCCGCGATTACCGCGCCGTGTTCCGCACCCGCCGGGCAAGCTGGCACACCATCGTCTTCCTGCGCCGCGACCTGCCCTACCGCGACCCGCGCTGATCGGATCTAGCGCCGCTTCCCCCACTCCCGCGCCACCGTATAGCCCAGATATCCGGTGCCGAAGAGCGCGTAGAGCGGCTCCGGGATTGCCGCCAGATACGCCGCCATGCCGCGGATCATCGCCTGCGCCATTGCCGGGCGCAGCCCCGCGACGATGCTCATCGGCAGGCTCCACAACAGGAACACGTACATTACGTACAGGAATGCCGGCCGCGCCTGCGCCGTCCAGCGGTCGACCGGCTCGGCAGGTTCGTCGCCCGCCGTCATGCCCGCACCCCCACCCGGTGCGCCAGCCAGCCATACAGGAACGCCTCGTTCGCCGGCCGCCGCTCGGCCAGGGTGATATAGCGTTCGCCGCGCAGCGCCTCGATCGCCTTGACCAGCACCGCCTCGCCGCCACGCCCCCGCCGCACCAGATACGCATCCAGCGCGGTCAGCGTGGCATCGCCGATCCGCCCGTCACGCGCCACCTCCGGATAATCCACCGCGCCCCGGTTCAGCGCGTTCAGCGCGCGCTGAAGAAAGCCGATCGGAACGCGCGGTCCCATGTTCACGCCCCCGTCGAACAGTTCGGCCGCCAGCATCGGCGCGCGCCGCGCGACCCGGTCGATCCCCGGCCCCGTCCAGTAGCGGGTCCGGTAGATGTCCTCCGCCACGCTGCGCGGCAGTTGCCGGATCGCCCCCGCATAGCCCCCGCCCCGCGCCACCGCCTCGGTAATCCCGAAGCGCGTTGGCCCGCCCCGGTCGGCGGGATGGTCGACATAGCCCCCTTCGCGCGCGACCGCGCCTGCAATCAGCCCATCGATATCCGTCATGCCCGTCTCCCCCAGGCAGCAACGAACCATATCGGTTCGCTGTAGGACAGCGATTTCTGCAAGGGGCCGCTATTTTGTTGGAAACGCCCTCAGCGCGCCGGCAGCACCGTCTGCGCCAGCGCCAGCGTGCCGAGCGGCCCCGCCTGGTCGCCCAGTTGCGCGTGGACGATCCGGTTCGCCACCTGCGCGGCATCGACGAAGGGCAGATATCCGGCCAGTTTCGCCACCACCCGCTGCTGCACCATCGGCAACAGATGCTGCTGCCCCATGCCGACGCCGCCGCCGACCACGATCCGCCCGCACGCCAGCGTCAGGAACAACCCGACAAAGCTTTCCGCCAGCGCATCGGCGACAAAGGTCCATGCGGGGTCGTGCGCATCCAGCTCCTGCGCCGGCCGCCCCGCCCGCGCCGCGATCGCCGGACCGGACACCAGTCCCTCCAGGCAATCGCCATGAAACGGGCAAACCCCGGTAAAGCCGTCGCCCGGCATGCGCCGTACGCGGACATGCCCTGCCTCGGGATGCATCCGCCCCGATACCGGATGGCCGCCCGACACGATGCCCATGCCGACGCCGGTGCCGACGGTGACATAGACATGATCGCCCAGCCCCTTGGCCGCGCCCCAGAATCCTTCCGCCAGCGCCGCGCCGGTCACGTCGGTGTGGATCGCGATCCGCTCGCCAAAGCCTTCCGCCAGCGCGCCGCGCACATCCGCTCCGGCCCAGCCGGGCTTGGGCGTCGCCAGCATCCGCCCGTAATCGGCGCCATGGGCGTCCAGCGCGATCGGCCCGAAACTGCCGATGCCCAGCGCTTCGGGCGCATAGGCGTCACGCCATTCGGCCAGCTTGGCGGCCAGCACCCCAGCGTGGTGGCCGGATCGGTGGTGGGGAAGCGCTCGGACACCAGGATCTCACGTCCCCGGCCGATCAGCACGATCGACTTGGTGCCACCCAGCTCGACGCCGGCGACGATGCGATCGGCAGCTTCGGTCATTATTTTCTCCCAACCCCCATGATGTAATCGATTGTTGCGGTGCGCGGTACGACGGAGCGGGTCAAGGGGCTGTACGCCCCGCGCCGATCGCATCGATCCAGTCCGGCAGTTCGGCCAGCTTCGTCAGTTCGCGGAACCGCGGATGGTCGCTCGGCGCGCGGCCCTGTTCGTGCACCCACGCCCCCGGCTGCGGCACGAACGCCGCCCAGGCGCCCGCCTCCAGCGCGGGCAGCACGTCCGATCGCATCGAATCGCCCGCCATCACCGCGCGGGCCGGATCGATGCCATGGCGCGCGAACAGCCGGCGGAACGTGTCCGGCGTCTTGTCGCTGACGATCTCGATCCCCGCGAAACGGTCGCCCAGTCCCGAGGCCGCCAGCTTGGCTTCCTGGTGCAGCAGGTCGCCCTTGGTCACCAGGATCAGCCGCCCCCGCTCCGCCAGCCGGTCCAGCGTGTCCTCGATCCCGTCCAGCAGTTCCACCGGATGCGCCAGCAGCCGCCGACCCGCCGCCAGTATCTCGCCGATCGCCCGGACCGGCAGGCGGTCGCCCGCCAGTTCGATCGCGGTTTCCACCATCGACAGGGTAAATCCCTTCGCGCCGTAGCCATAGACGGACAGGTTGCGCATCTCGCACGCGTCCATCGCGGCCCGCGTCACCTGCGCATCGGCAAAGGGCTTGAGCAGCGCGAGCAACGCCGCCTGCGCTTCCTCGAAGTGGCGCATATTGTGCCACAACGTGTCGTCGGCATCCAGGCAGATGAGATCGATTGGCATGGCGCGGCCGTTAGATCAGAACGGCACGCCGGTCCATCGCAGGTCCGGTGGCGGTCACGGCTTCACCGTCACCATCACCACGCCGTGCGCCGGCACCTTGGCGGCGAAGCGCCCCGTCTTGCGGCCCAGCGAACGATGCGCCCACAGGTCGCGCACCTCGGCCCGCACCGCCTTGGTCAACCCGATCTCCGGCCAGTCGACCGCCATGTCCGCTGCCTGTTCCGAACGATTGAACAGGATCACCGCGCGGCTGCCATCCGCCAGCGGGCGTGCCCACACCTCCAGGTCGCCGTCGTCGCGCACCCGCCGGCCCTGTTGCCCCAGCGCATCCTGATCCACCGCGATCACCTCCCGGTTGAGCAGGATCGCACGCGTGTCCGCGCTCATCCCCACGATATCGTTCCCCGCGATCAGCGGCGCCGCCATCATCGCCCACAAGCTGAAATGCGCCCGATATTCCGTGTCGCTCATCCCGCCATTGCCGACCTCCAGCATGTCGGGATCGTTCCAGTGGCCGGGGCCGGCATGCGGGTAGAGCGGCTCGTTCAGGTCGATGATGTCGAGCAGGCCGATCGACCATTTCTCCCGGCCCTTCCAGGCATCACGGATGTCGGCGGACGTGCGCCAAAGATTGCCGATCTTCTTGCCCCATTCCCAGGGGCGGTTGTTGCCCCATTCGCAGATCGCCAGCACCACCGGCCGGCCGGTCGCCTTCAACGCGTCCGACATCAGCGCATAGGCTTCTTCGGCATTGCGCGTGCCGGTCGAGCACCAGTCATATTTCAGGTAATCGACGCCCCAGCGGGCATAGGTCAGCGCGTCCTGATATTCATGGCCCTGGCTGCCCGGCTTGCCGCCGCAGGTCTTGGCGCCCGCGTCCGAATAGATGCCGAACTTCAAACCCTTGGAATGAACATAGTCGGCCAGCGCCTTCAGGCCGGAGGGGAATTTCTCCGCGTTGGCGGTGATGAAGCCGTTCGCGTCGCGCTCGCCGTGCCAGCAATCGTCGATGACGATGTAGCGATAGCCCGCCTCCGCCATGCCATTGCTCGCGATCGCATCCGCCATCGCCCGAACCGTCGCCTCGTCGATACGGCACCCGAACTTGTTCCAGCTATTCCACCCCATCGGCGGCGTCAGCGCCAACCCGTTCGCCTTGCGATTGGGGTCGAGCGACGGCCGCAGCGTATTGGGATCGAGGAACTGGTCCTGTGCCGCGGCCGCACCACCGGTCATCAGCAACAGGGCCGCCATCGCATTCTTAAAGCAATTTGCCATTATTATCCCCTCCGCTGCGTGGTTTAGGCAGAGCCGCGGCGGGACACAAGGGTGGCAAAGTTGCCCGGCCGCATCATCCGTCAGGACGCTGCGGCCGGATCTGTTGCCTTGGATCGAATTCGATCAAACTTGGTCGCCCCCACCTTGCGCTGCTTCCAGCGTCTTTTCCCTCTCCCGCCGGGAGCGGCGCAGCCGCGAAAGGGTGAGGGTAAACGAAGGCGATCGAATTCCACTCTATAGGAAGGGGCGTCCGCCGGTCACCGCGATGGTAGCACCGGTGATGTAGCTCGCCTCGTCAGTCGCCAGCATCACATAGGGCGGCGCCAGTTCGGCGGGCTGCGCCGCGCGGCCCAGCGGCGTGTTCTCGCCGAATGTCTTCACCGCCTCGGGCGGCATAGTGGAGGGGATCAGCGGCGTCCACACCGGCCCTGGCGCGACCGCGTTCACCCGGATCTTCCGCTCGGCCAGCATCTGCGCCAGACCGGCGGTGAAATTGTGGATCGCGCCCTTGGTTGTGGCATAGGCGAGCAGCTGCTGGCTCGGCTGGTCGGCGTTGATCGAGGTCGTGTTGATGATCGACGCGCCCTCGCCCATGTGCGCGACCGCTGCCTTGGACAGGTAGAACATCGCATGGATGTTGGTGGCAAAGGTCTGCTGCCATTCCTCGTCGGGAATGTCCTCGATTGCCTGAAAGCTGCGCTGGTGCGCGGCGTTGTTGACCAGGATGTCGACCCGGCCGAACGCCTCCACCGCCTTGTCGATCACCGCGCGTGCCTGTGCCGGATCGCTGATGTCGCCAGGTACCAGCACCGCCTGCCGACCGGCTTCCTCGACCAGCCGCTTCGTCTCGGCCGCATCGTCATCCTCGTTCAGGTACGAGATCAGCACGTCGGCCCCTTCGCGCGCATAGGCGATGGCGACCGCGCGACCGATGCCGCTGTCGCCGCCGGTGATCACCGCCTTCTTGCCCTCCAGACGACCGCTGCCCTTGTAGCTGGTCTCGCCATGATCGGGGCGCGGGTCCATCGCATCGGTACGGCCGGGGATCGACTGCTGCTGTTCGGGATAAGGCGGCTGGGGACGGTCGGTCATGGGCAAGCTCCTGTATCTGCTCCCCTCCCCAATGGGTCGCAGCGCTCGACGTTCCCGCTCGCGAACCTGGGTTAACGACTTTTCCCCGGCCCGATGCCGTCATTCGAGACTTGCGTGGCCAAGCAATGAAATTACAACGGTCGCAAAGAGGCCCAACAGCCCACCGAAGCGAAGGAGAGTGTCATGCGCGTGATCGACCATGTGATCGCCGGTGCCGGCAGCGGCACCGCGGCGCCCCGCCACGGCGAGGTGTTCGACCCCAATAGCGGCCAGGTCCAGGCCCGCGTGCCGCTGGGCACCGCCGCCGATCTCGACCGCGCCGTCGCCGCCGCTCTTGCTGCGCAGCCCGGCTGGGCGGCCACCAATCCGCAACGCCGCGCACGCGTGATGTTCCGCTTCAAGGAGCTGGTCGAGCGCGAGATGGAGGCGCTGGCCCACCTCCTCTCCGCCGAACACGGCAAGGTCATCGCCGATTCGAAGGGCGACATCCAGCGCGGGCTGGAGGTGATCGAATTCGCCTGCGGCATCCCGCACGTCCTGAAGGGCGAATATACCCAGGGCGCCGGCCCCGGCATCGATGTCTATTCCATGCGCCAGCCACTGGGCATCGGTGCCGGCATCACCCCGTTCAATTTCCCTGGCATGATTCCGATGTGGATGTTCGGCGTCGCCATCGCGTGCGGCAATGCCTTCATCCTGAAGCCGTCCGAACGCGACCCGTCCGTCCCCGTCCGCCTCGCCGAACTGATGCTGGAGGCCGGCGCGCCCGAGGGCATCCTGCAGGTCGTCCACGGTGACAAGGAAATGGTCGACGCGATCCTCGACCACCCCGCCATCTCCGCCGTCAGCTTCGTCGGCTCGTCCGACATCGCGCACTATGTCTATCGCCGCGGTGTCGAGGCGGGCAAGCGCGTGCAGGCGATGGGCGGCGCCAAGAATCACGGCATCGTCATGCCCGATGCCGATCTCGATCAGGTCGTCGCCGATCTGGCGGGCGCCGCCTTCGGCTCGGCGGGCGAACGCTGCATGGCGCTTCCCGTCGTCGTACCCGTCGGCGAGCGCACCGCGGACGCGCTGCGCGAGAAGCTGATCCCGGCGATCGGGGCGCTCCGGGTGGGCGTTTCGACGGATGCGGACGCGCATTACGGCCCCGTCGTCAACGCGGCGCACAAGGCGCGCGTCGAGGGCTGGATCGCCAGGGGCGTGGAAGAGGGCGCAGAGCTGGTCGTCGATGGCCGCGGCTTCTCGCTCCAGGGCCATGAACAGGGCTTCTTCATCGGCCCCTCGCTGTTCGACCATGTCACGCCCGCGATGGACAGCTACCGCGAGGAGATCTTCGGTCCCGTCCTCCAGATCGTCCGCGCGCCCGATTTCGAAACCGCGCTCCGCCTGCCGAGCGAACATCAGTATGGCAACGGCGTCGCCATCTTCACCCGCAACGGCCATGCCGCGCGCGAATTCGCAGCGCGGGTCAATGTCGGCATGGTCGGCATCAACGTGCCGATCCCCGTGCCGGTCGCCTATCACAGCTTCGGCGGCTGGAAACGCTCCGCCTTTGGCGACGTCAACCAGCACGGGATGGAAGGCGTCCGCTTCTGGACCAAGGTGAAGACGGTGACGCAACGCTGGCCCGACGGCTCCGCGCTGTCCACCGGCAGCGAGGATGGCGGGCCGTCGCGCGTGCAGGACGCGTTCGTCATTCCGACCATGGGATGACGCCGATCCCTCCAGCGCCCACCCCCCGGTAACCATCCGATCGCCCGAACAGGACCGCCATGACCGACCAGTTCCAGTTGACCGACGAGCAGCGCGAGATCCAGGACCTCGCCCGCCGCTTCACCGCCGACCGCATCACCCCCTTTGCCGCCGAATGGGATGAGAATCACATCTTCCCGCGCGACACGATCAAGGCGGCCGCCGAGTTGGGCTTCGCCGCCATCTACGTGTCGGAAGAGTCGGGCGGCATCGCGCTCGGCCGGCTGGAGGCGGCGCTGATCATGGAGGCGATGGCCTATGGCTGCCCCTCTACCTCGGCCTTTATCTCGATCCACAACATGGCCTCCTGGATGATCGACCGTTACGGCGACCCCGATCTGAAGGCGCGCTACCTGCCCGATCTGGTCACCATGGACCGGCTCGCCAGCTATTGCCTGACCGAGCCCGGATCGGGCTCGGACGCGGCCGCGCTCAAGACGCGCGCGGTGCGCGACGGCGACGATTATATCGTCACCGGCTCCAAGCAGTTCATCTCCGGCGGCGGCGAGAACGAGGTCTATGTCACCATGGTCCGCACCGGTGAGGAGGGCCCCAAGGGCATTTCCTGCCTGGTGATCGACAAGGACATGCCCGGCGTCTCGTTCGGCGCGAACGAACGCAAGCTTGGCTGGCATTCGCAGCCGACGCGCCAGGTGACGTTCGATCAGGTTCGCGTGCCCGTCGCCAACCGCGTCGGCGCGGAGGGAGAAGGCTTTCGCATCGCGATGACGGGCCTCGACGGCGGCCGCCTCAACATCGGCGCCTGTTCGCTGGGCGGTGCGCAGCGCTGCCTGGACGAAGCGATCACCTATGTGAAGGATCGCAAGCAGTTCAACAAAGCCATCGCCGATTTCCAGGCGACGCAGTTCACGCTGGCCGACATGGCGACCGAACTGGAGGCGTCGCGCGCGCTGCTCTACCTCGCCGCCGCGAAGGTCACCGCCGACGCACCCGACAAGACCCGCTTCGCCGCCATGGCCAAGCGCCTCGCGACCGACACCGGCTCCGCGGTCGTCGACCGCGCGCTGCAACTGCATGGCGGCTATGGCTATCTGATGGATTATCCGATCGAGCGCTTCTGGCGCGACCTGCGCGTTCATTCGATCCTGGAGGGCACGAATCAGGTCATGCGCATGATCGTCGGGCGGGATCTGTTGCGCTGAGACTCCAAACCCCTCTCCCCTCCGGGGAGAGGGAGGGGCCCAGCGCGCAAGCGGTGGGAGGGTGAGGGGCAGACCAGCAGTGGAGCGCTGCTTGGCACCCCCTCACCCTCCCCACGGCTAAAGCCGCGGGTCCCCTCCCTCTCCCCGGCGGGGAGAGGGCAAAAACCTCAAAGACATCTCATAAAAGAAAAAGGCCGCGGGTCCCTCCGGAACCGCGGCCTTTCTCCCATCAAAGCCGAACCGCTTACGCCCCCAAGGGACTCGGCGAACCGAACGGCCCGCTCGGCCGCCGCGTCTTCGGGATCGACGTCCCCGCCTTGGCGATCGTCACCTTCTTCGTCGAAGGATCGGGACGATCCAGATCGTCACCGGCGATCAGCGTCTTGATCTCGTCGCCCGACAACGTCTCGTATTCCAGCAGCGCCCCCGCCAGCAGGTGAAGCTGGTCGACATGGTCGGTCAGCACCTGCTTGGCCTTGGCCAGACCGCCCTCGACGATGGCGCGGATCTCGTCATCGATCAGCTGCTGCGTCTGGTTCGACATCCGTACCGGCTGCGACGACGAATATCCCAGGAAGGATTCGCCCTCGGGCTGCGAATATTCGACCGGACCGACCTTGTCCGACATGCCCCATTTCGTGACCATGTCGCGCGCCAGACCGGTGGCATACTGGATGTCGCCAGACGCGCCGGAGGACACCTTGTCATAGCCGAAGATGATCTCTTCGGCGACACGGCCGCCCATCGACACCGCCAGGTTCGCGTACATCTTGTCGCGGTGATAGCTGTACGAGTCGCGTTCCGGCAGGCGCATCACCATGCCCAGCGCGCGGCCGCGCGGGATGATCGTCGCCTTGTGGATCGGGTCGGAGGCAGGCTCGTGCAGCGCCACGATCGCGTGACCGGCCTCGTGATAGGCGGTCATCCGCTTTTCGTCGTCGGTCATCACCATCGAACGCCGCTCGGCGCCCATCATCACCTTGTCCTTGGCTTCCTCGAACTCGGCCATCGCGACCAGCCGCTTGGACTTGCGCGCCGCCATCAGCGCCGCCTCGTTGACGAGGTTGGCGAGATCGGCGCCCGAGAAGCCTGGCGTGCCGCGTGCGATCGTGCGGGCATCGACGTCGGGCGCCAGCGGCACCTTCTTCATGTGCACTTCGAGGATCTTGACGCGACCATCGATATCCGGGCGCGGCACCACGACCTGACGGTCGAAACGACCGGGACGCAGCAGCGCGGGGTCCAGCACGTCGGGACGGTTGGTCGCCGCGATGATGATGATGCCCTCGTTCGCCTCGAAACCGTCCATCTCGACGAGCAACTGGTTCAGCGTCTGCTCGCGCTCGTCATTGCCGTTGCCGAGGCCGGCACCACGATGACGGCCGACCGCATCGATTTCGTCGATGAAGACGATGCACGGCGCGGACTTCTTGGCCTGCTCGAACATGTCGCGGACGCGGCTCGCGCCGACGCCGACGAACATCTCCACGAAGTCCGAACCCGAGATGGTGAAGAACGGCACGCCCGCCTCACCCGCGATGGCGCGGGCGAGCAGCGTCTTGCCGGTACCCGGCGAGCCGACCAGCAGCGCCCCCTTCGGGATCTTGCCGCCGAGGCGTGCGAACTTCGACGGGTCCTTCAGGAACTCGACGATCTCCTGCAATTCCTCGCGCGCCTCGTCGATGCCGGCGACGTCGTCGAAGGTGACCTTGCCTTCCTTCTGCGTCAGCATGCGCGCACGGCTCTTGCCGAAGCCCATCGCGCCGCTCGCGCCGCCGCCCTTCTGCATCTGGCGCAGCACGAAAAAGGCGATGCCCAAGAAAAGCAGGAACGGCAGCGCGTTGTAGATCATCAGCATCCACACCGAGGGACCCTCATCCACCTTGGCGGTGAAGGTCACGCCCTTTTCGCGCAGGCGCGGGATGAGTTGCGAGTCCTGCACCGGCGTCGTGCGGAACGCCTCGCCGGAGGACAGCGTGCCGGTGATCGATTCGCGCGAGATCACGGCGTCCTTCACCGTGCCCTCATCCACCTTGTCCAGGAAGGTTGAATATTCGATCTGGTTGCCACGCGCGGTCGCGGTCCGGCCGTCGAACATCGTCACGAACAGGGCCAGGGCCAGCAGAATGCCCACCCAGACCAGCAGGCTTTTCATCCAGGGATTGCCCCCACCATCATTGCCGGGGCCAGGCTGCTTGTCGTGGTCGCTCATCGGTGCGTGATACCTTTCCGACTGCCAAGATAGGCGCGGCCCGGTTAATGGCAATGGAACAACCCCGATCAATGTGATCGCCGGGCGCATAAGGGCGTCGAATGGCCCGAAATACCGGCGGCTGCGCCCTGGTCAGCCGGTTCGCCGCGGCGGCGCCGGGCGGAAGCGCCACATGTCGCCCCGCGCACTGCCGATCACGCCCGCCTGCGTCGCCCGCCGCCCCTCGGCCAGACCGTCGAGCAACGCCTCGATCTGCGCCGATTCGCTCCATGGCGGCGTCGTGATGCCCGCCGCCTCGCGCACCGTGCCGATCGCCCGCCGCACCAGCCGCCGCGTCACCTCACGCGGCAATCCCGCCGCCAGCAGCCGCACATTGTCCCCATCCACCTGCGCCCGCTCGCCCCAGAACCATTCGACCGTCGCGCGGATGTCGCCGTCCGCCTCCGCCAGCAACGCCGCGGCGCGCGCCAGATGCGGCGGGTCCAGCCACTCGTTGCGGTCCAACAACTGGCGAAAGCGGGTCCGGTCGTGTCGCGGATCGGCATTGGCGGGATCGTCCACGAACGGCGCCTCGGCCCGGCGGACGATCGCGCGCAACTCGGCACGTCGCCATTCCAGCAGGGGCCGCACCACCACGATCCCGGCGATCACCGTCCGCGCGCGCACCCCCGACAGGCCCGACAGCCCCGATCCGCGCGCCGCGCGCATCAGAAACGTCTCCGCTTGATCGTCGACATGATGCGCGGTCGCGATCGCCTCGGCCCCGATCGCCCGCGCATGCTCGGCAAGGAGCGCATAGCGCGCGGTGCGGGCCCGTGCCTGGATGCTGGAGCCGGCGATCGGCTCGGGCGGGACCAGCGTCGTGTGGGGCACGCCCAGCGTTTCGCACAGCCTGGCCACCATCGCCGCCTCCGCCGCCGCTTCGGGTCGCAGGCGATGGTCCACCGTCGCCGCCCTGATCCGCCCCGGCATCGCCGCCGCCGCCAGCAGCAGCATCGCCATGCTGTCCGGACCACCGGATACCGCCAGCAGCACGGTGGCCGGCCGGTGATTCAGCGCGGCGGTCAGGTCGGCTGCAAAGCGCGCTTCCTGCGCGGCGGCCGTGGCATCGGGGGACATGGATCGACTCGGGGATCTACTGGAGGAGAAACGCAAAACGGGTGCGCCCCGTGGCGCACCCGCTTTCGTTTCGCAAGTCCGTGTCGACCGGCATCAGTAGCGGGGCGGCACGCCCTGCTTGCTCATGCGGCGGCGGTCATAGGCCTTCTTCGCCGCATACCCGCCACCCAGCACCAGACCCAGCGGACCCAGCCGGCGCATGCCCCCGGCGACGATCGCGCCCAGTGCCGCACCCTTCAGTCCGCCCGAGCCGTCACGCCGGCTCATCTCGCGCCCGACCAGCGCGCCAACAATCTTACCGATCATGCCACTTCTCCAAAAACCTTGTCCTTCAGTTCACCGGCACCGCGCAGCACGGCCCAGCCGACCGCGTAGGTGATGGCGATGGGCACGACGACCTTCAGCACATTGGCGGTGATCGCGCCGATCAGCGCCCCGTCCGCGGCGCTGTCGTCGCCGCTCATGCTGTCGATCGCTCCCCCGACCAGCGCGCCTATCGTTGTTGCACCCATGTAAACGATCTCCTTTGTGCAAAGATGTTCGGGCCGGCGGATGGTTCCCGCGCCTATCGCCCGATCATCGCCTCGGGACGCACGACACGGTCGAAGGTCGCCTCGTCGACCAGCCCCAGTTCGAGTCCCGCCTGCTTCAGCGTCTGGCCCTGCTGGTGCGCATGCTTGGCGATCTTGGCGGCATTGTCGTACCCGATCTCGGGCGCCAGCGCGGTGACCAGCATCAGCGAACGATCGACCAGTTCGCCGATCCGCTCGCGATTGGCGGTCATCCCCTCCACCGTCCGCTCGGCAAAGCTTTCCATCGCCACGCTGAGCAATGCGATCGAGCGCAGCACCGCCGCCCCGATCAGCGGCTTGAAGACGTTCAGCTCCATATGCCCCTGCAGGCCACCGATGGTGACGGCGGTGTTGTTGCCCATCACCTGCGCGGCGACCATCGTCATCATCTCGGCCTGGGTCGGGTTGACCTTGCCCGGCATGATCGAGCTGCCGGGCTCGTTGGCCGGCAATTCCAGTTCGCCCAGGCCGGAACGCGGCCCCGACCCCAGCAGCCGGATATCGTTGGCGATCTTGGTCAGCGCCACCGCCAGGACGTTCAGCGTGCCGTGCAGGTCGACCAGCCCGTCATTCGATGCCAGCGCCTCGAACTTGTTGGGCGCGGTAACGAACGGCAGGCCGGTCAGTCCGGCGATCTCCGCGGCCACCGCCTCGGCGAACCCGGCCGGCGCGTTCAGCCCGGTGCCGACGGCCGTGCCCCCTTGCGCCAGCGGCATGATGTTGCGCTCCAGCGTGCCGGCGATCCGGTCGCGCGCATTGGCGAGTTGCTGGACATAGCCGGAGAATTCCTGGCCCAGCGTCAGCGGCGTCGCATCCTGCAAATGGGTACGCCCGATCTTGACCAGATCGTCCCATTCCGCCGCCTTGCCCGCCAGCGCGTCGTGCAGCCGGTCGAGTGCCGGATAAAGCTGCCCCGTCACCGCCAGCGCGGCGGCGACATGCAGGGCGGTCGGAAAGGTATCGTTGGAGGATTGGCCGCGATTCACATCGTCATTGGGATGCACCGGGCTCTTGCCACCGCGCGTGCCGCTCAGCACTTCGTTGGCGCGGCCCGCGATCACCTCGTTGGCGTTCATGTTGGACTGGGTGCCGGACCCCGTTTGCCAGATGACGAGCGGAAACTGGTCGTCCAGCTTGCCCGCCACCACCTCGGCCGCCGCCGACTCGATCGCCTCGGCCTTTGCCGCGTCCAGGCCATGCCTGCGGTTCACCCGCGCCGCCGCCTGCTTCACGATGGCGAGCGCCCGGACGATCTCCACCGGCATCCGCTCGCGCGGGCCGAAGGGGAAGTTTTCGAGGCTGCGTTCGGTCTGCGCGCCCCAATAGGCGTCGGCGGGAACGTCGATCGGGCCGATCGAATCGGTTTCGGTGCGGGTCTGGCTCATGCCACGGGCTACGCGGCTGGCCCCGAAAGGGTTCCCGTCTAAAGCCCTCTCCCCACCGGGGAGAGGTTTGGGTGAGGGGATGCCAAGCAGCGCAACACTGCTTGCCCCCCTTACTTATCGATCACTTCTTCCGCTTGAAGTCCACCGCAACGACGTTGCTGCCATCCTCGACCGGCGTGGCGACGGGGCCGTCATTCTCCGCCTCGTCATGCGGCTCGGGACCGTCGTTCGGCCCCTCGGTCGCCTGAAAGCGCAGTTCGAAATTCACCGCCGGATCGTGGAAGCCGGTGATCGCCGAATAGGGAATGTTCAGCTTCGACGGCACCTGGTTGAAGCTCAGCCCCACCGAGAAGCGCGAGTCGTCGACCAGCAGGTCCCAGTAGCGATTCTGCAGCACGATCGTCATCTCGTCCGGGAACCGGTCGATCAGCCGCTGGGGGATATCCACCCCCGGCGCCTGCGTCTTGAAGGTGATGTAGAAATGGTGGTCACCGGGCAATCCGCCGGCCGCCGCCACGGACCCGAGCACGCGGCCCACCACGGCGCGCAGCGCCTCCTGCACGATTTCATCGTACGGAATCAGGCTGTCTGGCAATCCATCGGTCATGCCCCTTGGACTAGCGGGGTTTGGTGGCGGGTCAAGATTGCTTGGGCCCAAGATTGCATGGAACGCGCCGTAGGGTATGGGGCAGGCATGCGCACCGCCACCGTCCACCGCGCCACCGCGGAAACCGCCATCGACGTGACCGTCAACCTCGACGGGACCGGCCGCTATGCCAACGAAACCGGCATCGGCTTTCTCGACCACATGCTCGACCAGCTTGCCCGCCACTCGCTGATCGACCTGGAGGTGAAGGTCGCGGGAGACCTGCATATCGATGGCCACCACACCACCGAGGATGCCGGGCTGGCGATCGGACAGGCCTTCGCCAAGGCGCTGGGCGACAAGCGCGGCATCCGCCGTTACGGCGAGGCCCTGTCGCCGATGGACGAGACGCTGACCCGCATCGCGCTCGACATTTCCGGGCGGCCCTGGCTCGTCTGGAACGCGACGTTCACCGTCCAGTCGCTCGGCACGCTGCAGACCGAGATGATCGAGCATTTCTTCCACAGCTTCGCGCAGGAGGCGGGCATCACCCTCCACGTCGACCTGCTGCACGGCCACAACAACCACCACATCGCCGAAAGCCTGTTCAAGGGCCTGGCGCGGGCGCTGCGCATGGCGGTGGAGATCGACCCGCGCAAGGCGGACGCCGTCCCCTCGACCAAGGGCGTGCTGTGACGCTGGCGCTGATCGATATCGAATCGGGCAACCTGCATTCGGTGGAAAACGCGCTGCGTGCCGCCGGCGCGACCGATATCGTCATCACCGCCGACCCGGATGTGGTGGCAAGGGCGGACCGCATCGTCCTGCCCGGTGTCGGCGCGTTCGGGGCATGTGCGGCCAATCTCCGCCGGGTCGACGGGCTGGAGGAAGCCCTGCGCACCGCCGCACTGGACCGCGCCCGCCCGTTCCTCGGCGTCTGCGTCGGCATGCAGTTGCTGGCCGACGCCGGCGAGGAAATGGGCACGCATCGTGGACTCGGCTGGGTTCCCGGCCGCGTCCGGCGGCTGGAGCCCGGCACGATGGCGGCCAAGGTGCCGCACATGGGCTGGAACGACGTGGTGCCGACCACCGGCCACCCGCTCATCGTGCCCGGCGAGGCCTATTTCCTGCACAGCTATGCCTTTGAGGGCGAGCATGTCCTCGCCACCACCGACCATGCCGGTCCGGTCACCGCCGCGATCGGCCGCGACACGGTGATCGGCGTGCAGTTTCACCCCGAGAAGAGCCAGCGCTACGGCATCGATCTTCTTTCCCGTTTCCTGGAGTGGCAACCGTGAGCCTGATCGTCTTTCCCGCCATCGATCTGAAGGGTGGCCAGGTCGTCCGCCTCGCCGAAGGCGATATGGACCGTGCCACCGTCTATGGCGACGATCCCGCGCACCAGGCCGAATTGTTCGCGGAAAGCGGCGCGCAGCATCTCCATGTCGTCGATCTCGACGGTGCCTTTGCCGGCAGGTCGGTGAACGGCGACGCGGTGCGCGGCATCGTGTCGCGCTTTCCGGGCCATGTGCAACTGGGTGGCGGCATCCGCACGCCCGAAAGCGTGGAGCAATGGTTCGATCTCGGCGTGTCGCGCGTCGTGATCGGTACCGCCGCGCTAGAAAACCCCGATTTCGTCCGCGACATGGCACGCGCCTTCCCCGGCGGCATCGTCGTCGCGGTCGATGCCAGGGACGGCATGGTCGCGACCAAGGGCTGGGCGGACGTCTCCACCGTCACCGCCACCGACCTTGCCCGCCGGTTCGAGGATGCCGGCGTCGCCGCTTTGCTCTTCACCGATGTCGGCCGCGACGGGCTGCTCAAGGGCTGCAATGTCGAGGCAACGGTCGATCTCGCGCGCAGCGTCGACATCCCCGTCATCGCCAGCGGCGGCGTCGCGGGGATCGGCGACATCCACATGCTCGCCGTTCATCACCGCGATGGGGTGGAAGGCGTGATCACCGGCCGCGCGCTCTACGACGGCCGGCTCGACCTCGCCGCGGCGATCAGCGTGGCGAACGCGGCATGACGGTTCGCGCACGCGTCATCCCCTGTCTCGACGTGGCGAACGGCCGCGTCGTCAAGGGCGTCAACTTCGTCGACCTGATCGATGCGGGCGACCCGGTCGAACAGGCGCGCGCCTATGACGCCGCCGGTGCGGACGAACTCTGCTTCCTCGACATCACCGCCAGCCACGAGGCACGCGGCACCATCCTCGACGTTGTACGCCGCACCGCTGCGGTCTGCTTCATGCCGCTGACCGTGGGCGGGGGCGTCCGCTCCGCCGACGATGCCCGCGCGCTGCTGCTCGCAGGCGCGGACAAGGTCGCGGTTAATTCCGCCGCGGTCACCCGCCCCGAAATCGTCGCCGACATCGCCGAACGCTTCGGCAGCCAGTGCTGCGTCGCCTCGATCGACGCGCGGCGGACGGAGGACGGCTGGGAGGTGTTCACCCATGGCGGCCGGCGCGCGACCGGGATCGATGCGGTCCAACACGCGCTGCGCCTCGCCGACCTTGGCGCTGGCGAATTGCTCGTCACCTCGATGGACCGCGACGGTACACGCGGCGGCTATGACCTCGACCTGATCCGCGCCATCGCCGACCGCACCAGCGTTCCCGTCGTCGCCTCGGGCGGGGTCGGCACGCTGGACGATCTGGTCGCGGGCGTCCGCGACGGCCACGCCTCGGCGGTCCTCGCCGCCTCGATCTTCCATTTCGGCGAGGCCACCGTCGCCGACGCCCACCGCGCGCTTGCCGCCGCCGGCGTACCGGTCCGGACGCACTGAATGGGGTCTACGGCGCAGGCTCCGGTCCATCCACCCAGAACGCACCCCGAACTCTCCGACCTCGCGCTCTTCGCCTGCGCCGTTGCCGCGATCTGGTTCGTCCGCCGCCGCCTGCGCGGACGCCGCCGGGATTGACCGCGCCCGCCGCAGCCGCCACCACGGCCGCCATGGACGCCTTCCACCGCCTCGAAGCCACCATCCGCGACCGGCGCACCGCCGACCCCGCCACCTCCTACGTCGCCAGCCTCTTCGCCAAGGGCCGCCCCAAGATCGCGCAGAAGCTGGGCGAGGAGGCGGTGGAAACGGTGATCGCCGCCATGGCACAGCCCGACAAGCTCGTCTCCGAAGCGGCCGACCTGATGTTCCACCTGTGCGTGCTGCTCGCCGACGCCGGCCTCGACCTGAACGATGTCCGCGCCGAACTCGACCGCCGCGAAGGATTGTCCGGCCATGCCGAAAAGGCCGCGCGTACCAAGGGAGCCTGACCGATGCCGATCGACGCCACCCAGCCCTATGACGACGGGAACATCTTTGCGAGGATCCTGCGAAACGAGATCCCGTCCAGCCGCGTGTACGAGGATGAATGGGCCGTCGCCTTTCACGACATCGCACCCGTCGCCCCGCAGCACATCCTGGTCATCCCGCGCGGCGCTTACGTCTCGTGGGATGATTTCACCGCCCGCGGTTCCGACGCGGAGATCGCCGGCTTCGTCCGCGCGGTCGGCCATGTCGCGCGCGAGGCCGGGCTGGTGGCGCCCGGCTACCGCCTGCTGGCCAATATCGGCGGCGATGCCGGGCAAGAAGTGCCGCATCTTCACGTACATATCTTCGGCGGCCGGCCACTCGGGCCCATGCTGGCGCGATAGGGATTGCGCGCAATAAAATTGCAGCTAACCTACGATCCCATCCAAGACCACGGGCGCACACGGTGCCCGGCTCCCCGGGGGGATTTAAGTACATGATTTTTGGGCGCGTTAAGCCTTTGGACGCCATTTTGGCGACCGCCGAGAAGCGAGGCCTCGAACGCACGCTCGGCGCCTTCCAGCTCACCATGCTGGGCATCGGTGCAGTGATCGGCACCGGCATCTTCGTTCTGACGTCGGAGGCCGCGCAAAAGGCGGGCCCCGGCATGATGATCTCGTTCGTCATCGCCGGGTTCGTCTGCGCGGTGGCCGCGCTCTGCTATTCCGAACTCGCCTCGATGGTCCCGGTCGCCGGGTCCGCCTACACCTATACCTATGCCGTGATGGGCGAGCTGCTCGCCTGGATGGTCGGCTGGGCGCTGATCCTGGAATATGCGGTCGGCGCCTCGGCGGTGGCGGTCGGCTGGTCCGGTTATGTCGTCGGGCAATTGCGCAACCTGTTGGGCATCGACATTCCGATGGAATGGGTGAACGGCCCGTCCGCGGGCGGCTATGTCAACCTGCCGGCGATGATCATCACCGTTCTCGTGACCTGGCTGCTGGTCGTCGGCACCACGGAGAGCGCACGCGTCAACGCGGTGCTGGTCGCGATCAAGGTGGCCGCCCTCACGCTGTTCATCGTGCTGTCCATCCCGATGATGAACGTCGAGAATTTCCAGCCCTTCATGCCCACCGGCATGGTCGGCGTGGCGGGGGCCGCGGCCTCGATCTTCTTTGCCTATGTCGGCTTCGACGCGGTCTCCACTGCGGCGGAGGAAACCAAGAACCCGCAGCGCAACGTGCCGATCGGCCTGATCGCATCGCTGCTCTTCTGCACCATCTTCTACATCCTGGTGTCGGCCGGCGCGATCGGATCGCCGCTGGGCGCGCAGCCGGTGCGCGATGCGGCCGGAACGCTGCTCGCCCCCGGTTCGTCCGAGATCGCCGCCCGCTGCCAGGCGCTGGTCGCGGGCGGTGCACTGGAGCCCCTGCCCTGCTCGCGCGAGGCGCTGGCCCATGTGCTGCGCACCTTCGGCTGGGTGAAGATCGGCAACCTGATCGGCCTTGCCGCCACGCTGGCGCTGCCCTCGGTCGTGCTGATGATGATGTTCGGCCAGACCCGCGTGTTCTTCACCATGGCGCGTGACGGCCTGCTGCCCGACAAGCTCGCCTCGGTGCACCCGCGCTACAAGACGCCGCACGTCGTGACGGTTGTCACCGGCATCGCCGCCACCATCGCCGCCGCCTTCCTGCCGGTGGGCAAGCTGGCCGATTATTCCAATTCGGGTACGCTGTTCGCCTTCTTCATGGTGGCGATCTCGGTGCTGGTGCTGCGCAAGGTCGACCCGACCCGCCATCGCCCCTTCCGCACCCCCGCCATCTGGATCGTCGCCCCGCTCGCGATCGTCGGCTGTCTGTACCTGTATTTCTCGCTGCCGCTGATCGCGATCTTGGTGCTGCCGGTATGGGGCGCGCTGGGGCTGCTCATCTATTTCGGCTACAGCCGCCGCCGCAGCTATGTCGGCCGCGGGATCATCGACGTGGTGGACGACCCCGCGATGCAGCCGGAGATCGCCAAGCCGCTCGACTGACGACTAGGTCGATCGACGCAAAAAGGGGCCGGGGGAGCGATCCTCCGGCCCCTTTTTCGTGGGACCACCCCTGATCAGGTCACCATAATAACAAGGGCCGGAGGATCGCTCCCCCGGCCCTTTGATCATGTCCCGATCGTTGCGCAGGCGTTACCGCGCGATACCGCCCGCCGCCAGCACCGCCAGCGTCACCAGCTCGCTGGCCGTGGAGGTCATCGGCGCGATCTGTACCGGCTTTTCCATGCCGATCAGCATCGGGCCGATCATGTCGTCGCCACCCAGTTCGCGCAGCAGCTTGGCCGAGATATTGGCCGATTGCAGCCCCGGCATGATGAGGACGTTCGCCGGCCCCGACAGCCGCGCGAAGGGGAAGTTCTTCATCTGCTTCGGGTTCAGCGCCACGTCCGGCGCCATCTCGCCCTCATATTCGAAGCTGACCTGCCGGCGGTCGAGCGCCGCCACGCCTGCCCGGACATTGTCGATCCACTGGCCATGCGGGTTGCCGAAGGTCGAGTAGCTGAGGAACGCCACCCGCGGCTCATGCCCCATGCGGCGCGCCACCGCCGCGGTGCGCTCGGCGATATCGGCCAGTTCCTCGCCCGACGGCCGCTCGTTCACCGTGGTGTCGGCGATGAACACGGTGTGGCTCTGCCCGACCAGCAGGTGGATGCCGAACGGCACCTTGCCGTCCACCGGATCGATCACCCGGCGCACGTCGCGGAAGGTCTTGGCATAGGTGCGGGTGACGCCGGTGATCATCGCATCGGCATGGCCGAGCTGGAGCAGCGTCGCGGCAAAGGTGTTGCGGTCCTGGTTGATCAGCCGCTCGGCATCGCGGCGCAGATAGCCGCGACGCTGCAGCCGCTCGTACAGGAAGTCGACCATCTCCGGCACCAGGGTCGAGGTACGGCTATTATGCACCTCATATTCCTCGGGCTTCGACACGCCGAGCGCTGCCAGTCGGTCATGGACATCGTCGCGTCCGACCAGCACCGGGATACCATAGCCGCCTTCCTTGAACGCGATGGCGGCGCGCAAGACCACCTCTTCCTCGCCCTCGGCGAACAGCACGCGCTTGGGATGCGCCCGTGCGCCCTCATAGGCCATGGTCAGTACCGACGTCGTCGGGTTCAGGCGCGCGCGCAGCTTCTGGCGATACGCCGCCATGTCCAGGATCGGCCGCGTCGCCACGCCCGAATCCATCGCCGCCTTGGCGACCGCGGAGGGCACCAGTTCCATCAGCCGCGGATCGAACGGCGCCGGGATGATATATTCGGGGCCGAAGCTGTGCTGCGTGCCGTAAGCCAGCGCCACTTCCTCCGGCACGCGCTGGCGCGCCAGTTCCGCGATGGCATTGGCGGCGGCGATCTTCATCTCGTCGTTGATGCCCGTCGCGCGCACGTCCAGCGCGCCGCGGAAGATGAAGGGGAAGCCGATGACGTTGTTGACCTGGTTCGGATAATCCGACCGGCCGGTCGCCACGATCGCGTCGGGCCGGGCGGCCTTGGCCAGTTCGGGGCGGATTTCCGGCTCCGGATTGGCCATCGCGAAGATGATCGGCGACTTGGCCATGTCCTTGACCATTTCGGGCTTCAGCGCGCCCGCGGCCGACAGCCCCAGGAACACGTCCGCGCCGTGCAGCGCCTCGGTCAGGGTGCGGCGATCGGTGACCGCGGCATGCGCCGACTGCCACTGGTTGATGTCGTCGCGGCCCTGATAGATCACGCCCGTGCGGTCGCACATGATGACGTTGTTCTGGCGAACGCCCATCGCCTTCATCAATTCGGTGCAGGCGATCGCGGCGGCGCCCGCGCCGTTCACGACGACCTTCACGTCCTCCAGCTTCCGGTTGGTCAGCAGGCAGGCGTTGATCAGGCCGGCGGCGCAGATGATCGCGGTGCCGTGCTGGTCGTCGTGGAAGACCGGGATGTTCATCCGCTCGCGCAACGTCTGCTCGATGATGAAGCATTCCGGCGCCTTGATGTCCTCAAGGTTGATACCGCCGAAGCTCGGCTCCATCAGCTCGATCGCATCGATCAGGCGATCGACGTCCTCGGTCTTCAGCTCGATATCGATCGAGTCGACATCGGCGAAGCGCTTGAAGAGCACCGCCTTACCCTCCATCACCGGCTTGGAGGCGAGCGCGCCCAGATTGCCGAGACCCAGGATCGCCGTGCCGTTGGAGATCACCGCGACCAGATTGCCCTTGGCGGTATAGTCATAGGCGGTGGCGGGATCGTCGGCGATCGCCTTCACCGGCACGGCCACGCCTGGCGAATAGGCCAGCGCCAGGTCGCGCTGCGTCGCCATCGGCTTGGACGCGATGATCTCGATCTTGCCCGGCCGCCCCTCGGAGTGGAACAGCAGTGCTTCGCGCTCGGAAAACTGGTCGGTGGGTTCTTCGGACATGGGCGACCTTCGTATGCGGATAACGGGACGCTACGGCTCTTGAAGCTTTCGCCCCCCGCTTTCAAGGCCGTTGCCCGCGCGCGGTGCAACCCCTAACCGGTGGCCATGTCCGCTCCCACCCCGATGATGGCCCAGTATCTCGCGCTCAAGGCGGAGGCCGAGGATTGCCTGCTCTTCTACCGCATGGGCGACTTTTTCGAACTTTTCTTTGAAGATGCGCGGGTTGCAAGCGGCGTGCTGGACATCGCCCTCACCAGCCGCGGCGAGCATGCGGGTGAGAAGATCCCGATGTGCGGCGTGCCCGTCCATGCCGCCACCGCCTATCTGCAACGCCTGATAAAGGCGGGGCACCGCGTCGCCATCGCCGAACAGACCGAAACTCCGGCCGAGGCCAAGGCGCGCGGCGGATCAAAGGCACTGGTCGCGCGCGGCATCGTTCGCGTCGTCACCGCCGGCACGCTGACCGAGGAGGCGCTGCTGGATGCCCGCACCGACAATTGGTGCGTCGCCATCGGTGAAGCGGGCGGCGAGGTCGCGCTGGCCGCCGCCGACGTCTCCACCGGCCGCTTCCTGGTGATCGACGCCAGCGCCGATGCGATCGGCGCCGAGCTTGCCCGCCTTGCGCCTGCCGAGACGATCGCCAGCGAGACGGGCGATTACACCCAGGCCGCCACCGGCCTGCGCCCCAGGGCGGATTTCGACAGCGCAGGCGGTGAGGCACGGCTGAAGCGTCTGTTCGGCGTCGCCACGCTGGATGGCTTCGGCCAGTTCGGCCGCGCTGCGCTCGCCGCCGCCGGCGGGCTCGTCGCCTATCTCGACCACACCGCGAAGGGTGCGCTTCCCTTCCTCCGCCCGCCCGTACTGGTGCAGGCGGCGGGGACGATGGCGATCGACGCCGCCACGCGTGACAGCCTGGAGCTCACCTGCACCACCGGCGGCCAGCGCAAGGGCTCGCTGCTCGACACCGTGGATCGCACCGTGACCGGCGCCGGTGCCCGCGCGCTTGGCGGCGATATCGGTGCGCCGCTGATGGACCGTGCCGCGGTCGAGGCGCGGCTGGATCTGGTGCAATTCTTCCACGACGATCCGGCGCTGCGCGAAACCCTGCGCGGCGCCCTGCGCGCGCTTCCCGATATCGGCCGCGCCCTCGGCCGCCTCGTCGCCCGTCGCGGCTCCCCACGCGACCTCGGCCAGCTTCGCGACGGCCTTGACGGCGCTTGGCGGCTCGCCAACCGGCTGGGGGACGGCCCCGTGCTGCTCGGACAGGTCGTGCCGCACCTGCGCGGCCACGGCGCGCTGATCGACCTGCTCGCCCGCGCGCTCGTCCCCTCCCCCCCGATCGAGGCGTCGGACGGCGGCTATATCGCGGCGGGCTATGATGCGGCGCTCGACGATCTGCGCGACACCGGTGCCGGCGGCCGCCGCGCGATCGCCGCGCTGGAGGCGGAGTTCCGCACCCAGACCGGCATCACGACGCTCAAGATCCGCCATAACGGTGTGCTCGGCTATCATGTCGAGGTGCCGGCGCGCGCCGCCGACGCGCTGATGAAGCCCGACTCGGGCTTTACCCACCGCCAGACCCTGGCCGGCGTCGTCCGCTTCAACACCCCCGCGCTGCACGAGGTCGCCGCGAAAGTGTCGCAGGCCGGCGCGCACGCGCTCGCTGCCGAGGCCGCGCATCTGGAGGAGCTGATCGCCCAGGCGCTCGCCGCGCGCGACCGGATCGCCGCCACCGCCGATGCGCTTGCCCGGCTGGACGTGGCGAGCGCACTGGCCGAGCGCGCGGCGGAGGGCGGCTGGGTCCGCCCCGAACTGGTCGATCATGCCTGTTTCGAGGTGACGGGCGGCCGCCATCCGGTGGTCGAGGCCGCGGTCGCACGCTCTGGCGAGCGTTTCGTCGCCAATGACTGCCAGTTGTCGGAAGGGTCGCGGCTCTGGCTGGTCACCGGGCCGAACATGGGCGGCAAATCCACCTTTCTGCGCCAGAACGCGCTGATCGCGGTACTGGCGCAGGCGGGCAGCTACGTTCCCGCCACCCGCGCGCGCATCGGGCTGGTCGATCGCCTGTTCAGCCGCGTCGGCGCGTCGGACAATCTCGCGCGCGGCCGCTCGACCTTCATGGTCGAGATGGTGGAAACCGCCGCGATCCTGGCACAGGCGACGCCGCGCAGCCTGGTCATCCTGGACGAGGTCGGCCGCGGCACCTCCACCTATGACGGGCTCGCCATCGCCTGGGCGGTGGTGGAGGCGATCCACGAGGATAATCGCTGCCGCTGCCTGTTCGCGACCCATTACCATGAACTGACCCGACTGGCGGAGCGCTGCGAAGCGCTCAGTCTCCATCATGTCCGCGCGCGCGAATGGAAGGGCGAACTGGTGCTGCTGCACGAGGTCGCCACCGGCCCCGCCGACCGCAGCTACGGCCTCGCCGTCGCCCGCCTCGCTGGCATGCCCCCCGCCACCATCGCCCGCGCCAAGTCCGTCCTCGCCCGGCTCGAGGCCGGCCGCGCCCGGACCGGCGGGCTCGCCGCCGGCCTCGACGACCTCCCCCTCTTCGCCGCCGTCGCCCAGGCCGAGGAAGAACAATGCGACGCCATCCGCAGCGCGGTGGAGGCGATCGACGTCGACAGCCTGTCCCCGCGCGAGGCGCTCGACGCGCTCTACCGGCTGAAGGCGCTGGCACGGGACGGATAAGGAACCGCGCCCGACCATCTGCGTAGAGGGGCAAACCCTTCACCCAGAGGCGCATTTTCCATGTCCGACACCCCCGTCTGGTTCATCACCGGCTGTTCCACCGGCTTCGGCCGTGCGCTGGCGGAACGCGTGCTCGCACGCGGATGGCGCGTCGTCGCCACCGCACGCGACCGCGCCCGCGTCGCCGATCTGTCGGGCGATGACGACAGCCTGCTCGCCCTCGATCTCGATGTCACCGACGTCGGCCAGATCGCCGCCGCGGTGGACGCCGCAAAAACGCGCTTCGGCCGCATCGACGTGCTGGTGAACAATGCCGGCTATGGCTACCAGGCCGCGATCGAGGAGGGCGTGGAGGAGGAGATCCGCGCCCAGTTCGACGCCAACGTCTTCGGCCTGTTCGCCCTCACCCGCGCCGTCCTCTCCCTCATGCGCCACGCCGGCCGCGGCCACATCCTCAACATCACCTCCGTCGCCGGCCTCGCCGGCTTCCCCGCCTCCGGCTACTACGCCGCCAGCAAACACGCGGTGGAGGGCTGGTCCGATTCGCTTGCCGCCGAAGTCGCGCCGCTCGGTCTCCACGTCACCTGCGTCGAGCCCGGCCCGTTCCGCACCGACTGGGCCGGCCGCTCGCTGCGCCAGACGCCGAACCGCATCGCCGCCTATGCCGAGACGGCTGGCGCCCGCATGAAAAGCACCAGCGACATCAGCGGTCAGCAGGCCGGCGACCCGGTTCGCGCCGCCGACGCGATGATCGCGCTCACCGAACGCGCCGACCCGCCCCGCCACCTCGTCCTCGGCCGCTGGGGGCACGACGCGGTCGTCCAGCGCCTGCGCGAGCGGCTGGCCGAGATCGAGTCGCTGCGCGACGAAGCACTGGCCACCGACTTTCCCGACGGCGGCTGACGCCCGGCACAACGCGGCTCAACTTGTTCGCGCCAAGCGGCTATGGCCTGATCCATGTCGAGCCGCTTCGAAACACTGTCCCACCGCCGCGCCATCGTCGATCGTCGGGCGCTGGCCGACCGCATTGCCGCGCTGGGGCCTCTACGCGGGGCGGAGGGGCGCAAGCGGATGACGCCGGTGCTGAAGGAGGCGCTGGAGGCTGGGCGGGCGGAGGTGTCGCGGCGCCTGATCGCCTATCCGTCGCGCGGGCTGGAGGCGGCGGCGGGGCAGGCCTATCTAGTCGACCAGATCCTGCGCGTGCTGTTCGATGCGACGACGCAGGGTCTTTATCCGCTCCACAACCCCACCGCCGCCGAACGGCTGACCCTGATCGCGGTCGGCGGCTATGGCCGGGGCGAGATGGCGCCGCACTCGGACGTGGATATCGGCTTTCTCACCCCCTGGAAGCAGACCCCGCATGCCGAGCAGGTCATCGAGTCGATGCTCTATTCGCTCTGGGACCTGGGGCTAAAGGTCGGCCATTCCAGCCGCTCGGTGGACGAGATGATCCGCCAGGCGCGCAGCGACATCACCGTGCGCACCGCCCTGCTCGAATCACGGCTGATCTGCGGCGACGCGGGGCTGTACGAAGAGGCCGGCCGCCGCTTCAAGGCCGAGATCCAGAAGGACACCCACCGCCAGTTCATCGCCGACAAGCTGGCCGAGCGCGATGCGCGCCACCGCAAGATGGGCGACACGCGCTATGTGGTCGAACCCAATGTGAAGGAGGGCAAGGGCGGCCTGCGCGACCTCCATGCGCTGTTCTGGATCGGCAAATACGTCCATGACGTGCAGCGCGCGACCGATCTGGTCGATGCCGGGCTGTTCACGCGGCAGGAATATCGCCAGTTCCACCGTGCCGACAATTTCCTGTGGGCGGTGCGGTGCCACCTGCACGACATCACCGGCCGCGCCGAGGACCGGCTGACCTTCGACGTGCAACGCCAGATCGCCGAGCGGATGCGCTATGCCGATCGCCCCGGCAAGCCGCGCGTCGAGCGCTTCATGCAATTCTACTTCCTACAGGCCAAGACGGTGGGCGCGCTGACCGGCGTCTTCCTGGCGCATCTGGACGAGCGGTTCGCGGCGCGCGGCCACCGCTTCGGCCTTCCCACCATCCGCCGCCGCCCCCGCCGCCTGAACGGCTTCGTCCTTGATCGCGGCCGGCTCGCCCTGCCGCATGACGGCTTCTTCGCCGAGGACCCGGTGCGCCTGATCGAGGTCTTCCAGCTCGCCGACCGTTACGAGCTGGAGGTGCATCCGCTGGCGATGCGCGCCGCCGCGCGCGACGCCAAGCTGGCCGACGAGATCCGCAACGATCCCCGCGCCAATGCGCTGTTCCTCGACGTGCTGACCAGCCCCCGCGATCCCGAACTGGTGCTGCGCTGGATGAACGAGGCGGGGGTGTTCGGCCGCTTCGTGCCCGATTTCGGCCGCGTCGTCGCGCAGATGCAGTTCGACATGTACCATCATTATACGGTGGACGAGCATACGATCCGCGCCATCGGCCTGTTGTCGCGGATCGAGCGCGGCCGGCTGCGCGAGGATCATCCGCTTGCCAGCACGGTGGCCGAACAGATCCTGTCGCGCCGCGTGCTGTTCGTCGCGGTGCTGCTCCACGACATCGCCAAGGGGCGCGGCGGAGACCATTCGATCCTGGGTGCAGGGGTCGCCCAGCGGCTGTGCCCGCGCCTGGGGCTGAGCGCGGCGGAGACGGAGACGGTCGCCTGGCTGGTCCGCTGGCACCTCCTGATGTCCGCCACCGCGTTCAAGCGCGACCTGTCGGACTTCAAGACGATCCTCGACTTCTGCGAAACCGTGCAAAGTCCGGAGCGGCTGCGCCTGCTGCTCGTGCTGACCGTGGTCGACATCCGCGCCGTGGGCCCCGGCACCTGGAACAGCTGGAAGCGGCAATTGCTGTCCGACCTGTACGAGGCCGCCGAGGAGGTACTGCGCCTCGGTCACAAGCAGCGCGGGCGCGGCGAGCGCATCGCCGCCAAGCAGGCGCGGCTGGCCGAGGCGCTCGGCTGGACGCGGGAGAATTTTCACGGCCATGTCCGGCGCCTGCCCGAAGCCTATTGGATCGCCGAGCCCGACGACGTGCTGGCGATCAACGCGCGGCAGATGGCCAAGGCCGGCGACGCGCAGCTGTCGATCGAGGCCGCGGTCGATCCCGATCGCGGCGCGACCCTGGTGTCGATCTACGCCGCCGACCATCCCGGCCTGTTCTACCGCATCGCGGGCGCGATCCATGTCGCGGGCGGCAACGTCATCGATGCGCGCATCCATACGACGCGCGACGGCATGGCGATCGACAATTTCCTCGTGCAGGACCCGCTGGGCCGCCCCTTCGACGATCCGGGGCAGTTGGCCCGCCTGAACCGCGCGATCGAGGATGCGCTGGCCAATCGCGGCAAGCTGGCCGACCGGCTGGTCGCCAAGCCCGCTCCCCGCCCCCGCGCCGAGGCGTTCGATCTGCAACCCAATGTCCTGATCGACAATCGCGCATCGAACCGCTTCACCGTGGTGGAGGTCCATGCCCGCGACCGGCCGGCGCTGCTCAACCGCCTGGCCCATGCGCTGTTCCAGTCCAAGGTCACGATCCATTCCGCGCACGTCGCCACCTATGGCGAGCGCGCGGTGGACGTATTCTACCTCACCGACCTGACCGGCGACCGCATCGTCGCACCCGCGCGGCTCAAGACGCTGGAAAAACGCCTGCTGGGTGCCGCCACCGGCGAGACCATGGAACTGGCGGCGTAACGCCCTCTCCCCAGCGGAGGGGCCTCAGGTAGGCAGCGCCCGGTGCTGGTTACCCATGCCGGGGGCATGACCGACCTGATGCTGAAGGGGCCCGCCGCGCAAGCGGTGGGAGGGTGAGGGGCAGACCAACAGTGCTGCGCTGCTTGGCGCTCCCTCACCCTTCCCTCAGAGGGGAGACGGCGTTTCCGCCCTACTTACACTTGGCCGCCGAACGCCCCGCTTCGACCTGCCCCTTCATCGCCGCCGACAGCTTGGCGCCGTATACGTCCGACAGCTCGTCATAGACCTTGCACGCATCCGCCGGCTTGTTCAGCTTGGTCAGCGCCTGTCCCAGATACAGCAGGCTGTCGGGCGCCCGCTCGCCATCGGGGAATTTCTTGTAATTCTCGTAAAAGGCCATGGAGGCGAGGCTGGGCTTGCCCGTATCGAGATAAGATCGGCCGAGCAGGTTCTGCGCATAGCTGGCGCGCTTGCTCTTCGGATAGGTCGCGACGACCTTTTTCAACTGCGCCTCGGCCTCCGGATATTTCTTCGCGCTCCACAGGCGGTATCCGTAAAGATACTCGTCCTCCGCCGCGTCGCCGGTCGAGGGCTTCTCCACCCCCGCCACCGCGACGGGCGCCGCGGTCGCAGCCGCGGCCGGCTTGGCGCTCGCGCTGCCGCCGGGCGCGCGGACCGGCGGCGGCGACACCGCAGCGCCCTCCAGCGGCGCGCTTTCGCCCGCCGGCGCGATCGGTGCCGGCCCGCCCTCGACCAGCTTCAGGCGATTGTCCGTGGCGCGCTTGTACGCCTCGAACTGTTCCTGGAGCTGACGGACGCGAAAGCCGTTCTGCTCGATCTGCCCGGTCAGCGACGCCAGCTGCTCTTCCAGCGAGGTCACGCGCGACGAGAGATCGGCGACCGCGCTGGTCGCGGGCACGCCGGCGGCCGTCTGCGGCGCCTGCGACGCGGTGATGTCGGGTTGCAGATACTGGCCCGCCCCGTTCGGGAACACCTTGCGCTGGACGGCACGCATTTCGCTTTCCAGCTTGGTCACACGGCCCTCCACGCCTTGCGCGGATACCGCCGTGGGCAGGAACAGCGCGGCGGCAACGCCGGTCATCAACAGGTTACGCATCGATCACACCCCCCGGTGCAAGCAGGATTTTCATGAACATCGACCATAACTGCAACGCCCAAGCTGTCGCCAGCCTTAAAGCGGTTGCCGGCGCACGCTATTCCGGAATGGCCGCCGCGTTCAGCGGCCTCGGCGGCGCCGGCTCGGCGGCGGGCGCCGGAGCCGCGGCCGGGATCGGCGTCCCGGCCAGCCGCGCACCGACGGCGGCGGCGTCGACCCGCACATCCTTGATCGGGCGCGATCCGTCGCCCAGCGGCGGCGTCGCCTTGCCGTTCAGCATGATGGTCAGCTTGTCGGGGCGACCGACATTGATCTTGGGCTCGCGCGCGGTGGTCGGCACGTCGAACCGTTCGCCCGCCTTCATCGTGCGCAGGAACAGCGTCTCGTTGTTGGCGTCATAGACGCGCAGCCACACCTCGTCATTGGCGACCAGCGTCACCTGCCCGGTCGTGACGGCCGGCACCGGCTGCGTCACCGTCCTGGGTGCGGCGGCCGGGGTCGGCGCGGCGATTTCGGGTGCCGCCGGCGTCGTCGCGGTGCGGTTGTGGAACAGCTCGGTGCCGAACCACAGCGCCACCAGCACGAGGATGGCGAGCGCCACGCCGACGCCGAGGATCGCCAGGCCGCGCGGCGGCACGCGGGCCGGGTCGGCGATGTCGTGGGGCACATAGTCGCTCTGCCGGCGACCGATCCGGTCCACCTCGGCGCGCACCGAATGCGCGATCGCCACCTCGTCCGCGCCGACCGCGCGGGCATAGGCCTTGGCAAAGCCCATCGCATAGGTCGCCGATGGCAGGCTCTGGTAATCCGATGCCTCGATTGCGGCTAGATGGCGGTTGGGGATGCGGGTGCGTGCGCCGACATCCGCGAGGGACAGCCCCTGCGCCTCGCGGGCGGCGCGCAGAACGTCTCCGGCGCGCGCGGGTGCCGCGGGCGCGGCGTCATGGCCCGGATTGACCTCGTCCATTCTCAACTCCGAAGCGACCGCGGCCCACCCTGCCGGTCGCCCCCGTCTTTCCCAAAGGGTTGTAGGCGTGTCAACGCGCCCTCTGCCTTGGCATCAGGCCAATTCCACGCCGTTCGTCGCAGCCCAGGCACCAAGCACCCCGCGCATGTCGCGCGGCGGATGCGCCAGCAGCCGGTCCATCTCGGCGGCGATGGCGGCGTGATCGAGCGAACGGACCATGGCCTTGACCGGTCCGACCGCCGCCGGGGTGATCGACAGGCGGTCGATGCCGATCCCGATCAGCGCCATCGCCTCCAGCGGCCGTCCGCCCATCTCGCCGCATACCGCGACCGGCACGCCGGCGGCGCGGGCCGGCTCCACCACCCGGCGCAGGAAGCGCAGGATGGAGGGCGACAGCCAGTCATAGCGTTCTGCCAGCTTGGGGTTCGCACGGTCGGCGGCGAACAGGAACTGGGTCAGGTCGTTGGTGCCGATTGACAGGAAATCGACCTGCGGCAGGATCAGGTCCAATTGCTCGGCCAGCGCCGGCACTTCCAGCATCGCGCCATAGCGTATCTCGTTCGGCATCCGCTTGCCGCGTCCCGACAGGAATACCCGCTGCGCCTCGAACAGCGCGCGTGCCTCGTCGAACTCCCAGGCCTCGGACACCATCGGGAACATCACGTTCAGCGTGCGCCCGCCCGCCGCCTCCAGCAGCGCGCGCGCCTGGGCCTTCATCAGGCCGTCGCGTTCCAGCGCGAGGCGCAGCGCACGCCAGCCCATCGCCGGATTTTCCTCATCGCCCGCCTCGATGTTGAGATAGGGCAGCGCCTTGTCGCCGCCGATATCGATCGTGCGGAACACCACCGGGCGCTCGCCCGCCGCTTCCAGCACTTCGCGGTACAGCCGCTGTTGCCGCTCGCGCTGCGGCAGCGAGGCGGAGACAAGGAACTGGAACTCGGTCCGGAACAGGCCGATCCCGTCCGCACCGGTGATGTCCAGCGCCGCGGCATCGTCGCGCAGGCCGGCATTAACCATCACCGTCACCCGGTGGCCGTCCTTCGTCTCCGGCGCCACGTCGCGCAGCGCGGCATAGGCGGCGCGGCGCTTCTGGCGGAGCGTCAGCTTGGCATCGAACGCTTCCTCCATCGCCGCGGAGGGCCGGACGAAGACGTTGTTCTCGATCGTGTCGAGCAGCAGCCGGTCGCCCTCGGCGATCAGCCGGCGGGTGTCGCGCACCCGGCCCAGCACCGGCACGCCCATCGCGCGCGCGACGATGATGACGTGCGCGGTCAGCGATCCTTCCTCCAACACCACGCCCTTCAGGCGGCGCTTGTCATATTCCAGCAGCTCGGCCGGCCCCAGGTTGCGCGCGATCAGGATCGTGTCCTGGCGCAGGCCAAGTTGCGCCGCCGTCCCCATCTGGCCCGACACGATGCGCAGCAGCCGGTTCGACAGGTCCTCCAGATCGTGCATCCGGTCGGCGAGCAGGGGATCGTCGATCTGGCGCATGCGCTGGCGGGTGCGCTGCTGCACCCGCTCGATCGCCGCCTCCGCGGTCAGGCCGCTGTCGATCGCCTCGTTGATCCGCCGCGCCCACCCCTCGTCGTACGCGAACATCTTGTAGGTATCGATCACCTCCTCATGCTCGCCGCCGACACCGAACTCGGCCTCGCGCGCCATGCGGTCGATCTGTTCGCGCATCTTGTCGAACGCGGCATAAACGCGGTGCCGCTCGGCATCGGTGTCCTCGGCCACGGTATGCTCGATGGTGATGCGCGGCTGGTGGAAGACGGCAAAGCCCGAACCCATGCCGTCGACCAGCTTCTGGCCCATCAGCCGCTGCGACGCGGTGCTCTGCGGACGCCCGGCGCCCTGCCCGCCCTCGTCGATCAGCCCGGCATTGGAGATCAGCTCGGACAGCACCATCGCCACCGTCTGCAAAGCCTCGATCTCGACATCCTGATACCGGCGCGGCTCGCTGTGCTGCACCGCCAGCACGCCCACCGCCCGCTCGCGCCGGATGATCGGCACGCCGGCGAAACTGTGGAAGCGGTCCTCGCCCGTCTCTGGCTTGTAGGCGAAGTCAGGATGGCTGGCGGCTTCGTCCAGGTTCAGCACCTCGACATCCTCGGCGATCGTGCCGACCAGCCCTTCCCCCATCGCCAGCTTGGTGACGTGCACCGCCTCCTGCGCCAGCCCGCGCGTCGCGAACAGCTCCAGCACGCCCTCGCGCAGCAGGTAGATCGAACACACCTCGCTCCCGATCGCTTCACCGATGATCTGGACGACCTGGTTCAGCTTGGATTGCGCGGGCGCCCGCGACGCCATCACGTCGTGCAGGCGGACCAGGATTTCGCGGGCGGAGGCAGCGGCCGATAGGGGCATGGGCCAAGGGCTAACAGATCACTGCCTTGGGTGCCATGCAACATTATGACGCAGGGCACGAAGCTGGAGTGGCTGTCCCGATTATCCGCCCAGGTCGAACAGGCCGTCCTGGCTGCCCACCGGCGGATTGAGGCCCAGATGCTTCCAACCCCCGGCATTTAGCACGCGCCCGCGCGCGGTGCGCGCGACCAGGCCCAGCTGGATCAGATAGGGCTCGATCACTTCCTCGATCGTGTCGCGCGGTTCGCTCAGGCCCGCCGCCAGCGTCTCCACGCCGACCGGGCCGCCGCGATAGACGTCGGCGATCATCATCAGATAGCGGCGATCCATCGCGTCCAGCCCCAGCGCGTCGACCTCCAGCCGGTTCAGCGCCTGATCGGCGGCGCGGGCATCGACCACGTCATGCCCCGCCACCGTCGCGAAGTCGCGCACCCGGCGCAGCAGGCGACCCGCGATGCGCGGCGTGCCCCGCGACCGGCGCGCGACTTCGGTCGCGCCGTCCTCCGCAATGGCCAGGTCGAGCAGCCGCGCCGCGCGCGTCACCACCCGGGTCAGTTCCTCGACCGTATAGAATTGCAACCGCACCGGAATGCCGAATCGGTCGCGCAGCGGCGTGGTCAGCAATCCCTGCCGCGTGGTGGCGCCGACCAGCGTGAAGCGCGGCAGGTCGATGCGGACCGAACGGGCCGACGGCCCCTCGCCGATCATCAGGTCCAGCGCGCGGTCCTCCATCGCTGGATACAGCACCTCCTCCACCGCGGGCTGAAGCCGGTGGATCTCGTCGATGAACAGCACGTCGCCGTCTTCCAGATTGGTGAGCAGCGCCGCCAGATCGCCCGACTTGGCGATCACCGGGCCGGAGGTGGCGCGAAAGCCCACCCCCATCTCGCGTGCGATGATCTGCGCCAGCGTCGTCTTGCCCAGCCCCGGCGGGCCGAAGAACAGCACATGGTCCAGCGCGTCGCCCCGCGACCGGGCCGCCTGGATGAAGACGCGCAGATTGTCGCGCGCGGCCTGCTGGCCGACGAATTCGTCGAGATGCTTGGGGCGCAGCGCGGCGTCGACATCCTCGGGACGGCGGCTCGCGGACAAAAGGCGGTCGGTGTCGGTCACCTTTCGTTCCGTAGCGGGCGAGCGGGGGCGCTGTCGAGTGGAACCGCGCCACTTGTCATCCCGTTCCGCCCCCATGGCCAGTGATCCCCACAGCATCAGCGATATTCTCGACGCCCTGGATGAACTTGCGGACAAGCAGGACCGGGTTTCGCTCGGCGATGTGATCGAGGCTTTCGGCAACCGGTCCTATGGCCCCTTCCTGCTGTTGCCGGCGCTGGTCGACATATCGCCGGTCGGGTCGATCCCCGGCCTGCCGACCGTCCTCGCCTGCGTGATCCTGCTGACCGCGGTGCAGATGGTGCTGGGGCGCAAGCATCTCTGGCTGCCCGGCCTCCTGCGCAACCGCTCCGTCAAGGCCGAGACGGTCCGGAAAACCACGAAAAAGGCGCGCAAGCCTGCCGGCTGGGCGGACCGCTGGTTCCATGGTCGCCTGCCGGCGCTGACCAAAGGGCCGTTCGTGCGGGTCGCGGCGGTGGCGTGCATCCTGCTCGCCTGTACGGTGCCGCCGCTGGAATTGCTGCCGCTGGCGACCACCGCGCCGATGGCGGCGATCGCCACCTTCGGCCTGGCATTGATGGTCCGCGACGGGCTGGTGATGATCGTCGCGATCGTGCTGGCCGGCGTCGCAGTCGCGATCGGCGCCGGCCTGCTGGGGTCGAAGATCGGCGGCTGAAGTTCAGGCCTCCGCGCGATCCTCGCCGTACTTCTCCAGTTCGTCGCCGGTCAGCCGTGTGACGTGCAGCACGTTGGTCGATCCCGGCGTGCGGAACGGCACGCCAGCCATGATGATGACCTGATCGCCCGCAGCGGCGATGCCGTGACGCAGCGCCATGCGCTTCGACTTGGCGACCATTTCCTCGAACGATTCGACGTCGCGGGTGTGCACCGCATGACAGCCCCACAACAGGCCGAGCCGCCGTGCCGTCTCCGCCTGCGGGGTCAGCACCAGGATCGGCACCGGCGGCCGCTCGCGCGCCACGCGGCGTGCGGTCGATCCGCTAGTGGTGAAGCAGATGATCGCCTTGGCCGAGGTCGTGCGCGCGATGCTCTTGGCCGCCTCCGCCATCGCGTCCGCAGTGGTGGGATCGGGCTTCATCACGGTGAAGTGCACGCGGTCGCCATGCGCCGGGTCGCCTTCGACCGACACGCCGATCGCGTTCATCATCGCAACCGATTCGACCGGCCACGAACCCGCCGCCGATTCGGCGGACAGCATGATGGCATCGGCACCGTCATAGATGGCGGTGGCGACGTCCGACACTTCCGCGCGGGTCGGCGACGGGCTCTGGATCATCGATTCCAGCATCTGCGTGGCGACCACCACCGGACGGCCCATGCGGCGCGCCACCTCGACGATGCGCTTCTGCAGCGGCGGCACCGCCTGCGGCGGCAATTCGACGCCCAAGTCGCCGCGTGCCACCATCACGCCGTCGCACTGCTCGACGATCTCGTCCAGCCGGTCAATCGCCGCCGGCTTCTCGATCTTGGCAAGGAGCGCCGCCTTGCCCTTGATCAGGCCGCGCGCTTCCATCAGGTCCTCGGGCCGCTGCACGAAGGACAGGGCGATCCAGTCGACCCCCTGCTCCACCGCGAACGCCAGGTCGGAGCGATCCTTGGGCGTCAGCGCCGCCATGGGCAGCACCACGTCGGGCACGTTCAGCCCCTTGTTGTTCGACAGCGCGCCGCCGACCTCGACCAGGGTGACGATGCGATCCGCATCATGGTCCGCGACGCGCAGCACCAGCTTGCCATCGTCCAGCAACAGGCGCGCACCCGGCTCGATCGCGGCAAAGATCTCCTTGTGCGGCAGTTCGACACGCGTTGCGTCGCCCGGCGTCGGGTCGCGGTCGAGCACAAAGGTGCTGCCCGTCTCCAGCACGGTGCGCCCGCCCTCGAACTTGCCGACGCGCAGCTTGGGACCCTGAAGATCGGCCAGGATCGTGGTCGGCCGGTTGAACCGCGCCTCCATGCCGCGGATCGCCTGGATGAGCGGCACCTTGGACGCCTGGTCGCCATGGCTCATGTTGATCCGGAACGCGTCCGCGCCCGCCTGGAACAGCGTGGCGATCATTTCGGGATCGCTGCTGGCGGGTCCCAGCGTGGCCAGCACGCGGACTTTGCGGGATCGGGGGGCGAGGGCCTTGGTCATGTAGCGCTTATCCTGCGAACTTTGCCCGCACGGCTCTAACCTCTATTACGCGCCGATCAACCTTGGAGCTTGTAAAATGGACCGTCTCGACACGCTGGACGACGCCGCCGCCGCCGCGGCCTTCCGCCGGCTGGTGCGCCACCTGCGCCACCGCACCGATGCGCAGAATGTCGACCTGATGGGTCTGGCCGGCTTCTGCCGCAACTGCCTGTCCGACTGGGTGGGCGAGGCCGGCGGGCTGGACAAGGATGCCGCGCGCGAGACGATCTACGGCATGCCCTATGACCGGTGGAAGGCCGAGCATCAGGCCGACGCATCGCCGGAACAGCTTGCCCGCATGAAGGAAAGCGTCGCAAGGAACGCGCACTGACGACGGTTGAGCGGCGCGCGCAAAACGCCTAGACGCGCCGCCGCACCCGACATCGGGAATCTTCAACGCCGCCCCGTCCGCGCGGGCGAGGGCCGCGGCATCAAAGGGAAAGCGAATCACCATGGCGGACGCGGAATTCGAAGGCTCGGGCCAGGTTGCGGCAGACGAGCTGCGGCTGCTGATCGAGCGCGCCGAGCGGCTGGAAGAAGAAAAGAAGGGCATCGCCGACGACATCAAGGACGTGTTCGGCGAGGCCAAGGCCCGCGGCTACGACCCCAAGGCGATCAAGAAGATCATGTCGATCCGCAAGAAGAAGCGCGAGGAATATCAGGAGGAAGAGGCCATCCTGGAGGTCTATATGCAGGCGCTCGGCATGCTTTGAGCACTCTCCCCCTCTCCCCTCCGGGGAGCATCAGGTGAACAGCGCCCCGCGCTGTTCAGGTCATGCCGGGGGCATGACCGACCTGATGCTGGAGGGGCCCACTGCCAAAGGCAGTGGGAAGGTGAGGGGCCGCCAAGCAGTGCAACGCTGCTCGTCACGCCCCCGATTCAAGCCGCCTCGGCAGCCTGCGTCGTCCACCCCAGCCGCGGGATCGTGATCGACCGCTTGCCGGTCAGGTCGGTACGGCACACGAACAGGTCGCGGCTCTCGATATAGCCGATCAGGCGCCGCACCCGCCCCAGCGAACTGGTGCCATAGGTCTGCGCGATCTGCGTATCGGGCGGACATGGCTCCCCCGCCCGCGCCGCGCGCGCCACCAGCAGGAAGGCGCCCAGCATATCGTCGGGCAGCGCACTCGCCAGCGCCAGCGCATCCTGCCAGTCGGGATCGCTCACATCGAAGATGCCGGCGCGCGCGCAGGACAGGCGCCGCGCGAAACCGTTCAAATCCAGCGGCGGGCGCGCCAGTCCCGCCATGCGGCACCGCACCTGAAAATCCTGGAACAGCACGGACGCCGGACGGAAAGTCGATTCGGCATCCTCGACAATCGCGCGCAGCACCGCAGCATAGATCGCCTCCACCTCCTCGCCGCTCATGTCGGGCACCGCCGGTGCGGCCGTGGTGGGCAAGGGCGGACGGCCCAGATCTGCCATCAACTCGTCGGCCGGCACCCGCCGCGGACGCGGATCAAAGGTCATCGGCAGTTGCGGCGCCTCCTCCACGGGGGCGAACAACAGGTCCTGCAAATCGGGTGGCGGCGCATCGGGCAGGGGCGTCAGCTTGGGGCTGCCCGAACGGGCCGAGGTTTCCACCGCACCGATCTTCACCGTGATCGGCCGCCGCGATACCGCCGGGCCCAGCGCCAGGAAGGTGCCGCGCGCCAGATCGCGAATCGCATCCGCCTGCCGCCGCTCCATGCCCAGCAGGTCGGCCGCGCGCGCCATGTCGATGTCGAGGAAGGTGCGTCCCATCAGGAAGTTGGACGCCTCGGCCGCGACGTTCTTGGCCAGTTTCGCCAATCGCTGCGTCGCAATCACGCCGGCCAGGCCGCGCTTGCGCCCGCGGCACATGAGGTTGGTCATCGCCGACAGCGAGGCCCGGCGCACCTCCTCCGTCACCTCGCCGCCGGTGGTGGGCGCAAACAACTGCGCCTCGTCCACCACGACGAGTGCGGGATACCAATGCTCGCGCGGTGCATCGAACAGCGCGTTCAGGAAGGCGGCGGCGCAGCGCATCTGCCCCTCGATCTCCAGCCCCTCCAGGCTGAGCACGACGGAGGCACGGTGCTCGCGGATACGGCTGCCGAACTTCGCCACCTCGCGCTCGGCATAATCGCCCGCTTCGATCACGACATGGCCATAGGCCTTGGACAGGGTGACGAAATCCCCTTCCGGATCGATCACCACCTGTTGCACCTGCCCCGCCGATTTTTCGAGCAGGCGGCGCAGCAGATGCGACTTGCCCGAACCCGAATTGCCCTGCACCAGCAGGCGGGTCGCCAGCAATTCTTCCAGATCGATCGGGACGGACGCACCGCGTTCGTCCGTTCCCATGTCCACGCGTACCGTCATGGCCGCGGGCCATGCCGCATGGGCACGGCCCCAAACAAGACTTGTATTTCGCGCAGGTGGCAAAACCGTCCCCGGCCCGCTAAGTGCGCTGCATCACTCAATGAGGCACCGATGGCAGGCCACAGCAAATTCAAGAACATCATGCACCGCAAGGGCGCGCAGGACAAAAAGCGCTCGGGCATGTTCTCCAAGCTTTCCCGCGAGATCACCGTGGCGGCCAAGATGGGCCTGCCCGATCCCGACATGAACCCGCGCCTGCGCGCCGCGGTCAACGCAGCCAAGGCGCAGTCGATGCCCAAGGACAATATCCAGCGCGCGATCGACAAGGCATCGAAGGGCGATACGGAAAATTACGAGGAAATCCGCTACGAGGGTTTCGGCCCCGGCGGCGTGTCGCTCATCATCGAGGCGCTGACCGACAATCGCAACCGCACCGCCACCAACGTGCGCACCGCGGTGTCGAAGAATGGCGGCAATTTGGGCACCGCAGGCTCGGTCAGCCACGGCTTCGACCGGGTCGGCCTCATCACCTATCCGGCCAGCGCCGGCGACGCTGAAAAGGTGTTCGAGGCGGCCCTGGAAGCGGGCGCCGAGGACGTGACATCTACCGAGGACGGCCACGAGATCTGGACCGAACAGGGCGCGCTGCACGAAGTCAGCAAGGCGCTGGAGCCGGTGCTGGGCGAGGCCGAGGGCGCCAAGCTCGCCTGGCGGCCGCAGACGATGGTGTCGGTCGAGGAAGGCGATGCCGCGACTTTGTTCAAGCTGATCGACGCGCTCGACGACGACGACGACGTGCAGACCGTCTGGGGCAATTACGAAGTCTCGGACGAGGTCATGGAGAAGCTGGGTTGATCCAGCCGGCATGATCCTGCTCGGTCTCGATCCCGGTCTCGGCACCACCGGCTGGGGTGTCATCGCGGCGGAGGGCAATCGGCTGCGCCATGTCGGCAACGGCCAGATCAAGACCGAGCCGTCCATGCCCCTGCCCCGCCGCCTGACCTATCTCCACGCCGCGCTGGCCGAAATGATCCGGGTGGAACGCCCGGACGGCGCGGCAGTGGAGGAGGTGCTGGGCAATTCCAACGCGCAGTCTACGCTGAAACTGGGTCAGGCGCGCGGCATCGTCCTGCTGTCCGCGGCCCAGGCCGGGCTGATCGTCGGCGAATATCACCCCAGCATCGTCAAGAAGGCGGTGGTCGGCACCGGCGGCGCGGACAAGAAGCAGATCCAGGCGATGGTCGGCCATCTGCTGCCCGGCGTAAAACTGACCGGCCCCGACGCCGCCGACGCGCTGGCGGTGGCGATAACCCACGCCCACCACCTCGCCAGCGCCCGCGCGCAAATGCGACGAACAGGCATTTCCGCGTAACCTTCCGGGAAGCCGCGAAATGTTCGTTCACGCGAAGCCGCGAAGAGGATTCTTCACGCGGAGGCGCGGAGAGGTTGCATGCGGCGCGACCGAAACACCTGCTGTCGATCGGAAGACATGCCCAACCGGTGAAAAATGAGCCTCCGGCTCGAAAATGATCCCTGCGCCTTCGCAAAACCTTCTTCTTCTCCGCGCCTCCGCGCCTCCGCGTGAACCCCTTCCTTCTTCGCGTCTTCGCGTCTTCGCGTGAACCCTCCCAGGCCACCGCCAAGCGATGCCCCCAAACAAAAGGAAGCCGCGAAGCCGCGAAGACGATGTTTCACGCGGAGGCGCGGAGGCGCGGAGGGGTTGCGTGCGGCGCGACCGAAACACCCGCTGTCGATCGGAAGACACGCCCGATCGGTGATGCAGGATGAGCCTCCGGCTCGAAAAACGATCCCTGCGCCTTCGCGCAAACCCTCTTCTTCTCCGCGCCTCCGCACCTCCGCGTGAATCCCCCCCCTCTTCGCGTCTTCGCATGAACCCTTCCCCGACCACAGGGAGCGCATCGCCCCCGTGACAGCGTGCCGGGTTTGTTCTAGCGATCACTCCCATGATCGCGCATCTCAAGGGACGATTGGACGCAACCGGCACCGACCATGCGGTGATCGATGTCGGCGGCGTCGGCTATCTGGTCGGCGCCTCGGCGCGCACGCTGGCGGCGATCGGCCCGGTGGGCGAGGCCGCGATGCTGCACACCGAAATGCTGGTGTCGGAGGATTCGATCCGGCTCGTCGGCTTCTCCTCCTCGGCCGAGCGGGACTGGTTCCGGCTGCTGACCGGCGTGCAGGGCGTGGGCGCGCGCGTCGCACTCGCCATCCTGTCCGCGCTCGACCCGTCCGAGATCGCCCGCGCTGTCGCCAGCGGCGACAAGGCGATGATCGCGCGCGCCAACGGCGTCGGGCCGAAACTTGCGCAGCGCATCGTGATGGAATTGAAGGACAAGACCGGCGGCATCATCCTTGGCCCCGCCGCCGCGTCGCAGGTGATCCCGGTCGGCGCCGGCGCCGATGCGGTGTCCGCGCTGCTCAACCTCGGCTTCCGCCCCGCCGAGGCGAGTGCCGCGGTCGCGGCCGCGGAGGAGGATCTGGGCGAAACCGCGACGCTCGACGCGCTGGTCCGCCTCGCGCTGCGCAAGGCGGCGAAATAGGGCCGCGAAACAGGGCCATGAAACAGGGCGGCGGCATAGCGCGGCTTGCCCCGCCCCCATCACCTCCGCTAAGGGCGCGATCAATCGCAAGGACCCGGTGAGACTCCGGGTGGCTCTTCCGGCCGCCGATCCGCCGGACAACCTGCCCATGCCCTATCCGTCGCGCCCGTATCCGGCGCCATGGGCCCCGTTGCAGATTTCCTCATGACCGATTTTCTTTCCCGCACCCGCGCCGAATGGTTCGTCGGCGCGCCGCAGGCCGGCCGCGACGTCCTTGCCGGCGTCGTCGTCGCGCTCGCCCTGATCCCGGAGGCGATCGGCTTTTCGATCATCGCCGGTGTCGATCCCAGCGTCGGCCTTTATGCCTCGGTGGCGATCGCCATCGTCATCTCGCTGCTCGGTGGGCGTCCCGGCATGATCTCGGCCTCGACCGCGGCGGTGGCCGTGGTGGTGACGCCGCTCGTCCGCGATCACGGCGTCGACTACCTCTTCGCCGCGACGATCCTGATGGGCCTCATCCAGATCGTCGCGGGGCTGGCCCGGCTCGACCTTCTGATGCAGTTCGTCTCCCGCTCGGTCATCACCGGCTTCGTCAACGCGCTCGCCATTCTGGTCTTCATGGGTCAGTTGCCGCAACTCGTCGGCGTGACGTGGCACAGCTATGCGATGGTCGCCGCCGGCCTCTTCATCGTCTACCTCTTTCCACGCGTGACGAAGGCGGTGCCCGCCCCGCTGGTGACCGTCCTGTCGCTCGCCGCGGTCAGCATCGCGCTGGGCCTGCCGGTGCGCACGGTCGGCGACATGGGCAACATCCCGCACGGCCTGCCGAGCTTCACCCTGCCCCGGGTGCCGCTCACGCTGGAGACGCTACGCATCATCCTGCCCTTCTCGCTCACCATGGCGGCGGTCGGCCTGCTGGAGGCGCTGCTGACCGCGCAGATCGTCGACGACATGACCGAGACCGACAGCAACAAGCGCCGCGAATGCATGGGTCAGGGCGGCGCCAACATCGCCTCGGCGCTGGCCGGCGGCATGGGTGGCTGCGCGGTGATCGGCCAGACGGTCATCAACGTCACCTCGGGCGGCCGCACCCGGCTATCGACCTTCGCGGCGGGTGCGGTGCTGCTCTTCATGCTTGCCGTCCTCGGCCCCTGGGTCGGGCGCATCCCGATGCCGGCGCTGGTCGCGGTGATGATCATGGTCGCGATCGGCACCTTCAGCTGGAACTCGATCACCAACATCCGCCACCACCCCTGGACCTCCAGCGTCGTCATGGTCGCGACTGTCATCGTCGTCGTCGCGACCCACAACCTGGCACAGGGCGTGCTCGTCGGCGTGCTGCTCTCCGGCGTCTTCTTCGCCGGCAAGGTCCAGCGCATGTTCGCGGTCATCCGCGACGTGCAGGGCGACCGCGCTACCTACCGCGTGTCGGGCCAGATCTTCTTCGCCTCGGTCGATCGCTTCACCCGCGCCTTCCGCACCGACGAGCCTGCGACCGCCGTGGTGATCGACGTCTCCGCCGCGCACTTCTGGGACATTTCCGGTGTCGGCGCACTCGACAAGATCGTCACCCGCCTGCGCGGTGGCGGCCGGACGGTCGAGGTGATCGGCTACAATGCCGCCAGTGCCGACCTGATCGACCGCTATGCGCTGCACGACAAGACGGGTGTGGAAACCGGCGCCGTCCCGCACTGACCGCCCACGAAAAGGGCCGCGGGAGATCGCTCTCCCGCGGCCCCTTGCCGGTTCCGGATCGTGGTGCCGATCAGACGTGGATCGGCTTGCCCCGCACCGCCATCGCGGCTTCCTTCAAGGCTTCCGAATGCGTCGGATGGGCATGGCAGGTATAGGCGATGTCTTCCGACGTCGCACCGAACTCCATCGCCTGCGCCGCCTGCGCGATCATCGTCCCCGCCAGGCTGGAGACGATCCACACGCCCAGCACCCGGTCCGTCTTGGCGTCGGCAATGACCTTCACGAAGCCATCCGTGTCGCGGTTCGTCTTGGCGCGGCTGTTCGCCATGAAGGGGAACTTGCCGACCTTTACCTCGCCCTTCTCCTTTGCGGCTTCCTCCGACAGCCCAACGCCCGCAATCTCGGGCATCGTATAGACCACACTCGGAATCACGTCGTGGTTCACAATGCCGGTCTGGCCGGCAATGTTCTCGGCCACCGCGACGCCCTCGTCCTCGGCCTTGTGCGCCAGCATCAGGCCCGGCGCGACGTCGCCGATCGCCCAGACGCCGTCGACATTGGTCGCGAAGTCATGATCGATCTCGACCTGGCCACGGTTGTTGAGCTTCACGCCCGCCGCGTCGAGGTTCAGGCCGTCGGTGTTCGGCTTGCGGCCGATCGCGACCAGCACCGCATCCGCGGTCAGCGTTTCCGCCGCACCGCCATTCGCCGGCTCCAGCGTCACGGTCGCCGTTTCGCCCTCGACCGTGACGCCGGTCACCTTGGTGCCGGTCTTCAACTCGAAGCCCTGCTTCTTGAACAGCTTGGCCGATTCCTTGCGGACTTCGCCGTCGAAGCCGGGCAGGATCTGGTCGAGATATTCGACCACAGTCACCTTGGCGCCCAGGCGACGCCAGACCGAGCCCAGTTCCAGCCCGATCACGCCACCGCCGATCACCACCAGATGCTCGGGCACCTTGGGCAGTGCCAGCGCGCCGGTGGAATCCACCACCACCTTCTGGTCGATCTCGACGCCGGGCAGCGGGGTAACCGACGAGCCCGTCGCGATCACGATGTCGCGCGCGGTAACCGTTTGCTCGCCGACGGTTACGGTGCTGGCGTCGGTGAAGCTCGCCTTGCCCTTCAGCCAGGTGACCTTGTTCTTCTTGAACAGGTACTCGATACCACCGGTCAGCTCACCGACCGCCTTCTTCTTCTCCGCATGCATCTGCTCGAGGTTCAGCTTCGCGCCCTCCACCTCGATCCCGAACTTCGCAAACGCCCCGTGGCTCGCTTCCTCGAACAGTTCGGAGGCATGGAGCAACGCCTTGGACGGGATACAGCCGACATTGAGGCAGGTGCCGCCCAGCGTCTCGCGCGATTCGGCACATGCGGTCTTCAGGCCCAACTGCGCCGCGCGGATCGCCGCGACATAGCCGCCGGGGCCCGCGCCGATCACCAGGACGTCATAGTCGTACTCAGCCATTTGTCTCTCCCGTTCCCCGGCCTTCGGGGTCCAGCCTTACGGGATCCGTCCCGCTGCGGTCGATATGTGAACGGACCCTCGCCGAAACGAGGGCCCGGCAAGGGTCGTTCTTACAGGTCGATCAGGACGCGCGTCGGGTCCTCGATCGCGTTCTTCAGCGCCACCAGGAAGGTCACCGCCTCGCGACCGTCGATCAGGCGGTGGTCGTAGCTGAGCGCGAGATACATCATCGGGCGCACCACGACCTGGCCGTCCCGCACCACGGGACGCTCCTCGATACGGTGGAGGCCCAGCACCGCCGACTGCGGCGGGTTGATGATCGGGGTCGACATCAGCGAGCCGAACACGCCGCCGTTCGAGATGGTGAAGGTACCGCCCTTCATCTCGTCCATCTTCAGCGTGCCGTCCTTGGCGCGCTTGCCGAAGTCGCCGATCGTCTTCTCGATGCCCGCGACCGTCAGGTTCTGCGCGTCGCGGATCACCGGCACGACCAGGCCGTTCGGGGCCGACACCGCAACCGAGATGTCCGCATAATCGTGATACACGATCTCGTCGCCCTCGATCGAGGCGTTGACGGCCGGGATGTCCTTCAGCGCCATCGTGGCGGCCTTCACGAAGAAGCCCATGAAGCCCAGGCGCACGCCGTGCTTCTTCTCGAACAGATCCTTGTACTTGGCGCGCGCCTCGATCACCGCGGTCATGTCGACGTCGTTGAACGTCGTCAGCATCGCAGCGCTGTTCTGCGCTTCCTTCAGGCGCTTGGCGATCGTCTGGCGGAGGCGGGTCATCTTGACGCGCTCTTCCTTGCGCTCACCCGTTGCAGCCGACGCCTGCGGTGCGGCAGCGGCCGGAGCGGCAGCGGCCTGCGGCTTGTTCTGCGCAGCGGCAGCCACGTCTTCCTTGGTGATGCGGCCGTCCTTGCCGGTACCCTTGATGGTCGAGGGGTCGAGACCATGCTCCAGGATCGCGCGGCGGACCGACGGCGACAGCGCGGCAGGAGAGTCGCCCGCGGGCTCGCTATCGGCCGATGCGCTCGGCGCAGGCGCCGATGCCGGGGTAGCGGTCACCGCAGGCTCCTTGGCCTCCGTCTTCGCAGGGGCCGAACCACCGGCATCGACGGTGGCGATCAGCGCACCGACCTGCACCGTGTCGCCGACCTTCACCGCATGGTCGCCCATCACGCCCGCCACCGGCGAGGGCACCTCGACCGATACCTTGTCGGTCTCCAGGCTCGCGATCGGCTCGTCGACGGCGACCGCATCGCCGGGCTGCTTTAGCCATTCACCCAGGGTCGCTTCGGTGATCGATTCGCCGAGCGTCGGCACCAGAACTTCAGTCGCCATTGTTTCTATCCTTCTGCCCCGGCGCGGCCGGGGGCCCAGTTGCGCAACGATCCCCGGTCAGGTGCTGCGCGGTTCATCTGCTTGCCCGACCGGGCGGCGATCAGCTCGACGGTCCCTGCGTGGGGCGCGAGGCGGTGGTGCCCTCCTCGCCGCGCGTGCGACGGATCTCGTCGCGCACATTGTGGCCCAGCGCATCGGCGACCAGTGCCCCCTGCTCGGCGGTGTGCCGCTTCATCAGGCCCGTGGCGGGCGATGCGGCCGCGGTACGGCCGGCATAACGTGCCCGCTTCACCGACGATCCGGCTGCCGCCAGCGACTCCTCGATCAGCGGCTCGACGAAGAACCAGTAGCCGTTGTTCTTCGGCTCTTCCTGCGCCCACACCACGTCCTGCAGGTTCGGCATGCGCTTCACCCGTTCCGCCAGCGCGTCGCCGGGGAAGGGATAAAGCTGCTCGACACGTACGATCTGCGTGGTCTCGTCGCCCGCCGCATCGCGCGCCTCCAACAGGTCGTACGCCACCTTGCCGGTGCACAGCACCAGCCGCGTCGTCGCCTCGTCGGCGGCGCCATTGGGGTCGGACAGGATACGCCGGAAATGGCTGTCGGACTGGAAGTCCTCCGCCTTCGACACCGCCAGCTTGTGGCGCAGCAGCGACTTGGGCGTGAAGAGCACCAGCGGCTTGCGGAAGTTGCGATGCATCTGGCGGCGCAGCAGGTGGAAGTAGTTGGCCGGCGTGGTCACGTTCGCGACCTGGATGTTGTCGCCCGCGCATGCCTGCAGGAACCGCTCGGGCCGTGCCGAGCTATGCTCCGGACCCTGTCCCTCGTAACCGTGGGGCAGCAGCATCACCAGGCCGTTGGCACGCAGCCACTTGGCCTCGCCGGAGGTGATGAACTGGTCGATCATGATCTGCGCGCCGTTGACGAAGTCGCCGAACTGCGCCTCCCACAGCACCAGCGTCTTCGGATCGGCCAGCGCATAGCCATATTCGAAGCCGAGAACGCCATATTCGGATAGCGGCGAGTCGAGCACCTCGAACCGGCCATGCTCCACCGTCTGGAGCGGCACATATTTGTGCTCGTCGGTCTGGTCGACCCATACCGCGTGGCGCTGCGAGAAGGTACCGCGACCCGAATCCTGCCCCGACAGGCGTACGCCATAGCCTTCCGACAGCAACGAGCCGAAGGCCAGCGCCTCGCCCGTCGCCCAGTCGAAATTCTCGCCCGTGCTGAACATCTGCCGCTTGGCATCCAGCACGCGGGCCAGCGTCTTGTGGATCTGGATGCTGTCGGGAACCGTGGTCAGCGTGCGGCCGATCGCGTCGAACAACTTCTTGTCCAGCCCCGTCTCGACGTTGCGGCGACCCTGGTCACCCTCGCGCGGCGCCGACAGGCCGGACCAGCGCCCGGCGAACCAGTCCGCCTTGTTGGGCTTGTATGCCGCACCCGCCTCGAACTCGCCTTCGAGCAGCGTCGTATACTGCTTGACGTTCTCGTCCAGCCACGCCTGGTCGATCACGCCCTCGCCGATCAGGCGCTTGGCGTAGATGTCGCTGACGCCCGGATGCTGGCGGATTTCCTTGTACATCAGCGGCTGGGTGAAGCCCGGCTCGTCGCCCTCGTTGTGACCGAAGCGGCGATAGCACCACATGTCGATCACGATGTCGCGGTGGAACTTCTGGCGGAATTCCATCGCCATCTTGGTGGCAAAGGTCACCGCCTCGGGATCGTCGCCGTTCACGTGGAAGACGGGCGCCTGAACCCCCTTCGCCACGTCCGACGGATAGGGCGAGGAACGCGCGAACTGCGGGCTGGTGGTGAAGCCCACCTGGTTGTTGATGATGAAGTGGACGCAGCCGCCGGTGTTGTAGCCCCGGATGCCGGAGAAGCCGAGGCATTCCCAGACGATTCCCTGCCCCGCGAACGCCGCGTCGCCGTGGATCAGCACGGGCAGCGAGGCGCTGTGATCCTTCAGGTCGCTGGCGATCGTCTGGATCGCGCGGGTCTTGCCCAGCACGACCGGGTTCACCGCTTCCAGGTGCGACGGGTTGGCGACCAGCGACATGTGCACCTTGTGCCCGTCGAACTCGCGGTCGGTGGAGGTGCCCAGGTGATACTTCACGTCGCCCGAACCGCCGATGTCATCGGGGTTGGCCGAGCCGCCGGCGAACTCGTGGAAGATCACGCGCAGCGGCTTGCCCATCACATTGGCCAGCACGTTCAGGCGGCCGCGATGCGCCATGCCGAACACGATCTCGCGCACGCCGTACTGGCCACCATATTTGATGACCGATTCCAGCGCGGGGATCATGCTCTCGCCGCCATCCAGGCCGAAGCGCTTGGTGCCGACATATTTCTTGCCGAGGAACTTTTCCCACTGTTCGGCCTCGACCACCTTGTTCAGGATGGCCTTCTTGCCGTCGGTGGTGAATTCGATCGCCTTGTTCTGGCCTTCCATCCGCTCCTGCAGGAAGCGGCGCTCCTCGACATCGACGATGTGCATATATTCCAGGCCGACATTGCCGCAGTAGTTCTTGCGCAGCGTGTCGACCAGTTCGCGAACGGTTGCCCATTCGAAGCCCATCGTGCCGCCCAGATAGATCTTGCGGTCGAGGTCGGCGTCGGTGAAGCCGTAATATTCGGTCTTCAGATCCTCGGGCATCTCGCGCTTGGCGAGGCCCAGCGGATCGAGGTTGGCGGCCAGGTGGCCGCGCACCCGGTAGGTGCGGATCAGCAGCTGCGCGCGGATCGCGTCACCGGCCGCCTTGACGATGTCGTCGGTGGAGGGCGCCGCCGCCGCCGGTGCGGCCGGCGCGGCCTTGCCGCCGCGCGCGGGCTTGGGCGCGGGCTCCATCTGCGTGGGATCGAGCCCTGCGGTCAGGTCGTCGGTGGTGGTCAGCGGCCACCGCTTGTTGGTCCAGCTCGGAGCCCCGACACCCTGCTCCAGCCCTTCGAAAAAGCTGCGCCAGCCGCCGTCGACCGACGACTGGTCGGCCTGGTACTTGGCATAAAGCGCCTCAATGAACGCCGGGCTGACGCCGGTGGCGATGTCGCTGAAATCCTGACCTTCGTAGCCCATCGTCATTGTCCTTCTGCCCCTCCCGATCGCGAGGGGGTGATGAGGGCGACAGGTTCCGCGACACCCGCGCCCTTAGGGCCGCCTCCCCGGCGGGGGAGGCGATCACCTTACTTGTTCAGCACCGACAGCAGCGTCGAGCCGAGTTCCGAGGGGCTGGCCGCGACCTTGATCCCGGCCTCTTCCATCGCCGCGATCTTGCTCTCGGCATCGCCCTTGCCGCCCGACACGATCGCGCCGGCATGGCCCATGCGACGGCCCGGAGGGGCGGTGCGACCCGCGATGAAGCCGGCCATCGGCTTGCTCCGACCGCGCTTGGCCTCGTCCTTCAGGAACTGCGCCGCCTGCTCCTCGGCATCGCCGCCGATCTCGCCGATCATGATGATCGACTGCGTCGCCTCGTCGGCGAGGAACAGTTCCAGCACGTCGATGAAGTTCGTGCCGTTGACGGGATCGCCGCCGATGCCGACCGCGGTCGTCTGGCCCAGGCCTGCATTCGACGTCTGGAACACCGCCTCATAGGTCAGCGTGCCGGAGCGCGACACGACGCCGACCGAACCCTGCTTGAAGATCGAACCGGGCATGATGCCGATCTTGCACTCGCCCGGCGTCAGCACGCCGGGGCAGTTCGGGCCGATCAGGCGCGACTTCGAACCCGAAAGCGCGCGCTTCACGCGCACCATGTCCAGCACCGGAATGCCTTCGGTGATCGTCACGATCAGCGGGATCTCGGCGTCGATCGCTTCCAGGATCGAGTCCGCGGCGAAGGGCGGCGGTACGTAGATCACGCTGGCATCGGCACCGGTCTTCGACTTGGCTTCGGCGACTGTGTTGAACACCGGCAGGTCGAGGTGCGTCGTGCCGCCCTTGCCCGGCGTGACGCCGCCGACCATCTGCGTGCCGTAGGCGAGCGCCTGCTGCGTGTGGAACGTGCCGGTTTCACCCGTCATGCCCTGGGTGATGACCTTGGTATTCTTGTTGACGAGGATGCTCATGGGGGCTCCCGTTGGACGTTGCCCCCTTGTTCAAGGGGCTAAAGATGCCCGCGCGTCGACCATCCGCGCGCGGGCGTTGAAATCAGGCCAGCGTGCCGTCGATGCCCTTGCACGCGACCAGCAGTTCCTTGACCGCATCGACCGAGACCTGAAGATTGCCCTTCGCCTCGTCCGACAGCTTGACCTCGACCACCTTCTCGACGCCGTTCGCGCCGATCACCACCGGCACGCCGACATATAGGTCGTCGATGCCGTACTGGCCGGTCAGGTGCGCGGCGGCCGGCAGGATGCGCTTCTGGTCGTACAGATAGGCTTCCGCCATCGCGATGCCGCTGGTGGCGGGCGCGTAATAGGCCGAACCGGTCTTCAGCAGCGCGACGATCTCGCCGCCGCCGCCACGGGTGCGCTTGATGATCTCGTCGACCTTCTCCTTGGTGGAGAAGCCCATCTCGATCAGGTCGCTGACCGGGATGCCGCTGACCGTCGAATATTCCAGCACGGGCACCATGGTGTCGCCGTGCCCGCCCAGCACGAAGGTGTTCACGTCCTTCACCGACACGCCGAACTCGTCGGCGAGGAAGTGGCTGAAGCGTGCCGAGTCGAGCACGCCCGCCATGCCCACGACCTTGTTGTGCGGCAGGCCGGAGAATTCGCGCAGCGCCCACACCATCGCGTCGAGCGGATTGGTGATGCAGATCACGAACGCATCGGGCGCATTCGCGGCGATCCCCTCGCCGACCGCCTTCATCACCTTCAGGTTGATGCCGAGCAGATCGTCACGGCTCATGCCGGGCTTGCGGGCGACACCGGCGGTGACGATGATGACATCGGCCCCCGCGATGTCCGCATAATCGTTCGAACCCTTGATGTTCGCGTCGAAGCCCTCGACCGGGCCGCACTGGGACAGGTCCAGCGCCTTGCCCTGGGGAACGCCTTCGACCACGTCGAACAGCACGATGTCACCGAGACCCTTGAGGGCTGCGAGGTGCGCGAGCGTGCCGCCGATATTGCCGGCGCCGATCAGCGCGATCTTCTTGCGGGCCATTCCAATCCTTCTCCGTGATGGACGTGCGTGATTGGTCATGCGGACTACGCCGATTGCCGGCATGCCGCAACCGCTAAAGCACGCGGTTTCGCATTTTAATTGCAAGTGGTTCGCAAGAGCAATAGGGCGCCAGAGGCGGCAGCGCTACTGGTTTCAACAGGCTCCCTGACTGCCTGGTCCGAGCAGGTGCGCGGCAGGCTCGCTACCGCGTCTCCTCGTCTGCGCCGTGACCCTTGGCCAGATACTCCTCCGACCGCATTTCCTCCAACCGGCTGATCGTACGCTCGAACTCGAAGCGTCCATCCCCGGTTTCGTAAAGATCGGCGGGCTGCGCATCCGCTGCGGCAAGCAGCTTCACCTTGTGTTCGTACAGCGCGTCGATCAGCGCCACGAAGCGCGCCGCCTCGTTGCGATTCTCCGGCCCCAGCTTCGGGATGCCGACCAAAATCACCGTATGAAAACGCCGCGCGATCGCCAGATAGTCCGCCGCGCCCCGCGCCTCGCCGCACAGCCGCTTGAACGAGAACACCGCCACGCCCTTCAGGGCCTTGGGCACCCTGAGCGTCCGGTTGCCCTGCACGGGCAGCTCTTCGGAGGGTACGTGGGCGGCATCCTCCACCGGATAGTCGGTCAGCCGGAAAAAGGCGGCGGACAGTTGCGCGGTCGCCTCCGCCCCGTTCGGCACCAGCCAGGTATCCACCTGCCCCAGCCGGTCGCGCCGGTAATCGGTCGGACCGTTCAGCGCGATCACGTCCATCCGCCCTTCGATCAGCGCGATGAAGGGAAGGAAATGCTCGCGGTTCAGGCCATTCTTGTAGAGGTCGGCCGGCGGACGGTTGGAGGTGGTGACCACCGTCACCCCCGCCTCGATCAGTGCAGTGAACAGGCGCGACAGGATCATCGCGTCCGGGCTGTTCGTCACCATCATCTCGTCGAACGCCAGCAGCCGCGTTTCCTCGGCCAGGGCTGCGGCAACCGGCGCGATCGGCTCGCCGACCTGCTTGGCCCGCTCCCGGCCAATGCGCCCATGCACTTCCAGCATGAACTCGGCGAAATGCACCCGTCGTTTCCGCTCGACCGCGACATGGTCGAAGAACAGGTCCATCAGCATCGATTTGCCGCGCCCGACGCCGCCCCACATATAGACGCCGCGCGGGGCCTGCCCGCCACGACCGGTCAGCCGCGCAAAGAAGCCTCCGCGCGGCGGCCTTTCCAATTGGATTGCCAGGGCATCCAGCCTGGCGGCGGCAGCGGCCTGTTCGGGATCGGGGCGAAGCTCGCCCGCGCCGACCAGGGCTTGATAGGCGGAAAGTACGTCAGGCATGGGGAAACGGTCGCTTCTTCTCCCCTCCCCGTCAGGGGAGGGGTCCGGGGTGGGGCAGTCCCGCAAATGCCGCGCCGGCGGACATGGCCCACCCCACCCTCTTCAGCAGAGGGGTCATCGCAGGCGGATCAGACGATCCGCTCGGCTTCCATCTTCTTGATCTCGGCAATCGCCTTGGCGGGGTTCAGACCCTTGGGGCAGACGTTCGCGCAGTTCATGATCGTGTGGCAACGATACAGGCGGAACGGGTCCTCCAGCTCGTCGAGACGCTCGCCGTTCATTTCGTCACGGCTGTCCGCCAGCCAGCGATAGGCCTGAAGCAGGATCGCCGGCCCCAGGAACTTGTCCGAATTCCACCAATAGCTCGGGCAGGAGGTCGAGCAGCAGGCGCACAGGATGCACTCGTACAGACCATCGAGCTTCGCGCGGTCGGCGGGCGACTGCAGCCGCTCCTTGCCCGCAGGCTCCGGCGTCACGGTTTGCAGCCAGGGCTGGATCGAGGCGTATTGCGCATAGAAGTGCGTGAAGTCCGGCACCAGGTCCTTGACCACGTCCATGTGCGGCAGCGGGGTGATGCGCACCTCGCCCTTCACATCCTCGATCGCGGTGGTGCATGCCAGGCCGTTACGCCCGTCGATGTTCATCGCGCACGAACCGCAAATGCCCTCGCGGCACGAACGGCGGAAGGTCAGCGACGAATCCTGCTCGCCCTTCATCTTGATGAGCGCGTCCAGCACCATCGGGCCGCACTCGTCCAGATCGATCTCGAACGTGTCGTACCGCGGGTTCTGCCCCGAATCGGGGTCGTAGCGATAGACCTTGAACTTCTTGATGCGGCCGGTGGTGGTCGCCTTGTGCGTTTCGCCCTTCTTGATGACGCTGTTCTTGGGCAGGGCAAATTCAGCCATGGGTTCGATGTCCGCTGATGGGCCGACCAGATCGCCGGCAAGGATCGTGCCTGCCCGATACATGACCGGCGCGCAGGCCGCAAATGTCTTGACAGCGAAAAATATGCCGATCGCGGCTGGCGAGCGCCCGGAAACCGCAGACGCCCGCCCGGTCGTCAGATCACGTCGAGCACCAGGCCCAGGTCACGTGCTTCCTCGGCATCGATATACCAGTTCGCCACCGCCTTTTCGCGGATCGTCTCGAAATCCACCCGCGATCCGGCGACGATCGCGCGGAAGCCCTCTTCCTGGATCATGATCGAATGCTCGATCTCGTGGAGCTTGGCCTTCAACACCGCGGGCAGCGTGGTCAGCGGCCCCTTCAGGTCGACCGCGGCGTTCATCTGCCGCTCGTGCAGCATAAGCCGGGTGTTGCGGGTCAGGAAGCGCTTGTCCACCGGGAAGGCGGACATGAACGTCGCGCCCGCCGAATACACCGCTACCTTGCCCAGGAACAGCGTCTCGCGCCCGGTATAGTCGCGCAGCAGGCGGATCGAGTCGCCCATCGCCCGCGCCATTTCCGGGTCGCCGCCCAGCGTGGTGATCGACACGACCAGCGGCCCCTCGCCGGCCGAGGCGGCGGCGAGTTGCTGCTTGAACGTCGCGTACATCGCGTCGTCGACGGGTCCGTGCAGTTGGATCTGCGGGACGGCGAGAGCCGGATAGTTCACGGCGTTATTCGGGTGCTGGTCCATGGCGCGAGCGAACAAGCGATCAGGGTCATCAGTTCCACGTCGGAGGCGCGCATCGGACCTGTACGATCGGACACGCGAGAGGGCACCCAAAGACCTATGGCGCGCAAGCCTTTGATGGACCAGCTTATCGGCATCGCGATGAACACGGCCGTGCACCTCGGGCAACCGGAAAGAAGCGGCCTCGATCAGCACTCTTCGGCGGTAAAGGCCGGCGCCGGCCCCGGCGGCACGCGCGCAGGATGCTCGAAGAACAGGTCCGCGGTCAGCCGGTGGCGATCACCATATACTTCGCGCAGCACGTCCGACAGCGCGGGATCATATCGGCGCAGGTCCGCGTCCGACAATACCGTCACCGCGCCGAAACGCGCCACCATGTTGGAGTTAAACCAGTATTGGGTGCCCTCCGCCCAATATTCATGCACCGTGGTCGATCCATATTCACCCTTCCACAACCCCGCCGCCATCGCCGCGGCATAGGCCCGCTCCACCCGCTGATACAGCAGCGGGTCCACCTGCTCGACCGCGTTGAGGATGGCGTGGCTGAATTCGTGAACGAAGATATTCTCGCCATAATAAGACGTGCCCGGGATCGCGAGCAGGTTTTCCGTCGCGCCGGAGGTCAGCATACCGCCCATCCCCCGCGCGCGACCGTTCCAATATTGCGCATCGGTCAATGCCCCGATGCGCACATCGTAATGCTTGCGCTCGCACCGGGTCAGCGCAGGGTCGTCGCGTTCCGGCTTCTTCCAATCGCGCTGTTCGGGAAGATCGGTCGTGCCCTCTTCGGTCGCCATGATCGCGATGCGCAGGCCACGCGCGATCATCCAGTGCCGCAGGTCGGGCCGTTCGGTCAGCATGTCTTCAACGATGTCACGCGCGAATAGCAACGCCACAGACGGCACCTTGTGCGACGCCGCGATCGGAATGCCATGCGCATCGAGATAGCGTGTGTAAAAGGGGTCGAGCTTCAGCGCAGCCGGCGGCTTGCCGATCATGGCGGCGGCATAATCGGGCAATGTATGGGCGGGATCGGCAGGGGTCTGCGCCACCGCTTGGCTGGCCAACAGCATGGCGATCATCGCACCCGGCGTCTTCATTATGCCTCCCCTTCGTAGATAATATACGAATAGGTCAGCTAGCCCAATTCTGCAATGCGGGCGTCAGGCCATCGCCATCATCACACCGGCCGAGGCAAGCGCACCCGCAAACACCGCCTTGGCCTTCGGCGCCGCTTGCGCACAGCGCGGCAGCGTCGCCACCCGCCGGGGATCACGCAACAGGTCGATCAGCAGTTCGACATCGGTCTGCGAGCCGAAGGGACAGTCGCGGCACGGCGTCCGGTCCAGGCATTGCTCGCCCAGCCGCAGCACGCTGTCGATCACCGGCGCCAGCATGTCGTGGCCGATCGGTGCAAGCAATGCGTGGAGCGGGGGCAACACCGGGCGATCCGCCGCGCGCGCCGCGCGCCACACCGCTACCGCCCGCACGATCGTCTCCGCCGCAATTGGCGATGCGGCAAGACGATCGACTGTGACGGATGCTGCGACACGCATGGCCTTCTCCTTGAAGGCCAAGAGTAGCGCTAATGAGAATCCATTGCAACTCTACGGGATCAACCGATCCGCCCGCAAACGGTCGAACAAGGCGAAGAACGCATCATCCGTCGGCTGATAGCCGGTGAAGCCCAGCCGCCGGCTCTTCGACATGTCGGTCACCACCTCGATCGGGCGACCGAGGTCGGCATCGCTATGCCAGGGCGAGGCCAGCCGCGACAGGTTCGGCTCGATCAGCTGGTGCCGCACCGCGATCTCCCGCCACGTCTGCGCATCGCCAGCCATCTGCGTCTCCAGCGGCCGGACGACGCCGTCGAACGGCGCCGGCTTGATCCCGAACCATGCGGCGATACGGCCCCACATCCATTCCCAGCGGAAGACGTCGCCATTGACCACGTTGAACGCCTCGTCATGTGCCGCGGGCGTCTCCACCGCCCAGAGCAGATGGCGGGCAAGCTGGCCCGCATCGGTCATGTCGGTCAGCCCATGCCACTGCGCGGCCGATCCCGGAAAGACGAATGGCCGCCCGGTTTCGCGGCACAGCGTGGCATGCACCGCCAGCGTCGTCCCCATGTTCATCGCATTGCCGACCGCTTTGCCGATCACCGTGTGCGGCCGGTGCACGCTCCAGGTGAAGCCGTCGCGTGCCGCCGCGGCGAACAGTTCATCCTCCTGCGCATAATAGAAGTTCTCGACATCCAGCCGCCCCTGCTCCTCGCGGAACGGCGTTTGCGGCAACGTACCTTTGCCGTAAGCCTCGAACGGCCCCAGATAGTGCTTGAGCCCGGTGACCAGCGCGACATGCCGCGGCCCGGTGGCGGGCGTCAGGCCATGCAGCAGGTTGCGCACCATCGCGGCATTGACGCAGATATTCTCCGCCTCGCTGTCCTGCCGCGCCCAGGTGGTGATGAACACCGCATCGGGCACGATGTCGGCCAGCGCCGCACGCGTGTTCGCCGCATCGTGCAGGTCTGCGACGACGGGCCGGACGCCGTCCTGGGCCACGGGTCGGCGTGCCAGTCCGTGCACGGTCCATCCCTGCTCTGCCAGCAATGCCGCCACCGCACCGCCGACAATCCCGCTCGCCCCTACCACCAACGCCGTTTTCGCCATGATCTTCGCACCTTGATCGTTCAAAGATCACAGCTAGGCGTCGCCGGTCGCAGCTTCTAGACGGCACCAAACAGGAACCTAGTCACCAAAAGGTAACCACCCATGCGCCCCGGATCGAACGACGAGGAATGGCGGGAGGACTGCGCCCCGCGCCGCGTGCTGGCGCTGTTCGCGACCAAATGGACCAGCATGATCCTCCACGTGCTCCACGCCCGCCACGCCGGCGCGGCCCGCACCGGCGTCCTCCACCGCAGCCTGCCCGGCATTTCCAAGAAGATGCTGACCCAGACGCTGCGCGAGATGGAAGATACCGGCCTGTTGACCCGTCATGTCGAAAGCGTCGTGCCGCCGGCGGTCGAGTACCGCCTCACCCCCCTCGGCACCCGCTTCGTCGAGCCGGTCGAACTGCTCTACGCCTGGGCGCGCACCAACCCCGAAGCCCTCGACCAGCTCGCCCCCCGCCCCACCGCCCGGCGCGTCTGACGCTCTCCCCCGCCCGCTATTTCTGCGGATCGGCCGGCTTGCGCCAGACTTCGATGCGCAGCCCGGGTTCCGGCGTTTTGAAAACGTCCATCGGGATGGCAAACCCCTTCGCGTTCCATTGGAGCGAATATTCCAGATCGCCCGCCTGAGGACCCGAGGATTTGGAGGGCTCGCCGCTCGGAGGCCCGAGGAGCGCGGTGACCGCCTCGACATAGCGCGCGGATGGCTGGTCCGTTTTGGACATCACCCAGCAGCGCATCTGGGCGGCCGGATCGAACAGGGGCATCATCGCACCACTACCCGCCTTGCGATACGTGGTCATACCGTTGCCCGACGGCAGTGCCTTGTCCGCCGCCCACCCCGCCGCCTCCAGCTTTGCGCTGACGCCATCCGCCTTGATGCAGTCGTCCAGCGCCTCGGCGACCTGCTGTGGCGAAGCGGTGGGGATCGTCGCCAGACCGTTCTGCATCGCCCAAGCCGACGTGCCACCGGCCGCGAAAAGGCAGAGCGTGACCGCCACCGCCCGATTCGCCAGCCTAAATGCCTCTGCCCCCATTGCATTTCCTCCCCACTGCCATTCCGGCACGCAGGGCATGATAAACCGGTCGGCGAGGGGCCGGGATATGCATCTTTTTACCGCGGGGTGCGCCCGCAGGAACAGCGATCACGGGCGTTGGATATGCAAAAACGCCCGCCCGGTTTCCCAGGCGGGCGCTTGCAGCCCGTGAAGATGGCGCAGGGTCAGTAAACGCGCTTCTTCGGCTTGATATAGTCGATATCGTCGGTCAGCGTGTAGTCGTGGACCGGGCGATAATCGATCGCGGTCGCACCGCCCTTGCCGCCCCAGCCGTTGAACGTGGTGATCGTGTGCTTCATCCAGTTCGCGTCGTCGCGCTCTGGGAAGTCCTCGTTCACATGCGCGCCGCGGCTTTCCTTGCGGTTCAGCGCCGACTCCATGGTCACCACCGCCTGCGACACCAGATTGTCGAGCTCCAGCGTCTCGATCAGGTCGGTGTTCCAGATCAGCGAGCGATCCTTGATGCCGACATCCTGCATCCGGTTATAGGTGCCGCGGATCTTCTCGCGACCCTCGGTCAGCAGTTCGTCGGTACGGAACACCGCGCAGTGACGCTGCATGGTCTTTTGCATTTCCGAACGGATCTCCGCGGTCGGCGAGCCGCCGGCGGCGTTGCGGAAATGGTCGAGACGGCCGAGCGACAGTTCCTCCGAGCCCTTGGGCAGCGGATTGTGCGGCGTGTTCGGCTTCAACTGGTCCTTGATGCGCAGGCCCGTCGCCCGGCCGAACACCACGAGGTCGATCAGCGAGTTGGAGCCCAGACGGTTGGCGCCGTGCACCGATACGCACGCCGCCTCGCCCACCGCGAACAGGCCCGGGACGATCGAGTCCGGGTTGCCGTCCCGCAGGCGCACGACCTCGCCGTGATAGTTGGTCGGGATGCCGCCCATGTTATAATGGACGGTCGGCGTCACCGGCAGCGGCTGGCGCGTCAGGTCGACACCGGCAAAGATCTTGCCCGTCTCGGTGATGCCCGGCAGCCGCTCGTGCAGCACCTTGGGATCGATATGATCCAGGTGCAGGTGGATATGGTCGCCTTCCTTGCCGACGCCGCGGCCTTCGCGCATCTCCATCGCCATCGAGCGCGACACGACGTCGCGGCTGGCGAGGTCCTTGGCGGACGGGGCATAGCGCTCCATGAAGCGCTCGCCCTCGGAGTTGGTCAGGTAGCCGCCCTCGCCGCGCGCGCCCTCGGTGATGAGCACGCCCGCGCCGTAGATGCCGGTCGGGTGGAACTGCACGAACTCCATGTCCTGCAGCGCGATGCCGGCGCGCAACGCCATGCCGCCGCCGTCGCCGGTGCAGGTATGCGCCGAGGTGGCGGAGAAGTAGCAGCGGCCATAGCCGCCCGTCGCCAGCACCACGTTATGCGCGCGGAAACGGTGGATCGATCCGTCTTCCATGCACAGCGCGATCACGCCGCGGCACGCGCCGCTCTCGTCCATGATCAGGTCGAGCGCGAAATATTCGACGTAGAAATCCGCGTCATACTTCAGCGACTGCTGGTACAGCGTGTGCAGCATGGCGTGACCGGTACGGTCGGCCGCGGCGCAGGTGCGCTGCGCGGGCGGCCCCTCGCCCATATTCTGCATCATGCCGCCGAACGGGCGCTGGTAGATGCGGCCCTCGTCGGTGCGGCTGAAGGGCATGCCGGCATGCTCCAGCTCGTACACCGCGGCGGGTGCCTCGCGGCACAGATATTCGATCGCGTCCTGGTCGCCGAGCCAGTCGGAGCCCTTGACGGTATCGAACATGTGCCAGGTCCAGTGGTCCGGACCCATGTTGCCGAGCGAGGCGGCGATGCCGCCCTGCGCCGCGACCGTGTGGCTGCGGGTCGGGAACACCTTGGTGATGCACGCGGCCTTCAGGCCCGCCTCGGCGATGCCCATGGTGGCGCGCAGGCCCGATCCGCCGGCGCCGACCACTACCGCGTCATAGGTGTGGTCGATGATCTTGTAGGCAGCAGGCATTACGCAGCGGCTCCAAAGGCGATCTTGAGAACGGAGAAGATGGCGACCGATGCGGTCACCGCGGTGAACACGTTGAGGGCGACAAGCGCGGCAACGCGGCTCTCGTCATGCTGGTAATCCTCGATCACCACCTGCAACCCCATGCGGAAGTGGGAGAAGACCGACAGGACGAGCAGGATCATCGGGATCGCGACCCACGCGCTCGACAGCCACATGCGCATCGATTCGTAATCGAATGCGGGCTGGCGCAGGATCGACACGAGCAGCCACACTAGCAGCAGGAAGTTCGATCCCGCGGTCAGCCGGTGGTGAAACCAATGCTTGGCGCCCTGCTTGGACGAACCCAGACCGCGCACGCGGCCGATGCTGGTTCCCGAACGCATCACTTGATGATCCCCAGATAGAGCCAGAACAGCACGGTCAGCGTCACCGACGCGACCATGGTCAGCACGGCATAACGCTTGTTGGTCTTCAGCTCGAACCCCGCGCCCAGGTCGAGTACCAGGTGGCGGATGCCCGTCATCATGTGCTGGAACAGGCAGGCGGTCAGGCCGATGCCGATGACATAGCCGATGATGTTCAGATTGCCGGCATCCGTCGTGAACACGTCGCGGAACGTCGCATAGCTCTCGGCTCCGCCCGCGATCGCGGCCAGAAACCAGACGAGCAGCGCGGTGCCGACGGTCGCCATGCCCGACCCGGTCGCGCGGTGGAGGATGGAGACCAGCATGTGCGGGCCCCAGCGCCAGATCTGGAGGTGGGGCGATAGCGGGCGGGCGGGGTTGCGGGAAGCCAAGGGCAGGTCCTCAGAGCAGTCGATGTCCGGATGATCGCAAACGCCTATGAGGCGAGCGCCCGCGCGATGCAACCCAAGAGCGCATTGCAAGGCCTGGCACCCGGTACCGGTCCGCCGGCGCTACGTTCCTCTAACCGCGCCTTAACCTGTTGGCGGCATATGGATCAACGATCAACAGGGGGATCATTCCTTGGACCATATCGACCTTCCGGCGCCGACCACGATTGCCGCCACCATCGATCTTGATGCGCGGATTCGCGCGTTCGACGGCGGCGACGGCAATCTGCGCCGTCAGGCAGCCGAGTTGTGGGAACTGGTCGAGCCGCGCATCGACGACATCGTCGAGGCATATTGGGAGCATTGGCGCCGCGCCCATCCCGGTGAGCCCGAGTGGACGGTGCTGGACCGCGAACGCCGGGTGGTCGCCGGCCGCGCCTATCTGCGCAATCGCCTGTGCAATCTCAGTGGTCGCGAATGGGTCGAGTCGCTCGAACGCTCGGTGGCCTCGGCCTATGCCAAGGGCGTGTCGACCATGGAGGTGCTCGCCATGTCCTGTGCCAGCGACCGTGCGCTGCTGGCCGCATTGATCGAGCAACTGCCCGTGGGCGATCCCCGGATGCAGCCCGCGATGCATACGCTTCTTCGCCTGTTCGGCATGGAAACCGAACTGACGGTCGAGCTGTTCGCCGGCTTTGCCGCACATACCGCGCAACGTTCGCGCGAACGGCTGGCGGTCGATTTCCAGGGGGGTATCGCCTCCATGGTCGATTCGGCGACGATCGACGGGCAGGATCTCCGCTCCCAGGCGCAGAACGCCTCCACCGCGACGCGCGGCATGCTGGGCAAGTCGAGCGAAGTCGCCGCCGCGGCCGAGCAGTCCGCGGTCGCCATGCGCGAGGCGGCACAGACCGCCGCCGGCCTGATCCGCGCGATCGAGGATGCCCGCTCCGAGGTGGAGGCTGCCGCCGAGATCGCCACCCGTGCCTCCGCTCAGGCGAGCCAGGCGGTGGGCATGTCGGAAACCCTCTCCGATCACGCCAAGTCGATCGAATCGATCCTGGGGCTGATCCGCGACATCGCCGGCCAGACCAACCTCCTGGCGCTCAATGCCACCATCGAGGCGGCGCGCGCCGGCGATGCGGGCCGCGGCTTTGCCGTCGTCGCACAGGAGGTGAAGAGCCTCGCCAGCCAGACCGCGCGCGCCACCGACGACATCGCCGCCAAGATCGCCGCGATCCAGGCGGCGACCCGCTCCACCGTGGACACCAACGCCTCGATCAAGGCGACCGTGGCGGAGGTTCAGGAATCGGCCGAGCGGATCCGCTACGCCATGGAGGCGCAGGCCGGCACCGTCACTGCCATCACCGCCGCAGTGGATGAAACCGCACTCGCCGCCGATTCCATGTCCAACACCATTGCCGCGATCCGCGAGGATACCGAAAGCGTCGCGGACGAGATCGACGCGGTCGGCCGCGGCTTCGACATGCTCGATGGCCGGCTGGGCGATCTGAAGTCGAGCGCGGACCGTTTCATCGCCCGCGTCGCCGCCTGACCCGCACCGGCCCGGAAAAGCAGCAGATGGCAAAGCAAGAGATTGCGGTCGGAACCTGGAGCAGCGCCGAGGAATCCACCTCGGCGATCATGCGCAACTATGACTGGGACAACAGCGTCACCTCCACCTGTGCGGAGATCATGTCGCTGTTGACGGACGAGGACATCGACACGATCTCCCGGACCTTCTGGGATCATTATCTCGGTCAGGCCGAGTTGCGCGACCGGCGCTCGGTCCTGACGCCCGATCGGCTGCGCGACCGCATCGCCAGCAGCGCGCGCTACATTCGCGAGAAATATGACCGTCCGTTCGACCAGACATGGCTGGACATGGCGGTGGACTACGCGATGCACGCACGCGACAGCGGCGTGTCGCTGCGCACGCTGATGAACGCGCTCAACTATTCGCAAAGCCGCACCATGCATGCGCTGGAACAGCGGGTGAAGGGCGACAGCGCGCGCATGTGCCGCCTGGCCGACATGACCGCGCGCATCTCGCTGGCAGAGGCGGGCATCATGGCCAGCGCGCTCGGCCGGTCGGATGCGATGCTGTCCAGGGACGCCCGTCACGAACAGGCGGAAGCCTTTCGCCAGACCATCGCCGGGGCGATCGGCAATGCCGCGGCGCGCGGCGACACCTTGCGCGAGCAGGCGAGCCACGCCGCCGGCTCCACCACCCGCATGCTCGGCAAGTCGCATGAGGTGGCGATCGCCGCCGAGCAGTCGGCGCTGGCGATGCGCGAGGCGGCACAGACCGCCGCCGGCCTGATCCGCGCGATGGAGGCCGCGCGCGAGGAAGTGGAAAGCGCCGCCGCGATCACCACCCGCGCCGCGGCGCAGGCGGACGAGGCGGTCGCCCTGTCGGGTGCGCTGTCCGGACACGCCCGCTCGATCGAATCGATCCTGGGGCTGATCCGCGACATTGCCGGCCAGACCAACCTGCTGGCGCTCAACGCCACCATCGAGGCGGCCCGCGCCGGCGATGCGGGTCGCGGCTTTGCCGTCGTCGCGCAGGAGGTGAAGAGCCTCGCCAGCCAGACCGCACGCGCCACCGACGACATCGCCGCCAAGATCGCCGCCATCCAGGCCGCGACCCACGCCACGGTCGAGACCAATGCCTCGATCAAGACCACCGCGGGCGATGCGCTGCTGATCTCGCAGCGGCTGCGCGGGGCGATGGCGGCGCATGCGCAAACCGTGATCTCGATCACCGCCGCGGTGGACGAAACCGCGCTGGCCGCCGATTCCATGTCGGGCAGCATCGCCGCCATTCGCGAGGATACCGAGACGGTTGCCGGCGAGATCGCGGCGCTTGGCGGCGGCTTCCAGGATGTCGACCGCCAGTTGCACGACCTGTGCGCCGCAGCCGAGGTGTTTTCCGCCAGCGTCGGTTGACGCCTCCCCGGCGCTTGCGGCAGGCGGGCGCGATGACCACCATTCTCCTCACCGGCTCCAGCCGCGGCATCGGCGCGGCGATCGCCGACACGCTGTCCGCCGCGAATGCCACCGTTATCGGCCACGGCACCGCAAGCGGGATCGCCGCCGACTTCGCCGATCCCGCCGCGCCCGCCGCCTTGTGGCAGGCCGCGCTGGCCCGCGCCGGCGGCGCGATCGACGTGCTGGTCAACAATGCCGGCGTGTTCGAGGCGGCACCGCTCGACGCTGCGGACTGGTCCAAGCGGTGGGAGCGCACCATGCGCATCAACCTGACCGCCTCGGCCGAACTCTGCCGCCTTGCCGTCCTGCACTGGCAGGAACGCCGCGCCGCCGGATGGCAGGGGGATGCGCGCATCGTCAACGTCGCCAGCCGCGCCGCCTATCGCGGCGACTCGCCCGCCCACTGGCATTATGCCGCGTCCAAGGCGGGCATGGTCGCGATGACCAAGACGATCGCGCGCGGCTATGCAGGTGCGGGCATTCTCGCCTTTGCCGTCTGCCCCGGCTTCACCATGACCGGCATGGCCGACGATTATCTCGCCAGCCGCGGCGGCGACAAGCTGCTGGCCGACATCCCGCTCGGCCGTGTCGCCATGCCGGATGAGATCGCCACCACCGTCCGCTTCCTCGCGCTCGACGCGCCCGCCTCGATGACCGGCGCGGTGCTCGACGTGAACGGCGCCAGCTACGTCCGCTGAAGGAGTTCGCATGAGCTGGAAACTCACCCTCCCCTGCACCCGCGCCGAGGCCGAGGCGATCGACGCCGCCGACGATCTCGGGCTGGACGCGGCCCCCGTGCTGATGACCACCGAAACGGTGGAGGACGATACCGAGACATGGCGCCTCGACGCCTATTTCGAGGATGAGCCGGATGCCGCCGCCATCGCCGCGGTCCGCGCACTGGTACCTAGCGCCAGCGACACCGCGCCCGCGATCGAGGAACTCGGTGACCAGGACTGGGTGACGATGAGCCAGTCGGGCCTGGAGCCGCTGCGCGTCGGCCGCTTCTTCGTCCACACCGGCGCTCATCCCGCCGAAGTGCCGGAGGGCGGCCGCGCCTTTCTGATCGAGGCGGGGCAGGCGTTCGGCACCGGCCATCACGAAACCACCAGCGGTTGCCTCGCGATGCTCGACGCGATGGCGGGCACGCCCGTGTCGAACGCGATCGATGTCGGCACCGGTACCGGCCTCCTCGCCTTTGCGGTGCGGCATCTCTGGCCGGATGCCGCGGTGATGGCGACCGATATCGATCCCATGGCGATCATCGTCACCCGCGAAAATGCGCAGGCCAATGCGATCGACCGCGTGGAGTGCATCGTCGCCGACGGGGCGCTGGATGACGCGATCACCGCCGCGGCGCCTTACGACCTCGTCATCGCCAACATCCTGGCCGGCCCGCTCGTCTCGATGGCGCCCGAACTCGCCGCCATCGCCGCACCCAACGCCACGATCCTGCTCGCCGGCCTGCTGGAGACGCAGCGCGGCGATGTCACCGCCGCCTATGCCGCCTGCGGCTGCACGGTGGAGGCGGTCGACCGCCGCGGCGACTGGAGCGTCCTGCGCCTCATGGCCGGCGCCGAACGCTATGTCCCCGCCGCCCCTTTCGACCCCAAGGGCCGCGACGGCTGGGCACTCGATCTGTAGGCGTCCCGCAGTCGCCGCAAAGAGGCGCCATCCCTTTTTCCCGTTCGTGCCGAGTAGAGATCGAGTAGGCTCGTCAGAGCCGTATCGAGAGCTCGTATCGAGGCATCCTCCGCGCGCGGACCTATCGCTCGTTACACGGCTTTGCCGCTACTCGGCACCTGCTCGGGACGAACGGGTAGCTGAATGATATCTGATCTTAGACTTCATCCAGCACCCGGCCTTCACTCGGCCGGATGCGTCCCCAGCTTGCCCTGCGCACCGGGTAGCGCCGGGGGGTCGCCCGGCCCCTCGATCAGCGGCCCGCCATCGTCGCCCGGACGATAGGTCAGCAGCTTGTGGCCGAGCTTGGGCCCCAGCCACTGCTCCATCCCGATCGCCAGGCTGAACCCCGCCGGCACGATCAGCAGCGTCAGCAGCGTCGACAGGAACAGCCCGCCGATCACCGTCACCGCCATCGGCTGGTTGAACGATCCATCGCCGGTCAGCGACAGCGCGGTCGGGATCATCCCCGCGATCATCGCCACCGTGGTCATCACGATCGGCTGCGCCCGCTTGTGCCCGGCATCCAGGATCGCGGCCAGCGGCGGCACGCCGGCGCGCATCTCCTCCAGCGCGAAGTCGATCAGCAGGATCGAGTTCTTGGCGACGATGCCCAGCAGCATCAGCAACCCGATCAGCACCGGCAGCGACACCGGCATTCCGAACAGGTGGAGCGCCACCGCACCGCCCAGCGGCGCCAGCAGCAGCGAGCCCAGGTTCACGAACGGCGGCATCGCGCGGCGATACAGCAGGATCAGCACCGCCAGCACCAGCATCACGCCCGCGAACACCGCGATCACGAAATTCAGCAGCATTTCCGCCTGCCACTTCGCCTCGCCCGATGCGGCATAATGCACGCCCAGCGGCAGCTTGCTCATATAGGGCAGCTTCAGCACCTTGGCGCGTTCCTCGCCCGCGATCGCGCCGGGCGCCAGGTCCGCGCCGATGATGACGCGGCGTTCCTGGTTGAAGCGCCTGATCTGCGATGGTCCCGCGCCAAAGCCGATATCGGCCACCACGCGCAAGGGGACGGTGCTGCCGCGCGCGGTCTGCACCGGCAGGTTCTGGATCGTCGACAGGTTGCGCCGGCTATAGGGATCGAGCGCGACGCTGATCGGGATCTGCCGGTCGGGCAGCGAGAATTTCGCCGCGTTCTGCGCGATCTCGCCCTGCGTGGCGATACGGATCGTCTGGCTCAGCGCCGCCGTCGTCACGCCCAGGTCGGCGGCAAGGTCCAGGCGCGGCCGGATGACGATCTCGGGCCGCGGCAGATCGCCCTCGACCCGCGGGGAGCGCAGGTTAGGCAGCGCCTTCATCTCCTGCACCAGCCCTTGCGCCGCCTTTTCCAGCGCTTCCGGATCGGAACCGGCCAACATGATGGAAACCGCGCGGCCACCGCCGCCACCGCCGCCGCCACCGAAATTGATCCGCGCATCGGCGATCTTGTTCAGCTCGGCTGCCGTTTCACGCTCGAAATCGGTCGAGGTCCGCACCCGGTCCTTGCGCAGCGTGATCTCCAGGATCGCGCTGCCCGCCTTGATCGTCTCGACCGCGGACTTCACCTCCTGCTGCTGGCGCAGGATGCCCGACACCTGATCGGCCACCGCTTCGGTCTGCTCCAGCGTGGTGCCAGGCACCATGGTGATCGACAAACGGCTGAAATCATTGTCGCGCGGCGGCTGGAAGGTGAAGGGCAGCGTCGCGAACGCGGCGATCGTGGCGACGAACGCCAGCCCGCCCAGCCCCATCGTCTTCCACCGATTGGCCAGCGTCCAGCGCAGCACGCTCATATAGCGGTCCATCGCCGGGCCCTCGCCATGCTCGGCATGGCCATGCGCCTTCAGGAAATAGGCCGCGACCATCGGCGTGATCAGGCGTGCGACCGCCAGGCTCATCAGCACCGCGACGACCACGGTGATGCCGAAATTCTTGAAGAACTGGCCCGCAATGCCCGGCATCAGCCCGACCGGCAGGAACACCGCGACGATCGAGAAGGTGGTCGCGACCACCGCCAGCCCGATTTCGTCGGCCGCATCGATCGATGCCTGATAGGCCGATTTGCCCATCCGCATGTGGCGCACGATATTCTCGATTTCCACGATCGCGTCGTCGACCAGCACGCCCGCGACCAGGCTGAGCGCCAGCAGCGTCATGAAGTTCAGGCTGAACCCCATCAGCGCCATGATCCAGAAGGTCGGGATCGCCGACAGCGGAATGGCGAGCGCCGAGATCAGCGTCGCCCGCTTGTCGCGCAGGAACAGGAACACCACGATCACCGCCAGCACCGCGCCCTCAATCAGCGCGCGGATCGCCTCCCGGTACTGGTGCTTGGTGTAATCGACGCTGGTGAACTGCTCGACGAAGCGGAACTTGGGGTTCTCCTTCTGGATCTTCGCCAATTCCGCCACCGTCGCATCGTACAATGCGACCTCGGACGCGCCGCGCGCGCGCTGGATGCCGAAGCCGACCACCTGGCGCCCGTTCGCCTTGAACAGGCTGGTCTGCTCCAGCGAGGTGTCGCGGATCTCGGCGATGTCGGCCAGGCGCACGGTGCCCGGCTGGCCGTTGCCCAGCGGAATCTGCAACTGCGCCAATTCGCGCGCCGTCTCGGCGCTGCCGACGATGCGCAGCGACTGTTGCGCGCCGCCGATATCGGCCCGGCCGCCTGCCGCGTTCTGGTTGATCGCGCGCAGCGTCTGGTTCACCTGCGCCGCGGTGATGCCCAGTGCCTGCATCCGGCCCGGGTCCAGGATCACGCGCACCGCGCGCTCGACGCCGCCGGTCATCTCCACCTTCTGCATGCCCGGAATACCGAGCAGCCGCTTGACGACCACCGTGTCGACAAAGGCGGACAGTTCTTCCAGCGTCACGTCGGTGCTCGCCACCGACCAGGTCGCGATCGAATCATTGTTGATGATCACGCGGCTGACGTTCGGCTCGATCACGCCGTCGGGCAGTTCGGACCGGACCTGCGCCACCGCGTCGCGCACGTCGGTGACCGCGCGGTCGACCGGCGTGGCGAAGCTGAACTGCACGAAGGTGCCGCTCGATCCTTCGCTGATCGTCGAATTGATCTCGTCCACGCCTTCCAGTCCGCGGATCGCGGCCTCGATGCGCGTGGTGATCTGCGTCTCGATCTCGCTGGGCGCCGCGCCCGGCTGGCTCACCTGCACCCATACCGCCGGAAAGGTGATCTCCGGGCTGTCGTTCACCTGCATGCGGTTGAACGAGATAAGCCCGGCGATCGTCAGCGCCATGAACAGGACGAGCGGGACGACCGGGTTGCGGATCGCCCAGGCGGACATGTTGCGGAAGCCCATGGGATCAGCGCGCCTTCTGCACCGACGGTTTGATGACCTGGCCCGGCGTCAGGAACGCGCCCGCGGTCAGCACCACGCGCTCGGTCCCGTTCAACCCGTCCAGCACGGCGACGCCGTTGTCGGATGCCTCGCCGGTCTTCACCACGCGGCGCTCCACCTTGTTGTCCTTGCCGACGACATAGACATAGGTCGACTTGTCGTCGCTCAGGATCGCCGTCTCGGGCAGCAGCGGCGCCACCGCGGTGCTGCCGTTGATCGCGGCCGTGGCGAAGCCGCCGGGGCGAAGCGCCGGGTCGTGGCGCAGGGCGATGCGGACCACGCCCTGGCGGGTCTGCGCGTCGATCACCGGCGAGATCTGCCAGACCTCGCCCTCGAAACTGCGGTTCGACCCCACGGGCGTCACCCGCGCGCGCGATCCCACCGACAGCCCGGCCAGATCGCTTTCCGACACCGCCGCGCGCAGCTCGACTTGCCCGTCCTGCTCCAGCCGGAACAGCACGCCGCTGCCCGAACTGACGATCTGTCCCGGCTCGGCGGTGCGCGTCAGGATCAGCCCGGCGGCCGGCGCGCGAATGTCCAGTCGGCCGTTGCGGGCCCGCGCTTCCGCCAGGCTCGCCTGCGCCGCCTTCACCCGCGCCGCCGCCGCATCGCGCGTCGCCTCGCGCCGCTGCAGGTCCGCCTTCGAGATGAACCCGCGGTCGACCAGCGTCTTGGCCCGGTCCAGCTCCGCCTGCGCCAGCACCTGGTCCGACCGTGCGACCGACACCTGCGCCGCCAGTTGCGCCGCCGTCTGCGTCTGCACCGACCGGTCCACCGTCGCCAGCACCTGCCCCGCCTTCACCCACTGCCCGGGCTCCACCAGCACCCGCGTGATCATCCCGCCCTCGCCGGCGATACCGATCGGCAGATCACGCCGCGCCGCCAGCGTGCCCGTCGCCGATACCGTACGCGCCACCGTCTGCCGCCCCGGCACACTCACCGTCACTACCGGCGCCTGCGAAGCATCGTCGCCCGCCGGCCTGGCCGCCTCGTTCTTCTTGCCCCCGAACAGGAACCACGCCGCCACCGCCAGCACCACGATCGCCGCCACGATCCACGGCCACCGCCGCCGACGCGGCGCCTCCGGTGCCGGCAACGCCAGCCGCTCCTCCTGCTCGATCGCCCCGGTTTCGTAGTTCATGCCCGCCATCAATCCTCGCCCGGCCCACCGGCCCCTGACAGGGCTGTGTTATCGGAATATATCACTTCGCTCAAGCCCGTGATTGCCCTTGCTTATGTCGGACGATTACGGCGTCCATGTGTCGATCCGGGGCACCTGTACGTTCAGCCCCCGTTTTGCGCAGGCACGCCAAGGAGCGTCCACCGCTATTTAGGGGAAACAGGCATGAAGACGATGTTCGTACTGGCGCTGGCCACCGCACCGCTGATGGGCGGTGCCGCCGCCGCGCAGGGCGTGCCGCAAACCGTGGAGCCGCTCGTGCCCGCCGCCGGCACGATCCTGGACGTCAGCGCAGAGGGGCGCACGACCCGCGTTCCCGATCTGGCGACGATTCGCGCAGGGGTCGTCTCGCAGGGGGCCACAGCCGCCGCCGCGCTGTCGGACAACGCCCAGCGCATGGCCCGCGTTCTCGCCGCCCTCAAGCGCGCCGGCATCGCCGAGCGCGACGTGCAGACCGCCACCGTGCAACTGCAGCCGCAATATCGCTATGGCGAGAACGTGCCGCCGGTCATCACCGGCTACCAAGCGACGAACAGCGTCGCCATCCGCTTCCGCGACGTCGCCCGGTCGGGCACGATCCTCGACACGCTGGTCGCGCAGGGCGCCAACCAGATCGAGGGTCCGAACCTGTCCATCGACAAGCCCGATGCCGCGCTGGACGAGGCGCGCCAGGATGCGGTCGCCCGCGCCCGCGCGCGCGCCGACCTGTATGCAAAGGCGTCGGGCCTGCGCGTCCTGCGTATCGTCTCGATCGCGGAGGGCGGCAGCGATGCAGGCGGCCCTGAGCGCCCCATGGCCTTTGCCGTCTCGATGCGGGCCAAGGCCGATGCCCCGACCGAGATCGCGGCGGGCGAGCGCGACGTGACGGTCTCGCTCAACGTCCGCTTCCTGCTCGGGCAATAGGCAAAAGAAAACCCTCTTCCCACATCGGGGAAGAGGGTCGGGAGGCAAAAGAAAACCCTCTCCCCGGTGGGGGAGAGGGTCAGGGGGCCGCCCAACGGCTTTGAGCCTGCGAGCCCCCTCAAGCCTTTCCGGAGAAAGGCAGCGTTCCGATTTAGCGCACCCGGCCGCGACGGACCAGGTTCACGATCGCGAGCAGCACGACCGCACCCAGCAGCGACACCAGGAACGAATAGATCGTCAGGCCCGAATTGTTGATCGAACCGCCCGAGAAGATCAGGCCGCCGATGAAAGCGCCGACAATACCGACGACGACGTTAAGCAGAATGCCCTGCTGGGCGTCGGTGCGCATGATGATGCTGGCCAGCCAGCCGATGACGCCACCGATAATCAGCCAAAGAATAATACCCATGGTCTTCCCTCCGTTGGGCCCGCAAGCGGGTCGCAGGGATAGACGTACAAACCCATATTGTTGTTCCACCCGCGTATCGTAAAGCTTGACAATCGCTGGGGAAAGGATCGGTGCACCGCGCGGGCAAACCGCCCCCCGACGGGAGGGCGGCCCACCGCTCACCGCAACATGTTCACCGCGTTCAATATTTCTGCTGGCGCTCGTACAGGGTGCGGTAATGCTGGATGCGCGTCACCCGCAGCCCCGGCATGCCCGACCGGTCGATCGCGCGCTGCCATCCGGCAAATTCCTCCACCGACAGGCCGTAGCGCTGGCACACCTCGTCGACGGACAACAGGCCGCCATTGACCGCCGCGACCACCTCCGCCTTGCGGCGGACGACCCAGCGCGTCGTGCTGGGCGGGGGCAGCGTGTCCAGGGTCAACGGTTCGCCGAGCGGACCGATCACCTTGGCGGGGCGGATTTTCTGGTTCTCGATCATCATTGTCCCCCGAAACGCTCCGCTCCTGCCCAGGCGCGGTCGTACCAGTCGAGCTTGAAGATCGGCTGAAATGCCACGGTTAACAGCGCCTTCACTCCTTCTTCCATGCGGTCAGCGCGCCTGCCATCGGCCCGTTGAACGCTCCGTCCAGCGGCGCGAACAACCGGGGATCCGCCGCCGCGCGCACGAATCCGGCCTGTCGCACTGCGGTGGGGCTCGCCGCCTGGCGCGCCGCCACCCCCACCATCAACACCGCAAGGTCGCTTGGCAGAACCGTGAGCTCGATCTCGCGATCGAAACGAGGAAAGCTCAGGTCCAAGAAGGCGCCTCTTGCTGCCGGGGTGGAGCCGCACGGTTAGCCGCCGAGGATGAAGGCTCGGTAAAAATGCTGTAAATTTCTGACGTTCATCATCTGCCGATTGATCGAGATTGCAAATAAGTCGCGCTTCCGTCGCGTCCGGCCGCCCCGGCTTTGCATGTTCGCCCTCCCGCCCCTATGTGCGCGTGCATCATGGACGAAGCGGTGGATTTCCAGCTCGGCGGCGACGCGCGGGGCAAGCGGATCGTGGTGGCGATGTCGGGCGGCGTCGACAGTTCGGTGGTGGCGGCACTTGCCGCGCGCACCGGGGCGGAGACGATCGGCGTCACCCTGCAACTCTACGACCATGGCGAGGCGGTGGGCCGCGCGGGTGCCTGTTGCGCCGGGCGCGACATTCGCGACGCGCGCGCGGTCTGCGACCGGCTGGGCATCGCCCATTACGTCTTCGATCACGAAACCAGCTTCCGCACCCAGGTGGTCGATCGCTTTGCCGACGAATATCTGGCGGGGCGCACCCCCATCCCGTGCGTTCAGTGCAACATGGGGCCGAAATTCACCGATCTCCTGGCCCTTGCCCGCGATCTCGGCGCCGATTGCCTCGCCACCGGCCATTATGTCCGCCGCATGATCGGCGAGGACGGGGCCGAACTGCATCGCGGCGCCGATCCCGCCCGCGACCAGAGCTATTTCCTGTTCGCCACCACCCGGACGCAGCTCGATTTCCTGCGCTTTCCGCTCGGCGCCCTGCCCAAGCCCCGCGTGCGCGAGATCGCCGCCGAACTGGGCCTCGGCGTCGCGGCCAAGCCCGACAGCCAGGATATCTGCTTCGTGCCCGACGGCGACTATGCCGGCCTGGTCAAGAAGCTGCGCCCGGATGCCGACACCCGCGGCGACATCGTCGACATGACCGGTCGCAAGCTGGGCGAGCATCGCGGCCTGATCCACTACACCGTCGGCCAGCGCCGCGGGCTGGAGATCGGCGGCAGTCCCGAGCCGCTCTATGTCGTCCGCCTCGATGCCGACACCCGCCGCGTCGTCGTCGGTCCGCGCACCGCGCTGGCGGTGGACGCGGCCCGGCTGACCGACCTCAACATTCTCGGCCCGCTCGGTGGTCCGCTGACCGCCAAGGTCCGCTCGATGGCGCGGCCGGTCCCGGCGCGCATGGTCGGGGACCGGCTGGTCTTCGACACACCCGAATATGGCGTCGCCCCCGGCCAGGCGGCGGTGCTCTATGCCGGCGACCGGGTGCTCGGCGGCGGCTGGATCGCCGCGACCGAGGCGGCGACGCTGGCGGCATGAGCCGGATCGCGCAGTTGCAGGCCGAGATGGAGGCCGCCGCCGCCGCGCTCGATTTCGAGCGTGCGAAGCGCCTGCGCGACGAGATCAGCCTGCTGCGCGGATCGGATGCGGAGGCGGCCGACCCCACCGGCCTGCACCGCCAGCAGCCGGGCGCCATGGGTCTGGGCACCAGCCGCCAGCGTGTCGAGCCGCCCGAGGGCTGGACCCCGCCGCCGCGCCCTGATCCGATGACGAAAGGCCGCTCGCGCCGCCGTTAGGGCAGCAGGAACGTGCCTTCGATCACCGTCACGCACGCCCCGCCCAGCACGACCCGGTCGCCATCCAGCGTGCACCGCAGCCGCCCGCCACGCGCGCTCGCCTGAAACGCGCTGAACCGGTCGCGCCCCAGCCGCTGCGTCCAGTACGGCGTCAGCACCGCATGCGCCGATCCCGTCACCGGGTCCTCATCCACCGCAAAGGCCGGCACGAACACCCGGCTGACCACGTCCGTCGCCTCGCCCGGCGCGGTCACGATCACCACATAAGGGCCTTGCGCGGCCAGCGCGCGCATGTCGGGCGTGCAATCCCGCACCGCCGCCTCGTCCGCCACCACGACGACCACATAGCCCTTGTCGTGGAACAACACCGCCTCGGCCGTGACGCCCAGCGCCGCCACCACCCCCGGCATCTCCTGCGGCGTCGGCGCCCATGCCGGCAAGGCCATGGCATAGGCCGCCCCGTCGCGCGCCACCTCCAGCACCCCCGCCTGCCGCGTCGCAAAGCGCACCGCCGCCCGGTTGGTGTCCGACGACAGCACGACATGCCCGCTTGCCAGCGTCGCATGGCCGCACAGCGCCACCTCGGTGCCCGGCGTGAACCAGCGCAGTTCGAAATCCGCCTCGCCGCCCTCGATCGGCACCAGGAAAGCGGTCTCCGACAGGTTGTTCTCCTGCGCGATCTTCAGCAGCGTCGCATCGTCCGGCCAGCGCGACAGCGGCATCACCGCCGCCGGATTGCCGCCGAACGCCGCATCGGCGAACGCGTCCACCTGGGTAAAGGGAATGCGCATCGGACAGTCCTTACAGCCGCTTGCCGAACCAGTGCGGCGTCACATCCGCCTCGACCAGCGGATTGTCGGTATCGACATGCCCTTCGGGGTCGAGATGGATCAGCACCTCCACCTTGGGAAAGGCACGGCGCAGCGCCACCTCGACATCCTCGACGATATCGTGCGCGGCCGCGACGGTCAGCGTCGCATCCACCTCCATGTGGAACTGCGCGAAGTCATGGCTGCCCGAGCGGCGGGTGCGGAAGTCGTGAATACCCTTCAGCCCCGGCTGGCGCGCCGCCACGTCCAGAAAGGCCGCGCGCTGCTGGTCCGGCCATTCCTTGTCCATCAACTGGTCGATCGCGTTGGACGACGCCTGGAACGCGCCATATGCCAGCCACAGCGCGATCGCGATGCCGAAGATCGGGTCCGCCCCGTGCCAGCCGGCATATTGATCCAGCGCGATCGCGACGATCACGGACGCGTTCAGCAGCACGTCCGACTGGTAATGGACATTGTCCGCCATGATCGCGACCGATCCGGTCTGCCGGATCACGCGACGCTGATACCAGAGCAGCAGCGCGGTCGCGCCGATCGCGACCAGCGACACGCCGATGCCGAATTCGGCCGCCTGGGTGGGCTGGGTCTCGCCCAGCGCCATGATCGCGCGCCACGCGATGCCGGCCGCGGATGCGGTGATCAGCGCGACCTGGAACAAGGCGGCCAGCGCCTCCGCCTTGCCGTGCCCGAACCGGTGGTCATGATCGGCCGGCGTCGCCGCCAGCCGCACGCCGTACAGCGTGACGAGGCTGGCGAGCAGGTCGAGCGCGGTATCCGCCAGGCTGCCCAGCATCGCGACCGAGCGCGTGTGCCACGCCGCAAAGCCCTTCAGCCCCAGCAGGAACAGCGCCATCGCGACGCTGGCCAGTGCCGCGCGCGTGGCAAGCGGGATCATGCGCCGGCGTTCTTCCCAGGTCATGGGAACAACAGCCCCTCGCGCCACCCCGCGCCTTCCGCAACGAACAGCCGCCGCTCGTGCAGCCGGTGGGCCCGGTCCTGCCAGAACTCGATCCGGGTCGGCGCGACGCGGTATCCGCCCCAATGCGGCGGCCGCGGCACGTCCTGCCCCTCGAACCGCGCCTTCATCGCCTCGAACCGCGCCTCGAACGTTTCGCGCGAATCCAGTGGCCGCGACTGGTCCGACGCCCAGGCGCCAAGCTGCGAGTCGCGCCCGCGACTGGCGAAATAGGCGTCCGATTCGGCATCGGTGACGCGCGTCACCGGCCCCTCGATCCGGATCTGGCGGCGCAGCGATTTCCAGTGGAACAACAGCCCCGCCTTCGCATCCGCGCCAAGGTCCTGTGCCTTGCGGCTTTCCCGGTTGGTGTAGAACACGAAGCCGCGCGCATCATGCCCCTTCAGCAGCACCATGCGGACAGAGGGTTGCCCGGCGGCATCGACGGTGGCCAAGGCCATCGCATTGGGGTCGTTGGGTTCGCTCGCCCTGGCTTCTGCGTACCAGGCGTCGAACAGTTCGAAAGGGCTATCGGCCATCGCCGCTCCATACGCCTTTCGCCGTCGAAAACCAACGCCATGCCCGTGCCGGAACGAGTCCGCCTGTTCACGGATTAAATCGCTCGCGAATTGAATCGCCGCCGCAACGGAAAGGACGACGATGCCCGCACGCGCCTATTGGCAAGGCCAGATCCGCCTCGCGCTGGTGTCGATCCCGGTCGAGATCTATTCGGCCACCAAAAGCGGCGCGACCGTCAGCTTCAAGCAGATTCACGAACCCAGCGGCAAGCCGATCCATTATGAAAAGGTGGTGACCGGCATGGGACCGGTCGACACCGACGAGATCATGAAGGGTTACGAGATTTCCAAGGGCGAGTTCGTGCTGCTGGAGCAGGACGAGATCGACGCGGTAAAGCTCGAATCGAAAAAGACGCTCGAACTCACCCAGTTCGTCGACGCGCACGAGATCGACGTGCTGTATTACGAGAAACCCTATTTCGTCGTCCCCGCCGACGATCTGGCGGAAGAAGCGTTCATCGTCCTGCGCGAGGCGCTGCGCCGCTCGAAAAAAGTCGGGCTGGGCCAATTGGCGCTGCGCGGCCGCGAATATGTCGTCAGCCTGAAGCCATGCGGGCGCGGCATGGTGCTGGAAACGCTGCGCTACGCCGACGAGGTGAACAAGGCGCAAAGCTATTTCCGCGAGATCCCGGATGCCAAGCCCGACCCCGAACTGCTCGACCTCGCCCAGGCGCTGATCGACAAGAAAAGCGCCGCCTTCGATCCACAGGAATTCCACGACCGCTATGTCGATGCGCTGAAGGGCCTGATCGAACGCAAGCGCAAGTCGAAAAAGGGCGCCCGGATCATCGAGGAGGATGACGACAAGGGACCCTCCGGCGCCAACGTCGTCGACCTGATGGCGGCGCTCAAGAAGTCGATGGAGAAATCGGGGGGCACCAAGCCTGCGGCCAAGAAGGCGCCCGCGAAGAAATCCGCGGCGAGGAAACGTGCATAGCTTTCGCCCTCTCCCCTCCGGGGAGCATCAGGTAAACAGCGCCCCGCGCTGTTTAGTTCATGCCGGGGGCATGAACGACCTGATGCTGGAGGGGCCCGCTGCCGCCAGGCAGTGGGAAGGGTGAGGGGTAGACCAGCAGTGCAGCGCTGTTTGGCAGCCCCTCACCCTCCCCACGGCTACGCCGCGGGTCCCCTCCCTCTCCCCGGTGGGGAGAGGGCGTCATGCGCCGCGCCGCGCGGACAAAACCGATGACCGACCCCCTCGCGCGCTACAACGCCAAGCGCGACTTCACGAAAACCGCCGAACCCGCCGGCACGCTCGCCCCCGGCCATGGAAACGGCTTCATCGTCCAGAAGCATGACGCCACCCGCCTCCACTGGGATTTCCGGCTGGAGGTGGACGGCGTGCTGAAAAGCTGGGCGGTCACCCGCGGTCCCAGCCTCGACCCTGACGAGAAGCGGCTTGCCGTCCGCACCGAGGACCACCCGCTCTCCTATGCCGGGTTCGAGGGCACGATCCCGGCCGGCGAATATGGCGGCGGCACCGTCATGCTGTGGGACCGCGGCACCTGGGCGCCGGTGAAGGGCAAGTCCGCCACCGACCTCGACAAGGGCCACCTCCATTTCGTGCTCGATGGCGAGCGGATGAAGGGCGAATGGCTGCTCATCCGCCTGAAGCCCAAGGCCCGCGAGAAGCGCGAGAACTGGCTGCTCCGCAAGATTGCCGACGACTTTGCCGGCGGCACCGACACGCTGACCGAGGACGCGCTGACCAGCGTCACCACCGGCCGCACCATGGTCGAGATCGCCGAGAACAAGCCGCCCGCGCGCAAGACCGCCGCCAAGAGGAAGGCACCCAAACGCGCCAGCGGCAAGGCGGCCGCCCTGCCCGATTTCCGCCCGCCCGCCTTGTGCACGCTGGTCGACCACGTCCCCCCGGCAATGCCTGGGTGCATGAGATGAAATATGACGGCTACCGCGCGCTCGTCGCGGTCGCCGGCGGCACGGCTCGGGTCTTCACCCGCAACGGGCTGGACTGGACGGACAAGTTCCCCGGCATTGCCGAGGCCGCATCGGCGCTTCCCGTCACCGCCGCGCTGATCGATGGCGAGATCGTCGCGTTCAAGGATGGCCGCCCCGATTTCTCGACGCTCAAGGACGCGATCGGCAGCGGCGGCGCGATGACGCTCTTTGCCTTCGACCTGCTCGCACAGGATGGCGAGGACCTGACTGCGCTCCCCCTCGTCCAGCGCAAGGCCCGGCTGCAACCGCTGATCGCGCACGACGACCGCCTGCTCTATGCCGAACATATCGTCGGCGCCGGCGAACAGCTTTTCGCCTCGCTGTGTGGCGGGGGGATGGAGGGTGTCGTCTCCAAGCGCGCCGACAGCCCCTATCCGAACGGGCGCAGCAACGACTGGCTGAAGATCAAATGCCTGCACCGCCAGGAGTTCGTCGTGCTGGGCTGGCTTCCCTCCGACAAGCGTCGCGGCTTCAAGTCGCTGCTGCTCGGCGTCCACCGGGGGGGCGAATTGCGCTATGCCGGCAAGGTCGGCACCGGCTTCACGCAGGATGCGATGACCGAATTGCGCGAGGCGCTCGATGCCCGCCTCGCCGATGCCGCGCCGGTCAAGGCCCCCCGCGCGATGACCCGCGGCGCCCGCTGGGTGAAGCCCGAGCTGGTCGCGGAAATCGCCTTTACCGAAATGACGCCCGACGGCCTGCTCCGCCATCCCAGCTTTCTCGGCCTGCGCGGCGACAAGCCTGCCAGCGATGTCGTCATCGAAGAGCCCGCCCCCCTGCCCGACACGCCCCGGCCCGACGCCGTCACCATCACCCATCCCGACCGGGTGATCTTTCCCGACAGCACGCTGACCAAGGGCGACCTTGCCGCCTATTGCCGGGCGATCGCCCCGGTCATGCTCCCCTGGACCGCCAACCGCCCGGTCAGCCTGGTGCGCTGCCCACAGGGGCGCGCCCGCGCCTGCTTCTTCCAGAAGCACGACGCCGGCAGCTTCGGCGAACAGGTCCATCATGTCGACGTCACCGAAAAGGACGGCTCGGTCGAACCCTATCTCTACGTCACCGATGCCGACGGGCTGGCCGCTTGCGTGCAGATGGGCTCGATCGAGTTTCACGGCTGGGGGTCGTCGGTCGCCACGCTCGAACAGCCCGACCGGATGATCTTCGATCTCGACCCCGACGAGGGCCTCGACTTCGCCGATACCAGAGGGGCCGCCGAGCATCTGAAGAACCAGTTGGCCGAACTCGGCCTGACCAGCTTTCCGCTGCTGTCCGGCGGCAAGGGCATCCATGTCGTCGTGCCGCTCACGCCGCAGGCCCGGTGGCCCGCGGTGAAGGATTTCGCCGACCGCTTCGCCCGCGCCCTTGCCCAGGCCGAGCCCGATCGCTTCGTCGCCGTCGCCACCAAGGCGAAGCGAAAGGGCCGCATCTTCATCGACTGGCTGCGCAACCAGCGCGGGGCGACCGCGATCCTGCCCTATTCGGCCCGCGCCCGCGCCCATGCCCCGGTCGCCGCCCCGGTCTCCTGGACAGAACTCCGCAACATCCACACCGCCGCCCGCTGGACCATCGCCGACGCCGCTGAACTGCTCGACCGCGCCGGCAGCGCGGCCCTTGCCGGCTGGGGCATCGCCGACCAGGCGCTGCCCGATCTTTGAACCTGCCCCCGATTCCCGGTTGCGCGCGATCCGGAAACAGTGGAACGGTCCACCGCAGCAAGGCTTACGGCAGGCGTACGGCAAGACCATGGGAACAGCGATGGCGACGCAGATCGACGCTTGCGCGCATGCCGGCCGATGGATCGCCGACTATTGTGCCGGGGCTCCCGTGCATGACGTGCTGTGCGCCGGCGACCGTGCCGCCTGGCACGCCACGCTGGAGGAACTCGCCGCCGTCGCCCCCGACGGGCTCGGCCATGCGCGCGAACGGGTGCAGCGCCACGCCGCCGACATGGGCACCGGCTTTCGCATCCCCGGCGAATCGGACGAACGCCCCTGGCCCGTCTCGCCCGTCCCGCTGCTGATCCCCGCCGCCGAATGGGCGACGATCGCCGCCGGCGCGGTGCAGCGCGCCACCCTGTTGGAGGCGATCACCGCGGATCTCTACGGCCCCGGCCGGCTGGTGGCCGACGGCCATATCCCCGCCGCGCTCGTCACCGGCAGCCCGCATTTCCTGCGCCCGATGGTCGGCCTGCCCCCGCCCGGCGGCCATCATCTCAGCTTCGTCGCGTTCGATCTCGCCCGCGGGCCCAGCGGCGAATGGCGCGTGCTGGCCGATCACCTGCGCGGCCCCGCAGGCGCGGGCTATGCCCTGGAAAACCGGCTGGCGGTCAGCCGCACGCTGGGCGGGCTCCAGGCCCGGCTGAACGTACAGCGCCATGCCCCCTTCTTTGCCGCCTTCCGTGCCGGCCTCGCCGCCCAGTGCCGCCGTACCGATCCGCGCATCGGCATCCTCACCCCCGGCCGCTACAATCCCTCCTATCCCGAACAGGCGCACCTCGCCCGCTATCTCGGCCTGTTGCTGGTCGAAGGCGCCGACCTCGCCGCGCTGGAGGGCAAGGTCTATGTCCGCACCGTTGGCGGGCTGAAGCGCATCGATGCGCTGTGGCGCCGGCTCGACCCGCGGCTGCTCGATCCGCTCGCCTTCGACACCCATTCGCAGATCGGCGTGCCCGGCCTGATCGACGCCTATGCCGCGGGCGAGGTGATCCTGGCCAACGCACCGGGCGCGGGCATGCTGGAAAGCCCGGCGGTATCCGCCTTCCTCCCCGGCCTTGCCCAACACCTTCTGGGCGAGCCGCTGCGCCTGCCGACCATCGCCACCTGGTGGTGCGGGGCCGACGCGGAACGCGACCATGTGCTGGCGAATCTGGACCGGATGCTGGTCGCCCCCGCCTTCGCCGCCCGGCCGCTCGGCCTGCCCGCCGGCCCCCGCCCCGGCGCCGGCCTGTCCACCGCCGAGCAGCAGGCGCTGCGCGAGGACATGGCCCGCCGCCCGCAGGATTATGTCGGGCAGGAGATGGTACAGCTTTCCACCATGCCCGTGGTGGTGGACGATCGACTGGTTCCCCGCCCCTTCACGCTGCGCGTGTTCGCCGCCCGCGACGCCGATGGCCGCTGGATCGTCCTGCCCGGCGGCTTCGGCCGGATCGGCGAGCAGGCGGATGCCACCGCCTCCGTCATCGGGGAGGGCATCTGGTCGGCCGATGTCTGCGTCCACGGTGACGATCCGGTCGCGCCGGTATCGCTGCTCGCCGCCCCCGATTCGCTGCATGTCCGGCGCAATCCCGGTACGCTGCCCAGCCGCGTGGCCGACAATTTCTACTGGCTCGGCCGCTATCTGGAACGCGGCGAGGCCCTGCTGGCGGCGATCCGCGTCATGCTCGGCAACTCGATCGATGCCGATGGCGGCGCGGCGCTGGCCGACCGCACGGTCGGCCGCCTGGCGGGCCTCATCACCGGTGCCGGCGCGGCGCCCTCCCCGCCCAGCCTGCGCCGCGCCGACCTGACCCAGTTCGCCCGCACTGCGATGGAGGACGAGCGCCATCATTCGGTCGCCGCGATCAACCGGCTGGCCCGCGCGATCGGCGCAGGGTCGCGCGACCGGCTGTCGGCGGACATGGTGCGCCTGCTGGAGGCGCCGTTTCCCTCGCATCGCGGCCTGCTCGACCGTGCCGGCTCGCTTCAGCGCCGCTATGCTGCGATCGCGGGGTTGTCGGCCGAACATATGGTGCGCACCACCGCATGGCGCTTCCACGATCTCGGCCGCCGCGTCGAACGCGCCATGGCACTTGCCCGCGCCTGTCGGCTGTTCGGCATGGCCGGCGCGTCCGCCGACGATCTGTCGACCCTGCTCGATCTCGCCGACAGCCAGATCAGCTACCGCCAGCGCTACCCTACCGGGCTGGCCCGCGTCGCCGTGATCGATCTTGTCGCGCTCGATCCCAACAATCCGCGCGCGCTCGCCTTCCAGGCGCAGCGGATCGCTGCACTTCTGGCGGAACTTCCCGTCCTGTCGGATGACGAAATGGCAGAACCCCAGCAGGCGCAGGCGACTAGGTTGCGCGCCCTCGTCGACACCGCCGATGCCGCCACGCTCGACGCCGACCTGATGGGCGAGGTCGAACACCGGCTGACCGCGTTGTCGGAGGCGATCGCCCGCCGCTATTTCCTGCAAGGCGCCGAACCGCTGCGCGCCGGCGGACTGACGCTCGCCTGATGCGCTACGATATCCGCCACGTCACCCGCTTCGATTATGGCGCGCAGGTCAAGTTCGCGCGCTGCAACCTGCGCCTTCGCCCGATCGACTGGCCCGGCCAGCGGGTCGAGGATTATGCGCTGACCGTCGAGCCCACCGGCCGCACCGCGCCGGCGCTGGCCGAGGCTGGTCTTGCCCATGTCACCCGCCTCGTCGTCGACCGCGCGGTGCAGACGCTCTCCATCGAAAGCCGCGCCCGCGTCCTGGTCGACCGCCTCGTCCCTGTTCCCGACGCATCCGATCCCACGCTCGCCGACATCGCCCGGATGGCGCGCGGCAGCGGCGACCTGTCGCCTGCCGGTCCCGCCAACTACATCTTCCCCTCCGGCCTCATCCCCCTCGACCGCGACATCGCCGCCTGGTGCGCGCCCGACCTCTCCCCCGATCGCAACGCGCTCGAAGCCGGCATTGCGCTGGCCCGCCGTATCCAGGACGAATTCGCCTTCGACGCCACCGCCACGCTGGTCGACACGCCCCCGCACGAGGCGTTCCGCCACCGCCGCGGGGTGTGCCAGGATTTCGCGCAGATCATGATCACCGGCCTGCGCGCCGCCGGCCTGCCCGCCGCCTATGCCTCGGGCTATATCCGCACCCTGCCCCCGCCCGGACAACCCCGGCTGGTCGGTGCCGATGCCACCCACGCCTGGGTATTGCTGTGGTGCGGGCCGGTGCGCGGCTGGGTGGGGCTCGACCCCACCAACGGCATCTGGATGGCCAGCGATCACATCGTCATGGCGATCGGCCGTGACTATGCGGAGATCGCACCGGTCGACGGCGTCGTGCTGGGATCGGGCGCGCAGAAGATGGACGTCAGCGTCGACGTCGCACCGCTCGACGAATAACGGCCCCTCCTGAAAGGGGGAGGGGCCGCCGGTTCACTTCGTTACCGCATTCTCGTTGCCGACATCCGGGTCATCGTCGGTCCCGCCTTGTCCGGTGCCGTGGTAATCGATCTCCGTCTGGCCGCCATGGCCCATGAAGCCGCTGTTATCGCCCTTCTTTCCCGTATGCGGATTGGGATAGGCGCCGCCGTCGCTTTCGCTGCCGCCCTGTTTGCCGTGCGTGATGTTGGTGCCATCGGGCGCGCCCTTCAGGCCATCGCCGCCGGTCGCCTGGTTCCGTTCGGTCATGATTCTCTCCTTCGCTGCCACGCACAACGCATCAGCGCCGCGTTGCGCTCCGCGCCGCGCTGCCCCACATAGGCGGGTAATACACCGTTTTGGGGACCAGAGTGGCCGATCCGTATCAGACCCTCGGCGTCGCGCGCACCGCCAGCGAAGCCGACATCAAGAAAGCCTATCGCAAGCTCGCCAAGGAGCTGCATCCCGACCGCAACAAGGACAATCCCAAGGCGGCGGAGCGGTTCAGCCAGGCGACATCCGCCTATGACCTGTTGTCCGACAAGGACAAGCGCGCCCGCTTCGATCGCGGCGAGATTGACGGCGACGGCAATCCCACCAGCCCGTTCGGCTATGGCGGCGCGCGCGGTGGACCGGGCGGCGGGGGCGGCGGGCCGGGTGGTTTCTCCAGCCACCAGTTCGATTTCGGCGGTGGTGACGCGGACATGTCCGGGATTTTCGAGGGGCTGTTCGGCGGTGGCACCCGTCCCGGTGCCGGCGGCGGCTTTTCCAGCGGCTTCGGCCGGCGCGGTGCCGCACCAAAGGGGGCCAATACCGCCTACCGCCTGGCGGTACCGTTCATCGACGCGGCGACGCTTGCCCCCCAGCGCGTCACGCTGGCCGACGGCAAGACCATCGACCTGAAACTGCCCGCCGGCACCGAAAGCGGCACGCAGATGCGCCTCACCGGTAAGGGCGAGAACGGCCCGGGCGGCGCGGGCGATGCGATCGTCACCATCGACGTGCAGCCTCACCGCTTCTTCACCCGCGATGGCGACGACGTTCGCCTCGACCTGCCGATCACGCTGGCGGAGGCAGTGCTCGGCGGACAGGTCAAGGTGCCTACCGTCGAGCGCCCGGTGATGCTCAAGGTCCCGGCCGGCACCAGTTCCGGCCGCACATTCCGCTTGAAGGGCAAGGGTTTCCACAAGAAGGACGGCACCCGCGGCGACCAGCTCATCACGCTGATGATCGCCATTCCGGCCGACGACGCGGCGCTTGCCGCCTTCGTTCGTGATTGGAACGGCGCCGAAACGGGGAACCCGAGGGCCGATATGGGCGTCTGACGCCCTGATGAATGCGACCAGCGGCCTGACCCCGGAAGATCGCGCGCGCCACCACGGCGCGCGGCGCAAGCTCAACAAGCAACTGGCCAGGGTCAGGCCCGGCTCGCAGGTGTTCGAGGTCGCGAAGCGCGCGCTGCTCGGCGTCTATACCGACGGCTTCATCCATGCCGGCAACCTTGCCTATCTGGCGCTGATGACGGTGTTCCCGTTCTTCATCGTCGCCGCCGCCATCGCCTCGCTGGTCGGCCAGAGCGACGAGACGCAGCGCGCCGTCACCTCCTTCCTGCACGTCCTGCCGCCCGATGTGTCCAACATCCTGCGCAAGCCGATCGCCGACGTGCTGGCCGCACGCACCGGCTCGCTGCTCTGGCTGGGCGGCCTGGTCGGCTTGTGGACGGTCGGCAGCTTTATCGAGACCATTCGCGACATTTTTCACCGCGCATACGGCGTGCGCTCCACCGCGCCGTTCTGGAAATCGCGGCTGTCCTCATCCTTCGTCATCGTCTGCTCGGTGGTGCTGGCGCTGCTGTCCTTTCTGGTCGGCGGTATCCTGACCGCGGCCGAGCAGTTCATCTACCGCCTTGTTCCGCTGGCGGAAAATGTCGCGGGCTGGGTCGGCTTGTCGCGCTTCATCCCCGGCGCGGTGATGTTCGGCGCGCTTTACATGCTCTTCTACTCCGTCACCCCCTCCAAATACCGCGAAAGCGCCTGCCTCAAATGGCCCGGTGCCCTCTTCACCGCCATCTGGTGGGTCACCATGACCGCCGCCCTCCCCCTCGTCCTGGCGCAACTCGGCGGCTACGATCTAACCTATGGCAGCCTGGCCGGCGTTGTGGTGATGCTGTTGTTCTTCTATCTGATCGGTCTGGGGTTGGTCTTTGGCGCGCATTTGAACGCGGCACTGGCGGAACCGCCCGAACCGGCGCTAGAGGGGCAGCCGGACCAAGGGACACCGGCAGGAGCGGTAACGGCGTGAATGGATTGATGGCGGGCAAGCGGGGGCTGATCATGGGCCTCGCCAACGACAAGTCGCTGGCCTGGGGCATCGCGCAGAAGCTGCGCGAGGCCGGCGCCGAACTCGCCTTTGCCTATCAGGGCGATGCCCTGCTGAAGCGGGTCAAGCCGCTCGCCGAACAGCTCGGCTCCGACCTGCTGATCGATTGCGACGTGTCCGACATGGCCCGGCTCGACGCCGCCTTCGCCACGCTGGCCGAGGCGTGGCCGACGATCGATTTCGTCGTTCACGCGATCGGCTATTCGGACAAGAACGAGCTGCGCGGCAAATATGTCGACACCAGCCTCGACAATTTCTTGATGACCATGAACATCTCCGCCTACAGCTTCGTCGCCGTCGCCAAGCGCGCCCGCGCGATGATGCCGGAGGGCGGCAGCATGCTGACGCTCAGCTATTACGGCGCGGAAAAGGTCGTGCCGCACTACAACGTCATGGGCGTCGCCAAGGCGGCGCTGGAGGCCAGCGTCAAGTATCTCGCCATGGACCTCGGCCCCGAAAAGATCCGCGTCAACGCCATCTCCGCCGGCCCGATCAAGACGCTGGCGGCCAGCGGCATCGGCGACTTCCGCTACATCATGAAGTGGAACGAACTGAACTCGCCCCTGCGCCGCAACGTCACGATCGAGGATGTCGGCGGGGCGGGCCTCTATCTCTTGTCCGATCTTGCCAGCGGCGTCACCGGCGAGACGCACCATGTCGATGCCGGCTACAACGTCATTGGCATGAAGGCCGAGGACGCGCCGGATATCGCCCTTTCCTGATCCGATGAGCATCGCCATCCGTCCCGCGACCGGCGGCGATATTGCCGCGCTGGACGCGCTGCTCCGCACGGTCTTTCCCGCCCCGGACGAGGCGTTGCTGGTCCAGCGACTCTGCCTGTCGGGCGACATGGTGCTGACGCTGATCGCGGACGACGAGGATAGCGGCGAGCTCGCCGGCACCGTGGTGTTCAGCCGCATGCAGGTGGATGTCGCGGGCAAGGCGATCGCCGCGGTCGCGCTGGCCCCCGTCGCGGTCGCCCCGGCCTATCGCCGCCAGGGTGTCGGCGAAGCGCTGGTCGAGGCCGGGCTGGACCATCTGCGCCAGGCCGGCGTCCATCTGTGCTTCGTGCTCGGCGACCCGGCCTATTATGGTCGCTTCGGCTTCGCCGCGGATTGGGCACAGGGCTTCGCCTCGCCCTATGCCGGCGAGCATCTGATGGCGCTCCCCCTTCAGGGCGGTGCCATGCCCTGCGGCGTCCGCGGCGACGCGGTCCATGCGCCGGCCTTTGCGCATCTGGGCGAGGATCACGCTTGACCCCTCTCCCCTTGGGGGAGAGGGAGGGGCCCATCGCGTCAGCGATGGGAGGGTGAGGGTTGGTGTCGCAGACAAGGTTCATCGAAGGCGACGGCACCATCAGCCGCGCACGCGACCTTCGAGGTGACGCGACGACGCCCGAACGTCGCCTGTGGGCTATCCTGCGGGGTCGCAATGTCGGCGATGCCAAATTCCGGCGCCAGCAGCGGATCGGACCATTCTTTGCCGATTTCGTGTGCCAATCGGCGCGATTGGTGGTGGAAGTCGACGGCGAAAGTCATAGCGGAGATGAAGCCGAGCGTGACGATCGCCGGCGCACGGCCTATCTGGAACAGGAAGGATACCGGGTGCTCAGATTTACGAATACCGATGTCATGCAGCACCTTGACGCCGTGAGTTCGGCCATACTGGCTGCCCTCGCACCCTCGCCTTCCCACCTGGCTATGCCGGGCGGGCCCCTTCCTCTCCCCCATGGGGAGAGGAGCGCATGAGCTTCAACACCTTCGGTCGCCTGTTCCGCTTCACCACCTGGGGCGAGAGCCACGGGCCCGCACTGGGTGCCGTGGTCGACGGGTGCCCGCCGGGCATCCCCTTGGCCGAGGCGGATATCCAGCCCTGGCTCGACAAGCGCCGCCCCGGCACCTCGCGCTTCACCACGCAGCGGCGCGAACCCGATCAGGTCCGCATCCTGTCCGGCGTGTTCGAGGGGCGCACCACGGGCACCCCGATCAGCCTGATGATCGACAATGTCGACCAGCGGTCGAAGGATTATTCCGACGTCGCCAAGGCCTATCGTCCCGGCCACGCCGATTATGCCTATGACGCCAAATACGGCTTTCGTGACTATCGCGGTGGCGGGCGCTCGTCGGCGCGCGAAACCGCGGCGCGCGTCGCGGCCGGCGCCGTGGCGCGGGCGGTGATCCCCCAGGTCCGCATCCGCGCCTGGGTGGAGGCGATCGGCGGCGACGCCATCGACTATGCGGCGTTCGATGATGCGCAGATCGACGCCAACCCGTTTTTCTGTCCCGATGCCGCCGCGGCGCAGCGCTGGGAAACGATCGTCGATGCCGCCCGCAAGGCCGGGTCCTCGGTCGGCGCGGTGGTCGCCTGCGAGGCGACGGGCGTTCCCGCCGGCTGGGGGGCGCCGCTCTATGCCAAGCTCGATTCCGAACTGGCCGCCGCCTGCATGAGCATCAATGCGGTCAAGGGTATCGAGATCGGTGACGGTTTCGCCGCGGCGGCGCTGACCGGCGAGCAGAATGCCGACCCCATGCGCCCCGGTGCGGATGGCCCGCACTTCCTTGCCAACCACGCTGGTGGCATCGCCGGCGGCATTGCGACCGGCCAGCCGATCCGCCTGCGCTGCGCGTTCAAGCCGACCAGTTCGATCCTGACCCCCGTCGAGACGATCAACCGCGACGGAGCCGCAGCCGAGATCGCGACGAAGGGCCGTCACGACCCCTGTGTTGGTATTCGCGGCGTGCCCGTGGTGGAGGCGATGGTCGCGCTTGTACTTGCCGACCAAGCGTTACTTCATCGGGGTCAGTGCGGATAAAGTCCGGAACACACCCTATCCCGCTTCGTTGAGAGCAAACACAACAAAGCAGGAGAGAAAGCCATGCGTATCAAGCATATGATCGCGGCTGGCGCGCTGATTGTCCCGGCCATGGCGATGGCGCAGACGTCCACCACGGGCGGCTCCATGGGTGGCCAGACCGGCACCATGGGCGGCCAGACCGGCACGATGAGCGGCCAGATGGGCACGCCGGGCACCACCATGTCGCCTACCCAGGATCGGAGTACCGGCACGACCCAGACCCGCGAGCGCGGCAAGACCACGCGCGATCGCAACCGCGGCTCGGCCACCACGACCGGCACCACCTCGACGCCGGGCACGCCTACCACGATCGACGACACGGGCACCGGCACCACCGGCACGACCGGTGACACCATGGGCGGTACCGGAACGACTGGAACCACGGGTTCGATGGGCACCACCGGCACGATGGGCACACCGGGCGGCAGCGTTGGCGGTACGGTTCCGACCACGCCGGGCACCGGCGGCACGCCGTAAGTCACGTCATACGGGACACCCCCGCGCCACTGGCGTGGGGGTTTCGCCTTTGGGAAGGATGACGGCCATGCATCGTATCGCGGCCGCGACCCTGGTCGCAATCGCCCTGCCCGCTGCCGCAACGGCGCAAATTAGCGGCGCTCCGGTCGAATCGAAACCGGGTGAGGCCACCGCGCCGGGCGAAGAACAGCCATCGATGCGTGGCGACGATGATCGCCCCTCTTCGCGCGACGAGCGCCACTTGGACCCGCCGACCACCGCCGCGCCCGCTCCCCGGCCGAGCACCCCACCATCGCCCGATGGTACGACCGAGCCATCCGACGGTACCCCGACGAGCATGTCGGACGCGCCCGCAAAGAACTGACGCTTCCCCCGTACCAACCTGGAAGAAGCGCTCGATTCCTCAGTCGACGAACGGATCGCGGACCAAAATCGTGTCCTCGCGCTCCGGGCTGGTCGACACCAGCGCAACCGGGCAGCGGATCAATTCCTCGACCCGGCGGATATATTTGATCGCCTGCGCCGGCAGGTCGGCCCAGCTTCGCGCGCCCGCGGTCGACTGCTGCCAGCCTTCCATCGTCTCGTAGATCGGCTCGACCTTGGCCTGCTCGGCCGCATGCGTCGGGAAATAATCGAGCGTCCGATCGTCCAGCCGATAACCGGTGCAGATCTTCACCTCGTCGAACCCGTCCAGCACGTCCAGCTTGGTCAGCGCGATGCCGGTGATCCCGCTCACCGCGGCCGACTGGCGCACCAGCACCGAGTCGAACCAGCCGCAACGCCGCTTGCGCCCGGTCACCGTGCCGAACTCATGCCCGCGCACGCCCAGCCGCTCGCCCGTCTCGTCCTCCAGCTCGGTCGGGAATGGCCCCGATCCGACGCGCGTCGTATAGGCCTTGGCGATTCCCAGCACGAAGCCGACCGCGCTCGGCCCCAGGCCCGATCCGCCTGCCGCGGTGCCCGCGATCGTGTTGGACGAGGTGACGAACGGATAGGTGCCGTGATCGACATCGAGCAGCACGCCCTGCGCACCTTCGAACAGGATGCGCTTGCCGCCCTCGCGCGCTTCGTTCAGGTCGCGCCAGACCGGCTTGGCGAAGGGCAGCACGAAGCCCGCAATCTCGCGCAGATCGGACAGCAGGCGCTCGCGGTCGATCGGCGGCTCGCCAAAGCCGGCGCGCAGGGCGTCGTGATGCGCGCACAGCCGGTCGAGCTGCGGCCCCAGATCGTCCAGATGGGCCAGATCGCACACCCGGATCGCACGGCGGCCGACCTTGTCCTCATAGGCCGGGCCGATACCGCGCCGCGTGGTGCCAATCTTGCCCGCCCCGCTCGCATCCTCGCGCAGGCCGTCCAGGTCGCGGTGGAAGGGCAGGATCAGCGTGCAGCTATCCGCGATGCGCAGCGTCTCGGGCGTGGCGACCACGCCCTGTTCGCCCAGCCGCGCGATCTCGGCCTTCAGCGCCCAGGGGTCCAGCACCACGCCGTTGCCGATGAACGACGGCGTGCCGCGCACGATGCCGGACGGGAGCAGCGACAGCTTGTACACCTTGTCGCCGACGACCAGCGTGTGGCCGGCATTGTGCCCGCCCTGGAAGCGCACGACCATGTCGGCGCGCTCGGCCAGCCAGTCGACGATCTTGCCCTTGCCTTCGTCGCCCCATTGCGCGCCGATGACTGCTACATTTGCCATGGATGCATGTTCCCACCTGCCGCATCGGACCCGCGCGCCCTTCGACAGGACTCGGCACGCAGGCGGTTCATCAGTGGACGGGGGCGGCGGTTAGCGAGCCCGCGCGAACAGGTCAACCGGCAACCCGGTCCGCCCAGGACAGGACCGGCCCTGCCGGTACGATGCCGCTGGGGTTCAGGTCGCGGTGGCTGGCATAATAATGCGTCTTGATGTGATCCAGATGCACCGTGTCCGCAATCCCGGGCACGTCCAGCATCCGCTCCAGCAGCGCCTCCAGCGCCAGATAGTCCCGGATGCGGCGCAGGTTGCACTTGAAATGCCCGTGATAGACCGCATCGAAGCGCACCAGCGTGGTGAACAGCCGGATATCGGCCTCGGTCATCGCCTCCCCGACCAGCCACGCACCGCCCGCCATCCGCGCCTCCAGCGCGTCCAGCGTCTCGAACAGGGGATGCACCGCCGCCTCATACGCATCCTGCGACGTCGCGAACCCCGCCTTGTACACCCCGTTGTTCACCCGGTCGTAGACCTCGGCATTGACGCGATCGATCTCGGCCCGCAGCGGTTCGGGGTAGAAGTCGCCCGGCGTCGCGCCCAGCCCGTCGAACGCGGTGTTCAGCATGCGGATGATCTCCGCCGATTCGTTGCTGACGATCGTCCCGGTCTCCCGGTCCCACAGCACCGGCACCGTCACCTTGCCGCTGTAACCGGGTCTGGCGCGCGCATAGAGCTGCCACAGATAGTCGGCGCCGTGCAGCGGATCACCGGTGCCGCCGCGGCCCGTCTCGAACGTCCAGCCGTGGTCCAGCATCACCGGATCGACCACCGACACGTCGATCATCGCCTCCAGCCCCTTCAGCGCCCGGACGATCAGCGTCCGGTGCGCCCAGGGGCAGGCATAGCTGACATAAAGATGGTAGCGCCCGGCCGCGGCGGGGCGCCCGGGCTGGCCATCGGGGCCGGGGCCGCCATCGGCGGTGACCCATTCGCGAAACCCCGAATCCTGCCGCTTGAAGGCGCCGTCCTTCGAATCCTCGGTCACCTTGCCCGGCTGCCACGCGCCGTCCACCATCCTGCCCATCTGCGTCTCCCGGTTTTCCGGGGTTGCGAACGCACGAAAGGGGCAAGCGTGCCGCTACAGCCGCTGCGGCACTCCGCCGGTCCAGACATGCGTGCAAAGCTGCGCTTGCGGCGTATCATCCGCCTCCAGCGCCTGCACCGTCACCCATCCCTGCCCGCGCAGCGCCGCGCCATCGGCATGCGGCGTCCCCACCGGCAGGAACAGGCGCCGCCGCTCGTCCCTGGGCGCGGTTGCCACGATCGCATCGGCGTACAGCGAGAAGCCCGTCGCCTTCTCCTCGCGGCCATCCTCGTGGATCAGGGTGTAGGTGCCGCCCCGCCCGACCTCGCGCGGCGGTCCCGCCACGAACAGCGAGAAGCCCAGCCAACTTTGATATTCGAAGCCATGCCGCTCGGTCGGGTCCAGCGTCATCGCGACGCCGTCGCCCAGCGCGGCTGCAATCGCCTCCAGCCCATCCAGCCGGCTGGCCAGCACGCCGTGCACGTCGAGGCGGCGCAACCGCTCGATCGCCGACGCGAACGGCCCCGCCGCCTCGACCAGCGGCAGATAGTCCGGCGCGATCGCCGCCACCCCGCCCGCATCCTTGGCGTCCAGTCGCTCGCGCAAGGGTCCGACCTGCTCCGCTGCCACCGGCAACGGCCCCGCCGCCAGCGTGTCGACCAGATCGGGCAGCGTAAAGTCGATCGAGATGCCCGTCGCCCCGGCCGCGCTCAGCGCTTCCACCGCGACGCGCACGATTTCGGTCGCCGCCGCCACCGAATCGAGCCCGATCAGCTCCGCCCCGATCTGTCGCCACTCGCGCGCAGGCGCCAGTTGCGACGCGCGCAGCTTCACCACCGTGCCCGCATAGGACAGCCGCACCGGCCGCGGGTGGTGCCCCATCCGCGTCGCCGCGATCCGCGCCACCTGCGCGGTCAGGTCGGGCCTGAGCGCCAGCGTCCGCTGCGACACCGGATCGACGAAGCGCACCGCATCGTGCAGCCCCCCCGCCTTCAACCGCGACGCCAACGCCTGCGCAAACTCGATCAGCGGCGGATCGGCCCGCTCATACCCATGCAGCCGCGCCGCTTCCAGCACCCGCGCCTCGACCGCCGCGGCAGCGTCGGCGAAAGGCGGCAGGCGGTCGTGAAAGCCTTCGGGCAGGAGGGCGGTCATGCCGCCGCTCCTCCACCAAGGATGACGCTCGCCACGCCCTCCGGATTGGTCGTGACATCTTGATTGGAGAAGCGGATCACACAATTGCCCTGCTGTTCGATCTGCACCGTCCGGCGCGCGTCGCGGGCTTGGTCCGTGTGCGTATCGCCGTCAAGTTCGATGACCAATCGCGGCATCCATGCGGCGAAATCGGCGATGTAGGGGCCGATGGGTACCTGCCGCGAAACCTTGATCCCACCGATCTGTCGATTGCGGATGATCCACCAGAGCCGCGCTTCCGCCTCAGTCATCTGCCGCCGCATCGCACGAGCACGGTCCCGCAACACCGGATCGGGTTTCATGAGGCCTCCCAGACGGGAGACTAACACGCCCTCTCCCCGCCGGGGAGAGGGAAGGGGCCCGCTGCCGTCAGGCAGTGGGAAGGGTGAGGGGCAGACCAGCAGAGCAGCACTGCTTGGCAACCCCTCACCCAAACCCTCTTCGGAGGGGAGAGGGCTTTAACGCCCCCTCACCTCAAAACTTCAACCCCATCGCCGTCTTGACCCCCGGCAACGCCTTCACCGTCGCCAGCAATTCGGCCGACACCACCTCGTCCAGCGACAGCAGCACCACCGCCTCGCCCCCGGCCGAGCGCCGGCCCAGGTGGAAGGTCGCGATGTTCACGCCCGCCTCGCCCAGCGTGGTGCCCAGGCGGCCGATAAAGCCCGGCGCGTCCTCATTGACGACATACAGCATCGGCCCGTCCAGATCGGCCTCGACCTTGATGCCGAACAGTTCGACGAGGCGCGGCGCCTCGTTGCCGAACAGCGTGCCGACCACCGAACGCTCGCCGTCGGAGGTCTTGACGCTGACGCGCACCAGCGTGTGGTAATCGCCCTCGCGCTCGGTCCGCACCTCGCGCACCTCGATGCCCTTGTCCTTGGCCAGGAACGGCGCATTGACCATGTTCACCGTGTCCGAATGGACGCGCAGGAACCCGGCCAGCACCGCCGACACGATCGGCTTCTGGTTGAGTTCGGCCGCCGCACCTTCCGAATGCACCGAGATGCGCGCGATGCCGCCATGCGCCAGTTGCCCGACCAGCGAGCCTAGCTTCTCGGCCAGCGCCATGTACGGCTTCAGCTTGGGCGCTTCCTCCGCCGACAGGCTCGGCACGTTCAGCGCGTTGGTGATCCCGCCCGTCACCAGATAATCCGCCATCTGCTCGGCGACCTGGATGGCGACGTTGACCTGCGCCTCGTTGGTCGATGCGCCCAGATGCGGGGTGGAGATGAAGTTGGGCGTGCCGAACAGCGGGCTTTCCTTGGCCGGCTCGGTCACGAACACGTCGAGCGCCGCGCCGCCGATATGGCCCGAATCGAGCCCCTGCTTCAGCGCCGCCTCGTCGATCAGGCCGCCGCGCGCGCAGTTGATGATGCGCACGCCCTTCTTCGTCTTGGCCAGGTTCTCGGCCGACAGGATGTTGCGGGTCTGCTCGGTCAGCGGCGTGTGCAGCGTGATGAAGTCCGCGCGTGCCAGCAGTTCGTCCAGCGTCACCTTCTCCACGCCCATTTCCAGCGCGCGCTCGGGCGTCAGGAACGGGTCATAGGCGACGACCTTCATCTTTAGGCCCAGTGCCCGGTCCGCGACGATCGATCCGATATTGCCCGCACCGATCAGGCCCAGCGTCTTGGAGGTCAGCTCCACGCCCATGAAGCGGTTCTTCTCCCACTTGCCGGCCTGGGTCGACGCGTCGGCTTCCGGCAACTGGCGGGCCAGTGCGAACATCAGCGCGATGGCATGTTCGGCGGTGGTGATCGAATTGCCGAACGGCGTGTTCATCACCACCACCCCCTGTGCCGAGGCGGCGGGAATATCGACATTGTCGACGCCGATGCCGGCCCGGCCCACGACCTTCAGATTGGTCGCATGCGCCAGGATGTCCTTGGTCACCTTGGTCGAGCTGCGGATGGCGAGGCCGTCATACTGGCCGATGATCGCCTTCAGCTCGTCGGGCGTCTTGCCCGTGATCTCGTCCACTTCGACGCCACGCTGGCGAAAGATCTGCGCGGCCTTGGGGTCCATCTTGTCGGAAATAAGTACCTTGGGCATGACATTGCTCCTGCAAGGAATTTGGAATCTCGCCCTCTCCCCCACGGGGAGAGGGAGGGGACCCATGGCTCCGCCATGGGGAGGGTGAGGGGCAGACACGGGCGAAAGCGCTGCTTGGCAGTCCTCACCCAACCCTCCCCGGTGGGGAGAGGGCTTGAAGGGATCACCCCCGCGCGGTCGCGTAGGCCCAGTCGAGCCACGGCCCGAGCGCCTCGATATCCGCGGTCTCGACAGTCGCCCCGCACCAGATGCGCAGGCCCGACGGCGCATCGCGATACCCCGCCACGTCATAGGCCGCGCCTTCGGCCTCCAGCAGCGACGCCATCTTCTTGATCAGCGCCTCGTCCGCGCCCTCGACCGTCAGGCAGACGCTGGTGGTCGACCGGATCGCCGGGTCCTCCGCCAGATGGCCCAGCCAGTCGCGCGCCTCGACGATCCGGTTCAGCGCCGCGGCGTTCGCGTCCGACCGCTTGACCAGCGCCTCGGCGCCGCCCAGCCCCTTGGCCCATTCCAGCGCAAAGATCGCGTCCTCGACGGCCAGCATCGACGGCGTGTTGATCGTCTCGCCCTTGAACACGCCCTCGGCCAGCTTGCCCTTGGAGACGAGGCGGAACACCTTGGGCAGCGGCCATGCCGGCGTGTAGCTTTCCAGCCGCTCGACCGCGCGCGGCCCCAGGATCAGCACGCCGTGCGCACCCTCGCCGCCCAGCACCTTCTGCCACGAGAAGGTGGCGACATCGATCTTGTCCCACGGCAGGTCATAGGCGAACACGCCCGAGGTCGCGTCGGCGAACGACAGCCCCTCGCGATCCTCGGCGATCCAGTCGCCGTTCGGCACGCGCACGCCCGAGGTGGTGCCGTTCCAGGTGAACAGCACGTCGTTGGACCAGTCGACCGCGCTCAAATCCGGCAACTGCCCGTAATCGGCGCGCAGGACGGTGGGATCGATCTTCAACTGCTTGACCGCATCGGTCACCCAGCCTTCGCCAAAGCTTTCCCAGGCGAGCGCGGTGACGGGCCGTGCGCCCAGCATCGTCCACATCGCCATTTCGAAGGCGCCGGTGTCCGATCCGGGTACGATGCCGATGCGGTGGGTATCGGGGAGCTTCAACAGCTCGCGCATCAGGTCGATGCAATATTGCAGCCGCTGCTTGCCCAGCTTCGAGCGATGCGAACGGCCGAGGCTGTCCGTCGCGAGCTTGGCCGCATCCCAGCCCGGAGGCTTGGCGCAGGGACCGCTGGAGAAATAGGGGCGTGCCGGCTTCGTAGCGGGCTTCGCAGGCGCAAGAGTGGCGTCGGCGGCAGTTGTATCAGTCATATAGACTCTCCTCACAGAGAGCACGCGCGGCGTTGGGACCGCGTGGCCCGACGCCGGCTCTAAGGAGGTAGGATGCCAAGGGCAAGCACCTTCTTCCCCCTCGCCCCTCCGGGGAGAGGGAAGGGGCCCGCTGCCGTCAGGTAGTGGGAAGGGTGAGGGGCGGCCACGGGCGGAAGCACTGCTTGGCGCCCCCTCACCCTCCCATCGCTTCGCGACGGGCCCCTCCCTCTCCCCGGAGGGGCGAGGGAGATAGGCAACTCACCGCTAACCACTTGCATCCCGCGGACACCCTCCCGCACAGACGAACCGTGCGACGCCTGCCCCCCCTCATCCTCCTCGCCCTTGCCCTCACCGCCTGCGGCCGAACCGATCGCCCCACCACCCCGCGCGCCAGGGCCGAGCCGCTGCGGCCCTCCACCCGCGAGACCGCCCAGTGCCAGGCCGATCTCCGCCGCGAGGGCGTGGACTATCGCGAGCTGCCGCCCAAGGATTACGGAAACGGCTGCGGCCTCTACGGCGCGGTACAGCTGACCGATATCGGCGTCCCCGTCACCGGCGTCACCGCGATGCGCTGCGGCGCGGCGCGGGCCTTTGCCGGCTGGGTGCGCAACGCCGTCGCCCCCGCCGCCTATCAGGTCCTCGGCTCCGAACTCGCGCGGGTCGAGGGGATGGGCACCTATGCCTGCCGCAACATCGTCGGCACGCGCGGCATGGGCGACCGGCGCTCGGGCCACGCGCTCGCCAATGCGGTCGATATCGGCGGCTTCGTGCTGAAGGACGGGCGGCGCATCACCATCCTGCGCGACTGGTCCTCGCCCGATCCGGCGACGCAGCGTTTCCTGCAGGCGATCCGCACCTCGGCCTGCCGCCGCTTCGGCACCGTGCTGACCCCCAATTACAACGCCGCGCACCGCAATCACCTCCATCTGGAGGACGACCGCGCCCATTTCTGCCGGTAGCGCCGCCCCCTAGCAAGCGGCTGCACTTTCCCGTATTTGGCCGCGATGACCGATACCCGCGTACCAAACCGCGTCTTCCCGCGTGCCAGCCAGGATGCCGAGACCGCCAAGACCAGCGTCTCGACCCCGCAAACCGAACATCCGGCCTATCGCCTCGCCTTCCAGGATATGGATTTCCTGCTGCGCGAGGATCTGCGCCCGATCCGCTTCCAGCTCGAACTGCTGAAGCCGCAACTGCTGCTGGAGGAGGCCAAGATCGCCTCCACCTTCGTCTTCTACGGCTCGGCCCGCATCCCGGAGCCTGCCAAGGCGCAGGCGCTGCTCGACCTCGCCACCGACGATGCGTCGCGCCGGATCGCCGAGCGCCTCGTCGCCAAGAGCAAATATTACGACATCGCGCGCGAGCTTTCGCGCATCACCAGCCGCCTGCCACGCGACGCCAACGGCATGCGCCACTTCGTCGCCTGCTCGGGCGGCGGCCCTTCGATCATGGAGGCGGCGAACCGCGGTGCAGCGGACGTCGGCGTCGATTCGATCGGCCTCAACATCGTGCTGCCCCACGAACAGGCGCCCAACCCCTACGTCACGCCTTCGCTCAGCCTGCAATTCCACTATTTCGCGCTGCGCAAGATGCATTTCCTGCTGCACGCACGGGCACTTGCGGCATTCCCCGGCGGCTTCGGCACGTTTGACGAGCTGTTCGAGCTGCTCACCCTGATCCAGACCGGCAAGATCCAGCCCATCCCGGTGCTGCTGTTCGGCCGGGAATTCTGGGAACGCGTCATCAACTTCGACGCACTGGTCGAGGAAGGCGTGGTGTCTGAGCGCGATCTCGGCATCTTCACCTATGTGGAGACGGCCGAGGAAGCTTGGGACGTGGTCCGCCACTTCTACGAGGAACAGGCCAAGAAGGCCGACGCGGTGTGAGGCAACTCTCCCTCTCCCCCACAGGGAGCATCAGGTAAACAGCGCCCCGCGCTGTTTAGTTCATGCCGGGGGCATGAACGACCTGATGCTGGAGCGGCCCGCTGCCGCGAGGCAGTGGGAAGGTGAGGGGCCGCCAAGCAGCGCAGCGCTGCTGGTCTACCCCTCACCCAACCCTCTCCCCGAGGGGAGAGGGCTTTGCACAGTTCACCGCATCTCGCCCGCAATCACCCGCACTAGATCGCCCGCCGGCATCGCCCGCGCCAGCGGCGCCCCCTGCCCCGCCCATTGCGCGCCATATCCCGTCTCGCCCACAGCCTTCGCGGCCGCATTCAGCGCCTTGCCCGCATCATAAGCGATCGGATACGCCGGCACCGCCGCCGCCAGCCGCTCGCCCAGCGCCGTAAAGCGATTGGGCAAGCACCGCGCCGGCCGCCCGGAAATCGCCCGCGTCATCACCGTATGCGCCGCCCCCGGCCCCATCAGCGCCGCACGGTACGCGTCGTCCGCCGCACTTTCCGGGCAGACGATGAACGCCGTACCAAGCTGCGCCGCCACCGCCCCCAGTGCCAGCGCGGCATCGACGCCCGCACCGTCCATGATCCCGCCCGCCGCGATCACCGGCACCGCCGCCCTGGCCAGCAGCCGCACCAGCGCCAGCGTCCCCAGCGCATCGTCGCGCGCCGCCGGATCGAACACGCCCCGATGCCCGCCCGCCTCGATCCCCTGCGCCACCAGCACATCGATCCCGGCCGCCCGCGCCGCCGCCGCCTCGGCCGGCGACGTCACGCTGGCAAGGAGCAGGCAGCCCACCGCCCGCAACGCTGCGATCCGGTCCGAACCGGGCAGGCCGAAGTGAAAGCTCACCACCGCCGGTCGCGTCGCCAGCAACAGCGCCAGCATGGCATCATCTTCGACAAAGCTGGGATAGATGGCGCGCAACGCCGTTGGCGGCACCGCGTCGAATTCGGCAAAGGTCGGCGCCAGCGCGTCGATCCACCCCGCCGCACGGTCGCCATCATCGTGCGGCGCGGCATGGACGAACAGATTGACCGCAAAGGGCCGCGCGGTCCGCGCCCGCAGGTCCGCGATCATCGCCGCCGCACCCGCCGCATCGCTCGCGCCCAGCGCGACCGACCCCAGTCCGCCGGCTTCGCACACCGCCGCCGCCATCGCCGGGGTGGAGACGCCCGCCATGGGCGCCTGCACCAGCGGCAGCGACAGGTTCAGCCGCGCCGCCGGCATGCGCCGATCACTTGACCGGCGACTTCTCGCCCTCGATCGCCGCCTGCGGGTCGACCGACGGTGCGCCGGAGGCGGGGGTGCCGGTGTTCGCCACCGCGCCGGTCTCGCCGCGCACATCGTCGGTGACGTTCTGCACCGCCTCGGGCGCCGCATCGCCGCCCGCCGCCGCGGCGGCCGGCGCGGCCGGCAAGGGCAGGTTCGACCCTTGCGCGTTCAGATAGACCAGCAGGTTCGCCCGGTCCTCGGCATTGGCAAGGCCGGCAAAGGTCATCTTGGTGCCCGGCGCGAACTTGCGCGGCGAACGCAGCCAGGCGTCCATCTTCTCGAAGTCCCAGTTGCCGCCCACCGCCTTCAGCGCGTCTGTAAAGGCAAAGCCGCCCTTGCCCTGCCCGATCGGCTCGCCGAGCGTGTGGTAGAGATTCGGCCCGATGCCATTGGCACCGCCCTGGTTGATCGTGTGGCACGCGGCGCATTTCTTGAACACTTCCGCGCCCTTGGCCGCATCGGCCGTGGGCAGCAGCGAGGCGATCGCCACCTCCGGCGCACCGCCGGCGCCGGCTTCCTCGACGCCTTCGATGGCATAGCCCATCTTTTCGGGGCGTTCGCCGTGGAAGATCATGCCCCCCGCGATCGCCAATCCCAGTGCGGCGCCGCACGCGCCCAGCACCCATCCCGCGATCGTGTTGGTCTTCAGATCCATGGCGCAAGGGCCCCCGTTTATGCTCTCCTGACACGACCCTTAGGAAACCACGCCCGCCCCTGCAAGCGGCGCTTGATCGATGCGCGCCGGCTCCGTACCGCGCTTGGCCATCATGGAGAGCTATCCCGCCCCCGCCCGCCCGATCGTCGCCGCCATGTCGGCCGCCGCCGCCGCCCAGCCGGAACGCGCGGTCGCGTTTCAGGGGGCGCCGGGCGCGAACAGTCATGTCGCCATGGCGCAGGCCTTTCCGGACGGCCTGCCGCTTCCCTGTTTCGACTTCGCCGATGCGCTGGATGCGGTAAAGGACGGTCGCGCCGATTGTGCGATCATTCCGATCGAAAACTCGCTGCACGGCCGCGTCGCCGACATGCATTTCCTGCTCCCCGAATCGGGACTGGTCATCACCGGCGAGCATTTCCTGCCGATCCGCCACGCGCTGATGGGGCTCGGCACGCGCGACACGGTGCGCGAGGCGATGAGCCACCCGCAGGCGCTGGGCCAGTGCCGCCACTGGCTGCGCGCGCACGGGATACAGCCGGTCGCCTATCCCGATACCGCAGGCGCCGCCGCACGCGTCGCCGAGCTGGGCGATCCCACCGTCGCCGCGCTCGCGCCGCCCGCCGCCGCCGACATTTACGGCCTGACCCTGTTCGCCACCGACATTGCGGATGCGGACCACAACATGACCCGATTCGTCACGCTCGCCCGCGGCGGCCGTCCGCCGGCGGGCGAAGGCCCATGGATGACGACGCTGATCTTCGAGGTGAAGAACATCCCCGCTGCGCTCTACAAGGCGATGGGCGGTTTCGCGACCAACGGCGTCAACATGACCAAGCTGGAAAGCTACCAGCGCGGCGGCACCTTTGCCGCGACCGAATTCTACGCCGATGTCGACGGCAAGCCGGGCGACGCGGCGTTCGACCGCGCGGTGGAGGAACTCGGCTTCCATTCCAAATGGGTCCGCATCCTCGGCACCTACCGCCAGGCCCGCGCGCGGGGATAGCCCCTTAGACCGTGATAACTTTACGTTGATCCGTTCGTGCCGAGTAGAGATCGAGTAGCTCCGCAGGAGCGTATCGAGGTGAGCAGGTCGGATCGTCCCCCGGACGATCCTGAACATGCCGGGGGCATGTTCACCGGCTCACCGTATCGAGGCATCGCCCCGCGCGCGAACCTGTCTCTCGATACGCCGTCTCGATACGCAGCTTCGCCGCTACTCGACGGCTACTCGAGACGAACGGATCATGGTTTAACCTCATGTCGTCTGGCTCTAGCCTCCGGCCCACACCCGCATCAGGTCATGCGCGATGGCATAGGCGGGCGGCACCACGAACCGCCCCGCCTCGCCCGCCAGTGCCGCGCGCATCTCCGCCTTCGTCACCCAGATCGCATCCTCCAGCTCGTTGGTGTCCAGCGTGATCGCGTCGCTGTCCGCGCGGGCGATGCACGCGATCATCAGCGACGACGGGAACGGCCAGGGCTGGCTCGCCACATAGCGCACGTCGCGCACCACGATGCCCGCCTCCTCCGCCACCTCGCGCGCCACCGCTTCCTCGATCGACTCGCCCGGCTCCAGAAAGCCCGCCAGCGCCGAGTAGCGCCTCGGCGGAAAGGCCGGCTGCCGCCCCAGCAGCGCCCGTCCCTCATGCTCGGCGATCATGATCACCACCGGATCGGTGCGCGGAAAATGCTCGGTCCCGCACATCGGGCAGGCGCGGCCCCAACCGGCGCGGAACGGCCGGGTCACGCCGCCGCAATTGGCGCAGAAGCCGTGCCGCGCATGCCAGTCCAGCACGCTGCGCGCCGCCGCATAGGTCGCCGCCTCACCCGCGTTGAGCGCGTGCAGCGCCGCGATCAGCTCGAACGAGCGCCCCCGCGCCGGCGCCCCGGTGATCGCGGCGAAATGCGGCACCCCGCCCTCGTCCAGCCCCAGCAGCACCAGATCGCCCGGCATGCCCGGCAGCGCGGTCCAGCCCAGCCGCCCGTCCGCCATCGCCGGCACATAGTCGTCCATCGCCAGCAGGCGCGCCGCCGGATCCGCCATCGCCGCCGCCAGCCCCTCGGCATCGTGGCGCAGCGCATCTGCGCGGTTCAGGCGGCCGCCGGTAAAGCCGATCGCGGGCATCTCGCTCATCGCGCCCCCAACCGTGCCGCATCCCTGGCGAGCGCGCCCAGCACCTGTTCGCGCAGCGGATACCGGTTGGACGGGAAGTAGTTGACCATGATCGTCCTGCGCACCCCGCGCGACGGATCGACGAACGCCACCGTCCCCGCCGCACCGCCCCAGCCATAGGTGCCCTTGCCCGCACCCCCCGGCTGATCCGCCAGCAGCACCGATCCGCCCGCGCCGTAACCCATCGGCACCTCGGCATTGGTGCCCCCGGTGCTCGCCGCCACGCCGCCGAAGCGCACGCCCACTGGCAACAGGTTCGACATGGCCAGCGCCACCGTCTCGGGCTTCATCACCCGCACCCCGTCCAGCGTGCCGCCATCCTGCAGCATGTGCAGGAAACGGTCGTAATCGCGCGCCGACATCACCAGCCCGGCACCGCCATAGGGAAAGCTCGGCGCCTGTCGAAAGACGGAGGTCGCCGCCGGATCGAGCGGCACCATCGTATCGCCGACAAAGCTGTAATTGGTCGCCAGCCGTCCTGCCTGTGCAGCCGGCACCTGCCAGTAGCTCGACGTCATCTTCAGCGGCCGGAACAGCCGGGTGGAGACGAACTGCTCGAACGGCATGCCCAATGCCTTTTCGATCACCGCCGCCATCACGTCGAGCCCGATCGAATAGCTCCACCTGGTGCCCGGCTCCGCGATCAGCGGCAAGGTGGCGACGCGCGTGGCGAATTCGGCCAGCGTCTTCGGCCGGGTCGCGCGCATCTTCGCCTCGACCGTCGCGTTGACCGCGGCGGGCACGATCCCCAGCCGCTCATATTCCTTCAGGATCGGCCCCTTGGCATTGATCGAATAGCTGAGGCCGGCGGTATGGGTCAGCAGGTGGCGGACCGTGATCGGCGTCCTCGCCGGCACGGAGGTCAGGCTGGTGTCCGGGCTGGTCAGCACCCGCATCTTCGCAAAGCCGGGAAAGAAGTCGCTGATCGGCTGGTCCAGCTTCAACCGGCCATCCTCCACCAGCATCATCGCCGCCATGCCGGTGATCGGCTTGGTCATTGAATACACGCGCCACAGCGTGTCCGGCCCGGCCACCGGCGCGTTCGGCTCCAGCCCGCCCCGGCCGGCGGCGGGGAACAGCGTCGGCCCGTCCCCGCGCCCGATCGCCACCACGATGCCCGGCATCTTGCCCTCGCGGACATAGCCGTCGAGCAGGCTTTGCGTGGCGGGCAGGAGGGCGGCCGCCGTCCGGGCGGCAGGTGCCTGCGACGACAACTGCCGCTGTGCTTGCGGCTGCGCCTGCACCACCGCCCCCAATCCCGCCACGCCCAGCGCGACGCCCACGACCATCATCCGCTTCATCGACCAGTCCTCAACCGTTCCGCAGCCTTGGCGAACACCGTCGGCAGACCCGCGGTTCCGATCGCGTCGATCGGCCACCATTCGCCCGCCACCGATGGTTCAACCTCCGCCATGCCACGCGCCAGCGCCAGTTCCAGATCGAAATGGGTGAAACCGTGCGCCACCGTACCGTTCAGGACCGTCCAGTCGGTCTCCGCCGGCGCCTCCGCCAGCCCCGGCGGCACCTCCACCCACGGCCCCGTCGGCAGCGCGCGCATACCGCCCAGCAACCCCTTGTCCGGCCGCCGCACCAGCAGCACGCACCCCTCCCGCTCCAGCCAGAAGATCGTCCCGTGCCGCTGCGGCTTCGCCTTCTTCGCCGCCTTCACCGGCAACCGCTCCGGCGCGCCCGAGGCGAAGGCGTCGCATGCTTCGCGCAAGGGGCAGAGCAGGCATTTGGGTGCGCGCACCGTGCACACGCCCGACCCCAGGTCCATCATTCCTTGCGCGAAATCGCCCGCCCGCGCATCCGGGGTGATCGTCTCCGCCGCCGCCCGGATCGCCGGCCGCGCCGCAGGGAGCGGGGTGGTGATCGCGAACAATCGCGCCACCACCCGCTCCACATTGGCGTCCACCACCACCGCCCGTTCGCCGAACGCGATCGCCGCCACCGCCGCCGCCGTATACGCCCCCAGCCCCGGCAGCGTGCGCAAGCCCGCCTCCGTCCGCGGAAAGGCACCGCCATGCTCCGCCACCACCGCCCTCGCCGCCTTCACCAGGTTGCGCGCCCGCGCATAATAGCCCAGCCCCGCCCAGGCGGCCATCACGTCGGCCTCGTCCGCCCCCGCCAGGCTAGCGAAATCCGGCCAGCGCGCGACCCACGCCTCGAAGCGCGGCGTCACCGCCGCCACCGTCGTCTGCTGGAGCATCACCTCGGACAGCCAGACCCGGTAGGCATCGGGCACCTCGCCGGGTTTGGCGCGCCATGGCAGGTCGCGCCGGTGTCGGTCGTACCAGGCGAGCAGCCGGTCGGGTATCGAAGATCGCTTGGCGTCCACCCGCCCGCTATGGCATGGCGTCGCCCATGAGCAAGCGCGCCGGCGCCCCCCGACCTGAATCCGTTCGTTCGAACCGCTCGCGTGCGGTGTCCGAACTGCTGCCCGCCATCGGCGGCGCGGCCTTTCGCCGCTTCGGCTTCGTGCAAAGCGCGGTGGTCAGCCGCTGGCCCGATATCGTCGGCCCGCGCCTGTCCGCGGCCAGCGCCCCCGAATCGATTCGCTTTCCCCATGGCAAGAAGCAGGACGGCACGCTGACGCTGGTCGTGCGCGGCGCACACGCGCCGATGATGCAGCATATCCAGCCCGAGATCATCGAGCGGGTGAACCGCTTCTTCGGCTATTGCGCGGTCGCCCGCATCCAGATCCGCCAGGGCGAGCTGCCGGCGCGCATGCCCGCCAGGAAGGCGCCGCCTGCGCCGCAACCCGTGCCGCCCGAAATGGGCGACGGGCTGAAGGGGATCGCGGATCCCGAACTGCGCGCCGTGCTCGAATCCTTTGCCGCCGGCGTCGCTGCCACCCGCGGCCTGCCCAAGGTGTCCTGATGCGCCTGATCCTTGCCTTTCTCGGCCTTGCCCTGCTCACCGCCGCGGCACCAAAACAGGACTGGACGACCACCGTCGCCCAGACGTCCGCCGGCGCCTATGTGCTGGGCAATCCCGCCGCGCGCGTGAAGCTGGTCGAATATGCCAGCTATACCTGCCCGCACTGTGCCGCCTTCGCCAACGAATCGGATGCGGTGCTGAAAGGTCGCATGATCCGTTCCGGCTCGACCAGTCTGGAGCTGCGCCACTTCATCCGCGACCGCCTCGATCTCGCCGCCGCCGTGCTGGCGCGGTGCGGCGGCGCCCGGGGCTTTTTCGGCACGCATCAGGCGATCTTCGCCGCGCAGAAGACGTGGCTGCCCCGCGGGTCGGAATTCGACCAGAACAACGCCCAGCGCCTGTCCGCCTATCCGCTGGCCGCCCAGCTTCGCGCGCTCGCCGACGGCGCCGGCCTGTCCGACATCGCGAAGGCGCGCGGCCTGACCGATCCGGCCATCCAGGCCTGTTTCGCCGATCGCGCCGCGATCGACCGGATCGTCGCGATGACCAGCGCCGCGCCCGACACCATTCAGGGCACCCCCGCCTTCATCGTCAACGGCAAGCAGGCGGACAGCTTCGCCTGGGCCGGCCTCGAACCCCTGCTGCGCGCCGCCGGCGCGCGCTGATCAACGGAGTATCCATGCCATGATGCGTCGTCTTGCCCCGCTGGCCCTCACGCTCGTTCTCGCCGCCTGCGGCGGCGGCGGCGACGGCAACAGCACCACCGCGGCCAGCCCGGTCGCCCCGGTCGCCGCCCCTGCCGGCCAGAACTGGACCGACACCGTGTCCAAGACGGCGGAAGGCTATGTGATGGGCAACCCCAACGCCCCGATCAAGCTGGTCGAATATGGCTCGCGCCTGTGCCCCACCTGCGGCGCCTTCGCCCGCGAAGCCTATGAGCCGCTGACGAAGAACTATGTCGGCTCGGGCAAGGTCTCGTTCGAATTCCGCGAATTCCTCGTCCACGGCGCGCCCGATCTGCCGCCGGCGCTGCTCGGTCAGTGCGGCGGCGCACAGCCCTTCTTCCCGCTGCTCGAACAGATGTACCAGGCGCAGAACGGCTTCAACGACAAGCTGCAGGCGATGCCGCAGGCCATGCAGCAGCAGCTTCAGGCGGCAAAGCCCGTCGATGCGATCCGCATGATGGCCGAGCAGATGGACCTCATCAACTTCGTCAAGCAGCGCGGCATCCCCGAGCCCAAGGCGCGGGCATGCCTCGCCAACATGGGCGAGATCGACCGCCTGACCAAGCAGACGCAGGACAAGACGCAGGACGGCACCGTGTCCGGCACCCCCACCTTCCTCATCAATGGCAAGGTCGTCCCCAACGCGATCAGTTGGAAGGACATCGAGAGCGCGCTGAAGCAGAACGGCGCCTGACCCCAAACCGGCCCTCCCCCCTCGGGGGAGGGGCCCTGCGGCAAAGCTTTGGGAGGGGTGAGGACAGCGGCGCGCAAACGAATGGCGCGCGCGTTGGACAGGTCCGCAGGAGCCTCGCCAGCGCTGGCATGATAAAGGGCGATCACGACAGTCACACAAGGGGAGACGTGACGCGATGATGCTGGCGATACTGTTATGGTCTGCGGTAACCCAACAGACGCAGGCGCAGCCTCAGGATCCTCCACCCCTGCCTCCGATTCACGGCGGCCCCGCACCGATGACCTGCCCTGTCGGTGGCGAGCGATTCTCCGCGTGGCGATCGGGATCGTACAGCACCTATGGCTCCCGGCCGGACGGCAAGCCGTTCAGCTACATGACCTTTCCCTTCCCCCTGCCGGAATGTCCGTCGAACAAGCTGATCGTCTTCGACGACTTCAAGCCCGACGAGGTGAAGGCGCTCGCCACGCTGATCGAAACCCCCGAATACAAGCGGATGGTGACAGCGGAGACACCCTATTACCGCGCCTACTGGCTCTCCACCCGCCTCAACCGCCCTGCCGTCGGCACGCTTTGGCTGCTGTTGCGCGCGATATGGGAGGTCAGCCCCGGATCGAGGGACGTCTCGGATACACCCGCCGATCGTGCGCGGATGGATCGGTACCAGCAGGCGTTCGTCGCAGGCGTGCGTCGCCTGCCGAAGTCTGCCGATGCGCAGGATCGCCTGTGGCTGACGATCCGCGCCGCCAACGCGCTGCGCCAGATGGGCCGATTTTCCGAGGCACAGCGGCTGCTCGCCGACGCCCGCCCCCTCGCAGCGCAGGACAGGAAAGCGGCCGCAGTTGCCGCCTATATTGATAGCATGGCCCGCGCGATCGCGCGCAAGGATGCGGATGTCGAGCCGATCGACCTGATCCCGCAGAGGGAGGCCAAGCGACGCTGCGAGGCGGGGGACGCCACCACCCTGTCGCCCGTTCAGCAGGGGCTGTGCCGCAACGTGAAGAACGAGCCCTGACCGCCGCCCCTCGACAAACCGCATAAACCGATTAATCGAAGAGGCCCGCCCACCCGACGAACGGCCCCTCCCCGGTGCAGATCAAGCGCCTTCGCATCACCGGCTTCAAGAGCTTCGTCGACCCGGCCGATCTGCGCATCGAACCCGGCCTGACCGGCGTCGTCGGGCCCAATGGCTGCGGCAAGTCGAACCTTCTCGAAGCGCTGCGCTGGACGATGGGGGAGACCAGCGCCAAATCGATGCGCGGCGCGGGCATGGAGGATGTGATCTTCGCGGGCACCACCAGCCGCCCGCCGCGCGACTTTGCCGAGGTGTCGCTCCTCGCCGAAATTCCCTCCGCCACCGGTCCGCAGGAAACCGAGATCGTCCGCCGGATCGAGCGTGGCGCCGGCTCCGCCTACCGGATCGACGGGCGCGACGTGCGGGGCAAGGATGTCGCGCTGCTCTTCGCCGACGCCGCCACCGGCGCGCATTCGCCGGCGCTGGTCAGCCAGAACCGGATCAGCGCCGTCATCGCCGCACGACCGGCCGAGCGCCGCGCGATGCTGGAGGAAGCCGCCGGCATCGCCGGCCTCCACGTCCGCCGCCGCGATGCCGAGGCCAAGCTGCGCGCGACCGAGGCGAACCTCGCCCGGCTGGACGAGGTCATTGCCGATCAGGACCAGCGCCTCGCGGCACTTCGCCGCCAGGCCCGCACGGCGGAGCGCTATCGCCTGCTCTCCGACCAGATCCGCATTGCCGAGGCGCGCATGGTCTTTGCCCGCTGGCGCGACGCGGCCGATGCCGCCAACGCGGCCAAGGCACTGGCGGAACAGGCCGAATTGCTTGTCGCCACCGCCACCGCGACGGCCGCCGCCGCCACCGCCGCGGTCACCCGCGCCGCCCGCCGCCTCGCCACCCTGCGCGCCGACGCCCTTGCCGCCCGCGACCGCGCCGCGGAGGCCGCCCACGCCCTCACCCGCGCCCGCGACCAGCGCCACGGCCTCCAGCGCCGCCTGGACGACATGACCGCCGCCCGCGCCCGCATCGCCGAGGACCATGCGCGCGAAAACGCCCTGGCGTGCGACGCCGCCGCCGCACTCTCCCGCCTCGCCGACGAAGCCGCCTCGCTCGACGCGACGATCGCGGAGGCGACCGCCGCCCTCCCCCTGCTCGACGCCGCGCTGGCCGATGCCGAGCGCGACGCCCGCGATGTCGAGGTCGCACTCGCCCGGGCGCTCTCCGCCCACGCCGCCGAATCCGCGGAGCGCCGCGTCGCCACCGCCGCCCGCGCCGCCGCCGCCCAGGCGCACGACCGCGCCCGCCGCGACGCCGCCCAGGCTGCCCACAACCTCGCCGCCCTTGCCGACGCCGCCCGCTTCGAAACCGACCGCGACACCGCGCTCGCCGCGCAAGAGGCCGCCGTCGAACAGGCCGCCCGCGCCCGCGCCGCGCTGCAATGGGCCGAAACCAGCGAAGCCGACGCGATCGCCGAGCGCGATCCCGCCGAGGCCGCTCGCGCCGCCGCGCTTGCCGCCCTTGCCGCGCTCGATGCGGAGGCCGCCGCACTGACCCGCGCCACGCAGCGCGGCGACGACCGCCTGCTCGATGCGGTTCGTGCCGAACCCGGTTTCGAACGCGCGCTTGCCGCTGCGCTGGGCGACGAGCTCGACAGCGTCCTGTCCGACTGGACCGGCTCGCCGCTCGACCCCGACGATCCCCTGCCCCCCGTCGGCACGCTGCCGCTCGCCGCGCGGGTCGAGGCGCCCGAGGCGCTCACCCGCCGCTTGTCGCAGATCTGGCTGGTCGAGGTCGACTCGGGCCAGACGCTCGCCTGTGGTCAGCGCCTCGTCACCCGCGAGGGGCACGTCCGCCGCTGGGACGGCTATGCTACCGAGGGGGGCGGCGCCGCCGCGGCCGAGCGGCTCGAACGCCGCAACCGTCTCGCGGCGATCGAGGCGGAACGCCCCCTCGCGCAAGCTGCGGTCGACACCGCTACCCGCCAGCGCGCCGCGATCGACGAGCGCCTCGCCCGCGCCCGCGCCGCCGCCGCCTCGGCCCGCACGCTGCTCGCCCGCGCCGATACCGACACCCGCGACGCCCAGCGTGCCGAGGACCGTGCCACCGCCCAGCTTGAGCGACTGGCCGCCCAGCGCACCGACCTCGCCGACCGCGTCGCACAGCTCGACGCCCAGGTCGCCGACGCCGCCACTGCGCTGTCCGCCGCGGAGGATGCGTTGGCCGCCCTCCCCGATGGCGTCGCCGCGACCCAGGTGGAGCGCCTGCAAGTCGAGGCGCAGGCTGCCCGCGCCGCCGTCGCCACGGCGCGCACCGACCGTCTCGCCCGCGACCGCACGCTCGCCGCCGCGCGCGAGCGCCGCACCGCCGCACTGGCCGAGGCATCGGGCTGGCGCACCCGTGCAGACGAGGCGGCCGCGCGCATCGCGGCGATGGCTACCCGCACTGCCGATCTCGACCGCGACATCGCCGCCTTGGCCGAGCGCCCTGCCGCGCTGGCCGTGGAGATCGAACGGCTGGACGGCGACCACGCCGCCGCCCGCATCCGCGCCGATGCCCTTCAGGCCGACGAACGCGCCGCCGACACGGCCGTGCGCGAGGCCGAGGCGGCATCGACCCGCGCGCAGGAAGCGCTCGCCACCGCGCGCGAGGGTCGCGCCACCGCCGCGGCGCGCGTCGAATCCCACGAACTCCGCCGCGTCGAGATGGGCCGCGTCTCCGGCGAGCGGTTCGGCTGCCCCGCCCCCGTCCTCCCCGCCAAGCTGGAATTCGACAGCACCACCGTCGATACCCCGCAGGCCGAGGCCGCCGCGCATGAGAAGCGCAATGCCGAGCGCGACCGGCTCGGCCCGGTCAATCTGGTCGCGGAGGCCGAACTGGCTGAGCTGGAGCAAGCCGGCCGCGCCACCATCGCCGACCGCGACGAGCTGGGCGAGGCGGTGCAGCGGCTGCGCGGCTCGATCGGCACCCTCAACCGCGAGGGGCGCCAGCGGCTGCTCACCGCCTTTGCCGCGGTCGACGCCCATTTCCGCCGCCTCTTCACCACCCTGTTCGACGGCGGATCGGCGCATCTCGAAATGGTCGATTCGGACGACCCGCTGGAGGCCGGGCTGGAAATCATGGCGCAGCCCCCCGGCAAGCGGCTCCAGTCGCTGACGCTTCTGTCCGGCGGCGAACAGGCGCTGACCGCGATCGCGCTGATCTTTGCGCTGTTTCTCACCAACCCTGCGCCGATCTGCGTGCTGGACGAGGTCGATGCGCCGCTCGACGACGCCAATATCGAACGCTTCTGCGACCTGCTCGACCGGATGACGCGCGAAACCGACACGCGCTACCTGATCGTCACCCACAATGCCGTCACCATGAGCCGCATGCACCGCCTGTTCGGCGTCACCATGGTCGAACGCGGCGTCAGCCGCCTGGTCTCGGTCGACCTCCAGGCCGCCAGCACCCTGATCGCGGCCGAATAATCCGTCTGCCCGCCAGACGAGGAGCGCGGGGAAGATGCGGTCCGCAGTCAGGGGCCTTGCATCCCTGCCCCCGCATCCCCATGTTGGACCTGCTTTAGTCGCATATCGACGGTTTTCGGCGCTTTGCGGCCCATTCTCCTTCTTTCCCTGCAGCCACGGCACCGGGCGCACCGGTCTTCGGCACGCCCTCGAACGAAGGAAAATTTATGAGCATTACCGGCACCGTCAAGTTCTTCAACGCGGACAAGGGCTATGGCTTCATCGCACCCGACACGGGTGGCGCGGACGCTTTCGTCCATATCTCCGCGGTGGAACGCGCCGGCATGATCACGCTGAACCAGGATCAGCGCGTCGGCTACGAACTGGAACAGGATCGCCGCGGCAAGATGGCGGCAGTCAATCTCCAGCCGATCGACTGATCTTTGAATGGCGGCCCGTCCGGGTCGCCATTTCTCTTGCCGCAACGGAGATGCCACCATGTCGAACGATGCAGCCTTTTTCCGCCAGCAGGCCACGATCCAGCGCACCGCCGCGGGCGAGGCGACGCTGACCAACGTCCGCGAACAATGCGAACGCGCCGCCGCCTCGTGGGAGGTCATGGCCTCGCGTGCCGAACGCACCGAAAAGCTGCGCGCCGATCGGGAGGCAAAGGTTCAGCACGCCGCGGTGATCGCCGCCGAATGACGCTGGGGCCGGCGTCCATCCCGCTCGTCCTGTTCTTTCCTCTTCTTTTCGCCGGCATTGTCCTGGTCGCGTGGCTGTCGCGCGGCCTGATCTTTCGTCTGTTGCGCTGGCATTACTGGCGCAGTCGCCGGTGAGCGGCCCCGCCTACGATACCATGCGTCGCGGTACCCGGTTCCTTGCCGCCATCGCCGCCGGCACCGCCTTCGGCACGCCCTGGCCGACCGGGCATGGCGGCCGCGTCCGTGCGCTGTATCTTGGCAACTGCCTGCGCGAACTGGACCGCTTCCTCCATGTCCTGATGGACGAGATCGCCGGCGGCGAGCCGATACGCCCGCTGTCGCTCCACCATACCACCGCGAACAAGCTGGGCGGGCATGCCCATGCCCGGTGGGACATGGCGGCCGACCAGGCGCGTCTCAATGCCCTGTGCCGATCGCGCACCTGCCTGTTCCATCATGACGGCTGGGTGCGCCGCCCCGATCTGCCCCGCGGCCGCTGGATGACCGCCGGCTGGCCCGCCCCTGCCTCGAACACGCTGCGCCGCTATGCGGTGGGCGAGCATCTCCATCTGTCGGGCGCCGATCTCGCCGACACCTGCGCCTTCTACCAGCATCTGGCCGATCGCCTCGTCCGGGCCTGAACCGCCGCCGGCATCGCCTGTGCCGAACTGTCCTACACCCGCCCGACCTGCTATGACGCCGACATGCCTCCGGTGCCATCAGGTCCCGCCCCGATCCGCCCTGTTGCGATTGCAACAATAGTAAGTGGACACGGACCGGGGGACGTAGTGTCCACTTCCACGCCGTTCCACCATCCCCGCGCGCTTTTTGCCCCGCGAATCACCGGCAGGCTCGTGCCGCGCCTTGCCCCTGCCGCCCCCCGAACATATATCGAACGAATGGCGCAGCTCGACACCCGGCAGAAGCTCGAAATCCTTGCCGACGCTGCGAAATACGACGCATCCTGTGCGTCCTCCGGCACCGCCAAGCGGAACAGCCGCGATGGCAAGGGGCTTGGCTCGACCGAGGGCATGGGCATCTGCCACGCCTATGCGCCCGACGGTCGCTGTATCAGCTTGCTCAAGATCCTGCTGACCAACAGCTGCATCTTCGACTGCCATTACTGCATCAACCGCAAGTCTTCGAACGTCCGCCGCGCCCGCTTCACCGCGGATGAGGTCGTGAAGCTGACCATCGCCTTCTACAAGCGCAATTATATCGAGGGGCTGTTCCTCTCCTCGGGCATCATCCGCTCGTCCAACTATACCATGGAGCAGATGGTGGAGGTCGCCCGCGCCTTGCGGGAGGATCATCATTTCCGCGGCTATATCCATCTGAAGACGATCCCCGACGCCGATCCGGAGCTCGTCCGCCTCGCCGGCCTCTATGCCGACCGCGTCTCGATCAATGTCGAGCTTCCCACCGCCGGTGGACTGAAGCGGCTCGCCCCGGAGAAGGACGGCGCCCGGATCGAGGGTGCGATGGCCGATGTGAAGTCCTCGATCATCGACACGCGCGACGCGGCCAAGCGCTACAAGTCCGCCCCCCGCTTCGCGCCCGCCGGCCAGTCGACGCAGATGATCGTCGGCGCCGATGCGGCCACCGATCGCGACATCGTCTCGCGCGCTTCGACCCTCTACGACCGTTTCCAGCTTCGCCGCGTCTATTATTCCGCGTTCAGCCCGATCCCCGACGCGTCCGCCGTGCTCCCGCTTCAGCGCCCGCCGCTGATGCGCGAGCATCGCCTCTACCAGTCGGACTGGCTGATGCGCTTCTACGAATATCAGCCGCACGAGGTCGTCGCCGCCGCCGACGATGCCACCGGCATGCTGCCGCTCGATATCGATCCGAAACTGGCCTGGGCGCTGAAGTTCCGGCAGCATTTTCCCGTCGACGTCAACCGCGCGCCGCGCGAACTCCTGCTCCGCGTGCCCGGCCTGGGGGTGAAGGCGGTGAACGGCATCCTTGCCAGCCGCCGCTGGCGCCGCCTGCGCCTCGACGATGTCGCCCGCCTCACCGTCTCGGTCGCCAAGCTGCGTCCGTTCATCGTCACCGAGGATTGGCGCCCGGTCATCCTGTCCGACCGCGCCGACCTGAAGACGCTGGTCGTCCCGAAGAAGAAGAAGGAGCAACTCGAACTGTTCGCCGCCTGACACGCTCTGGTGTGAGAATGAATCGCGGGTGAAACGAGCGCGCGTGTCGCCGGTTGAAACGGCCAGAGGAGACACGACCGATGGCCACCGCCCAAATCTATGCCGACCTGAAGCGCGACCATGACAAGCAGCGCGACATGCTCAAGCAACTGGCCGAGCTGAAGGGCGCTTCGTCCGAGCGCCAGAAGCTGTTCGAGGCTTTCCGGCTGGAGGTGCAGAGCCATGCCGCCGCCGAGGAGGAGTCGCTCTACGCCACCATGCTCGGCGATCCCGAACTGCGCGACGATGCCCGCCATTCGGTCAGCGAGCACAAGGAGGTGGACGATCTGCTCGGCGAGTTGATGGACCTCGATTTCGCCTCCGACGAATGGGAGTCGAAATTCTACCACATGCGTCACCGCTACGAGCATCACATCGACGAGGAGGAGGAAGACATGTTCCCCGCCGCGGAGAAGGAACTCGACGACGCGACCGAGCAGAAGCTTGGCCAGATCTATGAGGACCGCAAGCCCAAGGAACTGGAAGAAGCCAAGGCAAACCCGCCGGGCGGCGACGAGCGCGAATGATCGTCACGGCGGCCGGCTGAGCGATGCGCGTCGTCACCCTCCCCCAGCCCGATGATTTCGACGGTTGGCGTGACGCCGCGCGCGGCTTGGCCGCTGACGGCGTACCGCCAGAGGACATCGTCTGGCAGGTCGGCACCACCCCCACTGACCTGTTCGCGGGAGAGGCGGTGGCGCACGCCGCGCCGCCGCCGGGCGCCGGCTTCTCGGTGCCCCGCCCGTTCATGGACCTTGCGCGCCGCGCCGCGCTGGCCTCCGATCCTGAGCGCTGGGCGCTGCTCTACACCGCGCTGACCCGGCTGCGCACCCAGCCCAAATTGCTGGAGGATCAGGCCGATCCGCTGGTCCGCCGACTGGAATCGCTCGCCAAGGACGTTCGGCGCGACATTCACAAGATGCGCGCATTCGTCCGCTTCCGCGAGGTGGACGAGGACGGCACGCCGCGCTTCGTCGCCTGGTTCGAACCCGACCATCATATCGTCCGCGCCAACGCCGCCTTTTTCGTCAACCGCTTCGCCTCGATGCGCTGGTCGATCCTGACGCCGGAGGTGTCGCTGCACTGGGACGGCGAAACGCTCAGCGAGGGCCCCGCCGCCAGCAAGGCTGACGCCCCCGATGGCGACCCGACCGAGGAGGTGTGGAAGACCTATTATGCCAGCATCTTCAATCCCGCCCGCATGAAGGTCGGCGCGATGCTGAAGGAGATGCCGCGCAAATACTGGAAGAACATGCCGGAAACCGCGCTGGTCCCGCAACTGATCGCCGGCGCACAGGCACGGGAGGCGCGCATGATCGACACCGCACGGCAGGAGGTGGGCGGCAACAGCCAGATGGCGTGGGAGGCGCTGCGCGAGGAAGCCGCCGGCTGCACCCGCTGCCCCCTCTACAAGCCGGCGACGCAAACCGTCTTTGGCGAGGGGCCGGTCGATGCGCCGCTGATGTTCGTCGGCGAACAGCCCGGCGATCAGGAGGATCTGGCCGGCCGCCCCTTTGTCGGCCCGGCCGGCCAGTTGTTCGACCGGGCGCTGGCGCAGGCCGGTGTCGACCGCACCCGCGCCTATGTCACCAATGCGGTCAAGCACTTCAAGTTCGAACCCCGTGGCAAGCGCCGCATCCATGCCAAGCCGAACACCGGCGAGATCGACGCATGCCGCTGGTGGATCGAACAGGAACAGATGCTGATCCAGCCCAAGGTCACGGTCGCGCTCGGTGCCACCGCCGCACGCTCGCTATTCGGCCGCACGATGACGATCAGCCGTGAACGCGGCCGCGCCCAGACGCTGGCGGACGGCGGTACGGCGTTCATCACCGTCCACCCCAGCTACCTGCTACGCCTCCCCGACCCGGCCGCGGCAGAAGCGGAATATGCCCGCTTCGTGGAGGACCTGAAACAGGCGCATGCCGCACTGACGGGCTAGGGTCGAATTCGATCAGAGGTGGTCGCCCTCACCCTTCGCCGCCTTTGGCGTCTTTTCCCTCTCCCGCCGGGAGCATCGGGTGAACAGTGCCCTGCGCTGTTCAGGTCATGCCGGGGGCATGACCGACCCGATGTTGGAGGGAGCGGCGCAGCCGCGGACGGGTGAGGGTGACCGAAAGGTGATCGGATTTCCACTCTAGAGTGCCGCGTGTCACCCCGTCACCACGACCACATTTTCTCACCACCATCCGTTCGTGCTGAGCGAAGTCGAAGCACAGCCTCGCTCAGCAGGAACCGAGCGGTCTGAAAATGCTCCAGCGCATTTCCATACGGACTCTCAGAACGTCGCGGGATCCGGCCCGATCCGCCCATCCTCCCGGTCCAGCCCGTCGATCGCGGCCATGTCGTCGGTATCCAGCGTCAGGTCGCCGCTCGCGAAATTGTCGCTCAGATGCTCCGCATCCGCCGCCTTGGGGATCACCGACAGCCCGTGCGCCAGATGCCAGGCGATCACCACCTGCGCCGCCGACCGCCCGTGCTTCTCCGCGATCCCGGCGATCACCGGATCCTTGAGCAACGGGCCACCCTGCCCCAGCGGGCTCCGGCTCTGCGTCACGATGCCCTTGTCGGCATGATAGTCGCGCAAGGCCCGCTGCTGGAAATTCGGGTGCAGCTCGATCTGGTTGACCGCCGGCGCGACGCCCGTCGCATCGATGATCGCATCCAGATGCTCTGGCAGGAAGTTGGACACCCCGATCGACTTCGCCTTGCCCGCCTTGCGCAGGGCCACCAGGGACGTCCACGCCTCGACATAATCGCCCGCCGCGGGCACCGGCCAGTGGATCAGGTAGAGGTCGACCGCCTCGACACCCAGGAGCGCCAGGCTCTCGTCCAGTGCCGCTTCGGCATCGCGGTGCCGATCGTTCCAAAGTTTGGTGGTCAGGAACGCATCGGCGCCCTTGTAGCCGTCGCCCACCCCGCGCTCGTTGTTGTAGATCGCGGCGGTATCGACCAGCCGGTATCCGATATCCAGCCCGCGCCGCACGATGGCGGCGACATGGGCATCGGGAATCTTGAAGGTGCCCATGCCCAGTTGCGGCATGGTGCGGCCGTCGTTCAGCGTCAGATCGGTCATGCCCGGGCCAACCGCCCGCCCCCCGATCGGGTTCCGCCGGCCACGCGGGCGATTGACGCCCGCATCGCGATCGCGCAAGTCCGCACCCCATGGTCGAGCAGATTTTGGGCGCCCTCGCATCCTTTGCGATCTGGGTCATTTCGTCGGGTGGCTATCTGGGCATCATGCTGCTCATGGCGATCGAAAGCGCATGCATTCCGCTGCCGTCCGAGATCATCATGCCCTTTGCCGGCTATCTCGTCTCCACCGGCCGGTTCGACCTCTATCTGGCGGCGACCGCCGGCGCGCTCGGCTGCAATCTCGGCTCGATCGTCGCCTATGAGATCGGCAAGCGCGGCGGCCGGCCGCTGGCGGAGCGCTGGGGTCGCTATCTTCTGATCGGCCCCGGCGAACTCGACGCGGCCGACCGTTTCTTCGCGCGCTGGGGCTCGGCGGCGGTGTTGATCGGCCGCCTGCTGCCCGTCATCCGCACCTTTATCGCCTTTCCCGCCGGCGTCGCGCGCATGAAGCTGGTGCCCTTCCACCTTTACACCTTTATCGGCTCCTGGCCCTTCTGCCTCGCGCTTGCCTATGTCGGGCGCGAGCTGGGCGAGAAGTGGAACAGCGATCCGCGGGTCAAGGCCTTCTTCCACCAGGCCGATCTGCTCATCGGCGTCGTGCTCGTCGCGGCTGTTGCCTTTTACGTCTGGCACCGTATCCGCGGCCTCAAGCGCGCCCGCGCCTGACGATCCAGCCGAGTGCCGCGATCAGCGGCACCGCCACCACGGCCCATAGCGCCAGCCCTTCCCAGGGCGACCATCCCCACCATTCATTGGGGATGGTGCGCAATTGCCCCGTCACGAACCGTTCCCGCCATACCGCGTCCCTCAGCGCATTGGGCACCGCGGCATAGGCCATGATCTCGGCCGACGCGATCACCAGGTTGATCGCGATCGACAGCGCCAGCACCGCACAGGCCATCACCCGCGCCCAGGTCGATCGCAACGCTACCCAGAATTGGGCCAGCCCCAGCGCGGCAAGCCCCGCCAGCGGCATGGCATGGCGCGGCCCCGTCGAATTGCCGCCATCCCAATAGACATAGGCGGCATTCACCAGCAGCGCGATCACCACCACGCCCGCCGCCATGATGCCGATGTCGCGCGTCCGGCGCCCCTCCACCAGCAGGCACAATCCCGGCACCGCCAGCGCCAGGATCGGCGCCACCCAGATCAGCCCCCGCCGCACGCTGAACAGGATCGCCTTCAGCACGTCCATCCGCGGCATGGTCAGCCCGAACAGCCCCTGCTGCATCCCCTCGAACCCGACCACGCCCGAATAGCCTACCCGAAACACGGTGCCGAACGCGAACAGGTTATAGGCGAGCAGCGGCAGCAGCGCGATCATCCCCGCCCCGATCAGCACCGCGACGTGGCGCCCGGCCCGGGGCTCGCCCCGCGCCCGCCAGATCGCCCACAGCGCGATCACGCTGCCGGCCAGCACCGCCTGATATTCGACCACCACCGCCCATCCGAGCGCCAGTCCCGTCACCGCCAGCCCGCGCACACCGCCGCGCATCCCGCCCCAGGCGGCGATCACGAACAGCGCCGCCACCACCGCATGGCCGAAGATCGTCGTGGACCAGCCCCAGACCGGCGTGCCGAGCGCATAGCCCAGGCTGGCGAACAGCGCCGCCGCCGCCGATCCGTTCACCATCAGCGCCATGTCGAACAACAGGACGGCGGCGACTGCCGTCAGCAACGCGGGCCCGGTCGCCGCCGCGATCCGGGTGCGCAGCCGCATGTACCGCTCGAACCCCGGATCATAAACCGCCAGCGTGTGATCCGCCGCCCGCTCGCCCGTCACCCGATCGGCGATCCACACCGCGGGCAGCGCCATCAGCGTCATGCCCGGCGCCTTGTCCAGATAGGCGTGCCCATCGAACACCGCCTTGTCGATCGTCATCGGTGCAAAGGCATCGATCCGCGCGCTGCCATCCTCCACCATCGCCACGGCGGCGAACAGGCGCGTCGCGTTGTTGGGGTTGAACTCCCATGATCCGAACCAGGCGCAGGAAAACCAGACCAGCAGGAACAGCGCCGCCCGCATTCCCCCCCGCATCAGGGCACACGCGACTCCTGCAGGCGCCGATCGGCGTTCATCGCACGATTTTCACGAACGCGCTGGTTGAAACAGCCGGTCTGTCCGCCCGCCCCGATCGTGGAGCAACTGCCGATGCTGTTCGTGCCGACGCCCTCGTTCGTCGTACCGGTGGCGCGCACCGCCCAGCTTTCATTCTCGGGCGTGATCTGCAGCTCGCGCAGTTCCTTGGGCACGCGGAACTGTTCCTCGGCACTGCGCCGCACGCACACCACGATCTCGTTGCCGTTATTGTCGGTCGGGCAGCGCTCGTTGCCGAACAGCGTCAGCACGCCGTTGACCGGCGCGTTGCGCGACACCTCGCCCGGCCCCGTCACCGGCTTCGGCTTGGTCGCACCGGGCAGCGCCACGCCCTGCACCGCCTGCGTCGCCGCCGCGGGTCCGGCGACCAGCACCAGCGCCAACAGCCATGCCTTGGTCATCACCACCCTCTCCCTCAGATCCGCTTCGCCGCGGCGATCGCCGCCTTGCAGCCCAACCGGATGAACCCATACAACACCGGATAGCCGAACGTCTCCTCCGCGCCGGATGCCAGCGCATGGTCGCGATGTTCCAGCTCCTCGGCCTGGAAATCGGCGATCGCCTCGGAGAGTTCCGGATCGCTGTCCGCCAGCTGGTCGAGCTGCGCCTGGTAATGCTTGTCGATCTCGGTCTCGACCGCGGCGGTGCACGCCATCGCCGCATTCGGCCCGATCGCCGCGGTCACCGCGCCCAGCGCGAAGCCGGCCACATCCCAAAAGGGCTGGAGTATCGTCGGCCGCACCCGCCGTTCGACGATCATCCGGTCGAAAAAGGCGCGGTGCCGCTCCTCCTGCTCCGCCATATGGTGGATCGCCCGCGACGAGGGGTGCCGGTCGCCCAGCACCGCCAGCTGCCCCGCATAGATGCGCGTGGCGCCATATTCGCCGGCCTGATCGACCCGGATCATCGCCCGCGTCGTTTCGCGCCGGTCGCCCGGCATCCATCCCAAAGCGCTCATCGTGCCTTCCTCATCAGCACCAAGATGGTGGCCGCGCCCCCCAACGAGAAGAGGGCGTTGAACCCGGCCAGCGAGATGCCGGCCAACGTCCACTGCGCCACGTCGCAGCGGATGACGGGCGCACGCATGATCGCATCCAGCCGTTCGGCCGCGCTCGTGCCCCCCATCTGCACGGTGGAGGTGCAGGCGGTGAAGCCCTGCCACCAGCCATATTCCACCCCGGCATGCGCCACCCCGATCGCACCGGACACCGCGATCAGCAGCGCCGCCAGGATCACCAGCGACGCCCGGATGCTCCGCTGCTTCACGAAGAACGCCGCAAAGGCCGGCACCAGTGCCGCATAATGGGGCCAGCGTTGCCAGTGGCACATCTCGCACGGATACAGCCCGCCGATCAGTTGCGATGCCCATGCCCCCGCCAGCAGTGCCGCCGGTAGCAGGAACGCGATCCGGTTCGCCTGCCGTTCGCCTGCCGTCACCCGCCGCACCATCACTTCACCGGCGGCTTCGTCGCCGCGGCGACCTGTGTCGCCCCGCCCAGCCGCGCGATCGTCTTGAGCGCATAATAAAGCTGGAAATCCTCGATCCCCTGCTTCTTCAGGCTGTCGGGCGTCGCGGCGAAGCGCGGATCGGTCTTGGTATCCTCTTCCAGTATCTTGTCGTCGGCCTTCACCTCGTTGATCAGGTGGCGGCGCAGGTCGGCCTCCCGGAAGACGGGGCGTGACTTGTAATCGGGATCGGAAATCTGCGGCACCGCCAGGTCGGGTTCGATCCCGCCCTCCTGCACCGACCGGCCGGACGGCGTGTAGTAGCGCGCCGTGGTCAGGCGCAGCGCCGTTTCCGGCCCCAGCGGCAGCAGCGTCTGCACCGATCCCTTGCCGAACGTCCGCTCACCCATCACGATCGCGCGGTGATGATCCTGAAGCGCGCCCGCCACGATCTCGGAGGCGGAGGCCGTGCCCGAATTGGTCAGCACGATCACCGGCAGGCCATGAGCGTCATCGCCGGCCTTGGCATAATAACGCTCGATATCGCTCTTCTCGCGGCCGCGCTGCGACACGATCTCGCCACGCTCCAGAAACGCGTCGGATACCGCGATCGCCTGGGTCAGCAGGCCGCCGCCGTTGTCGCGCAGATCGACGACGTAGCCGAGCGGGCGATGGCCCAGCGACTTGTCGATCGCCATGATCGCCGCGCGCGTATCCGCCCCGGTGTTCTCGGAGAAAGTGTTGATGTTGATATAACCGACATCGCCGCGCACTTCCCACTTCACCGGACGCTGCACGATCACCTCGCGCACCAGCGTCACCTCCAGCGGCCTGTCGCGCCCCGGCCGCACCAGCGTCAGCGCGATCTTGGTCCCCGGCTTGCCGCGCATCACGCCGATCGCCTCGTCCAGCGACTGGCCATAGATCAGCTTGCCGTCGATATGCGTGATATAGTCGCCGGACTTGATGCCCGCCCGCCCCGCCGGCGTATCCTCCTGCGGCGCGATCACCTTGACCGCGCCATCCTCCATCGAAACGGTCAGGCCCAGTCCGCCGTAATTGCCCTCGGTCTGGATCTTCAGATTGTCGAAATCCAGCGCATCGACATAGCTGGAATGCGGGTCGAGCGCCGCCAGCATCCCCTGGATCGCGCCCTTTATCAGCGTCTTGTCATCGACCTTGTCGACATAGTCGGCCTTGACGCGGTTATACACCTCCAGGAACTGGTCGAACTCACGATAGGTACCGCTGTCGACGGCGGCCATCGCAGCGGTGGCGAGCGGCACCATGGCAAGCGTGCCGACGATCGCAGTGGCAGTAAGCAACGGACGGGGCATCGAGGGTCCTGAGCCTTGGAGGAATATGCCACATTAGCGGCAACCGCGCCGCCGATCAAAGCGATAGCGCGGCTGAATGGAGGCTGGCTGGCGGGGGCGGGATGTGGCGGATGTGATTACAACAGTGGGAGGCTCTCCGGCCGTTACCTTATCTGGTATTCCGCCGCCCCAACGAGATGAAATGCCACTGTGCCAAGCCCCGTGGATACGAATACCGAGCGCTGTCCGGTGGACAGCGGATCGACCAGACAACCCCTGGAACAGCGCGCAGCGCTTGGACAAGGGTCCATGCCAATATTACGACAATGCCATCAGTCATACCGCTCGCTTCCTCAAATCTACTTTCCAAATGATGCAAGAGCAATCCGCAAATCCACCGCTTTGATAGCCAATTTCCCGCCTCTCTGCGGGTTTGTAACGGAAATGTCGCGCCGATCTTGATCCATTACTGGAACGATGGTTCCACCTTGACCCATTAAGCTATCGGACTTTTGGCAGCGCATTTCCACCGCATAGACTTGCTGGAGCGCAAGATCCTGTATCCTGACACTATTCAATAGGCAGGATCTTATGTGGCGCTTCTGCCAATCGCACCGCACACGAATCCCCAGACGTAGACTCGGCGGGCGACATAGTGGCTGCCGAAAAAGGGGTTGTTGAAGGTGAAGGGCCTTCTCACCCACTGCATACGCTCCGGAAGGGAGATAGGGATTTTACCCCACCAGCGCCGCAATATCCATCGGTTGCCCCCGCCGTCGCAACTCCACCGATATGCGCGGCGTCTCGTCCCCGCCCGCACGGCCAAGCGGCGTTCCCGCCGTCACGCGCATACCCGGCCGTACCGCCAGCGCGCCCATTCCGGTGACCAGGCTCGTCCACCCCCCACCATGATCCAGGATCACGATATCGCCATAGCCGCGATAGCGCCGGGCATAGCGCACCACGCCGTCCGCCGGCGCCATCACCGTCGCGCGCGGCTCCGTGGCCAGGGTCAGTCCGCGTGCCCGCACCCCCGCGGAGGATAGCTCGCCGAACCCGCTGACCAGCCGCGCATCGCGCACCGGCAATCGGTAGGTTCCGGGCTCCGGCACCGATCCCGTCACCCCCGGCGCCAATGGTCGCGCCTGGGGCACGGGCAGCGCGGCAAGATCGCTCGCCGTGGTTTGGGCCGCGCCATCCTGCGCCATGCGGTCGACCAGGTCGCGGGCCGCCTCGCCCATCGCCAGCGCGCGGTCCGCTTCGCCAATCGCGGTCTGGCCGATCGCCTCCGCCCGCGCGCGGTGACCGGCGGCGGTGTCGGCCAGTTCGCGGCGCGCGCCCTCCAGCTTGCGCCGCCCGGCGACCAGTGCCTGTGCCGCCACCTCGGCACGCGCACGCATCGCCCGCGCCGCGGCGATGCCGCGCCGCACGGCCTCGGTCCGGGTGCGGATCGCCGGCAGGGTGCTGGCCAGTACCGCGCGGCCATGCACCAGATCGCTGACCGATCCCGGTTGCACCAGCGTCGCCGCCATCGGCCGCGCCGCCAGCCCCTGCATCGCCGCCAACAGGCGCGCGACCGGCGTCTGTGCATCCGCCAGCCGGGCCTCGCGCGCCTCGCGCAGACGGTCGATCAACGCGACCCTCGCCTCGGCCGCGCGTACATCCGCCGCCGCCGCCTCGACCCGTGCCGCCATCGCCCGCTCGCGCACCTCGGCCCGCTCGGCCACGCCGCGCACCCGCGCCGCATCGGCCATCAACTGCACCGCCCGGTCCTGCGCCACCACCGCCGCCCGCTTCGCCGCCGCCAGCCGCCGCGCCTGCTCCGCTGCATCGGGCACCCGCGCCGCACCGCTCCCCGCCAGGATCAGCGCCAGCGAGAAACCGAACGCGACCCGCATGTCAGCCTTCGCGGTGATAGGGATGATTGGCCAGGATGCTGGTCGCGCGGAACAGTTGCTCGGCCAGCATCGCGCGCGCCATCAGGTGCGGCCATGTCGCGCGCCCGAACGATACCAACAGGTCGGCCTCGGCGCGCGCCGCATCGTCGAAGCCGTCCGCGGCGCCCAGCATGAAGCGCACCTCGCGCACCCCATCGTCACGCCAGCGACCCAGCCGCTCGGCAAAGGCCATGGAGGGCAGATTCTCGCCCTTTTCGTCCAGCAGGATCAGCCGACTCTGCCCTTCGCGCGGCGGCACGCGGCCGCCCGTATCGGGCAGTTCGGTGACGCGCGTCGGCCAGGCGATCCGCTTCAGATAGCGGTCGACCAGTTCCGCCTCGGGCGAACGTCCGATTCGCCCGCGTGCGACGATGTGCAGCAACACGGGCGGTGAAGCGTCAGGCTTGGGGTGCCGGCGTCGGGGCGGCCGCCGGCGCATCGCCGAACGCCCACATCCGCTCCAGATTGTAGAAGGTCCGCACCTCGGGCCTGAACAGATGCACGATCACGTCATTCGCATCGAGCAGCACCCAGTCGGCGGTCTGCAGCCCCTCGATCCGTACGATCCGGCCGAATTCGGCCTTGATCTTCTCGGCCAGTTTCGTCGCCATCGATGCGACCTGCCGGGTCGAACGTCCGCTGGCGATCACCATATAGTCGGCGATCGAGGACTTGCCCGCCAGCGGGATCGAAACGGTCTCCACCGCCTGGTCGTCGTCCAGCGAGGCGAGGATCAGGCGGTGCAGCGCCTCGACCTCTGCGGCGTCGGACGGCTTGGGCGATTGGGGGGAAGTGGCCAAGTTAGCTCCTGGGTTGGACGACGGCATGCTTAAACTTTACGCACATGCCAGTCTGGATCGCGGGCACGTACGCCCGTGGCGGAAATGGGGTCGGGGCGAAAGCGCAACAGCACAAGGGCCGGCCGTCTCCACGTCATCCAGTTCGTCGCCTGGTCCGGGCGCCGTTCAAAGCGCCGGAACCAGCCCATGGCGGGTGCCGATTGGGCCGATGTAGTGTATCCCGGACGCGCGACAACCGCAATCGGGATTGCGCGGGCAATGGTGCGCCAGTCGCGCCAGCGGTGAAACTGGGCAAGATTGTCGCTTCCCATCAGCCAGATGAAGCGGATGTCGGGGTATCGGCGGATCAGCTTGCGGATGGTGTCCACGGTGTAGCGCGTGCCCAGCCGGATTTCGATCGCGCTTGCGCGGATGGGGGCGCGGCGTGCCATCCGGCGCGCCGATGCCAGGCGTGCGGCCAGCGGCGCCATGTCGGTCGCGCCCTCTTTCAACGGATTGCCGGGCGAGACCATCCACCACACTTCATCCAGCTTCAGCGCGCGGATCGCGTTCAGGCTGATGCCGCGATGCCCCTTGTGCGCCGGATTGAACGATCCGCCGAGCAGGCCGACATAGCGTGGCCGGCTCACCCGCGGATCTGCCCGCTCCCGCGGCCGACCCATTTATATGTCGTCAGGCCCTCCAGCGCGACCGGCCCACGCGCGTGCAGGCGCCCCGTCGCGATGCCGATCTCCGCGCCCAATCCGAATTCGCCGCCATCCGCGAACTGGGTGGACGCATTCCACAGCACGATCGCGCTGTCGACCTGCGCCAGGAAGCGCTCCGCCACGTCCTGATCGTCGGCGACGATCGCATCGGTATGGCCGGAGGAATGCGCCCCGATATGCGCCAGCGCGCCGTCCAGCCCGTCGACCAGCGCGACCGACGCGATCGCGTCCAGATATTCAGTGTCCCAATCCTCGGGCGCGGCGGCGGCCACCTCGGGCACCAGCGTGCGGATCCGTCCGTCGCCCCGTACCTCGCACCCGCCCCCGCTAAGGACCCGTACCAGCCCCGCCACGTCGCGGTAACTGCGGTCGATCAGCAGCGTTTCCATCGCGCCGCAGATTCCGGTGCGCCGCAACTTGGCATCGCGCACGATCCGGCCGGCCATGTTTTCGTCTGCCGATCCATCGACATAGACATGGTTGATGCCGTCCAGATGCGCCAGTACCGGAACCCGCGCCTCGGCCTTCACCCGCGCCACCAGGCTCTTCCCCCCCCGCGGAATAATCAGGTCGATCGCGCCTTCCGCGGCGAGCATCGCGCCGACCGCGGCCCGGTCCGTGGTCGACACCAGTTGCACCACATCCATCGGCAGGCCAGCTTCGGTAAGGCCGTTTGTGAAAGCCGCATGGATCGCCCGGTTGCTGTGCGCCGCTTCGGAACCGCCACGCAGGATTGCGGCATTGCCGGACATCACCGCCAGCGCCGCGGCATCCGCCGTCACGTTCGGCCGACTTTCATAGATGATGCCCAGCACGCCGAGCGGCACGCGCACACGTGTGAGTTCCAGCCCGTTGGGGCGCGTGCGCGTGTCGATCACTTCACCCACCGGGTCAGGCAACGCCGCCACCGCTTCAATGGCATCCGCAATAGCCTCAACACGTCCGGCATCCAGTCGCAACCGGTCCTGCATCGCGCCGGACAGGTCGTTGGCCACGGCCCGTGCCATATCCTCGCAATTGGCCAAGAGTATCCCAGCCAAATCCGCGCGTACGGCCTCGGCGGCTGCACGAAGGCCATTGGCCTTGGCAGACGTCGGCTGATGGGCGAGCGCCCTTGACGCGCGGCGCGCACGTGCCGCCATTGCAGCGATCATCTCGAACGGACTATCGATATCGGCCATGCGTCGCGGCTTATCATGCACCCATGCAGCACGCCACCACGCCCACGGACGTATCGCGACACGAGATATGAGGAAGTGGGGAGCTTCTGTTGCTCGGTGCCCCCCGTACCGCCGGTGTCTGCTTCTGTTGCCCGGTGCAGCCCAACCGCGCTTTTGTCCGATGTAATTTAAACCGTGAGGTTCAAATTACGCGGCAATCGCAAGAGCCTCGTTATCGTTGGCACTTGTATATATGGGCCGTCACGGTGGTCCCATTCCGAACGAAAACAGCGCTTTTCAACACACGTCGATCCTGGTTCGGCCCCATCAGCGACGCTGGTCGCACGAAACTCGCCATGGCGAGTTCCTTGCGTCAGCTGCGATGGTGGAGCCGCCGGGTACTGCCCCCGGGTCCGCTGCGTCTATTATACGCCGCAGTTTATCGCCATAGTCGGGTGAACCCGACGGGAGCGATATAGGGATCGGAGAAGCGGAGCGCAAATGCCTTTCGCTTGCCCCAATTTGGGTTCATGGGAAGCACCATGTTGACCCAGCGTTCCCGTTACGCGCTGCGTGCGATGCTGTTCCTGGCGCAAGCCCAACCGGGCTCCCCGCCCACCTCCATGACGCGGATCGCGGCGGAGGCGAACGTGCCGCGCAAGTTCCTTGAGCTGATCCTGGCGGATCTGCGCGGTGCGGGGCTGCTCGACAGCCATCGCGGCAAGATGGGCGGATATCGCCTGTCGCGCCCCGCGCACCTGATCTCTCTTGGCGACATCATTCGCATCATCGAGGGGCCGCTTGCGCTTGTTCCATGCGTCAGCCGCACCGCATATCGCCCATGCACCGATTGCAAATCGGAGGCAGACTGCGCGATCCGGCATGCGATGGCACGCGTGCGTGATGAAACCGCACGCATCCTGGACGGGACCAGTCTGGCCGACGCGACCGCGAAATCCCTCGCCGCCGCCTAACGGGGATCGGATGCGGTGGGCGGCGTCGACCGGCTGCGCAACTCGTCGCGGATTTCGCGCAAGAGCACCACGTCAGCAGGATCGGCCGCCGGCGGCGCCGTTCCCTGTTTTTTCTCATGTTCGGCCAGCGCGACCAGCCGGTTGACGCTGCGTACCAGCATGAAGACGATGAAGGCCAGGATCACGAAGTTGATGACGACGGTGATGAACTCGCCATATCCCAGCAGCGGCACTCCCGCCGCCTTCAGCGCGGCATAGCTGTCCGGCGAACCGCGATAGCTGGCCGGAATCGGTCCGAGCCGAAAGAAGTAGCTCGAAAAATCAAAACCGCCGAAGATCCAGCCGACAACCGGCATGATGACATCATCGGTCAGCGACTTGGTGATACCGCCAAACGCACCACCGATGATAACGCCGACCGCCAGGTCGAGCACATTGCCGCGCGCGATAAAGGTCTGGAATTCCTTGAAGAGTCCCGCCATCGACGCTTGCTCCCTATTGCCGTGGGCAAGGTTAACCCTGGATAATGCTTTCGCCAAGCCTGCCGACTGTCCTATAGGAACGATACAGGTTCAGGAGACCCGTCGATGAAGTTTCGCGCCCCGCTCACCGTTATGGCCGCCGCGTCGCTGGCCGGTTGTGGCCTCAACAGCGTGCCGACCTCCGAAGAAAATGCCAAGGCCAAGTGGGCCGACGTGCAGGCCGCCTATCAACGCCGCGCAAGCCTCATCCCCAATCTGGAAGCGACGGTGAAGGGTGCTGCCGCATCCGAGCGGCAGATATTGACAGACGTGATCGCCGCGCGGGCACGGGCGACGCAGGTGCAGGTGACGGGGGATGAGCTGACCGACCCGGCGAAGATGGCACAGTTCCAGGCGGCGCAGGGTCAGTTGAACGGCTCGCTTGGGCGGCTGCTCGCCAATGTCGAGGCTTATCCCGAACTGAAGAGCCAGAACAATTTCGCGACCTTCATGGACCAGTTGGAAGGCACCGAAAACCGCATCAACATCGCGATCCTCGACTACAACAAGGCCGTGCAGGAGTATAACACCCGCATTCGCACCTTCCCCGATGCAGTCGGGGCGCGTGTGTTCTACGGAGCCAAGCCGATGGTCCCCTATCAGGCAACGACGCCGGGTGCCGAGAACGCGCCCAAAGTGGATTTCGGCGGCTGATCGCGATGGTCCCGCTGCGCCGGCTGGCGATGCTGACAGGGCTGTGCCTCGTCGCCACGACGGCGCAGGCACAGACCTTTCCGAAGTTCAGCGGCCTGGTGGTCGACGCGGCGGATGTGCTGCCGCCCGCACAGGAAACACAGGTCCGGCAGCGGCTCGAAGCGCTTCAGCAGCAGACCGGGCGACAGCTCGTCGTGGCCACCATCCCCGACCTTCAAGGCTATCCGATCGAGGATTACGGCTACCGCCTGCTGCGCGCCTGGGGTGTCGGGCTGAAAGACGCCAATAACGGTGCGATCCTGCTGGTGGCGCCTGGTGAGCGCAAGGTTCGGGTCGAAGTGGGGTACGGTCTGGAGCCCGTTCTGACCGACGCGTTTTCCGGCAACGTCATCCGGCAAGACATCATACCGCGCTTCAAGGCGGGGGACCTGCCCGGTGGTGTCGTGGCGGGTGCCGATGCGCTGGCCGAACAGCTGGCACGTCCAGACGCGGAAGCAAAGGCGAAGGTGGCGGAGGCCGTCAGGACGTTCGACGCAGCGCAGCGCGGGCGGACGCGGGAGCAGGGCAACGTTCCCATCGGCCTGATCTTCTGGGGTATCATCGGCTTTGCGGTGTTGATGTCCTTTGTCGGTCGGCGCGGCGTGAAAGGCCGGCGATATCGCGGGGATAGCGGGATGATGCCGGTGATTCTGTGGAGCATCGCCAACGAGATCGGGCGGGAAGCCGGCCGGGGTGGCGGCGGCGGATGGGGCGGCGGTGGCGGATGGGGTGGCGGCTCGTCCGGCGGCGGCGGTGGGGGCTGGATGGGCGGCGGGTTCACCGGCGGTGGCGGCGGATCGGGCGGCGGCGGCGGCGCTTCGGGGAGTTGGTGATGCGGCTGAGCGACACGGATCATGCGCGCGTCGCCGGGGCGGTTGCCCGTGCGGAGGCAAACACCGCGGGCGAGATCGTGACGGTGCTGGCGCGCCGGTCGGACGCCTATCACGATGCGGCATTGCGATGGTCGGTGCTCGCCATGCTGCTGATGCTGGCGCTGCTCGCCAGTGTGCCGGGCATGGCCGAGGCGGTCCACGCGACCTTCGAGCCCTGGGACGAAGCCCCCTCCCCACGCACCCTGATGCTGATCGCGCTGGTGCTGGCGACGCTGACCTTTCTGGGCGCACGCCTCCTGCTGGCGTGGCGACCTTTGCGATTGGCGCTGACGCCGGGGCGCACCAAGACGCGGCGCGTGCATCGGCAGGCATTGGCGCTGTTTCGGGCAGGGGCGGAGAAGCGGACGACCGGGCGGACCGGCGTGCTGCTCTACGTGTCCGCCGAGGAACACCGTGCCGAGATCATCGCCGACGCCGCGATCCACGACCATGTCTCGCCCGAATGCTGGGGCGAGGCGCTGGCGCCCCTGCTGGCCGAGATGCGGGCCGGGCGCCCGGCGGACGGGATCGTCGCCGCCGTCGAGCGGGTCGGCGCGATCCTGGCCGAACGCATCCCATCCAAGGAGAATGACGTGAACGAATTGCCCGACAGGTTGATCGAACTGTGAGCGTCGTATGGGAAGGAAAATACCTGGCCGCGCACAAGGAAGGCACCTGGGAATATGTCGCGCGGCGCGGCGGCATCGGGGCCGCGGTGATCGTCGCGGTGCATGAGGGCCACCTGATCCTGGTCGAGCAGCACCGGATACCGATCGGCCGCGCCTGCCTGGAGTTGCCGGCCGGACTGGTCGGCGACGAGGATGCCGGCGAAGCGACGACCGACGCCGCCGCGCGCGAACTGGAGGAGGAAACCGGCTACCGGCCGGAGCGGATCGAGGATTTGGGCTTCTTCTATTCGTCGCCCGGCATGTCGTCCGAAGGGTTCAACCTCGTTCGTGCGACCGGGCTGGCGCGCGTGTCGGACGGCGGCGGGCACGAGGGCGAGAACATCACCGTCCACCGCGTACCGCTGACCGAGGTGCCCGCCTTCATCGCGCAGAAGCGCGACGAAGGACTGGGGATCGACGCAAAGCTGCTCTACGTGCTGGGCGCCGGGCTGGCCTGACAGCGTGTTCGGAAACGCGCAAAAACGCGCGTTTCAAGGCTTCGCCGGCGACCCGCCTCAGCGGAAATTGTCGGCGTAGGCCTGCAGCTTCAGGGTCGCGGTCGGGGTGGGGACGACGTGATGATCGATCCCCTCGCGCTCGCAATAGGCGACCGCGGCCTCCAGCGTCGGGAAGAACAGGCGCACCTGATCCCGCGTGTCGCCGCTGCCGGCCCAGCCGGTCAGCGGATCGGCCTTCTTGGCCTCCGCGGGAGCGAATTCGAGCTGCCAGTGGTCGGTCCGGGCTTTGCCGGACTGCATGGCGTTCTTGGGGCGCTTGAAGATACGGGCAGTGGCCATAATGGCGTCTCCTTATCGCGAACCGGCGGCTCTTGCATCCGCCTTTTTCGTGCGCAGCGTCGGCGCCGCACCCGCAGGGTCGTCCGGCCAGGGATGGCGCGGATACCGACCGCGCATCTCCTTGGCGACCGCCGCCCAGCTTCCCGCCCAGAAACCGGGCAAATCGCGCGTCGTCTGGATCGGTCGCCCGGCCGGCGAGGTCAGGCTGAGGACGAGGGGCACGCGGTCGCGGCCGATCACCGGATGCTCGGCCAGCCCGAACAACGCCTGCGCCCGCAATTCGACGCGCGGCCCACCCTCCGCCGCATAATCGATCGCATGCGTACTCCCGGCCGGGCTGGTGAAATGCGGCGGGGCCATGGCGTCCACCCGGCGCTGTTCATCCCAGTCGAGCAGGTTGCGGATCGCCTCGGTCAGCGCAGCCGGCGCAATGGCATCGAGCCGGCGGCGGTTTTCGAGCAGCGGCGCAAGCCATTCGTCCAGCCGGTCGACAAGCGCCGCGTCATCCAGCGCGATGCCGGCATAGGCAGCCCGTGCCCGGTAGGCATGGGCGCCGTCCGGCCAGGGCAGGCGATCGAGGCCATGGGTACGCACCCCCTCCAACAGCGCAGCGGCGATGGTGGCGGGGTCGGCGTTCGAATCGGGACCGCCCGACAGGCGAAGTGCACCAAGGCGGCGTTCGCGCTGCGGCTGGACGCTGCCGGTCAGGGGATCGAAGACGGCCGTGCGGCGGATCTCGATACGATCGGCGAACAGCGCCTCCACGGTCAACGGATCGATCGCCGCGGCGGAGAGGATGCGCGCGCCCGACGCCGCGCCCTGCGTCTCGCCGACGGCGAGCCATTCGGCGGTGGCAAGCGGTGATGCGGGATCGAGACGGAAGCCGCGGCCACCGACAGAGGCCCAATGCTCGCCGCCCTGATCGCGGCGGCGCGCGATGCGATCGGGATAGGCGAGCGCAAGGCAGAGCCCGGGTGTGACGTCCAGATCGGGTCGCTCGGTCGGCTGGTCGCCAGTTCCACGCGGTAACGGGAGGGTGGACCATCGCCGGGCGAGCGCGCGGGCGGCGTTGGCCTTGGGACCCCGGTCGCTGCGCCACCGGCGCAGGCGATTGTCCAGATCGACATCGTTGCCGCCCAGACCGCGTTCGCCGAGCAGGACGGCGATGTCGGCGGCGAGCGTGGTGGCGCCGTGATCGGCGGCGCGGATCAGCATATGGGCAAGGCGCGGCGGCATCGGCAGACGCGCGATGGCGCGGCCATGCGTGGTGGGGCGGCCGGTGTCGTCCAGTGCCTCCAGCGTGGTGAGGCGGGCGCGTGCCTCCATCACGGCAGGTTCTGGTGGAGCGTCGAGCCAGTTCAGGTCGCGGGGGTCCGCCACGCCCCAGATGGCGGTGGCGAGCAACAGCGCCGACAGGTCCGCTTCCAATATCTCGGGCGGGTCGAAGCGCGGCAGGCCGGCGGTCGCGGCTTCCTCCCACAGCCGGTAGGCGGTGCCGGGCCCCTGGCGCGCGGCGCGGCCGGCGCGCTGGACGACGGCCGCCTGGCTGGCGCGTTCGGTGACGAGGCGCGTCATGCCCGCAGCGCGATCATAGCGCGGGCGGCGGGCGAGGCCGGAGTCGATGACGATGCGGATACCGTCGAGGGTCAGGCTGGTTTCGGCGATCGAGGTGGCGAGGACGATCTTGCGGCGGCCCTGTGCGTCGGGGCGGATGGCGGCGCGTTGCGCGGCGGGGTCGAGGGTGCCGTGCAGGAGGTGGAGCGCGATGGCATCGGGCAGGGTGGCGAGGCGTTCGGCGACGCGCTCGATCTCACCGACGCCGGGGAGAAAGGCGAGGATGCCGCCCTCCTCCTCGACAAGGGCGCGGCGGATGGTGGCGGCGACCGCATCCTCGATGCGGGCGTTCGGGTCGCGGCCGACATGGCGGAGCGTCAGCGGGTAGCTGCGGCCTTCGCTCTGGATGATGGGGGCCTGGCCCATCAGGGTGGCGAAGCGGCTGCCGTCAAGGGTGGCGGACATGGCGACGAGGCGCAGGTCGGGGCGGAAGCCACCCTGCGCATCGAGCGCGAGGGCAAGGCCGAAATCGCCGTCGAGACTGCGTTCATGCACCTCGTCGAACAGGACGGCGGAGACGCCGGCGAGTTCGGGATCGGCCTGAATACGGGCGACAAAGATACCCTCGGTCACCACGGTGACGCGGGTGGCGGCGCTGGTCGCGCTGTCCATGCGGGTGGCATAGCCGAAGCGGCGGCCGACGGGCTCGTTCGCGATCGCCGCCATCCGTTCGGCCGCGGCGCGCGCGGCAAGGCGGCGGGGGGAAAGAAGCAGGATCTCACCGTCGCACCAGGGCTGGTCGAGCAGCGCGGGCGCGACGCTGGTCGTCTTGCCGGCACCAGGCGGCGCGACGAGCACGGCGTTGCGCCCGCCCGCCAGCGCGGCGAGCAGGTCGGGCAGAACGTCGTCGATCGGGAGCGTCATGCCGGCACCCTGCCCGCCCGCAACAGGATCAGTAGGCGCGCGCGACCGCGAATTCGACCGCTTCGATCATCGCCGCCTTGGCCGGGCTGGCGGGGAAGCGGGCGATCGCCTCGATCGCGAGGCTGCCATAATGGCGGGCGCGGGCGAGCGTGTCGTCCACCGCCTTGGTACGGCGGACGAGTTCGATCGCATGGGCGAAATCCTCGTCGGAGGTGCGGCGCCCCTCCACCGCGTCCTTCCAGAAGCGGCTGTCCTCTTCCGACCCGCGGGCATAGGCGAGGATGACGGGCAGCGTCATCTTGCCCTCGCGGAAATCGTCGCCCGCATCCTTGCCCATCGTGCCCGCGTCCGAGACATAGTCGATCGCATCGTCGACGAGCTGGAAGGCGATGCCGAGATTGCGGCCATAGGCATCGAGCGCCTGCTCTTCCGCCTCCGACCGATCGGCAACCACCGCGGCGATGCGGCAGGCGGCGGCGAAGAGTGCGGCGGTCTTGGCGTCGATGATCGTCAGATAGCGATCCTCGGTCAGCGTCACCTGCCGCGCGGCGGTGAGCTGGTTCACCTCGCCCTCCGCGATGACCGCGGACGCGTTCGACAGGATGTCGAGCACCTTCAGGCTGCCCGCCTCGACCATCAGCTGGAACGAGCGGCTGAACAGGAAATCGCCGACCAGGACGCTGGCCGGATTGCCCCAGATGATGTTGGCGGTGCGGCGGCCACGGCGCAGGTCCGAGCCGTCGACCACGTCGTCGTGCAGCAGCGTGGCAGTGTGGATGAATTCGACCGCGGCGGCGAGCACGTGGTGATGCGTCCCCTGATAGTCCAGCAGCAGCGCGCTGGCGAGAGTCAGCATCGGGCGCATGCGCTTGCCGCCCCCGGCGATCAGATGGCCGGCAAGTTGCGGGATCAGCGGGATATCGGAGGTCATGCGATCCAGGATCACCTGGTTCACACGATCAAGATCGGCCGACACGAGCTGGACCATCGGCTCCAGCGACGGCGCGGACGGGGCGAGGCGGGTGGCGGTGGCGGTCATGGACACGGGTTCAGCCTGTGACGGCATCGGGGGGCGAACGCAAGTGTTCTTGCCTGAAGCGCTTGCCCTTGCGCCGGCCCGCCCGCAAAGAGGCTCCGCCTGTTGCCAAGGAGAATTTCGTGCCGGACGACGTGCTGAAGGGCTATCGCCAGTCGATCGACAATATCGACGCCGCCTTGGTGTGCATGCTGGCCGAGCGGTTCAAGGTGACGCAGGCGGTCGGCCGCTACAAGGCGGAGAACGGCCTGCCGCCCGCCGATCCGGGGCGCGAGGAGGCGCAGATCGCGCGGTTGCGCCAGCTGGCCGCCGATGCGCAGCTCGACCCGGAATTTTCCGAGAAGTTCCTGCGTTTCATCATCGATGAGGTGATCCGCCACCATGAACGGCTGAGGGGCTGACGGCATGGCCTTTCTGCTGGCGATCGAGGGGGCGGACGGCGCCGGCAAGGCGACCGCGACCGCCGCGGTGGTGGCGCATCTGGCGGCACAGGGGCTGTCCGCCTGCGCGCTGTCCTTTCCGCGCTACACCGACACGGTGGGCGGCTGGGCGCTGGGCGAATATCTGGCGGAGCGATTGCCCCGCGCGGTAAGCCCGCAGGCGGCCGCGACGCTTTATGCGCTCGACCGGTTCGAGTCGCGGGCGCATCTGGTCGACATGGCGGCGCGCCACGACGTGGTGGTGTTCGACCGTTATATCGCGTCCAACATGGCGTATCAGGCAGCGCAGGTGCCGGATGGCGAGGCGGAGGCGCTGATGACGTGGATCGCGCGGCTGGAAACCGGGCAGTTCGCGCTGCCCGTGCCTGATCTGTCGGTCTATCTGGATACGCCGCTGGCGGTGGCGCGCACGCTGATCGCGCAGAAGCGGCGGCGCAGCTACACCGACGACACCTATGACGCGTATGAAGCCGATCTGGGGCTGCAGGCGCGGGTGCGGGCGAATTATGCCGCGATGGCGGATGCGGCGATGCTGGGCGAGTGGATGACGGTGGAAACGGTGGCACATGCCGCTCTGCGCCCGCCCGAGACGATCGCGGCGGAGATCGCCGACGCGGTGATCGGGCGGCTGGAGGGTTAGGGTTTGGCGGCTTAACCTTGATCCGCTCGTGTCGAGTAAAGATCGAGTAGCTCCAAAGGAGCGTATCGAGAGCTTGTATCGAGACACCGCCCCAGGCGCCAACCTGTCTCTCGATACACCGTCTCGATACGCGGCTGCGCCGCTACTCGACGGTTACTCGAGACGAACGGAGTTTGAGATCAATTCGTCATGCTGTCAGGTCTTCGATTCGATCGTTCCCGCGAGCGGGGCGAAACGGGCGACCTGACGGCCGACCAGGCGTAGTTGGTCGACTACCGCGGGCTCGCTGGCGCTGCCCTCGTCGTCGAACTTGGTGAGCTGGCTGTTGATCGCCGCGGCAAAGGGCGTCGGCCAGCCGCGCAGGGCGTGGACGATCGAGCGCAGCGCCGCGATGGTCGAGCCCGTCGCCTGCCAGCCATAGGCGGTGGCGATCAGGCCGACGGGCATGTCGGCCAGATAGGGTCGCGGATCGCGCGCGGTTTCCTCCAGCAGGTCGAGCGCGTTCTTCACCACGCCGGAAATGCTGCCGTGATAGCCGGGGCTGGCGATGATGACGGCGGAGGCCTGGCGGACGGTGGCGACGAACTCCTGTTCCGCTGCGGTACGCTCGGGCGCGCGCGGGTCGTAGAGCGGGAGGCGGGCGAGATCGGCGCCGCCGAAGACGCGGGTGCGGAATCCTTCCGCCCCGGCCGCCTCCACCGCGATGCGGAGCGCACGCTCGGTGGAGGAAACGCTGCCGATCGTGCCGCCGATGCCGACGACGAGCGGTGCAGCGGTGGGGGGTGCCGAAGATGCCATGCGCGCCTTTCAGCCCGGCAGGCCCCATGGGGGCAAGCGGAATGTTCAAAAAACGGCGGCTGCAAACATTTTCATCGGGTCGCTCTGGCAATGCGGCGGCGCCCGTCTAGAACATGGGGTCATGGTAAAGCATCTCCCCTGGATCGCGCTGGCGCTGGGAGGCGCCGGTGCCCTGGCCGTGATCGCCAGCGTGCGCGGCGAGCCGATCAGCGCGCTGTGGATCGTGGCGGCCGCGGTGTCGGTCTATCTGATCGCCTATCGCTACTATGCGCTCTTCATCGCGCGGGTGATCGGGATCGATCCGTCGCGGCCGACGCCGGCGGTGCGCCGCGCGGACGGGCTGGATTACGTCGCGACCGACCGCACCGTGCTGTTCGGCCATCATTTCGCGGCGATTGCGGGGGCAGGACCACTGGTGGGGCCGGTGCTGGCCGCGCAGATGGGCTATCTGCCCGGCACGCTGTGGATCCTGGCGGGCGTAGTGCTGGCGGGCGCGGTGCAGGACTTTCTGGTGCTGTTCATCTCGATGCGGCGCGACGGGCGTTCGCTGGGCGAGCTGATCCGCATGGAGATGGGGGCGGTCGCCGGCACGGTCGCGCTGTTCGGCGCGTTCATGATCATGGTCATCATTCTCGCCGTGCTGGCGTTGATCGTGGTGCGGGCGCTGGCGGAGAGTCCGTGGGGGATGTTCACCGTCGCGGCGACGATCCCGCTGGCGATGCTGATGGGCGGCTATACGCGCTGGGTGCGGCCCGGCCGGATCGGGGAGGTGTCGATCATCGGCTTTATCGGCCTGATCGCGGCAATTATCTTCGGGCAGTCGATCGCCCTGTCGCCGACGCTGGCGCCGCTATTCACCTTTACCCCGGTCCAGCTCTGCTTCATCCTGATCGGATATGGCGCAGTCGCCTCCGTCCTGCCGGTCTGGCTGTTGCTGGCGCCGCGCGACTATCTGTCGACTTTTCTCAAGATCGGAGCGATCGCGGCGCTGGCCATCGGCATCGTCGTCATGGCGCCGCCGCTGCGCATGCCGGCGCTGACCCAGTTCATCGACGGTTCCGGCCCGGTCTGGGCGGGCAGCCTGTTTCCGTTCCTGTTCATCACCATCGCCTGCGGTGCCGTGTCCGGCTTCCACGCGCTGATCGCCAGCGGCACCACGCCCAAGCTGATCGCCAGCGAGGCGCATGCGCCGTTCATCGGATACGGCGCGATGCTGATGGAAAGCGCGGTGGCGATCATGGCGCTGGTCGCCGCATCGATCCTGGACCCCGGCATCTATTTCGCGATGAATGCGCCGGCCGCGGTGCTGGGCACCGATCCGGCAAGCGCCGCGGCGGCGGTGACCGCGATGGGCTTTCCCATTTCGGGCGACGCCCTGGCGCAGGTGGCGCGCGACGTGGGCGAGACCACGATCATCAGCCGTGCGGGCGGCGCCCCGACGCTGGCGGTGGCGATGGCGGAAATCTTCAGCCACCTGATCGGCGGACAGGCGATGAAGGCCTTCTGGTATCACTTCGCCATCCTGTTCGAGGCGCTGTTCATCCTGACCGCGGTGGATGCGGGCACGCGCGCGGGCCGCTTCATGCTCCAGGACCTGATCGGGCTGGCGGTGCCGCGCTTCCGGGGGACGAGCGCGGTGGCGCCGGGGCTGATCGCCACCGCCCTGTGTGTCGCGGCCTGGGGCTTCTTCCTCTACCAGGGCGTCACCGATCCGCTGGGCGGGGTGAACACGCTGTGGCCGCTGTTCGGCATTTCCAACCAGATGCTGGCCGCCGTCGCGCTGATGCTGGCGACCGTGGTGCTGTTCCGGATGAAGCGCGAGCGGTTCGCCTGGATCACGGTGGCGCCGACCGTCTGGCTGCTCGCCTGTACCGTGTCGGCGGGGTGGCTGAAGCTGTTCTCGGCCGATCCGCGCGTCGGCTTCCTGGCGCATGCGACGAAGTTCTCGGACGCCGCAGGCCGCGGCGAGGTGCTGGCGCCGGCCAAGTCGATGGCGGAGATGGGGCGGATCGTGTTCAACGACCGCATCGACGCGGCCCTGTGCGCGATCTTCCTGGGCGTGGTCGTCGCGATCTTCGTCTATGCGGTGCGCGCCTGCCTGAGCGCGCGGCGCATCGACCGGCCGAGCGTGACCGAGGTGCCGCCGATGCTGGCGGCAGCGGAATGAACGCGTTTCTCGCGCGGCTGGCGGAGACGGCGCGGCTGATGGTCGGCGTCCCCAGCTACGACGCCTATCGCCGCCACATGGCCGAGCATCATCCCGATGCCGAGCCGATGAACGAGGTGGCGTTCTTTCGCGAGCGGCAGGAGGCACGCTATGGCGGCAAGAATGGCGGGCGGTGTTGCTGAGCGAGTGGCGTGGGGCCGTCGGTGCGGTGGCGGTGGTCATGAGCATGGCGGCACCGGCCGCTGAGCAGGCGCCATCGCCGATCCTGTTCCGCGAGTTCATCTACCGCACCGCCCCCTATCCACAGGCGCATGCCTCCACGCTGGTCGAGCTGCCCGGTGGCGAACTGGCCGCGTCATGGTTCGGAGGTACCGGCGAGAGCCGGCCCGACGTGGCGATCTGGTTTGCACGGCGCGGGAGCAAGGGCTGGTCGACGCCGGTCGCGGTCGCTCGCGGCGATGGCCAGCCGACCTGGAACCCGGTGCTTTTCCAGCCACCGGGCGGAGACCTGCACCTGTTCTACAAGGTGGGGCCGAGCCCGCGCGAATGGTGGGGGATGGTGATCACCTCCGCCGATGGCGGCCGCCACTGGTCAGCGCCCCGACGCCTGCCCGATGGCGTGCTGGGCCCGATCAAGAACAAGCCGGTGATCGCACCCGATGGCGCATGGCTGGCACCATCGAGCAGGGAGGAAGGCAGCGCCGCCGACAATTACTGGTCGCGTATCGAGCAGAGCGTGGATCAGGGCCGGACGTGGCAGGTGGGGACGCGCATCCCCTCCCCCATGCATATCGAGGCGATCCAGCCGAGCATCCTGACCCACCGCGACGGCCGGATGGAACTGGTGGCGCGCACGCGGCAGGGCGCGCTGGCGATGAGCTGGACGCGCGATGGCGGCAAAAGCTGGTCGCAGCTCGCCGCGATCGACCTGCCCAATCCCAATGCCGGCACAGACGCGGTGACCCTGCGCGACGGGCGACAGCTGATCGTCTACAACCACGCCGCGCACAGGCCCGACACGCCGGGCGACGGTGATCGCTGGCCGCTGAACATCGGGCTGTCCGATGACGGCGTGCATTGGCGCGCCGTGTTGACGCTGGAGAGCGAACCGGTGCCCGACGGCTATGCCTATCCGGCGGTGATCCAGACGCGCGACGGGATGGTGCATGTCACCTACACGCACAACCGCACGCGTATCGCGCATGTGGTGATCGACCCGCGACGCATCCGCTGACACGAAAAAGGGCACCGCCGCACCGGCGATGCCCTTTTTTCTCAGCCTTCCGGCCGCGCGCCGATCAGTTGCGGAACAGCGCGTGCGGGTCGGTGATCTCGTCGCTGCGGCCGGTGCCGTCGGCGTCACGCTCCTGCTGCGCGCGTTCGGCGCGCAGGCTGGCGATCAGGGCCTCGCGGTCGCCCTCCAGGCGGGTGTCGGTGGGGGCAGGCTCGGTACCCGCGGCCTTGCCGGCCTTGGAGACGGCGGTGTCCAGCTCGCGCTGGGTGGTCAGGCCCAGCGTCACCGGATCCTTGGGCGTGATGTTGGCGATGTTCCAGTGGCTGCGGTCGCGGATCGCGGCAATGGTCGTGCGCGTCGTGCCGATCAGGTTGGAGATCGCGCCGTCCGAAATTTCGGGATGGTTGCGGATGATCCAGGCGATGCCGTCCGGCTTGTCCTGCCGCTTGCTGACCGGCGTGTAGCGCGGCCCCTTGGTACGGCGGACCTGTTCGGGGCCCTTGGTCATCTTCAGGCGATAGTCGGGGTTCTTCTGGCCCTTGTCGATCTCGTCCTGCGTCACCTCGTGCGCGCGGACCGGATCGCGGCCGGTCAGCTTGGTGGCGGCGGTGTCGTCGGCGATCGCCTGCACTTCCAGAATGTGGAGGCCGCAAAAATCGGCGATCTGCTCGAAGGAGAGCGACGTGTTGTCGACCAGCCAGGAGGCGGTCGCATGGGGCATGAGCGGCTGGGCCACGGGGTCACTCCGTCGGAAAATAAAAGGGCCGCCCCTCATCGGAGCGGCCTTAGCATGGCTTCGACTTAATACCGCGGCGGTATTTCGGCAAGGTGTCGCGGGGCCCCCGCCCCTTATCCGCGCCTATCCGATGGTCAGCACGATCTTGCCGACATGATCCCCCGCCTCCATCCGCGCATGCGCCGCCGCCGCCTCGGCCAGCGGGAAGACGCGGTCGATCACCGGGCGCAGCTTGCCCGCCGCGACATGTGGCCAGACGGTGCGGATCAGCTCGTCGGCGACCAACGACTTGAACGCAGCGTCACGGGCGCGCAGCGTGGAGCCGGTCAGCGTCAGGCGGCGGCGCATCACCTGCCACAGCGGGATCGTCGCCTCCGCCCCGCCCTGCACCGCGATCGAGACGTGGCGGCCATCCTCACCCAGACATTGCAGGTTGCGGGGCACATAGTCGCCGCCGACCATGTCAAGCACCGCCTGCACCCCCTTGCCGCCGGTGATCGCCTTCACCTCGGCAACGAAATCCTGGCGCTTGTAGTTGATCGCGTGCGCGGCTCCCAGCACGCGGGCGGCGGCGCATTTCTCGTCCGAACCGGCGGTGACGATCACGGTCAGCCCGAAGATGCGGCCGAGCAGGATCGCCATGGTGCCGATCCCGCTGGTGCCGCCGTGCACCAGCACCGTATCCCCCTCCGTCGCATAGGCGCGCTCGAACAGGTTGGTCCACACGGTGAACAGCGTTTCGGGAATCGCCGCGGCTTCGACCATCGAAAGGCCGTCGGGCACGGGCAGGCACTGGCCGGCGCAGACCGCGACATATTCGGCATAGCCGCCGCCCGACACCAGCGCACATACCGGCTGGCCGAGCAGCGCATCGTCCACGTCGGGGCCGAGCGCGACGATCGTGCCGGCGACCTCCAGGCCGGGAATGGACGGCGCGCCGGGCGGCGGGGGATAATTGCCCTGGCGCTGCGCCACGTCGGGCCGGTTGACGCCGGCGGCGGCGACGCGGATCAGCACCTCCCCCTCGGCCGGTTGCGGCACCGGGCGCGTGACGGGGACGAGTATCTCCGGCCCGCCATGCCCCTCCGGGTCGATCGCCGTCATCATCTCTGGCACCTGCGCCATTCGATCGCCCCCGTTTGCCGATAATGGCACCGTTATTGACATCGCGGGCGGGCGGGTCAACGCTGCGTCCCGTCATGGACATCGACGACTCTCCTGCCCGACGCGACGACCCGCTGACCCTGCTGGCGAAGGCGGACCTCGATCCCCTGTCGCTGGCCGAGCTGGAAGCGCGGGTCGCGGCGCTGGAGCGGGAGGCGGCGCGGACCCGCGATCACATGCAGCGCGCGGGCCGCCACCGCGTCGATGCAGAGGCGCTGTTCAAGCGGTGAGGCACCGTGCACCGGCCGGGCGCGACGCCATTTGCCGGTGCGGCTCCGTTGCGGGCGATAACGAATCCGACGTGATGCTTGATGCCGACCCCTGGCGTTCCGACATAGTGTGCAACGGGCATGCCCTGACGGGTTGCCCGACTGGAGTACCCTGATGCCATCTTTCGCCCCCGCTCTTGAAACCACGCTGCACAAGGCCCTGGAGGCCGCATCGTCGCGGCGCCATGAATATGCGACGCTGGAGCATCTGCTGCTCGCGCTGATCGACGACGAACATGCGTCCAAGGTGATGCAGGCGTGCCAGGTGGATCTGGGCGAGCTGAAGGCCACCGTGGCGCATTATCTGGACACCGAGCTGGACGCGCTGAAGGTCGATGCGGCCACCGACCCCTCGCCCACCAGCGGGTTCCAGCGCGTGGTGCAGCGCGCGATCCTGCACGTCCAGTCGTCGGGCCGCGACGAAGTGACCGGCGCCAACGTGCTGGTCGCGCTGTTTTCCGAGCGCGAATCCTATGCGGTCTATTTCCTCCAGCAGCAGGACATGAGCCGGCTGGATGCGGTGAGCTTCATCAGCCACGGCGTCGGCAAGGGCGGTCAGGCGAGCGAGGCGGCCAGCCCCAAGGGCGCGGCCGAAGAGGAAAAGCCCGCCAAGGCGCAGCCCGAAAAGGGCAAGACGGAAAGCGCGCTCAAGCAGTTCACCGTCGACCTCAACGAAAAGGCCAAGAACGGCAAGGTCGATCCGCTGATCGGGCGCGGTCCCGAGGTGGACCGCACCGTGCAGATCCTGTGCCGCCGGTCGAAGAACAATCCGCTCTATGTGGGCGATCCGGGCGTCGGCAAGACCGCGATCGCGGAAGGACTGGCGCGCAAGATCGTCGAGGGCGAGGTGCCCGACGTGCTGAAGCCGGCGGTCATCTACTCGCTCGACATGGGCGCGCTGCTCGCCGGAACGCGCTATCGCGGCGATTTCGAGGAGCGGCTGAAGGCGGTCGTGAACGAACTCGAAAAGATGCCGCATGCCGTGCTGTTCATCGACGAGATCCATACCGTGATCGGCGCTGGCGCCACCAGCGGCGGCGCGATGGATGCGTCCAACCTGCTGAAGCCAGCCTTGTCGGGCGGCACGATCCGCTGCATCGGTTCGACCACCTACAAGGAGTTCCGCAACCACTTCGAGAAGGATCGCGCGCTGCTGCGCCGGTTCCAGAAGATCGACGTGAACGAGCCGACGATCGAGGACACGATCAAGATCCTCGCCGGACTGCGTTCGGCGTTCGAGGAGCATCATTCGGTCAAGTATACGCCCGATGCGATCAAGTCGGCGGTGGAGCTGAGTGCACGCTACATCAACGACCGCAAGCTGCCCGACAAGGCGATTGACGTGATCGACGAGGTGGGCGCGATGCAGATGCTGGTGCCGCCGTCCAAGCGCAAGAAGACGATCACGCCCAAGGAGATCGAGGCGGTGATCGCGACCATGGCGCGCATCCCGCCGAAATCGGTCTCGTCCGACGACCGGCAGGTGCTGGAGACGCTGGATACCGACCTGAAGCGTGTCGTGTTCGGCCAGAACAAGGCGATCGAGAACCTGTCGGCGGCGATCAAGCTGAGCCGGGCGGGCCTGCGCGATCCCGACAAGCCGATCGGCAACTATCTGTTCACCGGCCCCACCGGCGTCGGCAAGACCGAGGTTGCCAAGCAGCTGGCCGCGATCCTGGGCATTCCGCTCCAGCGGTTCGACATGTCCGAATATATGGAGCGCCATTCGGTCAGCCGGCTGATCGGTGCGCCTCCAGGCTATGTGGGCTATGACCAGGGCGGCCTGCTGACCGATGCGGTCGACCAGAATCCGCATTCGGTGCTGTTGCTCGACGAGATCGAGAAGGCGCATCCCGACCTGTTCAACATCCTCCTCCAGGTGATGGACAACGGGAAGCTGACCGATCACCACGGCAAGACGGTCGATTTCCGCAACACCATCCTGATCATGACGACGAATGCCGGCGCGTCCGATATGGCGCGCGAGACGGTGGGCTTCGGCAACCTGACCCGCGAGGGCGAGGACGAGCAGGCGGTGCAGCGGATGTTCACGCCGGAATTCCGCAACCGCCTGGATGCGATCGTGCCCTTCGGATATCTGCCGCCCGAGGTCGTGGCGCGGGTGGTGGACAAGTTCATCCTGCAACTGGAACTGCAACTGGCCGACCGCAGCGTGCACATCAGCCTGGACGATGCCGCCAAGAGCTGGCTGACCGAAAAGGGCTATGACAAGCTCTACGGCGCACGGCCGATGGGCCGCCTGATCCAGGAGAAGATCAAGCAGCCGCTGGCCGAGGAATTGCTGTTCGGCAAGCTGGTGCACGGCGGCGAGGTGACGGTGAAGATGAAGGACGGCGCGCTGTCCTTCGCGATCGAGCCGGCCGCGCCCAAGAAGCAGAAGAAGAAGGGCGGCCGCGCCGAGGCGATCGACGCGAAGTAAAGCCAGCCGCCAGTCGATTCGACAAAGAGGCCCCGGCAGCGCATCCCGCTGCCGGGGCCTTCTTCTTTGCCGCGGTCTAACCCGGCCAAGCAGTTGAATACGCGCCGGAATGGCGATACGCCGGGCGATAGGAGATCGATCATGCGCGAGCGTCGGATCATTGCTGCGGTTATTGCCCTGCTGGTGCTGGGGTTGATCGTGCGACATCCGACCGCCGATATCCGCCTGATCACCCATGATCGCAGCGATCCGGCACCACATCAGATGCAGGCGGCGCTCGATACCGGCCTGATCGGGGTGCGCGTGCTCTATACCTGGACGGTACGGTCGCTGGACGCCCGTTAACTGCCGCTTGCCTTGCCTCCCCTGCCCGGCTGGCCCATAGCAGGCGCCATGGATATTCCGATCGAAGACCTGTCGTTTGAGGACGCGCTGAAGGAGCTGGAGCGGATCGTCGGCCGGCTGGAAAGCGGCGAGGCGAGCCTGGACGAATCGATCCGCCTGTACGAGCGCGGCGACCGGTTGCGCGCGCGCTGCGCCGAGCGGCTGGACGCAGCCCAGGCCCGGATCGAGGCGATCCGGCTGGACGCCGAGGGCAAGCCGACCGCTACCCGTCCCTTCGCGGCAGGCTGAGCATGGCGACCGCCACGGTGATGCTGGGCGACGCGCTCGCCGATGTCGCAGCCGAGATCGATGCGCGCTTCGATGCGCTGCTGGAGGTGCCGGACGATCCGCGCGCGCCGCTGTACCGGGCAATGCGTCACGCCGCGATCGGCGGGGGCAAGCGGCTGCGCCCGTTGCTGGTGTTCGCCACCGCGGCGCTGTTCAACGTCGACAAGGACCGGGCAGCCCGCGTCGCCACCGCGCTGGAGGCGATCCACGTCTATTCCCTGATCCATGACGACCTGCCGGCGATGGACGATGACGACATGCGCCGTGGCAAGCCCACCGTGCACAAGGCGTTCGACGAGGCGACCGCGATCCTGGCAGGGGATTGCCTGCATGCGCTGGCCTTCGAGATATTGGCGGAGCCGGACACGCATCCCGAGCCGCATGTCCGCGCCGAGCTGATCCTGGACCTGGCGCGTGCCTCCGGCCCGTCGGGGATGGCGGGTGGACAGGCGATGGACCTGGAGGCGGAAACCGGCGATTTCGATCTGAACACCGTCACCCGGCTGCAACAGATGAAGACGGGCGCCCTGATCACCGCGGCGGTGGAGGCGGGTGCAATCCTGGGCCGGGTGGGGCCGGAGGGCCGCACCCATTTGCGTGGATATGCGCATGACCTGGGCCTTGCCTTTCAGATCGCCGACGATCTGCTGGACGCCGAGGGCGACGAAACAGTGGCGGGCAAGAAGCTGCGCAAGGACGGCGATGCCGGCAAGGCGACGTTCCTGACCCTGCTGGGCGTGGAGCGGGCGCGGGCGCAGTGCGGGATGCTGGTCGACCAGGCGGTCGAGCATCTGCGCCATTACGGGCCCGAGGCGGATTTGCTGCGCGCGGTTGCCCGCTATGTGGTGGAGCGCGACCATTGACCCGGATCGGCGTCTATCCCGGCACCTTCGATCCGGTCACGCTGGGCCATATGGATATCATCCGGCGCGGCGCGAAGCTGGTCGACCGGCTGGTGATCGGGGTGACCACCAACCCCTCCAAGTCGCCGATGTTCACGCTGGACGAGCGCATGGCGATGGTCCGGCGCGAGGTGGCGGATGTGGGCGGCGAGATCCATGTCGTCGCGTTCGATTCGCTGCTGATGGATTTTGCCGAGCGCGAAGGCGCCCGCGTGATCGTTCGCGGCCTGCGCGCGGTGGCCGATTTCGAGTATGAGTATCAGATGGCCGGCATGAACCAGCAGATCAATCCGCGGGTCGAAACCGTCTTCCTGATGGCCGACGTGGCGCTGCAACCCATCGCCAGCCGGCTGGTCAAGGAAATCGCGCTGTTCGGCGGCGAGATCGGCCGCTTCGTGCCCCCGACCGTGCGCGACGAGGTGGTGGCCCGGGTCGGGCAGATCGGACGCAAGGGTAGCTGAAACCCGACGCCTCCTGCGCGACGTTCAGTTTGGCGCAAGTGCGGATTTGCTCTAGAGCGCCGTGATCCTGATAGCCCTTGGGGAAAAGATGCGCGTTTTCGCCGGTATAGTTGCAGTGGTGGCCAGCTTGTTCGCGGTGCCAGCCGCCGCGCAGGTGCAGGCACCGGTGGCCCCGCGGGCGGCACCGCCGCTGGTCACCGACAAGGAAAATCTATGGCTGCTCGATCTGTCGACCGGCGGCCGGGTGACGATCTGGCTGCGTCCCGATGTCGCGCCCAAGATGGTGGAGCGCATCAAGACGCTGACCCGACAGCATTTCTATGACGGACTGCTGTTCCACCGCGTGATCGACGGCTTCATGGCACAGGGCGGCGATCCCAAGGGCGACGGCACCGGCGGGTCGGAGCTGCCCAACGTCCCGTCCGAATTCAACTATCTGCCGCACGTGCGCGGATCGGTGTCGGCGGCGCGCGCCGATGATCCGAACAGCGCCAACAGCCAGTTCTTTATCGTCTTCCAGCCGCGCCTCGCGCTCGACAAGAAATACACGGTGTTCGGCCGGGTGATCGACGGCATGCAATATGTCGATCCGATCGAGCGGGGCGAGCCGCCGGCGAACCCGTCGCGGATCGTCCACGCCTATATCGCGGCGGACAATCCCCCGCCCTTCCAGCCGCTGCCCGTCGCCGCCCCCGCGGCCGGACTGGGCGCGCCGGTGACGTTGCCGGGGGCCGCGGTCGCCGCGCCCAAGCCGGCTGCCCGGACTCCGGCGCCGGCGCCGGCGGCGCGGAAGGTCGCGCCGAAGCGCCAGTGAACGTCGACCTTTTCGACTTCGCGCTTCCCAACGACCGCATCGCGCTGCACCCCGCCGCCCCGCGCGATGCGGCGCGGATGTTGGTGCTGGATGGCGAGGCGACGCGCGACGCAGAAGTGCGCGACCTGCCCGGATGCCTGCGTGCGGGCGACCTGCTGGTCTTCAACGATACGCGCGTCATCCCGGCGCAACTGGAGGGCCGGCGGGGCGAAGCGCGGATCGGGGCGACGCTGCACAAGCGCGAAGGGCCGCGCCGGTGGCGTGCCTTTATCCGCAATGCCAAGCGTTTGCGCGACGGCGATGTGATCGATTTCGGCGCAGGCGTTGCCGCCACTGCGGGCGAGCGTGGCGAGGATGGCAGCTTCGTGCTGGACTTTGCCGGTGACGAACCGGTCGAGTTGCTGCTGGAGCGTGCCGGCCGCATGCCGCTGCCCCCCTATATCGCGCAGAAGCGCGGGATCGAGGCGCGCGATGCGGACGATTACCAGACGATGTTCGCCAACGAACCCGGCGCGGTGGCGGCACCGACCGCGGCGCTGCACTTCACGCCCGGGCTGATCGAAGCCCTGGAGGCGGCGGGGATCGGCCATGCCACGCTGACCCTGCATGTCGGTGCGGGTACCTTCCTGCCGGTCAAGGCGGACGATACCGCGGATCACCGCATGCATGCGGAATGGGGCCGCATCGACCAGGCGACCGCGGACCGGCTGAACGCGACGCGCGCGGCCGGCGGGCGGATCATCGCGGTCGGCACCACCTCGCTGCGCCTGATCGAGAGCGCCAGCGGCGAGGACCGGATCGTGCGACCGTTCGAGGGCGACACCGCGATCTTCATCACCCCCGGCTACCGGTTCAAGGGGATCGACGGGCTGATGACCAATTTCCACCTGCCCCGGTCGACGCTGTTCATGCTGGTATCCGCGCTGATGGGGCTGGAGCGCATGCAGGCCGCCTATGCGCACGCCATTGCGGCCGGATATCGCTTCTATTCCTATGGCGATGCGTCGCTGTTGCTGCCGGGGGACGGTGCATGATCGGGCTGGTGCTGGCGGTGTTGATGCAGGCGGGCACGCCGGCTGCGCAGGAGGCGGAGATCATCGTGCCCGGCCCCGCCAAGCCGTCCGCACAGACGCCTGCGACGATGGTGCTGGAGCCGGTGGCGATGTTCATCGCGGCATGCGACGAGGATGGCGATGGCCGCACCGACCGGGCCGAACTGTCGGCCTGTGTCGATCGCTCGTTCCGCCTGGTCGATACGGGCGGCACCGGCCGCATGCGCTACCTGATCTTTGCGGATTGGGCGCAGCGTTTCCTGGGCGACCGCAACGCGCTGCCCAGCCCGTTCGAGGTCGATCGCAACAGCGACGACATGGTCGGGCTGGACGAGTTGCAGGCGCATTTCGCCAAGCTGTATTCGCGTTTCCACAAGGATGGCGGCGAGGGCATCAGCCGCGCCGAACTGCTGACCTTCCGGACCGCGCCGATCGATGCGCAAGGGCCGACCCGCCCTGCCGAGCGCGGCCGCAAGCCAAAGGGCGAGACCGGACGGTCCCGCTGGAAAGACTGACCCCGATGACCCGTTTCGCCTTTTCCATCCACGCCACCGACGGGCCCGCGCGCACCGGCGCGATCGCGATGGAGCGCGGCACGATCCGCACCCCCGCCTTCATGCCGGTCGGCACCGCCGCCACCGTCAAGGCGATGAAGCCCGGCGATGTCGCGGCATCGGGCGCGGACATCATCCTGGGCAATACCTATCACCTGATGCTGCGCCCCGGTGCCGAACGCGTCGCCCGGCTGGGCGGGCTGCACGGCTTCATGGGCTGGGACAAGCCGATCCTGACCGATTCGGGCGGCTATCAGGTGATGAGCCTGGCGGAGCTGACCAAGCGGTCGGAGGACGGCGTCGCGTTCAAGAGCCATCTGGACGGCACCCGCCATCTGCTCAGCCCGGAACGCTCGATCGAGATCCAGCGGCTGCTGGGATCGAACATCGTCATGGCGTTCGACGAACTGGTGCCCACCACCTCGACGCGCGAGGTACAGGCCGCCGCGATGGAGCGCTCGATGCGCTGGGCGAAGCGCAGCCGCGATGCGTTCGACGGGGGCGGCGCGCATGCCGAGCATAATGCGATCTTCGGCATCCAGCAGGGCGCGCTGGACGAGGGGCTGCGCAAGGCGTCGGCCGACGCGCTGATCGATATCGGTTTCGACGGGTATGCGGTCGGCGGCCTGGCGGTCGGCGAGGGGCAGGAGGCGATGTTCGGCTGCCTCGATTTCGCGCCGGGGCAGTTGCCGGCGGACAAGCCACGCTATCTGATGGGAGTCGGCAAGCCGACCGACATCGTCGGCGCGGTGGAACGCGGCATCGACATGTTCGACTGCGTGCTGCCGACGCGGTCGGGCCGCACCGGCCAGGCGTTCACGCGGACCGGTCCGCTCAACCTGCGCAATGCCCGGCACGGCGAGGATCAGGGGCCGCTCGATCCGTCCTGCGGCTGTCCGGTTTGCCGAACCTGGAGTCGTGCCTATCTCCATCACCTCGTGCGCGCCGGAGAGATACTGGGCGCCATGTTGATGACGGAACATAATATCTGGTTCTATGAAACGCTTATGGCTGATCTGCGCGCCGCCATCAGCGAAGGACGCTTGAGAGCCTTTGCGAACGCGTTCCGCGCGCGCTACGCCGGCAACCCGACGGGAGAGATGCAATGACCGACCGTACCGACGACGCCCCCAACGAGATCCTTGCCGCCGCCAAGGATGCCAAGGCGCATGCCGCCGCCGCCGCCGAGGCCGTGGCGGAGGCAGCGGAAGACGCCGCCAAGCGCTGGCCGCTCGCCAAGATCGGTCTTGGCGTGGGCATCGGTTCCGCCGCGATCGCCGCGGCTGCGCTCTATGCCGATCGCAGCCGGTCCAAGAAGAAACCCAAGTAAAGGATACATGATGCGCTGCTTGCGTGCCGCCCTGCTGTTGAGCGTTGCCACCCTGCCCGCCACGCTTTCCGCGCAGGAGCAGCCCCAGCCGCCGGCCGCAAGCGCGCGCATCCCGTCCATTCCCTTTACCGAGCGCACGCTGGCCAATGGCCTGCGCGTCTATGCCATTCGCGACACGACCACGCCCAACGTAGCGGTGCAGGTGTGGTATGACGTCGGCGGGCGCGACGATCCACGCGGGCGCTCGGGCTTCGCGCACCTGTTCGAACATCTGATGTTCAAGGCGACGCGCAACCTGGTGCCGGAACAGATGGACCGGCTGACCGAGGATGTCGGCGGCTACAACAACGCCTCGACCGGCGACGACTATACCAATTATTTCGAGGTAATCCCCGCCAACCATCTGCAGCGGCTGTTGTTCGCGGAGGCGGACCGCATGGCATCGCTGGTGGTGGAGCCGACCAGCTTCGCCTCGGAACGCGACGTGGTGAAGGAGGAATATCGCCAGGGCTTCGCACGGCCCTATGGCAAGCTGTTCCAGACCTATCTGCCCGAGATCAGCTATTCGGTGCACCCCTATGCGCGCGGGGTGATCGGCGACGTGGCGAATCTCGATTCGGCGACGATCGACGACGTGCGCGCCTTTCACGCCACCTATTACCGGCCCGACAATGCGATCCTGGTGGTGGCAGGCAATTTCGATCCCGCGCAACTGAACGGCTGGGTCGACCAGTATTTCGCGCCGATCAAGCGCCCGGCCGGCGAGATCCCGCGCGTCACCGTGACCGAACCGCCGCGGGAGCACCCCGTCAGCCGCACGGTGTACGAGGCCAACACCCCCCTGCCCGCGGTCCTGCTGAGCTGGCAATTGCCGCCCGATCGCGATGCGGACGTGCCCGCGCTCCAGGTGCTGGACGCGATCATGGCGACGGGCGAGAATTCGCGGCTCTATCGCAGCCTCGTCTACCGCGACGAACTGGCGCAGAGCGCGCAGACCTCGTTCGACACGCGGGCGGGCACGGGCACTTACGCGGTGTTCGCGATCATGGCAGGCGGCAAGGACGCCGCGGCCGGCGAGGCGGCGCTGCGCCGCGAGGTGGCCCGCTTCCGTGACGAAGCCGTCACGCCGGCCGAACTGGCCGAGGCCAAGAACGAGATCCTGACCGCCGCGATCAAGCGACGCGAGACGGCGGAGGGCAAGGCGTTCCTGCTGGCGCAGAACGTCATCATCAACGACGATCCCACCGCCAGCGACAGGCAACTGGCCGCGGTGCAGCGCGTCACCGCCGCGGACATCCAGCGGGTCGCGCGCAAATATCTGGCCGACAACCAGTCGGCCGTGCTGCGCTATCTGCCGGAGCAGACGGGCAAGACGGGCGATACGGTGACGGTCGCGCCCACCGTCGTCACCCGCCCGCTGACCGCACCCGCCGACATCGCCATCGTCACGCCGGCACCCGCCGGACAGCGCATCCTGCCGCCGCCGCCTGCCGCGCCGGTGAAGCCGGTGCTGCCGCAGGTGGCCGAAACGCGGCTGACCAATGGCCTGCGCGTCATCACCGTGGAGCGGCACGACCTGCCGCTGGTCACCGCCTCGCTGGTGGCGGTCGGTGGCGCCGCGACCGATCCGGCCGGCAAGGCGGGGGCGAGCAGCCTGTCGGCCGGGCTGATGACGATGGGCACCACCACCCGGTCCGCCGTCGAGATCGCGCGCGCGGTGGAAAGCCTGGGCGGATCGATCGGCAGCGATACCAGCCGCGACGGGGCCTCGGTCGACCTGACCGTCACCTCCGACCAGCTTGCGCCCGCGATGACCATCCTGGCCGATGTCGCCACGCACCCTGCCTTCGCCGCCGAGGAGATCGAGCGGGCACGCACGCAGACGATCGACGGCGTCGCGGTCGCGATGAAGAACCCGGCGCAACTGTCGGGCCTGGTCGCCAGCCGCGTCGTGTTCGGCAACCAACCATATGGCACCCCGCTGGAGGGTACCCCGACCTCGTTGAAGACGCTGACCCAGGCGGACCTGAAGGCGGCGTACCAGCGGACATGGCAGCCCGGTCAGGCCGCACTGGTGCTGGTCGGCGACATCACACCGGCCGCCGCCCGGACGCTGGCCGAGCGGTACCTGGGCACGTGGCAGGGCAAGGGCACTGCGGCCGCGGTGCCGGGCGACCGGGCGGCCTTCCCCGCGCCGCGCGTGGTGGTGGTCGACATGCCCGATGCCGGACAGGCCGGCGTCGTTGTCGCGCGGCCCGGCATCGCGCGTGACGATGCCCGCTATTACCCCCTCGCCGTCGCCAACACCGTGCTGGGCGGCGGGTTTTCTTCTCGGTTGAATCAGGAGGTGCGGATCAAGCGGGGGCTGGCGTACGGGGCGAGCAGCGGGCTTCAGGCGGGGCGCAGGCCCGGGCTGGTCGCGGCGCGCACCCAGACCAAGAATCCGTCGGCCGCAGAGGTGGTTACGCTGATTTCCGCGGAGATGGAAAAGCTGGGCAAGGCGCCCGTGCCCCAGGCCGAACTCGCCACGCGGCAGGCGGTGCTGGTCGGCAATTTCGGGCGCACGGTGGAGACGACGGACGGTATCGCCGGCCTGTTGGGCGACTATGTCGTCCAGTCCGTACCCCTGGACGAGTTGCAGCGCTACACCGCCAAGGTGGAGGGCGTGGATCCGGCGGCGGTGCAGGCCGCCGCCGCCGCGCTGCTCGATCCCAAGGCGGCGAGCATCGTCGTGGTGGGTGACGCCAGGCAGTTCCTGCCGGCGCTGAAGGCACGTTACCCCCAGGTGGAGGTGGTGCCGGCCGCGGCGGTCAATCTGGACAGCGCCAGCCTGAAATGAGGTAAATTGGTGACCTTTTACCGGTAGCACTGCGCCGATGGGTCGCAGCACACCGTACACGGTCTCCAGGGCCACCCTGCGCCGAATGCTGGCGGGTTGGCTGGTGCTGGTCGGCCTGCTGCTGCTGGTCGCGCTGGGACTGGCGCTGCGCCCGCCGGCGGCGGCGGTGCCCCGGGTGGCGGTCCAGCGGTCCGTGGAGGAGGCTGCGGCGCCCACCCCACCGGCGCCCGGCCGGGCCACCGGGACGGCCGACCTGCCGCCCCTGCCCGCCGGCGTGATCGACCGTGGCGATGCCGGCGTGACGCCCGCCCCGCCGTTTCGCTGGGGGGCGGCGAGCGCCGTCGACCGCGCCCGCGCTCTGCAATGCCTGACCGCGGCGATCTATTACGAAGCGGGCGGCGAGAGCGACGCCGGAGAGCGCGCGGTGGCGCAGGTGGTGCTGAACCGCGTGCGGCATCCGGCCTTTCCGGCCAGCGTGTGCGGCGTGGTCTATCAGGGATCGGCGCAGGCGGGGTGCCAGTTCAGCTTCGCCTGCGACGGGGCGCTGGGCCGGGCACCGTCGGCGAGCGGCTGGGCGCGTGCGACGCGGGCCGCGGCGGGGGCGCTGGCCGGCGGCGTGTTCGCCGGCGTCGGGCTGGCCACCCATTATCACACCTATGCGGTCAGCCCGTCCTGGGCACGGTCACTGGTGATGACGGATGTGGTGGGCGCGCATTTCTTCCATCGGTGGAAGGGATATTGGGGCACGGCGGCCGCCTTTACGCAGCGTTATGCAGGCGGGGAGCCGATGCCGGGTGGCCCGGCGCCGGGCGGCGGGGCGCCGGGCGAGGCGGAGGTCGCCCCGGCGGTGCCGGTCGAGATACCGCCGCTGCCCGGTGCGACCCCCGTCGCGACAGCGGAGGCACCCGCCGGGCCACGCGGTGCGGCGGCTCCTGCCCCGCCGCCGGCCGGTGACCGGTTGCCCGCCTCCGGGCAGATCCTCGACCGGTGGCGGGATGTCGGCCAGCCGCTGCCGCGCTTTACCAGCGGCGCTGCTGGCGATCCTGCTTCTGGAAGCGGACCCGCTGCGACAGCACGTCGTAGCGACGATTGAGATCGGTCCGCTCGGCGCGGGTCAGGCCACCGCCGCTGCGGCGATACCGCTGTTCCAGCCGATCGAGATCGCGGAACTGAACGCGCAGGCGATCCGCCTCGCGACGGTTCAGCGTGCCGGCGCGAATGCCCTGATCGATGCGCCGCTCCAGATTGGCCTGGCGTGCGTTGATCGGCTCCCAACGCTGGGCCTGTGCGGCGGCGGGGAGCAGCGCGGCGAACCCGAGGGTGGCGGCGATGATGGCTTTCATGGGTCTACTCCTTGGTTACGCGGCCATGTGATCTTGGCCTGATGACCATATGGGCGCCGTTCGTCGCAGACCTGTCCCGACTTTCCCGCAAAAGTGTCGCAGGCTGTGGCAGTCGTGGAGACTTCGTTCAGCTTGGCGGTTGAAGGTCCAGGAGGAGCCAGATCATGGACGATGACGCGATCAAGCCGACGACCGAGACGGAGCGGCCCAACCTGTCGACCGAGCATCAGCAGGACGGCGACGCACGGCGGCCGAGCGACACGCTGGACCGCGGGCAGCCGCAGGCGGACGAGACGGTGCCACGCAAATCCTCGCTGACGTGAGGGGCGGCATCCCGGCACCTTGAAGCATCATGCTCGAACCCTGACCCGACATCCGCTTGGCCTTGAGCGACGTTGAAGGCTGTGCGCACGTGACTGTGCTTCGACTTCGCTCAGCACGAACGGATCAGGTTGAAGGCCTGATGCTATAGCGCATGAAAGTGTCCCATATCCGACGCTAGAGCGGTTTCCGACCGATCTGCGCCATCGTGACGGAGCCGATTTTGGTTCAGGGCAAGAAGCGAGGAGCGGAGCGATGCCGGGGCATCGTGACCGACGAGCGACGTGGCCCTGGGCCAAAAATCGGCCCGCCCCGAAGGGGTTGCATCAGGAAGGCCGCTGGACGTCGTCGCGACGCTCGCAGGGGCAGACCAGCCCCTGCTTCGCGCCGCTCCTAGCCAGCAGCCTTCCTGATGCAATCACGATGACGCAGATCGGTCGGAAACCGCTCTAGCTACAGGCAGGACGCTTGGCGTTGCGGCAGGGCGGCGGCACGGCCCGTTCGTGTCGGATAGCGCAGACGGAGCGTGTCGAGTTTGCGCCGCACGCGGCGGCATGTCTCTCGATACATCGTCTCGACACGCGGCTTTGCCGCTACTCGACGATTACTCGAGACGAACGGGGAGGTTAGGGTCGAATTCGATCAGACGTGGTCGTCCTCGTCCTTTGCCGCCTGCCGCGTCTTCTCCCTCTCTCACCGGGAGCATCGAGTGAACAGTGCCCCGCACTGTGCAGGTCATACCGGGGGCATGACCGACCCGATGCTGGAGGGAGCGGCGCAGCCGCGGAAGGGTGAGGGTGAGCGGGGTGGATCGGATTGGCCGCAGCTTGCTCTTAGATGGTCGCGTGTTCGCGGCGGGGGGAGGTCTTGCCCGTCTGCGCATCCAGCCCGCGGGCGGTGAGCAGGTCAACCAGCGTGATGCCGAGAACAAGGCCGAGCGCGCCCCAGACGGCGCCGTTGCGCGGATTTGAACGCGCAGCAAGACCGAGCGCGCCGATGTCTAGCGCGTCGCCGGCGACACGGCCCCAAACATTGGTCGCGGCCGCCGGGGCGGTGAGCAGTGCGGCACCCGCGGCCAGCTCGCGCAGGCCGAAATTGCGCACCAGTGTTTCATGGCCTTCGCTGTCCAGCGCGCTGGTGATGCGCTTTGGTGCCAGCGTTTCGGCCAGGCCGAGTGCCACGGAGAACAGGCCGAGGCCGAAGCTGATCGTCTTGTAGTTCATGGGAACATCCTCTCCTTGGCGGGGCCGCGGTGTCGCGACCCCTGCCCGGCCGTCAGGCGGCGCCGGCGCCTTCCGAAAAGCCGCTGCCGCGATCGGCGACCAGCGTCGGGGCCGGACCGGTGGCGGGGCGCAACGCCTCCTTTTCCTGCTCCGTCGGGGTCGCGGTGGGATCGGGGCGGAAGGCCGCGACCGCGCGATCGGTGTTGCCGGGGTGGCGGTCGCCCATCAGGTCGGTGGGGACGTGTTCGGCGGCCGGATTGGGCGTCTGGTTATGGAAATGCTTTTCCGCCTCGGCCTGGCCGCTGGGCAGATTGGCATCGAGCGCGGTGCGCGGATCGCGGTCACCGCCGAGCGGTGCGGCAGTGCCGCCGGTGGCGCTGCTCGCCGTGTCGGTGTCGCGCTTGGCGGCCGGCTGGATGGGGGGCAGTTCGGGCACAAAGCGGGTGCCGACGACCCAGGCAATGGCCGCCACCGCAAAGCCGCCGAGACCAAGGCCGGCCGAGCGACCCAAGGTTTTGTTTGGCATGGATTTTTCCTTCCGTAACAGCCCCACGAACGGGCCGTCGGGGGATGAAGTTCCGGCGGCACCCCGCCCCTTTCGGGCGAGGCGCCCGGCGGCGATCAGTCCTTCAGGCTGGCCGGCACACGGCCACCCGACTTTTCCAGCTCACGCATCACGGCCTTGTGCAGCCAGATGTTCATTTCGGCCGAGCCGTCCTTGGCACCGCTATAGCCGAGTTCGGTGGCCAGTTCCTTGCGGTTGTCGAGGCTGGAATCGAGATCGAGCAGCTTCATCAGGTCGACGATCGACGTCCGCCAGTTGAGGTTCGGATTGCCCTTGGACTGGGCGATGCCGGTCAGCACCTGCTCTACATCGACCGCCTGCGCGGGAGCGGCGGCGGCGGGTGTGGCGGAGGCGGCGGGGCTCGACGGTGCCTGGGGCGGCGGCGGGCTGGCGGGATGCGACTCCGCGGCCGTGGTTTGCGGCGGGGTGGTCTTGCGCCCGCTGAACTGGCCGCCAAGGGGGCCGTGTTCGCCGAAAATGGCGGTCTTGATCTTGCCGAAGATGCTCAATTCTTCCTCCACGGTGATGGCTTGCGGGTGGAAGAACGCGGGTGGGAGGGGTTTGATGCATCGACATGGCGGGATTGGCTGGCGGCCGGCACGGGTCGTCGTGGGGGGACGATGGGTCGAGGCGCACTTGCCCTCTCCCCCGCGGGGAGAGGGAGGGGACCCGCGGCGTAGCCGTGGGGAGGGTGAGGGGTTGCCAGGCAGCGCTACACTGCTGGTCTGCCCCTCACCCTTCCCACTGCCTAGCGGCAGCGGGCCCCTTCCAGCATCAGGTCGTCCATGCCCCCGGCATGGACTAAACAGCGCGGGGCGCTGTTTACCTGATGCTCCCGGAGGGGAGAGGGATTAGATGTTACTCGGCGGCTTGGGCCTGCGTGCCCTTGTCGAGCAACGGCTTCAGATATTTGCCGGTGTAGCTGCGGGGCTCCGCAGCGACGGTTTCGGGGGTGCCGGCGGCGACGATCTCACCGCCCTTGACGCCGCCTTCCGGTCCCAGGTCGACGATCCAGTCGGCGGTTTTGATCACATCCAGATTATGTTCGATCACCACCACGGTGTTGCCCTGTTCGACCAGCGCGTGGAGCACCTCCAGCAGTTTGCGGACATCCTCGAAATGCAGGCCGGTGGTGGGCTCGTCGAGGATGTAGAGCGTGTTGCCGGTGGCGCGGCGGGCGAGTTCCTTGGCGAGCTTCACGCGCTGCGCCTCGCCGCCCGACAACGTCGTCGCCTGCTGGCCGACCTTGACATAGCCCAGGCCCACCTCGACCAGCATCGCCATCTTGTCGCGGATCGGCGGCACGTTGACGAAGAAGGCGGCGGCATCCTCGACGTTCATGTCGAGCACGTCGGCGATCGACTTGCCCTTGAACTTCACCTCCAGCGTCTCGCGATTGTAGCGCGCGCCGTGGCACACGTCGCAGGTGACATAGACGTCGGGGAGGAAGTGCATCTCGATCTTCAGCACGCCGTCGCCCTGGCACGCCTCGCACCGCCCGCCCTTTACGTTGAAGGAGAAGCGGCCGGGCTTGTAACCGCGCGCCTGCGATTCCGGGAGCCCCGCGAACCAGTCGCGGATCTGGGTGAAGGCGCCGGTATAGGTCGCCGGGTTCGATCGCGGGGTGCGGCCGATCGGCGACTGGTCGATGTCGATGACCTTGTCGAGATGCTGAAGCCCGGTGATCTTGTCGTGCTTGCCCTGCAGGATGCGCGCGCCGTTCAACTGGCGTGCGGCGGCGGCATATAACGTGTCGATGGTGAAGCTCGACTTGCCCGAACCCGACACGCCGGTGATGCAGGTAAAGGTGCCGAGCGGGATCGACGCGGTGACGCCGGTCAGGTTGTTGGCGGTGGCATTGTGCACGGTCAGCTGCTTGCCCGAGCCCTTGCGCCGCTTGGGCGGGACGACGACCTCGCGCGTGCCGTTGAGGTAGTCGGCGGTGATCGAAGTTTTCGACTTGAGCAGCTGCTTCAACGTGCCGTGCGCGACGATCTCGCCGCCATGGACGCCGGCGCCCGGCCCCATGTCGATGACGTAGTCGGCGGTGCGGATCGCATCCTCGTCATGCTCGACGACCAGCACGGTGTTGCCGAGGTCGCGCAGGCGGCGGAGCGTGGCGAGCAGCATGTCGTTGTCACGCTGGTGCAGGCCGATCGAGGGCTCGTCGAGCACGTAGAGGACGCCGGACAGCCCGGAGCCGATCTGCGAGGCAAGGCGGATGCGCTGGCTCTCACCGCCCGACAGCGTACCCGAGGTACGGTCGAGGTTCAGGTAATCGAGGCCGACATTGTTGAGAAAGCCGAGCCGCTCGACGATCTCCTTCAGGATGCGTTCGGCGATCGCGCGCTGCTGGTCCGACAGGTGGTTCGGCATGTCGGTGAAGAAGGCGAGCGCATCGACCACCGACAGGCGGGTGCCGTGTGCGATGTCCCTGCCGGCGATCTTCACCGCCAGCGCCTCGGGCTTGAGGCGGGCGCCGTGGCAGGTGTCGCAAGGCTTGGAGGACTGGTATTTGGACAGTTCCTCGCGCATCCAGGCGCTCTCGGTCTGGAGCATGCGGCGGTTGAGGTTGCCGATCACGCCCTCGAACGGCTTCTTCACGTCATAGGACTTCTTGCCGTCGACAAAGGTCAGCGTGACCGCCTTGCCCTTGGTGCCGTGCAGGATGATGGACTGGACCTTGGGGTCGAGATCCTTCCAGGCGGTGTCGAGCGCGAAGCCGAACTCGCGCGCGAGGCTGCCCAATACCTGCATATAATAGGGGCTGGGTGGATTGGACTTGGCCCAGGGCACGACCGCGCCCTTCTTGATCGACAGGTCGTGATTGGGGACGACGAGATCCTCGTCGAAGAGCAGCGTCTCGCCCAGGCCGTCGCAGGCCGGGCACGCGCCCTGTGGCGCGTTGAACGAGAAGAGGCGCGGCTCGATCTCGGAAATGGTGAAGCCCGAGACGGGGCATGCAAAGCGTTCGGAAAAGACGATGCGGCCCGGCGGCGCATGGTCGCCGAGGACCGCGGACTTGGGCGTGGTCGGCTCGACCGGATCGGCCGGGTCGACATAGGCGAGGCCGTCGGCCAGCTTCAGCGCGGTCTCGAAACTGTCGGCAAGGCGCGTGGCAAGGTCGCCGCGCACGACGAGGCGGTCGACCACCACCTCGATGTCGTGCTTGAACTTCTTGTCGAGCGCGGGGGCTTCCTCGATGTCGTAAAGCTCGCCGTCGATGCGCACGCGGGTGAAGCCCGCCTTCTGCCACTCGGCCAGCTCCTTGCGATACTCGCCCTTGCGGCCGCGCACGACGGGGGCGAGGAGGTAGAGGCGCGTCCCCTCCGGCAGCGCCATCACCCGGTCGACCATCTGGCTGACCTGCTGCGCGGCGATCGGCTCGCCGGTGGCGGGCGAATAGGGAATGCCGACGCGCGCCCAGAGCAGGCGCATGTAATCGTAGATCTCGGTGACGGTCGCCACCGTCGAGCGCGGATTGCGGCTGGTCGTCTTCTGCTCGATCGAGATGGCGGGCGACAGGCCCTCGATATGATCGACGTCGGGCTTCTGCATCAGCTCCAGGAACTGGCGCGCATAGGCCGACAGCGACTCGACATAGCGGCGCTGCCCCTCGGCATAGATGGTGTCGAAGGCGAGGCTGGACTTGCCCGAGCCCGACAGGCCGGTGATGACCGTCAGCGTGTCGCGGGGGATGTCGATATCGACATCCTTGAGGTTATGCTCGCGCGCGCCGCGCACCGAAATCTTGGTCAGGGACATGAGGCGAGTTCTACTTCCGTTCCGCTCGGGAGGCCAGAGCCGGAAGATAGGAAGCGATCACCTGCGTTACGAGGGTGGCGGATGGGCCACCCTCGTCATCCCCATCCTAAAACGCGCTCCAGTCGTCGTCGTCGAGCTTCAGGGCGGCGTTGCCCTGTACGCGCGCCGGGCGGGCGGTGCGTGGTGACGGCATCTTCGCGACCGGCGCTGGGGCACGCGGGGCGACGGGCGCCGGGGCGTCCTGGTCGTCCACGCGGAAGCGGTGGACCTGTTGTTCGAGCATGCCGGTCTCGTCGGTCAGGGCGCGGACGGCGGCGGTCACCTCCTCGACCATCGCCGCATTCGCCTGCGTCGCGGTGTCCATCTCGCCGATCGCCAGGTTCACCTGCTGGATGCTGGCCGCCTGCTCCCCCGCGCTGCCCGCAATGGCGGTGACGAAGGTCGCGATCTCGTTGATGCCGGTGGTGATCGCACGCAGCGACTGGTCCGTCTGCTGCGCCAGGTCGACGCCGCTGCGCACGCGCTGCACGGTGGCGGTGATGCGCGCGTTGATGTCGCGCGCCGCTTCTGCCGAGCGTTCGGCCAGCGCGCGCACCTCGGACGCGACAACGGCGAAGCCCTTACCCGCCTCGCCGGCGCGTGCCGCCTCGACCCCGGCGTTGAGCGCGAGGAGGTTGGTCTGGAAGGACAATCCGTCGATCAGCGCGATGATCTCGGCGATTTCGTTGGACGAGCGTTCGATGTCGCCGATCGCGGCGACGGTGCGGCGCACGATCTCCTCGCTGGTGTTCACGTCGCGGCTCGCCTTGTGCACGATCGTCTCGGCGGCGCGCGCCTGATCGGCGGTCTGGCGGACGGCACCGGCGATCTCGTTGATCGCGGCCGAGCTTTCCTCCAGGCTGGCCGCCTGTTGTTCGGCGCGGCGCGCGAGGTCGTCGGTGGCGGCATGCATTTCGGCGGTGCTGGCGGCGATGCCGCTGGTGTTGCCGCGCACACCCGCCAAAGCTGCGGACAAGCGCGAGACGGCGGTGTTGAAGTCGCGTTCCAGCGAGGCATAGGATGCCGGAAAGTCCTGAAGCCGGGCACGCAGATCGGATTCGGCGAGTTGCGCCAGCGCGGCGCCGACCTGATCGACCACCATCTGCTGCTCGGCATCGGCGCGCGCCTTGGCGACCGCGGCATCGCGGAACACCACCACCGAGCGCGACATCACGCCGATCTCGTCCCCGCGCGCCTCGTCGGCGACGGTGACGCCGTGATTGCCGCGCGCCAGCGTGTCCATGACGCCGGTCAGCCGCACGATCGGCCGCGCCAGCGAGCGGGCAAGCAGGACCGACAGGGTGATCGCCGCCCCCAGCAGGGCAAGGCCGCCCAGAACCAGCGCCCAGCGCCCGGTGCTGATCGCGGCATCGCGCATGTCACGCGCCGCCACCATATGCTCGGCCTGGTCGGCGCGCAGCGCGCGGAGTGGCGCCAGGACGGGGAGCATCGTCACGGTCTTGCTGGACGCACGCAGCACCTCCTGCGCAGCGGCCGGATCGGTACGCGCCTGCGCGATCAGCGGCTCGCCGATCTGCTGGCGCCAGTCGGCGATCTTGGCGGCCGAACTGGCCACCTGACGCGCCTGTTCGGGTTGCTGCTTCAGCATCGCCTGCAGCTTGTCGGCGGACGCGATGCCATCCTCGCGCGCTTCGCGATATTGCTTCAGATAATTCTCGTCGCGCGTGATGAGAAAGCCGCGCACTTGGCTGTTCTGGCGCAGGATGGCGATCTCCATCGCCAGCGCCTCGGTAAAGATGTCCTGTGCCAGAACGCTGCGGTGGCTGGTCGACTCGATCCTGGCGAAGGCGCCCCACAGCACCGCCATCATGACAAGCACGCCCAACACGACGAGCGCAAAGGCTCCGCCGATCTTCTTGGATATTGGCAGAGAATTCACGTCGTATCGCCCCCGAAAACTTTTGTGTGCCAAGGGTGAACTGGATCAGGATCCATCAAGGGCGAGTTAACGCGCGGAGCGGCGGCGGCCGCAAAAAAGGGCCCGCCGGCACATGCCGACAGGCCCCTTCTCATTCCCAATACCGCGATCGGTGCGTGAACGACGTCAGAAGTTCATCGTCGCGCCGATGACGATCTGGCGACCCAGCGCGTCATAACGCTGCGGCAGCGTGTTGTTGAAGGTCAACGCGGCCTGACGCGAGTTCTGGATGATCGGCGGATCGCGATCGAATACGTTGTTCGCAGCAAGGCGCAGCGCGAACTGCCGCGACACGTTGAACGCCATGGATACGTCGAAGAAGTCCTGCGCACCGATGCGGAAATAGGTGGTGCGCCGGCGTGCCGCGGTGCCGCCGATCGTCGGATCGCCCGAATTGTCCGCGCTGGTGAGCGGCCCGGTGTGGCGCCAGTTGAACGAGATGTTGAACACCGAATCGGGCGTCGTGTAGGTGGTGCGCATCGTGTGCGACCATTTCGGGATCAACTGACCGCAAGCGACGCCGTTCGAGAAATAGCCGGCGCAGTTATATTGTGGACGCAACGGCGAATCCTGAGCACCAGCGAGCGTGGTCAGCGAGCCGTTGAAGTTCAGGTCGATGCGTCCCGCCTGCTGCATGCGCAAGGTGTACTGGCCCTGGAAGTCCCAGCCATTGCCCAGCGTCCTGTACAGATTGGTCGTGCCCTCGCGGAAGAAGCCCGACGTGGGGTTGGTACCCGGGGCATTGTACAGGATGCCGGTCACCGGATCACGTACGACGCCGCGGCAGAAGAACGGATCGCCGTTCGACGCCACGCACCCTTCGGCGAAATAGCTCGCTTCCTGATACCCCAGCGAACCGTTGAGGCGGATCTGGTAGCGATCGACCGAGAAGAACAGGCCCGGAATGAAGCTGGGCTGGAGTACCAGTCCATAGGTCAGCGTGTAGGCGGTTTCCGGGTCGGCGGTCCAGCCGCCCGATCGCGCGGTGCATGTATTGTCCGGGCAGATCAGGGTTTCGCTGCCATACAGCGCGTCGGACAGGCCGGTCGCGCGACAGACCTCGCGCGAGGCGATCGGTGCGCCGCGCGTGCCGTTGGCATTGACGGTCGGGGCGCAGAAGTCCGTCACGGCCAAGGTGCGGTACGTCTGCTGCGTCGCCTGCCGGATCTCGATCACGGTCGGGGCGCGCTGCGCCTTGTTGTAGGATGCGCGGAAGGTGATGTCGCGGACCGGGGCGTAGAGCCCCTCCACCTTCCAGGTGGTGAAGACCGAGGGGTTGGTGCTGTACTTCGACACGCGGAAGCCGCCATTCGCCTGCAACAGATGCGCGAAGCGCCGGTCCTGCATCAACGGTGCCTGGATCTCGATGTTCGATTCCCAGACATGCTGGCGAAGATCGGCTTCGTTGTTCCCATATTGCACACGGTATGCCTCGTTCGCACCGGAGAAGAACCGGTCCTCGCGATATTCCGCACCCAGCGCGATCGCGAGGCCGTCTTCCGCCCAGGGCGAGGTGATGCCGTATTTGCCAAGGTCGCCGGTGACGGTGGAGATGACGTTGTACAGTTCGCCGCCACTGTTGACGGCGCCGTCGGTAGCCCCGCCGAACATATAGTTGATCGCCGCGGTATCGTTGAAGCCAGCGCGGAAGGCATCAAAGGGAAGACAGGCGCGATCGGTGCCCGTCACCACCGAACGGCAGGTCGGAGTGCCGTTCACGTTCACCACGTCCAGTGCGCGGTTGACGCGAACCGGGTCCGAGAACCGGGCGTAGGCCGTATCCATGCGGTTGAACGCATAGACACCGCCGATGTCATACGTCCACGCCTCGCCAACATTGCCGCGCACGCCGCCGGTGGCCCGAATACCCTTGTTGGTGAAGGTATTGGTCTGAAGCGGCTGACCATCGAAACGATAGCGCACGTCCAGCGGCGCGAACGTCCCCGCCCGCCCGGCATTGGTGCCGCACAGGGTATTCGCCTGGCTGCCCGACAGGAACGGATTGTCGCAGTTCACCTGATAGGGCGTCGAGCCGAAGACCGTGGAACTGTAGACCCGCAGCGGCGACCCGTTGCGCGATTCGTTGCGGAACCAGAGCGCGTCGGCGTAGACCTCCACCTCCGGCGCGATCTTGAAGTTGAAGAAGGCGCCGCCGGTGAAGCTCTCCGACTCGCGCTGGAGCGGCGTGAACTCATAGGGGTTGGCCGCATTGCCGCGCCCCGGCCCAAAGGCGACAAAGGTGCGCGAACCGTTCGGGTTGTTGACGAACGACTGCCCCGCGGTCGGGCCGCCGCGCGGCAGGATGAAGCCGCTGGACGAATAGCTCGACAGCGGCGTGCAGGCCACGGGACCGTTGCGAACGGTTTCCTGGATGTAGCAGGGCGAATAGGAACGGTCGGAATAGTTGACCTGATCCGCGGTGCGATAGTTGAAGAAGGTCGAGACGCGCAGACGATCGTCCAGCATCTTCTTGCCCGCGGTGATGGTGATGTCGGCGCGGCCGCCATCGTTGGTCAGGCCAAGTGGCGTCGCGAAGCCGTTGGTACGTGCCAGCGGCGTGACAAATGTTTCGCGATTATTATGGTTGTAGAAGTTGTAGTTGCCATCGATGCGCAGCCCGTCGAAATCCTTGCGCAGGATGAAGTTGATGACGCCCGAAACCGCGTCGGAGCCGTACACCGACGAGGCACCGCCCGACAACACGTCGATCCGCTCCAGCAACGAAGCGGGAATGATGTTCGTATCCTGTCCGTTCTGCGTGCCGAGTCGCTTGCCGTCGAGCAGCACCAGCGTACGCTCGAAGCCCAGGTTGCGCAGCTTGAGGCGCTGGCGGCCGTCCGAGTCCTGGTAGTTCTGCTGGCTGTCCGGCGCGATCTGCGGCAGGCGGTTCAGCACCTCCTCAACGTTCAGCGGACCCTGTGCCTGGATATCCTGTGCGGTGACCGAGGTGATCGGTGAGGCGGAGCTGGTGTTCGGCCGGGCGATGCGCGTGCCGGTGACGATCAGCACGCCGTCGTCGGTCGCGGTGGCCTGTCCGCGGATCGCGGCGGCGCGGGTGTCGGCCGCTTCGGCGGCGAGCGATCCCTGTGCGCTGCCCCCCTGATCGGCATCATCACCGTCTGCGTCGTCGTTGGAGGTCTGTGTGGACGGGCTGGTCGTCTGCGCACCCCAGGCGGGTACGGCGAACATCATCAACGCGCTGGCCAGCGCAAGCGATGATACCGATTGCTTGAGCATGTCTTCCCCTGTTTTACCGGCAGTGCTTTGTGCTGCGGCTTGGGCAAGATGTCCGGGATATTACGGCACCTCGTCAATACCGATGTAATACATGTGCAGCAGTGGACTTGTCCTATTCAGGAAATGCTGACAATCTTTCAAAAGATCACATCACAACAAATTGATTATCAGTCATATTTTGCATTTTTGCCGACCGGCCGTGCAAAATGTCTTGGCAGGATAATTCCTGCCTTTTCAACGAACGACAACGATCACGACCCGATGGATCGGTGTGGCACCTTCGCAACGCGGGCAAAAAAAAGACCTGCCGGCGAGGGGTGCCGGCAGGTCGAGGGGGGAGCTTTTTGGAAGGAATCAGAAGTTGATCGTGGTGCCGATCGCGATCTGGCGGCCCAACGAGTCGTAGCGCGCGGGGATGGTGTTGTTGCGTGCCAGCGCGATGTCGTACGAGTTCGGCAGGATCGGCGGCACCTTGTCGAACAGGTTGTTCGCGATGATCCGGAATGCGAACTGGCGGGCGATGTTGAAGGTCAGCGCCAGATCGAAATAGCTCTGCGGATCGATGCGGTAGAAGGTGGCGCGTGCCCGCTCCGGCGTGCCGCCGATCGCCTCGTCGCCCGAATTGTTGGCGCTGGTCAGCGAGCCGACATAGCGCCAGTTGAACGAGGCGTTGAAGACGTTGTCCGGCGTGCTCCAGGTGGTGCGGAAATTATGCGACCACTTGGGCAGCAACTGGCCGCAACCATTACCATAATAGCCCACGCAGTTGCGCTGCGGCTGGATCGGCGAGTCCTGGCCACCGGCGAAGGTGGTCAGCGAGCCGTTGAAGTTGAAGTCGAAGCGGCCGGCGCCGCCCGCGTTCAGCGTGTATTGGCTCTGGAAGTCCCAGCCGCGGGCGATGGACTGGTAGTAGTTGGTGGTGCCCTGACGGATGAAGCCGCTGGTCGGGTTCGTCGCGCCCGGCGAGAAGAGGTTGCCGGCGGCGTTGCGGACGATGCCCGAGCAGAAGAACGGGTCGCCGCCCGAGCGCAGGCAGCCGTCGGTGTAGTAGCTGTAGTCGTTATAGCCCAGCGAGTCGTTGATCTTGATGCGGTAGCGATCGACCGAGAAGATCAGGCCGCGGATGAAGCTGGGCTTCACGACGAGGCCATAGGTCTGGGTGTAGGCGGTTTCGGGGTCGGCGACGAAGCCGCCCGAGCGGGTGGTGCACTGGTCGTTCGGGCAGATGAGCGAGGTGCTGCCGTACAGGGCGTCCGACAGGCCGGTGGCGCGGCACACTTCGCGCGAGGCGATGGGCGTGCCGTACACGACCTGGCCGGTGGCCGGATCGGTGGTGCGGGTGGGCGCGCAGAAGTCGTTCTGCGAGCCGCCCTGCGTGCCGTAGCTGATGTTCTGCGCCTGGCGGATCTCGATCACGGTCGGCGCGCGCTGCGCTTTGTTGAACGAGGCGCGGAAGGTCAGGTCCGACACCGGCGCCCACAGCGCCTCGGCCTTCCAGGTGTTGAAGGTCTGCGGGTTGGAGCTGTACTTCGAGACGCGGAAGCCGCCGTTGACCTGCAACAGATGGGCGAACGGCTTACGCTGCACGAGCGGCGCCTGCACCTCGATGTTCGATTCCCACACGTCCTGCGAGGTCGAGAAGTCCTCGCCGCCGTTCAACTGGCGGAACAGGTCGTTGGCATAGCCGCGGAAGCTGTCCTTGCGATATTCGGCGCCGAGCGCGATGGCCAGGCCGTCCTCCGCGAAAGGCGAGGTGACGCCGTATTTGCCGAGATCGCCGGTCACGCTGGTGACGACGTCCCACAGCTCGCCGACGCTGCCCTGCGACTGGAGGTCGCCGGTCAGCAGGTAGTTCATCACCGCGGCACCGGGCACGCCGGCGCGGAACGCGTCAAGCGGTACGCACGACGGATCGGTGCCGTTCACCACCGAGCGGCAGGTGGGCGTGCCGTTGACGCTGACCACGTCGAGCGCCCGGTTGACGCGGGTGTAATCGGGGATGTCGCCTGCGGTGATCGTCTGCTGGTTGCGGGCATAGACGCCGCCGACGTCATAGGTCCACGCATCGCCCACCTTGCCGCGGATGCCCGCGGTCGCGCGAATGCCCTTGTTGACATATTCGTCGAGCACATAGGGCAGGTCGTTGAAGCGATAGCGCACGTCGAGCGGCGCGGTCGCGGTGGCCGAGCCTGCCTGCGCGCCGCACAGCGTCGTCGCCTGCGTGCCCGACAGGAACGGGTTGTCGCAATTCACCTGATACGGCGTGGTGCCATAGGCGGTGTAGCTGAGGATGCGGTTGGGATAGCGGTTGTAGGACTTGTCCCGGAACCAGATCGCCGAGCCGTACAGTTCGGTATCCGAACCCAGTTGCAGCGTGGCGAAGCCGCCGGCGTTCCAGCGCTCGAGCTGGCGCTGGTAGGAATAGCCGTCATACGGGTTGGCGGCGTTGCCCGGCCCTGCGCCATAGGGCACGAAGGTGCGCGTGCCGTTGGGGTTGTTCACCAACTGCGCGCCGTTGTTCACGGTGCCGGCGGGCTGGATGTAGCCGCTGGGCGAGTAGGTGGACAGGGTGCAGGACAGCGGACCGTCCTTGCCGTTTTCGACCAGCTGGCAGGGCGAGCTGGAGCGCGCCGAATAGTCGACCACGTCGGCCTGGCGATAGTTGACGAAGCCCATCAGGCTGAGCGCGTCGCCGAACAGCTTCTTGCCGGCGGTCAGCGTGATGTCGGACCGGCCGCCATCGTTGGTCAGCCCGCGCGGCGAGGTGAAGGAATTGTTGCGCGCGATCGGCGAAACCAGCGTGTCGCGGTTGTTGTGGTTGTAGAAGCTGTAGTTCGCATCCAGCCGGACGCCCTCGAAGCTGGGGCGCAGGATGAAGTTGACGACGCCGGCGACCGCGTCCGAGCCGTAGACCGACGAAGCGCCGCCGGACAGCACGTCGATCCGCTCCAGCAGCGAGGGCGGGATGATGCCAGTGTCCTGACCGTTCTGCGTACCCAGGCGCTTGCCGTCGATCAGCACTAGGGTGCGCTCGAAGCCCAGGCTGCGCAGCTTGATACGCTGGCGGCCGTCCGAATCCTGATAGTTCTGCTGGCTGTCCGGTGCGACCTGCGGCAGGCGGTTCAGCACTTCCTCGACGTTCAGCGGCGCCTGTGCCTTGATGTCCTGCGTGGTGACCGAGGTGATCGGCGCGGCGGACGCGACGTTGGGCCGCTGGATGCGCGTGCCGGTGACGACCAGGGTCTGGCCCTCGCCATCCTCCTGCGGTGCCGCGGCCTGCTGTCCGCCGATCGCGGCAGCGCGCGTCTCGGCCGACTGCTCGACCGCATCGGTGGTCGCCGGATCGGTATTGGACGCTTGCTGTGCCAGCGCCGGCACGGCGGATAGGACCAGCGACCCCGCCAGCGCCATGATCGATACAGACTGCTTCAGAACCATCTCGAACCCCTTGCCCCACATTTTGTTGATTCAATTCCGTGGGTTGAGAGCCATGTTTTCGAGAGATTCTCTTGTCAGTCAATACCTCATTGATACCTTTGGGTAGACCAATGCAGTTTAAATGTTGCAGCCAGGGACAAGGCATGCATTGTTTGGGACAAGGCGGTGGACGATCCGGGCCAAGGGGGATGACGATGACGACGCGGCGATCGGTACTTCAAGCATCGGTATTGGGCGGGATGGGCGCCGCCGCGGCGATGGCGGGCGGCGCGCGGGCGGCGGGCAAGGACGCCGCCGGTTCGGCGCTGATCGTGTCGACCTGGGATTTCGGCGCCGCCGCCAACGATGCCGCCTTTGCCGCGATGAAGGCGGGCGGCACGCTGATCGATGCGGTGGAGGCCGGCGGCAAGGTGCCGGAGGCGGACCCGAGCAACCATTCGGTCGGCTATGGCGGCTATCCCGATCGCGACGGGCATGTGACGCTGGACGCGGTCATCATGGACGATGCCGGCGGCGTCGGTGCGGTGGCGGCGCTGGAGGAGACGATGCACGCGATCTCCGTGGCGCGCGCGGTGATGGAGAAGACGCCCCACACCATGCTGGTCGGCGAAGGCGCGACGCGCTTTGCACGCGACCAGGGCTTTCCGCGCCAGAACCTGCTGACGCCGGAGGCCGAGGCGGAATGGCGCAAATGGCTGACCACCGCCCGGTATCGCCCGGTCGCCAACAGCGAGGTCGGCACCTATGGCGCCGCGCCCCCCACCGCACGCCCGGCGGCGCGCTGGATCATGACACGATCGGCCTGCTGGCGCGCGACACCAGCGGCCGGATGGCGGGCGCGTGCACCACATCGGGCATGGCGTTCAAGATGCGCGGCCGGGTCGGCGATTCGCCGCAGGTCGGCGCCGGCCTCTATGTCGAGCGCGGCGTGGGCGGCGCCACCTCCACCGGGCTGGGCGAGGAAGTGACGCGCGTATCGGGCACCGCCCGCGTCGTCGCCTCGATGCGCGCCGGCCTTGCACCTCAGGCGGCGTGCGAGGAAGTGGTGCGCCACATCGCGGCCCTGCGCCGCGATGCGATCAAGGGCGTGCAGGTTGGCTTCCTGGCGATGGATACCAGGGGGCGGATCGGCGCCTTTTGCCTGCTGCCCGGCTTCACCTATGCGGTGACCGACACCGCCGGGCGGACGAAGGTGCTGAAGGCGCCCTCGTTGTTCAAGGCATGACATACCGGCTGGAGGTCTGTGTCGAGGATGCCGCCGGGATCGCCGCGGCGGCATCGGGCGGCGCCGACCGGATCGAGCTGTGCAGCGCGCTGGGCATCGGCGGCCTGACGCCGCCGGCCTCGCTGATCCGCGCGGCGGCGGCGGCCCCCCTGCCCGTCCATCTGCTGTGCCGCCCGCGCGAGGGCGGGTTCGTCTGCGACGCGGCGGACCGCGCGCTGGTCGCCGACGACATGCGCGGCGCAGCGGAGGCCGGGCTGGCAGGCGTGGTGATCGGCGCGAGCCGGGCGGACGGCACGCTGGACACCGATACGCTGGCCGCCTGGGTGGCGCTGGCGCGCGAACTGGGGGCGGCGCGCGGAAGCGCGCTGTCGCTGACGCTGCACCGGGCGTTCGATCTGGTGCCGGACATGGCCGCGGCCCTAGACGATGCGATCGCACTCGGCTTCGACCGGGTGCTGACCTCGGGCGGGGCGGTGAAGGCGGTGGACGGCGCAGCGGCTCTGGCCACGCTGGTCGAACGATCGGCCGGGCGGATCGGCATCCTGGCGGGCAGCGGCGTGTCCCCCGCCACTGCGCCGGCGATCCTCGCGACCGGGGTGCGCGAACTCCACGCCTCGTGCCGGCGCGCCGTGGCGCAAGGCGACGACACGCTGGTGCGGTTCGGCTTTGCCGCCGCACAGCGCATGGAAACCGACGCAAGCATCGTCGCCACCCTGGCGCAGATGGTGAAGTCCGCTTGAATAATACCAATATATGACTTACGCTTCCCAACGAGCGGTTTGCCACGGCGGTGACCGCCTGCGCGTCGCTCGGCCCGAGGCTTGTCGCCAAGCGCCTGCCGGTCGCCCGCGCACCCCATTCTTGGCCGACAAGGAGCCAGCGCGCCTGCCATGACGGATGATCCGCAGATCGCAACCCGCAGCGAAACGGACACGCTGATGCACGCCGAGGCGGCCGAGGCGAGCGCGGCGGTACGTCGCCTGATCGCCGCCAATGGCGACACCCTGGCCGCGCTCGGCGCCCGGCTGCGCGCAGCACCGCCCGCCGTGGTGGTGACGTGCGCGCGCGGCTCGTCCGACCATGCCGCGACCTATGGCAAATATCTGATCGAAACGCTGGTCGGCGTGCCCGTCGCCTCCGCCGCGCCGTCGGTCGCGTCGGTGTACGAAGCCAGCGTCACCAGCCCGGCGATGCTGTGCATCGCGATCTCGCAAAGCGGGCGCAGCCCCGACCTGCTGGCCAGCGTCGCGGCGCAAAAGGCCGCGGGCGCGCATGTCGTGGCGCTGGTCAACGACACGACCTCGCCACTGGCGGAGGCGGCGGACACGCTGGTGCCGCTGATGGCCGGCCCCGAGAAGTCGGTCGCGGCGACCAAGTCGTACATCACCGCGCTCGCCGCGCTGGCGCTGCTGGCGGCGGAATGGGCCGGAGACGATGCGCTGAAGGCCGCCGTCCGGACATTGCCCGACCGGCTGGCCCAGGCCTGGAGCTGCGACTGGAGTGCTGGCCGCGAGGCCCTGGTCGAGGCCAGCAACCTGTTCGTCATCGGCCGCGGCTTCGGCCTGGCGATCGCGCAGGAAGCGGCGCTGAAGCTCAAGGAAACCTGCGCGCTGCATGCCGAAGGGTTCAGTGCGGCCGAGGTGCGCCACGGGCCGATGGAGATCGTCGATGCCGGTTTCCCGCTGATCGCCTTTGCCACATCCGACAGCGCGGGCGACGGCGTGCGCGAGGCGGCGGCGGAGTTCACGACGCGCAGCGCCCGCGTGCTGCTCGCCGATGCCAAGGGCGGCGGCACGCTGCCCGCGCTGGCCGACCATCCGGCCATCGAACCCATACTGATGATCCAGAGTTTCTATCGCATGGCCAACGCATTGTCGGTGGCCCGCGGGCTCAACCCCGATGCCCCGCGCCATTTGAGCAAGGTCACCCGCACGCTATGACGCTGCATCGCTTCACCAACGGCCATATCGTCACGGCCAGCGGCGTATTGACCCGGGCGACGATCGACGTCGAAGGCGGCGTGATCGTCGCGGTCACCGGCGATGTCGGCGACGGCGAGGACGCGACCGACCTTCGCGGCGGCTGGCTGATGCCGGGCTTCATCGACACGCAGGTGAATGGCGGCGGCGGCGTGCTGTTCAACGACGAACCCACGGTGGAGGGCATCGCCGCCATCGCCGCCGCGCACGCACCCTATGGCACCACCGGCCTGATGACGACGCTGATCAGCGACCGGCCCGCGGTGGTGGCGCGCGCGCTGGACGCCACCGATGCGGCGATCGCCGCCGGCGTTCCCGGCGTGCTGGGCACCCATGTCGAGGGGCCGGTGCTGGCGCTGAGCCGCAAGGGCATCCATGATCCCAGCCGTTTCCAGCCGCTGGACGACGAACTGATGGCGATCCTGACGCAGCGCCGCACCGGCCGCGTCATGGTGACGCTGGCCCCGGAACGGGTGTCGCCCGCGCAGATCGAGGCGCTGGTGGCAGCGGGCGTGCTGGTCTGCATCGGCCATACCGATGCCGACTATGCCACCACGCGCGCCGCGTTCGATGCCGGGGTGACCGGCGTGACGCACCTGTTCAACGCGATGTCGCCGCTGGTCCACCGTGCGCCGGGCGTGGTCGGCGCCGCGCTGGACGATCAACGGGTCTATTGCGGGATCATCGTCGACGGCTTCCATGTCGATGACGCGGCGCTGCGCATCGCGCTGCGTGCCCGGCCGCTCGACCGGTTCATGCTGGTGTCGGACGCGATGCCCTGCGTGGGCGCCGCTTCCAAGGACTTCGTGCTGCAGGGCAAGCCGATCCATGTCGAGGACGGGCGCTGCGTCGGTGCCGACGGCACGCTGGCCGGCTCCGACCTGGACATGGCGGGCGCGGTGCGCGGCGCGGTGACGCGTCTCGGCCTGTTGCCCGAACAGGCGGCCGCCATGGCGGCGACCAGCCCGGCGGCGTTCCTCGGCCTGACCGCCGAGCGGGGGCAGATCGCCCCCGGCCAGCATGCCGACTGGGTGTGCCTGACCGCGGACCTGACCCCGGCGGGTACCTGGATCGGTGGCGAGCCGATCGCCGCCCCGGCGGCGCTGCCGCTGGACGAACCCGTCGCCTGACCACCCCTTATCGCGTTTCCCGGAGATATCATGGCCACCATCCCCCTGTTTGCGCCGTTGGAGGGCTGGGCCGGCCCCATTCGGGACGTCCCCGACGCGGTCTTTGCCGAGGCGATGCTGGGCGACGGGATCGCGATCGATCCGGTCGCGGGCATGCTGGTCGCGCCGTGCGACGCGCAGGTGGTGACCGTCCAGCCGACCGGCCATGCGATCACGCTGGTGACGCCCGAGGGGGCCGAACTGCTGATCCATATCGGGCTGGACACAGTGGCGCTGGCCGGGCGCGGCTTCGAACCGGTGGTAAAGGCCGGTGACCGCGTGGCGTGTGGGGCGGCGCTGATCCGGTTCGATCTGGACATGGTGGTGCGCGAGGCGCGCGCGGTAGTGACGCCGATCGTGGTGACCAACGGCGAACGCTTCGCGATCGAATACCGCGCGGATGCCGGGATGGTCGCGGTGGGCGATCCGCTGATGACGCTGGTGGCGCGCGCCGACGTGGCCGCCACGACCGCCGCGCAAGGGGGCGCCAGCGCCAGCCGGGTGATCGCGGTGCCGCTGGTCCACGGCATCCATGCCCGTCCCGCCGCGCGCATCGCCGACCTCGCCAAGCGGTTCGTTGCCGAGGTGACGCTGGAAAAGGACGGCACCGGCGCCAGCGCGCGCAGCCCGATCGGCCTGCTGGCGCTGGGGGTCGGGCATGGCGACACGGTGACGATCACCGCCACCGGCCCGGATGCCGAGGATGCGGTGGCCGCGCTCGCCGAACTGATCCTGAGCGGCATCCATGAGGATGCGCCCGCCCCTGCCCCACCGCCGCCGCCGCCCGCGCCCGTCCTGACCGCGCTTCCCGAAGGCGCGCTGGCGGGCGTGACCGCCGCGCCCGGCCTGGCGATCGGCACCGTCGCCCTGTGGCGTGCGGAGGACCTGTCTCTGCCCGTGGAGGGTGCCGGCATCGCCGCCGAGGAAGCCTGTTTCGACGCGGCACGCCGCGCGCTGGCCGAGGAACTGGCGACGCGCAGCGCGAGCGCGACGGGGCCGGCGCGCGCGATCTTCGAGGCGCATGCCGCGATGCTGGACGACCCTGTGCTGATCGAGGCGACGCTCGCCGGCATCGCACAGGGGCAGAGCGCCGGCCATGCCTGGCGCGGCGCGATCCGGCCGCAGGCGGATGCCTTGCGCGCCGGTGGCGACCGGCGGCTGGCCGAGCGTGCGGACGACATGCGCGATCTGGAGCGGCAGTTGATCGCGCGCCTGATGGGCGTGGAGGATACGCGCGCAGAACTGGCGCCGGGCACGATCCTGGTCGCCGACGATCTGTTGCCGTCGCAATTGATGGGGCTGGACCTCGACCGGCTGGCGGGACTCGCGGTGGAGCGTGGCGGGCCGACCTCGCACGTCGCGATCCTGGCCGCCTCGCGCGGGCTGCCGGCGCTGGTCGCGATTGGCGCGGGTCTGCGCGACGTGGCGGCGGGAACGCGCGTCGTGCTGGATGCCAGCGGCGGGCTGATCCATGTCGCGCCGTCGGCCGACACGCTGGCATCTGCCGAGACGCGTATCGCAGAGGCGCAGCGCCGCCGTGCCGATGCGCTGGCGCGGGCCGGTGAGGATTGCCGGACGCGCGACGGCACGCGGATCGAACTGTTCGCCAATTGCGGCTCCGCCGACGATGCGCAGATCGCGGTGGCGAACGGCGCGGAGGGCTGCGGCCTGCTGCGCACCGAACTGCTGTTCCTGGAACGCGACACCGCGCCCAGCCTGGAGGAACAGGTTGCCGATTATCAGGCGGTGGCCACCGCGCTGGACGGCCGGCCGCTGATCGTGCGCCTGCTCGACATCGGTGGCGACAAGCCTGCACCCTACCTTCCCATCCCGCCGGAGGAAAATCCGGCGCTGGGCCTGCGCGGCATCCGCGTCGGCTTTGCGCATCCCGAAATCCTGGAGGACCAGATCCGCGCGATCCTGTCGGTCGAACCGGTCGGGCAGTGCCGGATCATGGTGCCGATGATCGCGGGCGTCGACGAACTGCGCCGGGTCCGCGCGGTGCTGGAGGGGATCGAGGCGGGCTCGCGCGTCCAACTGGGCGTGATGGTGGAAACGCCCGCCGCCGCCGTCACGGCCGACCTGCTGGCGCGCGAAGCGGATTTCCTGTCGATCGGCACCAACGACCTGACGCAATATGCACTGGCCATGGACCGCGGCAATGCCAGCGTCGCCGGCGCGCTCGACGGGCTGCACCCGGCCGTGCTGCGCCTGATCGGCGAAACGGTGAAGGGCGCGGACGTGCATGGCCGCTGGACCGGCGTGTGCGGCGGCCTGGCCTCCGATCCGCTGGCGGTGCCGATCCTGGTCGGGCTGGGCGTGACCGAGCTGTCCGCCGCGCCCGCCGCCGTGCCCGAGATCAAGGCGCTGGTCGCAGCGCTCGACATGACGGCCGCCCGCGCGCACGCACAGGCGGCGCTGGCCTGCACGACCGCCGCCGAGGTGCGCGCGCTCGCACGCAAGTTCGAAGGGGAGTTGGGCGCATGAGGGCCATTCTGGGAGCGTTGCAGCCACTGGGCCGCGCGCTGATGCTGCCGATCGCGGTGCTGCCCATCGCCGGGCTGCTGCTGCGTCTCGGCCAGCCCGACCTGCTCGACATCGCGTTCGTCAGCGCGGCGGGCGATGCGATCTTCGCGCATCTGGGCCTCCTGTTCGCGATCGGCGTGGCGACCGGGTTCGCCCGGGACGGCAACGGCGCGGCCACGATGGGCGGCCTGGTCTGCTACCTCGTCGCCACCGCCGGCGCGCAGGCGCTGTTCGTGGTGCCCCCCGATGTGCTGGCCACCGTGCCCGAGGGCTTGCGCGCCACGGTGGAGAAGGCGTGGAAGGCGACCACCGTCGCCAAGTTCGACGTGCCCGTCGGCATCATCGCCGGCGCGATCGGCGGCAGCTTCTACAACCGCTTCTCCAACCTGAAGCTGCCCGATTACCTCGCCTTCTTCGGCGGACGCCGCTTCGTCCCCATCGCCTCCGGCTTCGCCGGCCTCGGCCTCGCGCTGATTCTAGGCGTCAGCTACGCCGGCATCAGCGCCGGCATGGACGCCCTGTCGGCGGGCGTGGTCGCGGCGGGTGGCGCGGGGCTGTTCGCCTTCGGGCTGCTCAACCGGCTGCTGCTCGTCACCGGGCTGCACCATATCCTGAACAACGTCGCCTATTTCTCGGTCGGCGAGTTCCAGGGCAAGACCGGCGACCTGACGCGCTTCTTTGCGGGCGATCCCACCGCGGGCGGCTTCATGAGCGGGTTCTTCCCGGTCATGATGTTCGGCCTGCCCGCCGCCTGTCTGGCGATGTATCACGAGGCGTTGCCGGAACGGCGCAAGGCGGTGGGCGGGTTGCTGCTCAGCCTTGCGCTCACCTCGTTCCTGACTGGCGTGACCGAGCCGATCGAGTTTTCGTTCATGTTCCTGGCGCCGGCGCTTTATGCGGTGCATGCGGTGCTGACCGGTACGGCGGAGGCGGTGATGAACGCGCTGGGGGTGAAGCTGGGGTACGGTTTCTCCGCCGGGCTGTTCGACTATGCGCTGAACTTCGGCAAGGCGACCAAGCCATTGATGTTGCTGCCGGTGGGGGCCGCCTATGCCCTCGCCTATTATGCGATCTTCCGCTTCGCCATCCGGCGCTTCGGCTTGCAAACGCCGGGCCGGGAGCCGATCGCCGAGGGCGCGGCGACCGCGGTCGCGCCCGTCGCGGCCGGCGAGCGCGGCACGGCGTTCGCCCAGGCCCTGGGCGGCGCGGCGAACCTGCGCGACGTGGGCGCGTGCACGACCCGGCTGCGGCTGGTGGTGAACGATCAGGACGTGGTGGACGAGGCGGCGTTGAAGGCCTTGGGCGCGCGGGGGATCATCCGCCCGTCCGCCACCGCGCTCCAGGTGGTGGTCGGCCCGATCGCCGACACGGTGGCGTCGGAGATACGCGATGCGCTGGCGGCAGGAGGTGGCGCCGTAGCCGTCGCTCCGGTGGCTGAGGCGGAGACCAGCAAGGCCGTGCAACTGACCCCGGCGCTGGTGCACGCGCTGGGCGGCAAGGTCGGTGCCGCCAGCGTCCATGCCGGGCGCGTGCGGGTCGAGGTTGCGGGGGCCGTGGATGACGCGGCGCTGGCGAAGCTCGGCGTGAAGGCGGTGGCGCGCCCGGCGACCGGGGTCGTGCATCTGCTGGGCGATGCCGACCGGTTCGTCGCCGGTTGAGATTCTAAGCCCTCTCCCCAGATGGGAGAGGGCGTAGTCTGATCACTCCACCGTCAGCGTCACCGGGCCGGTGATGCCGGCACCTTCCACCACCAACAGGATCGTGCGCACGCCTGAGCCGGCCGGAAGGCGCGCCTCCAGCGGGCCGGCGGTGGTGCTATCCTTGCTCGCGAGACGGCGGCCATCGGCATAGAGTTCGGCGCGGCCGGTAATCTCGCGGAAACGGAGCATGCCGCCCTCTGCCGCGATGCGCTTCCACGGGGTGACGGTGGTGCGCCAGGCGCGCCAGTTGCCGGCGGGATCGGGCTTGGCGCCATTCCCGGCGCGGGCAAAGGCCCAGCTGTTGTTGTCGCCGTCGGGCGGCGCGGCGTCGGGACCTGGCTTCGTTGCGGAGGCGGGCGAGCGACGCCATTCGCGCAAGGCCTGCCCGCCGAAGCTTTCCGGCCATTGCGCCACCTCGGCCACCGGGCGGCGCGTGATGGTCAGGCGCGCGGGCAACAAGCCCTCCGCCTCGGCACGGAGGCTCACGCGGCCGGCCCCCCTGTTTGCGCGAACGATGATCTGGGCAAGGCCGTTGAACAGCGAGCGGGCATTGCCCTTTTCGGGTTCGTGGCTGTTGGGATCGCCATTGCCGATGCCGATGATCTCGGCACCCTCGACCGAAAAGCGCGTCGGCAGGTTGGCGGTGGGAACGTGGCGCCCCCTGGCATCGACCGCATCGATGGTGATCGCCTGCGCATCCTCGCCGTCACCGGCCATGACGCTGCGCGCGGGCGTCAGGTGGAGCGCGACGGGCGGCCCGGCGGTTTCCTGCGCCGCCGTCGCCACCACGCGGCCGCCACGCATGGCGATCGCCTCGATCCGGCCGGGGGCGTAGGGCACGGTCCATTCGTTGCCCATGATCCGGTCGACCTGTTGCGGTTCGAGATCGCGGCCGTTTACGCGCAGGGCCACCGTTTCCGCGTTGCTCGTCACGAACACGCGGATCGGCTGGCCTTCCTTGCCGCCCCAGGTCCAGTGCGGCGCGATTGCGACGACGGGGCGGTCGTCCACCCAGTGCGCGGCGTGGATATCGGTCGCGGTCTTGGGAAAACCGCACAGGTCCATGACCCCGAAGAAGCTGGAGATGGTCGGCCAGGCATAGGGGGTCGGCTCGCCATGATAGTCGAAACCGGTCCAGACGAAGCCGCCCGCGACGAAGCGACGCTCCATGATCTTGCGCCAGGTGTTGCGATGCGTGTCGCCCCAGCTTGCCGCCTCGTCATCATAGGAACTGATGACATGCGCCTTGGGATCGCTGTGGAAGGCGCCGCGCGTTTCATACGCGCTGGTATCCTCCGAACTGGTCATCGCCCGGTCGGGAAAGAGGCGGTGGAATTGGTCGTAGTCGTTCTGGTAATAGTTGAAGCCGGTCACGTCGACGACGCTGGACACGCTGTTCGGTTCAAAGAATGCGCCGTTCATCGCCGCGGTGACCGGGCGGCTGTCGTCCAGCGCCTTCACCTCATGCGCCATGCGGCGGACCATCTCGACGCCGGCCTCCGTCCCCTGCATCGGTTCCTCGTTGAACACCGACCAGAGGATGATCGAGGGATGGTTGCGGTCGCGCCGGACCAGCCAGCGCAGTTGCGCCATATAGTCGGGCGCGGGGTTGAACTGCCGGTTCTCGTCCATGACGAGAAAGCCCATCGCGTCGCACAGGTCGAGAAACTCGGTCGACGGCGCATTGTGCGAGCAGCGGATCGCGTTGCAGCCGATCGCCTTCAGCCGTTCCAGCCGCCAGCGGTGCAGGCTGTCGGGGATCGCGGTACCGACGCCGGCATGGTCCTGATGCAGGCACACGCCCTTCAGCTTCACCGGCCGGTCGTTGAGGAAGAAGCCTTCGCCTGCGTCGAAGCGGATGGTGCGGAAGCCGATGGGGGTGCGGCGCTCGTCGACGGCCGTGCCGTCCACCAGCACGCGGGTGACGACGGTGTGGAGCGTCGGCGCCTCGACCGACCACAGGACCGGGTTTCCGGCATCCAGCGTCAGCGTCGCGACCGCTTCGTCCAGGGGCGTGACGGTGGCGGGCGTCTCGGCATGGGTGAGCAGACGGCCATCGGGGGCGAGCAGTTGCGCCTCCACCGTCACGGTCGCCGCCTCGCGTGCAACGCTGTTCAGCGTGACGGCGACGGGCACCTGCCAGCGCCCGGCACCGCGGCGCGGATCGCAGTGGACGCCGTCGGTCGCGATCGACACGGGCGCGCGGCGGACCAGCCAGGCATGGCGGTAAAGCCCCGCACCCTCATACCACCAGCCCTCCATCGCGTTCGCATCGACGCGGATGGCGATCGTGTTCAGTTCCTCGCCGAAGCGGGCAAACGGCGTCAGGTCGATATAGATGCTGTTATAGCCCGACCAGTTGTGCGCCACCGTGCTGCCGTTCAGCCAGATCGTCGCATTGGTGGCGATGCCGTCGAAATGCAGTTCGAGGCGCTTGCCCCGATCGGCGGAGTCGAGCGCGAAGCGGCGGCGGTACCAGCCGATGCCGCGACGGCGATAGCCCTGCGCGACGTTGGCGCTTTCCTCGAAGGGCTGTGCGCTGGCCCAGTCGTGCGGCAGGCGGATGCGCGCCCAGTCGCTGTCGTCATGGTCGATCGCCGCGGCACCCTGAGCATTGCCGGCCTTGACGCTGAGATAAGTGGCGTTGTGCGAATCCAGTACGGGATCGCCAATGTCGCCTTCGTGGAACAGCCAGCCGCGCTCCATGCGGGTCTTGTTCGCATCATGGACGGGCAGCGGCGGGGGTAGCGTATTGCCGGGCGCGGGCATCGGCAGGGCACCCGCCTCCCCCATCCGGCGATTGCGGGGGGCGGCCTGGACGGGCAGCGCGAGAACGGCACCGGCACTCGCGCCGGTGAGGAGCAGTTGACGGCGATTCAAGAGCGAAAACTCCTCGGGCATCGACCCCTACAGGTCGGACAGTTCGGCAACGAAGTCGTAGGCGTCGCCGCGGTAATAGGACCGGGTGAACTCGGCGGCGCGACCGTCGCGCAGGAACCCGCGTCGCTCGATCAACAGGCCGGGCTGGCCGGCATCGACGCCCAGCATGCGCGCATGTTCGGGGCCGAAGGGCACGGCGCGCAGCCGCTGGAGCGCGCGCACCGGACGGCTGCCCGCCTGATCCAGCGCGACATACAGCGAGTCGCCGACCGCCTGGACCGAGGGCAGGCAATAGCCGGCGATGGTGGAGAATTCGAGCGCCATGGGCTCGTCATCGGCATAGCGGATGCGCTGGAAGCGATATACGGGCGCGCCCGGCGACAGGCCGAGCGCCATGGATTCCTCCGGGCTGACCGTGCCCGCGGCGCGGCTGATCCATTCGCTGGACGCCGCCTTGCCACGCGCGGCCATGTCTTCGGAAAAAGAGGAAAGCTTGGAAAAGCTCTTTTCGACGCGCCCTGCCACAAAGGTGCCGGCGCCGCGGCGGCGGGTCAGCAGGCCATCCTCGACCAGGCCGCCGATCGCCTTGCGCACGGTGATGCGCGACACGTCATATTCGGTGGCGAGATCGCGTTCGGCGGGGATCGCATCGCCCTGCACCAGCACGTCGCGGCCGATCGCCTCGCGGATCAGCTGCTGAAGCTGGAGATAGAGCGGAGATGGATTGCCATCGCGGAACCGCCCCACCTCGTCCGAAAAAGCCATTCCCGTCTCCCTTTGTCCCACCGCCCCCACGGCAGGTGTCGTGCGATCGCGATGCGCCGCCATGAAGGGCGAACCTACCGAATGGCACGCCGGGGAACAACTGCTCCGACGGATCCGGCGAGCATTCCAATCCATCACACATTCCCCGAAAGGCTCATGTTTCGCAGCGGATTAATTCGTTACCCTCCAGCTACTTATTATTACCTGCCGGTTTTAAGTCAATTTTATGAATTTTTGTAGCGCATATGGTATATTTTGGTTATACCGCTGGCCGGACCTCTGACCGTCAAGAACCGGCAGGGAAAGCCGCCAGCCATGCGGCGGTAGATCGGGGAGCAGCGCAGCTGGGCGCCTCTCCATGGAAGGGGAATGACGATGCGGTTGCGCCACTGGATCCTGATGACGACGGCCATGACCGGACTGGCCGCCACGGCCGCGCAAGGCCAGGAGGCGCCGACAACACCGCCCAGCACCACCGCGCCGAGCAATGCCGCATCCGGCCAGGACCCGGCGGCCCAGGATGGCACCGCGGGCGAGGACGGCGAAATCGTCGTCACCGGCTATGCCCGCAGCCTTCGCCAGGCGATCGAGGTGAAGCGTAACGCGAACGCCGTGGTCGACGCCATCTCGGCCGAGGACATCGGCAAGTTCCCCGACCGCAACGTCGCGGAGTCGCTGGCGCACATCCCCGGCGTGTCGATCGACCGCCGCTTCGGCGAGGGTGAGAAGGTCGCCATTCTGGGCACCGACCCGGCCCTGAACCGCATGCTGCTCGACGGGCACGGTCTGGCATCGGCCGACTGGGGCGGCAACGACAACGACCCCAGCAGCCGGACCTTCAACTATTCGTTGCTCGCCCCCGAACTGGTCGACCGGCTGGAAGTCTACAAGTCGCCGGAGCCGCGGATCGAGGAAGGCAGCCTGGGCGGCACGGTGATCGTGCGCACCCGCCGGCCGCTGGAACTGGAGGCCAATTCGATCTTCGCGTCGGGCGGCTATCTGTACAACGACCGCGCGGACAAGGGGAATATCCGCGGCTCGGGCCTGTATAGCTGGCGCAACGATGCCGAAACCTTCGGCGTGCTGGTCGCGGCGACCTATGACAAGCAGAACATGGTGCGCGCCGGTGTCGAATTCTTCGGCTACGACAATATCGCGCCCAATGCCGACGGCACGCGCAACAGCCCGTTCGTCAATCGCGACGCGACCACCGGCGCGCTGTCCCTGAAGAATCCGAACGCGACGATCAACGGCGGCACGATCCAGGATCTCTATGCCGCGGCATCGCCCTTCGGCATCAACTACGCCTATTTCCAGCAGCAGCGCCAGCGCGCCAGCATCGCCGGCACGGTGCAGTATCGCCCGGCCGAAAACCTGACGCTGACGCTGAACGGCCTGCACATCGACGGCAACTACAACAATTACAGCCAGGCGATGTACACCATCCCCGGCGCATGGACCGGCAACGTCCTGCAATCCGCGACCGTATCCAACGGCGTGGTGACGCAGGCGAGCTTCGGCGCGGCGGCGAGCAACAGCCAGAGCGCGCAGCTCGATACCCTGGTCCGCCGCACCAAGCTGAAGACCGACAATCTGAACTTCTTTGCCGATTGGGAAGGCGATGACGGCGCCAAGGTGTCGTTCGCCGGCGGCTGGAGCAAGGCGACCGGCGGGCGCAATCCCGAATATCTGTTCAACGTGCAGACCCGCCTGCCGTTCAGCTACGCGATCACGCCGACATCGGCGGAGGTCAATTTCACCGGCGACCTGACCAACCCGGCGAACTACTTCACCAACCCCAACAACAACCCGGCGCAGATCGAGGGCCGCCCCGTCATCGTAAACGGGGCGCAGCTGAACGCCGCGCAGATCGGCGGGCTGGATTACAGCGTCACCACCGACCGCGACATCTTTGGCGGCTTCGACGGCACGGTGCCGCTGGGCGGCGTGTTCACCGAGCTGTTGATCGGCGCGCGCGTGACCGATCACGTCAACCGCATCAACGCCCGCGGCATCAACACCTACAAGACCAGCTCGCAAACCGCCGCGCAGCTCGGGGTCACCACAGGGGTCACCCCCGGCGGCGTCTTCGACGGCAGCGGCGGATCGGGCAGCGCGACCCAGTTCCTGAATCTCCCCGAACAGTCGGTGATCGACATCCTCGCCAATTCGATCAACAGCCCGCTGGTCACCAAGATCGGCGCATCGACCAGGGTGAAGGAGACGGTGGCCGCGTCCTACATCCAGGCGAATTTCGATCAAGGCGGACTGCGCGGCAATATCGGCGGGCGGCTGGTCTATACCCGCGACGTATCCAACTACGCCACGACGCTGAGCAACGTGGTCAATCCCCAGCCGGTGCCGACGCGCGTCTCGACCGATTACCTGAAGTTCCTGCCGAGCGTGAACCTGATCTACACGATCACGCCGGAAGTGATCGTGCGCGGGTCGGTGGCCAAGGTGATCTCGCGGCCGCGCTACCAGGACCTGGCGGCGGCGACCTCGCTCAACGACGTGACGCTGGACGGCGGCGGCGGCAACCCGAACCTGCGGCCGTACCAGTCGACCAATTATGAAGTGACCGCGGAATGGTATCCGCGTGCCGGTGCGCTGCTGTCGCTGGAACTGTTCCGCCGCGACATCGACAACTATATCATCAACACGCGCACCAATGCCGTCTACTTCAATTCGCTGCGCAACCAGTTGACGACCTACAACGTCAACCAGCCGATCAACGGCGGCAAGGCCAAGGTGAACGGCGTGCTGGTCAACGGTCAGGCCGAAATCTGGGGCGGGTTCGGCCTGCAGGCGAACTATTCGTACCAGGACAGCTCGACCTCGACGATCGCCGGGATCAACGGGGCGCTCAACCTGCCCTATCTGTCCAAGCATACCGTGAACGTGATCCCCTATTTCGAGAGCGGACCGTTCCAGGCGCGGGTCAGCTACAACTATCGCACCTCCTATTTCCGCACGATCGGGCGGCTGGGATCGGAGGAAATGGTGGCGCCCTACAGCCAGCTCGACGCGTCCGCCTCGCTCAACCTGACCAAGAACATCACGTTGACGGTCAATGCGCAGAACCTGCTGGACGAGACGTATCTGCAATATAGCGGCACGCGCGACCGGCCCTCGGCCTTCTACAAGAACGGGCGCACCTTTGTCGGCAGCGTATCGTTCCGCATGTAACCCCCTCGGGTGTTCCCCGCGTGTAACCTGTTGTGCCGGCCGCGTTTTCCCGACGCGGCCGGCACCGGTTTTTTTGGGTCGGGGGCATGGACGTACCCGCGCGTCTTCTGCATGATACCTCCTAATACCAAAACGGAACCAAGGGGCAGGCATGCAGGCGGCGACGACGGCATCGATCGGATCGGGGATCGGATTGGGACTGGTGCTGGCGCTTACCGCCCCCGCTGCGGCGCAGACGCCGTTGAAATTGCTGCCAATGCCCCAGACCATCGTCCGTGGTTCGGGCAGCATCACCATATCCGCCGGCTCCACGGTTTCGGCACAGGCACCGCAGGCGCAGGCCGCGGCGCGCCTGCTGGTCGATCATGTCCGCACCGTGCGCGGGATCGCGCTGGCGCCGGCCCAGGGTGACGCCCGGATCATATTCGCACAGGACGATGCGATTGCGGGGGCGGAGGCGTATCGGCTGGTGGTGCAGCCGGGGGGTATCCGCATCACCGCGTCCCGGCCCGCCGGCTTCGTCCACGGCGCGATGACGCTCGCCCAGTTGCTCAGCCCCGACACTGCGATGGGCAAGCCGGTGCGCGTACCCGCCGTCACCATCGACGACGCGCCGCGCTTCGCCTGGCGCGGGCTCCTGGTCGATCCGGTGCGCCACTTCCAGCCGATCGCCGAGATCAAGCGCATCGTCGACCAGATGGCGGCGGTGAAGCTCAACACGCTGCACCTGCACCTGACCGACGATCAGGGATGGCGGTTCGAGGTGAAGCGATACCCGAAGCTGACCGAGATCGGTGCCTGGCGCCAGCCGCCCTCCACCGGCGGCCCGGCGCCCGCGACGCGCCATGGCGGCTTCTACACGCAGGACGATCTGCGCGAGCTGGTCGCCTATGCCGCCGATCGCGGCATCACGATCGTGCCGGAGATCGACCTGCCCGGTCATGCCCAGGCGCTGGTCGCCGCCTATCCGGAGATCGGCGTGCTGGGCAATCGCCCGCCGGTCAGCAACGAATGGGGTGTGATGCCCTATCTGCTGAACCCCAATCCGGCGGGGATGGCGTTCATCCGCAACGTGCTGGACGAGCTGATCGACGTGTTTCCCGGCACCTATATCCATCTCGGCGGCGACGAGGCGGTGAAGGACCAGTGGGAACGCTCGCCCGAGGTGCAGGCGCAGATGCGCGCGCTGAACATCACCACCGAAAACGGCCTGCAAAGCTGGGTGATCGACGAGTTCGGCAAATATCTGGCGACCAAGGGCCGCCGGCTGATCGGCTGGGATGAGATATTGGAGGGTGGCCTGCCGCCGTCCGCGACGGTGATGTCGTGGCGCGGCGAAAAGGGCGCGGTGGAGGCGGTCCGCCAAGATCACGACGTGGTGCTGTCCCCGGCGCCGATCCTGTATCTGGACAGCATGCAGAGCCGCCAGGCCACCGAGCCGCCCGGCCGCTGGTCGGAGATCAAGACGCTGGCCGACGTCTATGCCTATGATCCGATGCCAGCGGGCATTCCGGCGGACAAGGCGCACCATGTGCTGGGCGTGCAGATGAACGGGTGGAGCGAATATTTCGTCACCCCCTGGCAGGTGCAGCACGCGGTCTTCCCGCGCATTGCCGCGATCGCGGAAAATGGCTGGATCCAGCGACCGCGCGACTTCCCCGGCTTCGTATCAAGGCTGGTGCCGCAGATGCAGCGCTGGACGCGCGCCGGGATCGAGGTCGCGGACAGCGCGCTTGCGGTGGAATACCGGCTGGCGGACAGCCCCGGACAGGCGCTGCGCGCGAACAGTGTCCGCGTGACGCTGGAGCAGCAGGCGCCGCAGGGCACGATCCGATATACGCTCGACGGCACCGAGCCGGGTGCGCGGTCGAGGCGCTACACGGGTGCGCTGACGATGAAGCCGGGTGCGACGATCCGCGCCGCGCCCTTTGCCGCCGATGGCCAGCGGCTGGCCGCCCCCCGCGACTTCGCCACCGCGCGCGCGGCGCTGTTGACGCGGACAAGTTCGGAGATGGCCGCCTGCCCGAACGGCAAGCTGAACCTGCGCGTCGCGCTGACCCCGGATGCGACCGCCAACGGGCCGGCCTACAACGTCAACATCTTCGACAATTGCACCGCCTATCCACAGGCGCCGGTCGACCTCGCCCGCGGCTACACAATCGAGGTGGCGCGCCTTGCCCGGCATTACGGGCTGGCGCATGATTTCGACCAGGTCCGCCGACACTATAACGTTACCCCGCATGGCGAGTTGCTGGTGCTGGTCGGCTGCCGCGCCGCGGCGGACGGCGGCACCGCGCCAAAGCCGATCATCGCCGGCAGCTTCCCCCTGCCCGACCCCGCCACCGCGCCGCAGCGCATGCGCTTTTCAGGACAATTCCCCATGATGGACGCCACCCAGAGCGACAAGGGAGACAAGGACATCTGCCTGCAATTCACCGCGCCGACCAGCGATCCGATCTATACCGTCGAACGCATGACGCTGACGGAGGCGCAGTGATGCGCGGCTGGATGCTCGCCCTGCCGCTGCTGCTCGCCTCCACCGCGGCGGTGGCGGCGCCCAAGTCGGTGGTGTCGCTGAACGAGGGTTGGACGGTGCGGATCGACCCGGCGGATGCCGCCGCGGCCAACGCGCACCCGCGCGAGGCGAAGTGGCTGCCGGCGCGTGTGCCGGGCACGGTGCAGCAGGACCTGATCGCCGCCCGGCGCGTGCCCGATCCGTTCAAGGGACTGAACGAGGCGGCGATCCAGTGGGTCGGTCGCACCGGCTGGCAATATGTCCGCACGCTGGAGGTGAGCGCCGACATGGCGGCGCGCGACCATCTGGATCTGGTGTTCGAGGGGCTGGATACCTTTGCCACCGTGTCGGTGAACGGGCAGGCGGTGCTGAAGGCCGATAACGCGCACCGCACCTGGCGCGTCGATGCCAAGCCGTGGCTGAAGCCGGGCCGCAACACCATCACCATCCGCTTCGCCCCGCCGATCGCGACGCTGCAACCCCGGGTACTGGCCGAGGCGAACCCCCTGCCCGGCGAATATGACAGCTTCTTCGGCGACGAGCCCAAGGGCAAGCAGACCTCGCCCTATATCCGCAAGGCGAAATATCATTATGGCTGGGACTGGGGGCCCCGCATCCTGAACGTCGGCCCGTCGGGGCCGGTGAAGCTGGAGGCGTGGGACGATGCACGCGTCGCGCAGTTCCGGGTCAACCAGATCGCGCTGAACGACGCCGAGGCGCGGCTGGCCGCCGATTTCGAGGTGGTGGCGGACACCGCCGGCCCCGCCACGGTGCGCGCCAGCCTGACCGGGCCGAACGGCGCGGCCGTCAATGCCGAACAGGTGGTGACGCTGGCGCCCGGCACCAACCGGATCAGCATACCGCTGACCATCGCCAACCCGCAGCGCTGGCAGCCGGTGGGATATGGCGCACAGGCCCTGTACCGCGTCACCGGCACGCTGGTGGAAAACGGACAGGCCAGCGACAGCGCGCAGCGCCGCATCGGCCTGCGCACCGTGGAACTGATCCGCAAGGACGGCAGCTTCGGTTTCAAGGTGAACGGCACGCCGATCTTCGCCAAGGGCGCGAACCTGATCCCGTTCGACAGCTTCCCCTCGCGCGTGACCGCCGAGGGCATGCGCCGGATGCTGGCCGACGCCAAGGCGGTCAACATGAACATGATTCGCATCTGGGGTGGCGGCTATTACCTGCCCGATGCGTTCTTCGACGCCGCCGACGAGCTTGGCCTGATGATCTGGTCCGACTTCATGTTCGGCGGCTCGGTGACGCCGCCGGACAAGGAATTCCGCGAAAGCGTGCGGATCGAGGCGGAGGAGCAGGTCGCGCGCGTGTCCGGCCATCCCTCCATCGTGCTGTGGGCAGGCGGCAACGAGGTGCTGGCCGGCTGGGAGAACTGGTCCGACCGCAAGGCGTTCAAGAAGCGGGTCGGCCCGGACGAACAGGAACGGATCGGCGCGGGCATGGCGGTGCTGTTCGACCGCGTGCTGCGTCAGGCGGTGCGCGATTTCGATCCCGGCGTGCCCTATTGGCCGGGTTCGCCCTCCACCGATTACGAGGGTCCGGTGGATACCGATGCCGATGGCGACCGGCATTTCTGGGACGTGTGGTCGGGGTCGAAGCCGGTCGAGCGGTATCTGGACAGTTGCCCGCGCTTCATGTCCGAATATGGCTTTCAGGGCACGCCCGACCTGTCGACGATCAAGGATTTCGCCGGCACGCTGGACCTGACGTTCGACAGCCCGGTGATGAAGGCGCACCAGAAGTTCCTGGCGGGCGAGGGCAATGCCCGCCTGATGCATTATATCCGCGAGCGTCTGGGCGAGCCGAAGAACTTTGCCGACTTCGCCTATCTGGCACAGGTCAATCAGGCGCAGGCGATCGCGATGGCCGCGCTTCATCACCGCGCCTGCCGGCCGGTGACGATGGGTTCGCTATACTGGCAGTTGAACGATGTGTGGCCGGTCGTGTCCTGGTCCAGCATCGACTATAACGGCCAGTGGAAGCTGCTGCATCACGAGGCGAAGCGCTTCTTCGCCCCGCAGGCGATCGTGGCCGAGCGCAAGGACGCGGCCACCCGCATCGCGCTCGTCTCCGACGCCACCACCCCGATTGCGGCACGTTGGCGGGTGCGCGGCTTCGGGCTGGACGGGCGCATGCTGGGCGAGCGGACCGGGGACGCGACGCTGGCCCCGCTCTCGGCGGCCGAGGCCGCGGTGGTGCCGGATGCGGACCTGTTCGCGGGTGCCGCGCCCGAGGCGAGCTACGGCGTTGCCGAACTGCTGGTCGGCGATCAGGTGGTCAGCCGCCGCATCGTCGAGCGGGTGCAGCCCAAGGCGATCGCCTGGCCCGATCCGGGCCTTTCCGTCCGCTGGCAGGGGCGCGAGGTGACGATCACCGCCACCAATCTCGCCCGCGCGGTGATGCTCGATTTCGGCGCGGTGGCGGCCCAGCCGTCGGACGACGGGTTCGACCTGTTGCCGGGGGAAAGCCGCACGCTGACCGTCGCGTCCGATGCCTCGCCCGCCACACTGAAAAAGGCGCTCACGTTGCGCACTCTGGGGAACCGCAAATGATCTGGCTGCTGCTCGCAACCGCAGACCCCGTCGCGACCGCGATCGCGACGATGACGATCGAGGAAAAGGCCGCGCAGTTGCAAAGCACCGCGCCCGCCGATGCCGGGGCCGGGTTGCCCGCCTATGACTGGTGGAACGAAGGGCTGCACGGGCTGGCGCGCAACGGCCATGCCACCGTCTTTCCGCAGGCGATCGGCATGGCCGCGACCTGGGACACCGCGCTGGTGAACAGGATCGGCGACGTGGTGGCGACCGAGGCGCGCGCGAAGTTCAACGCCAGGCCCGCCGGGGCCGATCGCCGCATCTATGAAGGGCTGACCATCTGGTCGCCCAACATCAACATCTTCCGCGATCCGCGCTGGGGCCGCGGGCAGGAAACGTACGGCGAGGACCCGTATCTGACGGGCAGGCTGGGCGTCGCCTTCGTGCAAGGGTTGCAGGGGCCGGACCCCGTCCATCCCAAGGTGATCGCCACGCCCAAGCATCTGGCGGTGCACAGCGGCCCGGAGGCCGGGCGCGACGGTTTCGATGTCGACCCCTCCCCGCAGGATGTCGAGGCGACCTATCTGCCCGCCTTCCGCATGGCGGTGATCGACGGCAAGGCACGCTCGCTGATGTGCGCGTACAACTCGATCCACGGCACGCCGGCCTGCGCGAGTGGCGACCTGTTGAACGTGCGGGTGCGCCGCGACTGGGGGTTCCGGGGCTTTACCGTGTCGGACTGCGACGCGGTGGCCAACATCCACATGTTCCACCATTACCGCCTGGACGGCGCCGGCGCATCGGCGGCGGCGATCAAGGGCGGCAACGACCTGAACTGCGGCAACGCCTATGCCGCGCTGCCCGAGGCGGTCCGCCGCGGCCTCGTCACCGAGGCGGAGGTCGATACCGCGCTCACCCGCGCGCTGGAGGCCCGCCGCGCGCTCGGCATCGCGTTCGGCGCGACCAGCCCGTGGAGCCGGATCAAGCCGAGCGAGATCGGCACCCCGGCCCATCGCGCACTGGCGCTGGAGGCGGCGCGCAAGAGCATCGTGCTGCTCAAGAACGAGGGCGATCGCCTACCGCTGAAGCCTGACACCAGGCTGGCGGTGATCGGCGCCAATGCCGACGATCTGGGCGTGCTGCAGGCCAATTATCACGGCACCACCGCGCATCCCGTCACCCCGCTGGAGGGTATTCGCGCCAGGTTCCGCCAGGTCGCCTATGCGCAAGGGTCGGTGCTGGCCGATGGCGCGCCCGTGGTGCTGCCCGAAACCGCGCTGAAGGACCTGACCGCGACCTACAGCGTCGGCGGCCGCGTGGTGAAGACGCAGCGCGCGCGCAAGATCGACCTGGACATCACCCGCGTGCCCCCGGTCGAAGGCCTGCCGGCGACCGGCTGGGTCGGCCGCTGGACGGGGACGATCACCCCGCCGGGGCCGGGTGCGTATCGGCTGATGCTGGATCAGGCGCAGTGCTGGAAGGATTGCCGGACGCACGACACCGCGCGCCTGTCGATCGGCGGGCGCGTGCTGCATGATGGCGCGGTTCCCAAGGGCCGCATCGAGATCGCCTGGGACAGCGACGGCAGCCCGCAGCCCTTCGATCTGGTGCTGGACCACGCCAGCGAGGACGAGAGCTTCCGCCTGCTCTGGCTGCCGCCGGAGGCGCCGATGATCGCCGAGGCCGTGAAGGCGGCCGAGAGCGCGGACGTCGCGGTGGTGGTCGGCGGCCTGTCCCCCGATCTGGAGGGCGAGGCGCTTCAGGTGCAGGTGCCCGGCTTCGTCGGCGGCGACCGTACCGACATCATGATCCCGCCGGCGCAGCAACGGCTGCTCACCGCGCTGAAGGCGACGGGCAAGCCGATCGTGCTGGTGCTGGCCAGCGGCAGCGCGGTCGCGGTGGACCCGACGCTGGCGGCATCGGTGCTGACCGTCTGGTATCCGGGCGAGGCCGGTGGCACCGCGCTGGCCGAGGTGCTGGCGGGCGCCACCAACCCGTCGGGGCGCCTGCCCGTCACCGTCTACAAGACGACCACCGACCTGCCCGCATTCGTCGATTATGGGATGAAGGAGCGCACCTATCGCTACTTCACGGGCACGCCGCTCTGGGGCTTCGGCCACGGTCTGTCCTATACCCGCTTCGGCTATGACGGCGTGCAGGCGCCGGCCAGCGTCGCTGCTGGTCAGGACCTGACCGTCACCGCGCGCGTCACCAATGCTGGCGCCCGCGACGGCGAGGAGGTGGTGCAGGCCTATTTGGTGCCGCCCGCACAAAGGCCGGGATCGATGACCGCGCCGGTGCTGCAACGCCAGCTCGTCGGCTTTACCCGCGTCGCGCCACGGCCCGGCAAGACGGTCACCGCGCGCTTCACGCTCGATCCGCGCGCGATGAGCGTGGTCGACCGCGACGGGCGCCGCCATGTCGTGCCGGGCGACTATCGCCTGTGGATCGGTGGTGGTCAGCCGGACACCGCGCCCGGCCAGTGGGTGTCGTTCAGCGTGACGGGTGCGGACACGGAGTTGCCCAAGTGATCGTCGACCGTCGCCAGTTCGTCGCGGGCGCGGGCGCGCTCGCCGCCGCGCCCGCCTTCGCCGCCGCGCCTGCGCTGCCGTCCAAGCGCCCCGCGCCCGGCCAGCGTCGCTTCACCAGCCCGGCGGTCGAGCGCGAGATTGCGCGCGTGTCGAAGCGGATCGGCGATCCCAAGCTGCGCTGGATGTTCGGCAACTGCTACCCGAACACGCTCGACACCACGGTGAAGATGGGCACCGCGAACGGCGGCCCCGACGCGTTCGTCATCACCGGTGACATCAACGCGCTGTGGCTGCGCGATTCCTCGGCACAGGTGCGCCCCTATCTGCATCTGGCGCGCGAGGATGCGAAGCTGGCCGAGCTGTTCCGCGGCCTGATCGCGCGGCAGGCGCGCTGCATCCTGATCGACCCCTATGCCAACGCCTTCATGGAGGACCCGACCGCACCGTCCAATCTGGAATGGTCGCAAAAGGACCGCACCGAGATGAAACCGGGCGTGGCGGAGCGGAAGTGGGAGATCGACTCGCTCTGCTATCCGATGCGCCTCGCCTATGAATATTGGCAGGCGACCCGCGACAAGCGGCCGTTCGACGCGACCTGGAGCGAGGGCGCGCGCGCCACGATCCGCACCTTTCGCGAACAACAGCGCAAGGACAATCGCGGGCCGTACAGCTTCCTGCGCACCTCCGACCGCAATACCGAGACGATGCCGCTGGAGGGCTGGGGCAACCCGATGCGCCCGGTCGGCTTGATCGCCTCGGGCTTCCGCCCGTCGGACGATGCGACCCAATATCTCTTCCTGATCCCGTCCAACTGGTTCGCGGTGACGACCCTGCGCGAAATGGCGGTGGTCGCGAACGAGGCCCGCGGCGACGCCGCGCTCGCCCGTGACGCCACCGCGCTCGCCGACGAGGTGGAGGCGGCGCTGCGCCAGTGGGGCACGATGCGCCTGCGCGACGGGTCGGAGGTCTGGGCGTATGAGGTCGACGGCTTCGGCAACGCGCTCTTCATGGACGATGCCAACGTCCCTTCGCTGTCCGCGCTCGGCTATCTCGGCTGCGTGCCGATGGACGATCCGCTGTGGCGGCGGACCGAGGCGGCGGCGTGGAGCGATGCCAACCCTTATTTCTTCCGCGGCACGGCCGGGGAAGGCATTGGCGGGCCGCATGTCGGGCTTGGCTGGATCTGGCCCATGTCGCTGATCATGCGCGCCATGTCGACGAACGACGCGGCGACCATCCGCGCCTGCCTGAAGACGCTGCGCGATACCGATGCGAACACCGGCTTCATGCACGAGGCGTTCTTTCAGGACGATCCGTCGAAGTTCACCCGCCACTGGTTCGCCTGGACCAACGGCCTGTTCGGCCAGTTGATCGTGACGCTGGCCCGCACCAACCCCGCGATCCTGAGCGAAGCGCTGTGATCGCCGGCGCCCTTTTCCTTCATCAGCAGGACCATCGATGATGACCAAGCCCGGCACCGTCTCCCGCCGCAGCCTGCTCGCCTCCGCCGCGGCGCTGGGCATGCCCCTGCCCGCGCTCGCCGCGCGGCCGGCGCGGCCCCGCGCGAACCTGTTCATCGGCACCGGCGGCGACGGCCACACCTATCCCGGCGCCACCCTGCCGTCGGGCATGGTGCAATTGTCGCCCGATACCGATGTGGAGCGCTGGGACACCTGCTCGGGCTATCACCACGGCGACGGCTCGATCATGGGGTTCAGCCATACGCACCTGTCGGGCACCGGCATCGGCGACATGCTGGACGTGCTGGTGGTGCCGACGCGCGGGCCCGTGCAACTGCTTCCCGGCCCGCTCGGCAACCCCGATGCGGGCTATCGCCAGCGCTTCTCGGCGGAGCATGCCGAACCCGGCTATTACCGGGTCGCGCTGGAATCGGGCGTGCGGGCCGAGCTGACCGTGACCGAGCGGACCGGCTGGCACCGCTACACCTTCCCGGCCGGCGCCGGGCATATCCTGGTCGACCTGTCGCACCTGATCCTCGACAAGTCCGACGCCGCGCCCCTGATCGACGAGGCCAGCCTTGCGGTCGATGCGGACGGCACGCTGACCGGCGGCCGCCGCGTCCATCGCTGGGCCAAGGGCCGGCGCATCCATTTCGCGATGCAGATGTCGCGCAAGCCCGATCGCATCACCTTCTACGGCGACGATGATGCCGAGCAGCCCGCCGGCGCCGTCGGGGTGCAGGGCAAGCGGGTGAAGGCGGTGCTGCATTATGACGATGCCGGCGCGAAGCCGGTGCTGATCCGCTGCGGCATCTCCGGCGTCGATGTGGACGGCGCGCGCCGCAACCTGGCCGCCGAGGCGCGGCACTGGAACTTCGACACCGTACGCCGCGATGCCGCCAAGACCTGGGCGCGCGAGCTGGACGCGGTCGCGGTGGAGGGCGGCACGCCCGACCAGCGCACGATCATGACCTCGGCGCTCTACCACGCGCTGCTCGCCCCCACCCTCTTTTCCGACGTCGACGGCCGCTATGTCGGCATGGACCGGCAGGTGCACACGCTGCCCGCGGGCGAGCGCGCCTATTCGACCTATTCGCTGTGGGACACCTACCGCGCGCTGCATCCGCTCCTGACCATCGTCGCGCCCGACCGGGTGCAGAGCCTGGTCTCCGACATGATCCGCCAGACCGCTCAAAGCCCGCTGGGGCCGCTCGTCTGGCCGCTTCAGGGCGTGGAGACGGGGACGATGATCGGCTGGCACGCGGTGCCGGTGCTGGCCGAGGCGCAGGCCAAGGGGATCAAGGCCGATTACGCCGCCGCCTGGCCCAACATCGCCAGGCGCTCGTTCGACTTCACCATGCGCGACCTCGACAATTCGAAGGGCCGCGACCTGTATGACGCCAAGGGCTATGTGCCCGCCGACAAGTGGTTCGAAAGCGTCAGCCGCACGCAGGAATATGCCTATGACGACTGGGCATCCTCCAAAATCGCGCGTGCCGCCGGCCGGACAGCGGAGGCGGACCGCCTGCTCAAGCGGTCGGGCAACTGGCGCAACGTCATCGATCCCGCGATCGGCTTTGCCCGCCCCCGCTTCGACGACGGCACATGGTGGAAGGACTATGACCCGATCCAGCTCGGCCACATGCCCAAACCCTGGTGGCGCGACTATACCGAGGCGAATGGCTGGCAGGCGACCTTCCTGAACCAGCACGACGTCTATGGCCTGATCGCGCACATGGGCGGCGAGCGCGCGTTCGAGGCGAAGCTGGACGCGCTGTTCAACGCGCCCTCCACGCTGCCCAAGAACGCGCCGCCCGACATTTCCGGGCTGGTCGGCCAATATGCGCATGGCAACGAGCCGGACCAGCATGCCGCCTATCTCTATGCCTATGTCGGCGCGCCGTGGAAGACGCAGGGCATGGTCCGCCGCCTGCTGACCGAGATGTACAAGAACGATCCCGACGGCATTATCGGCAACGACGATTGCGGACAGATGAGCGCATGGTTCGTGCTGTCCGCGCTCGGCTTCTACCCGGTCGATCCGGTCGAGGCGGTCTATGTCTTCGGCTCGCCCCTGTTCGAACGCGCGACGCTGACGCTGCCCGGCCGCCGGAAGCTGGTGGTCGAGGCGCCGGGCAACGGACCGACGACGCCCTATGTGAAATCGGTGCAGTGGAACGGCCGCCCCTGGACCAAAAGCTGGATTTCCCATGCCGATCTGGTGAAGGGCGGCCGCCTGACCTTTACGATGAGCGCGACGCCCGAACCCGGCTTCGGCCGCGCGCTTGCCGACCGGCCGCCCTCGTTCGGCCGCACCCCCGCCTGATGCCGGAGCCTCGCATGACCGATCTCACCCGCCGCTCGCTGATCGCCGCCGGTGCCGCCGGGGCGGCCCTGCCCGCCCTGACGCCCGCCTTTGCACAAACGCCGGCAGGCGCGCCGAAACCCTGGGGGGCGACGCCGTCGAAGCGACAGCTCGCCTGGCATGCGCGCGAGCAGTACGCTTTCGTCCATTTCTCGATCAACACCTTCACCGATCGCGAATGGGGTTACGGCGACGAGAGCCCGACGCTGTTCAACCCCAGCGACTTCAATCCCGACCAGATCGTCGCCGCGGCCAAGGCGGGCGGCATGCGCGGCATCATCCTGACCGCCAAGCATCATGACGGCTTCTGCCTGTGGCCGACGAAGCTGACCGAACATTGCATCCGCAACAGCCCGTACAAGAACGGCCGGGGCGACATCGTCGGCGAGATGGAGCGGGCGACACGGCGTGCCGGCCTCGCCTTCGGCCTTTATCTCTCGCCCTGGGACCGCAACCATCCCGACTATGGCCGGCAGGGCTATATCGACTATTTCCGTGCGCAGATCGTCGAGCTTTGCACGCGCTACGGCGAACTGTTCGAATTCTGGTTCGACGGGGCCAATGGCGGCGACGGTTATTATGGCGGCGCGCGCGAGACGCGCAAGATCGACGCGCCGGCCTATTACAACTGGCCCAGCATGATCGCGCTCGTTCACCAGCATCAGCCGATGGCCTGCACCTTCGATCCGCTCGGCGCGGACGTGCGCTGGGTGGGCAACGAGGACGGCATTGCGGGCGATCCGTGCTGGCCGACCATGCCGAACCACCCTTATGTCCAGTCGGAGGGCAATTCGGGCGTGCGCGGCGCGCCGCTCTGGTGGCCGGCGGAAACCGACGTGTCGATCCGCCCGGGCTGGTTCTACCACGCCGACGAGGATGCCAAGGTCAAGGACCCTCAGCGGCTGCTGCGCCTGTACGACGAATCGGTCGGCCGCGGCACCAACCTGAACCTCAACCTGCCACCCGATCGCACCGGCCAACTGCACGCGCACGATGTCGCGGTGCTGAAAAGCTTCGGCGACGCGCAGGCCAGAACCTATGCGACGAATCTTGCACAAGGCGCCGTCGCGCGCGCCAGTCATGAGCGCGGTGCGGCCTTTGCCGCGGCCCGCGTGCTGGACGGCAACCGCGACACCTATTGGTCCTCGCCGGACGGCGTGACCACGCCCAGCCTGACGCTGGACCTGCCGCCGGGCAAGCCGTTCGACGTGATCCGCCTGCGCGAATATCTGCCGCTCGGCGTCCGCGTCACGCGCTTTGCGGTCGATCTGGACGAGGGCCAGGGCTGGCGCACCGTGGCGGAGCACGAGTGCATTTCCGCCCAGCGCATCATCCGCCTGCCCAAGCCCGTCACCGCGCGGCGCCTGCGCCTGCGCATCGTGGAGGCCCCCGCCTGCCCCGCGATCAGCGAGATCGCCCTGTTCCGACAGGCGGCGCCGGTGCCGGTGGCGCCGGTGCGCTCGTCCGATCCGACGATCCTTGCCAAGCAGGGCTGGCGCATCGTCGCCGCATCGGGTGCGGGTGCGGAGGCGTTGATCGACAACGAGGCGGCGACGCGCTGGACCGTCCCCGCCCCCAGCGCGGCGGCCCCGGCGCAGGTGACGATCGACCTGGGCGCCGCACAGATGCTCGCTGGCTTCAGCCTGACGCCGTCGCGCACCGTCGCCAAGGACACCGCACCGCCGCGCGGCTATGTCTGCGAGACGAGCATGGACGGCAAGACGTGGACGCCCGGTGCGGCGGGCGAGTTCGGCAACATCGCCTATGCACTCGCCACCCAGCGCGTGACCTTCGACACGGCGCGCCGGGCGCGTTTCCTTCGCCTGTCCTTTGCCGCCACCGCCGTGCCCGCGGGCAAGCTGACCGTGGCCGAGGTCGGCGCGTTCACGGTGCGGTGATCCGCACAAGCCCCTCCCACGGCCTCATCCCATCCCCAAACCCGTTCGTGTCGAGTAGAGATCGAGTAGTCCCGCAGGGACGTATCGAGACCTCGTATCGAGACACCGTATCGTGCGCCAATCTGTCTCTCGATACACCGTCTCGATACGCGGCTTTGCCGCTACTCGACGGCTACTCGAGACGAACGGGTAATTGTTTCGATCTGCCATCATCGCCCCCGGCACCGCGACGCGCGACCAGCCAGCCGGCGAGCAGCGCCACGCCGGCACCGGCCACCACCATCCCGGCGCGGCGCTGGTCCGGCCGGCGGAAACCGCCATCGACCGCGCCGTCATCGGCCGGCGGCGCGAACAGATTGCCGCCGGTCACGGGCACCGCATCGGCCTTGGCGAAATACCGCCCCATGAAACCGTTCATCATCGCCGCGCTCAGGTTCGGCGTGGCGAACTGTGTGATCTTCATGAAGGCCGCCGGCGCGCCCACCGCGGTCGTGTTGCGTGGCCGGTCGGCGAGGCGCACCACCGCCTTTGCCACGGTACGCGGATCGAGCACGCCCGGCGGCACCGATGTCTTGCCGCCCGTGTAATTGCCCGCATGCGCGATCGCGGGCGTATCGACAAAGGTCGGATACACGTCGCAGATATGGATTTGGCGATATCCCGAGACTTCGCCGCGCAGCGCTTCGGAAAAGCCGCGCAGCCCGAACTTGCTCGCCGCATAGGCCGCCGCCCAGGGTGCGGCCAGGAACCCGCCGATCGAGATCATGTTGACGAAAATGCCGCGCTTCTGCTCCAGAAAGATGGGCAGGACCGCATGCGCATCGTGCATGTGACCGATCAGATTGGCCTCGATCACCTGCCGGTGCGCTTCCATCGGCACCGCGTGATATTGGCCGACCGCGCCGATCCCGACATTGCTGAACCACAGCTCGATACCGCCCAGATGCTCGCGCGCCCGCGCCGCCAGCGCCTGCACCGCCGCGGCATCGGTGACGTCGGTCGGGATCACCAGCGCCTCGCCCCCCGCCGCACGGCATCGCTCGGCCACCAGATCCAGCGCGCCCTTGTTGCGCGCCGCCAGCACCAGATGCGCGCCGCGCGCGGCAAAGGCTTCTGCCGTTGCGGCGCCGATCCCGCTCGACGCCCCAGTGATGACGACCTTGGTCGGATGGTTGCGGGTCATGGGCATCCTCCTGAAAACCTGGCCCCAACGCGTCGCCCGCCGGATCGGACCTTTGCCCTGCGCCCGGTTGCCCCTATTTTGCGGCGCTTGCGACGGAAACGGACCGCCCATGCATCATGGGATGGACGAGGGGGACGATGCGCCGGGCGAACACGCCATTGCTGCTATGGATCGCGCAGGAGGTGCTGCCGCACGAACCGGCGCTGCGTCGATGGCTGCGCGGTGCCTTTCCCCAACATCAGGCGGACGACGTGATTCAGGAAAGCTATTGCCGCCTCGCCGAACTGGACGGGTTCGCCCATATCGCCGACCCGCGACGTTATCTGTTCCAGACCGCGCGCAACGTCGTGCTGGCCGAGATCCGCCGGACGCGCGTGGTGCGGATCGAGGCGGCGGGAACGCTGGCGGATATCGAGCCCGCCTTGATCGCGGACGAGCTGGATCCGGAGCGGATCGTTTCGGGGCGCGGGCTGCTCGGTCATGTCGAGGCGCTGATCGGTGCCCTGCCGGACCGGGCGCGCGCGATCCTGCGGCTGCGCAAGCTGGACGGCCTGTCGCAGCGCGAGATCGCCGAGCGGATGGGCGTGACCGAGACGATCGTGGAGAATGACCTGGCCCGCAGCCTGCGCACCGTGCTGGCGGGGTTGAGCGAGGACGAGCGCGCCGAACTGCCGACGCGCCAACGGATGAGACATGGACGAACGCCCCTCCGCCGCCGCCATTGACGCCGCCGCCGCTGCATGGGTCGCGCGGTTGGACCGCGGCGGGCCGGATGCGGGGCTCGACGCGTGGCTGGCCGCCGACCCGCGCCACCGCGGGGCGCTGATCCGTGCGCAGGCGCTGTGGACGTCGCTGTCCGGCCTGCCCGCCGCCGCGGCCGAACCGCCGGCCCAACTGCCGGCCATGTCGCGCCGTCGCTGGCTGGCGGGCACGGCGGGGCTGGCGGCGGCGGGCATTGCCGGGTTCGGCTGGTGGATACAGCATGATCCGGCGCAGGCATTCGCGACCGCGATCGGCGAGCGGCGCCCGGCGCGGTTGGCGGATGGGTCGACGATGCTGCTCAACACCGACAGCCGGTCGCGCGTGGCGATCGCGGGCGATGCGCGCCGGGTGATGCTGGACAGCGGCGAGGCCTGGTTCCAGGTCGCGCACGACACCACGCGCCCCTTCGTGGTGGAGGCGGGGGCGGTGCGGGTGCAGGCGGTGGGCACCGCCTTTTCCGTGCGCCGGCTGGCGGGGCGGGCGCAGGTGGTGGTGAACGAGGGGCGGGTGCGCGTCTGGTCGGTGGACGCGCCGGCGCGCTTCCTCAACCTGACCGCCGGGTCGCGCGCCGTCGTTCGCGACGATCGCGGCGCGGACGAGGCGCAGGTGGCGCCCGCGCGCATCGACGAGGCGCTGGCCTGGCGCCGCGGCGAGATCGTGCTGGACGGCATGACGCTGGGCGATGCCGCGGCCGAGTTCAACCGATACAACCGCCAGCAATTGTCGGTGGAGGCCGGACTGGCCGATCGCCGCATCGTCGGCTGGTTCCGCACCGACGATGTTGACGGCTTTGCCCGCTCCGCCGCGGCGATGACCGATGCGCGCGTCGAGCGGGACGGGGAGGCGATCCGGCTGCTCCGGGGGAACTGATCCGAATTAATTCGATCCGGTCCGGACGGAAATCGCCCGGCCGTCCATCTACCCTCGCGAGACGCACGCAGATGCGTCGCCAGACCAGAGGGGAGGATCTTCACATGCCGCTTCGTGCCACCTTCACCGCCGCATCGCTGATGGCCATCGTCGTCGCCAGCCCGGCCGCCGCCGCGGCGCAGACCAGGCGTTTCGACATCGCCGCGCAGCCCGCCGCCAGCGGCATCGTCGCCTTTGCGCGGCAGGCGGGCATCCAGGTGCTCGCGCCGGAGGAGGCGACGCGCGGCCGCCGCATCGCCGCGGTGCGCGGCAGCTACGCCGTACCGCAGGCGCTCCGCCGCGTCGCCGGGTCGGCCGGCCTCGCCGTCGCCTCGTTCGACGGACGCACCGCCATCCTCGCCGCCCGCCGCACCGCCGCCACCCGCCCGCAACAGGCCGACCCCGCCGCCACCCCCGGTGCCCCGCAGGCCGACACCGTCAACCAGCCCGGCGAGGCCCCGACGCAGCAGGCGGACAACGAGCTGGACGCGATCATCGTCACCGGCACGCGCACCCGCGGCCAGACGGTGCTGACCTCCTCCTCCGCGATCACCGTCGCCACGCGCGAGGATCTGGACCGCAAGGCACCGCGATCGACCGCACAGGCGCTGGAACTGGTTCCCGGCATCTTTGTGGAAGGATCGGGCGGCGAGGTGTCGAACAACTTCTCGGTACGGGGCCTCGCCGGCGGCGGGCAGCAATTCGTACAGTTGCAGGAGGACGGCCTGCCCGTCTTCTACATCAACGCGCTGTCCGACACGATCCTGAAGCAGGAAGTCTATATCGACCGGCTGGAGGCGGTGCGCTCGGGCGCGTCCGGCATCCTGACCGTCAACGGCGCCGGCGCCACCATCAACTTCATCACCCGCAAGCCCGATTTCGACAAGGCGGGCGGCACCTTCCAGCTTACCACGTCGAGCTTCGCCACCGCGCGCGTCGACGCCTTCATGACCAAGCCGATCGCCGAGAACACCGCGATCGCGATCGGCGGCTTCTATCGCCGCGACGACGGCATCCGCGATCCCGGCTATGACGCCAATCAGGGCTTCCTGTTCCGCGCCGCCATTTCGCAGCGCTGGGACAGCGGCCGGCTGACCCTGTCCGCCAAGGTGGTGGACGATCATAACATCTTCTACGTGCCGATCCCGGTGACCGGTGTCGGCGATCCGCAGTCGATCCCCGGCCTGTCCGCCACCCACGGCCTGTTGCAAAGCCGCGACTTCGGCCAGGTCCGGGTGCGCACCACGCCGACCACGGGCGCATCGTTCAAGGACATCGACCTGACCGACGGCGTGCATACCAGGGCGCAGTCCTATGGCTACGACCTGACCCAGGATTTCGGACGCGACTTCAACTTCTTCGCGCGTGGCCGCTACACGCGCTTCGGCACCGACTTCAATTCGATCTTCTCCTACGACAATTCCGCGCTGCAACTCGCCTCCGAACGGCTGCGCACCACCGGCACCGGGCTGAATGCGACCAGCGTGCAGACGCTCACCCGCTTCGCGCCGGCGGGCGCAACCGGGCTCGGCCTGCGCTATGTCGATACCGGGCAGATCGTCCGCGGCGATGCCGCGCTGAACGCGCTCAACGGCAACGGCCTGATCGCCGAAAGCGTGATCGGCAACAACCGCGCGTCGGTGAAGGAGTTCAACAGCGACACCGGCATCACCTGGCAGACGCCGACCAACTCACTGACCATCGGCGGGCTCTTCACCCGCTCCAGCCGGTATAACGACGCGGTGGGCGCCGCCACCTTCCTGACCGACGTGCGCAACCGCGCGCGCCGCGTCGACGTGGTGGCGCTCAATGCCGCCAACGGCGTGGTCGGCTCGCTGACCGAAAACGGCTTCCTCAACTATGGCACCTTCGGCGAAGGGCCGAGCCGCGCCAAGTTCACCTCGATCTCCGCCTATGCCACCGACCAGTTGACGCTGTGGGACAAGCTCCGGATCGACGGCGGCATCCGCTTCGAACATTTCGTGTTCAACCGACTGGGCGGCAACACGGTCGGACAGGTGCCGGTGGCGGGTGCAGGCGTCTTCACCCCCGGTGGCGTACTGATCACCGACAACGACAACATCATCGCCAACAACTACATCGCCCAATATGGCGGCGGCAGCTTCGACGGGACTTACTCGCGGCAGCGTCGCGAGTTCAACAAGATCGCCTGGACGCTGGGCGCCAACTATCTGATCACCGACCGTTTCGCCGTCTATGGCCGCTACGCCACCGGCTTCCAGGCGCAGGAACAGAACCGCCCGACCGACCTGCGCTTCGCCGAAGCGGGCCTGCGCTATTCCAGCCGGCTGGTGCAGGCGTCGGTGACCGGTTTCTACACCAACTTCCTCGATTACCCGCAATCGCGCGACGTGCAGACGACGGTGAACGGCGTAACGGTGACGCAGCAGCTTACCGCCAATTCCGGCATCAAGGTCTGGGGCGGCGAGTTCGACGTGACCGTGCGGCCGGTCGACTGGTTCCGCGTCCAGGCGGTGGGCGTGATCCAGGAGTCGAAGATCGACATCCGCTCGCTCTCCGCCTTCCAGGGCGGCAACCCGATCGACATCAACCAGATCGCGCAAGGCCTGCGCACCCAGGTGGAGGGGTTCGACGGCAACAAGCCGGAACGGACGCCCGCGATCAACGTCGCGGTCACCCCCGCCATCGTGCTGCCCAACGGTCTGGGCGAGATCTACGGCAGCTGGCGGCGGATCGGGCGCATCTATGCCGATATCTCGAACCAGCTCGAACTGCCCGGCTACAGCCTGTTTTCGGCCGGCGTGATGGTCAATGTCGCGCCGGGCGTCACCTTCAACGCCTCGGTAGAGAATATCGGCAACGCCGTGGGCCTGACCGAGGGCAATCCGCGCGGCGGGTTCAACGAGAATACGGGATCGAACTTCTATTTCGCGCGGCCGATCAACGGGCGGAACGCGGTCGCCAGCCTGCGGTTCGATTTCTGATGTCTCCTCCCCTCCCCTTCAGGGGGGGCCGCCATATCCCTTTCCCCACCGGGGAGAGGGCAAAGCTGTAAAAGGACGCCTGATGATCCGCCTCGTGCTCGCCGCCACGCTCGCCATCACCGCCGCCACCGCGGTCGCGCAGCAAGCCCCCCTGGCGTTTCGCATCGACGAAGGGCGCAACATCAACGCGTTCCTGCGCCAGGGGCCGGTGGCGGCGCATCTGCTGCTCCGCTCGGGCAGCGATCCGCGCATCCTCATCGCTTTCCCCGCCGGCAACAGCGGCACCGGCCTGTGGTTCGAGAAGACCGCCAAGCCCGTCACCTGGCGGCTCGATCAGGTGCCGACCCCGTATTCATCGGCCAGGCTTCACGGCCTGCGGGCGGTGGCGAGCATCGATGCCCCGGAACTGCGCTTCCGGCAGGCGGTGCTGTCATCGGTACGCGTGCTGCGCGACTATGAGGCGCTGGGCAAGGCACCTGCGGAGATACTGGTCGCCGGCCGCGCGGGCACATGGGCGCGGGACCGGCTGGACGGCGCCCCCGGCTATGCGCTGTCGGTATCGGGCCTGCACGGCACCAGGATCGAGGGGGACCGGGTGAAAGCCGGCCCCGATGGCCGCATCACGCTGGCGATCACCGCCGCCACCGGGGAGACGCCCCTGACCCCGCTCGCCGGCTCCGCGCTGCTGAACGCACAGGCGGGCAGCGACATGCGCGCGCGCAACGCGCTGCAATTCCTGTCCTACCGCGAGAAATATCTGGCGGGATCATGGCGGTTCGACACCTATTTCGGCCGCGACACGCTGATGAGCCTGCGCCTGCTGATGCCGGTGCTGCAACCCGCCGCCGTGGAGGCCGGGCTGGGGGCGGTGCTCGCCCGCCTCGCCGCCAATGGCGAGGTCGCGCATGAGGAGGATATTGGCGAGTTCGCCGTGCTGCGCAACATGCGCGAAGGCCGCGGGCGCGTCGCGACGCCGATCTACGACTATGCGATGGTCGATGACGACTTCATGCTCGCCCCCGTCGCCAGCGCCTGGCTGCTCGGGCGCGGCGCGCCGCGTGCGGCGACCTTTCTGAACGGCCGCGATGCCGCCGGCCGGACGCAAGGCGACCGGCTGGTGGCGAACTTCGCCTGGGTGGTGGAGCGTACCGCCGCCTTTGCCGCATCGCCCGGTGTCGACCGCCTTGTCGGATTGAAGGGCGACCGCCTGACCGGGCAATGGCGTGACAGCGAGGAAGGTCTGGGGCGTGGCCGCTACGCCTATGACGTGAATGCGGTGTGGGTGCCCGCTGCGCTGGATGCGATCGCCGCGATCGACCGCGCCGGGCTGCTCAAGTCCTTCGGCACCCCCGCCCAGCGCGCCACCATCGGCAGGGCAGGTGCGCAGGCCGCCGCATGGCATCGCGCCGCGCCACCGCTGTTCGCGGTCACGATCCCTGCGGACCGCGCCGCCAAGGCGGTGGGCGACTATGCCGGACAGGTGGGCGTCCCCGCGCAGGGCGCGCTTGCCGCGCTCGGGACCGCGCCGGTGACGTTCAACGCCCTGTCGCTGATGGCGGATGGCCGCCCCGTGCCGGTGCTGCATTCGGATGACGGCTTTGCGCTGCTTTTCACCGATCCCGATGCCGCGGCGCTCGACCGCTCGCTGACCGCAATGATGCGCCCCTTCCCCGCCGGGTTGATGACGCCGGTCGGCCTGCTCGTCGCCAACCCCGCCTTTGCCGCGCGCGACGTGCAGGCGCGCTTCGGCGCCGGCGCCTATCACGGCACCGTCGTCTGGTCTTGGCAACAGGCGGTGCTGGCCGCAGGGCTGAACCGCCAGATCGCGCGCACCGACCTGCCCGCCGCTCTCCGCGCCAGGGCGGTGGCGGCGCGCGCGCAACTCTGGCGCGCCATCCAGTCGGCGGGCGAGGTGCGTACCTCCGAACTCTGGTCCTGGGCTTACCGGGACGGCGGCTACCGCGTCGCCCCGTTCGGCGCGCAGTCGGGGGACGCGGACGAATCCAACGCCGCGCAACTGTGGAGCACGGTGTTCCTCGCGCTGCAGCCGCCGGCACCGTGACCGCGGCGCGGGTGCTCGACCGCCGCACCCTGCTGGCCCGCGCCGGGCTGCTCGCCGCCGCCGCCGCGATCCCCCGCCCCGCCGGCGCCGCCGCGACCCGCATCGCCGCCCTCATCGCCCGCATGACGATCGAAGAAAAGGCGGGGCAGCTTTCCTGTTTCAACGACGAGATCCGCCCCGTGGGCGCGGTGTTCAACCCGGTGGTGAATGCGCAAGGGGCTGCGGCGCAACTCGCCGACATCCGCGCCGGACGCATCGGCATGCTGTTCAACGGCTATGGCGCGCCGGGGGCGATCCGCGCGCAGGAGGCGGCACTGGCCAGCCGGTTGCGCATCCCGCTGCTGTTCGCCGCCGACCTCATCCATGGCTGCCGCACCATTTTCCCCATTCCGCTCGGCGAAGCCGCCGCCTTCGATGTCGACCTGTCGCGGCGCGTCGCCCGCGCCGTCGCGGTGGAGGCGCGCGCGGCGGGGATCCACTGGACCTTCGCCCCGGTGGTCGATGTCGCGCGTGACCAGCGCTGGGGGCGGGTCGCGGAGGGCGCGGGCGAGGATGTGGCGCTGAACGTCGCGCTGGCGGTGGCGCGCGTCCGCGGCTTCCAAGGCGCCGGCCTCGCCCGCGCCGATGCGCTTGCCGCCACGCCCAAGCATTTCGCCGGCTATGCGGAGGTGCGCGGCGGCATGGAATATGGCGCGGTCGACATGAGCGACGCGCATCTGCGCGAGGTGGTGTTGCCGCCCTTCGCCGCCGCCTTTCGCGCCGGGGCCGCGGCGACGATGGCCGCGTTCACCGCATTCAACGGCATTCCCGCTACCGCCAACCGCCACCTGCTGACCGACATCCTGCGCGAGGATCTGGGCTTCACCGGCGTCTGCGTGTCCGATTATGACGCCGACCGCGAACTGATCGCGCACGGTGTCGCCGCGGACGAAGCGGATGCCGCGCGCCTCGCCATTCTGGCGGGCATCGACATGTCGATGCAGAGTGGGCTGTTCCAGCGTCACCTCCCCGCCCTGGTGGCGAGCGGCGCGGTGCCGGTTGCCGTGGTCGACCGCGCCGTCGCCCGCGTGCTGGCGTTGAAGGACGCGTTCGGCCTGTTCGACGATCCCTTTCGCGGGCTCCGCCAGCCCGCCGCCCCGCCGCCCACCGCCCTTGCGCGCGAGGCGGCGACACGCAGCATCGTTCTGTTGCGCAACGCGGGCGCGGTACTGCCACTCGCCCCCGCCACCCGCGTCGCGCTGATTGGCCCGTTCGGTGCCGATCGCACGCATCTGAACGGCCCCTGGTCGTTCGCCGGTCGCGCGGAGGACGGGGTCGATCTCGCCACCGCCATCCGCCCCCTTTTGGTCGAGCCGGGCAGCGGCATTCACCATCCCCTGCCCGGCGGCATCGACCGCGCCGTGGCGGCGGCGCGCGCGGCGGACGTGGTGCTGCTCGCCATCGGCGAGGGCGCGGACATGTCGGGCGAGGGCAACAGCCGCGTCGCGATCACCGTGCCGGCCGCGCAACAGGCCTTGGCCGAAGCGGTGGCCGCCACCGGCAAACCGCTCGTCATCCTGCTGCGTCACGGCCGCGCGCTGGAGCTTGAGGGCGCGGTGCGCGATGCCCCTGCGATCCTCGCCACCTGGTTTCTGGGTGCCGAGACGGGCCACGCCGTTGCCGATATCCTGTTCGGCCGCGCCGAGCCGTCGGGCCGCCTGCCCGTCAGCTTCCCGTTTGCCACCGGCCAGCAACCCTGGAGCTACGACCGCCCCGCCACCGGCCGCCCCGCCCCCGACGACGCTCCCCTGGCCCCCGGCCGCGCCCATTGGCGCGATGCTCCCGACCGCGCGCTCTTCCCCTTCGGCGCCGGCCTCTCCTATACCCGCTTCGCGCTCGACAGGGTGCGCGTAGCCGCCACCGTCCCCTTCGGCGCACCGGTCCCCGTCTCGTTGCGCGTCCGCAACATCGGCCCCCGCCCCGGCCTCGCCTGCATCCGCCTCGACATCCACGACCGCGTCGCCAGCCGCATCCGCCCCGTTTGGCAGATGAAACGCTGGCTCCGCCTCCCCCTCGCCCCCCGCGCCGCACGGCACGTCACCTTCACGCTGACCCCCGACGACCTCGCCCTCATCACCCCCACCGGCCACCCATCACTCGAACCAGGTGCATTCGACATCCGCCTGTCGGAGGGCATGGAGGCAACGGCCTTCACCAGTTTCACCGTCACCCCCCACGATGCGCCTATCCTGGAAATTAACGGAGGTTCTTCTGTTCCTTAACGAAGTCTGACACAACAGACCCAAGGAGCAACATGCATCAAGAGGAGCCAGGATCGCGCGTCGAAGCGCTGGAGCGCAAGAACGCGGTGCTGGAGGGCATCAATCGCATCTTCCGCGAGATGCTGGCCATCCGCTCCGATGAGGCACTCGGCCAGCTCTGCCTGTCGATCGCTGAGGAGGTGACGGGCGCCACCATCAGCTTCATGGGCGCGATCAACACCGCCACCGACCAGTTGGACGATCTGGCGATCAGTCCAGGCGGATGGGCTGCCTTCTCGATGAACGACCCCGCCTTCTCCCACGGCGTGGCGCCATCGGGCCTGAAGATCCACGGCATCTATGGCCGCGTGCTGCGCGATGGCCGGACCGAGATCGCGAACGATCCCGCCAGCCACCGCGACCGCATCGGCACGCCGCAAGGCCACCCGCCGCTCACATCCTTCATGGGCGTGCCGCTGCTGGTCGGCACGCGCGTCGTCGGCATGATCGGGCTGGGCAACCGGCCCGGCGGTTTCGGTCCGGAGGAACGCGAGGTGATGGAGGCGCTCGCCCCCGCCATGTGCCAGGCACTGGTCAGCCGACGCACCGGCCGGGCGCTGGCGACCAGCGAGAGCAAGTTGCGCCGCCTGTTCGACACGATCGACGAGGGCATCGCCCGGATCGAACTGCTGTACGATGCCGATGGCGCCGCCACCGCGCTACGCTGGCTGGAGGTGAACCGCGCCTTTTCGCAGCACACCACGCTGGGCGACGTCACCGGTCAGGTGGTGAGCGAGGTCATGCCGCATTATCCGCGCGCATGGATCGAACGCTATGCGCAGATTTTGCGCACGGGACGCGCCGAACGCTTCGAGCGGCATGTGCCCGAGTTGAACCGCTGGTTCTCCATCTACGCGGCTCCCGCCGCCGATGGCGGCGCCAACGAGGTCGCGCTGGTTTTCACCGACATCACCGGGCGCAAGCAGGCCGAGGCGGCACTGCGCGAAAGCCGCGCGCGTCTGGAAACACTGGTCGCCGGCATTCCGCATCTGGTGTGGCGGGCGGAGGATCACGGCGCCTGGACCTGGGCCAGTCCGCAATGGACCGCGATCACCGGCCAGACGGAACCCGACTCGCTGGCATTTGGCTGGCTCGACCGTATCCACCCGGACGACCGGGACCGTGCATGCGAGGCTTGGGCCCAGGCCGACGCGCGCCGCGCCTATCGTGCCGATTACCGGATCTGGCACGTGGCGGAGGATCGCTATCGCTGGTTCCAGACCCGCGCGGTGCCGCGTCGTGCCGAGGATGGCACGATCGTCGAATGGCTTGGCACCTCCACCGACGTGCACGAGTTGCGCCAGCTGCAGGACCGCCAGCAATTGCTGGTCGCCGAGTTGCAGCACCGGGTGCGCAACATGCTGTCGGTCGTCCGCTCGGTCTTTGCCCGCTCGATCGAGATGGGCGGCTCGCCCGAGGAGGGCGCCTCGCACTTCAAGGGGCGGCTGGACGCGCTGGCCCGCACGCAGGTCATCGTGACGCGCAGCGCGAGCGGCCGGGTCGACCTCGAAAACCTGATCCGCGACGAATTGCTCAGCGTCGGCGCGGCCAACGCGCCCAATGTGCGGCTGGACGGACCCGATGTCGCATTGCCGGCATCGGCCGCGGAATCGCTAGGACTGGCGGTGCACGAACTGACGACCAACGCGATCAAATATGGCGCGTTGCGCTGCACCGCCGCGACCCTGTCGATCGGCTGGAACATCCTTGCCGCAGACGATGGTGAACGCACGCTGGTGCTGACATGGGTTGAGGACGGCGTCGACGACATCACCGATGCGCCCATGCAGGGCTTTGGCCGGGAACTGATCGAGGATGCGCTACCCTATCGCCTGGGTGCGCAGACGCGACTGGAATTCGGGCCACGCGGCGTGCGCTGCACGATCGCGATCACATTGCATGAAGAACGGGAGGACGCACATGGCTTCGAATTGCGATGAGCCGCAGGTCGATTTGACGGGCAAGCGCATCCTGATCGTCGAGGACGAATATTACATCGCCTCCGACCTGAAGCGCGCGTTGCAGCAGGCGGGCGCCTCTGTCGTCGGCCCGGTCGGGGATCTGCGCCGCGGCCTGGCACTGGCCGGACAGGAACCGCTCGACGCCGCCGTGCTGGACGTCAATCTTCAGGAAAGCGCATCCTTCCCCATCGCCGACGCGCTCGACCGCCGATCGGTGCCGTATATGTTCCTGACCGGCTACGACGCCTGGGCCTTGCCCGCCGCCTATGCTGGCGCGCCCCGCCTCATCAAGCCGATCGGCGTCGACGCGGTACTGAGCGAAGTGCAATCGCTGATCCGCCGGCAGAAATAACGCGCCCCGGCATCCGGCGCCGCGCGGCATCCGCTCCTCCCGTGGAAAACCGCTGGCGCCCCCGCCGACGCTCTGCTAAGCGCGCGCTTCCAGGCACCCGTAGCTCAGCTGGATAGAGCGCTGCCCTCCGAAGGCAGAGGTCACAGGTTCGAATCCTGTCGGGTGCGCCAGCTTTCTTCTCTCAAACCCGCAGAATTGCTAGGCTTTTTGATGATGCTGGCGTAGGCGTTCCCACACTAGAACCCACACCTCCTTTTGGCTTCGACCGGATTGGCCACAAACCGCAGCTTCAGCTTCGAAGGTGTTGCGCCCCGCCACCCCACACGCGTCCTGTTCGCGCTCGTATCAACAGGCCATCACCCATTCGACTGATACCTCCCTATGAATATGGGACGCCGCGCACTAAGGTCGAAGAGGTCTAATGGCGCTCAACCTATTGCGTACGTTAGCTGCTTGAGCGCTGGGGGGTATGCGGGAGTTCAATTTCTACATCGATGACTCAGGAACGCGTCATCCAGATCGAAAGCCAATGTCAAACGGGTTCGGCGGCGATTGGTTCGCGCTTGGCGGGATCGTTGTAGCTGCCGAGGCGGAGAACGAAGCTCGATCCAAGCACGCAGAGTTCTGTGGCCGATGGGGAATCGATTATCCACTGCACTCGGTGAAGATCCGCCATCGGAGCGAGCCGTTCACTTGGATCGGTAACCTCCCATCCATCGAACGCGGCCGCTTCTACGCTGAACTCGACAAATTGCTTATCGAAATCCCTGTGGTGGTTCTCGCCTGCGTTGTTGATCGCCCAGGATATAATGCTCGGTACGCGGCGCGTTATGGCCAGGACCGCTGGTCAATATGCAAGACAGCCTTTCCTATTATTGCGGAGCGAGCAGTCAAATTTGCTATGCTTCACGACGCCAGAGTGAGGTTATTTGTTGAGCGCTCTGACAAAAAGACTGACGCCCTACTAAGGGCTCATTATGATGAACTCCGCGAAACCGGCATGCCTTTTCAAGGGGGCGGAGATGCCAAGTACAGTCCGTTGACCGGCGACATAATGAAGAAGCGGCTTTATGATCTACGCTTCAAGTCAAAAAGTTCACCAATGATCCAATTGGCGGATTTGATGCTATACCCTTTATGCAAGGCATCGTACGAGCAGAATTATCGACCGATGCAGTTGCTGCGTGAAAATGGCAAGCTCATCGAAGCGCACATCCCTCACGAGTTTGTAGCTACAGTCGGCACGAAATATAGCTGCTTTGACCGCGGGCAAGCGAAAGACAAATAGGGCCGCACGTTTCCATGCGGCCCTATGGCAGCCTCCTACGGAGACCTCGTGGGCTAGGCCCACTGGCTAAATGCGGATCCAAGCCAGAAATGTCAAATGTGGGCTTGACAAAGCAGGTTACCGCGAATCCAGCTGCTATGCATAATTGGCCAAAAAGGGGCCAGCAGGCGTTGATCCCGCAGAAGCGATGCCAAACACCAAAAAATATTTTTTGCGCCTCAGAGGCCCTCTAGCCGTCAATAAGCGGCTAAAATGATCACGAGTTCACACATCAAACCTCGTCATTGAGTGTGGCCATATCGACACAAGCTGCATCTAACTAGTGACGAAAAAGCTACTTAACGCCTTTTAGGCACACGTCCTTGGGGTCACGATGCTCGTGAGCTACAAAGGGTAGATCCCGCGCGCCACCGGCTTGTGTGATTGCCAAAATTGAGAGCGATGTCCCGATCGTGATTCTGAGGGAGGGTAAAGGCGGTTGACTCAAAGGCTGATGCAGTCGCTGATATATGTATGACTCGACCACAGTATAGCATGTTCATTGACGACACAGGAGACGTCACGAACAGCACGACTAATTCGCCACAAAATCGCTATGCTAGCATCAGCGGCGTGATTATTGATCGAGCATATTTGCAAGCCACGTTCGAGCCGAGCTTCCAGAAGATTGTGCGCAGGCACTTCGGTGAGAAGGAAGACGGCAGCCCGGTTGTTCTGCACCGGCGACAAATGATTTCACCTCCAAAGGAGGGACCATTCGCATGCTTACGCGACGACACAAAGCGAGGAGCTTGGGACGCGGCATGCCTCGATATGATGACCCGTGCACACTACACTGTGATTACTGTATGCCTCGACAAGGTCGCCTTCTATTATCATCACCCAAAGGCGGCGCTTGACGTCTACGAAACTCTTATCCAAAACGCTGTGGAACGTTACTTCTACTTCTTACGGGCGAACGGATCCGGAGATGTGGTAGTCGAGGCACAGAACTCGGGTACGGATAAAGCGATCAAGGACCGGTTTCGCCACGTGATGGAGACCGGCACTGAACACATCAACGCTGGCAAGCTGCAATCGGTGTTCACTTCTAAAGAAATCAACATTGAGCCAAAGAAAGCAGGATATGCAGGGCTTCAGTTTGCCGACCTTATAGCGAGGCCAGCTTTTGCTCATTGCCGCGCGGCATATGTCAATGATACCAGCGATTTAACTGCCTTCGCCCGGCAGATCGCCCCGATACTCGAAAACTATAAGTTTTATCGAAGTCAGGAGGGAAAGGTCGACGGCTACGGTAGGGTCTGGAGACCACCCCTTAAACGCTAAACGGCCCCTGGTTCAGGGGCCGTCCAAGCATGCTGGCTTGTGCCTCCGGTCGTACCGGATTGCGTGTTACGTGATTCGTACGCCACCGCTTGTCAAGCCGTTGCCTGCCGCATTCCCGCTATCAAGATACAAACATCGCCTCAACGATCGCCTGCATCAGCACCGCCCGCGGCACTGGCACCCCAACGGACACATAGCCGGGATTCTGCGCCGACCGCGTCCCGTAGAACCCGATCCACCGGCGCCCATGCTGCCGCCAAGCGCGCTGTAACGGCACCACCGGCAGCAACAGGCACATGCCGGCGGGGACGAACGCATAGGCAATGAAGTCCGCAGCCAGCGGCTTTTGGATCCAGCCTGGGACACGGCGCTGCTCGTCGGACCAGCGCTCCAGCAGCACGTCGGGCCAGTCGTGCATACGGACCTTCTCGTCCACCGTGTAGGTCCGCCCGCAGGACAGCGTCAGCAGCCGATCGATGCCGCCGCGCTGTGCCCATCCATCCTCCCGCACCGCGACGGCAGAGGCGAGGGTAGGGAACGCCCGCTTATACAGCGGCTCCCACCAGTCCGCGTCCACGAACCGCTCCGACAGTGTGAGGCTGTCCTTGAAGCGGTGGACACGCGGAGAGCCCGCCGCTCGACGATCGCGAACGGCGGGCTGGTGCTTGATCGGCCGGGAACGTGCCGGCTGAACCGGTAACGGGTTAATGGTGCGCTTCCTCCTGTTCTGCGTCGTGGCTGTCCTCGTCGTCATCCAGCAGCGGCTCCGCATCGGGATCGCCGTCGATCTCGTCCATACGGTCGATCATCCGGTGGGTGAGCCGCGACAGCTCGGCACGGGACAATGAGGGGATGGCGGCAAGGATCGCGTGCGGAGACGCCAGCCGGTCCATCCGGTGCCATGCCCGACGGCGTGATCGGCGCCACGGCATCGCCTTCGTTGCGGCCGGCGGCGGGATGATGGCGGTGTGGCCCATCAGCATGGCTCCCCGTTCTGGCGGCGCTCGATGGTGATCCGTACCGCCTCGGCGCGATCTGGATGCCCGACGATCTGCGCCATGAGCGGCGTCAGCTCGTCCGCCGGGCAGTCCTGCACGACCAGCCACAGCTTGCGACCGGATGCCAGGGCATAGCCGCCGCCGATCTGGACGAGGTTGTGCAGCCAGGCGGTGGGGCAGAAGGGTGGAGCGGGTTTATCGGTTTTGACCGGATCGTTGGTAAAAACGCTTGCCATGTCAGCGTCCCTCCCGCTGCTGGCCGATGCTGGTCAGGCGACGCGCTTCGGCGAGTTCGCTACGCGTCAACTCGACGGTGCCCTCAACGGCGGTCGTCAGGACCGGGACACAGTTGCCCACGGCAACCTTGATGGTCTCGAAAATGCGACGGCGTTCCCAATCCGTCATGTCGGTGAATGCGTCGAAGCGATCCACCAGGGTCGTCGCGCAGTTCAGGATGCCCACGACATCGCCGAGCGATTGCGGCACCTCAGCCAGCACAGCGCCTTCCAGATGTTCGATCCGGCGGGACCAGTGCTGGTGGTGATCCTGCGCGCAAGGTGCAGGGGGGCTTTGCCTGTCCAGACGCTCACCAGCATCAAGGCTGTGCTGGATCTCGACCATCATCTGGCGAATGGGGGAAGCGATAGCGACCATGGATCAGCCCTCCTTGTTCGCGAGGCGAGCAGCATCGGTCAGGATCTGCTCAAGCCGGGGGATGCCATCTTCCATCTCCTTTTCGATCATGAAGGAGATTTTGGCGTGCAGGTCCGCCGCCGTTGCGCACGGGAAGATGGCGACCTGTTCTTGCGCCTCCGCTACGGCGTCGCACAGCGCGTTGACGCGTGCATTGTGCTCATCAATGCCGGTCTGCCGGCGGATGCGGTCTAGCGCTTCCTCGCGCTCCAGATGAGCGGCCAGGAGGGCACGGTGGACTGCCCGGTCATCGTGATGGGCGACGAACTTGTTGTAATGCCGCGCCGCCTTGATGGCGTCAGGATTGCTGGTCCGCCAGTAATTGCCGCGGTCGGACGGAATGGTGACGTGCGGCACCTGAGTGCACAGCGCGTGAAACCGCTTGCTTGCGGGGGCGCATACGCCTTCGTCATAGCGCTGGCATTCCGAGTCGGCATCGGCAACCGCTTGCATCAGGCGGGTCAGTTCCGGGCTGACATCGTCAGCGGCATTGGCGGTGGTCGCCACAGCAGGCACAGCGAGCGCAACAGCAGCGAGGCCGGCACCTCCGAAGATGGCGCGGCGGGTGGTTTCGGTCGCCATGGATCAGCCCTCCTGACCGGCGGCGGCGATTATCGCGTCGATCGCGGCGGTGACAGTGACGGAGCGGCAGAAGGCATGGAACGCCTCGCCCTCGCCGGTGTGGTCCATGTGCAGCAGCGCGGCGTGCCCATAGGCCGAGCGGATCGCTTCCAGGCATTCCACGCGGAAGCCAACGAAGGACCAGAATTCCTCGCGGTCATAGCCGTAGCGGGTGCGGTTCCACTGACCGGCCGGCGGCTGGGTCGCCATGCTGGCTAGGATCGCGCGGGCGCGGCAATCGGTGGTCCAGCAGGGCGCAGTGTCGTTCGCGGGCTGGGGAACGGTGATGCAGTCCGCGGTCTGGACGGCAGGCGCAAGGATGCTATGTGCGGCAGTAGCCATTGTCGATCTCCTCGATAGATCGGTTGTGGTCAGGCCGGGCATGAAGGGTGCAACCTCCATGCTCGGCTGTTTGACTGATACCTTTAGTAACACCCGAATTGATTGTTCGCAAGCGTTCGCTGGCATTCTTTTCTGTCGCCGCTATGTTGGTGCCGTGAAGGTCACCGTCGAACAATGCCGTGCGGGTCGTGCACTCCTAAACTGGTCGGCGGCTCAGCTGGCATCCGCGGCCGAACTGAGCGTGATCACAGTTAAGCGGTTTGAGGGCGGTCAGAATATCGCTTCACCGTCGCTGGCGAAGATTGCGGAGACGCTGACCGCTGCCGGGGTTATATTGATTGAAGACGGGGCGGCGTCACCGTCAGGACGCACTGGCGTACGTCTCGCCTGATCTTCTCAAATTTATTTTCCGTTCTCCTGATCTGTTCGAACAACCTCGCAATCTAATTCCCTACTAGGCTAGGGATTTGGGCTTATTCGCTAGCGTTCAGATGCCTCAGGCCGGTCGCTTGTCAGACGCGTCCTCTGTTGAAACCTCAGCGACGATCGTCGACAATTCGACCGTGGAGGGTCGAACCGTGAAGATGTATTCAACGCTGAGCTGGGATGAGAAATTCATCAAGACGTGGGCGCAGATGCGTGTCGTCGAAAACCACAACGGCCGCGCCACACCAGCTAAGCATGTGGTCGAGGGGGCCGCTCCGCCCGAGTACCTACATGGTACACCTGCGATCGTCGCCAACGCTCGGCAACGGTTGGTCGATCATGGCATCGATCCGGATGAGCGGCGAGCCAACGGGGTGATCGCGCGCGAAGTCATTCTGTCAGCCAGTCGCGAGTTCTTCGCCGCCGGATCGGTAGCTGATCAAGAAATGCGGATTGCCAAGTGGAAGGCCGCTCAGGTTCCGTTTTTGAAGGAGCATCTTGGTGAACATCGGCTCGTCTCGGTGGTAATGCACACCGACGAGTACACTCCGCATATCCACGCAATCGTCCTGGCCTTGAAGCATTTCCCGGAACGCCAGCGCGGCCATGAATGGCGACTTGCCGGCGAGGTTCTCGGCGCAACGGGCAAGTGGGCCCAGGATCATACAGCCTATGCGCGCGCCATGGCGCCGTTTGGGCTGTCACGCGGCAAGGATAAGAGCGACAACAAGCACAAGCCCTACCAGGACCATATTGCGGAGCTGGAGGCCGAGAGGAACGGCTACCTTGTCGCCCAGCAAGAGATCGCATCGCAGCAGGCCGCCATCGATCAGGCGATGGTTCACCTAGCCGCAGGATGGGCGCGATTGGTGGAAGCAAACCAAAAGGTTAGCGAGGAGAAGCGCGAGGCGGATTCTGCCCGCGCCGCCGCTCTCGCCCTCGTTCAAGAAGCTGCTTGCACACAGCAGGCCGCAGACGCGCGCGAGCAGCGCCTGCTCTTGCAATTTGAGCTTCTTCGGGACCAGCAAGCGAGGGCGGACGAGCGGGAAGCGGCGCTGGATCGCCGAGAGCGAGCGCTGAACCCACGTACCGGCGATGCAGCAATGAGCCAGTTGGCAACACCCCGTATGGACGCACAGATCAATTCACTACTGCACCGCTCCAGAACGGATTTTGGAACAGTCAGTTGATTGCTTCGGTCGCTATTATTGTCGTGACAGCAGCCGCCACCTCTCGCTAGACCTAAGCGAAGGCAGCTGCTAGGCCGCCTTCCAACGGGGTCTCCCTTCGCATACGGGCTGTGCAACTGCGGCCTAAGAGCGAATGTCTAGACACATCGAACGTGCCATCCTTTACTGGGTGACTGGCGTGATTGGAAGGGAGACCTCGTGTCGTCGGTTGCGCGCATCTTCGGCAAGCACTTCCCCCTCCCCATCCCCCCAGAACTTGCAGACGAAGCCAAGCTGCTCGCGCATCTCGGTCTCGGCGCCAAGGAGCTGAAGAGAATCTGGTGGTATCGTGGGCGAATGTACGCGCGGTTCGACATCGCCAAGGGCAGTGGGAAGGTCCGGCAGATTACGGCTCCCGACAAGCGACTGAAGATCCTCCAAAGCAAGCTCGCGCCGCTACTCGACCAACTCTACCGGGTGCGTAATCCCGTCCACGGCTTCGTGCCGAACCGCTCGGTTAAGACCAATGCCGAGACTCATGGGCGGCGCCGGTTCGTTGTCAATCTGGATCTGAAGGACTTTTTCCCCACGATCACAGAGAACCGCATAAAGGGCTTGCTCGGCGCGCTGGGCGTCGACGACCGGGTTGCTGAGATCATCGCACGCCTGTGCTGCGTCAACAACCATCTGCCGCAAGGTGCACCGACCAGCCCGGTTCTGTCCAACATGATTTGCTTTCGGCTCGATACAGAGTTGCTCCGCACAGCAAAGGCCGCGCGCTCGATCTATACGCGCTATGCCGACGATATTACCTTCTCGAGCTATCAGCCCCCCGCGCCGCTCTTCGAGGGCGCCCTGCCCGCAGCTGGGCGTTTCTCGCCCGATACACTCGCGCCGACACTGCGCAATGTCTTCGCGAGCAACGGCTTTGTCGTAAACCCGGACAAGACCCATTATGCCGATCGCAACTCCCGGCGGATTGTAACTGGGGTCAAGATCAACGCCGGCCTCAATGTCGACCGGCGCTATGTCCGGCGCATCCGCGCCCTGCTTCACTCGGTAGAGACCCTCGGGCTCGACGATGCGCAGCAGAAATATACCGATGCGGGCGGCAAGGGCCTCATCGCCGAGCATTTGCGTGGCAAAATCGCCTACATCACCCACCTGAAAGGCCTGACTGACCCGGTCGTGCGATCATTGGCAATGCGCTTCAACAAGAGCTACGCCGCGCGGCCAATTAAACTCGCGCCGACAGTCGAGGAGCAGCGCGATCGGGCAGTGTGGATCGTCGAGCATTCAGCCAATGGCGGCGAGCAGGGCACGGCCTTCTTTCTCAAAGGGATCGGCCTAGTCACGGCCGCCCATTGCGTCGAGGGGGTCAGCGATTTCACGGTCTATCACCCGTCCAAGCCGTCGAACCACTTCAAGGTGACAGTCTCCAAACAGTGTACCCATCGCGATCTCGCCCTGCTCGGCCATGCGATCCCGACGACCGACTATTTCGAACTTGATGCCGCCGCGCTGCCAGTTGCCGTCGGCGCGTCTGTGACGGCCTTCGGCTATCCGGGTTTTGGCCCAGGCGACAAGATGAACGTCCGCGCTGGCTCGGTCACCTCGCTGCCGATGAAGAGGGGCGTCCAGATGGTCGAGGTTAGCCAGGAACTAGCGCAAGGCATGTCGGGTGGACCGATCGTGGACGCCTATGACCGCGTCGTCGGCATCGTTCACAAAGGTGGCCCCGACGAGGCTCGTCAGCTCGCAATCGCGATCGGTGTAGTGCAAGTATGGGCAGCGGAATGATGACGCCACTGCGGTTGGTCTCAATCCGCGTGCGCGCGGCATGAGAATTCTGTCGCGCCCCCAGGTGCCGCTGGAGGATGACGAGATCTGCCTCGTCAAAGGCCTGCTTAGGCATCGCAAGCTACTGAAGATGAACCAGCAACGCGTTATTGCCTATTTCTCGTTTCCCCACCGCACCGTCCATCATAACGTCATTTCCGCGATCGCACGCAACGCGGCGGGGACGAGCGACGCTGACTATCCGCCGGCTGACCTCGCCGCGTGCCACAGTTTTCTGAAGGCTTGGAACGGCGAATGGGGTCAGCATCGCTGGGCGTCCATGATGTCCAATCCCTCTGGCCTTCAGAGGGATGAGCTTGCCTTTGGCTACCGCTTCCACCCCGTCGGCCAGGGCCTGTTCTGCTCAGGGCATCTTACGCGACCGGGGCAGCCGGCGTTCCGGTGGGTCTATGACTGTGGCACCGATGGGGGTTCGCGCAGCCCAGCTCGCGCCAAGCATGTCCGTGACGAGATCGACCGGCTGAGGATCGACATCGAGACCGACCGGCTCGACTTGGTCACCCTCTCGCATTTCGACGAGGATCATCTGAGTGGGATGCTTGACCTGCTGGCGACCTTCCGTGTCGGTACGCTGCTGCTCCCCCATCTAACACCGTGGGAGCGTCTGATCGTTGCCCTATCTGAGGAGGCCGCCGTCGGATCCGACCTCCTCGAATTCCTCATGGCGCCAACAGCCTTCCTGCTGGCACGCGCGGAGGGACGCATCGATCAGATCTTGCTGGTGCCGGCGAGCGGAGATGACGGCGAGGCGCTGCCGCCCGCAATCCCCCCCGATGCGCCGATGCGGGGCGAAGAACCAGGGGGCTTGCCGCATATACTCATCAAGGATCATGTACCGGACGGCGAGGACCAAGCCGATGGTCTCGCGGCGGACGAGGGGCTGGCCGATCCGCGGATCAGCGTCTTGCATCGCGGCGGCTACATCCTTGTTGCCCACGCCTGGGAGTTCGTGCCCTACAATGATTGCCGGCTCGAAACGCTTGCGACCACATCCTTCAAGGATGCCGCCCGCCCGCTGGCTCACGAGCTTACGCACGCCGCAGAAGAGGAAGATCGGAAGACGGCACTGGAAAAGTTAACCGAGCTCTACGACGAGACGTTCAAATCCTCCGGGTCGAAGGAAATTTCGCCGCGTCGGCGGAATGAAATCTCGCTTTTCCTCTATGCGGGGCCGATCGGCCAAGTCGAACTACGCAGTGCTACGGTTACGATCCCGCGGCATCGCATGGGGCCAAGCGCCGGTGAGGTTCCGCGCTACTGGCTTCACACCGACCGGTTCGGCCAGATGCTAACCGGAGACGGCTTTCTCCATACTGCTAAACAGGTCGGCGATTTTGAGCGCTTCTACCACGTCGGTGATCGGATGATGCGCGGGGCTATTTTTCAGGTCATGCACCACGGTTCGGCAGCCAATTGGAAGACAGGCGTCGCCGGGCTGGTGGAGCCGGTCGCGAGCCTCTTCTGTTCGGATCCTTTAGGCAGGCACAGCCATCCGAGCGGTGCGGTCCTAGCGGACTTTGCCAGCTATCATCCGGTTCAGGTCGACGGTGAGCATGGCTGGCGGTTGGTAGGCTCGTACCGCTTTCTCTAGACCACAAACTCGCACCGGGAAGGCAAAGATGTTGTAAATTGCTCGCAGCTTCCCCGCATGCCGAAACCCTCATGATCGCGCTGTCCGGATAGGTCGTGAACACGCCGGCGCGGAGACCATGCGGCTCACGCGCAGGCGGCTAGGTTAATGCCGGTGGCCGATTTGGGCGCAAGCGGCCGTTCGCTTCTATTCTGAAACGATCACGCCTGGTCGAAAGCAGCCGCGCCGGTCGGCTGCGGCAAATGGCAGCCATCGCGTTCAAATCCGTAAAAACGGCTAGGCCGGCATCCACTAATCCTAGACATTCAGGCGAGCTACCCAGCCGCCTTATATGAAACTATGACCTGAGAATTGGGCAATTCAAGGGCATCATCCCCGCGCGGGCGTGATCATATCGACCCGCAACGTGGCATCACTCGTTGAGAAGCTCGCCACTTGAAGATGGCGTGAGGATCGTGACGCTGTTCGAAAACACGTCCCGAACATCGCCGTGGTGAAGGCAGATGCCCCCGTCGTGCCATATTGCATTTTGACGATGGGCGAGGTGATCATAGCCGAGAGCAAGAGGGGGAACAGAGATGATTGGGGGTCGAGCGTTCGCAGTTTTCGCGCTAATAGCATGCGCAGGAGGGTGCAGTGAGGCGCCGTCGGCGACTTCAAGCGAGGATCAGCGCTATACGTCAGCTAGCGAAACATCGTCTGACGACGCAAGCGAGACAGGCGTGAGCGAAGATGAGGCTCATGACCGTGCCATCGATGCGCTCGCCTCTCAATCGTTTGAGGATGTAGCCGACGCCAGCATGTGCACCGAAGACTGCGAAGGGCACGACGCAGGATTCGAATGGGCAAAGGAGAACGGCTACACGGATGCGGCATCTTGCAGCGGGGAAAGCACGTCCTTTGTCGAAGGTTGCCAAGCGTACGCCTCGGCTTTCGCTGAGAAGGTCGAGGAGGAGCAAAGTGGCTCGTAAAGTGCGGTTAGACTGCCTCTGATCACCTACGCTGCTCCTGCGGCTTTGGCGTCATGCTTATGCTGGTGGGCACCAAGCTGCCGCTAGTACCGCTATCCACGAACTGCCGCACGAACGCTTGCGCCTGCTGGTCAATACGGCGAGCGCCAGCGCGGGTGCCGTCATACTTCAGGATACCATCAAGCGTCCGACGGGTAGCAGCTATCTCCTTACCCTTGCCCAAGGCATTACCCGCCGCGTGAGCGGCAATCGTGGCGATAGGGTTGCCGTGCGTCAGAATACCAATTCCGGCACCAGCAAACCGAAGAGTCCCAGCCTTCAGGTAATTGATGATCTTGGTCGCCGTGCCACTCGGGTTGACGGTGCCGCTGATCGGAATGGTCGCGTTGCCGACGATGCGGCGCAGCTTCATAAGCCCGTTGAAGTCCTCGCGATCCAGCAGGATGCGCAGCTTATCCACGCCGAATTTATCGATCGCACTGTTCAGTTTGGCGCCGCTCACCACGTCGCCAAGCTGCCCACCGCCGTAGTTGACGTTGCGCGAAATGGCGCTGTCGAACACATCGGCGATGGCTTGGTGTTGGATCGCTGCCCATGCCTGATTGGAGGTGGGCGTGTTGCTGCCCATCAGCAGCGCGCGGACCTTGCGCAGGTTCGTGATGCCGTCCTTGCCGGCGCCGATCACCTGACCGATCGCGCGCTCGGGTAGCAGTACGTCGGTTTCCGTGCCCTTCTTAACCGCGATCAGGTTTTCAACGATGTCCTTGGCTTTGAAGGTCTGGCGCTGCTGGCGATGCGCTGCGCGTGCTGCCTCGTACCGCTGGCCGATCGCGCCTTCACCGCCAGTCGCCCGCTCAAGGGCTTCCTCCAACGCATCATCGATCGCCGGCTTGATCGCCTGCGACGCCCGCGACGGATCGCTGAGATACAGGCGGTTGATGGCCTGCCGCAGATCCTCTGCATTTGCGGCGGTAAGCTGCGTCGGCTTCCCACGGAATGAGACGGTGGAGCCGTCATCCAACGCCACGCGGGTTATACCGACCTCGTTGGTGGGCTCAGGCTTGCCGATCAGGCCATACCGCGCGAGCTGCTGCTCGATCGACTTCTTGACGCCAGCCGGCACCAGCTCATCCAACAGCACGTCGGTAGCGGCGTTGCGGATACCTTCGCCGTTGAGCGTCAGGCTCTCGCCGCCCGCTTCCTCGGCAAGTCGGTACAGCCGGCTGACACCCTGCTGCCCGCTATCACGCAGCGCACGCACCGCCTCCTTGACCTGCGCGCCTCGATCGGCCGCATTGCCCGCGTCAGGACCAAACCCTTCACGGAACCGAGCAACGGCGCCCTGGATCGCTTCCTGCTGCTGGCGGAAGAACTGGCGGGCCTCTTCGCCCTCGCGCGTCGCCGATACCCGGAGCGAATTTTCGTCGTTCTGGATCTCGAAATCCTGCTCCGACTGCCCCCGCGTCAACCGGATGCCTTCGCTCTGCGCTTCGTCGTAACGCTGGCGCGGCGTGGTGGGCACCGCAAGATCATCGGTCGGCAGGCGCTCGGTGATGCCCTCGACCAGCGCCTCGTTGCGTGCTGCGAGATTTGGCACAGCGGCAGGCGCCGCAGGCTCAAGTGCGATGTTGTCTAGCGCAGCGATCTGCTCTGGCGTTTCCTGCGGCCGATTACGGACCGCTTCACGCGCGGCTTGACGCTCGGCAGGCAGGCGCCGATCGCCAGCAGTGCGGGCGCGGGCGTAGCTGTTCAGGACATCCTCTTCACGGGCGCCGGCACGCAGAGCCATGTCATAGGCTTCTGGCGTCAGGCGCCCGTCCTGTCCAACGGCGATCGAGGCTGGCACGCGGGTAGCGAAGGCACGTGATGCGGCCAGAGCGCCCGCAGCGCCGCCAGCAAGGCCGCCAGCGACAGCGCCAGCCGTTCCCGCCACGTCGTTGCCAACATCGGCACCAGCGCCCCCAGCCAAGCCAGACACAAGATCCACGGCAGGGTTTGCCGCAACCGTGCGACCGACATATCCGGTCATGCCAGCCGCACCTCCAGCAAGCGCTCCCAGCCCCGCGCCAGCAAGGCCAGCAGCCCCGCCGCGCCCCGCCGCGCTCAACAGCTTCTCGGTGTCGGTGACAGCCTCCGGTGCGCCCGTCAGATCACGCAGCGTCTGCCCCAGATCGGTTGACAGGTTGGAACCGGTAAGCGCGTTGATGCCGGCATTTAGCGGATTGCCGACGATACCCAGAATGTCGCCAACACCAGCCGCCAGATCACCGACACCGCGGTACAGAGCCTGTCCAACCGTCTCACCAGCGGGCGAGGCTTGCGGTGTCTCGTTAACCGTGTTGACCCCGAACGCACGCCCCTGACGGGCTGCGGCGAGCGCTTCGTCCAGACCTGTAACCGTGGTGGGGTCGATGCCCTGCGATGTCAGGAACTGATCAATCTCGGCGCGCGGACGATTGCTCCCGATCAGCGTCTGCAACTGCTGCCGGATAGCCGGCGCATCCATGCGTTCGGCGGGCTGAAGCTGCGCATCGACGGGCAGTTCTTCGAACCCTTCAGGAATCGGATCGATCTGCGCATCAGCGGGAAGTTCAGAAAAGCCCTGCATCACCGAGCCACCAACCGCTTACCATTCGGAAGCTGATATACAGGCTTCCCCTTGTAGGTCCCGACGAGCTGGCCACCTGCCGGCGCCGGCTGTCGGGTGTCTGACTGCGCACCTCCGGGCTTACCAGCATCCCTAATGCCATTACGCAGACGTCTAATTTGCCCGTCTAATGCGACTACACGGTTATGCCCGTCGATCTTCATCTGCCGTATTGCAGCATGAAGCTGGGGCAGCGTCATTGCGTTGTTCAGGATTTCCATGGCTTCATGGCGCGCACTGTCGGATGTGATAGCACCACCGGTCGCGCCAGACGCCAGCTTGGCGTATTCATTGGCGGCCGTATTCACGGCTACATTGAATGCGGACACAGCCGGGTCGCCTTTCACGTTCTTGCGGCCGCTCTGGATCCAGCGGTTGAACACCGGCACGCCGCCAGCAACCCCGGTCGGGGCGAGCTTCAGAACCTGATCGACGTTGCGCTGGAAGGTATCTTCGAACCCAACGATGCTGGTATATTGCTTCTGGGCTTGCAACAGGGCCGAGCGAGCCGCCTTAACGTCCGCTTGCGCGAGGTTGCTATCTCCGCCGGTAAGGCCGCGACCCGATTGGATCGCGGCTGCTTTACGCAAAATGGCCTGTCGCCACGCTGCTGCCTCCTTGCCGGAACCCAATGCTGGCAGATCACCACCGGCCGCAATCTTCTCCGCATAGAAGTCGACGGTAGCTTGATCGACCGGGTTGCTGGTGCCCGGCTTTGATGTGAACACAACCTTGGGGCCGGTGTTCGGGCGTTCGTTCGGCAGCTTTCCACGACCCGACCCACCATTGGCCGGCAGCCCCTCAACCATCGTTGCGATTGTGTTCTGGCCGCGCGAACGGTTCCGAGCAACCTGCGCTGCCGCTGCTTGAATACCCGCCTGCCGCGTAGGAAATTTTCGGTAAGCGCCAGTTTTTGGGTCTCGAATATTACCGGGATTGTTGTTGCGGTCGGCTAATGAGCCTGGGCCGCCTTCTGACAACGTCAATGCTTCCGCGATCTGCACATTTGACATGCCAGGAGGGAAAGGCGTTGTGGCCGATATTCCCAGTTTGCCGGCCATGCCCGCTATCTTGCTATCGACAGCGCGATCGTCATTGTCACCGCCGTTACGCTTGCGCGGTGTCCATCCGCCAACAGTTCGCCCGGACGTTGCGGGGCCACCTCCACCAGTAGCCCCGGCACCGCCAGACGCTTGACCACCTCCTTTCGCCACTTCGACAAGAGACTCGGAGCCGTCCCCGTTCTGGACCTTGATGTAGTCGACGCCTTCGGGGTCACGGTAATCGATGACGAACTCGCCGGTAGCGTCGTCGTAATGGCCTATCGAGCGGCCCACGACCTGACCGCGGCGTTCACCCGTCGCACCATACTCGCCAAGATTGCGGCCAGCGGTATCGGGGTTTGCGGACGCTACAATGGCGTATGCGGCACCCTTCGCCGCCTTGATCTGCTCGGGGTTACCGCTGTCGATCATCCGGATAAGCTCGAGATCTTCCGGATCTGGTGGGTTGCCGCTGGCTTTGTCCGCGTCGATCGAACGCTGCACGATGGCTTTCGCAAGGTCAGGACGATTATTGGCCAGCGCCTGATTGATCTGCGCCGCCGCACTGACCACCTGCCGGCGCTGCTGTTCGCCAAGCTGCTCGGCCGCAGTGGCGATACCCTTCATCATCGGGTAGCGGGCTGCCAGACGTGCGTATTGCTCAGGTGTGGCGTTCTCGCCTAGCGCCTTGATGTCGGCCCTGAACGCCTCTTGCTCGGCCAATTCAGCCTGCTGCTGACGGAGCGCGATAGGAGCCTGCTGCGCAAAAAGCTGCTGGCGCTGGCTCTCGCCGATCTGACGCTGCTGCTCGCCGCGAATGGCAAGCGCATTCATCCGCAGTTGGTCGTAGCTGGGAAGCTGGCCTAGCGCACCGATGTAGCCATCAAGCTCCATAATCAATGCTCCGTTGGCAATGGTGCAACTTCGGCACCGAATAAAACAGCCAAGACGACCCAGCCTTGGCGACTGCGTAACAGGTTAGGTGCTGACACGTCGAAGTTCGCGAGCATGCGGCGAGCCTCTTCAAAAGAAAGGCCGGAATTTTCTACGACGTACAAAGTTGCAGCGTCACTGACAGCGCGGTCATGTGCAAACACTTCTGCCACGCTGGCAAAGGCGCCGCGAGAGATCCCCCCAAAAAGTGCCATCACGGGTGGGCTGACATGATAGTGGGGCAGCACATAATTTTGCCTCAGAAGATGCTTGAGTTCGACTGGATTACCGACCGTGCAGCTCCATTCGTGGCCAAGGTGCCGCCTTTGGTGATTCCGTTGATGCCGGGTGCGATAAAGCCCAAGACGTTGCCGATCGTGTCGTCCAGGAAGCTGCCGGCGCTTTGCCAACTTTGCGCATTGATGCGCCCACGCGCCAGTGAGTTGTTCGCCCGCGCCTGTCCGATGCTGCCGACGAGTGAGGTAACGTTGTCCGCGTTGTTCGCGCCAAAACCTGCCACAGAACCGGTAGCACCCAGCCCCATGCCCGCGACCCCGCCAAGGTTGCCAAGGATCTGCTGATAGACGGTGGAAAGGGTGTCAGCGCCGAAGTCGGCAAGGCCCCGCTGTGTATTGCCACCACGAAGCCCGCCGGTCGCAGCCGCATTTTGCAATAGAGCCTCTTCGCCATTGCGGTACAGGCTCTCGTACAGGGGATCGGACTTGATGCGCGCCGTCAGGCCGCTCGGGTCATCGCGGTAGCCGGTGACGAGCTGGGAAAGCTGATCGATCGCGGCGTTGCCGGCCTGCGTGTAGGGCAGATAGTCAGAACGGGTCTGCTGGTACTGCTGGTTCTGGATGTCGATGCCGCGGTTGTAGGCGTCGACCATCTGCTGGGTCGCTTTCGAAGCCGCCTTTTTTTGGCTGCCGGCGCCGAAAAGATTTCCGACGAAAGAAAATAGGCCCATCAGTGCACCACGGGGGAGTATGAGAAACCCATGGCGTCGGCGATGATGTGCCACCCGACCGGGCTATCTAGTAGCGGGACGATGTAGGTCGGGAGATTAGCAAAACGATCACGCACAACGGCATGGTCCATGTCGGATGCCGCGCTCACTCGACGGACAAGAGCATGCGCGCAACCAATCGTCGCGAACAGACGATCTGCCTTGCATTCGATGCCAGTCATGCGGCGATCTCGCGCCGAACCGCCGATCGGAAGAATTCCGACAGTGACATGCCTTGCCGGTTCGCCTTCTCTTCCGCGAGACGAAGAAGAGCGCCATTGACCCTAAATTTGGCTTGGCTGTCGTGAACCTGCGCGGGCATGTAGCGTCTCCTGAAGATCAGGGTTCACTTGTAGCCCGAAGGTGGGGCAGGTATCAGGCGGTCTATTGGGGTCTTATACCCAATGAACGCAAATGCGTTGGAGGCTGTTGATGGATCAGGAGGATCGCCAACCATTTGGCTACACCCCCGTTCGAAAAGACGAAGATGCTGGCGGCTTTGGCAGTGAGCATAAGCGAGCAATCGATCGCATGATGTCGGACCGTGGCGGGATAGTTAACAGCTTTGCGCAGGTCGAATATCTCCTAGCCGATACGGTCGTCAGATGCGCTGATCTTGCCGCATACGATAAGGCAGACACAACTCTGCCCTATCGCCTTGACCAGCGGGTTGCGCGGTTCGCTGCCCTTCTGCCGCTACCCGGCCCCTTAAATGATCAGCGCGATAGCTTTGAGCGAGTGGTATCGGACTTTCGCGAGGCCGAGGAGCGTCGCCAGTTTCTCGTCCATGGATTCGCCTCGTTTCATTTCACACGAAGCGGAGATATGGCAATGCGCTTCGATCGCTTCATGCCCACTCGAGATGAACCTGCGAGGCGCCGATCGATGTGGTTCCGACCCCAAACCTTGTCCGACATTCGAACTATGACATCCGAACGCACATCATTCGCCTTGGCCGAATTTATCGCGCTTCATACCCGTATGGGATGGGTGGGCGATTAGCTGGCATCTTCAGCTAGGCGCAACGCCGGGAACAAACGTCACGACAAGTAGCTGCTCGTTGAGCTTCAGTGGCGGCTCAACGATAGGATCAGGCTCCCCAGCTTTCTTGAGGAGCACTCGGACAGCCGGGGCAAGATCTAGGGTTGATGCTTCCAAGCGGCCCACGCGGCGATGCATGTTCATAGTTGGTCTCCTTACAGGTCTTCATCTCCCGGCAGCCAACAGGCGAGAAGCCGCTGGCTAACCGGGTTTTGGGCGGTCTCGATGGCATGGCGGTATGCGGCGACCGAAATCGCGCTCGGGGAGGCGCAGCCGCATTGATGATGTGCGGCAGCGTACCGCTCGATTGCGAAGCCGCGATCTTCGGCGCCCATCATCTTGTTTCCGGTCGATGCCTCCAGACGGGTCAATCGTTGATTTAGCATCATGCCGCGATCTCCCTCGAAATTAACCACGCCCGCGTTTCAGGGGCTAAGATCGCTAGGTCGACCGCGGGAAGGGCCTGAACCCGCGTCCACTCGGTATCGGCAATGGCATGCTGCTCAGGCGTAAGATCTTCGCCGAGCCATGCGCGGATGTAGAGCGGCACTTGGTCGCCGGCAGCGACCTGCTCCAGGCGACCTATCCTGTTGGCCATGGCTGCCTGTCTCATGCTGCACGATCCTGAAGGGAGGCCCGCATCAATCTCGCTTCTAATGACGGCATCAGTTCTTCTCCTCCAGCGCCGCGATGCGCCGTTCCAAGTCGCCCATCTCGACGATATTCTTATGTGCGGTCAGCAGGGTCATCACGCGGCCGGCTTCCTCCGGTGTCACTTCGCCGGAGCCAACTGCGGCAAGCACTGCTGCGGATGCGCCGACCACGTCGGCGGCGTTCGCTATCTCCGGGAGCTCAATCCGTACTGGCGAGTCCTTCCGGGGCGGGACCAGGCGCTCGAGACAGAGCCGCAGCGCCACAATGTCGCCCTCCAGTGCCTTGTCGATCGCCGTGCGCGTCAACTTCTCCGCTTCGCCGTTCAACAGCGCTTCCGCAGCCATGGTGGCGCGGCTGCGAGTGCCTTTCGGCTTACCAGGATTGCCGGGCTTAAATCGAGTGTCGGCCCCCGATTTTGCGGGCTGATTGCGGGATGTGGTCATGCTTGATTGGTCCTGCGCTGAGTGGCCACGCGATCGCTGGACTTCCAGACGGCAGCCGGATGATAGGGGTTTGCAAAGGGGAGAGATTCGAGATGATTGGAACTGTGCTGGTCGCACTCGCGACAATTCAGAACATCAACCCGACGCCAACTCAGCCGACCACCTATGAAACACTCATGGCCAGCCGCGTCCCGGTCACGACCGAGGACATCACGGATCGACCCTATCGAGTCGTCAAACACGTGAAACGCAATGTTCGGAAAGCAACGCTCCTGAGTGGCAACCCATCCCGGACAAAGTTGGAAAATGAACTTTGGGAGCGTGGCCGTGCAGCCGAGGCGGACGCAGTGGTGAACGCCCGCTACATTGACGACGGGGTCTGGGCTCGGGCGCAGGGCGCTAGTTTCGTTGAAGGTGATGCAGTCAAGTTCCTGACCAGCGAAGAAGTGCAAGCGCTTCGTGGGCTGACGCCATCCACAAAATAGGGTGGCGTCGTTAGCCGTGCGCGGAGCATGCCACGCGGCCCTATTGTCGCTATCGTCACTATTGTCAGAGGGGGATGCCGTCGCGATCGACCCCTCAGCCACCGCCGCCATCGGCCATTCCCAAGATAGATAGATAGATGACTTTTTTAGCCTACGCCGCGCGAGGGCTGGGTAGGTCAGTGCGACCGCAGGAGCCCGTGACAATAGCGACAATAGGGACAATAGCGTCGGCCACGTGGCGACGAACGACGGCATTACCGTTCGCAAATCCCTTTCTGGGGGAATACGATGGCCTATGTTTACCGGTGCTCGGATATACCTGTTCACGACGTTCGTGGTCGCGGCGGTCGCTGTGGCGCTTGGCCAGATCGGGTATGCGATCGGCTTAACCGCAGTGGCGCTATACGCGTATCCTAAGATCAAGAAGCGCGACGAACGAAACCCGTAGGTCAATGAGCTGAGCATCACCGGCCGAACTCCCACAGCATGACGGGGGTGATCGTCGGGTGAGTGCCGTGCCCCATGCCGCTCCTGTTGAATGCTGCGCGCCGGTCGCCGTCCGCCACGATCGCGCACCGGCCGTCTAGGACGACGATCGCGCGGCCACGCAGCCACACCGCCAGACCAGAGAACTCCCAATCGTCTCGGGGGCTGATCCCGAACAAGTCGCTAGCGGACCACCCCAAGGCGATTGCCTTGGCTGCCCATCCGCTGCGAGCGATAGCCAGCGCGTCCCGGACGATCTCGCGCCAGTTCTCTGGCTGCTCAACCCTCCTCGGCGCAGGCATGAACTCTAGCGTTCGCAACGACGCGGCAAGATCGGCCGGCAGGTCGAAGCTCTCCACTGGCGCAGGAAGCACGCCACCTTGTTCGTGCCGCTGGGCGACTGCCGCCGCTACATCGCGCCAGCTACCCATTGGCGACCCCGTGCACTGCGGGGTTGACCAGGAAGTCCTTGCGGGCTTTCCCAGGCATGTCCCCCTGCCGCCCCGGTGCCGACCGCAGCCATCCCGCCTCCACCAGCAAATCAGTCGCGCCCTCGACGTCGGCAGCCACCTTGAGGGTCGCTATCCCGCTGTTCCGCTGGATGTCGCGTGCGTTGATCCGCTGCGCGCCCTGCTTCTGGATGTAGCGGGCGAGAGCGGCGGCGTTCCGTTCCACTTCCGGCAATGCGGCATCGCCAAAGACGCGCAATGCAGATGGCTTGGCATAGTCGTCGACGAACCCGAGGACGGACACGAGCGTCGCTACACTGATCGTCGTAGGCTCCCGGCCCCCATTCGCCGCCCAGGTCATCAATTCGACGATCAGTGCGAGGCGCAGCACCATGCCGCGGAGCTTGCCCACGAAGCCCTTGTAGAGCGACGATGCCTCACGAACGGCGGCATCATTGTCTCGGACCCACGCTTCGAACACATCCGCCGCATCGTCCGCCAGCAGCAGAACCCTCGCGTCTATCCGTCCGTCATCGTGCCGCGGAGCGTCGAGTTGCTGAAGCCGCCGGTATATGCGCTCAAGCTGATCCGTGTCGGCGATCTGCCGGGGACGCTCGTACAGGATCGGATCGGGCCAGACCCACAGGAAGCGCGGGACCAGACCGTCGTCAGCGGTCTTCAACAGGCACTCTCGCAGCTTCTCCGGCTGGATGCCCCCAAGGACGGTGACGCCGTTGAACGGGACGAACAGAGGACCTGCCTTGTTGCTCTTGCGGTCGATGACGTGCGGCCGACCACCGTACGCTTCTAACCAGAATTCTCGGCCGCCAGGCGAATACCGATCGAAGCTCATCAGCCAGGCGGCCAGCTCGTCACGCAGGTGAAGCGTGCCGTTCGGATTGCCCGCCAGGATCTCACCGAGCGCTTCTGGTGTGGCGTCCTGCACAACCAGGCGCGGGCGCTGCGGCTCATCCGGCTCGATGGCGGCAGTCGGCATCGACGGGGTGGCGACGCCTTCCTTGGTGGCCGTTTTCACCTGTGTCTGCCATTCGGTGCGCTCGGCTTTCGCTCGCTCGCTCTCGGTTTGCCAGCCGATCAGCCGCGCCTTGTGCTGCTCCGCCAATTCCGTTTCCATGCCCCGGAGGGGCCCGGTCGCGGCGTCGATCGCTGGCGACTTGTTGGACGATGGATCGCCAACCGGAGCCACCCACAACACGCACGGCTCCTGCCACTGTGGCGTGGTGACGTAGGGCTGCACGCGACGCTTGGCCCCGACCAGCGATGCCACGACGCCAAGGACGCCCACCGCGACATAATCGACAGGCGCACCGGCACCGGCTGCCAGATCGCGGATCAGCGGCCATAGCGACCCGAAGATGTCCGTCGGCATGACAGGCGGTGTGGTGCGGCCGCCGGTCAGGATGGTCATATCTGGATTGGGCCATGGACTGGAGCCATGGGACCGAACCGATTGGTCATCCTCCAACGGCAGAGGGGAGAAGGGGCGAGCGTCCTGATACGCCGCCTGGAAAGCTGCGGCGTTCATGGGCGCACCCCCATCAATTCAGCGTTGAAGTCCTTGTATGGGGGATTCGGCCGCATGATCCGCGTAGCCAGGCCGAGCGCAGTGAACGCCGCCGCCGCCTTCGCTGCCGCCACGTCACCAGCCTGATCACCATCAGCGCCAATCACGATCGCGCGGGTCACGTCCGCGAAAGTCATCTGGGGCATCATGGACGTGCCGGCGGCGACCCACACCGAGCGGCCAAGCGCCTGCGCGAGCGTCAGACCGTCTTCCAGCCCTTCGGTGACCAGCATGCTGGCGGCGGGCGGACCGAGCTGAATAGAGCCCCCGACCACGTTGCCCAGGCTATACTTCACCTTCGGCTTAGGATCGGTCGCGGTCGGAACGGTCGCAGCCTTGCGCCCATCCTCCGTCAGATAGGTGCGCTGCAATCCGACCAGGGCGCCAGCCGGATCGGTGACGATGGCAATCAGCGTAGGTAGAGGCGCCGAGCCATTGGCCGCAAGCAAGCCATTGCCGTCAATCTTGGGCGGCGCCAGACGAGCGAACCGCAAGGTGTGCGGCAGGTCCATGGTGATCCCGCGCCACCGTAGATACGCCTCGGCTGGCGTACCGGCGACCGGCACCGAACCATTGACGATTCGCTGTGCCACGGGGCGCATGTCCGTCTTTGGCTTGGCTGGAGCCCGCTGCTGCTCCAGCTCACGCAGCGCGCCGCCGTCCAGCATCTCGATCGCGCCAGGCAGCTTCACACGGTAAGCCTGCTGCACGAAGTCGAGCACATCGCCCGACCAGCCGCAGCCGAAGCAATGCGCCCGGCGATCATCCGCATAGATCGTGAAGGACGGCGAGCGGTCGGGGTGGAACGGGCAGCATGCTTTCCACTCGCGGCCCGCGCGCTGGAGCTTTACGCCCGCCTTCGAAGCGACGCCGGACAGTGGGAAGCGGTCCCGGATGCCCGATACGATGCGCGACAGATCGTCGCTGTTCATGCGGCCCGTCATGCGTATCGCTCCACGATCGGCAGGCCATGCTCAACCGACAGACGATTGGCGTAGTCCGATGCCTTGTACGACTTGCGGAAGAACACCCCGACACCGCCACCGCCGTGGGGTGCCTTCAACCCCACGACATAGCCCTGCAGGACGGGAAAGACGCAGACGGCCCAACCGTCGGTTTCCGGACCCATGCCGCGTAAGTCGACCAGCGCAGCCGTTGCAGGGATGCGATATAAGCGACGTTCGTCCGGGGTGAGGTGCAGCTTCGGCCCACACTTCCCCTTGGGAACCGGTTGCGCCCGGTACCACGCGTCGAGGCTGTCCAGGCCCGTCGTGCGATCCTGGGCGCTGACGCCCAGTATCTCATCAAGGGTGGGGCGCCTCTGGTCACGGGTTCGCTGAAGCGCGACTGCCGCGATGGCGCGACGCTGCACTTCTTGGGGCTGACGATCAGCCATGCTGATGACGATCGCGCTCATAGGTCCACCACCATGATGTTGAGCCCGGTGCGACGGGCCATGCGGCGGATGAACTCATCCCGTGCCCGGCGATAGGCGGGCAGGTACTTGCGGCCCTTCCGCCCATAGGGGACCTTCGGCTGCCAGTCCGCCTCGAGCTTGCCCGATGCGAAGGAGAAGGTGACCGAGTAGCCGTCACCGATCGGCATGCGCTCGCTGCGCATGTTGATGTTGGTCCCGGTCATGCCTGCGCCTCCTGCGGGTCCAGGGCTGTGGCGCACCAGACAGCCGCATAAGCGCCGCTGCGATTCTGCCGGCGCCGCCCGGTGTCACGGATCGCACCCTTGCGGAGCAATTCGCTGAATCTGGGTTGAAGGCTGTACCGCGGATAGCCGGCCAGTTCGCACACCTCATCGACCGTGAGGCCATTCGGATTGTCGAAAAGCGTCTTCAGGACAATCGAGCGGTAAAAGCCGCTGACTGGCGCAAGACGTGCGTATGCGGCTGCGGACGTGTCAAACATTGTCGGCCCCTCCACGCTTGTTGAGGCCCTTGAGGAACTCTTCTGCTGCTTGGGCGGCCCGCTCTGCCTTTTCCTCCTCGTCGTCGGTTCGCATCGTGCTGTCGTCCACGATGGTCCAACCGCGACCCGCAGCCAGTCCAGCTGCGAACATTTGAGCGTCGCAGCGGGCTTGGAACCAGCGCTCCTGCACGTCTGGGTTATCCGCCCCGGGTACATCGACGTCCCAGCCGTCACCGGGGGCATCATGGATCCAGATGTAAGGCGAAGCGGCAGGAGCGCGTTCGATCTCCGCTTGCTGCAGTTCGGTGAAGGCGGCCTTCTCTGCCTTGTACTGACGCAGCGCCATCGCTGCCGTCGACAAGAGGGCCACATAGCGCGACCGATCGAAATGGGCGCGCAGATCTACGATGACATTGGTAATTTCGTGAAAGACGTCGGACCAGACACCTGGGCCAGTCCAATCGGCCGGAAGCTCCTGCTCTACTTGCGCGATGATACGCATCATCTGCGCCTTAGAGTTGACCTTATCCATTGTTCGCCCCCCAGATGAGGGCAGCAACCAGCGGCGCACGAACGGCGTTCAGGCCGAACCGTGCGATCAGGAATTGAAGACGAAGATTAGTGCTGCTATCTTCGCTGGTGCTGCTGTTGATGTGTTTTGTGAGGGCCGGCGTTGGCGCGCCGGCCTTTCGCATTTTACGGCTGCCTGCCGCTGCTGCGATCACGGTTGATCACGCTGCGACCTGGTCGAGCAGCTCACGCTTGAGCTTGCTGATGCTGCGGCCAGTAATCATCGATCGACTATCCAGCTTCACCAGCTCAAGCCGCTTATCGTTCACGAGTTCGTAGAGCTTGGTGCGACCGATGTTGCCAAGATCCGCACGCGCTTGAGAGATCGAGAAGAAGCGTTCGTCCATGTCCGTTGCCTCCTAATGGATGCCGGCGAACGGTTTCGAACACCGGCGGCAACAGCCCTAGTAATCACCCTATCCGCGCAGTCTCCGGACATGATTGCGCGGTTCTGTGCGGACAAAGTTGCGGGGTTTTGTCCGGGGCATCAGCGGCGCTTCGCATTCGCATTCAGGGCTCGGATAAAGCGCTGCCCATCCAATCGTAGCGCTATCTCCCAATCCAACATGTCATTGGTGGCATGGGTATCGATCGTGCGCTGATGGGCGATCTCGGCTTGCTCCCAATTCGGCCGACCCGCAGCACCAGTCACCTTCGCCAAGTTCAATGCAAAGGAGCGATAGACTTCATCAAGCGCTGCGCCCACATCGCGCGTCCACCCTTTTCGGATCGTCTCCCAAGGGTAGCCGAAAGCATCTTCGACTCTGCGCTCGGCCTGCATTGCCGGCATACCCGACGCCTTGAGATAGGCGGCCCATACATGTGCCCGAAATTTGGCTCGAATGACGCGGTCCTTGACTTTAGTATCGCTGAATTTAGCAAACATCTGCGGCGCATCGCCATTCGATATTGCAGCTGCCTCTTCTACAACCTTCATCGGAGAGGCTGCATCTTCAGGTATCTGGTAAAACAGCCCTGCGAATATCGAAATCCGTGCTGCCGCAACTTTCAAAACGGCTTCAGGGTCATTTTCATCAACAGAACCCAATGCAGCCTGTAGAACTTCAACACCAAGCAGTTTATGAATGAAGAACATCGACTTGCGGAGGAGATCCGCGGCGGCGACCTGCTGCTCCTCGCCCCCGTCAAGGGATAAAATCCTCTCCTTCTCGACTGATATATCGGCAAGAAGGTCGCCCAACGTTGTTCGCATCAGCCTTCCTTCTGCGGCAGCGGTGTGCAATGCGCTCCCCAAGCATCCAGTAGCTCACGTCGCATCTCGATAAACTTTGTGCGCTTGTACGCGCGGATCACTTTGTCAGGCACGGCATGCGCCAATGCTGCTTCAGCGACGGGATCAGGGATGTGGTGCATCTTCTCCGCGGCCCAATCACGGAATGAACTGCGAAATCCGTGCGCGTCATAGGGCTGCTTCGCGTCAGTCAGCACCTTCTTGAGCGTCATGTCGGACATTGCTTCGCCGGTCCGCCCAGGGAATATGAGATCGTCCGGCTTTGACGTGCGACCGCCTTGGACTGTTTCGAGCAGCGCTACTGCGGCAGGGTTGAGCGTGATGCTATGTGCCACACCTGTCTTCATCATCTCCGCCGGGCGGTCCCACTGGCGTTTCGCGAAGTCGATCTGCCCCCAGCGTGCAAATCGCACCTCCCCGGGACGCGCAGCCGTCAGCATTTGGAAGCGTAGCGCCGCCCGACCGGCGGTATGCGCTTTGCCCACCAGTGTTTCCATGAAGGCTGGAACGTCGCCGTATGGCATCGCCTTGAAGTTCTTGCCGGTGGGTTGCTTCGGCAATCCGACCGTTACCGATCGGCCAGGTGCTTCAGTGGTTCGCCAGCCCTTCGATCGACTGAAGTTGAGCACCTGCCCTACCCTCATGCGCACCTTGCGTGCCAGCTCGGGCTTCTTGGTCCAGATAGGGGCCAGCATGTCGCGAATATGACCGGCGTCGATGGTGTCCACCTTCAGGTTGCCTAGCGATGGGTATGCGTAGGTCTCCAGCGAGGCGAGAAACGCGGCGGCATTCTTTTCCACCCATCCTTCCTTCAACGCCTGGTGGGCGGCCGTCGTGGCATCTCGGAACGTGGGAGTAGGCCTGCGGTCACGATCACGCTCGGCGATAGGGTCGCGGCCATTGAGCGCATGCTTGCGCAGTTCCGCAGCTTTCTCGCGCGCCTCAGCGAGCGTGAGGGCGGCGATCGAACCCAATCCGATGTCGCGGCGCTTGCCGTGCATTTGGACGCGAAGTAGCCATGATCTGGCGCCAGTCGGCTTCACCAGCAGGTATAGCCCGAGGCCATCACCATGACGCCCCGGCCTTGCGTTCTTGACCGACAGCGCAGTCAGCTTGCCCATTAACGCTCCCTCATCTGTTCCCACACCATCGCGCGGTTACATACGAACGTCAACGAACATATCAGAAACGGGAACCACGAATCTATAGGGAACGCGTCGAGAGCGACAGACACGCGCGAACACCTACGATCACCTAGTTATGATCCTGTCGGGTGCGCCAAAATTGGCGAATATCACCTAAAAACAGCTGCATAGCTTTCCGCCTCGTGGCGAGAAGGCTCTCGACCAATTTACTCGCATCGGGAACAACGTGTCTCGTGCGCTGCTTCGGGAAGATGACAGCCTGAAACAGATTTTGAACGATGCCGACATTCCGACTGGCCAGCAAGCTCGTGCGGTCGGTGATCTCCTGTTCATCAGCGAAGGCGGCTTGCTCGCTAGACGAGCGAATTGGGCCATTGGAGATCAGCGTCGCCTACCAGCGCGGCAGCTACCTGCCGTAATCATGCTCATGGAACGCCGCCCGTACGCTGTCGCGCACCTCGCGTCACAGGTCCGTCACATCGCGCTGCTCCGCCAGCAACACTTCCATGCGGGTTGATCGAAAAACGCGCCCAAGCTCGGCCAAACCGACTTTCGGCCGATCTTCTTTTCTCCAAAATCTTTCACCGTGCTATCAATCTATAGCGCGAGAATAACTTGTTCAGTCACAGCTTAGCGACGATCTCGTCGATGTCTTCGTCGGAAAGATCGGGAATAGGCTTGGCGCGGAACGCATCATCCGCGTCGGCCTCTAGGCCAAAGTCCAATTGACCGGTGAACCTGTCGAGCAAACTGGTGTAGAATGCCCTCACGTCACTGTCCCCGGCAATCCATCGCACCTGGTCGTTATCCAATCCACCGCGCACCAGCTTGCCAGCATCATTGGCTGTGAGAGCATCTGAGAACGGCTGTAGTTGACTGACGGCGAGGTGTGTCATAGCGAAACTGCCACTCTCGATGAGCCTGTTGATAGCCGCAGCCTTTTCCTTGTCGACTTCCAGCTTGATGATCTCGAACTGCCTGTTCAGGAATGGCTTAAGTTCCTTGTGAAGATAGAGTTCTGCATTCTTGTGCTTCTTCCACTCATCAATGAGGAATTGATGTGGCTTGCCATTCTTGAGGGCAGACTTGTAGTCGCCGTCTATTGACACGACGTGCAGATCGACGCCGTCGTCTACACATTCCAGCAGATATTCCCAGTTAATCTGATCGCCTAAAGATTTGTCTTTGCCCGGTGGATTTCCAACGTCGCGTCGCAGTCGCGCCCGTTCAATCATTTCCTGGGTGACCTCCCCCACGCCCGCTTTCTCGATCAAGCTGTGGACGAGTTCATCAACGGCAAAGGAGTTTTCGGCTGCGCTTGCCTTCGCCTTCTGCACGAGGGTGTTACGTGCTTTATCGAGTTCTTGAACCGCCTTACTGTAGGCATCGCCTTCCTCGGTGTCAGCAAGGAAGCGGGGAAGAGCCATTGATCCCTTGGCCGCGAAGTCATCAATGGACTTCGCCAGCTTAGTCTCCCGGTTTCGGGCGAATTCATCTGCCACCTGGCGAGAAACATACAGCTTAAGAGTGCCGTTCTCTATAAGGCCCTCGAGCTTCCTAAGCTGCTCGATGTCATCACTCGTAAAGGCGTAAAAAGAGAGTAAAACATTCGTATCAACGAACAAGTTTATAGGCACTCGACCGCCCTCCGGGGCCACCACAGAAGACGGTCAAGGTGCCCGGCGGCCACTCAGGAGGTCAATAAGAAAATTGGTTCATTATCGACCCGCCTCGTCATCGTTCATGGATGCTTTATTTCTTTTGGACAGGTTGCCATCCGATTATCTGGCAGATGGCGTGATCCCATTAACATGATGCGCCTGCCCAGCTTGGCCGCCAATTTATCAGGAACACCGCTGATGCGCTGTGGACCTGTTTCAGAGTCCATCTTCCAACCAGAGCGCGCTGCGTAAATCAGCAGCACATATAGGAGGAGGTATGAGCCGGCAGATATGATGTTCGCAGGCCACGGCTTGCTGAGCGCATGGTAGGCACCCACGGCAGGGAGGGCGAGCATCGGGATCAGAATGATAAGAAACATGGGCGCAAGAACGAAGCGGAAGAAGCGTATCATCCATCGGTCGAAATGCTCGCGGTCAAGCGGCTTTACACCCTGCGGAATGCCTTTGATGGCGCCGCTCACAGTAAGTGCGTCCAATCCACCGGTATGCAAAACCTCGAACGCCGCTCCGTCTTTCGCATCAAGATAGCGGAAGCGGACGATGGCCTTGTGTGAGTCGATACCCGGGATGTCGCCGATGATGATGTCGCGGGTCCGTTCGAGCACCTGAACGCGCAGTATTTGTACGCCGTCCGCCATGTGCAGGGTAAGCGGTTCGTCGGCCAATATGTCATCCCCGTCGATCGTCTCGGTGCCGCTGTTCCATATCGCGATAGTGGTGCTCGTGACGCGCGGCACCTCGCGACCATGATAGGTGATCTTGAGGGCGTCGTCCTCGTCGGGGTTCTCGGGCCAAACCACCGCGACGTCGCTGGTGGTGTAGGACAACGCCTTGGTCCTCTCCCCCTTTTTGAAGTAAATCCAGGTTATGAGCCAACTGATGAGACCGCCGATCAGCAGGCCCACAATCGTCAGCCAATTGTTCACTATGAAGTCCAGCATTGCTCCCCCATTTCTAGCAACATAATGGAGAGCCGGTGGATCTGGAAGAGCGACACGTTCCGCGTCTGTGAAGGCTCCGTGGCCGGCGCAGCGGACTAATGTCGCAGCACCTCGCGTATCCGTTTCTAACCACAGTGATGCTCGGTCGCACGCTCAGGACCCCATCCATGAGTTCCGGCGTAGTTCAGGTGGCTTCGCATGCCTGGAGCGGCCATATAAGGAGGTATGTCAACCAAGCTAGAGCCGGGGCGCCGTTATCATTGCCAGCAACTGACCGATGGCCGGCGGCCTACCGGCGTGTTTTGCTGTGATCCGGACAGCATGGGGGTAAAGCTTTTTGATTATGAAGAGTTCTTTCATCTGGAGGAAGGAGCGCCGGTTTACCTGAGGCTGGAAGATAATCTGGTCGTTTCGATGCTCGACACGGTTGCCAGCGGTCCGGGTCGTTCAAGCTACCTCTGGGAACCACAGGCAACGACCTATTTTGCGGAGATTAGCGCGAATACGGTGGTATCTGGCCATAAGCCTTGGCAGCCAGCAAATCCGATCCGGAGTGTTATGTTCCGCGTGCCGCACGCTAAGGCGCTGCTGTATAATCGGGAGCGTTTGCGGGCTGCGCAGGGACGGCGCTTTCCCCCAAAAGCAGCATCTGACCCATTGTTCGAGGTGACGGTGGCGGGGATGGTCTTCAAATGCTGGTATTCACTTAGCGGATCGTTCGAGTTCGGCACCAACGATTGGGAACCCCTTTTCGAGATTGAGTTTGAGGAGCCGAGAACATTGAAGACTTATCTCGATCCGGTGCACAGCTTGCTTCAGTTTTTCTCGGCAGGAGCCGGTTTGCAGCTTACCCCTAAAGACATAACGATTTCGCCGCAAAGCCATGCCGAATGGCTGGCCGCGATCGAAGAGGATAAGCACACCGATGAGAACTACAGCGTTGTATATCTCTGGAAGCCAGCCGAGGTTGAGAAACACGATCTCCATGTCCGCAACAGCTTCTTTATGGCCTATAAGGCTGCCGACCTCGTTGCACTGAAAGGCTGTCTGCGAGCTTGGCTGTCGCGGGATGACGATTGGGCCAAAGCGACTGCGCTTATGATGGGGTCGCTAGGGCTAGTCAGGCAGGTTTCCGGCCAAAGACTGCTGATGGCATGTCGTTGGCTGGAGGCCATACCGGGTGGGCGGGCCGAGCGTGCACTCGATGACAAACAATTGGCCGTCATCCTAAAGGCGGCAGAGGAAGCCGCGCAGGCACAAGGTTGTCGTGATCTCGGTCGTCGAATTGCCGGTTCGCTGCGGTCGATCAAGCGAGAAAGCAATGAAGCGCGGTTTCTGCGGCTCGTCGGCTCGGTCGTTACAGTCTTCGGCACGAAAGCCTTCGAGCCCTTGCCGAGCGGTCGCAACATCGTATCGACGCTAGTCCGAGCTATGCGATTACGCGGTCAGGAAGCTCACAGCTACATTGAAGGTAGCGACGGAGAAGAGGTTGCCGACCTGATGGCGTCCACTGCGGCGCTTGAGGCTCTTTGCTATCTCCTTACGCTCAAGGATCTCCCGATCGATGAGGCCGGCAGGGACCGGGCGCTTCACAGCCGTATGGTTCGGACCTATCACTATGCGGAGATGGCCTTTCCGCCAGTCAAGAACTGATTTTCGACGCCGAACCGGCCCGCCCGCTAGGTCACGGTATGTCAAAGGTCGGCTTGCTCCGTGGCAGTGCTATGAGCCGACGCGAGGGAAAATCCCTCCCATTGCCAGTCTCTCTATTACTCTTCCATGCTACACAATCGTGTTACGCGATCGTGGTTAAAGCCATCATTATCAATATTTTGAGGAGGGTTTGGTGCCACACACACAATCCTGTCGGGTGCGCCAGCTTCCAAATCAATAATCCGGCGATCGCGTGACGAGCCCCGCTCGTGCGCGCGGCAACGCCATGTCCCTTCGAAAAGCCACGCCCGCCAAACGCATTCGGGGCGGCGCGAGATGATCGCGCCGCCCCGAACGTCTTGATGTTTTCTTCGATCGTCAGAGTGTCAAGCGAACCGTCATCTGATATTGGCGGTCGCTCTTGAAGTAGGTGCGCGGTGCTTCCAGGCCTTCGCGGTTGAGGACAAAGGTCGTCTTGGTGGTCGTATCCAGCAGGTTCTGGACCTGCAGGCCGATCTTGAAGTTGCGGTTGACCGTATAGATCAGCGATCCGTCCAACTGGCCGACACCCAAGGCATAGACTGGCAAGAACGGGAAGCAGCAGTCACGATTGGTCAGCAGATATTTCGACCGCCAGCTATAGGCGACGCGGGCATAGATCCCGGCCAGATCATAAAAAGCCGAGACGTTGAAGTTGTATTTCGACAACTGCGCCAGCGGCAAGTTGTCGTACAGCCCCGCCACGTCGAGCGGCGGACGATTGCCGTCCTCGGGCCGGTTGTCCGGTACCGCGTTCGGGATCTTGCCCGGCTCGATATAGGTGAACGTCGCCTGCGTCCCCAGCCCGCGCAACGCACCAGGCAAGAAGTCATAGGTCTGCTGGTACGACAGCTCGGCACCCTTGATGTTGGCATTGCCGGGCACGTTGACCGGACCGTTGATCGTCGCTGCAAAGGTCTGGCCGTTGTTCGTGAAGCTGCGGCTATATCCGAAATTGTCGAGGATGATGTTAGACAATTGCTTGTAGAAGACCGCGCCGGTCAGCGACCCGACCTTGGCGAAATACCATTCGGCGGTCAGGTCCACCTGCTTGGCATCGATCGGCCGCAGGAACGGGTTCCGCGAATTGGCGCTGAAACCATAGATGCCGGTCGTATTTGCCGTCGACGGGGCCAGACCGACGAAGTTGCGGAGATCGGTAAAGCCGGGACGCGAAATCGCCTTTGATGCCGCCAGGCGGAACAGCAACTGTCCGTTCGGCTGGAACTTGACGTTCAGGCTTGGCAGCCACTTGTCGAACTTCTGCGTGGCGACGTTCGTTTCCGAGCCGTTGTTCGAGAAAGCCACGATCGCCTGCTGCTGTGCCGGCGACACGGTACAGATCGGCCGAACGGTGTTCGTCGTGTTCGGGCTGGCGCAGAATTGGGCGACCGTCGCAAAGCCGCCAAGCGTGTTGGCGATGTTCGGAAAGCTGGTGCCGCCGAAGGATTGGTCCTCGGTATGGACGAACCGCACGCCCACGTTACCCGAAAGATTTGCGTCGCCGCCGCCGATATTGTCGACTCCGAAGTCGACACGGGCGTAGCCCGAATAGGTTTTTTCGGTAATGCGATAAACTTCATTCGGCCGGAAATAACCGTCGATCAGGTTCGCGCCGCGATCCTCGAGCGGGGTGTAACCGCCGCCCGACGCCTTTGTCGCGGTGCGCAGCAGGTTGGTCAGCGCTTCATGATCGGTCAGGATACCGTCCTTGATCCCCCAGACCGTCGGCGGCTGCACTGCCTGTCCGCGATAAAAGTCGGAGAAGTTCACCGGCGCCATACTGTCGACATACTTGGCTACAGTTGCCGTACTGGAGGTCCAGGTGTCCGATACCGCACCCCAATTGTTGTAGTCGTTGGCTTTCACCGTCTGGTCGCGGGTCGAATAGCGGCCACCAACACGCACTTTGCGCAGGAACGAATCTTCCGACACGTCATATTGCGCGTCGGCACGGAACGCCCATTCGTCGCCGTCGCTGTGCGTGCGGTTGTTCATCGCGTCGCGGATAAAGGTGTTGGTCTGGGACGCGAAATACGGGCCGATCGCCTGATTGTTCGGCGGGACCACCGTGATCTGCGGTACATCGCCGCGTCCGTCGATCCTCACACCGCTGAACGTCGCCAATTCGACAACATCGTCCGAATCGCGCGCCTTCGAATAGACATACTGCCCGTCCAAGTTCAGGTGCAGGCGATCGGTCGGGTCGAACTTGATATTCAGCGACTGGTCCTGCGTAAACCCGTCGGTTTTGAAATAGCGGTTGCCGAGCGTGGTGTATTGCCCGCCGCCCTGACGGATCAGGGTGCCGCTGGTAAACTGACCGTCGTCATTATAGGTCGGCTGGGTGAAGCTCTGTCCGGTGGCCGGCCCGAACGGGTTGTAGCCTTGCGGGAAGATCTGGTTCGCATCGCCATAATAGACGTTCGGCTCTACGGTGCGGTCGAGCCAGGTCTGCGCGGACTCCGCACGGAGGAACTGGGCGGTGACCAACAGGTTGCCAGGCGCATTCTCATATTGCGCTGCCGCCGAATACCCGACGCGCTTGCGGTCGAATTCCTGCGAGCGCATGCCGGCACCCAGCGGCACGTACACGAAATCGCGGCCCGCCGGTACCGGATAGCGGTCCCACAGCGTCGACTGATACCGCGTGCCGGGATTCAGGATGCGGCCTTCGCCGGCGTCCTGCACGCCATTGCCGTTCCGGTCGTCGTTGAAGCGCGGGAGGAACGCGGAATAGAAGACCGAGTCCGACCGGCTGCGCTGACGGTTATAGCTGCCGCTGGCCATGATGCCGAAACGGCCGCCGCTGGCGATATCCCACTGCTTTGAAAACAGCCCGACCACCGCCGGCTCGCTGCGTCCGTTATAGTCGCCATAGTTCACGCTGCCCGACAGATAGATCAGCGTTTCCTTGGTATCGAACGGCTTGCGGGTATTGATGTTGACCGTACCCGAAATGCCACCCTCGATCATGTCGGCGGTCAGGTTCTTGAAGACCTCGACCGATCCGACGAGTTCGGTCGGCACGTCGTTGAAGCCGATCTCGCGACCGCCGCTGACGCCGAAGCTGTCGCGACCGTTGAACTCGCCACGAACGTAGGACAGCCCGCGGATGGTGACGCCCGATCCTTCGACGGAGAAGTGCGCGGTGTCGGTGGCGGCGGCGAAGCGGGTGATCGCAACGCCCGCCACACGCTGCAGCGCCTCGTTGACCGAACGGTCCGGCAGGGCGCCAATATCCTCGGCCGTGATCGCGTCGACCACGGTGTCAGCATTGCGCTTGATGTTCTGCGCGTTCGCCAGGCTCTGGCGCACGCCAGTGACGACGATCTCGTCGCGCTCGGTCTCGGGCGGTGTGACCGACGCTTCCTCCGAACTGCCCGCAGTCCCGGTGGTGTTCCCGGCCTGCCCCGGCGCAGTCGGCGCCGTGCCGTCGCTGGCGGCTGGCGTGCCCGAAATGGTGCCCTGCGATCCCGCACCTGCAGGCTTGCCTGCGTCGACATCGCCCGCCTGACCCCAAGCCGGCTGCGATGCGAGCAGCAACGCCAGAGTCGATACACCAACATGCAACACCCGACGCCCAACGCGAGCGTCACGCAAACCGCGACCCGTCATGCAACCCCTCCAAATCTCGCCCCGACCATCTGCCGGTCTTGCGCCGGCAATGGCATCTCGGCCCCGCATGGCCGTGATCGCATCGACTATCTTAGAGCCGAAACGGCCGCAAGACGGATTTGAGAAATTAATATAAGTATTATTCGATTACCATGATCGTGATTGTAAACAACTTTACACCACGGTGCTTGGCGTTAGCTAAGCTCATGATTTTCTTAACATTTGGCCATTGGTCTGAGCAGCGTGGCTGTCGGGTCTGTGTCCGTTTAAACACACGTCGCGAACATTCGACGTGACGGTTTATGTACCGCCTGCATCGGTAATAGCTTGCGTTTGCTTAGCTATATCAACAACATAGCCATCGCCAAGAGTGGGACGCCAGAACAGCCGCCAATATCGAACATGGCGTTCCACACCGCGACACTGTGGTCCAAGCCACGTCGATTGCCTGGCCTGAGGCGCGGCGGCGCAGGGCTTATCCCCTGCTGAGCCCTTCCAGCCCGCCGGATGCGATTGCACCCGATGATCCGTCGATCATCGCACCCCCGCTGGGGGGCCCTGCATTCCGGCGCGACGGCGCCTCAGTGCGCCCGCGCACTTCCCGTCAGCCAGGCGCGCGCCTTGCGCTGCGCTTCGGCGATTTCACGGGCACTCATGTCCATCGCGATTTCGGCGCGCGCGACCTGCGCCGGCACGAAGCCGCTGATCGCCGCCAGATTGAACCATTTATGCGCTTCGACCAGGTCGAGCAGCGTGCCGCCCGATCCCGTCGAGCAGGCGACCCCGCGATCATACAGCGCGACACCGTCGCGCACCCCCTGTTCCACCCCATTTGCCATCATGACGAAAATTCCTGCCCATCTACGCAACCGGTGCGTTCGGTCGATTCGTTCGATGGACAGGGTTTGGGGCCGATTCGGTCGATATCTGGTTAACGTGTTAACCCTGATCGACAGGCACGTTGTCGATCAGCCGGGTGCTGCCCATGCGCGCCGCCGCCAGCAGGCGCCGGGGCCGATCCGCCGCCGGCTCGACCGCCAGCGTCTCGGCATCGGCCAGCGCGACATAATCCACCTCGAAGCCCGCGGCGGCGAGCGTGGTGCGCGCATCGTCCAGCACCGCGACGACATCCTCGCCGCGCGCGATCGCACGGGCGGCGACCCCCAGTGCGCGGGGCAGCGCCACCGCCTTGGCACGCTCGTCCGCATCCAGATAGATGTTGCGCGACGACAAGGCGAGCCCGTCATCCTCGCGCTGGGTCGGTACGCCGACGATCTCGATGCCCATGTCCAGGTCCGCGACCATGCGGCGGATGACCGCGATCTGCTGGAAATCCTTTTCGCCGAAATAGGCCGCATCCGGGCGCACCTGGTTGAACAGCTTGGTGACCACGGTCGCCACGCCGTCGAAATGGCCGGGCCGCGCCGCGCCGTCGAAGCCTTCCGACACACCCGAGACGTGGATCGTGGTGGCGAACCCGTCCGGATACATGGTGTCGACGCTGGGCATCCATACCGCATCGCAGCCCGCCTCGGTCAGCATGCGGATGTCGGCCATCTCACGCCGGGGATAGCGGCCCAGATCCTCGTTCGGGCCGAACTGGCGCGGATTGACGAAGATCGACGCGACGACCTTCGTGCCCGGCCGCTTGGCCGCCTCGATCAGCGAGACATGTCCCGCATGCAGGGCCCCCATGGTGGGCACCAGCACGACGCGGGAGCCCTCCGACCGATATTCCGCCACGGCTGCGGCAAGCGCGTCCCGTTCGCGAATGACTTGCACTGATTTTACCCCTCGTTCCCCAGGCCGGGGGCTTCTATGTAGGGTGGCAACAGGGATCAATAAGGAAGCGACGAGTTGCCCGAGCGGCCCCCGCATACCCATGTCATCGTCTTCGCCAATGAAAAGGGCGGAACCGGCAAGTCGACCACCGCGGTCCATGTCGCGATCGCGCTTGCCGCAAAGGGCGCCCGCGTCGCGTGCTTCGACCTCGATCATCGCCAGCGCACCGTCGGCCGCTATCTGGACAATCGCGCCGAAACCATCCGGCGCAGCGGCATCGCGCTGCCCATGCCCAAACATGCGACGCACAGCAGCCAGACCGAGGAAGGGTTCGAGGAAACCTGGTTCCGGCTGTGCCAGGATGCCGATTTCCTGATCGTCGACACGCCCGGCCGCGACGATCCGTTCGCGCGCACCGCGGCGGCCCTGTCCAACACGCTGGTCACGCCGATGAACGACAGCTTTGTCGATTTCGACCTGATCGGGCAGGTCCATCCCGAAACCTTTCAGGTGACCCGCCCCTCCTTCTATTCCGAATTGATCTGGGACGCGCGCAAGCAGCGCGCACGGCAGGACGGCACCACCATCGACTGGGTCGTGCTGCGCAACCGCCTGCAACATATCGAGGCGCGCAACATGCGCCGCGTGTCGGATGCGTTGACGCAGCTCGCCAAGCGGGTCGGCTTCCGCATCATCCCGGGCCTCGGCGAACGGGTCATCTACCGCGAGATGTTTCCGGCGGGCCTGACCATGATCGATGCCAAGGAATTCGGCCAGATGGGCCTTGCCCATGTCGCCGCGCGCCAGGAACTGCGCGAGATGATGGCGGCGCTGCAACTGCCCGAGGCCGATGCGCCGGACGCGGCCGCGTGAAGTGGATCCCGGCATGAAATGGATCATCGTCGCGCTGGTGATCTGGCTGGCGTGGCGTTTCCTGGCCAAGCCCAAGCCGAAGCGCAAGGCCGCGAGCATGAGCGATGAAACCGCGGCACGGGCGCTGCTCGGTCTGGACGCGGCCGCCGGGCCGGATGCCATCCGCGCCGCGCACCGCCGGCTGGTGGCCGATACCCATCCCGATCGCGGCGGCTCGGCAGAGCTGACCCGCCGGATCAACGCCGCACGCGACCTGTTGCTCAAGGCGCGTAGCTGACCCCTGCCCCCTTTGCGGACCCGAGATGACCAAGCCGATCCACCCCACCGCGCTTCGCGAATACGACATCCGTGGCACCGTGGGGCAGACGCTGGACGAGGGCGCCGCCTATGCGATCGGCCGTGCCTTCGCCACGCGGGTGCGCCGCGCCGGGGGAGCCCGCGTCGCGGTCGGCTATGACGGGCGCCTGTCCTCGCCCGCGCTGGAGGCGGCGCTGGTCGACGGGCTGACCGCGTCGGGCGTGGATGTGGTGCGCATTGGCATGGGGCCCACCCCGATGCTGTACCATGCGGAGGCAACGCTAGAAGTGGAAGCCGCCATACAGGTAACCGGCAGCCACAATCCCGCCCAGGACAACGGCTTCAAGATGGTGCTTCAGCATCATCCCTTTTACGGCGAGGACATTCAGGATCTCGCGCGGATCGCCGCGACGCAAAGCTGGGATCAGGGGCGGGTTGGGACGGTGACGGACACGCCGACCATCGAGGCCTATCTCAGCCGTCTGACGGCGGGATATGCCGGGGGGTGCTTCCGCATCGGCTGGGACGCGGGGAACGGGGCCTCCGGTCCGGTGGTCGAGCGGCTGGCGCGGCTTCTTCCCGGTGAGCATCATCTGCTTTTCACCGATGTCGACGGAAATTTTCCCAATCATCATCCCGATCCTACCGAAGAAGCCAATCTTACGGATCTGAAACGACTCGTCATCGACAAAAAGCTCGATTTCGGATTTGCTTTCGATGGCGATGGCGACCGGATCGGCGCGGTCGACGGACAGGGTCGCGTGCTGTGGGGCGACCAGTTGCTCGCCATCCTCGCGGTGCCGGCGCTTGCCGAACATCCCGGCGCGCCGATCGTCGCCGACGTGAAGGCCAGCCAGACCCTGTTCGACCGCATCGCCGAACTGGGCGGCCGGCCGGTCATGGCCCCCACCGGCCACAGCCTGATGAAGGTCGCGATGGCGCGGACCGGCGCGCCGCTGGGCGGCGAGATGTCGGGCCATCTGTTCTTTGCGCGGGATTGGTACGGCTTTGACGATGCGCATTACGCCGCGATTCGCCTGATCCGCGCCATTCATCTGTCCGGCGGCTCGCTGGACGCGCTGCGCGACGCGATGCCGGTGCGCGTGGCCACCCCCGAATTGCGGTTACCGGTCGAGGAGGCCCGCAAGTTCGCGGTTGCCGATGCCATTGTCGACGCGATCGTCGCGGAGGGCGCACGGGTGGATCGCACCGACGGCGCCCGCGTGACGACGCCCGACGGCTGGTGGCTGCTCCGCGCCTCCAACACCCAGGCCGCGCTCACCATTCGTGCAGAAGCCGCGGACCAGGCCGGCCTCGACCGGCTGCTCGCAACCATCGACCGCCACCTCGCGGCGCACGACCTGCGGCGTTGAGGCCTGCCAGCGGCCATCGCGCACGCGTTGACCATTAAGGCTCGCATTTCCGCCCTTGCGCGCCCACATAGCGGGCATGCGCGCCCGCCAGCAGCCCGACATCATCCGAGTCATCGATCTGGAGACCACCGGCTCCGCCCCGCCCACCCATGCCGTGTGCGAGGTCGGCTGGCAGGACGTGGCGCTCGGCGCCGATGGCCGCTGGGAGCTTTATGGCGAGGGTGGCAGCATCCTGGTCAATCCCGGCCGCCCGATCCCGCCGATCACCCAGGCGATTCATCATATCCTGGACGAACAGGTCGCCGATGCGCCCTGGTGGCACGATGTCGCGCGCCAAGTGCTCGATCCCTGGCCGCGCCGCCTGGCGCTTGCCGCGCACCGCGCCGATTTCGAGCAGCAATATTGCACGCCCGCCTTTACCCGTTCGGCCGACTGGATCTGCACCTGGAAATGCGCGCTGCGCCTGTGGCCGGACAGCCCCAGCTTCTCCAACCAGGTGCTGCGCTACTGGCGCAAGCCCGATGGGCTGGAGCATGAACGCGGCCTGCCCATCCACCGCGCCTTTCCAGACGCCTATGTCACCGCCTTCCACCTGCGGGACCAGTTGAACGAGGCGAGCCTTGCGCAACTGCTCGAATGGTCGCGCCAGCCCGGCCTGCTGCCTCGTGTCCGCTACGGCCCGGACCGCGGCAAGGACTGGCGCGAGATCGAGGAGGAATCGCTCGTCGGCTTCCTGTCGGACCGCGATCCCGACGTCCGCTTCACCGCGGAAACCGAGATGGCCCGGCGCCGCGGCGGCGGCCATATCGGCCGGCCCAGCGCGCAGGAATTGCTGCTGTAACGCCTTTTGAACAGCAAGGCCCTGTGATAGCATCATTTTTACGCGGAACGACGCGGACGACTCCCTCTGGCGCCGGACAAAGCCTTGGCGTAAGGCCGGCCCATGTTGGGGGCCTCCAAAGGGATCGCACGCAAGGGATTGATGGGCCGCTTCCTGATCGGAAGCATGGCGCTCGGCTTTGCCGCGCTTATCGCGATCGGCTTCGCGGCCTTTTTCACGCTGAACAATGCGCAGCGTCATACCAGCGCGCTGATCCATTCCTACCAGGTGGAAAGCACGATCGCCGATATCGGCCGGCTGGTCGAACAGGCGGAAACCTCGCGCCGCGGCTATATGCTGTCGGGCCGTGCCTCCTTTCTCACCACCCATGCCAGGGCTGCCGGCGCGATCCCGGTCGCCGTCGATCGCTTCGCCGCGCTGACGCGGGACAATCCGCGCCAGCAGGAACTGGTTGCCGGCGTACGCGGCAATCTCCGTACCCTGCTGGCCGAGCATGCGCGCACCAATGCCCTTGTCCGTGCCGGCCGGGGCAGCGCGGCGCTTGCCCGGTTCCGTGCGCAGACGGGTGCGCACATCGTCCTTGCGCTGCGGGAGAACTTCGCCGCGATGAATGCGGACGAGCGCCGCCTCCTCGCCTACCGCGCCACCGAGCGCGCATCGAGCGAGCGGGTGTTCTACATCGTGCTGGTCGCCGGCGTGGTCGTGTTCGTGCTGGTCGCGCTCGCCTCGCTGCTCACCATCCTGCGCTATACCCGCGATCTGGCCGCCTCGCGCGACGAGCTCGGCCTGCTCAACGAAACGCTGGAAGATCAGGTGGAGGAGCGCACCGCCGACCTCGCCCTCGCCAACGAGGAAATCCAGCGCTTCGCCTATATCGTCAGCCACGACCTGCGCTCGCCCCTCGTCAACGTCATGGGCTTCACCGCCGAGCTTTCCGCCGCCACCGCCCCCCTTGCCGAACTCGTCACCCGCGCCGAGGCGGAAGCGCCGCATATCGTGACCGAAGACGCCCGCCTCGCCGCGCGCGAGGATCTGCCGGAATCGATCCGTTTCATCCGCACCTCGACGGCCAAGATGGACCGCCTCATCAACGCGATCCTGAAGCTCAGCCGCGAGGGGCGCCGCACCATCGCGCCCGAACCGCTCGACCCCGCCGCGCTGGTCGACACCATTATCGCCTCGATCCAGCATGTCATCGACGAACGCGGCGTCACCGTCATCGTGCGCCGGCCGATGCCGCGCATCGTCACCGACCGGCTGGCGATCGAACAGATCCTGTCCAACCTGATCGAGAACGCGACCAAGTACCTCCAGCCCGGCCGCGCCGGTCAGGTCACCGTGTCCGCGGTTCGCGACCGGGCCCGCGTCATCATCTCGGTGGCGGACAATGGCCGCGGCATCGATCCGCGCGACCATCAGCGGATATTCGACCTGTTCCGCCGCTCCGGCCAGCAGGATCAGCCGGGCGAGGGCATCGGCCTCGCCCATGTCCGCGCGCTCGCCTATCGCCTGGGCGGCACCATCGCGGTCGAGTCGCAACTCGGCCAGGGCGCCACCTTCCACCTCTCGCTTCCCTCCACCCTCCATCAGGACGTGCCCGCCTCATGAACGACCATCGCACCGTCGGCATCATCATGATCGAGGATGACGAGGGCCATGCCCGCCTCATCGAAAAGAACATCCGCCGCGCCGGCATCCTGAACGATCTGAAGCATTTCACCGACGGCACCACCGCGCTTCAGCATCTGTTCGAGGCCGCCGACGGCCCCGCCAAGAACGGCCCGGCGCTGGTCCTGCTCGACCTCAACCTGCCCGACATGAGCGGCACCGACATCCTCGCCCGCATCAAGGCGGAGGACAGCCCGCTCAAGCGTACCCCGGTCGTCGTGCTGACCACCACTGACGACAAGGTGGAGATCCAGCGCTGCTACGATCTGGGCTGCAACGTCTACATTACCAAGCCGGTGAACTATGAGAGCTTCGCCCAGGCGATCCGCCAGCTCGGCCTGTTCCTGTCGGTGATCCAGGTGCCGGAGATCGAGGACTGAGCGTGACCGACGGCGCCCCCCGCATCCTCTATATCGACGACGACGCCGGACTGTGCCGGCTGGCGAGCCGCGTGCTGCGCCGCCACGGCTATCAGGTGACAAGCGCGCCGGACGGCGCCACCGGGCTGGCGGAGGCCGCGACCGCGTCGTTCGACCTGATCGCGGTCGACCATTACATGCCGGGGATGGACGGGCTGGAAACGCTGCAACGCATCCGCGAACTGCCCGCCCCCCGCCGGTCGTCTATGTCACCGGGTCGGACGAGGGCCGCATCGCGGTCGCCGCGCTGAAGGCGGGTGCCGCCGATTATGTGGTGAAGACGGTGGGCGAGGATTTCTTCGACCTGCTGTCCGCCAGCTTCGCCCAGGTGCTGGACCGCGCCGCGCTGGAACGCGACAAGGCCCGGGCCGAGGCCGATCTGCGCGCCTCCAATGCCCGGCTGGAGGCGTTGCTCGGCGAGGTGAACCACCGCGTCGCCAACTCGCTGCAACTCGTCTCGGCGATGGTGGGGTTGCAGGCGGGCGTGCTCGCCGACCAACAGGCGCGCGACGCGCTCGCCGATACGCAGCGGCGTATCCAGGCGATTGCGCAGGTGCACCGCCGCCTCTACACCGCCAACGACGTCGAAAGCGTCGACATGCGCGACTATCTCGGCGCACTGGTCGACGAACTGGCGGAAACCTGGTCGACCGACAGCGCCCCACGCGCGCTGCGCCTCGCGGCGGAGCCGATCCGCCTGCCGACCGACAAGGCGGTGTCGCTGGGCGTGATCGTGACGGAACTCGTCACCAACGCCTGCAAATACGCCTATCCCGCCGACGCCTCGGGCGAAGTCCGCGTCCACCTCACCCGCGACGGCGACGACGGCTTCCTGCTGATCGTCGAGGACGATGGCTGCGGCCTGTCGATCGGCGCCGCGCCGCGCGGTACCGGCCTCGGCACCCGTCTGATGCGCGCCATGGCGCAAAGCCTGCACAGCAGCCTCGAATACGACCCCGCCCACCGCGGCGCCCGCGCCATGCTGAAGGCCAGCATCGCGTAGGCAGATGACATGAGGTTGGACCCTCTATCCGTTCGTCTCGAGTAGTCGTCGAGTAGCGGCAAAGCCGCGTATCGAGAGGACGTATCGAGAGGCACCGTGCCGCGTGTGGCGCCGTCTCGACACGAACGGACAATGGTTCGGCCCATATCATCCGACTTCACCGCAAGCTGCGTTGCATCGGATCCATCACGGCCCATTCGTGCTGAGCCCTTCGACCGGCTGGCAAGCCAGCCAGTCGAAGGGCTCAGGCCGAACGGATGGATGATGAATGTTCAACGCATGACGCCATGAGTCACGACAACCCGCGCCGAACCCCCTCCAGCACCACCCCAAACACCGCATGCGATGCCGCGCTGTATGCATGCGTCACAGCCGGCGTATCCTGCGGCGCCGGCCCCCAGCCAAAGGCCGGCACCCCGACGTCATCGATCGCCAGCATCGTCGCCATCCCGAACGGCACGCCGAATCCGCGCGCGATGCGCGGATCGCCCGCCACCAGCACGCCATAGGCGACGCCGATCGCCGCACCCGTCGCATAATGGACAAGCGTTCCCGCCGTTTCGCGCCGCTTCTGCGTCACCGGGTCGCCGGTCACCAGCCGACTGGCGCTGTCCGCCGCCTTCACCGTCGCGGGATCGTCGTTGCTGCCGCCGCCCATCAGCGGCGACACGCCGCGCTGGAACGCGTCCATCGCCGCGGCCGCCACCAGCCCACCGGCCAACCCGATCCCCATCGCCTGCCAAAGCCTTGCCATCGCACCCGTTCCTTGTCGCCGCTCCGGCAACAGAACGTCCCCGGCCCTGCCATGTTCAAAGGGGCCGGGGCGAAAACATCGGCTCAGCGTCTACACGTCCAGATTGGCGACGTTCAGCGCATTGTCCTGGATGAACTCGCGCCGCGGCTCGACCACCTCGCCCATCAGGCGCGAGAAGACCTCGTCCGCCGCCGCCACGTCGTCGCTGGTCACGCGCAGCATCGAGCGGTTGGACGGGTCCAGCGTCGTTTCCCAAAGCTGCTCGGCGTTCATCTCGCCCAGCCCCTTGTAGCGCTGGATCGCCAGGCCTTTGCGCCCCGCCGCCAGGATCGCGTCGAGCAACTGGCTGGGCCGCGCCACGCGCGTCTGGCCGCGGGTCAGCGTGGCGGTCGCCTGCCCGTCCTCGTCGGTTGGCACCGCATCGACCGGCGCCTCGGCACCCGCGGCGCCCCGCATCGGCACCAGCTTGGCCGCCTGCGCGAAGCTGTCCGCCTGCTCGGCCGCCAGCGTATGCAGCTTGCGCGCCTCGGCGGAGACCAGGAAGGTCGCCTCGACGATATGGTGATCGGTCACGCCGCGCCACAGCCGCTCGAAATGGACGCCGCCCTCTTCGGTCAGGCGCGCGCTCCACGTCGCCTCGCTGTCGCCCGCATCGAGGCGGCGGGTCACCTCCGCGATCGCATTCTCGCGGCCGCTGCGGTCCAGCATCGGGTCGAGTGCCCCTGCCAGCGCCAGCACCTCGACGATCGCGGGGTCGTAGCGCCGCGGCACGTAGCGCATCAGCGTGCGCATCCGCCGCGCATGATCGGCCAGCGCCTTCAGGTCCTGGCCCGAGCGCGTGCCCGTGGCCCCTTCCAGCATCATCGTGCCCACGCCGCCCTCGACCAGATATTCGTCCAGCGCCGCCTCGTCCTTCAGATAGACCTCCGACCGCCCCTTGGTCGCCTTGTAGAGCGGCGGCTGCGCGATGAAGAGGTGCCCGCGCTCGATCAGCTCGGGCATCTGGCGATAGAAGAAGGTCAGCAGCAGCGTGCGGATATGCGCGCCGTCGACATCGGCGTCGGTCATGATGACGACCTTGTGATAGCGCAGCTTGTCGGCGTTGAAATCCTCGCGGCCGATGCCGGTGCCCATCGCCTGGATCAGCGTGCCGATCTCCTTGGACGAGATCATCCGGTCGAAGCGCGCCCGCTCGGTATTCAGGATCTTGCCGCGAAGCGGCAGGATCGCCTGGAAATGCCGGTCGCGGCCCTGCTTGGCCGATCCGCCTGCGGAATCACCCTCCACCAGGAACAGCTCGGACTTGGCCGGGTCCTTTTCCTGGCAGTCCGCCAGCTTGCCGGGCAGGCTGGCGATATCCATCACGCCCTTGCGCCGGGTCAGTTCGCGCGCCTTCTTGGCCGCTTCGCGCGCCGCGGCGGCATCGATCACCTTGGCGATGATCGATCGGGCATGGGCGGGATTCTCCTCCAGCCATTCCGCCAGCTTGTCCGCCATCAGGCTTTCCAGCGGCGCGCGCACTTCGGACGAGACCAGCTTGTCCTTGGTCTGCGAACTGAACTTCGGATCGGGCAGCTTGACCGAGACGATCGCGGTCAATCCTTCGCGCATGTCGTCGCCGGTCAGCGACACCTTTTCCTTCTTCAACAGGCCGGACTTGTCGGCATAGGCATTGAGCGTACGGGTCAGCGCGGCGCGGAACGCGGCGATATGCGTGCCGCCGTCGCGCTGCGGGATGTTGTTGGTGAACGCCAGGACGTTCTCGTAATAGCTGTCGTTCCACTCCAGCGCGACGTCCATGCCGATATAGTCGCGTTGGCCGGTGATCGCGATCGGCTCGGGGATCAGCGCCGCCTTGGTGCGGTCCAGCCACTTCACGAACGCGGCGATCCCGCCCTCGTAGAACAGCTCCACCGTCTTCGGCTCGTCATGGCGCGCATCGGTCAGGAACAGGCGCACCCCCGAATTGAGGAACGCCAGCTCGCGGTAGCGATGCTCCAGCTTCTCGAAGTCGAACTCGGTGATCTTGAAGGTCGAGGGTGAGGGCAGGAAGGTGACGCGCGTCCCCTTCTGCCCCGGCTCGGCCTTGCCGACCACCTTGAGCGGTGCCACCGCATCGCCGTGTGCGAAGCGCATGTAATGCTCCTCGCCATCGCGCCAGATCGTCAGGTCCAGGAATTCGGACAGCGCGTTCACCACCGACACGCCCACGCCGTGCAGGCCGCCCGACACCTTGTAGGCATTGTCGTCGCTGGTGTTCTCGAACTTGCCGCCCGCGTGAAGCTGGGTCATGATGACCTCGGCCGCCGACACGCCCTCTTCGGGGTGGATGCCGGTCGGGATGCCGCGGCCGTTATCGGTGACGCTGACCGACCCGTCGGGGTTCAGCGTGATGTCGATCCGGTCGCAATGTCCCGCCAGCGCCTCGTCGATCGCGTTGTCGCTGACCTCGAACACCATGTGGTGCAGGCCCGATCCGTCGTCGGTATCGCCGATATACATGCCCGGCCGCTTGCGCACCGCGTCGAGGCCCTTCAGCACCTTGATCGAGGAGGCGCCGTATTCACTGTTCTGGGGGGTGTCTGCCATGCCAAGCATATAGGGTCTGACGCCTTCGAACGGAAGCAAAATGGCGGTCCGTTCCGCGCCTGCAACAAGGGACGATGCGCAGCGTTTACCCGCGCATGACCGACCTCGCCGACCTGCCCCCGCTCCCCTCCCCCGAACGCATCCAGGAACTGCTCTTCGACGCCGCCCGCATCGGCCGCGACGACGTCATCCCCGCCCTCCTGCGCGCCGGTGCCGACATCGAAGGTCAGGACGCCCGCGGCTACACCGCGCTGGTCCTCGCCAGCTACAATGGCCAGCTTTCCACCACAGACTTGCTGCTCGACGAGGGCGCCGCCCCCGACGGGGCCAGCGACGCGCAGGGCAATTCCGCGCTGATGGGCGTCGCGTTCAAGGGGCATGTTGATATCGCCCGCCTGCTGCTCGACCGCGGCGCCGATCCCAACCGCCGCAACCGCGCCGGGCAGACCGCGATCATGACCGCCGCGCTGTTCAACCAGACCGCGATCATCGCCCTGCTGCTGGAACGCGGCGCCGATCCGAATGCCACCGACCATGCCGGCAACACCGCCGCCGCGGTTGCCCGGATGCAGGGCAATACCGCGCTGGCGGAAATGCTTACTCCCTCATAACGCGATCCGCGTCGCGTTCGCGCCCACGCCTTCGAACAAGGCGGCTTCCGTTCCCGTCATCCACACCTGCCCGCGCCCCTCCAGCCGCGCGAACAGCGCGGCGCGCCGGCCGGGATCGAGATGCGCTGCCACCTCGTCCAGCAGCAGCACCGGCGCCGCGCCGCGCCGCGCGGCAACCAGCTCGGCATGCGCCAGCACGATGCCCAGCAGCAGCGCCTTCTGCTCGCCGGTCGAACACAGCGCCGCCGCCTGTCCCTTGCCGGCATGGGTGACGATCAGGTCGGCGCGGTGCGGTCCGACCAGCGTGCGCCCCGCCGCGGCGTCGCGCCGCCGCCCGGTCATCAGCGCATGCGCAAAGGCATCCGCCTCCACCGCCTCGCCGTCCAGCGCCAGCGTCGCGCGCGCGAACACGTCCGCCGGACTCTCCCTCAGCGTCGCGTCCAGCGCGGTCACCGCCGCATGCCGCGCACCGTCCAGCGCCACGCCATGCTCCACCATCCGCTGCTCCAGCGCCGACAGCCAACTGGGATCGACCGGCGCATCCTCCCCCAGCAACCGGTTGCGCTCGCGCATCGCCGCCTCGTAGCGCGTCGCGTGCATCCCGTGCGCCGGACTGAGCGCCAGCACCAGCCGGTCCAGGAACCGCCGCCGCTCGCCTGCCGCCTCCACGAACAATCGGTCCATCGCCGGGGTCAGCCACAGCACGCCCAGCCACTCTGCCAGCGCGTTCGCGCTCGCCGCCGCCCCCTGCACGCGCACCACCCGCCGCTCCGGCGCGGACGCCAGCGCGCCCGTCGCCACCTCCACCCCGTCGGCCAGCGTCGCCGCCACGCCGAAGCCCCCCGCCCCGCCCTGCCGCGCCATCGCCGACAGCGCCGCCCGCCGCAGACCCTTCCCCGGCGCCAACAGCGACACCGCCTCCAGCACATTGGTCTTCCCCGCCCCGTTCTCGCCCGTCAGCACGACGAACCCCGCCCCCGGCGCCAGCACAAGGTCGCCGTGATTGCGAAAATCGGTCAGGACGAGGCGGGTCAGCATGCGGTCACCCGGCCCATAACGCGCGCCGCGCCAAAACGGCAAAGGGGCCACCGTCGCCGGCAGCCCCCTTTGTCACAATCGCGGTCGATCAGACGCGCATCGGCATCAGCACATACAGCGCCGGCGCCGTGTCGCTTTCGCGGATCAGCGTCGGGGCTGCCGCATCGGCCAGATGCACCTCCACCAGATCGCTGTCGATCTGTCCCAGGATGTCGAGCAGGTAGCGGCTATTGAAGCCGATCTCGAACGGGGTGGAGGTATAGTCGCCCGGCACTTCCTCCGCCGCCGTGCCGTTTTCCGGGCTGGTGACGGACAGGGTGATCCGGTCGCGGTCCAGCGCCATCTTCACCGCACGCGTCTTTTCGGTCGCGATGGTCGACACGCGGTCGACGCCCTCCATGAAGCTCTTGGGGTCCAGCTTCAGGATCTTGTCGTTCGCGGTCGGGATGACGCGGCTGTAATCGGGGAAGGTGCCGTCGATCAGCTTGGAGGTCAGGATCGCCTGCCCCAGGTCGAACCGGATCTTGGTGCCCGACAGCGACACGCCGACCGACCCGTCCACCTCGTCGAGCAGCTTGCGCAGTTCGGCGACGCATTTGCGCGGCACGATCACGTCGGGCATGCCGTCCGCGCCCTGCGGCTGCGGCATGGTGACGCGCGCCAGCCGGTGGCCGTCCGTGGCGGCGGCCTTCAGCACCGGCTCGCCGCGATCCTCGGCGACGTGCAGGAAGATACCGTTCAGATAATAGCGCGTCTCCTCGGTCGAGATCGCGAAGCGCGTCTTGTCGATGATCTGCTTGCAGGTTTCCACCGGCAGCTCGAACTGCGTCGGCAATTCGCCCTCGGCGATGACGGGAAAGTCATCGCGCGGCAGCGTGCCCAGCGAGAAGCGTGCGCGCCCCGCCACGATCGACATGCGCCCGTCCGCCGCGGTCAACTGCACCTGCGACCCTTCGGGCAGCTTGCGGGCGATGTCGAACAGCGTGTGCGCCGACACCGTGGTCGAACCCGGCTGGTCGACCGCGGCCATCACGCTTTCGTTGATCTGCAGGTCCAGGTCGGTCGCCATCATGCGCAGCTGGCCCTCGGCCGTCGCTTCCAGCAGCACGTTCGACAGGATGGGGATGGTGTTGCGGCGCTCCACCACGGACTGGACATGGCTCAGTCCCTTCAGGAGCGTCGCGCGTTCGATTGTCGCCTTCATCGTGATCCCCCCGCCGGAGCGCGGGGGCGTGCCAGAATCACGCCGCCCCCGATTCCGGGTGAAAAATGGCCTTCGTTCCTACCCGCGAAAAAGGGGCCGGAGCAAGGCTCCGACCCCTCCACTTTTCAGGTAAATCCCGCGTTAAAAGCGAAAGCCGAGCCCGGCGACCAGCTGATGGCGCTCGAAATCGCGGTCATAGCCATCGACGCGGGCATAGTTGGTGTAGCGATACTCGCCCTTCACGAAGCTGTTGATGCCCAGCGCATATTCCAGCCCGGCACCCAGGCGCAGCCCGTCCAGATTGTCCGAACTGCGCAATTCGCCGGCGCCTGCGTCGTAGCGCGACTTGATCCGCGCGTTGGAATAACCCGCCTTCACATAGCCCAGCGCCACCGGCGAGATCGCGTAGCCGACGCGCGCACCGGCATACAGGTCGCGTGCCATGTTGGTGTCGAGTCGGTCGCCCACCAGCAGCACGCTGTTGCTGCGCGTGTCGGCGGACGAATCGGTCAGCTCGCCCTCGACGCCGACGACCACCGGGCCCATCGCCATGTCGTATCCGACCGCGGCACCGAACAGCAGGCCGTCGCCGCTGCTCGCATCCTGCCCGCCCCCGTCATTGGCATTGTCGTAACCCAGCAGCCCTTCCAGGCGCAGGCCGGTGAACGGCGCGGCGGTCTGCGCCGCGGCGGGCAGCGCGGCGCCCAGCGCGATGGTGACGGCCAGGGCGGAAAGAACGGGTGTACGCATGGGCAACTCCAACAAGGGCGGGACGATATCTGTCCCAAACGGGTACAGGCCCTCATGGCTCCATCCGCGACGCTTTGCATGAACCTCAGCTAAACGGCGAAATGCGTTGCCAATGCGCCACACTCCGCGCCATGCCCCGCTGCATGGCCTATTGCCGGCTTCTTCTTTGCCTGCTGCTGGTCGCCGCGGCGGCACCGTCTGCGCGCGAAACCATTGGCGTGTTCGGCGGCTGGGGTGCCTTTCGCCAGGGGCCGAACTGCTACGCCATCGCCCGCCCCGTCGTCGCGCAGGGGCGGGTCGGCGGCTATGCCGGCATCGGCACCTGGCCGGGCAAGGGCTTGCGCGCCTCGCTCCATCTCCATCTCAGCCGCCGGCGCGCGCCCGACCGGCCCGTCACCCTCAGCGTCGCCGGCCGCCGCTTTCCGCTCGTCGGCACCGCCACCGACCTTTGGGCGCCCGACGCGCCCACCGACCGCGCCGCCGTCGCCGCCCTCCGCTCCGCCCGCGCGATGAGCGTCGAGGCGGTCGACACCCGCCACCGCCCCTTTGCCGACACCTATGCCCTCGCGGGCGCCGCCACCGCGATCGACGCCGCAACGCTGGCCTGCGTCGCCCGCTAGCGAACGGCCCCTTTTTACGCTATATAGGCGCCCATGCAGACAGCTTCGGCCGCCCCCATGCCCATCCCCGGGCACATCGATCCCGTGCCCGTCCCCCGCGGCGTGCAGTCGCGTCCCGATGGACGCGTCGACCTGATCGGCCTGACCAGGGACCAGTTGCGCGAAGCGTTGCTGTCCGCGGGCATGGAGCCGCGTCAGGCCAAGCTGCGCGGCAAGCAGATCTGGCACTGGCTCTACAATCGCGGCGCCACCGATTTCTCGCAGATGACCGACATCGCCAAGGCGCAGCACCCATGGCTGGCCGAGCGGTTCGCCATCTCCCGCCCGGAAGTGGTGGAAGCGCAGGTGTCGTCTGACGGCACCCGCAAATGGCTGCTCCGTTCCGCCGACGGCCAGGATTACGAGGCGGTGTTCATCCCCGACGCCGACCGCGGCACGCTGTGCGTGTCCAGCCAGGTCGGCTGCACGCTGAACTGCCGTTTCTGCCACACCGGCACGATGCGCCTGGTGCGCAACCTGACCGCGGGCGAGATCGTCGGCCAGGTCATGCTGGCCCGCGACGCGCTCGGCGAATGGCCCAGCCAGCCCGAGGGGCGGATGCTCACCAACATCGTCATGATGGGCATGGGCGAGCCGCTTTATAATTTCGATGCCGTGCGCGACGCGCTGAAGCTCGTCATGGACGGCGACGGCCTTGCCCTGTCGAAGCGTCGCATCACCCTGTCGACCAGCGGCGTGGTGCCGATGATGGCGCGCGCCGGCGAGGAGATCGGCGTGAACCTCGCCGTCTCGCTCCACGCGGTGACGAAGGACGTGCGCGACGAGATCGTGCCGCTTAACAAGAAATACGGCATCGAGGAACTATTGCAGGCCTGCGCCGACTATCCCGGCGCCAACAATGCCCGGCGCATCACGTTCGAATATGTGATGCTGAAGGACAAGAATGATTCTGAGGCCGACGCCCACGAACTCGTTCGCCTGCTGCGCCACTACAAGCTGCCCGCCAAGGTCAACCTGATCCCCTTCAATCCCTGGCCGGGTGCGGATTACGAATGTTCCACGCCGGAGCGGATCCGCCGCTTCTCCGACATCGTGTTCGAGGCCGGCATCTCCGCCCCGGTGCGCACGCCGCGCGGCCGCGACATCGACGCCGCCTGCGGGCAGCTCAAGACCGCCGCCGAGAAGAAGAGCCGCGCCCAGCTCGACCGCGAGGCCGAGGAGAAGATGGCCGCGCTCGCCGACTAGATCGGACAAGACGTTCCACCCCATTGCAACCGACCGGCCGCGCGGGCAGTTAATGGGGTGTCACCGGCCAATATAGGCCGGGGCACCGCATGGAGACGATGATGACCAAGCTACTCGCCGCCGGGCTGTTGCTCGGCGCCCTCGCCGCCGCCCCCGCCGCGGCAAACGACCATAGCGTCCGGATCGACCATCACGCCGGGCCCGTCGACGCCCGCTACAGCGCGGTGACCAAGGTCGCGCACAAGCAGGTCGGTGCCGTCGTACCCGGCGGCCGCGCCTCGACGCTGCGCTGCGCCTGGTCGGCGGGCGTCACCGTCGATCGCGAGGCACGCCTGCCCTCCGGCGCGACGATGACCCGCTCGATCCACCGCGACGACGTGATCGCCGGCAGCCGCCCCGGCTGGTGCTCCGCGCAGCGCGCGGCGATCAACGAGGAAGTCGCCAGCCGCACCGGCCAGATCCGCGACCACATGCTGGCCGTCGCGCAGGAGGACAAGGCCGAGCTGCACGCCGAACTCGACCGGCTGCACGGCCCCACCCGCACCGGCTGACCTCCCATAACCCCCTCTCCCCATTCGGGGAGAGTGGTGTCGGGTCGGCCATGCCCCCTTGCGCGCCGTCCGATAACGCCCCACTCGGGCGCGCATGACCGTGATCGAAGCCGCCGTCCTTGCCGCCACCGCCGGCCTGCTCGGGGGCGCGATGAACGCACTGGCCGGCGGCGGCACCTTTGCCACCATGCCGACCCTGATCGCGCTCGGCCTGCCCTCCCCCATCGCCAACGCCACCTCCAACGTCGCGTTGCAACCCGGCGCGATCGCCAGCGCCTGGACCTATCGCCACGGCCTTGCCCCGCTCGGGGGCCTGTCGGTGCGTCTGCTCAGCGCGGTCACCTTTGTCGGTGGCATCGTCGGCAGCCTGCTGCTCGTCTCCACGCCGACGCGGGTGTTCGACATCGTCATCCCCTGGCTGCTGCTCGTCGCGACGCTGGCGATCGGCATCGGCCCGCGTGCCGCGGTCTGGCTGCAGGCGCGCACCACGATCGGCCCGCGCACCCTGATCGCGGCGCAGGGGATGCTGGGCATCTATGGCGGCTATTTCGGCGGCGGCGTCGGGCTGATGATGACCGCGACCTATGGGCTGCTGGCGGGTGCCGCGCCGCACCAAATGATGGCGCCACGCACGCTGATGCTGGCGATGGCCAATGCCGCCGCGACGCTGATCTTCGTGCTGTCCGGCATGGTGCGCTGGCATGCCTGCGTGCCGATGCTGCTGGGCGCGGTCCTTGGCGGCTGGCTGGGCGCGCGGGTCGGCCAGCGGCTGTCGCCCGGCCTGATCCGCGGCTGGACGCTGCTGATCACCGCGGTGACGACGATCGTCTTCTTCTACCGGGCCTACGCCTGAGTCAGCCCGGCCGGCGCATGTGGAACGGCGCACCCGGCTCGAAATAGTCGCTCGGCCCGCCCCCGCGCAGGATCGGCCGCGCCCGCGTCGTCTGGTACACGCCGTCCTCGATCATCGCGGCGTCGATATGGATGCCCACCGCCTCGCCGATCACCAGCCACTGGTCGATCGGCTCGCCCTCCTTCGTCTCCAGCCGGATCAACTGGGTCAGCCGGCATTCGAAGCTGACCGGCGCAGCCGCCACGCGCGGCGCATCCACCATCCGGCCGCCCGCGACCTCCAGCCCAGCCAGCGCGAACTCGTCCACTTCCGGCCCGGCGACCACCGCGCTCGCATTCATCGCCTCGGCCAGGTCCCGCGTCGCCAGGTTCCAGGTGAACACCCCGGTCGCTGCGATGTTGTCGACCGAATCCTTCCACCCCTGCGACGAAAATCCCAGGAGTGGCGGGCGATAGGCCAGCAGGTTGAAGAAGCTGTACGGCGCCAGATTGCGCACGCCGCTTGCCGAGACGCTGCCGATCCAGCCGATCGGCCGCGGTGCCACGATCGCGTTCAGCGGATCATGCGCCAGCCCATGCCCCTGCGCGGGTTCGTAGAAATGCCATGCGGTCGTCATGGCTTTGCTGCTACACGGATGCGATGGACAGCGATACCGGCCCCCATGTCATCCCCCAGGTGGTGCGGCGCCACCGGCTGGCGACGCGGCTCTGGCACTGGGTGAACGCGGTCGCGGTACTGATCCTGCTCGGCTCCGGCCTCGGCATATCGAACGCGCATCCCCGGCTCTACTGGGGGCGATACGGCGCCAATTTCGATCATGCCTGGGTGCAACTGCCGCGCTTTCCCGCCTGGATCACCATTCCCGCCAACTACAACCTCGCCATTTCGCGGCGCTGGCACCTGTTCTTCGCGGTCGTGCTGGGCTTCGGCCTGCTCGCCTTCATGGTTGCCAGCCTCCTCAACCGCCATTTCGCCCGCGACCTGCGCGTGCGGCGGGCCGAGCTGCGCCCCCGCCACCTTCTCGCCGACCTACGCCGCCACCTGGCGCTCCGCTTCCACGATCCCGACTCCCCGCGCGACTACAACCTCTTTCAGAAGCTCAGCTATGTCGCGATCCTCTTTCTCGCCCTGCCCCTCGCCATCTGCACCGGCATCGCGCTGTCACCCGCAATGAACGCGGCCTGGCCCTGGCTGCTGGAAGTATTCGGCGGGCGGCAGTCGGCGCGGTCGATCCACTTCATCGCCGCGGTGGCGATCGGCCTGTTCACCGTGATCCATCTCGCGCTCGTCATCCTCGCCGGTGCGGGCAACGAGATGCGATCGATGATCACCGGCCGCTGGCGGGTGCCCGCCGAATGATCGCGCGCCGCTCGCTCCTGACCGGCGGCGCCGGCCTGCTTCTCGCCGGCTGCGACCGCGTCGTCCAGATCCCCACCGCAAGGCGGATCCTGTTCGCCGGCGAGGATATGCAGCGCGGCCTCCAGCGCGCCCTGTCCGACCGTGCCGCGCTCGCACCCGAGTTCCGGCCCGACCAGATGTCGCCGATCTTTCGCGCCAACGGCACGCACAATCCCGGCACGCCCGAATATGCCGCACTGTCGCAAAACAACTTCGCCGACTGGCGCCTTGCCGTCGGCGGCCTCGTCGATACGCCGCGCCGCTTCACGCTCGCCCAACTCCGCACGATGCCCGCGCGCACCCAGATCACCCGCCACGATTGCGTCGAGGGGTGGAGCGCGATTGGCCAGTGGACCGGCCCGCTGCTCGGCACCGTGCTGAAGGCGGCGGGCGTGCGCCGCTCGGCGCGCTACGTCGTCTTCCACTGCGCCGACCTGTTCGGCGGCATCCCCTATTATGAATCGATCGACATGGTGGATGCCTTTCACCCGCAGACGATCCTCGCCTGGGGCATGAACGGCCATATGCTCGACGTCGCGCACGGCGCACCTTTGCGCCTGCGTGTCGAGCGGCAGCTGGGCTACAAGCATGCCAAATATCTGATGCGGATCGATGCTGTCGCCTCCCTGGACGGCATCGGGCTCGGCAAGGGCGGTTACTGGGAGGATCATGTCGATTACGACTGGTACGCAGGTATTTAGGGCAGCACCCCTTGCCTGAGCCCGCTCCCGGACGGTAGCACGCCCGCCATGGCGCTCATCGATCTTTTCCTTTCGCGAGCGGTCAAGCGCGGCCGCCTCACCCTCACCCACCATAATGGCAAGACGCGGACCTTCGGCACCCCCGATCCCGCTTTCCCCGACGTCGCGATCCGTTTCATGGACTCGCGTGTCGCGGGCGAGATCGTCCGCAATCCTGCGCTCGCTGCCGGCGAAACCTATATGAACGGCCGCCTGACCGTGGAGGGCGACGACGTTCGCCAGCTGGTCGAGCTGCTGACCGCGAACGACAAGTGGGAGGATGGCGCCCAGCGCCTCAATCCCTCGCTCGCCGTCCGTGCCTTTGGCGCGGTCAAGCACCGCGTCGACCGCATCAACATGGAGCGCCGCTCCAAGAAGAACGTCGCTCATCATTACGACCTCTCGGGCAAGCTCTACGAACTCTTCCTCGACGCCGACCGGCAATATAGCTGCGCCTATTACACGGACCCGTCGAACAGCCTGGAAAAGGCGCAGGCCGACAAGAAGGCGCATATCGCCGCCAAGCTGGCGCTGAAGCCCGGCCACAAGGTGCTCGACATCGGCTGCGGCTGGGGTGGCCTTGCGCTCTACCTGCACGAGAAGACCGGCGCGGAGGTCCTCGGCGTCACCCTGTCCGAGGAACAGTTGAAGGTCGCCCGCGCCCGTGCCGAGGCGGCCGGTGTCGCCGACAAGGTGCGCTTCGAGCTGATCGACTATCGCCGGGTGGAAGGGCAGTTCGACCGCATCGTCTCGGTCGGCATGTTCGAACATGTCGGCCCGCCGCAATACCGCACCTTCTTTACCAAGTGCCGCGACCTGCTCACCCCGGACGGGGTGATGCTGATGCACACCATCGGCCGGCTGAACGGCCCGGGCGTCACCGACGACTGGACGACGAAATATATCTTCCCCGGCGGCTACAACCCGGCCCTGTCGGAAATCGTCCGCGCCAATGAGGGCCTGCGCTTCTTCCTCACCGACGTGGAGGTGCTGCGCTGCCATTATGGCTGGACGCTGGACGAATGGTACGACCGCGCCATGGCCGCGCGTGACGAGATCGTCGCCCTTTACGACGAACGCTTCTTCCGCATGTGGACCTTCTACCTGGCAGGCGCTGGCGCCGCCTTCCGCAACGGCGGCCTGTGCAACTACCAGGTCCAGCTCACCCGCGGCCGCCTCTCCGTCCCCGTCACCCGCGACTATATGTTCGAGGAAGAACGCCGTTTGAGAGGAGCGTAAACCCCTCTCCCCTCCGGGGAGAGGGAGGGGCCCGCCGCGCAAGCGGTGGGAGGGTGAGGGGGTGCCGCGGACGATGCGCTGCTTGGCGCCCCCTCACCCTCCCCACGGCTGATGCCGCGGGTCCCCTCCCTCTCCCCAAGGGGGAGAGGGTAACCTCACCTTAAATCCGCGCCATCTTCGGCGCCAGTCGCCGGATATCCAGCGCATTCACACCCGCCAGCGAAACCGGCCCGAACCCGTCCCCGGTTTCCACCACGATCCCCTCGGGCGTCGCGCGCACCACCGTCCACGGCACCTCGCGCACCGCGATCGCCTTGCCGCGCCGCTTGATCGCCGCGACGCGCCCGTCGGTCGCCACCGCCAGTGCGCCTAGCCCGTCCGCACCGACGACCGCCCCGGCCACCGCGAACCCCGACAAGGCGCCTTCCGCCGCCGCCGCCGCATCCTCCGGCGTGCCCACCTTGGGATCGCGACGCTTGGCGGCGATCAGCCACCCGACACCGGCCAGCACGACGATCCCCGCCGCGCTGCCCGCGCCGATCGCAACCAGGCTCATTTTCCGCTCGCGAGCATGTCCAGCGTCGGCTTGAGGCCCGACAGGTCGTATCCGGCGTCCTCCGCCTGCCGCACCAGCAAGTCGGGATTGCGCCCCGCCTTGGCGGCGGCCAGCGCCCACAGATTGCAACTGCGCGTGCCCGACCGGCAATAGGCCAGCACCGGGCCGTCGGCGGCGACCAGCGCGGCGGCCATCTCGTCCACCATCTCGTGGCTGAAGCCGCCCTGCCCCACCGGAATCGCGGTATAGGCCAGGCCGTGATCCTCCGCGGCGGCGCGGATCGCATCGCCGGTCGGCTGGCCGGGCTGCTCGCCATCGGGGCGGTTGTTGACGATCGCGACATAGCCCGCGGCCTTGATCGCGGCCACGTCCTCGGGCGCGATCTGGGGGGCGACGGCGACGCTTTCGTTGAGCACACGGATCATGCCGTTCACCTAGTCGCCAGACCGCTCCACCGCAACGGCCACTGCGGAGGAAAGATCGATCAGGCCGCCTCGCGGATCACGTCCAGAAACGCGTCGCCATAAGCATCCAGCTTGCGCGCGCCGACGCCCGTCAGCATCGACAGCGCGGTGCGATCGGCCGGCTTCTGTGCCGCCATGTCGCGCAGTACCGAGTCGTGAAAGATGACGTAGGGCGGCACGCCCGCCGCCTGCGCCAGCTCGCGCCGCTTCGCGCGCAGCGCCTCGAACAGCGGATTGTCCGCCGGGTCGGACGCCGCCGCCGCCGCGCGCCGGCCCTTGCGCTCGCGCTTGGGCGGGATCACCAGCGACAACCGCGCCTCGCCCTTCAGCAGCGCCCTCGCCGCCGGCCCGAACTCCAGCCCGCCATGCGGATTGGTGCGCAGCGCATCGCGCAGCAACAGCGCACGGTGCACCGGCTTGACCAGCGCCAGCTCGTCGCCATCGATGATGTTCCACACCGACAGCGCCTCATGCCCGTTCATCAGGCTGCGTTCGGTCGACTGGCCGGTCAGCACCTGCTCGATATAGCCCGCCCCGAACATCTGCCCGGTGCGAAACACCGCCGAGAGAAACTTCTGCGCCGTCGTCGTCGCGTCCACCGCGTCGGGCGATCCCAGGCAGTTATCGCAATTGCCGCAATCCTCGGCCAGCTCCTCGCCGAAATGGCGCAGCAGGATGCGGCGGCGGCATCCGCCCGTCTCCACCAACGCTCCCAGCGCCGCCAGCCGCGCCCGCTCCCCGGCCTGCCGCTCGGGCTCCACCTCGGCCATGCGCTGCCGCGCCCGAGCAAAATCCTCCGCGCCCCAGAACAGATGCGCGACGGACGGGTCGCCGTCGCGCCCGGCGCGACCCGTTTCCTGATAATAGGCCTCGATCGATTTGGGCAGGCCGGCATGCGCGACGAAGCGGACGTCGGGCTTGTCGATCCCCATGCCGAACGCGACGGTGGCGCAGATCACCATGTCTTCGGATGCGACGAAATCCGACTGGTTCTTCGCGCGCACCGCCGGGTCCAGCCCCGCATGATAGGCGCGCACCGGCCGCCCGGTCCGCCCCAGCGCCTCCGCCAGCTTCTCGGTCGCCGCGCGCGTCTGCGCATAGACGATGCCCGGTCCGCGCGTTTCCGCCACCAGCCGGGCGATCTGCACGTTGACGTTCGCCTTGGGGCTGATCGCATAGCGGATATTGGGCCGGTCGAAGCCGGAGACGATCATCCCCTCTTCCGGGATGCCCAGCTGCTTGGCGATGTCGGCACGGGTATGCGCATCCGCCGTCGCGGTCAGCGCCAGGCGCGGCACGTCCGGAAACGCATCCATCAGCGGTTCGAGCAGGCGGTAGTCGGGCCGGAAATCATGCCCCCATTCGCTGACGCAGTGCGCCTCGTCGATCGCGAACAGGCTCAGCTTCGCGCTGCCCAGCAACTCGCGGAAATGCATCGCGGAGGCACGCTCGGGCGCGACATAGAGCAGGTCGAGCTGCCCGTCGCGGAAGCGCGCCACCGTCTCCGCCCGGTTCTGGTCGACCGAGGTCAGCGTCGCCGCGCGGATGCCGACCGCCTCGGCCGCGCGCAACTGGTCGTGCATCAGCGCGATCAGCGGGCTGACCACGACGCAGCACCCGTCCATCATGACTGAGGGCAATTGGTAGCAGAGCGACTTGCCCGCGCCCGTCGGCATCACCGCCAGCGTGCGCTCGCCCGCCAGCACCCGGCCGACCACATCGGCCTGGACGCCGCGAAACGCCGGATAGCCGAACACGCGCTGCAGTGTGGGAAGGGGATCGACCGCCATCGCCGGCGATGTAGTGGACCTGTCGCCACAGGTCGAGGGCATCGCGCCCGTCACTCCGCCGCCAGCGCTTCCTCGCGCTCGGCGGCCTGGCGTGCCCACATCTCGGCATAAAGGCCATCCCGGCGCAGCAGTTCGCCGTGCGTGCCGCGCTCGGCGACGCGACCGCCGTCCAGCACGATGATCTGGTCCGCCTTCACCACCGTGGACAGGCGATGCGCGATCACGATCGTTGTGCGCCCACGCTCCACCGCCTCCAGCGTTTCCAGGATGTCGCCCTCGGTGCGGCTGTCCAGCGCGCTGGTCGCTTCGTCCAGGATCAGGATCGGCGGATTCTTCAGCAGCGTGCGCGCGATCGCCACGCGCTGCTTCTCGCCGCCCGACAACTTCAGCCCGCGCTCGCCGACGCGCGTGTCGTAACCGTCCGGTTGTCGCTCGATGAACCCGGCGATCGCCGCGCCCCTGGCCGCATGCGCAATCTCTTCCGCGCTCGCGCCCTCGCGGCCATAGCCGATATTATACCCGATCGTGTCGTTGAACAGCACCGTGTCCTGCGGCACGATCCCGATCGCCGCCCGCAAGCTCGCCTGCGTCACCGTCGCCAGATCCTGTCCGTCGATCAGAATGCGCCCGCCATCCACATCGTAGAACCGGTACATCAGCCGCGCGAGCGTCGACTTGCCCGCTCCCGATGGTCCCACCACCGCGCATGTCGTTCCCGCCGGCACGTCGAGGTCCAGCCCGTCCAGGATCGGTCGCCCTTCCTCATAGCCGAACCTGACCTGCTCGAACCGCACGTGACCCGCGCCGACCGCCAGTGCCGGCGCGCCGGGTATGTCGCGCACCTCCGCGCCGGTATCGATCAGGTCGAACATGGCGCCCATGTCCAGCACCCCCTGCCGGATCGTGCGGTACACCATGCCGAGCAGGTCGAGCGGCCGGAACAGTTGCGCGAGCAGCGTCGAGACGAACACCACGTCACCCGCCGATGCCGTTCCCCGACTCCACCCCCAGGCGACATAGCCCATGCCGAAGCCGAGCAGCGCGTTGGTGATCAGCGCCTGTCCGATGTTCAGCCACGCCAGCGAGTTTTCGGATTTGGTCGCCGCCCGCGCATAGGCGGCGACGGCATTCTCGTACCGCCGTGCCTCGCGCTCCTCGGCGTTGAAATATTTCACCGTCTCGAAATTGAGCAGCGAGTCGACCGCGTGCGCCACCGCGCCCGTATCCAGGTCGTTCATCCGCGTGCGCAGATGGTTGCGCCAGTCGGTCACCTTGCGGGTAAAGGCGATGTAGAGCACCACCGTCGCGATCGTCGCGACCACCAGCCACCCGCCGAAGCTGCGCGCGAAGATGCCCAGCACCAGCGCCAGTTCCAGCACCGTCGGCGCGATGTTGAACAGCAGGAAATACAGCATCGTATCGATGCTCTTGGTGCCGCGCTCCACCACCTTGGTCACCGCACCCGTACGCCGCTCCAGATGGAAGCGCAGCGACAGGCGGTGCAGGTGCCGGAACACGTCCGCCGCCAGCCGCCGCGTCGCATCCTGCCCCACCCGCTCGAACACCGCATTGCGCAGATTGTCGAACAACGTCGAGGCAAAGCGCGACGCCGCATAGGCAACGACCAGCAGGATCACCAGGGTGACGACCGACCGGTCGCCCCCCGCCATCCGGTCGACGGCAAACTTCAGCGTATAGGCAGCACCCAGCACCTGCACGAGCTTGGAAGCCAGCACGAGCAGCATCGCCCCGGCGATCCGCACCTTCATCCCCGGCTCGCCCGCGGGCCAGAGATAGGGCAGGAACCGGCGCAGCGTGGGGATCAGCGGCCGCTCTTGCTGGCTCGCCGTAGTGGGATCGATCGGAGGCATCGCCCCCCATGTCGCTTGCGCCCCGCCGAACTTCAATGGCGGTGGTCGGAGAACCAGAACAAGGAATTTTCACGCGGAGGCGCGGAGGCGCGGAGATGCACCGCAAGCCGCAGGCTCATCATCCCATCATCGACCGAGCGACCCCGGCCAATGGGGGTACGGAGAGATGCAGCAGGCGTCTTCTCTCCGCGTCTCCGCGTCTCCGCGTGAACAAAATTTCCTGCTTTTTCAGAAGAGTTCACGCGAAGCCGTGAAGCCGCGAAGAGGTTGCGCCGGTCGGCAGGCCCTTTGGCCCTCACCAGCCGATTCGGGTCTTCCGACCGACAGGTCACGGCGAAGGCGCGGCAAGCCCTACCTCTTCGCGCCTTCGCGTCTTCGCGTGAACCCGGTTACTGCCCCGAAGCAGCACCCCCGCCAGGCGCTAGGCCGCGCACGAACTCCGCCCCATGCTTCACCTGCGCGGTCGATTCCGTCAGCGTGTCGCCCAGCGGCTCCGCACGTCCGCCCAAGCACGGCGCCAGGAAATTTTCCGTCACCGCGTTGAACGCGATGTTGTTCACCGGCCGCGCAAAGCCATGCCCTTCGTCGGGGAACAGCACATAGGTGACCGGGATCTTCTTGGCCGCCATCGCCGCCACGATCTGGTCGCTTTCCGCGACGTTGACGCGCGGATCGTTGGCGCCCTGCCCGATCAGCAGCGGCTTGCTGATCTTGTCGACAAAGGTCAGCGGCGAGCGTTCCTTGAGCAGCGCCTGCCCCGCCGGCGTGGTCGGGTCGCCCATCCGCTTGTAGAATTGCTGCTTGCCCGCCTCCCAATAGGGCGGGATCGTCTTCAGCAGCGTGAACAGGTTCGACGGCCCGACGATATCGACGCCGCAGGCGAACCTGTCGGGCGTGAAGGTCAGCCCCGCCAGCGTCGCATAGCCGCCATAGGAGCCGCCCATGATCGCCACCTTGTCCCGGGTGGTGACGCCGCTCTTCACCGCCCAGTCGACCGCGTCGATCAGGTCGTCGTGCATCTTGCGGCCCCATTGCAGGTCGCCCGCCGAGATGAAATTCTTACCAAAGCCTGTCGAGCCGCGATAATTGACCGAGAGCACCGCATAGCCCCGGTTCGCCAGCCATTGATGATAGCCGTTGAAGCCGAACCCGTCGCGCGCCCAGGGTCCGCCATGGACCAGCAGCACCAGCGGCACCGGCCCGCTCACCCCCTTGGGTTTAGTCAGATAGGATACCAGCGTCAGCCCATCGCGCGCCTTGATCTCCACCGGCTCCATCGGCATCAGCGGCGCCCCCTCCAGCTCGGGCCGGCTGACATAAAGCTGCTTCAGCGACTTGGCGCGGCGGTCATAGACATAGGTCGCGGCCGGCGCGGTCACGGGGTCGAAGGTGACGATCCACTTGTCGTCGGCATCCGTGCGGCTGCCGATCGCGAACTCGCCCTTGTTCTGCGCCTTCAGAAAGGCGAGATCGGCCTTTACCGCATCGCCCACCGGTACATAGTCGCGCTTCAGGTAATTGACCGAATAGGCCTCCACCCGGCCCGTCTTCGGATTGAACAGGCCACCCGCGACATCGGCTTTGGGGCTTTCCCCCACCACCGTCATCTGCCCGCTGCCCACGTCCTGCGCCATCAGCGCCGCAGTGTCGCGCCCGCGCGAATCCATCCAATAGAGCGTCTTGCCGTCGACGGTGAAGCCCAGCGGCGTGGTGGTCAGCGAATCGTCCAGCCCGAACTGCACCACGGGCTTGGCCTCGACGGTGGTCCCCTCCATGCGGTAATAATCGGTGCCGCCGTCGGGCCGCGCCTTGGCCGCCATGCGCAGCCGCAACTGGTCGTCCGCCAGATAACCGGCATAGCCGTCATTCTGCACGACCGGGGTCAGCTTGCCCGTGTTCAGGTCGAGCGAATACACGTCATGCCAGCGCGGATCGCGGTTGTTGACGCCGACCAGAATGCGATCCTTGATCGTCTCGGACGTGCCGACGATCTGCACCCGCGTCTTTTCGAACGGGGTCAGCGCCTTTTGCGCGCCGCTCGCGACATCGACGCCGTACAGCAGGAAATTCTCGTCGCCGCCCTTGTCGTTGATGAACAGCACCGACTTGGAATCGGGCGCCCAGAAGGTCTGGCGGATCGGCCGCGTCGTCTCCGCCGTGATCGCCTTGGCGTCGTCGGGCCGGTCGGCCGGGGCCAGCCAGACGTTCAGCACGCCGTCTTTGGGCGCGATGAAGCTGATCCACTTGCCGTCGGGCGACAATTGCCCGCCGATGCGCGAGGGATTGCCGAACAGCTTGGTCCGCTCGATCAGCGGCACCCCGCTCAGATCCGCCGCCAGTCCCGGCTGTGCCACCATCAACGCCACTCCTGCTGCCATCATCGATTTCAGCATAAGACCCGTGCCTCCCGACGCGTTCCCCATGATCGGGGTGTGTTATGCGAACATGTCAGGGCTGATCCGTATCAGCAAGCGCGATTTCGGAACTCTCCACCGCAAAGAGGGTTTTCACTTTCAAGCGGAGGCGGTTGAATGGAACCGATTTTCTACGTCATGGCGATCCTGGGATGCGGTGATGGCAACACGCAGTGCACCGAGGCCCGACTGGTCCCGGCGCGCTACGCCACGATGGCGCAATGCCGGGCGGACCTGCCCAACCGGATCGCCCAGAACACCGATGTGCCCTTCCCGGTCATCGGCGCGGATTGCCGGGCCACCGGCCTGCAGATCGCCAAGGCGGAAAAGCCCAAATCGCGCGGCTGAACCCCGGTCAGGGTCGCTGCCAGAGTGCCGCATCGCGCGGCACGACGGCGCCTCGACCGCCCCGCGTGGCGCCCCACGCCGCCGCTGCGATAAATCGCAGCTTCGCACCCTTCGAGGTGGACACTCGCCGGTCCCAGGCGCCGGCACCCCGCGCCGCCACCGAACGGCCGATCGCGCCGTAGATCCCTGCCGCGGACAACACCGCCCAGGCCGACCGCCAGGACAATGCCCGTACGCCCATCCGCGCGCTCGCCTCGAACTGCGCCGCCCGGTCCGTCAACCGCCGCGCCATCGCGACCAGCGCGGGGCGATGCTCCGGCGCCATATAGTCGTTTGCCGGCACCCCGAATTCCGCCAGCCAGTCCGCCGGCAGATAACAGCGCCCGACCCCGGCATCCTCACCCAGATCGCGCGCGATGTTCGACAGTTGAAACGCCAGCCCCAGGTCACAGGCGCGGTCCAGCACGGCATCGTCCTTGGCCGAAACCCCCATCGCCACTGCCATCATGCAGCCGACGACGCCCGCAACGTGGTAGCAATAGCGCAGCAGGTCCGCCTCGCTTTCCGGCTGCCATTCCTCGGCATCCAGCGCAAAGCCCGCGATCAGGTCGCGCGGCCACGCCCGCGGCATGTCCGTCTCCGCCGCCACCAGCCGCAGCGCGTCGAACGCCGGATCGCCGACCACCGCGCCGTCCAGCGCCCGCTCGGTCAATGCGGACAGCGCCGCCACCCGTGCCGGGGCATCGTCGACCCGCGTCATGCCGTGGCCGTGATCCTGCCCGTCGGCGATATCGTCGCACCGCCGGCACCAGGCATAGAGCAGCACCGCCCGGTCGCGCGTCGCAGGATCGAACAGCCGGCTCGCCGCGGCAAAGCTCTTGGAGCCGCGCGCGATCGATGCCTCGGCCGCCGCCACCACCTCCGCGCGGGTCGGCGACGGCGTCACAGGTCGGACGCGTTCATCCGGACGATCGGCTGCGTCGGCCGATGCGCGGCCATCTTGTCCAGCAGCCCGTCCAGCGTCGTATCGACGATCAGCAGGTCGCGGTGCTGCGGCCGGAGGAAGCCGACCCGGCCCATCTTTTCCCAGAACGCGACCAACTCGTCATAATAGCCGCCGGTGTTGAGCAGCCCGACCGGATCGGCATGATAGCCGAGCTGCGCCCAGGACAGCGCTTCCCACAATTCGTCCATCGTGCCGGTGCCGCCCGCGATCGTCACGAAACCGTCGGACAGATCGGTAAAGGCCTGCTTGCGCTGGTGCATGCCCGGCACGACGTGCAGTTCGGTCAGCCCGCGATGCGCCACCTCGGCATCGACCAGCGCCTGCGGGATGATGCCGATGACCTCGCCACCGGCCTCCAGCGCCGCGTCCGCCACCGCGCCCATCAGGCCGAGGCGCCCGCCGCCATAGACGACGCCGATGCCCCGCTCGGCCAGGCCGCGCCCCACCGATTTCGCCATGTCGATATAGGTCGGATCGGCCGGCGTCGCCGACCCGCAATAGACTGCCACGCGTTTCATGCTGGTCCGCTAGGCCAAGTGCCCCGCCGCGACAAGCACGTGCGGCACATGGAACAAGGCCGGCACCCTCCAATCGGAAGGCACCGGCCATGTGTTCAGCCAGATTGCGAGGATCAGCTCGCCGGCGTCACTTCCGGCGCGGCCGCGCGCACACGGCGGCGGCGCGGCTTTTCCTCGGGCGCTGGCGCCTCGCCCTCGTTTGCCGCGCTCAGTGCCGGCGGCAGGCGATCCGCATCGAAACCGGTCTCGGCCTCGGGCGCCTGGGCGACGGGCTCGCGACGCGGGCGACCACGGCGACGGGGGGCCTCGGCCTCGGCGACGGGCGCCGACGCCTGCTCGGCCACGGCCGGTTCGCCGGCGGGATCGGCAGTAACGACCGCGGTTTCCTCGGCAACGGGCGCACGCAGCGGCCGTGCAGGGCGGCGTTCCTCACGCTGGGGACGATCCTCGCGCGGCTCGCGCACCGGCCGGTCCTCACGCGCTTCACGCACCGGACGGTCTTCACGCGCAGGGCGATCTTCACGCGCTTCACGCGCAGGGCGGTCTTCGCGCTGCGCCCGCTCCTCGCGGTACGGACGCTCGTCGCGATTGGAACGATCGTCCCGCGCCTCGCGCTGGGGCCGGTCGTCCCGCTGCGGACGATCCTCGCGGCGGGGGCGATCGTCACGCTGGCGGCGCGGTTCGAAACCGCCGCCCTGCACGTCGCCCTGCATCTCGCCGGGGCGGATCGGCTCGCCCTCGTCGCCATAATCCTCGTCCTGGCCGTCGAAGCCGTCGTCCTGCGCATCGTCGCGCGCACGCCGCTGATTCTGTTCCTCGAACCGCGAACGGCTCTCGTTCAACACGCGGAAATAATGGTCCGCGAACTGCAGGTAATATTCGGTATTGACGCGGTCGCCCTGGCGCTGCGCTTCGGACGCCAGATTCTTGTACTTCTCGTACAACTGGTTGGCGTTGCCGCGCGCGCGATTGTCGATGCGATTGCCGTTGTCGGGGCGACCTGGATTACCACCCGGACGCTGCCCGTTATTGCCGCCACCACGACCGCGACGGCGGCCGGCCTGCCGATTGTTTATCAAGCTATTCGTCCTTAGTCGTCAAACCACTAAACTGGCCCACTCATTCCGGGCGTCATGCCCGGTCCCGCGGTATCGATCCCCGACGTGTCCGACAGGCGCATCGCCTCGCCGCCAGCGTCTGCCATGGCCACCGGACTGCAGCGGCCTCATGACGAAGGATGCGGGCGTCCGCCCGAAATCAACAGCCAAGTTGTCGATGTTCGCGTGCCCCGGCCTTCGCTCTAGCGGCTCCGGGGGCCGTCCTACAAGCGAAATATGGGCGCGGCCTCGCGAATGTTCAAGTCGCGGCCAGCACCCGCGCTCGCCCGGCCAGGTCCCGGTGCAGCGTCACGGCAAAGCCCTGCGCCGCCAGCAGCGCCGTCACCGCATCCCCCTGCCGGTGCCCGATCTCCAGAAACGCCGCCCCGCCGGGCGCCAGCAGCCGCCGGATCGCCGGTGCCAGCCGTCGATAATCGTCCAGCCCATCCGGGCCGGCGAACAGCGCGCCCGCCGGCTCATGCAGCCGCACCTCGTCGGGCAGCATTTCGTTCGTGCCGATATAGGGCGGGTTGGTGACGATGCAGTCGAACACCCCCGTCAGCGCCGCATCCCAGTCCCCCTGCACGAAGCCGGCCCGCGCACCCACCCCGCATGCGGCCGCATTGGCGACGGCATAGCCCAGGGCCTCCGCCGACCGGTCGACGCCGACGCCCCGCGCGCCTCGCCATTCGTCGAGCAGCGCGAGCAGCAGCGTGCCCGGCCCCGTTCCCAGGTCGAGCAACGTCGCCGGCGCCCGCCCCCGGAAATGCATCACCGCCGCCTCGACCAGCGTTTCGCTGTCCGCCCGCGGCACCAGCGCACCCGGCCCCACCCCCAGATCGAGCGTCCAGAACCCCCGTGATCCGGTGATATAGGCGACCGGCTCATGCCGCTCGCGCCGCGCGACCAGTGTCCAGAAACCCTCCGGCACCGCGCGGTCCATGTCGAGAAGCAGCGCCGCGCGCTCGATCCCCAGCGCGTGCGCCATCAACAGTTCGGCATCGAGCCGCGGCGTTTCCGAAAAACCGAACCGCGCCGCCGCCTCGCCCAGTGCCGCCCGCACGCCCGCGGCGCGGGGGGCGGGTTCAGCCATCCAGTGCCGCCAGCCGCTCGGCCTCGTCCTGCGCCACCAGCGCCCCGATCAACTCGTCCATTTCCCCGACGAGAATTTCGGGCAGGCGGTGCAGCGTCAGGTTGATGCGGTGATCGGTGACGCGGCCTTGCGGGAAATTATAGGTGCGGATGCGCTCGGACCGGTCTCCCGATCCCACCATCGCGCGCCGCGTGCCCGACCGCTCGTTCGCCAGCCGCTCGCGCTCCGCCTCGTACAGCCGGGTGCGCAGCACCTTCAGCGCCTTGGCCTTGTTCTTGTGCTGCGACTTCTCGTCCTGCTGGATCACCACCAGCCCGGTGGGCAGATGGGTGATGCGCACCGCGGAGTCGGTCGTGTTGACCGACTGACCGCCCGGGCCCGACGAGCGATAGACGTCGATGCGCAGGTCCTTGTCCTCGATGCGGACATCGACTTCCTCCGCCTCGGGCAACACCGCCACCGTCGCCGCCGAGGTGTGGATGCGCCCGCCCGCCTCGGTCGCCGGCACGCGCTGCACCCGGTGCACGCCGCTTTCGAACTTCAGCCGCGCGAACACGCCGCTGCCCGTCACCGATGCGACCACTTCCTTGTACCCGCCCGCATCCGACGACGATGCCGAAATCATTTCGACGCGCCAGCCCTGTGCCTCGGCATAACGCTGGTACATGCGGAACAGGTCGCCCGCGAACAGCGCCGCCTCGTCCCCGCCGGTGCCGGCGCGGATTTCCAGCATCGCGGCGCGCTCGTCGGCGGCATCGCGCGGCAGCAGCGCCAGCGCCAGCGCGCGGTCCGCCGCCTCCAGCGCCACCTTGTTGGCGTGCAGTTCCTCGGCGGCCAGCGCACGCAGCTCCTCGTCGCCGTCGCCCGCCATATAGGCCAGGCTCTCCGCCTCCTGCCGCAGCCGCCGCACCTCGGCGGCCGCGCGCGCGACGGGTTCCAGCTCGGCATATTCCTTGGACACCGCGACGAAACGGTCCGACGGCAGGTCGCCGGTCGCCATCTGTGCGGACAGTTCGTCCAGTCGCGCCTCGATCTGCCGGATGCGCTCGGGCGAGATCGTCGTCACGAAGCGGCCTGCACCTGGTCGATCACCGCCTTGATCCGCGCCAGCGTCTCCGCAGCATCCGCCGCCCGCGTATTGACCACCGTCTGCCCGTCCTGCCGGTTGATCGCGATCAGCACATCGGCCGGCAGCTTGGACGCCTTGTCGAACCGCTTGCGCGGCGATCCGGTCGCGATCATCTCCGCCGACAACCCCGCACGCCGCAAACCGGCGAGCAGCCGCTGCCCGTCGCGCAGCGCGTCGTCATGCTCCAGCGCGATCACCGCATCCAGCCGCGGCTCCGCCGGCGCCGCGATCAGCATCGCCAGCCGCTCCATCCCCGCGGCCCAGCCCACGCCCGCCGTCTCCGGCCCGCCCAGCGACCCGATCAGCCCGTCATAGCGCCCCCCCGCCAGCACGGTCCCCTGCGCGCCCAGCCGGTCGGTGACGAACTCGAACGCGGTGTGCCGGTAATAGTCCAGCCCGCGCACCAGCCGCGCATTGCGCGTCCATGCCACGCCCGCCGCGTCCAGCCCGGCGGTCACCGCATCGAAGAAGGCACGCGCCTGCGGGGTCAGATACGCATCGATATCCGGCGCCGCATCGGCGATCGGCCGGTCGCGCGGGTCCTTCGAATCGAGAATGCGCAGCGGATTCTTGTCCAGCCGCACCAGGCTGTCTTCGGACAGTTCGGCCCGGTGCGCCTCGAAATGCGCCACCAGCGCGGCGCGCCACGCATCGCGCGTGTCGGCATCGCCCAGCGTGTTCAGTTGCAGCGTCACCCCGTCCGCGATGCCCAGTTCGTGCAGCAACTGGTCCGCCATCACCAGCAACTCGACATCTGCCTGCGGCTCGGCCGCGCCCAATATCTCGGCGTCGATCTGGTGGAACTGGCGATAACGCCCCTTTTGCGGCCGTTCGTAGCGGAACACCGCACCGCTCGTCGTCACCTTCAGCGGCACGAAACGCTGCCATCCTTCGGACAGATAGGCGCGCGCGATGCCGGCGGTGAATTCGGGCCGGAGCGTCAGGGGATCGCCGCCGCGATCGGGGAAGCTGTACATCTCCTTGGACACCACATCGGTCGTCTCGCCGATGGAGCGTGCGAATACCTGCGTATCCTCGAACACCGGCAGGTCGACCCGCTGGAATCCGTAGAGCGCGCGCACCCGCTCGAAGGTGGCAAGGACATGCGCAAAGCGCCGCTGTTCCTCGCCGAAGATGTCCTGCGTGCCGCGCACGCGCTTGGGGGGTTCGATCCGTGCCATAGAAGCGGCGCTATCTAGGCGACCGCGGCCCCAAGCGCTAGGCCGTGATGCGATGGCACATCATCTCGGCAATCGCATCGCCCCGCCCCGCTTCCTGCTGTTCGGCGTGCTGCTGGCCACTGGGCTGCCGGTGCTGGTGCCCCTGCTGGGGCGGGACCGCGGCATCATGCTCGCCTTTGATCTGGCCGCGTTCGTCTTTCTCGCCTCCGTGGCGCCGCTGCTCGGTCACGGATCGACCGACCGGATGCGCCGCCGGGCGATCGAAAACGACGCGAACCGCGCGGTGTTTCTCGGCTTTTCGGGGGCCACGCTGCTCGTCATCCTCGCCGTCGTCGCGGGTGAGGTGCAGGGGCGCGGCGACCGGTCGACCGTGCTGATCGTCGTCGCCACGCTGGCTTTGGCGTGGCTCTTCTCCAACACCGTCTATGCGCTGCACTATGCGCATCTCTTCTACCTGCCGGACGACCAGGACGCCGATAGCGGCGGCCTGCAATTTCCCGACACGACCGAGCCGGATTACTGGGACTTCCTGTATTTCAGCGTGACGCTCGGCATGACCTTTCAGACATCGGACGTGACGATCGCCTCGCGCGCGATGCGCCGGGTCGTCACCGGCCACAGCCTGGCCGCGTTCGTCTTCAATCTCGGCGTCGTGGCCTTTACCGTCAACATATTGGGCAGCGGGTAAAGGGCTGGACGACTGCCCTATCGGCTGCGTACACCCGGCGGCATCGTCCATCCCTTGCCCAAGGGCCCTTCATGATCCGCACGCTGTTCGTCGCTTCCCTGCTCGCCTCCGTCGCCGCGCCGCTCGCCGCCCAGACCATCCCGGGCAACTCCGCTCCCCAACCCACGCCCATCGTCGACACCATCCCCGCGGCGCAGGACACCCCCTACCCCGGCACCATCAAACTCGACGTCGACGCCACCGACCTCGACCGCGCCATCTTCCGCGTGCGCGAGACGATCCCCGTCGCCAAGGCGGGGCCGATGACGCTGCTCTATCCGAAATGGCTTCCCGGCAACCACGCGCCGCGTGGCGAGATCGAGAAGCTGGCCGGCCTCGTCATCCGCGCGAACGGCCGGGCGCTGCCCTGGACGCGCGACGTGATCGACGTCTACGCCTTCCATATCGACGTGCCCGCCGGCGCCCGCCAGCTCGATGTCGAATTCCAGTTCATCTCCGCGACCGAGGCCAATCAGGGCCGCATCGTCGTCACGCCGACGATGATCTCGCTCCAGCCCAATTCGGTCAGCCTCTATCCGGCCGGCTATTTCACCCGCCAGATCCCGATCCAGATGACCGCGCGCTTCCCCGCCGGCTGGACCGCGGCCGGTGCGGTGCCGGCCAAGGCGGCGGGCTCCACCTACACCTACGACACCACCAACTACGAGGTGCTGGTCGATTCGCCCGTGCTCGCGGGCAAGTACGGCAAGGTCTGGGCGCTCAGCCCGCGGGTCGACCTCAACGTCTTTGCCGACGATCCCAAGGAACTCGCCGCGACGCCCGCGCAGATCGACGCGCACAAGCGCCTCGTCGACCAGGCGGTCAAAACCTTCGGCGCGCAGCATTACGACCGCTACGAATTCCTCCTGTCGATCACCGACCAGTTGGGCGGCATCGGGCTGGAACATCACCGTTCGTCCGAAAACGGCGTGACGCCCGGCTATTTCACCGATTGGGATTCCGGCCCCGGCCGCCGCAACCTTTTGCCGCACGAATTCACCCATAGCTGGGACGGCAAGTTCCGCCGCGGCGCGGACCTGTGGACGCCCGACTTCCGCACGCCGATGCGCAACTCGCTGCTCTGGGTGTATGAAGGGCAGACGCAATTCTGGGGTTATGTCCTCCAGGCGCGCTCGGGGCTGGTGTCGAAGCAGGACACGCTCGACATGTACGCCTCGATCCTGGGCACCTATGATCTGGCGCCCGGCCGCCAGTGGCGCCCGCTGATCGACACCACCAACGATCCCGTCATCTCCGCCCGCCGCCCCAAGGGCTGGACGAGCTGGCAGCGGTCGGAGGACTATTACAACGAAGGCCTGATGGTCTGGATGGAGGTCGATGCGATGCTCCGCCAGAAGTCGAACGGCACCAAGTCGATCGACGATTTCGCGCGTGCGTTCTTCGGCATCCGCGACGGCGACTGGGGCGAGGTGACCTATACCTTCGAGGATGTCGCCCGGACGCTGAACGGCATCGTCCCCTATGACTGGGCCGGCTTCCTGAACCAGCGCCTGACCGAGACGGGCCAGCCCGCGCCGGTGAACGGCTTCGCGATGAACGGCTACAAGCTCGTCTACACGCCCGAGCCGACGCCCTTCTTCAAGCAGCAGGAAAAGAGCCGCGGCGCCGATGTCAGCTATTCGCTGGGCCTGGTGGTCGCGAATGACGGCCGGATATCGACGGTGATCTGGAATTCACCGGCCTTCAAGGCGGGGCTGGATGTCGGCACCGAGATCCAGGCGATCAATGGCCAGTCCTATTCCGCCGAACGATTGAAGGCGGCGATCGTCACCGCAAAGGATAGCAAGACCCCCATCCGGCTTCTTGTCCGAAATGAGGACCGTTTCCGCGATATCTCCATCGACTATCAGGGTGGCCCCCGCTATCCGCGCCTTCAGAAGGTCGGAACCGGCGAAGGCGGGCTCGATCGACTGTTGATGCCGCGCTGATCCTTATCGGTGCGGCATCGTCATTATCAGGGACGAAAATCGAATGCGTATTGATCTGATCCCCGTCGGCAAGTCTCCGCCCGACGACTTGAACGTCATCATCGAGGTGCCGACCGGCGGCGAGCCCGTGAAGTACGAGTTCGACAAGGCGTCGGGTGCGCTGTTCGTCGATCGCATCCTGCACACGCCGATGCGCTATCCGGCGAACTACGGCTTCGTGCCGCACACGCTCTCGCCCGACGGCGACCCGCTCGACGCGCTGGTCATTGCCCGCTCGCCGTTCATCCCCGGCTCGGTCGTCCGCGCCCGCCCGATCGCGGTCCTGAACCTCGAAGACGAAGCCGGCGGCGACGAGAAGCTGGTTTGCGTCCCCGTCGATCAGGTCTTCCCCTATTACTCGAACGTCACGCAGCGCGGCGACGTGCCCGAGATCGTCTTCGAGCAGATCGAGCACTTCTTCACCCACTACAAGGATCTGGAGAAGAAGAAGTGGGTGCGCGTCGGCACCTGGGGCGATGCCGAGGAAGCACGCCGCATCACGATCGAGGCGATCGAACGCTATGACGCCGCCAAGGCGCAGGGCGAAGAGCCGCACGACCACGACGTCCCCGGCCGCGAATAGCCCCCAAACCCCCTCTCCCCTATGGGGAGAGGGAGGGCCCGCGGCGGAGCCGTAGGAGGGGGGGCTGGCCGGCAGTGCTTGCTTCTTGGTTCACGCGAAGACGCGAAGACGCGAAGAAGTTTGTTTCACGCGGAGGCGCGGAGACCGCAGAGGGGTTGCGCATGCCGCGCCCCCGCCGCGCCCCCGCAATCGGAAGACAAAAATCCGCCCGCGCTGAACATGAGCCTTCGGCTCAAAAAAGCACGCGCCGCGCCTCCGTGCGATCCCTCGTTCTTCTCCGCGCCTCCGCGTCTCCGCGTGAACCAAACTTCTTCGCGTCTTCGCGTAAACCAAATCACTGCCACAAAGCCGAACGCCCAACGGGAGCGTAAAGCGATCAGCGTCCCGCGAGTGCCTTGAGCGCCTCCCCGCTCACCCGCTGCACGGTCCACTCCTCCATGCCCACTGCCCCCATCGCCCGGTAAAAGGCGATCGCCGGCGCGTTCCAGTCGAGAACCGACCATTCGAACCGCGCGCAGCCGCGATCGAGCGCGATCCCGGCGAGATGCCGCAGCATCGCGGCGCTAAGCCCCTGCCCCCGCGCCTCGGGCGTGACGTACAGGTCCTCCAGATACAGGCTCCGCCGGCCGGTCCATGTTGAAAAGCTGTGGAAAAACAGCGCAAAACCTGTTGGCTGACTGTGGATTTCGGCGATCACCGCCTCGGCTGCGGGGGATGTACCGAACAAGGCATCGGCCAGCATCGCCTCGGTCGCCTCCACCGCATCGGGTTCACGCTCGAACGCCGCCAATTCGCGCACGAAGCGCAGGATGGCAGGCACGTCGGCCGGTGTCGCAGGTCGGATCATGGCACTCTCGGTGGAAGGGACAGGGATCAGGCGGCCGCCTCAACCGCGGCACGTGCCACGTCGCGGCGGCGGGCGGCGATCAGGCAGGCGACGACGATGATCGCCGCACCTGCCAGCGTGGTCGGTGCGACATGCTCGCCGAACACCGCCCAGCCCAGCACTGCGGCATAAAGGAACGACGTATATTCGGTGGTCGCCAGATATCCGGTCTCGCCATGCGCATAGGCCCAGCCGAGCAGCAGCAGCGATCCCGTCGCCAGCGTCGCGGCGATGGCGATCTTCCACCAGTCGGCGACCGGCGGCACCACCGCGAGCCACGGCGCGGCGAGCAGCAGCAGGAGCGTAACGACTGCCGACTGCACGAACGCGATCTCGCGCGCGCTCGCCGCCTGCGCCTGCAACCGCGCGATGACGAGGTTCACCGCATACAGCACCGCCGAGGCCAGGATCGCGCCTGCGCCTCCCAGCGCCTCCGGCCCCAGCGTCATCCGCATCTGGCCGAGCAGGATCACGCCCACCCCGCCCAGCGCCGCGATCGAGGCCGCGATCACCCGCGCCCCCACCCGCTCGCCCAGAAAGACCGCGCCCAGCAACAGCGCGAGCAGCGGCGCGATATAGGTCAGCGAGATCGCCTGTGCCATCGGCACCCGCGCCAGCCCCCAGAAGAACAACAGCGCCATGCCCGTGGTGATCGTGCCGCGCGCGACGTGCAGCCGCATGGCGTGTGCGGACGGCCGCCGCCCGCCGCCCATCGCCCAGCCCGCGCCGCCGAGCCCCGCCGACAGCATCGTCCGCCAGAGCAGCGCATTGTAGACGCCCAGGCCCAGCACCAGCGACTTCATGAACGCATCCATGATCGAGAACAGCCCGATCCCCGCCGCCGCCACGGCAAAGGCAAGCGCCGGAGAAAGCTGATGCGAAGGATCACGATGCGCCATGGCCGGCAGCGCTACCACGGTGTCCGGTGCTTTCCCACGGACGAACCAAAGATCGCGTAACTGTGCGTCAGCGGATCAACAGGATTTCGATACCGATACTGACCCGCGACAGGCGCTCGTCGGCGGTAAACAGCCTCACCCGCCGCTGCTCGGCCAAGGCGAGACAGGCCCGATCACCCAGAGAAATGCCCAGACGCCGGGTATCCTCGCGAAGCTCTGCTGCACGCACCGCCTGTGCCATATCGAACGGCACGACATCGATCTCGAACCGTTCGATCGCCTTCAGCACCGCCGCTGCAGCGGCTCCCCGTTCGGGCGCACGTGCGCAACATTCGGATATATTCACCGCAGACATCGCGCTGCCGCGCAGCACCGGAATAACGATGTCTTTGCCTCTCTCACCCAACAGGACGCTCAACAGGGCTGACGCGTCAAGAACGACGCTCAATCGGCGGGCCAATCCGACGCGCGATCGGCAAGAAACTGCTTAACCGAATAATCCGGCCCGACTGCCGCGCGAAAACGTCGCTGCTCCTCGCGCACGACTTGCTCGAAAGTCTTCACGCTCAAGCCGCCATTCTTGTCCTTTTCCAACATGAGCGAGTCACCGTCACGTATGCCGAGATCCCGGCGTAGTTCCGCGGGGATGACCACTTTGCCGCCCGGTGTCACCTTTGCATGATAGGTCACGACAATGTCTCCGCTGACCGAAAACTAGCAAGCCTACTATTCCGCCGCCAGCGCGCGTGCCGCCTCCGCGGCCTCGATCTCCGCCGCCTTCGCCTCGACCAGCTTCACGATGTGGTCGACCATGTCGGCGTCCTCCACCGTGTGGTCGGTGATGCCCGACAGATAGACCATGTGCTTGCCATTGCCGCCGCCGGTCAGGCCGATATCGGTTTCGCGCGCTTCGCCGGGTCCGTTCACCACGCATCCCAGCACCGACAGCGACATCGGGGTGCGGATATGCTGCAACCGTTCCTCCAGCGTGGCGACGGTGCGGATCACGTCGAATCCCTGTCGCGCGCAGGACGGGCAGGAGACGACGCGTACGCCGCGGTTGCGGATGCCCAGCGACTTCAGGATCTCGAAGCCGACGCGCACCTCTTCCTCGGGCTCGGCCGACAACGAAACGCGGATCGTGTCGCCGATCCCGAACCACAACAGCGAACCGATGCCGATCGCCGACTTCACCGTGCCGCCGACAAAGCCGCCCGCCTCGGTGATGCCCAGGTGCAACGGGCAGTCGGTCGCCTCGGCCAGCCCCTGATAGGCGGCGACCGCCAGGAACACGTCCGACGCCTTCACCGCGACCTTGTATTCGTGGAAGTCGTGGTCCTGTAGCAGCTTGATATGGTCGAGCGCCGATTCGACCAGCGCCTCGGGGCACGGCTCGCCATATTTCTCCAGCAGGTCCTTCTCCAGCGAGCCTGCATTCACGCCGATGCGGATCGCACAGCCATTGGCCTTGGCGGCGCGCACCACCTCCGCCACGCGCTGCGACGATCCGATATTGCCGGGATTGATGCGCAGGCACGCCGCCCCCGCGTCCGCCGCTTCCAGCGCGCGCTTGTAGTGGAAATGGATGTCCGCAACGATCGGCACCCGCGATGCGCGCACGATCTGCTTCATCGCGGCGGTCGATTCGATGTCGGGGCACGACACGCGGATGATGTCCACACCCGCATCCTCGCAGCGGCGGATCTGGTTGATCGTCGCGACCGGGTCTGATGTCGGCGTGTTCGTCATCGTCTGCACGGTGACGGGCGCATCGCCGCCGACGGGAACGTTGCCGACCATGATCTGGCGGCTCGGGCGGCGGACGATGTCGCGCCAGGGACGGATGGACATAAGCGCCTATATACGCGCCTGAGGTTGCGGTTCAAAGTCGATGCTGTACCGAGCCTGCGATATGGTTCCCGCGTCCCCCATCCCCCGCCATCTCGGCCTGGACTGGCTGCGCGTCGGTGCCTTCGCGATCCTGATCTTCTACCATATCGGCATGGTGTTCGTGCCCTGGGGCTTTCACGTCCGGCTGGACACGGTGCCGCTCGTCACCCTGCCCATGCTGGCGTCCAACCCGTGGCGGCTGCTGTTGCTGTTCGTGGTATCGGGCTATGCGACGCGGGCGCTGGCGACCCGACACACCAGCCTGCTCGGCTTCGTAAAGGGACGCAGCATCCGCCTGCTGATCCCGCTGGTCTTCGGCATCGCCGTGCTCGTGCCTCCGCAAAGCTGGGTCGAACTGGTCACCCAGCATGGCTACGACGCCCCTTTCCTGCGCTTCTGGCTGCACGATTATTTCGGCTTCCGCCTGCTCGCGGGCGTATCGCTGCCCGCCTGGAACCATCTGTGGTTCGTCGGCTATCTCTGGGTCTACACCGTTGCCATCGCGCTGCTGCTCGCGATCGGCGGCCGGTGGGGCGCCCGTGTGCAGGCCTTGTACGACCGCGTATTCGGCGGCATCGGCGGGCTGGTGCTGCCGCTCGGCTGGCTGCTGGCCGTCAACATGTGGCTGTTCGTCGGCCAGTCGGAAACCCACGGCCTGATCGACGACGCCCTGGCGCACGCGCTCTACCTGCCCGCCTTCCTGTTCGGCTTCGCGATGGCGGGGTCGGACCGGGTACTTGCCACGTTTCGCCGCTGGTGGTGGCCGGCGGCGATCGTCGCGCTTGCCGCCTATCTGCTGGCGGCCGGTCTCGAATGGCGCTGGCCGGGTCTGGCGCGCGGGCCGCACTGGGCGGGCCTCACCTTTTCCGCCACGCGCGCGGTGCAGGCCTGGGCGGCGATCGTCGCGTTGATCGGCGTGGCGGAGCGTTTCTGGAACCATGACCACCCATGGCGCCGCACCCTGACCGAGGCGGTGTTCCCCTTCTACCTGATCCACCAGACGATCATCGTCGTTGTCGCCTATTGGCTGCGTGGCACCGCCCTGCCGCTCGCCCTCGACGCGGTCGTCCTGGCCGCCGTGACGATCGCCGGCTGCTGGGCATTCTACCTTGCCGGCCGTGCGATCCCCTGGGCGCGCCCGCTCATCGGCCTGCGCCCCATCCTGAGGAAAACCCCATGACCTGGTCCCTGATGATCCACGGCGGCGCCGGCCGGATCGTGCCCGACGTGCTGACATCCCGGCAGGATAGCGAGGCGCGCGCCGCGCTTGCCGCCGCGCTCGACGCTGGCGAGGCGATCCTGCGCGAGGGCGGCAGCGCGGTCGATGCGGTGGAGGCGGCGGTGCGCGTGCTGGAGGATGCGCCCTCGTTCAACGCCGGTCGCGGCGCCTGCTTCACGCAAGGGGGCACCAACGAGCTGGACGCCGCGATCATGGACGGACGCGACCGCCGCGCCGGTGCCGTCGCCGGCGTCACCGCCACCCGCAATCCCGTGGCGCTCGCCCGCGCGGTGATGGACCACAGCCCGCACGTCTTTCTCGCCGGCCCCGGTGCCGACGCCTTTTCGCGCGGCCAGGGGCTGGAACAGGCGCCGCCGGAATGGTTCGCCACGCCCGAGCGCCGTCGGCAACTGGAGGAAATGCAGGCCAAGGGCGCCGACGCCTTCGACATCGACATGAAGTACGGCACCGTCGGTGCGGTCGCGACCGACAGCCATGGCCATGTCGCCGCCGCCACCTCGACCGGCGGCGTCACCGGCAAGCGTTGGGGCCGGATCGGCGACTCGCCGCTGATCGGCGCAGGGACCTATGCCGACGACCGCGCCGCCGCCATCTCGTGCACCGGGGCGGGCGAATATTTCATTCGCGAGGGCGTCGCGCATGAGATCGCCGCCCGGTTGCGCTTCACGAACGACACGCCGCAACAGGCCGCCGACACCGTGCTGGCGGATGTCCGTGCGATGGGCGGCACCGGCGGCGTCATCGTCGCCGCGCCGGGTGGCACCACCGCCTGGAGCATGACCACCGCCGGCATGTATCGCGGCCGCGCCGGGTCCGACGGCGTCCGCCAGGTCGCGCTTTATGGTGAGGAAGGCTGACCTTTCTTTGGGTCTGCCGCGTCGCTAAGGCACCAGCCCTATGAACCGTTCGCGTATCGTCGTCGCCGCGTTTGGCGCCCTCACCCTGTCTCAGCCTGCCGACGCCTATTGGGATTATGGCCACCAGACCGTCGCCCGGATCGCCTGGACCAATGTATCGCCGCACACGCGGACGGCCGTCACCCGCATCTTACGCGCGCAGGGGCAGCTCGACACGCCCTCCTGCCCCGTCCGCACCATTGCCGACGCCAGTGTCTGGCCCGACTGCATCAAGCCGCTGAAGGATGCGAACGGCCAGTCGCGCTTCGGCTATGCCTATAGCTGGCACTATCAGAACGTGAACATCTGCGGCCCCTTCACGCTGGAGCCCGCCTGCAAGGACGGCGACTGCGTCTCGGCCCAGATCCCGCGGCAACAGGCGATCCTGAAGAACCGGCGCGCCCCCGCGGTCGAGCGGGTCAAGGCGCTGGCGTTCCTCGTTCATTTCGTCGGCGACCTGCACCAGCCGCTGCATGCCGGCGACAAGGGGGACAAGGGCGGCAACGACGCGCATGCCGATTACGGCATCTACGCGCCCGCCCGGCTCAACCTCCATTCGATCTGGGACGGATTGCTCGCCGAGCGCGCCATCTCCACGCCGCCCAGCCTGATCCGCCGCTATTCCGCTACAACCCGCGCAAAGCTCGGCGCGGGCGATGCAACCACATGGAGCCGCGAGAACTGGGCGGTCGCGCGTGAGGCTTATGCTACCGCGATGCACGGCGACCCGTGCCAGCCGACCCCTGACCGCCTCAAGATGACCGACGCCGACATCGCCAAACTGGCACCGCTGGAGCGCGAACAGATCCGCCGTGGCGGCCTGCGGCTCGCCAAGCTGCTGGATGCGGCGCTGGGCTGACCGCGTGCAAAGCCCCTCCCCGAAGCGGGGAGGGGGTATGTCATGATCAGCTCAGAACGATCGTCACGGCACGACGATTCTGCGCCCAGCTGGCGTCGTCCGACCCCATCGCCTCAGGCCGCTCCTTGCCATAGCTGATCACGGTCATCCGGTCCGGCGAGACGCCGCGTGCCGCCAGATAGTTCTTGGCCGCGTTCGCACGGCGATCGCCCAGCGCGAGATTATATTCGCGCGTGCCGCGCTCGTCGCAATGCCCCTCGATCGTGATGCGCACGTTCGGATAACGCTGCAACCAGGCTGACTGGCTGTCCAGGATCGCGCGCGCCTCGGGGTCGATGTCATACTGGTCCAGTCCGAACCGCACCGTGTTCGACGTGACCGAGCGGCGGAAATCCGCGTCCGATCCCGGCACCACGGCGCCGGTCGTCGGGCCGGTCGCGCCGCCCTGGTCGACGGGTCCGCTATTGTCCACCGGCGGCGGCGGCAGGTCGGCCGGGCGCTTCTTGGCGCAACCGGCGACGGCAACAAGGATGGTGGCGGCTACAAGCGTGGTCTTCAAACTGGCCATTCTGGTCACTCCCTAGAAATTCTCGTTTCGACCCCGTTATTTGAACAACGCCTTTACCGGCACTGCGCTCCGCTACCCTTTTGGGACGCGGTGTTCAGGGCCTCAGCGGCCCCCAGGCGGGGTCGGACCCGTCCAGCGGGGTCGGAATGCGGCGCTCGTTGACCCCGGTCAGGTCGACCATCCACAGATCCGCCTTGCCCGAGCTTCCCCGGCCCGAGCGATAAAAGGTGATGACGCGCCCGTTCGGCGACCAGCTCGGCCCTTCGTCCTGCCAGCTATTGGTCAACAGCTTCTCGCCACCGCCGGTCGGGCTCATGATCCCCACCCGAAACGCGCCGGCGATCTTGGTGAAGGCGATCAAATCGCCGCGCGGGCTCCAAACCGGCGTGGCATAGCGGCCGCCGCCGAAGCTGATCCGCTGCTGGTTCGACCCATCCGCGTTCATCACATAGATTTGCTGCCCGCCGGAACGGTCGCTTTCGAATACGATCTTCGATCCGTCGGGCGAATAGCTGCCGCCGGTATCGATGCCGGGCGCATTGGTCAGCCGCTGCGGCGTGCCGCCTTGCGCGGACACGCGGTAGATATCGGTGTTACCGCCCTGCGCCATCGAGAACAGGATCCAGCGACCATCGGGCGAGAAGCGCGGCGCAAAGGTCGTCGACGCGTTCTGCACCACCAGCCGCTGCCGCCCCGATCCGATGTCATAGACATAGATGGCCGGCCGCTTGTCGACATAGGACATGTAGACGATCGACTGCTGGTTGGGCGCAAAGCGCGGGGTCAGCACGATCGACTGGCCGTTGGTCAGGAAGCGGTGGTTGGCCCCGTCCTGATCCATGATCGCCAGCCGCTTGATGCGCCGCGCCTTGGGCCCCGTTTCCGAGACATAGACGACCCGGCTGTCGAAATACGGACCCTCGCCGGTCAGGCGGGTATAGATGGTATCCGCGCACTTATGCGCCGCGCGCCGCCAGTCGGACGGCGGCACGACGAAGCCCTGCCGGGTCAGCTCGGTCTGTGCCGACACGTCGTACAGGTAACAGCCGACGGTCAGGTTGCCGTCGCCGTTCGCGCGGATGAAACCCTGCACCAGCGCTTGTGCGCCCGTGCCGTTCCAGTAATCGAACGCGGGCGCCGTCACCTCCGGAAAGGACACGGTGCGAAGCTGCGCCGGCGGGATCGGCGTGAACAGGCCCGAATTGCGCAGGTCGTTCGCGATGATCTCGGAGAGTTGCCGGCCCAGCACGTCGGTGGTGCCCGCCGGGGTCTGCTGCACCGCATTGGTCGGCATCGTCGGGATCGCGATCGGCATCGGCGCGGAGATACCGCCGGTCACGTCCACCACCAGCGGCCCGCTCTGGTCGGCGGGCAACGCACCCGGTTGCTGCGGCGCGGCCTCCTGCGGCGCCGGGGCGGGGTCCTCCTGCGCCACCGCAGCGGAGGTGACGAGGGTCAGCGCCAGCGTCAGGCTGGCCACGGCACGAAGGGGCATGCGGATCATAAGGCTCATCCTCACCCAGGAAGCTTGTAACGCAAGTTGAAGTTACTCCAACCGCCTGGAACATCGTACAATTCTGCCGGCAACCCGCGCAGCGGCGAACAGCCCACGAACGTCGCCACCGCCAGGTCGTCGACGCGGTCGACATAACGGCGATTCTCGTCGTCCACGCCGTCGCGGCCGGTCACACGCGGGCGCGCCGCCAGGCTGCCGTCGCGGTTCAGGCGCAGGTTGATCGTCACGCGGATGCGCTCCGCCCCCGGCCCCGGCGTCACCTGCCGGTTCGCACAGGGCTGCACCTGCCGCAGGATCGCCGAGGCGATATTGGCCGCGGCCTGCGCGCCGATCTTGGCGGCACGCGGCGCCTCCGACTTGCTCGGCGACGGCTCGGCGGACATGCCCTTCAGGAAATCGTCACCCAGCCGGCTGCCGCGCGGTTTCGTTGCGGTCGCCGTTTCGCTCTTGCCGCTGCCGCGTGCCGGCGTCGCGGGCTTGGCCGGGGCCGCCTTGGGCGCCGCCGCCTGCTTGGCGGGCGCGGGTTTCGCAGGCGCCGGTGCTGCCGGTTTCTTCACCGGCGCGGGCTTTGGCTGCGGCGCCGCCTTTTCGGGCGCGGGTGCAGGCTTTTTCGGCTGCGGCCTGGGTTGCGGTGCCGGTTTGGGCTTCGGCTGCGGCTTGGGCGGGGCGGGCACCGGCTTGGGTTCCGGTTTCGGCGGTGCCGGCTGCGGCTTGGGCGGTGCCGGGGCCGGCGGCGTGGGTTCGGGCTCCGCTTCGGCAGGCTCGGGCGGGGCTGCGTCCTCGGGCTCGCCTTCCTCGGGCGCGATCGACTGGGCCGGCGCCTCCACCGCCTGTGGCGCCTCGGCCTCCAGCGCGACGTCCTTGACCAGCGAGATGTCGATCGGCTGGACCTTCAGCTTTTCCGGGTTCGGCGTCGACAGGAAGCCGACCGACAACAGGCCGAAGAGCACCAGGTGCCCCGCAACCGCAACGCCCAGCCCTATGCGCTCGGCCCGGTCCATCAGCGGGCCTCGCCCCCCTCCACCGTCACCAGCGAGACGCGGTTCAGCCCGGCGCGGTTCAGCTCGCCCATCACCCGCATCACCCGGCCATAATCCAGCCCCCGGTCGGCGCGCAGGAAGATCTGCGGCGGCTGCCCGCCCTCCGGCGCGCGCGCGGCGATATCGGCCAGCCTGGCGGGCAGGTCGCCCTCGCTCACCTCGTCCTCGCCCAGAAAGGTGCGCCCCGTCTCGTCCAGCGAGAGCTGCACCGGCTCCTGGTCCTGTTCCAGCGCCTTGGCGCGGCTGTCGGGCAGATTCACCGGCACGCCCGCGGTCAGCAGCGGCGCGGTCACCATGAAGATGATCAGCAGCACCAGCATCACGTCGACCAGCGGCGTGACGTTGATCTCCGCCATCGGCGCCTTGCGCCCCCGGCCGGAGCGCGAAGGGAGGTTCATCGCCACCGTGCCGCCCCCTTACCGCGAACCGTCCAGCTGCCGGCTCAGCGTCGTGTGGAAGCCATCGGCAAAGCGGTTCAGCCCCGCCTCGATCCGGTTCACGCCGTGGCTGAACCGGTTATAGGCGATCACCGCCGGGATGGCGGCGAACAGCCCGATCGCGGTCGCGAACAAGGCCTCGGCGATGCCCGGCGCCACCACCGCCAGCGACGAGTTCTGCGCCTGCGCGATACCGGTGAAGCTGCGCATGATGCCCCAGACGGTGCCGAACAGCCCGACGAACGGCGCCACCGACCCCACCGTCGCCAGCACGTTCAGCTTGTCGGACAGCGTGTCGATTTCGTTGGCGACCGCCGCCCCCATCGCGGTGGCCAGGCGCTCGCGCGTGCCCGACTTGTCGATCTGCCCGCTGGAGGTCGAGCGGCGCCATTCCTTGACGCCGGCGGCAAAGACCCGTGCGGAGGGCAGGTCGTTGCCCCCCTCGATCCGGTGAAAGGCGTCGATATCCTCCGCCTTCCAGAAATCGCGCTCGAACTTGGCCATGCCCTTGCGCGTCCGGCCCAGCCGGCGGGAGAAGGCGATAATGATCGTCCAGGTCCAGATGCTGGCGAGCAACAGGCCGAACATCACGGCCTTCACCACCCAGTCGGCCTGCAGGAACAGCGCAACCGGCGACAATGTGGCCGCATCCATGTTGAAGACGGGATTCATGGGTGTTGAGTGTCCCCTTGCCAGACGAGGCGTTGGTAGATGTCGGTCCAGGCGCGTGGCTGTCGCCGCGGACGCCCGTCGGACCCGACGAGCGCGACCGTGACGGTGCCTTGCGTCAGCACATGCTGGTCGCGCCTGACTGTCTGATGAATGACGACGCGCGCCGGGCTGACCATCTGCACCCGCGACACGATCAGCAGGGCATCGTCCAGCCGGGCGGGCGCGCGAAAACGCAGCGCGACATCGGCCACCGCATAGGCGCCCTCGCCGGCCTCGAACGTCGCACGCTGGTCGATCCCGGCCAGGCGCAGCATGTCGGATCGCGCCCGTTCCATGTAGCGCAGATAGTTGGCGTGATAGACCACGCCCGACAGGTCGGTATCCTCGAAATAGACGCGCACACCCAATCGGTGCTCCCGCCCCTCGAACCGCCCGCCCAGCGGCTGATCCTGCCCGCTCTCCTGCATAATGAGGCGGCTGTTAACCCAATGGCCGGACGGAAGGAAGCCGCTTGTCCGACCTTTCCTCCACAAGAGCCGCGGCGGATCACTCCATGCGGAAGATCGCGGGGTCGACCTCCAGACGTGGTGTGCGGACGGCGGGGGCCGGCGCCGACGGGGCGGAGAGCGAGGGTGCGGGCGCCGGCGCCGGCGTCGCCACCCGCGGTGCCGCGGCGGCGGATGTCGGCGCCGCCGCCGATGTCGCGATGACCAGCGGCGCGGCCGGCTCCGCCACCGGCGTCATGCTGCCCGTCCGCCATGCGTCATAGGCGCGGTAGAAATCGGTGAACGGCCGGTCCAGTTCGGGCAGCTTGGCGAGGGCGAACGCCCCCAACTGCCCGTCCGACACGGTGGCGCTTTCCGCCAGCACCTGCGTCGCCGCCGCGCAGAAACCGGCGCGCGCGGGCGTCTGCGAAAAGAAGTTGTAGAGCCGCGTCATCGTGTCGTCATACCGGTCGCGCCAGTCGCCGCCCCCCGCCTTGAACTCGGCGGACAGCCGCGTCTCGGCGGTGGCCAGCGTCTTCTTGTGCGTGGTCAGCAGCGCATTGTAGCGGGCGACATTGCCCGCCTCCTCCGCGCCGCGACACGCCAGCGCCGCGACGTTGAGGGCGGAGCGCAGATGCCACAGCGTCGCCGCCTCGCTCAGCGCGCGGTTCGGGGTCGGGTAGCTGCCATCGGCCAGGCGCACCGGGATGGTCATGCCCGGCGTCGCGCCCGGCGGCAGGCTGGGCCGTGCCGGTGGCGGGGCTGCGACCATGATCGGCGGCGGCGCGACCCTTGCCACCTCGCGCTGCCCGGCGCAGGCGGCCAGCGCCAGTCCCAGGGCGACCGGGGTCGCGCGTGTCAGAAATTGGCGGCTTGTCATCATCCCTGAATCCCTGGCGTCATCTTGCCGCCCCCGGCTTGCCCCCCACCATGGCGATTCGCGGTTAACGCGTCGTAACCTGTGCGATGAAACGCACGAGGTATCAGGCGGCGCGCGCCTGCAGCGCGGTTGCTGCCTCGGCCATCAGGTGCGCGATGATGTCGGCGATCGGCTCTTCCCTTGTCACCATGCCGACCGACTGGCCGGCCATCACCGACCCATGCTCGACATCGCCGTCGATCACCGCGCGGCGCAGCGCGCCCGCCCAGTAATGCTCGATCTGCAACTGCGCCTCGGCCATCGCCACGCTGCCCTCGTCCAGCAACAGCGCCACCTCGCGCTGCTTGGCGGTGAACAGCTCGCCACCGGCATTCTTCAGCGCGCGCACCGGGATAACCGGCAGGCGCGGATCGATCTGCACGCTCGCCACCGCGTCGCGGGCGGAGGCCCGGATGAACGCCTTCTTGAAATTGGGATGAGCGATCGATTCGGTGGCGCACACGAATCGCGTGCCGAGCTGCACGCCGGCCGCGCCCATGTCGAGATATCCGGCGATCGCCTCGCCGCGCCCGATCCCGCCCGCGACGAACACCGGCACGGCGCCCGCGATCTCGGGCAGCATCTCCTGCGCCAGCACGCTGGTCGATACCGGGCCGATATGGCCGCCGGCCTCCATCCCCTCGATCACCAGCGCATCAACGCCCGAGCGGATCAGCTTCTTGGCAAGGCTGAGTGCGGGCGCAAAGCAGATCACCTTGGCCCCCGTCGCCTTGATCGCCTCCAGCGACCCCTTGGGCGGCAGGCCGCCGGCCAGTACGACATGGCCGACCCGGTGGCGCCCGCAAATCTCAATCAGGTCGAACAGTTGCGGATGCATGGTGATCAGGTTCACGCCGAACGGCCGCTCGGTCAGCGCCTTCGTGCCCGCGATCTCCGCGTCCAGCAGCGCGGGCGTCATCGCCCCGCACGCGATCACGCCGAACCCGCCCGCATTCGACATCGCGGCGACCAGATGGCGCTCCGACACCCAGGACATGGCCCCCGCCATGATCGCCACGTCGGACCCGAGGAATTCGGCCCCGCGCGCCATGCGGGTGGCCAGGCGCTGTTCGCCGGTATTGATGGTGAGCGTATCGGTCATCGACGCTCCATGCCGTGGCGAGCACCACACGGCAAGATGGGGTTCACGCGAAGCCGCGAAGACGCGAAGACGCGAAGAGGAGACGCAAAGGACGCCGAGCGCTTTCACGCACGCCAGCGCATGCATTTTCGACCGGCCGTAACAGAGCGCGAGATAGCGGCCGAAACCGCCATCCCCGCGCCTCCGCGCGAACAAAAATCTTCGCGGCTTCGCGCCTTCGCGTGAACCAGAAAGCCCGAAGAGAGATGAACCGCCTTATGCCGCCTCGGCATCCAGCCCATAGGCGGTGTGCAGCACGCGCACCGCCAGTTCGGTATAATCCTCCTCGATCAGCACGCTCACCTTGATCTCGGAGGTGGTGATGGCAAGGATGTTGATGCCCCGCGCACCCAGCGTCTGGAACATGGTCGAGGCGACGCCGGCATGGCTGCGCATGCCCACGCCCACCACCGAGATCTTGGCGACGCGCGTGTCGTGCACCAGCTTTTCGAAGCCGATGTCGCCGCGCGCCTTGTCCAGCACGTCCAGGCTGCGCGGCAGGTCGGCGGCGGGAACGGTAAAGGTCACGTCGGTCGAGGCCGCGTTGCCGGCGGTCGCATGCGCGATGTTCTGGACGATCATGTCCACGTTGATCCCCGCATCGGCCAGGGGCGCGAAGATCGCGCCGACCGAACCGGGTCGGTCGGGCACGGCGACCAGCGTGATCTTCGCTTCGTTCTTGTCGTGTGCGATGCCGGTGATGAGCTGGCGTTCCATGTCGTCGATTTCCTCCTCGCCCACGATCAGCGTGCCGCGATGTCCGTCTTCGTCCCGTGCGTCGTCGAACGAGCTCAAGACCCGCACGCGCACCTGTTCCTTCATCGCCAGCCCTACCGAGCGGGTCTGGAGCACCTTGGCCCCCACGCTCGCCAGTTCCAGCATTTCCTCATACGTCACCTTGGACAACTTGCGCGCCCGGGGCACGATGCGCGGATCGGTCGTATAGACGCCGTCGACATCGGTGTAGATGTCGCAACGCTCCGCCTTCATCGCCGCCGCGACCGCGACTGCCGAGGTGTCCGATCCGCCGCGGCCCAGCGTCGTCACCCGGTTGTCCTCGGCCACGCCCTGGAATCCGGGGATCACCGCCACTTCGCCCGCGTCCAGGCTCCGGTCCAGCGCGTCGGTGTCGATCGTCCCGATCCGCGCCTTGGCGAAGGCGCTGTCGGTATGGATCGGCAATTGCCAGCCCAGCCACGACCGCGCCGGCACGCCCATCGCCTGCAGGGTGATCGCCAGCAGCCCGCTGGTGATCTGCTCGCCGGCGGAGACCACCACGTCATATTCGCGCGGGTCGTACAGCGAGGATGCCTCGCGGCAGAACCCGACCAGCCGGTCCGTCTCGCCCGCCATCGCCGACACGACGACCGCGACCTGATTGCCCGCCTCGACCTCGCGTTTCACCCGCGCCGCCACGTTACGGATGCGCTCGATCCCGGCCATCGACGTGCCGCCGAACTTCATCACGATACGTGCCATGGGCGCTTGCCATTCTCCTTGGGGTAAAACGGCGGCCCTGATAGGTAGCCGCCATGACGAACGCAAGCGACACGATCGAATCTACCATAAATGCCGCCGAGGCCGCACATTTCGGAAAGATGGCGGCCGACTGGTGGGACCCCAGGGGATCGAGCGCGATGCTGCACCGGCTCAATCCGCCGCGCCTCGCCTATATCCGCGAACAGGTCGATCTGCACTGGAACGCCGACGGCACCGGCTTCACCCCGCTTGCCGGGCGCACGGCGCTCGATGTCGGGTGCGGCGCCGGGCTGCTTGCCGAACCGCTCGCCCGGCTGGGTGCCGCCGTCACCGGCCTCGACGCCGCGCCCGAGAATATCGCGGTGGCCGAGATACATGCCGCGCAAGGCGGCCTCGCCATCGATTACCGCGCCGGCAGCGTCGAGTCCCTGCGCGACCAGCGTTTCGATCTCGTCACCTGTCTGGAGGTGATCGAGCATGTCGAGGACCCGGCCCGCTTCGTTCGCGGCCTGGCCGACGCGCTGGCGGAGGACGGTCTGCTGATCCTCTCCACGCCCAACCGCACGCCGGTGTCGCGCCTCGCGATGATCACGCTCGCCGAAGGGTTCGGTGCGATCCCGCGCGGCACGCATGACTGGAACAAGTTCCTGACCCCCGACGAGTTGACCGCGCTGTTCGAGGATGCCGGCCTGCGGGTCCGCGACGTGCGCGGCCTCGCCTTCACGCCGTCGCGCGGCTTTGCGTTGAGCGATTCGACCGCGCTCGACTATTTCCTGACCGCCACCCGGGCCTGACGGTGCGCGTCGCCCCTGCCGGTGCGCCCGTCCCGGCGCGCCGGCTGCTGCCATGGGCGCTGCTCGCCGCGGTGCTGATGGGCCTGACGCTCACCCGCACGGTCGATCACGACGAAAGCCAATATGTCGCGGCAACCGTGCTCGCCGCGCACGGCCTGATGCCGTATCGCGATTTCGCCTATCTTCAGGGCCCTTTGCAGCCGCTGCTGTTCGCGCCCATCGCCTGGGCCGCGGGGGCATGGACCTGGCCGGCGCTACGCCTCGTCAACGCATTGCTCGGCGGCCTCACCATCGCCTTCGTCCACCGCGCCGCGCGTCGCCTGGGTGCCGCCCCCCGCGCCGCCGCGGCGGCCGCCGGGCTGATGCTGTGCTGCGACATCCTGCTCTTCTCCATCGGCGTCGCGCGCAACGACGCGCTGCCCGCCGCCCTCTTCGCCGCCGCGCTGGTCGTGATGACACGGCTGCGCGGCGGGGCGGCGACGCGAGGAAGCGCGCTGCTTACCGGCCTGCTGCTCGGCGCCGCCGCCGCGGCCAAGGTCAGCTATGCGCTCCCCGCCATCGCGTACGGCGTGTGGGCGCTTGCCGCGCCCCGCCGCCACCGGCCGCTCTGGCTGATCCTCGGCGCGGTTCCGCCTGCGCTGCTCGTCGCCTGGTGCTGGTGGACCGCGCCGGAGGGATTCCTGTTCGGCGTCTTCCACTTTCCCGCCGACGCGCCCGCTGAATATTATGCGGGTCACCCGTGGAAGCTGTCGCTGGCGGCGAAACTGATCGACTCGCTCAAGTTTTTGGCCCTCGGCCCCGCGCTTGTCGCGCTCGCCTTCGTCATTGGCCGCGGGCGGATGCGTGCGCTGGCGCCGCTGCTGTTCGCGTGCGCGGTGGCGGCACTCGCCCCGCAGCCGACCTGGCGGCAATATTGGCTGCCCTTCCTGCCGCCGCTGTTCATCGCGCTGGCGCTCGCCTGGCATCGCCGCCCGCCGGGCCGCAACTGGCGGATCGCGTTCGGCATCACCGCCGCCGCCGGGCTCGCCCCCAGCGTCGCCGCGCTCGTCACCGCGAATGGCATGTCGCTGGCAGAGGCGATGCGCACCTCCGCCGCGATCCGCGCCACCATGGACCGCGCGGGCGTCACCGGCCCCGTCGCCACCCTCTCTCCGCAATTCCTACCCGCGACCGGACGCCTGCCCGATGCCGACTTCGCTACCGGCCCCTTCTACTTCCGCAGCCGACATCTGCTCGATCCCGCCGCGGAAAGCCGGCTCCACCTGCTCAGCCATGCCCGGCCCCATTTATCCGCGCAATGGGCACTCGTCGGCGGCGAAGGCCCCCGGACCAGCGGCAATCCTGATCTCGATGCGGCGCTCGCCCGCGCCGCCGGCGGGCCGCGCACGCCCGTTCCCGGCACCGCCTTCCAACTCGTCCGCGTGGAACAGCCGCCCTCCCGCACCCGTTAAGGGACAAGGAGATAGCTATGACCGACCGCGACATCCCACCCGAAGCCGGCAAGCGCCCGCCCTTTGCCAAGCCCGAACCGCCGCTCGGCGCGATCGGCACCGGCAAGGGCTATTCGGGCCAGGAATATGACAGCGCCGGCCAGGCCGAATGGCGCGCCGGTCAGGATGCACAGGCGGTCGCGCCGGAGGGGATCGTGCGTGGCAGCGGCACCGCCGCCGGTGGCGGTGCACCGGGCGAGGATTACGACCCCAACACGCCGGGCGCCGCCGACGAAAGCCCGCAGGCCGGCGCCGGCCCGGATCGCCGCCCGACCTGACCCGCCACGCGCCGGCCGAGCGCCTGCGCATAATAGGCCATCAGTTCCTCGGCATGCTCGCGGTCGCTGCGCACCGTCGTCGCGACCGCGGCCGCCGCCTGGCGAAGCGCGGGCCGGTCCCGCGCATAAAGCCGCCCGATCGCCGCCGCACAGGCCAGCGGGTCGCGCGCGGCATATAGTTCCGCGCACGCCGAATCGGCAACCTCCGCACACCCGCCCGTATCCGGCACGATCAGCGGCAGGCCGGAGGCCATCGCCTCGCACGCCACCAGCCCGAACGGCTCGGCCTCGGCACCATGGATCAGCGCATCGGCGCTTGCCATGATCCGCGCCAGCCGCTCGCGGTCATATACCGGCCGGAACAGCCGGATATGCGGCGATCCGGCGGCCCGCGCCTCCAGCCGGGCGCTGTCGTTGCCCGTGCCGATCTGGATCAGCCCCACCGGCAGCGTCGTGCCTGCGCGCAGCACGGCGTCGATCACCATCGCCCAGCGCTTCTCGGCATGGTGCCGCCCCAGCCCCAGCAGCAACAGGCCGTGTTCGGGCAGGTCGCACTGCGCGAGCAGGCACCGGCGCAACTCTTCATCGCGCAGCGTCGGCGAGAAATGCGCCCGCTCGATCCCCAGCGGCATCGCCGCATCGATCCGCACCCCGCGCGACCGCAGCCGCTTGTCCAGCGCCGGTCCGTTCGTCACCACCACGTCATAATGGTCGAGGAACCGGCCCATGTAGCGGCTGTACCAGGCAAAGGCGCGCTCGATCCGCGCCGGGCTCGCCAGCCCCTCGAACCAGCGCAACGGATAGGCCGCGACATTGTCGTTGTGCATGAAGAAGGATTTGAGCGCCCGGCCCTGCCACTGCCCGACGATCCATGCCGGCCGCCAGGGCGAGCAGCATTCCACCACGTCCGGCTGCAACCGGTCCAGCGCGGCATGGATGGGCGCGGCGTCCCAGAACAGTCCGTAATTGCGGTCGAACGGCATGCCCGGCGAGCGGATATATTCCACCCGGCCGCCGCCGGGTCGCGGCTCCACCCGGTCTTCCCGGCCCGGCGCCAGCACGATCAGTTCGTGCCCCATGTCCGCCAATATGCCGATCTTGCGATCGATATAGGTGCGCACGCCGCCACCCGCGGGCGAGTAGAATTCGTTGACATCGACGATGCGCAAGGGGGCGCCCTGGCCTCAGTCCGGATCGACCGGGCCGAAGCCGCCCAGCCCGCGCAAGTATTGCATGCGGATCGTCAGCGTGGTCACGCCCGGCCCGATCTGCACCACCGCCTGTTCCACCTTGGGCCGCCGCCGTCCGATCTTCTCCGCGCTGGCAAAGCCCGCGCCATCGCTCCAGAAGCTGAACTTGTTCTTGCCGTCGCGGTCATGCACCACCAGCAGCGCATAACGCCCCGCCTGGGGTACCCGCATGCACAGCGACGGATTGCCCGATGGCGGTGTCGGCGTCTGGATCCGGCGAAAGGTCTTGCCCTCCTTCAGCAGGTCGCGGTCGTCCTTCAGGAAATCGTCCTCGTTCGCCGGATACAGCTCCAGCTTCAGATTGCCCTTGCGATCCTTCAGGCCCTGCACATGGACCAGCACCGCCGGTCCCCGGTTGCCGGTGCACGCCGCGGCATCCGGCCCCGCCACCTGCGCGGCGGCACCCCCCGGTACCATCGCCGCCGCCAGCATCCCCAACCACCAAGCCTTCATCATCTGGACCTCGTCATCAGCGCGTGCAGACCGAACAGCGCGATCAGCACCACATGAACCAGCAGGGTCAGCGCGGCGGTAAACGCCACCAGCTCCGACAATGCCCGGTCCTGGCCGATCAGTATGATGGCGAAGTTGGCGAAAAGAAGGTCCTTGTTCGGCACCAGCGGCAGGCGCGACACCAGCAGGCGTCCCGCCGCCAGGAACAGCCACATGCCGATCGACACGTCGGGCAGCGCGAAATGCCAGGTCAGCGCGATCAGCACCGATCCCGCCAGCAGGCGCAGGCAATGCGCCCCGAACACCCACCACAGGAGCGGCCGATCGAGCGAGAAGACCTTTTTGGAAAAGATCAGGAAGGGCAGCGATGTCGCCATCACGATCGCGGTCGATCCCAGCACGGTGCGCATCTGGTCCGCACTCAACAGATAGCGCGCCAGCGGCAGCGCGATCACGATCATCAGCAGCGTGATCGCGTTGCCCGCGATCGCGGACAGGATGCTGACATCCTTCACCGCGCCGAACGGTGCTGCCACCATCCTGGCCCGCGCCCGCGCCCAGGCGTAGAAATACGCCTCGCCCGAATATCCGAACACCACCTCGTTCGCGATCCGCTTCTTGATGAGCGCGATCAGGCCGGATGGCGGAATGCCCCATAGCCGGCGAAAGATCAGATAGTCGCCGGTGGGCAGCGACATGTAGAGCGCGGCAAAGCACAGATAGAAGCGCGGGTCGCCCGGCACCGACCGGCCGAGCCCGGCCAGTCCCTGCCCCAGCAGCTCGCGCCCCAGCCCTGCGACCATCGCCAGCGTCAGCACCGCGCCGATCACCGCCGGCCAGCGCCGTTTCAGCGTCTTCAGCGGCTCCAGCCCGGCCAGATCGGCCGGCACATCCGCGATACGCTGCGATGTCATACGCCCGTTCCGATCAACAGAGTTCTTCACCAGGGTTCTGACCAACGCCTCATCGCTCGAAAGGGCGCGCGGAACCAGCGTGCCGTTACTGATGAAATGCGTCGTACGTGTGACCGCAAACGATCGCAATGGAGCGCCAGCGGACGATTGCCTCGCCATCTGGATGCCCCTAATCGCCAGACGATGCCGGCGCGCCATATCCTTACTTATGCTCAAGCACTTCGCGGCGGCGTGGAGCGCGCGCAGCTCCGCCTGGTGCGCGGATGGCTGGATGCCGGGCGCGACGTGACGTTGCTTTTGGGCGAGGAGGGGGGCGCCTTTTGGGGCGAGTTGCCCGAATCGCTTCGCCCGATTCGCCGCGGGCGGCTGGCGGTCGCGTTGCCCCGCACCGTCGCCGATCTGCGCCCGGACATCATCTTCTGCCCCGGCAACCATTATACCGGCCTTGCCGCCTGGACGCGCCTGCGCGTGGGGCGCGATTGCCCGCCGATCGTCGCCAAGATGTCGAACGCCTGCCACCGGCCGGACTTCGCCGCGCCCATGCGCTGGGGTCATGCCCGCTGGCTCGGCACCCACCGCCGCTTTCTGGACGGCCTTGTCGCGATGACCCCGGCGACTGCGGCGGAGGCGAGCGCCGCCACCGGCCTGCCCGCCATCGTCATCCCCAATCCCCCCGCCCCACCGCCGCCCGCCCGCTCACCGTTCGGGCAGCGCACGATCATCGGCGTCGGCCGGCTGGAGCCGCAAAAGCGCTGGGATCGCCTGATCGCCGCGCTGCCCGCGCTGGACGACGACGTGCGGCTCGTCATCCACGGCGAAGGCAGCCTGCGTCCCGCACTGGAGGCGCAGATCGCCCGCGCGGGGCTCCAACGCCGCGTGACCCTGCCCGGCCACACCGCCGATCCGCTGGCGGCGATGGCGGCCGCGCATGTCGTCGCGCTGGTCTCCGATTATGAAGGGGTGCCGGGCGTCCTGCGCGAGGCGCTGTCGGTCGGCCGCCCGGTCGTCGCCACCGATTCGTCCCCTGCGGTGGCGGAGATCGTCGCCACCCCCGCGCTCGGCACCATCGTCGGCCGCGACGACGCGCGCGCGCTCGCCGCTGCCTTACGCCACTGGCTCATGCCGGGCACGCGCCTTCCGCCACCCGTCGCCCCGCCCGGCCACGATGCGGCCGCACGTTATCTCGCCTTATTCGACCGGATCGTCGCTGCCCGCTGACCCGTCGCGCTCGTCCTCGCGCTCCGACGAGCGTTCCAGCGCGGTCTTGATCGCCGCGGTCATCGGGTCGGCCAGGGCCAGCCCCAATATCCCGAACAGCGCGCCCGCCATGATCTGTGCCCCCAGCGTCAGCGCCGGCGGGAGGTCCACCGTCTTCTTGGCGACGATGGGCAGCAGGACGTAGCCGTCGAACGTCTGCACGATCACATAGGTCCCGATCGCCCACAGCCCCGTGTCCACGCCCGACGAGAAGCCGACCGCGATCATCAGCGCGCCGCTGATAAAGGCGCCGATATTGGGGATGAACGCCAGCAGCCCGGTCAATATGCCCAGGATCATCGCCATCGGCACGCCGCCGATCATCAGGGCCACCCCGGTCAGCACCCCCTCGACCAGCATGCCCAGCAACCGCCCGGCGAGCAGCCGGCGCAGCACCCGGCCGACCCGTTCCAGCACCAGCCGGAACTCCGCCCGGTTCGCCCGCGGCACCATCCATTCCAGCCCGCGCTGATAGATGCGCGGGTCCATCGCCACGAACAGGCCGATGACCAGGATCATGAAGAAGGTGGTCAGCGCCCCCACCGCGGTGCCGACCCAGGAGGTGATGCGCCCGATCGATCCCATCGCCTGTCGCGCCAGCCCGCTGACGTCGGACGCGCCCGGCATGATGCCCTGCCGGTTCAGCCAGCCGGTCACCTTGTCCGCCTGCCCCTCCAGCGTGGAGCGGAGCTGCGTCACCTGCTGCGTCACCTCCACGCCCGTCAGGTAGAAGGTGCCGAGCAGGAACGCCACGGCGAGCAGGCATATGATCAGCAGCCGCCAGCCGCGCCCGATCGGCAGCACCCGGCCGAGCAGGCGCACGCCCCCGTCCAGCACCGCCGCGAACACCAGCCCGGCAAAGATGATCAGCAGCGGCTGGACCAGCAGCACGACCAGCGCCAGCGCGCCGGCAAGCCCGATCCAGATCGACGCGCGCTGCAATTCGCGCCGCGCGAACCCGCTGCGCCATTCCAGCGGCGCCGCCTCGTTCACGTCCGGCGCGCCCTTGGCCGGGCTGTCGGTCACGGCCTGGTCTCGACCGGGTGCAGCGACGTGCCCGCCCGGCCGGAGCGCAGCGATCCCCACCAGGTCAACGGGTTCAGCGTCGCGTCGCCGTCCAGGCTGAACGTCACGAACTCGGCCCGGCCGCCCAGATTTTCATAGGGCACCGCACCGCCCAGCCCCAGTTCGGACAGCGCGAAGCGGCTGTCGGCGGAACGGTCGCGATTGTCGCCCATCAGGAAGACATGATTGGCGGGGATGCGGATCGGCCCGTAATTGTCGCCCGGGCTCCACCCCAGTTCCACCGTGTCGTAGCGGCGGCCGTTCGGCAGCGTCTCGGTCACGATCGGCAGGTGGCACACCTCGGTGCCGTCGGCGCGGGTCACCCGCGCTTCCTCGCCATAATCCTCGGCCTTGCACGGGCTGTTGGTGTCGACGGGGATATCCTCGTAATGCACCGCACCGCGCCCCACCGGCCGGCCGTTCAGGATCACCGTGCCGTCGCGCACCTCCAGCCGGTCGCCCGGCAGGCCGATGACGCGCTTGATATAATCGTTGCGCGTGCCCGGCGGCGTCACGATCACCACATCGCCGCGCACCGGCAGCGATCCGAACAGACGCCCCTTGATGAAGGGCAGTTGCACCGACCAGCTATCCTCTGGCTGGCGCAGCACCAGCCCCTTGAAGATCGCCACCGGGTTCGGGATCGTCGGCGACACGAACGACCAGCCATAGGCGAATTTCGACACCACCAGCCGGTCGCCGACCTGCAGGCCCGGCAGCATTGATTCGGACGGGATGTAGAACGGCTTGGCGATGAAGCTGTGGAAGCCCAGCACGATCAGGATCAGCCAGAAGATCCCCTTCACCTCGCCCCACCAGTCGGTGCCGGTGCGCCGGTGCGCCTCGGACGGTGCCGCCTCCGGCGTGCCCGCCCCGGCCGGGCCTGCATCACCCGACTGGGGTGTCTGGTTGCCGTCCAACACCGCGTCCTTCATGGATTGGCTTCCGGTATCGCCTCGATAATCACGAAGGCCTGTGCCCAGGGATGATCGTCGGTCATGGTCAAGTGAATATGTGCGCCGTGGCCCGCAGGGATCAGCGCGTCAAGCCTCGCTTTCGCCCCCCCGGTCAGCGCCAGCGTAGGGGCCCCCGAGGGAGCGTTGACGACGCCGATGTCGCGCATGAACACGCCCGCGGCGAAGCCCGTGCCCACCGCCTTGGAAAACGCCTCCTTGGCCGCGAAGCGCTTGGCCAGCGTCCCCGCCCTGGTGAACGGCCGCCGCGCCGCGCGCGCCAGTTCCACTTGCGTGAACACACGGTTTTCGAACCGGGCGCCGAACCGCTCCAGCGAATGGGCGATCCGCTCGATCGAACACAGGTCCGATCCCAGCCCGATGATCACCGGGCCGCATCCATCTCGGCGCGCATCCGCTTCACCGCTTCGCCCAGCCCGGTGAACAGCGCCTCGCCGACCAGGAAATGCCCGATATTCAATTCGCGAATCTGCGGAATGGCGGCGATCGGCGCGACGTTGTCATAGGTCAGGCCGTGCCCGGCATGCACCTCGATGCCGTTCTTCGTCGCCAGCGCCGCGGCATCCGCCAGCCGACGCAGTTCCTCGGCCCGCGCCTCGCCCTCCAGTTCGGCATAGCGCCCGGTATGCAGCTCGACCACCGGCGCGCCCAGGCGGACCGCCGCCTCGATCTGGCGCGCATCGGGCTCGATGAACAGCGACACGCGGATGCGCGCGGCACCCAGTTCGCGCACCAGCGGCGCCAGGTGATCATGCTGCCCCGCCGCGTCCAGCCCGCCCTCGGTGGTGCGCTCCTCGCGCTTTTCGGGCACGATGCATGCGGCGTGCGGACGATGCTTCAGCGCGATGGCCAGCATCTCGTCGGTCGCCGCCATCTCCAGGTTGAGCGGAATGGTCAGCCCTTGCGACAGCCGCGCGATATCGTCGTCGGTGATGTGCCGCCGATCCTCGCGCAGATGCGCGGTGATCCCGTCCGCACCCGCCTCCGCCGCCAGCAGGGCCGCGCGTACCGGATCGGGATAGCCCGCCCCGCGCGCGTTCCTGACCGTGGCGACATGGTCGATATTGACCCCCAGGCGCAGATGCTCCGCCATCAGGCGGCGGCCCGGCTGCCCGGCTTGATCGCCGGGATCGCCGCCAGTTCCGGCGGCAGATGGTCGGGGTCGTAGGTCGGCACGTCCAGCCGGATCAGCGGAAAGAACGGCACGCCCAGGTCCGCCGTCCCGTTGGACCGGTCGACCAGCGCGCCCGCCGCGATCACCCGGCCGCCCGCCGCCTCGATCGCCACGATCGCCTCGCGCCCCGACAGGCCGGTCGTCACCACATCCTCCATCATCAGCACCTCCGTCCCCGGCTCCAGCCGGAAACCGCGACGCAGCTCGAACGTGCCGGTCGGCCGCTCCACGAACATCGCCTCCACCCCCAGCGCCCGGCCCATCTCGTGCCCGACGATCACGCCGCCCATCGCCGGCGACACCACCGCCGCGATACGCGCCTTCAGTTCGGCCGGGATCCGCTGGACCAGCGCCTCCGCCAGCCGCGCGCCGCGCCGCGGGTCCATCAACACCCGCGCACATTGCAGGTAACGTGACGAGCGCAAGCCGGACGACAGGATGAAATGCCCTTCCAGCAGCGCCTGTGCGGCACGGAATTCGGCCAGCACGTCGTCATCGGTCATCTTGGGGCTCCGGCAGTTGCGGCGGCCGTCATAGGCATGCGCGCGGGGCCACGCAACGCGGCCTGCGGGGGATTTTGGCCGTTGATGGCTTGAGGGATGGCGCCTCCATGCTATAGCTACCGGCAAAAGGCGGCTTCCTGCGTTCGCAAGGTCCAAAAACGATACGCCTGGCGCATGGGAGAACAACTGGGGTGACCATTGGCATGCGCATTTCGGGTTTGAAGGGATTGGCGATCGCGGCGAGCCTTGCCTGTACGGGCTTGGGCACGATCGCGGGCGCCGCGGCGCCGCAAGGGGCGGTCGCGGCACCGGCGCCTCAGGCGGCCGCCGAACCGGCAGGCGTATCCAACACGGCCCCCACCTCCGCGGCCGCCCCGGCGACCGCCGCGCCCACCAGCCCGCTGCTCGCGCAGAACGGCGCCCCCGCCACCACGATCCAGCCCGGCATCGGCATTCCGGTGGACGGCGAGATGGGCCTGCAACCGCAGGTGACCAAGAATGGTGAGTTCGCGCACTGGATGCACAATGCGGTGCTGTTGCCCGTCATCACCGCCATCTGCCTTCTGGTGCTGGCGCTGCTCGGCTGGGTCGTGGTCCGCTATCGTCGCGCCGCCAATCCGATCCCGTCCAAGACCAGCCACAACACCACGATCGAGGTGTTGTGGACGCTGCTGCCGGTGCTTGCGCTCGTCGCCATCGCCGTGCCCTCGATCGGGCTGCTCCAGGCACAGTTCAAGCCCGCCCCCGCCGGCGCGGTCACGCTGAAGGCGATCGGCAACCAGTGGTACTGGACCTATCAATATCCCGATCATGGCGGCATCGAACTGACCGCCAACATGCTGAAGGAGCGCGGCGAAGTCGCGCCGGGCGAGCGCTTCCGCACCGATGCCGACGGCCCCCGCCTGCTCGCCGCCGACAACCGCGTCGTGCTGCCGGTCGGCGTGCCGATCCGCCTCATCACCACCTCGAACGACGTCATCCACAGCTGGGCGATCCCCGCCTTCTGGATGAAGCTCGACGCGGTGCCCGGCCGTCTGAACGAGACGAGCTTCACCATCGACAAGCCGGGCCTGTACTTCGGCCAGTGCTCCGAACTCTGCGGCCCGCGCCACGCCTATATGCCGATCGCGGTGCAGGCGGTTCCCCCGGCGCAGTTCGCCGCCTGGGTCCGCGCCAAGGGCGGCCAGATGCCGGGCAGCGCGGCGCCCTCGTCCGCGGTGATCCCGCAGCCGGGTGCCGACGCATCCGCAGGGGCGCAGGAGGCCGCGAACGCCGCCGATGCCGCCACCGGCCCGGCCGACAACGCCGCCACCGAAACCGCTCCCGCCACTACCCAGGGCGCCACCGGCAACCCCGCCGGCGCCGGCAACGCTGGACAATAAGCCATGACCGATACCGCGCTCCATCCGTCCGCGTTCCTGGGCAAGGAAGACGATCACCACCACGCGCATGCCGATCATCATCCCGGCTTCTTCGCGCGCTGGTTCATGTCGACCAACCACAAGGATATCGGCACGCTCTACCTGATCTTCGCGATCGTCGCCGGCATCATCGGCGGTGCGATCTCGGGGCTGATGCGCGCCGAACTCGCCGAACCGGGCATCCAGTATCTGGGCACCTGGGCCTCGCTGCTCCATGGCGGCCCGCAGAGCCTGGACCAGTCGCTCCACCTGTGGAACGTGCTGATCACCGCGCACGGCCTGATCATGGTGTTCTTCATGGTCATGCCCGCGATGATCGGCGGCTTCGGCAACTGGTTCGTGCCGATCATGATCGGTGCGCCCGACATGGCGTTCCCGCGCATGAACAACGTGTCGTTCTGGCTGATCGTGCCGGCCTTTACCCTGCTCCTCGCGTCGCCCTTCTTCGGCGGCGCGGGCGTCGGCTGGACCGCCTATGCCCCGCTCTCCACTTACGGCGAGCCGGGACCGAGCGTGGACATGGCGATCCTGTCGCTCCACCTCGCCGGCGCCTCCTCGATCTTGGGCGCGATCAACTTCATCACCACCATCTTCAACATGCGCGCGCCGGGCATGACCCTGCACAAGATGCCGCTGTTCGTATGGTCGGTGCTGGTCACCGCCTTCCTGCTGCTGCTCTCGCTGCCGGTGCTGGCCGCCGCGATCACCATGCTGCTGACCGATCGCAACTTCGGCACCACCTTCTTCGATCCCGCCGGCGGCGGTGATCCGGTGCTGTACCAGCATCTGTTCTGGTTCTTCGGCCACCCCGAAGTGTACATCATGATCCTGCCGGGCTTCGGCATCGTCAGCCAGATCATCGCGACGTTCAGCCGCAAGCCGGTGTTCGGCTATCTCGGCATGGCCTATGCCATGGTCGCGATCGGCGTGGTCGGCTTCGTCGTGTGGGCGCACCACATGTTCGCCACCGGGCTCAGCGTGAACATCAAGATGTATTTCACCGCTGCGACGATGATCATCGCGGTGCCCACCGGCATCAAGATCTTCTCGTGGATCGCGACCATGTGGGGCGGCTCGCTGTCGTTCCGCACGCCGATGGTCTGGGCGATCGGCTTCATCTTCATGTTCACCGTCGGCGGCGTCACCGGCGTCGTCCTCGCCAATGGCGGCATCGACGATTACATGCACGACACCTATTATGTCGTGGCGCACTTCCACTACGTGCTGTCGCTGGGTGCGGTGTTCGCGCTATTCGCCGGCTTCTACTACTGGTTCCCGAAGATGTCGGGCAAGATGTACAACGAGTTCCTCGGCCAGTTGCACTTCTGGGTGTTCTTCGTCGGCGTGAATGTGCTGTTCTTCCCGATGCACTTCCTGGGGCTGCAGGGCATGCCGCGCCGCTATCCGGACTATCCGGATGCCTATGCGACGTGGAACGCGGTCGCGACGCATGGCTATGAGATCATGGCGGCGGGCATGGCGATCTTCTTCGTCAACCTCGTCTGGTCGCTCGCAGCCGGCCGCAAGGCGCCGGACAATCCCTGGGGCGAAGGCGCGACGACGCTGGAATGGACGCTGTCCAGCCCGCCGCCGTACCACCAGTTCGAAACCCTGCCAAAGATCGACTGAGTCGAGAGGAGGCTATGCCTCCCCTCGACCGGCCGGCCTCGTGCAAGCACGAGGACCGACGACACGGGATTTACTCCCGTGTCGTGCCAAACTCAAAAACGCCCCGGCTTAACCCCGGGGCGTTTTTGTATCTGCGCGTAAGCGCAAAGAATTCGGTTCGTGCGGAGGTGCAGAGAACGCAGAGATCGGGCGTCTCTCCAATCGCGTATCCTTATCGTCTTCTCCGCGTCCCCTGCGCCTCCCCGCGCACCATCTTCCTCGACCTGCAATCAACACGGCGCTCAAGTTACGTTACACCATAACAGTTTGAAAACTCTTTCCCACTCCTCTGGCGAACCGCAAACCGGACCCCATATCCGCCCCCGCGGCTTCCCCAGCCGCCCGATTCCCAGAAGGAGCTTCCATGCCCACCCCAGCCAAGGCCTATGCGGCCCAGTCGGCAACCACGCCGCTTGCCCCCTTCTCGTTTGAGCGCCGCGACCCCGACGCCAAGGACGTCGCGATCGACATCCTGTTCTGCGGCGTCTGCCACTCGGACCTCCACACCGCCCGCGCCGAGTGGGAGGGCACGCTGTTCCCCTGCGTTCCGGGTCACGAGATCGTCGGCCGCGTCACCGCGGTCGGCAGCGACGTCACCAAGTTCAAGGTCGGCGATATCGCGGGCGTTGGCTGCATGGTCGACAGTTGTGGCCACTGCGCCTCGTGCAACGACGGCGAGGAGCAATATTGCGAGGGCACCGGTTTCGTCGGCACCTATAACGGCCCCGATCCCGTACTCGGCGGCCACACCTTTGGCGGCTATTCCGACCATATCGTGGTCGATGAGGGCTTCGTGCTGAAGGTCGGCCACGATGAAAAGGATCTCGCCGCGGTTGCGCCGCTGCTGTGCGCCGGGATCACCACCTACTCGCCGCTCAAGCACTGGAAGGTCGGCCCCGGCCAGAAGGTCGGCATCGTCGGGCTCGGCGGGCTCGGCCATATGGGCGTAAAGATCGCCGCGGCGATGGGGGCGGAGGTCTATGTCTTCTCCACTTCGCCGAACAAGCGCGACGACGCCCGGCGGCTCGGTGCCAAGGAGCTGATCGTGTCCAAGGACGCCGACCAGATGGCCGAACATGCCAACAGCTTTGACTTCATCCTGAACACGGTTGCCGCCTCCCATGATCTCGACCAGTTCCTCGGCCTGCTCAAGCGCGACGGCACGATGACGCTGGTCGGCGTGCCGGAAACGCCGCACCCCTCGCCCTCGGTCGGCAACCTCGTCTTCCGCCGCCGCGCCCTGGCCGGCTCGCTGATCGGCGGCATCGCCGAGACGCAGGAGATGCTCGACTTCTGCCAGGCCCATGGCCTGACCGCGGATATCGAGATGATCGACATGCAGGACATCGAGACGGCCTATGACCGCATGCAGAAGAGCGACGTGAAGTACCGCTTCGTCATCGACATGGCATCGTTGAAGAACTGACCCAAACCCCTCTCCCCCACGGGGGAGCATCAGGTGAACGGCGCCCCGCGTTGTTCGGCCCATGCCGGGCGCATGGGCGACCTGATGCTGGAGGGGCCCGCTGCCGCAAGGCAGGGAGAGGGTTGAGGGGGAGCCCCGCCGCGCCGCGGGACGCTTCCCCCGCCCCCCCGCACCGGGTATAGCCGGTGCCGACGATGACCCCGACCCAGCCCCTCCTGCCCCCCGCCGACTGGCGCGACTTCCTCGCGCTGACGAAGCCGCGCGTGCTGACGCTGGTCGTCTTCACCGGGCTGTGCGGCCTGCTCGCCGCGCCGATCATGCCCGATCCGGTGATCGGCTTCACCGCGATCCTGTGCATCGCGCTCGGCGCCGGCGCGGCCGGCACGCTGAACCAGTGGTACGAGGCGGACCTTGATGCCATGATGCGCCGCACCGCGCAGCGCCCCCTGCCCGCAGGCCGCATGGATCGTCAGTCGGCGTTGCATTTCGGCGTCGGGCTCGGCGCGTTCTCGGTCATCCTGATGGGGCTGGCGGTGAACTATACCGCCGCGGCGATCCTTGTCGTCTCGATCCTGTTCTACGTCCTCATCTACACCGTCTGGCTGAAGCGGCGGACGCCGCAGAACATCGTCATCGGCGGCGCCGCCGGTGCCTTCCCGCCGCTGATCGGCTGGGCGGCGGCGACCGGGCATGTCGCGCTCCTCCCCTTTCTGATGTTCCTGCTCGTCTTTTTGTGGACGCCGCCGCATTTCTGGGCGCTCGCGCTGTTCGTGAAGACCGATTACGCCAATGCCGGCGTGCCCATGCTCCCCGTCGTCGCGGGCGAGGTGGTGACGCGGCGCCAGATCGGTCTGTACACCATTCCCATGGCCGCCGCCGCGGTGCTGCCCTGGCCGCTGGGCCTGACCGGCGCGATCTATGGCGGCGTCGCCACCGTCGGCACCGCGCTGTTCGCCTGGTATGCGCTGATCGTCGCCACGCGCCGCACGCAGGCGGACGATGCGATGAAGCCGGAAAAGCGGCTGTTCAAATATTCGATCCTCTATCTTTTCCTCCTTTTCGGCGCGCTGGTCGCCGACCGGTGGCTGGCATGACCCCTGACGATCCCGATCTGATCCGCAAGCGTCGCCAGGGGCGCTCGCTCGTCATGGCGCTGCTGCTTGGCGCGCTTGTCATCCTGATCTTCTTCGTCACCCTGTCGAAGATCCGGGCGGGGATGCACTGATGCGCCTTTCCCGTCAGGCACGTACGGTCGTCTTCGCGGTGCTGGGCGTGGTGTTCATGACGGGCCTCGCCTGGGGCAGCGTGCCGCTCTACCGCCTGTTCTGCCAGGTCACCGGTTTCCAGGGCACCACCCAGCGCGGCGACGAGGCTCCCGGCAGCGTGCACCACAAGATCCGCGTCGATTTCGACGCCAATGTCAGCCCGCATCTGCCCTGGAGCTTCAAGCCCGAGAATCCCAGCGAGACGATCGACATCGGCGCGCGCGACATGGTGTTCTTCACCGCCACCAACCGTTCGGACAAGCCGGTGACGGGCACCGCCACCTTCAACGTCACGCCGATGCAGGCGGGCAAATATTTCACCAAGATCCAGTGCTTCTGCTTCACGCAACAGACGCTGAAACCGCACGAAACCGTGCGCATGCCGGTGATCTTCTTTGTCGATCCCAAGATCCTTTCGGACCCGGATGCGCAGGGCGTGGAAACCATCACGCTTTCCTACACATTTTACCCGGTGGATTCGGGCGCGCGCACAAGCTAGCATCGCCACCAGAACAGAAGCGACGATACCGCTACAGACAGGGATTGAGGAACCATGGCCGGCGCCAAGAACCACGATTATCACATCCTGCCTCCCAGCCCCTGGCCGCTCGCGAGTTCCTTCTCGGCGCTGCTGATGGCGGCGGGTGCGATCATGTGGATGCACGAGGCACCGGGCGGCGGCTGGGCATTCCTGGCCGGCCTCGCCGCGGTGCTGTTCTGCATGGGCTCCTGGTGGGCCGATGTGGTGCGCGAGGCGCATGCCGGCGACCATACCCCCATCGTCCAGCTGCATTTCCGCTACGGCATGATCCTGTTCATCGCCTCCGAAGTCATGTTCTTCGTCGGCTGGTTCTGGGCATTTTTCGACTTCTCGCTGTTTCCCACCGCAATGAGCTTCGTCGACGGCCAGGTGGAACGCGCCACCGAGGGCGCCGCCGCCATCGCCGCGCAGTGGCCGCCCCAGGGGCTGGAGGTCATCAACGCCTTTGAACTGCCGCTGCTCAACACGCTGATCCTGCTGACCAGCGGCACCACCGTCACCTGGGCGCACCATGCGCTGATTCACAACCAGCGCGGTGGCGAGAAGCGCGGCCTGTGGGGCATGCTCGGCGTCGGCGACCGCGACGGCGTGCTCAAGGGTCTGTGGCTGACGGTCGCGCTCGGCGTGATCTTCTCGTCGATCCAGGCCTATGAATACATGCACGCGCCCTTCCCGTTCAAGGGGATCAACTACGGCGCCGCCTTCTTCATGGCGACGGGTTTCCACGGCTTCCACGTCCTGGTCGGCACCATCTTCCTGATCGTCTGCCTGATCCGCGCCTATCGCGGCGACTTCACCCCGCGCCAGCATTTCGGGTTCGAGGCGGCGGCCTGGTACTGGCATTTCGTCGACGTCGTCTGGCTGTTCCTGTTCGTCACCATCTATGTCTGGGGTGGCTGGGGCGCGCCCGTCCACGGTGGCTGATGATGTCGAACCGCCCGGCCCGTCCCTTGGCGCGGTCGGGCTGAAGGGCCTGTGCCCGCGCTGCGGCGCGCCCACGCTGTTTGCCGGCTGGGCGCGTTTCGCCGATCGTTGCGGCCGATGCGGGCTGGACTATGAACAGTTCAACGTCGGCGATGGCCCGGCGGCCTTTCTCACCCTCATCATCGGCACGATCATCACCGCGCTGGTGATCGCGCTGGAGTTGACCGTCCACCCGCCGCTGTGGCTGCACATGCTGATCTGGGTGCCGGTCACGGCTGCCGGCGTCCTCTACGCGCTGCGCCTTGCCAAGGGCGCGCTGCTCGCCGCCGAATATCGCAATGCCGCCAAAGAGGGCCGCATCCGCCAGGACGCCTCCTGATGCGCCGCGTGCCCATCGTCCCCACCCTTATCGTCGGCGTGCTGATCGCAGTTATGCTCGCCCTCGGCTTCTGGCAGTTGCTGGACCGCGCACCGAAAAAGGAAGCGTATCTCGCCCAACTGGCGCAGAACCCGGCGCGCGCCCCCGTCGCCTTTCCGCAGGCTCCCGACGACCGCCTGCTCTTCCGCCGCACTACCGCCACCTGCCGACCGCCGGTCACGATCCGCCGCGCTGGTGCCGGCTCGGCGGGCTTCCGCCTGATCGCCGAGTGCCGGGGCGGCATGCTCGTCCAGCTCGGCACCAGTCGCAACCCCCGCGCCGAGGTGCCGTGGCAGGGTGGCGCGGTTTCCGGCTATATCAGCCACGCCCCCGATCACCGCTCGATGATCGAGTCGCTGATGCGCCCCCGGCCGCAACCGATGCTGCTCGTCCTCGACCTGCCGGTCGCCGGCCTGTCGGCCAATCCGCGCCCCAGCACCGATGCCGTGCCCAACAACCATGTCGCCTATGCGGTGCAATGGTTCCTGTTCGCGCTGGCTGCCGCAATCATCTATGGTCTGGCGCTGCGCAGACGCAATCGCGCGGTTGTGGAGCGTGCCCGCCCCCGCTAATCCGCCGGATCATGCGTTATCACAGCACCCGCGGCACCGCCCCCGTTCTCGACTTTCGCGGCGCCACGCTCGCCGGCCTCGCCTCGGACGGCGGCCTGTATATTCCGGAGGCGTGGCCGACGCTGTCGACCGACGCGATCCGCGACCTTGCCGGCCTGCCCTATGCCGAGACCGCGGTGCGCGTCATGCTGCCTTTCGTCGGCGATGCGCTGACCGAGGCCGAGCTGCGCGAACTGTGCACCGCCGCCTATGGCCGCTTTTCCCACGCCGCCGTCACCCCGCTGGTCCAGCTCGATCATGACCAGTGGCTGCTGGAGTTGTTCCACGGCCCCACGCTGGCGTTCAAGGACGTCGCGCTGCAACTGCTCGGTCTCCTGTTCGAGCGGTTCCTGACCGGCACCGACAAGCATCTGACCATCGTCGGCGCGACCAGCGGCGACACCGGCTCGGCGGCGATCGACGCGGTGGCCGGGCGTGAGAAGATCGACATCTTCATGCTCCACCCCGCCGGCCGCGTCACCGACATCCAGCGCCGCCAGATGACGACCGTCCTCGCCCCCAACGTCCACAACATCGCGATTGACGGCAATTTCGACGATGCGCAGGCCCTGGTGAAGGCGATGTTCAACGACCGCGCCTTTGCCGACCGCTACAGCCTGTCTGCGGTCAACTCGATCAACTGGGCGCGGCTGATGGCGCAGGTGGTCTATTATTTCTACGCCGCCGTACGCCTCGGCGCGCCGGAGCGGTCGGTCGCCTTCTCGGTGCCCACCGGCAATTTCGGCGACGTGTTCGCCGGCTATGTCGCGGCCAGGATGGGCCTGCCGGTTGCCAAGCTGATCGTCGCCACCAACGTCAACGACATCCTCCACCGCGCGCTGTCCGCCGGCGATTATTCCAAGGGGCAGGTGCAGGCGACGCCCACCCCCTCGATGGACATCCAGGTGTCCTCCAACTTCGAACGCCTGCTCTACGATCTGGGCAACCGCGACGGCGCAGCACTCGCCGCGCAGATGGCCGGGTTCGAGGGCACCGGGGCGATGCGGCTGACCAACATGCAGAGCCAGGGCGCCGCCGCGCTGTTCGGCAGCGACCGGGTCGATCTGGACGACATGACCCGCGCGATGCGCTGGGCCGCCGATCGCGCCGGGCAGATCATCGATCCGCACACCGCGATCGCACTCGCCGCCGCGCGCCGCCTGGACAGCGACGTGCCCGTCGTCACGCTGGCCACCGCGCACCCCGCCAAGTTCACCGACGCGGTGGAGCGCGCCACCGGCACCCGCCCGCCGCTGCCCAACCGCGTCGGCGACCTGTTCGAGCGGGAGGAGCGCTACGAATCGCTCCCCGGCACCTTTGACGCGGTCACCGGCTTCATCGCCGCGCACGCACAGGCCTCCGCATGAAGCTCGACACGCTGATCGGCGAACCCTGGGCCGATTACGGCCTGGTCGATTCGGGCAATGGCAAGAAGCTGGAGCGCTACGGCCGCTTCCGCTTCATCCGTCCCGAGCCGCAGGCGCTATGGGCCCCCGCCACCGACGACTGGCGCGCCGCGGGCGAGTTCGTCCCCGGCTCGGACGAGGAAGGCGGCGGCCGCTGGATCCATCACGAGCAGACCCCGCGCGAGGGCTGGCCGCTGCGCTGGAGGGAGGTCAGCTTCACCGCGCAGACCACCCCCTTCCGCCACCTCGCCTTCTTTCCCGACATGGCCCCCGTCTGGGGCTGGATGCGCGAGCGGCTGGAGGGCACCACGTCGCCCGAATGCATGAACCTGTTCGGCTATACCGGCGTCGGCACGCTGGCCCTGTCGGCGGCGGGCGCGCGCATGGTGCATGTCGATGCGTCCAAGAAATCGGTGGAGGCCGCGCGCGGCAATGCGGCATTGTCGGGCATGGCCGATGCGCCCATCCGCTGGATCGTCGACGATGCGGTCAAGTTCGTCGCGCGCGAGGTGCGTCGCGGCCGCCGCTATGACGGCATCCTGCTCGATCCCCCCAAATATGGCCGCGGCCCCGATGGCGAGATCTGGCGGCTGGAAGAGGATCTGCCCGACCTGATCGCCGATTGCCGCCAGCTGATCGACGCGGATTCGCGCTTCCTGTTCCTCACCGTCTATGCGGTGCGCATGTCCGCGCTCGCCATCGGCGAGATGCTGCGACAGGCCTTTGCCGACCTGCCCGGCACGGTCGAGGCCGGCGAACTCGGCGTCCGCGAGGAGGCCCGCGGCCTCACCCTGCCCACCGCCATCTGGGCGCGCTGGAGCCGGTAAAAGGGAACACCCGCGCGCGCCGGCTCGTTCGCCTGACCTGTATGAACAGGAGAATGGCATGAAGCGCGGTTGTTTGTTGTGGTTGTTCGGCGTTCCCCTGCCGGTCGTGTTGTTGCTCTACTTCCTGTTCTTTCGCTGACGGTTGCGGCGGGGGCGGCGGTTACCGCATCCCCGCCCGGATCGCCCCGCCCGCCACGAACGGCGCCCCCGCCACCAGCAGCAGCGAGACCGCGGCGAGCAGCTTGAACGCGCCCGCCCCGCCCTCCAGTGCGCCGGCGCCGAAGATCAGCACCGGCACCGCCAGCGGCAGCATCACTATCCCCGCCAGCGCGCCCGCCCCGCGCAGCGACGCGGTCAGCGCGCCCGTCGCCACCCCCAACGCCGCCAGCCCCGGCGTGCCCAGCAGCAGCCCCAGTTCGACCCGCAACAGCGTCGCCGCCGACAGGTCCAGCAGCCCCGCCGCCGCCACCGCCGCCACCATCATGAGCGGCGCGAACCCGATCCAGTGCGCCAGCACCTTCGCCGCCGCCACCGCCACCAGCGAATGTCCCCGCACCGCCAGCTGATCGAACACCCCCGCCTCCAGATCGGGCGCCACCAGCCGCTCCACCGGCAACAGCGCCGCCAGCAGCGCCGCCGCCCAGATCACGCCCCCGCCGACCCGCGCCAGCACCGCGCCGTCCGGCCCGATCGCAAAGGGAAACAGGATGATGACGAGCAGGAAGAAGCCGATCACGATCGTCGCGGTTCCGCCGCTCAGGCCCCGGCGCACGTCGCGCAGGATCAGCGCGGTCACGCCGCGCCGCCCAGGCGCACCGCCACCGCATCGCCCAGGTCGATCGGCTGATGCGTCGCCACCAGCGCCACGCCGCCCGCCGCCCGGTGGCGGGCGACCAGCGCCGCCAGCATCGCCACGCCGTCCGCGTCCAGCCCGTTGGCCGGCTCGTCCAGCAGCCAGATCGGCGCCCGCGTCGCCACCACCCGCGCCAGCTCCACCCGCCGCCGCTGCCCCGTGGACAGCAACCGCACCGCCAGATCCGCCTTCGCCGCCAACCCCACCGCCGCGACCGCCCCGGCGACGCGCGCGTCCATATCCGGCTCCCCGTCCAGCCGCGCCCACATCGCCAGCGCCTGCGCCACCGTCCGCTCCCCGTCCAGCGCCGCCCCCTCGGCGAGCAGCGCGACCCGCCCGCCCCGCTCCACCGTGCCGGCGGCAGGCGGCAACAGCCCGGCCGCGATCCTGAGCAGACTCGATTTGCCGATCCCGTTTGGCCCCGTCACCACGCCCGCCCCGCCCGGCGCCAGCGCGATGTCGACGCCCTCGAACAGCATCCGCTGCCCGCGCGCGCCCGCCACGCCGCTAAGGGCCAGCATCACGCGTCCGCCACCGCGTCTTCCAGCGCGTGCATGTCGTCGTCCGACAGGCCGAAATGATGCCCGATCTCGTGAATCGTCACATGCGCGACCAGCTCGTCCAGCCGCACGCCGGTTTCGATCCATTCGTCCAGGATCGCGCGGCGATACAGGTGGATGCGGTCGGGCAGCGCGCCGGAGTCCATCGACGATTTCTCGCCCACCGGCCGTCCGTGATACAGGCCGGTCAGGTCCAGCGGATGTTCGATCCCCAGGCTCGCCAGCGTTTCGTCATCGGCGAACTCCTCGATCAACAGCACCACGTCGCCCAGATGCTCGGCAAAGGCTCGCGGCAGCTTGGCGATCGTCGCGCGTGCCAATGCCTCGATCGTGTGCGCGTCCGGTGCCGCGCCGATGCCGTCTTGCCCGCCCATGCATCAGGCCATACCCGTGGCCCGCCGGAACCGGCAAGCGATATAGGGGATTGGGATGATCGAGCCGCTCAGCGAAATGGATCGGGCCGAGGCACTGGACGGCCTGCCCGACTGGGATCACGACGAAGCACGCGATGCGATCACGCGCACGGTGGTGTTCGCCGATTTCGTGGAAGCGTTCGCCTTCATGACCCGCGTCGCGCTGATCGCGGAAAAGATGGACCACCATCCCGAATGGAAGAATGTCTGGAACCGCGTCGACATCCTGCTGACCACCCACGACGCCGGCGGCCTGTCGGGCCGCGACATCGAACTCGCCGAGGCGATCGACGCGATCATGGGCGAGTGAAGGGCTAAGAAAAGCCCTCTCCCCTTCGGGGAGAGGGAGGGGCCCGCCGCGCAAGCGGTGGGAGGGTGAGGGGCAGCCCAGCAGCGCAGCACCGTTTGTCTGCCCCTCACCCTACCCACGGCTAAAGCCGCGGGTCCCCTCCAGCATCAGGTGAACAGCGCGGGGCGCTGTTCACCTGATGCTCCCCGGTTGGGGAGAGGGCTCAGCAGAAACCCTACCGCACCCCGCGCATCTGCCGCCGCAATCTCCCCGGCATCCACCGCGCCGCGAACATCATCCGCCGCGCCGTCCGGCCCACCGGGGTCAGCACCCGGTCGCCATGCACCGCGTCCCATGCCGCCTGCGCCACCACCTCAACGGGGGTGAATTCCAGCCCCTGCGCCCGCACCCGCTCGCGCGCGGTGCCCTTGCCCACCACGGCATCCAGAAGCGGCGTATCGATGAAACTGGGCATGATCGCGCGCACCTTGATCCCGTCCGCCGCCCATTCGCCGTCCAGCGCCTCGGTCAGCCCGCGCACCGCGAACTTCGTCGCCGAATAGGTCGCCAGCCCGGCCGATCCATAGATGCCCGACGCCGACGACGTGTTGAGCAGGCACGATCCCGGCGTCGCCTTCAGATGCGGATAGGCGACCCGCGCGCCGTAGACGAGGCCGCGGAAATTGATGTCGATCACCCGGTCCAGCGCATCGATGTCGATCGCGCCGAACGGCCCGCCCGCGGCGATCCCGGCATTGTTGAACAGCACGTCCAGCCGCCCGCCCGCGATCATGAAGCTGGCCAGCTCGCTTTCCCACGCGCCGACGTCGCGCACGTCCATCACATGCGTGCTGTGCAGCCCGCCCAGGCTCGCGGCGACCTCCGCCAGCCCCGCCTCGTTCCGGTCGGCCAGCCCGACGCGCCACCCGGCCTTGGCGAACAGCGTCGCGGTGGCCCGCCCGATGCCCGATGCGGCACCGGTGACGAAGATCGCCTGCATATCCTCTCCTCTTGTGATCGCCGCCAATCGTTTGACGTTTCGGGCATCATTCCGCATCATCGCCGCCGATGCCAGCCCCGATCATCGCGCTTGACCGCGTCACCCGGCGTTTCGGCGCAACCACCGCGGTGGACGACGTATCGCTTGCCATCGCGCCCGGCGCCTTTGTCGCGCTTGTCGGCACCTCGGGCTCGGGCAAGTCGACGCTGCTCCAGACGATCAACGCGCTGGTCCGCCCCGACGCCGGCACCGTCCAGGTCAAGGGGCGCGACATCGCGGACGGCCCACCCCATCTGCTGCGCCGTCGCATCGGCTATGTTTTTCAGGGCGACGGCCTGTTCCCGCACATGAGCGTCGCGCGCAACATCGCGATCGGCCTGCGCCTAGCCGGTACGCCCACGGGCGACCGCGTCGCCGAGATGCTCGATCTGGTCGAACTGCCCCGCGACCTCGCCGACCGCCGCCCCGACCAACTCTCCGGCGGTCAGCGCCAGCGCGTCGCCATCGCCCGCGCGCTTGCCCCCTCGCCCGCCATCCTGCTGCTCGACGAGGCGCTTGGCGCGCTCGATCCCGTCACCCGCGACGGCCTCGGCACCCGCCTGCGCGCGCTGCATGATCGTCTCGCCCTCACCACGGTCCTCGTCACCCATGACATGGCGGAGGCGCTGCTCCTCGCCGACCGGGTGCTGGTGATGGCAAAGGGTCGCATCGTCGCCGACGCCACGCCCCGGCAGCTCGCCACCGGCGGCGGCGGTGAGGGGGCGCAGGCGCTGATGGCGGTTCCCCGGCATCAGGCCGAACGGCTGGCGGCGCTCAGCCGATGAGCGCGTTCCTCGATGCGCTGGCCCGCGTGCCCCCGCTGCTCGCCCAGCACGTCCTGCTCGCCATCGCCGCGCTCGCGCTCGGCATGGTCGTCAGCCTGCCGCTCGCGCTGCTCTCCGCCCGCCAGCCGAAGCTTGGCCGCATCGCGCTCGCCCTCGCCAGCCTTGTGCAGACCATTCCGTCGCTGGCGTTGCTCGCGCTCTTCTATCCGCTGCTGCTCATCCTGTCGGGGCTGGTCGGCGGGCGCATCCCCGCGCTCGGCTTCCTGCCCTCGCTGCTTGCCCTGTCGCTCTATGCGGTGCTGCCGATCCTGCGCAACGGCGTCACCGGGCTGACCGGGCTCGACCCCGCCGTCACCCGCGCCGCCGATGCGGTCGGCATGACGGCTGCACAAAAGCTGTGGCAGGTGGAACTGCCGCTCGCCGCCCCCGTCCTCGTCGCCGGTATCCGCACCGCCGCGGTATGGACGATCGGCGCCGCCACGCTGTCCACCACCGTCGGCCAGCCGAGCCTCGGCGACCTGATCTTTGCCGGGCTGCAGACCCAGGCCTGGGCGCTGGTCCTCGCCGGTTGCCTTGCCGCCGCCGCGCTCGCGCTCGGCGTCGATGCGGTGATCGGCATGATCGAACGCGGCCTTGCCCGCGGCCGCCGTGCCGTCTGGCTGACCGGCGTGGCGCTGCTCGCCGGCGGGCTCGCGCTGGCCACCGCGCCGCTATGGCCACGCGGCGAGGATCGCACGGTCGTGATCGGCGCCAAGAATTTTTCCGAGCAATATATCCTCGCCCGCCTGATCGGCGACCGGCTGACACAGGCCGGTTACCGGGTCCGCTACCGCGACGGCCTCGGCTCCGCGGTGATCTTCGGTGCCGCCCGTGCCGGCGATGTCGATGTCTATGTCGAATATGCCGGCACCTTGTGGACCACCGCGATGCACCGCAGCGACGTGCCGCCGCGCGCCGCCATGCTTGCCGACCTATCCCGCTGGACGGATGGTCAGGGCGTTCGGCTGCTCGGCCCCCTGGGGTTCGAGAATGCCTATGCCTTTGCGATGCGTGGCGCCGATGCGCGCCGCCGGGGTATGGCCACCCTGTCCGACCTGTCCGTCGCCGCGCCCGCGTTGCGTCTGGGCAGCGACCTCGAATTTCTCGACCGGCCGGAATGGGCGGCGGTGCGGGACGCCTATGGCCTGCGCTTCGCGGCGATGACGCCCTACAGCCCGACCTTCATGTACCGCGCGCTTGCCAGCGGCCGGGCCGACGTCATCTCCGCCTTCTCCTCCGACGGCCGCATCGCCGCGGACGGCCTCACCGTCCTTACCGATCCCAGGCGCGCGATCCCCGGCTATGACGCCGTCCTGCTCCTCGGCCCCGCCCACGCAACGGACCCCCGCCTTCTCGCCGCCCTCCGCCCCCTCCTCCACCGCATCCCGGTCGACGCCATCCGCCAAGCCAATTACCGCGTCGACCGCGACGCCGGCAAACAGACGCCGGAGGCCGCCGCCCGCTGGCTCGCCGGGCGAATCGGGCTTCAGGAAAACAGCTTGCGCACCGACAGCCGCACCGTCCGCCCCAGCGGGTCCAGATAACCGGGCTGGTACCGGTTCGGCACCACGCCGGTGGCATCCCGCACCTCCTGCCGCTGGTTGAACAGGTTGTTGACGTATAGGCTGACCCGCACCCCGCGCAGCCAGGGCCGTTCGCGCACCAGATCCAGCCGCTGGCCCAGATCGGCGAACAGCCGCAGGTTCGCCGTCGCCAGACTGCCGAAGGTCAGCGCCTCCGGCGCCTCCGCCGTGCCGCCGTTCACCCGCGTCGTGCTCTGCCAGTTGCCGGACAGGCGCGCGCCCAGGCCGTTATTGCTGTACCCGGCCTGCAATTCGACCTGATGGCGCGGCGATCCGCCGCCATTGCCGATCGCGCCGCCGTCCAGCAGGTCCAGCACCGGCCCGCCATCCGCCAGCACGCGCCGGTCCTTGAACGCCACCGTGTGATAGAGCGCGAACTGGATGCGCCCGCCGCCCTGCCCGCCACCCGGCCCCCGGCCGCCAAAGCCGCCCGGACCGCGAAAGCCACCACCGGGCCCGCCGGGCGGAGGCCCGCCCTCCGCGCGGGGGCCGTCGCCATCGCCGCGCGCCGGCGCATCCCCTTCGCGCGACGTCGGCGGCCGGTCGCCGTCCGCGCCGCCGCGCCGCCGCTCGCCGCCCGGCGGGCGCAGTCCTTCGAACGGATTGGGGCCCTGACCGGCGCGATAGGCCTCGATCTGCCGCTGGATCTGCGACTTGATCGGCTTGGAGAAGTTGAACCCCCAGCGCAGTTCGGACCGCTCGGTCCGCGCGAAATTGATCGGCCGGGTATCCAGCCGCACCAGCGCCCCCGTCTCGTCGCGCAGGAAACGGTCCGGGAAGGCGGCGGCGATCTCGGCAGTCACCGCCGTCAGGTCGATGACCGGATCGTCGGTCCGGCTGTTCACGAAGCTGGCGGTCAGGTTGAGATCGGTCTGGCTCCACGGCTTCAGCGTCAGGCCCAGCCGCTCGACATGCCGGTTGCTGGCGCGCAGCAGCGGATTGCCGCCGCCGATGGTCGTCACCGTCGCGGTTTCGCCGCGCACATAATCGAACACGCGGACGTTGGGCGTGGTGATCTGCGGATTGCCGAGCTGCGTGGGCGACGGCGCGCTGTCGGCATCGGTGACGTTGGCGATCAGCCGCAGCCCCTCGATCGGCGACCAGTTCGCGCCGTAGCCGATGGTGGTCAGCGTGCCGAAATCCGATACCTCGTTCACGCCGGCGTTCAGGTTCAGCGACAACTGCCGGAGCGGCGACAGCACGCCGCGCGTCCGGCTGGCGATCGGCAGGTCCAGGTTCACCTGCCCGTTCACCGTATCGCGCGAGATGTCGGCGCTGCGCAGTTCGCCGAAGCGGAAGGAGCGGCTGTCCACCGAATTGGTGTCCGCCCCCACCTTGATGCTGGTCGAAACGTCGCCCGCGGGCAGGCTGAACAGCCGGCCGTTCAGCAGCGCGTCGACCGATCCGGTCTGGGCGGTCGAACGCGCGAAGTTGCGCGCCGCCAGTGGCAGGTCCACCGGGGTCAGCGGCCCGAACGGGTTGGCGCCCGGATCGCCCGCCACCAGCCGCTCGTTGAAGTCGCCCGCATCCAGCCCGGTATCGGTCGCCACCCGGCTTTCGCTGCGATCATAGGCGCCCGTCAGCGTCCAGCGCCACCGCCCCAGCTCGCCGTTCAGCGCGGCACCCAGGCGCCCGGTTAGCGCGTTGTTGCGCTGGCGCAGGGGCGAGAAGTCACCGTCGAACCCGCGCGCGACCACCACGTCGGTCCCGAAGGGCGAGAAGGGGTTGCCCGACGGCAGCGCCAGTTGCGCGGTGGGCAGGCCTTGCAGGCTGGTGCTCTGCGTCGTCTGCACCTGCGCGTTGATCGAGGCGGAGATGTTGCCGAAGATCGGCTGCGCATAGGTCACATTGGTGCCGAACTGCCGCTGCGCACCCTGCAGGGTGCGGAAACGGGTGGCGTCCAGCAGATCGGCCGGCGTGCCGGCGAACTGCGCCAGCGTCGGATCGGCGACTCCTGCGGGCACCCCGACGATCGTCGTCGCGGTGCCGGTCAGTGCGCTCAGCGCCGGGTCGATCTCGCCGCGCCCGCCCGCGCCCAGCACATTGCCGCTCAAGCCGAAATTGGTCTGGGGCGCCGTGATGCCGCGCTCCGCCTCGGTCAGGGCGGAGCTTTCCTGATATTCGGTATGCAGGCTGAACCGCTTGTCGCGCCGGATCTGCACCAGATCCACCTCGCCCTCGCCAAACACCTGCCCGCCTTGTGTCGGCACCCGCCCCGTCGCCTCCACCACCGTCGAGCGGAAGCGGTTGCGCAGCACGAAGTTCACCACCTTCTGGTCCGCGCTATAGCCATATTTCAGCGCGACCTCCTCGGGCAGGATCTCGACGCGGCTGATCGCCTCGGTCGGCAGGTCGCGGATTTCCTGGAATCCCGAGATGCGCTTGCCGTTCAGCAGCACCACCGGCGCGCCGCCGCGTCCGCTCGTCGTCTGCGGCGTCAATTCGGTCAGCAGGTCGGCGATCGAACTGACGCCGTATGAGCGCACGTCCGCCGGGCTCAGCGTCTGGTCGGGGGGAATGTCGCCGATCACGGAGCCGCGCGGCCGGGCACCGGTGACCACGATATCCGCCTCGCCGTCCGCGGCCTCCTCGGCGCCGCCCGCACCATCGGCGCCGTCCTGCGGATCGCTCTGGGCCGCGGGTGTCGTGGTCGACGGTGTCGCGGGCGCGGTCTGCGCGGTCGCCATGGCCGGCCATGCCACCGCCCCCATCAGCATCGCTGCCATCATGCTCCGCATCGTCACACTTCCCCGAACTGATAATCGAGGTGCCGACTAGGGGCGATTTGTCGCAGAATTATGCCCGGCGCCCACAAACGGGCAAAACTGTAAGAATCAGTCGCGCGGTGCCTCGCGCAGCATCGCCTCCAGCGTGGACCGCGCCGCGCTGTCCGCGGCGGAGGCATCCACCACCCCCTCCAGCGCGCGGTACGCCGCCAGCACGCGCGCGCCCTCCGGGGTCAGCCGCGCCCCGCTGTCCGCCCCGCCGCCGCGCGCGGTGGCGACCAGCTTCGCCGACCAGCAGCGATTCATCTCGTCCACCAGCAGCCAGGTCCGGCGGTAGCTCATCGCCAGCGCGCGCCCCGCCGCGGAGATCGACCCATGCTGCCGGATCGCCTCCAGCAGGTCCGCCTTGCCGGGGCCCATCGCGATCACCTCGCCGCACAGGATCTGCAGCTTCAGCTTCAGCGGGCCCCGGCGCACCGACATTATCCGGCAAAGGCCTTTTCGATCACGTACGCGCCCGGCTGCGCGTTCGACCCTTCGGGGAAGCCCATCGCCTCGAACTGCGCGCCCAGGCTCTTGATCATGTCCATGCTGCCGCACATCATGATCCGGTCCGTCTCCGGGTTGAACGCGTGCCCGCTCGGCAGGTCGGCGAACAGCCGCCCGCTCTCGATCAGCGCGTCGATCCGCCCCGTCGTGTGGAACGGCTCGCGCGTGACGGTGGGGACATAGTGGAACTTCTCCGCCGCGACTTCGCCGACCAGCGGATCGTCGGCCAGCCTGGCGGCCAGCTCGTCATGATAGGCCAGATCGCTTACCCGGCGCACCGAATGGACGATCACCACCTCGTCGAACAGGTCATAGATGTCCGGATCGCGCGCCACCGACAGGAAGGGGGCCAGCCCCGTGCCCGTCGACAGCATGAACAGCCGCTTGCCCGGCAGCAGCGCGTCGGCGACCAGCGTGCCGGTCGGCTTGCGCCCCAGATAGATCTGGTCGCCCGGCTGCACCTTTTGCAGCTTGGAGGTCAGCGGGCCGTCCGCCACCTTGATCGACAGGAAATCCAGCTTCTCGTCATAGGACGGGCTGGCCACCGAATAGGCGCGCAGCAGCGGCTTGCCCGTGTCGCCGGGCAGGCCGATCATCACGAACTCGCCGGACCGGAAGCGGAAGCTGTCGGGACGCGAGATGGAGAACGAGAACAGATGCTCGTTCCAATGGTGAACGCTTTGCACCGTCTCCACGCTCAGCGCCGCGGTGGGCGCCAGTTCGACCTTGGTTTCCGTCAACACACTCATGCTCCTTGGGACCGGCGCCGGGCGCCGTCCTCCACTTCTCGATCCTGCAAGCGATGACGCGCCCTTACCATGCGAAGCGCAGGCTGCCCACAAAGGTCCGCGATGCACCGAAATAGCAACTGTTGTTGAAAAAACAGGAGGCGATGTGCCGCGTGTCGAACAGATTGTTCACATTGGCGGTAAAGGTCAGCCCGGTCATCGCCGCATCCAGCCGGCCCAGGTCATAGCCCAGCACCGCGTCCGCCAGCACGAAGCCGGGCGACCGGAACCGCTCCACCACCGTCTGGTTGGCGCGCACGAAGCTGGCGGTGCCGTCCGATTCGCCGACATAGCGGACACCGCCGCCGATGGTGATGCCGCCCAGCGGCCCGGCGACGCCCGCCCTGGTCAGGTCGTAGCTGACGAAGCCGGACGCACTCCATTTCGACACGCCCAGCGGGCGCGTTCCGGTGACGCCGGCCAGTTGCGCGCCGCTGCCGACCACCGGCGTGCCGCGCGTCACCAGCGGATCGGTGTAGGTGCCCGCCACCGTCACATCCAGGCCCGGTGCGATCTCGCCGCGCCCGTCCAGTTCGATGCCCTTCACCGCGACCTCGCCTACCTGCACCTGCGCGCCGGTCGGTATGCCCGCCACCACGCCCGCACGCGGATCGCCCACCGGCACGTTGCGCCGCCGCAGGTCGAAGAAGGACAGGGTGAACAGCGCGCTCGTGCCCGCCGGCTGGTATTTCAGCCCGCTTTCATATTGCCGCCCGGTCACCGGCACGAACGGCGCCGTCGTCACGCTGCCGCCACCAATCGTGTAGAGCACGCCGGCCTGCGGCTCGAAACTCTCCGAATAGCTGAAGAAGGGCGACAGCCCGATCTTCGATTCATACAGCGCGCCCAGCCGCGTCGTGAACGCGGTCTGCGACAGGCGGGCCAGCGCATTGGTGTTGCCCGGCGCCAGATTGCGGTTGATCGTCGCCTGGTTGTACCAGTCCCACCGCCCGCTCGCGATCAGCTGCAACCGCCCGATCGCGATCTGGTCCTGCAGATACAGCCCGACCTGATCGATCGCGCGCCGGTTGCGCGTCTGGAGCAGCGGGAAGTTCGGCTGCACCCCGCCATAGACCGGGTTGAACAGGTTCAGGTTCGCAATGCTGGTCGCCGGGTTGTTCGTCACCCCGGTGTTGAACTGCTGGTCGTTCACACCCCGGTTGTTCTGCCAGTCGACGCCCGCCAGCAGCGTATGGCCGATCGGCCCGGTGCCGACGCTGGCGGACAGGTGGTTGTCGATGGTGATTGTCCGGAACGATTCGTCCGATCCGCCACCGCCGCGCACGATCGTCGAAAAATCGGTCTGCCGCGCAGCACCCGCGCCCGTGGTCGCAAAGGCGGACAGGTAGATTTGCCGGTAATGCAGGTCGACATCGAAATAGCGCGCATTGGTCGTCCAGCGTACCGCATCGGACAGGTCGTGGCGGACCAGCAGCGTCGCCGACTTCTGCTTGCGGTCGAACGCCTCGTACGCCGGCTCGGACACGTTCAGGTCGATCGGAAACCGCCCGAACGGATTGGGCAGCGCCGATCCGTAAACCGGCACGCCGCTATAGGATGCCGCCTCCGGATCGCGCTGATAGCTCAGCAGCAGCGAGATGCTGGTCCGGTCGTCCGGCGCGAAGGTCAGCATCGGTCGCGCATAATAGCGCCGGTTGCGCGTGCGGGCGACGAAACCGTCCGACTGCTCGGCCCCCGCGATCACCCGGAACAGCCATTTACCGTCGCGGTCCAGCGGCTGGTTCACGTCGATCGCCGAGCGGACCAGGTCGAAATTGCCCCCGGCCAGCTCGATCCGCCCGCCCGCCTGCGCATAGGGCAGCTTGCTGGTCAGGTTCACCAGACCGCCCGGCGTCGCGCTGCCATACAGGACCGATGCCGGCCCCTTGATGACGTCGACGCTGTCGACCAGGTGGAAGTCGATCTGCGGGCTGGAATAGACACCGCCCTGCAACCGCATCCCATCCATGAAGATCGCCGGCGAGAAGCCGCGCACGAACAACTGGTCGTACCGGGTGGCGACATTGCCGCGCTGGTTGGGCGATACGCCCGCGACATAGCTGAGCGCCTGGTTGATCGACAGCGCGTTGCGCCGGGTCAGTTCCGCATTGTCGATCGCGGTGATCGTCTGCGGCGTCGCGATCAGCGGCGTGTCGGTCTTGGTCCCCGATTTGGCCGATGTCTCGCCGCGCTGGCCGTTCACCACGATCTCTTCGGCAGAGCGCGTCTGGGTGTCCTCGTCCGGGGCGATCGGATCGGCGCCGGCCGGCGCCATCACCATGCCGGCCAGCATCGTTCCCGCCAGCCATCCCGCCAGGCGCATAAATTTTCCCCCGTGATATTGATAATGACTCGCAGAGGCTGCTAAAGAGAGCCGATCACCGTGACAAGGAAAATTCGCTGCCCATGTCCGCCGGCCCCGTTCCTGCCCCTCGCCATGCCGCCGCGCGCCACAGCGCCGGCGTCGTCTGGCGCTGCGTGACGGTGCTGTTCGGTGGCTACGCCTTTGCCGCAGTCGCCGTGACGCTTCTCGCCCGGCTGCTGCCGATCGACCGGGCGGAGGCGACCGGATGGGGCATGGTGCTCAGTTTCCTTGTCTTCGTCTCGGTCGGCCTGTGGGGGCTGCACGACCACCGGCTGGGCCGCGTGTCGCTGGTGATCTGGGGCGGCGCGGCGCTGGGGTTCGCCGCGCTCCGCCTGCTGGGCGTCCGTCCGTGAGTGCCGCGGCGATCGGCCTGCGCCAGTCGATGGCGACGATCCATGGCTGGCTGGGCCTTCTTGCCGGCTGGATCCTGTTCACGATGTTCCTGACCGGCACCGCCAGCTATTTCCGCCCGGAAATCACCCAATGGATGCAGCCGGAGATCCGCCCCGCCGCCGTCTCGCCGTCGCAGGCCGCGGGCGCCGCGGTCCGCCGTTTGAACGCGGACGGGCCGGACGATGTGCAATGGTATATCTACCTGCCCGACGATCGCACCGTCGCCACCCGCGCCTTTCGCCTGCTCGCCCCCGGCCCCGACGGCAAGCCGCAGCGCGGCCCCGGCGAGATCACGCTCGATCCCGCCACCGGTGCCGATCTCCACGCCCGCGACACGCGCGGCGGCGAGCATTTCTACCGCTTCCATTTCCAGCTTCAGCTGCCGCACCCCTGGGGCCGCTGGCTGGCCGGGCTGTGCGCGATGTTCATGCTCGGCGCGATCATCTCGGGCGTCATCACCCACAAGCGCATCTTCGCCGACTTCTTCACGCTGCGCTGGAACAAGGGGCAGCGGTCGTGGCTCGACGCGCACAACGTGTCCGCCGTCCTCGCCCTGCCCTATCATGCGATGATCACCTATACCGGGCTCATCACGCTGGTCGCGATGTACATGCCCTGGCCGGTGGCGGCGAACTACGCCAGGCCGCTCGCCTTTGCCGAGGCCGCCTATGGCCTGCCCGCCGAGGGCGAGGCGAGCGGCCGCCGCGCCCCGCTGGTCGATGTCGCCGCACTGGTGCGCGATGCGGAGGGGCGCTGGGGCAAGCCCGCCACCCGCCTCGTCGTCCGCCACCCCAACGACGCCGCCGCCACCGTCACCGTCAGCCGCCACACCCGCGGATCGATCAACGCGCGTACCCCCTCCATCACCTATGACGGCGCCACCGGCCGCGTCCTCGCCATCGCCCCCGACGCCGGCCCCGCGCTCTCCACCGCCGGCGTCATGCTCGGCCTGCATATCGCCGGGTTCGCCGGGCCGGCGCTGCGCTGGGCCTATTTCGCGCTCGGCCTGACCGGTGCGGCGATGGTCGGCACCGGCCTGCTGCTCTGGACCACCAAGCGCCGCCGCCCGAACGCCGCGCCCTTTTTCGGCCTGCGCCTGGTCGAACGGCTCAACATCGCCGTCGTCGCCGCCTTTCCGATCGGCATGGCCGCCTATCTGCTCGCCAACCGCCTGATCCCGGCGCAGGCGGAGGGGCGCGCCGCCACCGAGGTATCCGCGATGTTCTGGGTCTGGGGCATCCTGTCCCTCGTCCAGCTTGCCCGCCCCGCCCGCCGCGCCTGGGCCGAGCTCTTCGCGCTCGGCGCGCTGGCCTGGGCGGCGATCCCCATCGTCGATGCCGCGACCACCGACCGCGGCCTGTTCCACGCGCTGGCCACCGGCGACATGGTCTTTGCCGGCGTCGACATCGCCACCCTGGTCATCGCCCTCACCCTGGCGCTCGCCGCTTGGCGCGCCAGCCGCCGTCCCCCGCGCCGAAAGAGCGCCGCACCACCGCCCCCCGACAGGAGCAGCTCGTCCATGCCTGACGCCATCCTCTTGAGCTTTCTCGGCCTGTGGCTGATGGCCGCCGCCTCGCACAAGCATTGCCGGGAGGCCGGGGTCTGCGATCCCCGCGCCAAGCGTGCGCTGCGCTTACTCGGCAGCCTCGCGCTCGTCCTCGCCTTCACCACCTGCGGCACCGAACTCACCGGCGAGCGCGTCGTCCGCGCGCTGGGTGCCGCCTCGGTCGCGGGTGTCGCGCTCGTCCTGCTGCTGTCCTTCCGCCCCGCGCTTGCCTTTGCGCCCCTGCGCCGGGCACTGGCGCTCAGCCGGGGTCGAACACCGACCAGCCCGTCCGCTGCACGAGCCGTTCCAGCGCGAGTGTCCCTAGCTGCGAATTCCCGCGGGCGTTGAGCCCCGGCGACCACACGGCGATCGATGCCTTGCACGGCGCGATCGCCAGGATGCCGCCGCCCACGCCCGACTTGCCGGGCAGGCCGACGCGAAAGGCGAACTCGCCCGATCCGTCATAATGGCCACAGGTCATCATCACCGCATTGATCCGCCGTGCCCGCTGCGGCGACACCACCGATCGCCCCCTTTCCCCGGCGGTGGCGCCGGGCTGCACCCCGCGCGCCATCAGGTAGCGCCCCGCCAGCGCCAGTTGCCGGCAACTCATCGCCAGCGCACATTGGTGGAAATAGAACCCCAGCACCCGCTCGACCGGGTTCTTCAGGTTGCCGAAGGCGTGCATGTAATGCGCCAGCGCCATGTTGCGGTGCCCCGTCTCCATCTCGGCGGCGGCAACGGCGCGGTCGACGATGATGTCCTCCTCCCCCGCCAGCCCGCGCACGAAGCGCAGCATCTCGCCGATCGCCTCGCGCGGTTCGTGCCGGCCGAGCAGCACGTCCGACACCACGATCGCGCCGGCATTGATGAACGGGTTGCGCGGGATGCCGTGTTCGGTCTCAAGCTGCACGATCGAGTTGAACGCGGTGCCCGACGGCTCCCGCCCCACCCGCGTCCACAACTGATCGCCCACCGCGCCCAGCGCCAGCGTCAGGGCGAAGACCTTGGAAATGCTCTGGATCGAGAACGCCTCTTCCGCGTCGCCCGCCAGATGGCACGTCCCGTCCATCTCGATCACCGCTATCCCGAACCGCGCCGGATCGACGTCGCGTAAACCCGGGATATATTGAGCCGGCACCCCCCGGTCGGGCGCCGCCTTCATCTCGGCGGCGATCTCGGCAATGACGGCGGACAGGTCGACCATGCCCGATCCTAGGGCATCGATATCCGACCCACCACCTCCGTTCGATATCAGACCCACCACCTCCGTTCGTGCTGAGCGAAGTCGAAGCACAGGCGCAGACGCTTGGCCTTCGACTTCGCTCAGGCTGAACGGAGGTGTTGATGGATCGCGCGGTGGTGCGGCAGCCGCTCCTCAACCCCAGCGCAAGCACCTGTCGACCGCAAATACCCCCCTTGGGTCACCCCCTTCGATGGTGTACGCTCCAACCCATTGATGTCGCCCGGTTCCGACAGCCCGATGCGCGCCGCCCTCGCGCAATGCCGCCGCCATTTCGCCGCGGCGGCGGTGTTCAGTGCGCTGCTCAACCTGCTCTATCTGGCCCCCACCCTCTACATGCTGCAGGTCTATGACCGGGTGGTGCCGACCCGCGGGGGGCAGACCTTGCTCTTCCTCACCCTGGTGCTGCTCTTTGCGCTGCTGACGCTGGCGCTGCTCGATCGCACCCGCACCCGCCTGCTCACCCGCGCCGGGGTCGCGCTCGACGCCGCGGTGGCCCCGCATCTCCTCGACGCCACGCTCGGCCGGCCCGAGGCGCCTGAGGCGCGGCAGGCCCTGCGCGATTTCGACCAGTTCCGCGCCACCCTTACCGGCCCGGCGATGCTGGCGCTGTTCGACGCGCCGTGGCTGCCCTTCTACATCCTCGTCTGTTTCGTCGTGCATCCCTGGATCGGCGCGGTCGCGCTGCTCGGCGGCATCGCCCTGCCGCTGATCGCGCTCGCCAACGAACGTGCCACCCGCCCCCGGCTCGATCAGGCACAGGCGATCGCCGCGCGCACCTATGCCGCGCAGGACGCCGCGCTGTCCTCGGCGGAGGCGGTGCGCGCGCTCGGCATGCGCCGCGCCCTTGTCGCCCGCCAGCAGCGCGAGCGCGATGCGATGCTCGTCGCCCAGACCGAGGCGGGGCTGGCCGGCGGCAGCTACCTGACGGCCACCAAATTCACCCGCCTCGCGCTGCAAAGCCTGGCGCTCGGCCTTGGCGCGCTGCTCGCCATCGACGACATGATCTCGGCCGGCGCGATCTTCGCCGCCTCCTTCCTCATCGCCCGTGCGCTCGCCCCCATCGAACAGCTCGTCGCCACCTGGCGCAGCATCGCGCAAGCCCGCAGCAGCTACGCCCGCCTCGACACCATGCTCGGCCAGGCCCACGCCCAGCCCTCGCCCACCACCCTCCCCCCACCGCGCGGCGCGCTCGCGGTCGAGGGCGTCACCGTGCTCGCCCCCGGTGGCGACCGCGCCGTCCTCACCAACATCTCCGTCTCCATCCTGCCCGGCGAGGTCGTCGCCGTCGTCGGCGCATCGGGCGCGGGCAAGTCCACCCTCGCCCGCCTCCTGGTCGGCGCCATCCGCCCCGATCGCGGCATCGTCCGCCTCGACGGCGCCGACCTCGCCGACTGGGACCCCGAACGCCTCGCCCGCCACCTCGGCTATCTGCCACAGGACACCGCCCTCTTCGCCGGCACCGTCGCCCAGAACATCGCGCGTTTCGCCGGTGACTTGGGGGAGGACCGCGCCACGGTCGACGCCGCCGTCATCGCCGCCGCCGATGCGGTCGGCGCGCGCGACCTGATCCAGCGGCTGCCCCACGGCTTCGACCACCGCCTGTCGCTCGGCGGCCGCGGCGTCTCGGCCGGACAGGCGCAGCGCATCGCGCTCGCCCGCGCCCTTTATGGCGACCCCGCGCTGCTGGTCCTCGACGAGCCCAACGCCCATCTCGATTCGGATGGCGATGCCGCCCTTGTCGCCGCACTCACCCGCGCCAGACAGGCCGGCCGCACCGTGGTCGTCGTCTCGCACAAGCTCAGCATCCTGCCCGCGGTCGACAAGCTGCTCGTCCTGCGCGACGGCCGTGTCGACCTTTACGGCCCGCGCGACGAGATATTGCCGCGCATCACCCCGCCCAAGCTTCGGGCCGCGCCCGCCCCGCCCGCCATCCATGGCTGACCCCGCCGCCCCGCCAATGGCCGATCCCGGCCGCGACATCCGCACAGGCGGCATCGTCGCCGTGCTGTTCTTCGTCCTGTTCCTCGGCTGGGCCGCCTTTGTCCGCCTCGACGCCGCCGCCTATGCCCCCGGCACGCTGGTCGTCTCCGGCCAGCGCCAGACGGTGCAGCACCGCGACGGCGGCGTGCTGCGCCAGATCCTGGTCCGCGAAGGGCAGCGGGTGGCCAAGGGCCAGCTTCTCGCCAGCCTCGCCGCCGCCGACGTCGTGGCGCAGGAACGCGCGCTCTCCGCACAAGCCATCCGCCTGCTCGCCCAGCGCGCCCGGCTGGAGGCCGAACAGCTCGGCGCCACGACCGTTGCCGCGCCCGCCGAATATGCCACGCTGATCCCGGAGGATCGCGACGCCGCCCGCCTGGCGCTGCGCCTGCAACAGACCGAACTCGACGCCCGCCGCGCCACCCTCACCGCGCAGCGCCAGGCCCTTGGCCAGCGCGCCGCGCAGTCGGGGGAACAGGGGCGCGGCTACGGCACCCAGGTCGCCTCCGCCAGGGAACAGCGGCGACTGATCGACGCGCAACTCGCCGCGCTCCGCCCCGTTGCGGAAAAGGGTTTCGTCTCGCAGACCCGCCTGCGCGAGCTGGAGCGTCAGCGTGCCGAGATGATCGGCCAGCAGGGCCAATATGCCGCCAGCGTCGCGCAGACCCGCGAGGCCGCCCGCGAAAGCCGCTATCAGGTGCTGGAGGCCGAGCGCACCTTTCGCGAACGCACCGCCGCCGACCTGCGCGAGGTGGAGACGAGCCTGGGCGAGATCCTCCCGAAACTCGCCGCCGCGCGCGACCAGCTGGCCCGCACCGAGATTCGCGCCCCCGTCACCGGCGCCGTCGTCGGCCTGTCGGTCTTCACCCCCGGCGGCGTCATCGCGCCCGGCCAGACGCTGATGGACATCGTGCCCGAGCGCACCCCGCTTCTGATCCAGGTCCGCATCAGCCCCGACGATGCCGACGATCTTGCGGTGGGTCAGGCGACGCGCGTGAAGTTTCCCGGCCTGCACGACCGCGCCCTGCCCGATCTCGACGCCCGCCTGACCCGCCTGTCCGCCGACGCGCTGACCGACGAGAAGACCGGCCAGAGCTTCTTCACCGGCGAGGTCACCGTGCCCGATGCCGAGCTCGCCCGGCTGCGCGACGCCACCGGCAAGGCGTACGATCTGCGCCCCGGCATGCCCGCCGAGGTCCTTGTGCCGCTCCGCCGCCGCACCGCGCTCGATTACGCGCTGGAACCGCTGGTCGGCGCCTTCTGGTCCTCTTTCCGCGAGCATTGACGCGCAAAAGCGCGCTACGCTGCTCCGATGACCCAGGCCCCCACGCTTCACACCGACCGGCTGACCCTCACCGCCCATCACCCGGACGATCTCGACGCGCTCGCCGCGATGTGGTCCGAACCCGCGGTGTACGCGATGATCGGCGGACAGCCGCGTTCGCGCGAAGAGGTGTGGCTCCGCCTGCTCCGCTCGATCGGCCAGTGGCAGGCGTTCGGCTATGGCTCGTGGGTCGTGCGCGAGCGCGGCGGCGGCCCGCCGATCGGCGATATCGGCCTGCTGGAGGCGCGCCGCGCGATCGATCCGCCGCTGGACGCGCCCGAACTCGGCTGGGCGCTCGCCCCCGCGGTGCATGGCCGCGGCTTTGCCGGGGAGGCGCTTGCCGCGATCCTCGCCTGGGCGGATGGTCACGGGGCCGACGGCTGCGGCATCGCGCGCACCTGCTGCATCATCGATCCCGCCAACGCCCCCTCGCTGCGCCTCGCCGCCCGCCTCGGCTACCGCCCCGCCCGCGACGCGCTCTACGCCGGCCACCCGGTCCACATCCTCACCCGCCCTTCCCCCGCCACCGCGAACCGCGCATAATCCGCCGCGCAATCGTTTTCGGGACCCACCGACCATGAACGGCGAGCAGCGTCTTCTGCGCAACTCGATGATCGTCACCGTCATGCTGGCGGGGGTCGGTGTCGTTGTCGGCACGATCGCCGGGTCGGACGCGATCGTGTTCGACGGCATGTATTCGCTCGCCGATGCGGCAATGACCGCGCTGGCGCTCGGCGTCGCGCGGCTGATCGCCGCCTCCAACGCCGCGGATGCCGCGGGCGGGCGGCTGCACGAGCGGTTCACCATGGGCTTCTGGCATCTGGAGCCGATCGTGTTGGGGCTGAACGGCGTGCTGCTGACGGGCGCGTCCATCTATGCGCTGGTCAATGCGATCACCGCCCTGCTGTCGGACGGGCGGCCGCTCTCCTTCGGCCCGGCCATGGCCTATGCCGCGATCGGCACCGCCGCCGACATCGCGATGGCGGTCTATGTCACCCGCGCCAACCGCACCGTCCGCTCGCAACTGGTCGCACTGGACGGCAGGGCATGGATCATGACCTCGGCGCTGGGCGCCGCGCTGTTCGTCGCCTTCGCGCTCGGCGCCATGCTCCAGGGCACGCGCCATGCCTGGATGACGCCCTATGTCGATCCCGCCGCGCTTGTCGTCATCTGCCTCGTCATCATCCCCGCCCCCTTTCAAACCATCCGCGCCGCCGTCTCCGACATCCTTCTCGTCACGCCTCCCGCGCTCAAGCTGCGTGTCGACGGCATCGCGCAGGCCACCGTCGACCGCTACGGCTTCGTCTCCTACCGCGCCTATGTCGCGCGCGTCGGCCGCGGCACCCAGATCGAACTGAACTTCATCGTCCCCCCCGACACCCCCGCCCGCCGCCTCGAGGAATGGGACGCGCTGCGCGACCGCATCGGCGAGGAGCTGGGCGACGATACCCCCAATCGCTGGCTGACCATCGTCTTCACCACCGATCCCGAATGGGCGGTGTAGGGAAATACCCGCAAGATATTCCGAACAGGATCCACACCTTATTTCTGGCGACGGATAGATATATCCGAACATGTCCGCATTTTCCCTGCCATCGCCCTTGCACACGACTTCACCGCTGAACATGATGCCGCCATCAACAAGGGGAAGGATCATCATGCGTCGCAGTTTCGCAGCATTGGCCATTGCTTTGGGCGCGGTCGCACTTTCCCCGGCAAGTGCCGCCGATAGCGGCAAATTCGGCGATGCTCTCAAGAAAATGCTGACGGGTACCGCCGCAGGCGAATGTCCCGCCGACGTGATGGGCGATGCCCTGCTCGCCGCCTGTCGCGAACAGCTCCCCGCCTTGCAGCCCAGCCTCGCCGCCGCCGGCCCGATCAAAGCCATGACCTTCGTCGCCGCCACCGGCAACGATGCCGACCGCGTCGAAACCTACACGGTAACCTTCGAAAAGGGGGAGCCCTCCACCTGGCAGATCGGCCGACCGAACAAAGGCAAGTTCGACATGGCCTATTCCGCCGGCTGAAAACGACGGATCGCCCGCCATTCTTCGCCGCTAATCTTACGTTTACCGACGGGATCTAAGCCGCCTGCCATGACGGACGGGGCAAGGCTGATCCTGGGCATGACCGCCACGGCGATGATGTTTCCGCTGGCCATCATCATGTCGAGCATCCCGGCCTATGTTCCCGACGCGCGTCTTGCCGAGATCGCGCGCACGAACACCGACTCTCTATCGGCCCGCGCGGACATGCTGGAGGCGTTGCGATACTGTGCCCGGCGGCGCGCCAACTGTCCGCGCGCCTCGATGGACACGCTCGGCACGTCCAAGCGCCGGTTCTTCTCGTGGCAGAACAATGCCGGCCTGTTCGCCGTCACCTATATCAACTGCCCAGCGCAACAGGCTTGCACCGTGCGGGGCAATGCCTTGATTCCGCTTCCCAGATGATGCCGCTTCCTGGCGGGCCTGCGTACCCGTCAGGAAGGATGCCCTTCCGCCTCGTTCCCGTCCACCGCCTGCACGCGGGCCTCGGCATCCGCGTCGCGGTCGCCCGCATCCACGCCGGTATCGATCGGCGCATTGGGCGCGGTGCCGGCGGGCGTGCGGCCCGATCCGCTCAGCACATCGGCTGCCGACGCGCCGCCCAGACCACCGCCGCCCGGCGCGCTGTCCATCTGCGGATCTGACAGGATCGCCGCCGCGCTGCCTTCCTCACGCGGGGTCTCGGGCACGTCCTGCGCGTTGTTCGGCTCGCTGGTTGCCATGATCCATCTCCTGCATCTGTTCGCGTGGCTGAACGATCGGCACCGGCAAGCCGTTCAATCACGGTCGATCAATCATTCAATCCCGGCCCGCGATCGGCTACACTGGCCGGCGTGATCCTCGCCATCCTCCTGTCCGCGCTTGCGATGACTGCGATCGTCGGCATCCGCTACCTGATCGTGTCGGGGGCGTTCGCCTTTGCCACCCGCGTGCGCCACCCCCGGCTATATGCCGGGCTGGACACGCAGATGCGGCGCGAGATCGCATGGAGCCTCTCCTCCGCCGCCATCTACGGCCTGCCTGCCGGCATCATCGCCTGGGGCTGGCAGAATCACGGCTGGACGCGGATCTACAGCGACCTTCATGCCTGGCCGCTCTGGTACTGGCCGGTCTCGGTGCTGCTCTACCTCTTCGCGCATGACACCTGGTTCTACTGGACGCACCGCTGGATGCACCGGCCAAAGGTGTTCAAGCTGGCGCACGCCGTCCACCATGCCAGCCGCCCGCCCACCGCCTGGGCGGCGATGGCCTTTCACCCGGTGGAGGCGGTGACCGGCGCTGTGGCAATTCCGCTACTGGTCTTCGCGATTCCGATCCATGTTAGCGCACTCGCCTTGGTCCTCACTGTCATGACCGTTATGGGGGTGACGAACCATATGGGCTGGGAGGTCTTTCCCCGCGCCGTGTGGCAGGGGCCGCTGGGGGGCTGGCTCATCACCGCCAGCCATCATCAGCGGCACCATGAACAATATGGATGTAATTATGGCCTCTACTTCCGCATCTGGGACCGGCTGTGCGGCACCGACCGGGGGCTGGGCGATTTCGCCCGCGCGCATGCGCAGGCTGAGCGGCGCGGGCGCGCTGCTGGCGGCGGCGGGCCTGATACTGGGCGCGGCACCCGTGTCGCGGCTCGACGTCGGGGTTGATCACCTCCGCTCGGCCAAGGGGATGATCCGCGTCTGCCTGACCGCGGACCCGGACAATTTCCCCGCCTGCGTCGACGATGTCCGCGCCGTCACCCGCTCGGTCCCCGCCGACCAGAGCAGCATCCATTTCGATGGTCTTCCCCGCGGCGCCTATGCGCTGGCCGTGATCCATGACGAAAACGGCAATGCCAAGCTCGACACCATCGCCGGCATCCCGCGCGAGGGCTTTGGATTCTCGCGCAATCCCGCGATCCGCTTCGGCCCGCCGCGCTTTTCGGCGGCGCGCTTCACCCTAGCCGATGTGACCGATCGGCAACAGGTACGGATGCGTTACATCTTCTGACGGAAACGCGGCGGACACAAACCGATTGCAGGGCGTTGCGCCCTGGATAATCGTACAGGGAGTTTTCCGTCTTGCGCTCCGCCGCCTTCCGTTTCCTTGTCCCGGCGCTCGCGCTCGTGGCCGCCACGCCTGTCGCCGCGCAGGACGCCAGCACCCCGCCGGACGCATCGCGCGCCCCGACCGGAGTCGATCCCGAAGACTTCGACCGCGACACTGTCACCGTCGCGGTGGCCGCGGCCCTCATCACCGACTACGAAGGGTCGAACGATTACCAGTGGACGCCCGCACCCGGCGTTCTGGGCTCGGTCGGCGGCTACAACTTCACCGTCATCGGCAACCGCGCCTCGATCGACCTGATCCCCAACCGGCCCGGCCCCAACTGGGATTTCCAGGCCGGTCCGATCGGCGTCATCAACTTCAACCGCAACAATGTCGACTCGATCGACGACGCGCGCGTCCGCGCGCTGGGCGAGGTGAAGACCGCGATCGAACTCGGTGGCTTTGTCGGCATCGGCAAGACCGGCGTCATCACCAGCCCGTATGACCGCCTGTCCGTCTCGCTCAGCTACCGCCACGATGTCAGCAATGCCCATGACAGCGCGATCTGGCAGCCGACGATCAACTATTTCACCCCGCTCAGCACCAAGGCGGCGGTGGGCCTGTTCGCCTCGGCCGAGCATGCCGGGGCCGGCTATGCCCGCACCTATTTCTCGATCGATCCCACCCAGAGCGTCGCCAGCACCCTGCCCGTCTATAATGCGCGCAAGGGCTGGAAGAACTGGGCGCTCGGCGCGATGGGCACCTATTCGATCACCGGCAACCTGCTGAAGGGCTGGAAGGTCGTCGGCGGTGTCGTCTACCGCGACATGCTCAACGACTTCGCCGACAGCCCCGTCGTCTCGATCGCCGGCAAGCGCAGCCAGTGGATCGGCGCGCTCGGCATCGGTTACACCTTCTGATCTTTCGAAAGGGGCCGTCCGTCCGCGTCGGCCCCTTTTTGTTTGGTGTTCAGGCGCCGACCCCCTATGCTCCACGCCATCCCCGGGGGACCGCCGATACTGCGGTTGAGAGGGAGCGAGGACGCTCCGACCCGCCGAACCTGATCCGGTTGACACCGGCGTAGGGAGTGGAAGTCGGCGCAACCCCTCCGGGTCACCCGTCTCCCTCCCCAAAGGAGAGAAGAGATGGCAGACGTACCCGCCCGTACCGAAATTGGCGTCACCACCGGCCCGATCCGCGGATCGAAGAAAATCCATGTCGGCCCGCTGAACGTCGCGATGCGCGAAATCCATCTCGACCCCTCCTCGGGCGAGCCGCCGCTTCGCGTCTACGACACCTCCGGCCCCTATACCGACCCGGACGCCCGCATCGACATCATGGCCGGCCTGCCGCAACTGCGCCGCAACTGGATCGAGGCGCGCGGCGACGTGGAAAGCTACGACGCCCGCGAAATCCGCCCGGAGGATAATGGCCAGCTCGGCCCCGACCGCTCCGGCGGCGTTCCCCAATTCCCCCGCCTGATCAAGCGCCCCTTGCGCGCAAAGCCCGGCGCCAATGTCAGCCAGATGCACTACGCCCGGCGCGGCATCATCACGCCCGAGATGGAATATGTCGCCACCCGCGAAAATCTCGGCCGTCAGATGCTGAAGGACTATGTCCGCGACGGCGAAAGCTTCGGCGCGGCGATCCCCGACTATGTCACCCCCGAATTCGTCCGGGACGAGGTCGCCCGCGGCCGCGCGATCATCCCCAACAACGTCAACCATCCCGAATCCGAGCCGATGGCGATCGGCCGCAACTTCCTGGTCAAGATCAACGCCAATATCGGCAACAGCGCGGTCGCCAGCAACGTCGCGTCGGAAGTCGACAAGCTGGTCTGGTCGATCCGCTGGGGCGCCGACACGGTGATGGACCTGTCGACCGGCCGCAACATCCACGACACGCGCGAATGGATCATCCGCAACAGCCCCGTGCCGATCGGCACCGTGCCGATCTACCAGGCGCTGGAAAAGGTCGGCGGCATCGCCGAGGACCTGACCTGGGAAATCTTCCGCGACACGCTGATCGAACAGGCCGAGCAGGGCGTCGACTATTTCACCATCCATGCCGGCGTCCGCCTGCCCTACATCCCGATGACCGCCAAGCGCGTCACCGGCATCGTGTCGCGCGGCGGCAGCATCATGGCGAAATGGTGCCTGGCGCATCACAAGGAGAGCTTCCTCTACGAGCGCTTCGACGAGATCACCGAGATCATGAAGGCGTATGACATCGCCTATTCGCTCGGCGACGGCCTGCGCCCCGGCAGCATCGCCGACGCCAATGACGAGGCGCAGTTCTCCGAACTCTACACGCTGGGCGAGCTCACCCACCGCGCCTGGGCGCAGGACGTGCAGGTGATGATCGAGGGCCCCGGCCATGTGCCGATGCACAAGATCAAGGAAAACATGGAGAAGCAGCTCCAGGTCTGCGGCGAGGCGCCCTTCTACACCCTGGGGCCGCTCACCACCGACATCGCGCCCGGCTACGACCATATCACCAGCGGCATCGGTGCCGCGATGATCGGCTGGTACGGCACCGCGATGCTCTGCTACGTCACGCCCAAGGAGCATCTGGGCCTGCCCGACCGCGACGACGTGAAGGTCGGCGTGGTGACGTACAAGCTCGCCGCCCACGCCGCCGATCTCGCCAAGGGCCACCCGGCCGCGAAACTGCGCGACGACGCCCTGTCGCGCGCCCGCTTCGACTTCCGCTGGCGCGACCAGTTCAACCTGTCGCTCGATCCCGACACGGCCGAAAGCTACCACGACCAGACCCTTCCGGCCGAAGGCGCCAAGACCGCGCATTTCTGCTCGATGTGCGGCCCCAAATTCTGCTCGATGAAGATCACGCAGGAGGTTCGGGAATTTGCCGCGTCCCGCGCGGCAAATAGCGACCTGCTGGGGGCAGGTCGCGATCCCGAACCTCAGGGATTTGCCGCCAAGCAGAACGCGCCGGTGGAAACCTTCGTCGCCACCGAGGAAGCGGAAGCCGGCATGGCGAGGATGAGCGAAACGTTCCGCGAGAAGGGCAGCGAGGTGTATCTGCCCGCAGCGGAGTAAGCCGCCTCGAACATCCCTCCCCTTCAGGGGAGGGGCCGGGGGTGGGGGTGGGGCCTGTCCACGGGCGGATCGCTTGAACCGCCCCAGGTCGACGCTGATGGTTTCACACTTCTAGCAGGTCGTACCGGCTTCAATAATGAAACCATAACTGACGTGCGCGCCAATCCGCCCCCACCCCGTTCGTCCCGAGTAACTATCGAGTAGCGGCCGTCAGGCTGCGTATCGAGATGGTGTATCGAGGGACAGGGCAGCGCACGGTACAATGCCTCGATACGCGCCCTCGATACGGCTTCTTGCGAAGCCTACTCGGTCGCTACTCGGCACGAACGGGGACAAGTGGCGAGCAAGACATGCTCACCCCCACCGCGCATCAAATCCCGCCACAGCGTCCAGCAACCGCCGCGCGTTGTTCGGCGAGGACAGCAGGTACAAGGTCTCCTGCATCCCCGCCCATGTCCGGGCCGATGCAACCACCACATCCTCGCCATCGTCGCAGACGATCCGAACCGGCGCGCCACGGGCAGCGACCATGTCCATCACCGCCCCGAAATCATCATCCGCCTCGGCAAAGCTGATCCCGCGCATCCACGAAGATTGAGCCCGGCGCGCCCAACCGGCGCCCCCTCATCGCTTCCGCACAAATTCCGCCCTAAGCACCAGCCCGCGGATCCCGTCGAACTTGCAGTCGATCTCCTGCGCATCGCCGGTCAGCCGGATCGACTTGATCAGCGTCCCCCGCTTCAGCGTCTGGCCTGCGCCCTTTACCGTCAGGTCCTTGATCAGCGTCACCGCGTCGCCATCCGCCAGCACGTTGCCCACCGCGTCGCGCACCTCGACGCCGCCATCGTGATCGCCGCCCGGCGCCCGCGCGGCGGCATCGGCCGCACTGATCCATTCGCCGCTCGCCTCGTCATAGACATAGTCGTCCGTGCCATCGCTCATCGTCATGCTCCTTCGCGGCCCTCCATGCCCTGATGGATGCCAAAGCGCCACACTCCCGGAACGAAACGCGAACCAATCCAACAATCGACCGCGCGGGGCTGTCCTACACACCCGCATCCGGTGTTCATTCCCGCGCATGAGCAAGCGCACCGAACCGCCCGCCGCCGGGGATTTCGACCCCGTGCCCGTCCGCCCCCGCGTCGATGGCTGGACGCCCGAGCGCCAGACCGGCTTTATCGAGGCGCTCGCCGCCACCGGCAATGTCGAGGCGGCGGCCAAGGCGGTCGGCATGGGCACCACCTCCGCCTATATGCTGCGCGCCCGCCCCGACGCGGCCAGCTTTCGCGAGGCGTGGGGGATCGCGCTCGACTGCGCGGTGCAGCGCCTGGCCGATGCCGCGCTCGACCGGGCGATCAACGGCGTCGCCACGCCCATCTTCTACAAGGGCGAGCAGATCGGCGAGCGCCGCCGCTTCGATGAAAAGCTGACCATGTTCATCCTGCGCCTGCGCGATCCCAAGCGCTTCGGCAAATGGCGCGAGGACCGCGTCCCCTCCTTCCACCAGGATGGTGCCGCGATGCTGCTTCAGGTCGCGATGAACCGGGTGGAGAACGACGCGCACGACATGGAGGCCGGCGTCACCCCGCCCCGGCACAAGCCGCTGCCCGAATTGCGGCTGATCACGCTGGAACAGGAAGAGGCGGTGACGATCCTGCGCGGCGAGCATCTGGCCGCGATCCAGCGCCGCCGCGAATATGAACGCTGCTATGCCGCGGACTAAGTGGAGGCGCGAGGGGGGATGTAGTGTCCACTTCCGCGACCGGCGGCGCGGTGCCCCCTCAAACCTCCGGCAACGCCCAGTCGATCGGCGCTTGCCCCTGTGCTTCCAGGAACGCGTTCGTCCGCGAAAACGGCCGCGACCCGAAAAAGCCGTGCCGCGCCGACAGGGGCGAGGGGTGGGCGGAGCGGATCACCAGATGCCGCCCGCCATCCTCGTCCAGGAACGCGGCCTTTTTCTGGGCATGCGCGCCCCACAGGATGAACACCGCCGGCTGTTCCCGCGCCGCCACCGCATGGATCACCGCATCGGTGAACGGCTCCCATCCGCGCTTCTGGTGCGAGGCGGCGGCGCCCTCACGCACGCTCAGCACGCTGTTGAGCAGCAGCACGCCCTGCCGCGCCCAATGGTCGAGCAGGCCGTGGCGGCTGCGCGCCACCCCCAAGTCGCCTTCCATCTCCTTGAAGATGTTGACCAGGCTCGGCGGCGGCCGCACCCCCGGCCGCACCGAAAAGGCCAGGCCATGCGCCTGCCCCGCGCCGTGATACGGGTCCTGCCCCAATATCACCACGCGCACCCGGTCCAGCGGGGTCAGCTCCAGCGCGCGGAACCGGTCCTCCGCCGGCGGGAAGATCGCCTGCCCCTGCCGTGCCTCGTCGTTCAGGAACGCGGCGAGCGCGGCAAAGCGCGGCCCCTGCATCTCCACCTGCAACGCGGTCTGCCAGTCGGCGGGAAGCGCGGGCATGCCGGGGGGCGTGTGTGTGGCTTGGGTCATATCGCACCGGCCATGCCGCCTTCGTTACGATGGGGCAACCACATCGGCGGCAGCGCGTTGAACCGCCCGACAGGAGGAACCCGATGAACCGTTCGACGCTCACCGCCCTTGCCGCCCTCGCGCTCGCCCCCCTCGCCGCCTGCGGGCAGAGCGACACCGCGGCCGACAACGCCACCCCCGTCACCAATGCCGCGGAAACCGCCGCGGCGGAGGGCATCGACTATGGCACCCGCATCCGCGACCTGCCGGAGGGGCAGCGCCGCGGCGTCCTGTTCCGCGCGATCCGCGATTCCGGGCAGGACGGCGCCTCCTGCCAGGCGGTGACGTCGATGAACGAGGCGGCACCGACCAATGGCCTCGCGACCTGGAACGCGGTCTGCGACAACACCGCGCGCTGGGCGATTGTCTTCGCCAATGACGGCACCGCCACCGTCACCGGTCCGCTGGCGGCGCAGCCCGCGCGCTCATCGTAAATCCGCAACCATGCCGCGCGCCGCCCGTTTGGGACCGCGGCAACCCTATCCAGGAGAGAGACGATGGGCCTGTTTTCCAAGGACATCCAGACGCTGCAGGATCTCTACATCCACCAGCTCCAGGACGTTTATTACGCCGAGCAGCAGATCACCAAGGCGCTGCCCAAGATGATCGAAAAGGCCACCGACCCCGAACTGCGCATGGGCTTCGAAACCCATTTGCGGGAAACCGAGGGCCAGATCGCCCGGCTGAAGCGCGTGTTCGAACTGGAAGGGCTGGAGCCCAAGGGCGTCACCTGCCCCGCGATCGACGGCATCATCAAGGAAGCCAACGAAGTCGCCGGTGAGGTCGCGGACAAGGCGGTGCTGGACGCCGCCCTGACCGCCGCCGCCCAGGCGGTCGAGCATTACGAGATCAGCCGCTACGGCACGCTGATCGCCTGGGCCGACCAGCTCGGCCGCAGCCAGTCCGCGCAACTGCTCGGCGAAACGCTGGCCGAGGAAAAGGCCACCGACGAGAAGCTGACCAAGTTGGCCTCGTCCAAGGTGAACGCCAAGGCCGAACTGGCCGGCGCCTGAGGCATCGGGGCGGTCGCGGCGTCGTTACAGGCGCCGCACCGTCTCCCCGTCCTCCCGCCCGCCATAGAAGCGGTCGAGCACGGCCCGGAACACCGCACCGTCCTCACCGGCGGCATGCGCGAACAGCGTCATGGAGGACCGCAGCTTGATCGCATCGATCCCCCCCATGATCGCCTCCGCGCTGCCCGGCGCCGCCAGTATCGCCGCACCCGCCTCGCGCAGCCGCGGCCCCAGCACCGGATGCGCCAGATAGGCCCGCGCCTCCCCGATCGAGCCGATCGCATAGGCTCGCGCCATCGCGCTCTGGCCCAGCCCGGCAATCTGCGGAAACACGAACCACATCCAGTGGCTTCGCTTGGCGCCCGCCTTCAACTCGGCCAGCGCACGGTCGTACGTGCCCGCTTGCGCCGCGACGAAACGTTCGAGATCATGGTCGTCCATCCCCCGCAACCGCCGGCACAGGCGGAGCGTTCCAAGGATCGGGCCAAAGGTCAGGAGAGAGAAGCCTCATGCGCCATGCGTCGTTGCCGCGATCGTCCGCCGCCATCATCCTCGCCGCGCTCGCCCTGGCCGGCTGTGGCGGCGGCGGCACCAGCGAGGATGCCGATCGCGAGGCCGTGGCCGCCAACTTCACGCCCCCCACCACCGCCCGTCCCACGCCCCTCCCCGGCCAGGAACATGGCCAGCCGCTCACCGCCTATGTCGGCCATTATCCCACCGATGCGGTGTCGGGCGTCACCTTCTACAACCGCAGCGAGGTGGCCGACGCCCTCAACCGCGCGGTGGGCGATCAGGCGGTCCGCCGCCAGATCGTCGCCACCAACGCGGTCACCACACCCATCGTGCTGACCGGCGGCCGCCTGCTCGCCCATGGCTGCGAACCGCACAATTGCGGCGACAACAACTGGACCTTCCTGGTGACCCCCGATGGCGAAAAGGCGGAGGCTTGCCACCACAATGCCGACACCATGGGCAACACCAGCCGCTGGTATCGTGGCGCCGCCCCCGAAACCCGCCCCGGCGATTGCCCGCAAGGGAGTTGAGGGGGCGGCAGGCTTTTAAGGCGCCGGCCGCTCCCCTTGCGCCTCGGCCAGATAGACGCCGAACAGCCCATCGGGGTCGGTCCATTCCGCCACCGGCGTCCACCCGCCGGCACGCATCAGGATGCGGGCATCGCGAGCGCCGTATTTATGGCTGTTCTCGGTGTGGATCGTCTCCCCTGCCGCCATGGCGAACGGCCGTCCGTCGACGGTGAAGTCGACGTCCCTCGTCGCCTCTAGGTGCATCTCGATTCGCGCCCGGTCGTCGTTCCACACCGCCTTGTGCCGGAACGCCGCCACCGGCACGTCGCCGTCCAGTTCGCGGTTGATCCGCTCCAGCAGGTTCAGGTTGAACGCCGCCGTCACCCCCGCCGCATCGTCATAGGCCGGCACCAGCACGTCGGCCGCCTTGATCCGGTCCATCCCGATCAGCAGCATCGCCCCCTCGCCCAGCGATGCGCGCATCGCCCGCAACAGGTCGGTCGCCATCAACGGCGTCATGTTGCCGATCGTCGATCCGGGAAAGAACCCCAGCTTGGGGCTGTCCGCCACCGCGGCGGGCAGCGCGATCGGCCGCATGAAATCGGCCTCCACCGGATACATGGACAGGTCGGGGAACCGCTCCGCCAGCACGCGGGTCGACGCCCGCAGGAAGTCGCCGGAAATGTCGATCGGCACATAGGCCGATGGATCGGCGCAGCGCAGCAGGATCGGCGTCTTGGTGGACGATCCCGATCCGAACTCCACCACCGCCCGCCCCTTGCCGACGCGCTCCGTGACCTCGGAACAGATCGTCTCCAGGATCGCCGTCTCGGTCCGGGTGGGATAATATTCGGGCAGGTCGGTGATCTGCTCGAACAACTCGGAGCCGTGCCGGTCATAGAACCAGCGGGCGGGGATCGCCCGCGGCCGCCGCGCCAGGCCGCTCACCACATCGGCGCGAAATGCCGGGTCGGCCAGCGACGCCTGACCGTCCTCGATCTCGGGCTTCAGCATCCTACAGGTCCTTTGCCAGACGCACGCCGGTGAACTGCCAGCGTTGATGGGGGTAGAAGAAGTTGCGGTACGATGCCCGCACATGACCGCGCGGCGTCGCGCAACTGCCACCGCGCAGCACGAACTGCCCGCTCATGAACTTGCCGTTATACTCGCCGACCGCGCCCTCGGCCGCCCGGAAGCCGGGATAGGGGCGGTAGGCGCTGCCGGTCCATTCCCACACATTGCCGAACAGTCCGGGGCCGCTCGCCGTCGGCCGCGGCTCCACCGCGCCGGCCTCGTCCATCTGGTTGCCGCCCGCCGGGTCGTGCGCCTCGGCCGCGGCTTCCCATTCCGCCTCGGTCGGCAACCGCGCGCCCGCCCAACTGGCAAAGGCATCCGCCTCGAAGAAGCTGACATGGGTCACCGGCGCGGCCGGATCGACCGCGCGCCGCCCGTCCATCCCAAAGCGCGTCCAGCCGCCGTCGCCTTCTTCCCAATAGAGCGGCGCGGCGATCCCTTCCGCCTTCACCCATGCCCAGCCATCGGCCAGCCAGTGTCGCGCATCGCGGTATCCGCCGTCCGCGATGAACTGGGCCCATTCGCCATTGGTGATCGTCCGGTCTGCCAGTGCGTGCGGCGCCAGCAGCGCGGCATGCCGCGGCCCCTCGCAATCGAACGCGAAGCCCGCGTCGCCATGCCCGATCTCCACCACGCCTTCGCGCCCCGCGATCCAGCCGATCGGCCCCGGCATCGCCACGGGCACCTTGCGCGCCGCCGGGTACCAGGCCGGCTCCAGCGGGTTCTCGCTGAACAGGTGCAGCATGTCGGTGACGAACAGTTCCTGATGCTGCTGTTCGTGATGGCAGCCGAGATCCACCAGCGCGGCAACGTCCGGCGCTAGGCCGGGGATCGCCGCCACCATCGCCGCATCGACATGGGCACGATATGCCCGCACCTCGTCCAATGTCGGCCGCGTCACCATTCCGCGGCGGTGTCGCGCGTGCCGCTGCCCTTCCGCCTCGTAATAGCTGTTGAACAGGAACGGCCAGCGCTCGTCGTGCAGCCGGTATCCCGGCACATGATCGCGCAGCACGAAGGTTTCGAAAAACCAGGTGGTATGCGCAAGATGCCATTTCGCGGGCGACGCATCGGGCATCGACTGCACCGTCGCGTCGGCATCCGACAATCGCTCGGCCAGTGCCAGGGTCAGTGATCGTACGGCAATAAATCGGTCCGCCAGGCCCAGCGAGGCGGCGGCAAATGGATAGGCGGCATCGCTGGCCATTCGGGTGCTCCCACCCGAACGCTGACTGGCTTTGATTAACCTAGCGCAAGCCCCCGGGCACCCACAGAACGTCCCCGGCGCCGTTTTGGTTCACTGCCCGGCTGGCGACAAACAGCCAATCCGACAAACGATTTAGATAGCGCAACGCCTCCGGGTTCAGCGGCTCGTCGACCGCCACCGCCGCCCGCTCCGCCCGGCGCACGATCGCACGCGCCAGATGCAGCGCCGCCGCCGCCGCACTGCCGCCGGGCAGGATGAAGCTGGTCAGCGGCGCCAGCCCCGCGTTCATCGCGTCGATCTCCGTTTCCAGCCGGATCACCTGCGCAGCCACGATGCGCAGCACCATCGCCGATGGCGCAAAATCGTCCCCCGGCGTCGCCAGATCGGCACCCAGGTCGAACAGGTCGTTCTGCACCCGCATCAGCGCCGCGCGCATCCCCTCGTCGGCCAGGGTCGCGGCAACGCCGATCGCGCTGTTCGCCTCGTCCACTTCGCCGATCGCGCTCATCCGCGCATCCGCCTTCGACCGGCGCGATCCATCGACCAGCCCCGTCGTGCCCGCATCCCCGGTGCGCGTGTAGATCTTGTTCAGCTTGACCAGGGGATCAGGTCCGGCCGGCCAGGAACAGAATCAGCACCACGATCAGGATCGCCAGCGCCTGGAAGAAGATGCGCATCTGCATCATCCGATTGGACTTCAGTGCCGCCGCACTCGGCCCATCGCCCTTGGCCTGCATGGTCGCTTCCTGAAGAAACGAGACGATGCCGCGCACCATCGCCACCACGGTGGCGATCATTGCCGCGATCAGCAGGATCACGAGAAAGGTGTTCATGTCGATGAAGCTAAGCCTTCCCCAGCGAAAATCCAGTGGGCAGAATATCCCGCCGCAAGTCCGCCGCCAGCGCGACTCCATCCACGCCCCGGCCCCGCATGTCGGCCAGCGCCGGCGCGCCGTGCCGCTTGGCCAGCCGCTGCCCGTCCGCGCCCAGGATCAGCGGATGATGATGATAGCGCGGCACCGGCAGGTTCAGCAGCGCCTGTAGCAGCCGGTGAACATGGGTCGCGTCGAACAGGTCGGCCCCGCGCACGATATCGCTAACCCCTTGCGCGGCATCGTCGACGCTCACCGCCAGATGATAGGAGGACGGCGCGTCCTTGCGGGCCAGCACGACGTCGCCCTGCAACCCCGGCACCGCCGTCACCCTTCCCGCCGTGGCGTCATGCCACGTCAGCGGCCCAGCGATCGCCACCGCACGCGCCATGTCCAGCCGCCAGCAATGCGGCCTCGCCATCCGTCCCGCTCGCTCGGCCGGCGCCAGGGTCCGGCACGTCCCCGGATAGACAGGTGCCATTCCATGCGGCGCCGATGCACTCGCTGCAATTTCGGCCCGCGTACAGAAACAGGGATAGACCAGCCCGCGCCCGCGCAGATCGTCCAGCGCCGCCGCATAACGCTCCAGCCGCTGCGATTGGAACGACAGGCCGTCCCAGTCCAGCCCCAGCCAGCGCAGGTCCGCCAGGATCGTCTCGATATGCTCCGGGCGGCTGCGCGTGCCGTCGATATCCTCGATCCGCACCAGGAAACGTCCCCCGCGGCCCGCGCCATGCCATGCGCGCGCACCGCCGAAAGCGCATGGCCCAGATGCAGCCGCCCGGTGGGGCTCGGCGCGAAACGCGTGACGATCATCGCGTCGCCCCTTGACCCCAAATCATTGCCCGTGCTGTCATGCGCCTGTCACGCCGTTGGGCGAAGATGTCCACGGCACCATGAAGGGAGGAGCCGTGTTTCATCCCGACCTGATGCGGCATCCGGACAGTTGCCCGGCGCTGGTCCTGAATGCCGATTACACGCCTTTGTCTTATTATCCGCTGTCGATCTGGCCCTGGCAGACGGCGATCAAGGCCGTGTTCCTCGACCGTGTCGATATCGTCGCGCACTATGAACGCGCCGTGCGCAGCCCGACCGCGACGATCCAGCTTCCTTCGGTCATCGCGCTCAAGCAATTCGTCCGCCCCTCGCAATTTCCCGCCTTCACCCGCTTCAACCTGTTCCTGCGCGACCGTTTCGCCTGTCAATATTGCGGCGCGCACCGCGACCTGACCTTCGATCATGTCGTGCCGCGCGCGCAGGGCGGCCGCACCACATGGGAGAATGTCGTCACCGCCTGCGCACCCTGCAACCTCAAAAAGGGCGGGCGTACGCCCAGACAGGCCGCGATGCCGCTCCATATCGAACCGATCCGCCCGACCAGTTGGCATCTGCAGGAACATGGTCGCAGCTTCCCGCCCAATTATCTGCATGAAACATGGCACGACTGGCTCTATTGGGACGTTGAACTGGACGCGTAACGACAAGGGAAGCACGGCGGAAATGCGGCTTGCGACGATCGGCTTGGCTCTCGGTACGGCATTGCTGGCCACCGCGTGCAACAACCATAGCGAGGAAAAACAGGAAGCGGATCAACGCGCTGCCGCTGCCGGTTTCGTGCCGCCCTCGGTCACCTCGCGTGTCGATTTCGGCGGCATGATGGACCGTCGCTTCCGCACGCTCGACCGCGACGGCAACGACATCATCACGGCCGACGAGATGCCCAGCGGCAATTCCCGTATCCGCGAACTCGACCGCAATGGCGATGGCGAGGTCACGCACAGCGAATTTTCCGAGGGGACGCTCAACTGGTTCGACCGCATGGACCTGAACCGCGACGGTGCCGTGACGTCGGAGGAACGCGAAAGCTCGCGTACCGAGCGCCCCACCACGCCGACCAACCCGGTGGCGCTCAACAACGCCAACTGATTGGTTCCCACCGGGTCGGCGGCACGGCAAAAGAAAATTACGCGCGGCCACCGGTTGACCTTCCACCTGTTGCGTTGCAGCATCAGCCATCATGGCCAGTCTTCCCCCGATCGCGAACAATCCCGACATCCGCTTCCTCGGCGCACAGCTCGGCGAGGTCATTCGCGCCTATGGCGGCGAGCGCCTGTTCGAAGCGACGGAGGCGATCCGCCGGGCCTCGGTCGAACGGCATCGTGGCATCGGTGACGGTGCCGCCGTCGACCTGCAACTGGAACAGCTCGATCTTGGCGAGACGCTCGATTTCGTGCGTGGCTTCATGCTGTTCTCGATGCTCGCCAATCTTGCAGAGGATCGGCAGGGCATCGCCACGGAGCAGGGTGCGGACCTGACCGCGGCACTGGCCCGTCTCGCGGACGAGGGTATCGATCGCAAGGCGGCCTCTGACTTGCTGGCTCGCGGGCTCGTCGCTCCCGTTCTCACCGCGCACCCGACCGAGGTGCGCCGCAAGAGCATGATCGATCACAAGAATCGCATCGCCGATTTGATGGAGATGCGCGATCGTGGTCGCGAGGTGACGCCGGATGGCGATGCGGTGGAGGCCGCGATCGGTCGCCAGATCGCGCTGCTCTGGCAGACGCGGGTGCTGCGCCGCGAACGCCTCTACGTCACGGACGAGGTGGAAACCGCGCTATCCTATCTGCGCGACGTCTTCCTGCCCGCATTGCCCGCCCTCTACCAGCGCTGGGACAAGGCGTTCGGCCACCGCATCGCCAGCTTCCTGCGGCCCGGCAGCTGGATCGGCGGCGATCGCGACGGCAACCCCTATGTCACCGCGGATTCGCTGCGCACCGCCCTTGCCCGCGCCAGCGAGGCGGCGCTCGGCTATTATTGCGACGCGGTCCATGCGCTCGGCGCCGAACTGTCCATCTCCACCGAACATGCGCAGGTCGACGAGGCCGTGCTTGCGCTCGCGGAGGCGAGCGGCGACACCGCCGCCAGCCGCGCCGACGAACCCTATCGCCGCGCGCTGTCGGGCATCTACGCCCGCCTTGCCGCCACGCATCAGGCGCTGACCGGCAAGGCCTCTCCGCGCCCCGGCCGCCTGACCGGCGAACCCTATCCCGACCCCCGCGCCTTTCGTGCCGACCTGATCGCCATCGCCCGCGCGCTGGCCGGCTCCGGCGGCGGCGCACTGGCATCTGGCGGTGCGCTCGGCCGGCTGATCCGCGCGGTGGAGACGTTCGGCTTCCATCTCGCCACGCTCGACCTGCGTCAGAACTCCGCGGTGCACGAGCGCGTCGTCGCCGAACTGCTCAAGGTCGCCGGCGTCGAGGCGGAGTATGCCGCGCTGGACGAGGATGCGCGCGTCGACCTGCTCCGCCGCGAACTCGCCAATGCCCGCCCGCTCGCCTCGCGCTTCGCCAGCTATTCGGAGGAGACGACCGGCGAACTCGCCATCGTCGAGGCTGCGGCGGAGGCGCATGCCCGGTACGGCCCCGGCTGCATCACCAACTACATCGTCTCGATGGGCAAGTCGGTGTCCGACCTGCTGGAGATCAACCTGCTTTTGAAGGAGGTCGGCCTCTACCGCCCCGGCGCGGAGCCCGGCGCCGCGATCATGGCGGTGCCCCTGTTCGAGACGATCGAGGATCTGGAAGCCGGTCCCGACATCATGCGCGCCTATTTCGCGCTGCCCGAGATCGCCGCCATCGCGCGGGCGCGCGGGTATCAGGAAGTGATGATCGGCTATTCCGACTCGAACAAGGACGGCGGGTATCTCACCTCCACCTGGTCGCTGTCCAAGGCCTCCACCGCGCTTGCCCCCGTGTTCGAGGAAGCCGGCGTCGCGATGCAGTTGTTCCATGGTCGCGGCGGCGCGGTCGGGCGCGGCGGCGGCAGCGCCTTTGCCGCGATCCGCGCGCAACCGCATGGCACCGTGCAGGGCCGCATCCGCATCACCGAACAGGGCGAGATGATCGCCGGCAAATACGGCACCCCCGCCACCGCCATGGCGAATCTGGAGGCGATGGCGTCCGCCACCCTGCTCGCCAGCCTGGAGCCCGAGCATCTGTCCGCGCCCGACAATGCGCGGTTCGGCGCGGTGATGGACCAGCTGTCGGACACCGCCTTCCATGCCTATCGCGATCTCGTCTACGGCACGGAGGGTTTTCGCACCTTCTTCCGCCAGATGACGCCCATCGCCGAGATCGCGGGCCTGAAGATCGGCAGCCGCCCGGCCAGCCGCAAGAAGTCCGACGCGATCGAGGATCTGCGCGCCATTCCCTGGGTGTTCAGCTGGGCCCAGGCGCGCGTCATGCTGCCCGGCTGGTACGGCGTTGGCCACGCCATCGCCGGCTGCCGGGACAAGGCGCTGCTCGCCGACATGGCGGAAGAATGGCCGCTGTTCGCCGCGACGCTCGCCAACATGGAGATGGTGCTCGCCAAGTCGGACATCGGCATCGCCGGCCGCTACGCCACGCTGGTCGAGGACAAGGCCCTGCGCGACACCATCTTCGGCCGCATCCGCGATGGATGGCAGCGCACGCATGACGGCCTGCTGGAGATCACCCGCCAGTCGCGCCTGCTCGAAAAGCATCCCGCGCTGGAAACCTCGATCCGCCTGCGCCTGCCCTATATCGAGCCGCTCAACCTCCTTCAGATCGAATTGATGAAGCGCCACCGCGCCGGTGAGGACGATGCCCGCATCGGCGAAGGCATCCTGCTGTCGATCAACGCCATCGCCACCGCATTGCGCAACTCCGGCTGATGACTTTCCCTCTCCCCTCCGGGGAGAGGGAAGGGGCCCGTCACCGAAGGCGATGGGAAGGGTGAGGGGCCGCCAAGCAGCGCAGCACTGCTGGCGTCCCAATCCCCTATAGCAACGCCACCCCACCCCGCTCCAACCGCAACAACCGCTCCTTCACCGCCAGCCCGCCCGCAAAGCCGGTCAGCGCACCGCTGGCTCCCACCACCCGGTGGCAGGGGGCAATGATCGAGATCGGATTGCGCCCATTCGCCGCCCCCACCGCGCGCGACGCGCCGGGTCGCCCGATCGTCGCGGCCAGCGCACCGTAACTGCGCGTCTCGCCATAAGGGATCGCCAGCAGTCCCGCCCACACCGCCTTCTGGAAATCCGTCCCCACAAACCCGAGCGGCAGGTCGAAGACGCGCAACCGGCCCACGAAATAGGCCTGCAACTGCGCCACGGCCTCGCGCAGTACCGGGTGATCGTCCGCCCGCGTCACCGCGCCCGTCCGCACCCGCGCCGGATCATCATCCTCCCACAGCACCGCGTGCAACGCATCGTCGCTGGCGACCAGCGTCAACGCACCGACGGGTGAAGGCAGGATCGTGAAGCTTTGTGTCATCCCGTCACCCTAGCGCGGATCGGTGGCGCGGGCGTCCCGCCGCTTGCGCTCAAACCGCCAGGAACGGTGCGGCGATCTCCGGCGTCACCCGCAACAACCGGCCGCTCGCCCGGTCGATCAGCGCCCAGGTGGTCACCGCATCCACCTTCACCCGCCCATCCGCGCCGGTAAAGCGCATGTGCCGGTCGAACCGCGCGCCCTTGGGCGCTTGCGGTACCCAGGTTTCCGCCGTCACCGCCTCGCCGGCGCGTACATTGCCGCGATAATCGATCACGTGCCGCGTCACGACCCAGACATAGGCGTCCAGATGCTCAGGCGGGGCCGCTGCCGTCCAGTGGGCGGTCGCGACATCCTGGATCCACCGGACCCAGACCGCATTGTTCACATGGCCCAGTTCGTCGATATCGTCGTCGCGGGCGACGATCGTGCAGCTATACCGGTTCATGCCTCACCCTCGCCCTGCGCCTGCCGGCGTCGCCACCACCACCCGATCGCGCCGGCCACGATGACCAGCGCCGCCGCGGCCAGAACATGCACCGCGCGCGGCCGCCACCGCCCCAGAAGCTCGGTCAGTCCTTCCCCGAACAGGTAGCCGATACCGGTGAACGTCGCCCCCCACAGGCATGCCGCCGCCAGGTTGACGCCCAGGAACAACCGCGCCGGCACCGTGCTCGTCCCGATCGCCACCGGGCTGATCGTCCGCAAGCCATAGAGGAAGCGAAAGGCGAAGATGAACCCGATCGGATGCCGCTCCAGCATCCCCATCACCCGGCCATAGACCTTGCTCTCGCGCAGCCGCCGCACCCAGCGGACCTCGCGAAACCGCCGCCCGGCGGCAAAGAACGCCTGGTCCGCCACGAACGAGCCCGCCGCCGCTGCCGCCATCGCTCCCGGCAGCGAGACGAGTCCCTGATGCGCCAGCAATCCGCCGGCGATCACGGCCGTCTCGCCCTCCAGCCCGGCCCCCAGGCCGATCGCGGCGACGCCCCAGCGGGCAACGATCGCCTCGATGCTCAGCTTTCGATCCCCATCTGCCACAGCACGAAGGCATGCTCCTCGGCCGCCTCGCGCAGGCTTTCGAACCGGCCGGACTTGCCGCCATGCCCGGCCCCCATGTTGGTCTTCAGCAGCAGCAGGTTGTTGTCCGTCTTGGTGGCGCGCAGCCGCGCCGCCCATTTCGCCGGCTCCCAATAGGTGACGCGCGGATCGTTCAGCCCGCCGGAAATGAACATCGGCGGATAGGCATGGGCAGCCACATTGTCATACGGGCTGTACGACCGGATCAGTTCGAACGCCGCCCTGTCCTCGATCGGATTGCCCCATTCCGGCCATTCGCCCGGCGTCAGCGGCAGGTCGGCATCCATCATCGTGTTCAGCACGTCGACGAACGGCACGTCGGCGATCACCGCGCCCCAGAGTTCGGGGTCGGAATTGACCACCGCACCCATCAGCTCGCCCCCCGCCGAACGCCCGGCGATCGCGATCCCGCCCTCATGCGTCCAGCTATCGGCGATCAGGCCGCGCGCCACATCGACGAAGTCGTTGAAGGTGTTGGTGCGCTTTTCCAGCTTGCCGTCCAGATACCATTGCTGGCCCAGATCGTCGCCCCCGCGAATATGCGCGATCGCATAGGCAAAGCCGCGATCGAGCAGGCTCATCCGCCCGGTCGAGAAACCCGGCGGGATCGCATAGCCATAGGCACCGTAGGCATAAAGGAACAGCTTGCCCGTCCCGTCGCGCGGAAAATCCGCCGGATAGACGATCGAGACCGGCACCGGCGTTCCGTCGCGCGCCGCGATCTTCAATCGCTCGGTCCGGTATTTGGCCGCGTCATACCCCGACGGGATCTCCTGCACCTTCAGCGTGGTGCGCTCGCCCGTCGCCACGTCATAGTCGTACACCGTCCCCGGCGTGACCATCGATTCATAGCCCAGCCGCAGCACGGACACGTCATATTCGGGATTGTCGCCCAGCCCTGCGGTATAGCTCGCCTCCGGAAACGCGATCCGCTGCGGCACCGTCGGCGCGTCGTAGCGGTGGATCGCGATCCGATCCAAACCGTCCTCGCGCCCTTCCACCACGAAGAAGCCCGCATAGCATTCCACACCCGTCATGTAGAAATGCGGGTCCGGGGCGATCAGTTCATGCCAGTCGCCCGGCGCCTCGATCGCGGCGGTGCACAGCCGCCACATCGGATCGATGTCGTTGGTGTGGATGAACAGCGTGCCGTCATGCTCGTCCACGTCATATTCGCGCCCCTCCTTGCGGGGCGCGACCAGGATCGGCTCGGCCAGCGGATCGTCGGCGGGCAACAGCCGCACCTCGCTCGTCACATGGTCGCCCGTGCCGATCACGATCCATTTGCGCGACGATGTTTCCGCCACCGCGACCCGGTAGCCTTCGTCCGCTTCGGTATAGAGCACGACATCGTCCGTCACCGGCGTGCCGATCCGGTGGAACCGGGCATTGTCCGTCCGCCACTGGTCATTGGCCAGGCCGTACAGGAACCCGGCATCGTCCGCGGTCCACACGATGTCGGACAGCATGCCCGGAATCACCTCGGGCAGATGCTCGCCGGTGGTCAGGTCCTTGACCCGCACCTCGAACCGCTCACCCCCCGTATCGTCGATCGCATAGGCGAGCAGCCGGCCATTGTTGCTGACCGCAAAGGCGCCCAGCCGGAAATATTCCTTGCCCTCGGCCAGCGCCGGCTCGTCGAGCAACAATTCGTCGTCGCCACCGCCGACGGGTTTGCGCCACCATTTGCGATACTGGCCACCGGTCTCGAACGCGGTCCAGTACAGCCAGTCGCCATCCTTTTGCGGCACGGAGGACTCGTCCTCCTTGATGCGCCCCTTCATCTCTTCGTACAGCCGGTCGACCAGCGGCTGGCGCGGCGCCATCATCGCCTCGAAATAGGCGTTCTCGGCCTCCAGATAGGCCAGTACGTCGGCATCGGCCACCTCCGGATAATCCGGGTCCTTCAACCAGGCATAGGGGTCTTCGATCGTGATGCCATGCGCGGTGAAGCTGTGCGGCCGCTGTTCGGCGACGGGGGGCGTCGGTTCGGTCATTTCCTTGCCTTAGCGGTTCGTCGCGGGTGCGGTCGAGGCGGTTTTCCGCATCAACGGGAATGACCGGCGGGCGGGCACGCGAAAGATCGGGGACTGTTGTGGCTGGATTGTTTCTGCCAAACCGCCGCCATGTCTCTGCATGCCGACCGCCTCGCCCAGCTTCGCACCCGCCTCGCCGTCATCGGCCTGGACGGGTTCATCGTCCCGCTCACCGACGAACATATGAGCGAATATGTCGGCGACTATGCGCAGCGTCTCGGCTGGCTGACCGGCTTCGGCGGCTCGGCGGGCAGCGCGGTCGTGCTGGCGGACCGCGCGGCGATCTTCACCGATGGTCGCTACACGCTGCAGGTCCGCGAACAGGTCGCGGCCGACGACTGGGACTATGTCGGCGTGCCGCAGGACAGCCTTGCCGGCTGGCTCGCCGTCCACGCGCCGGAGGGGGGCCGCATCGGCTATGACCCCTGGCTCCACACCCGCACCCAGGTGCAGGATATGGCCGATGCGCTTTCCACCCGCGGTGCGATCCTGGTGGCGGTGGCGGAAAACCCCGTCGACGCCGTCTGGACGGATCGGCCGCAACCCTCGCCCGCCCCGCTCGTCGTGCAGGACAACGCGCTGGCCGGCGCGACCTCGGCTGAAAAGCGCGCGCGCATCGCCGACTGGCTGGTCGAGCAGCGCGCCGACGCGGTCGTGTTGTCCGCGCTCGACTCGATCGCCTGGGCGCTCAACATCCGCGGCGCGGACGTCGCGCACACGCCGGTCGCCCTGTCCTATGCGGTCGTGCACGCCAGCGGCGAGACCGATTTCTACGTCGCCCCGTCCAAGCTGACCGATGCGGTGCGCCAGCATCTCGGCAATGCCGTGCGCCTTCACGACCGCGCAGACTTCGACACCGGGCTGCGCGGCTTTGCGGGCAAGCGCATCGTCGCCGATCCCGAGCGGGCGGTGGCCGCGATCGCCCAGGCGCTGGAGGCCGGCGGCGCCACCGTGCTCGCGCTGCGCGATCCTGTGGTGCTGGCCAAGGCGATCAAGAACCCGGTCGAGCTGGCCGGCCACCGCGCCGCCTCGCTGCGCGACGGTGCCGCGATGGTCCGTTTCCTGCGCTGGGTGGAGGAGGAATGCCCCGGGGGCGGCCAGACCGAGCTGTCCGCCGCGGCGCAGTTGCTCGCCTGTCGCCAGGCGACGGGGCGATTGCGCGACATCAGCTTCGCCACCATCTCCGCCACCGGCGCGCACGGCGCCAGCCCGCATTATCACGTCACCGAGGAATCCAATGCCCCCATCGTGCCGGGCCAGCTCTTCCTGATCGATTCCGGCGGCCAATATGATGACGGCACCACCGACATCACCCGCGTCATGCCGATCGGCGATCCCACGCCTGAGATGCGCGACCGCTTCACCCGCGTGCTCAAGGGCCATATCGGGCTGGCCACGGCCGTCTTTCCCGATGGGACGCTGGGCGGCCATATCGATGCGCTGGCCCGCCGCCCGTTATGGGAGGCTGGTCTCGATTACGCGCACGGTACCGGCCACGGCGTCGGCGCCTATCTATCGGTCCATGAGGGGCCGCAGCGCATCGCCGCGCCCAACTATCCCGGCGGGGCCGCCATGGAGCCGCTGCGCGCCGGCATGCTGCTCTCCAACGAACCCGGCTATTACAAGGCCGGCGAATACGGCATCCGCATCGAAAACCTCGTCCTGGTCGAACCCCGCGACATTCCGGGCGCCGATCGCGCCATGCTGGGGTTCGAGACGCTGACCTTGTGCCCCATCGAGCGGACGCTGATCGACGCGGCCCTGCTTACGGATGGCGAACGTGCATGGGTCGACGCCTATCATGCGCAGGTCGCTCAGGCACTTGGCCCCGACTTGGCCGAGGACGACCGCGCCTGGCTGCACGCCAAGTGCGCGCCCCTCTAATCCCGATCCTCGGACACCGGGGGCGACACCGCCCCGCCCCCTACGTCGCCCCCCGCCTCACCCTCTGCCTCCCCCCCGCCGCAGCCCGCGCCTGCGCCTTCCGCCGCCGCAAATTCTCCCGCAACCGCGCTGCCAGTCGCGCTGCCTTGTCATCTTCTGTCATGCGTTCTGCATAATCCTTGCAACAACCGCTTGACAATGACGCGCCAATCCGGTCTAGGCGCGCTTCCCGCGTTGCAACGCGAGTGCTGCCGTAGCTCAGTGGTAGAGCGCATCCTTGGTAAGGCTGAGGTCGTGAGTTCAATCCTCACCGGCAGCACCATTTTCTTCCGACGTTAACGTCGGCAAAAGGGGCAAATCTCAGCCCCGTGCCTCTCCCGGAGCGGGATACCACGCACCTGACGCACCGCGTCCAGTCCCGATGAGCGAAGATCAAGCTCCGGCAATTGCCACGATCGAATGACCGGCCGTTTTCGTATGCAGATGGACGATGCGTCGGGTCGTCATGCTTCACCACGACTCAGCAGCGGCTAGCCAGACGGGCCGTTCTTCCAGGCCTCCCGTTCGGCCAGAACGCGCGCCACCGCGTCCATATTCTCTACGCCCCATATGCATAGCGGCTCCAGCGCCTCTGCTAGGCTGCGCCCCAGCGGGGTAAGTGTATAATCGACCCGTGGCGGTACCTCCTTGTGATCGGTACGCAGCACGACGCCATCGCTTTCCAGTTCCTTCAACTGCTGGATCAAAACCTTGTCGCTTACGCCGCGCACGGCACGCTTCAACGCGCCGTAGCGATTGGGGCCTTGCCGCAGGAAGTAGAGGATCAGCGGCTTCCATTTGCCAGCGATCACTCTGAGCGTCGCATCGAGTCCGCAGGAGAAACCGGTGGGCGCGGTGTTTGTCATCGTCAGCTACTTACCAAAAGGTGCATACTTGTCGATAGGTGCACAGCTTGTCACCTCTGCCGCGCTCAAGGAGGCATGATATGAAGAGATTGGACGGCAAAACGGTGGTGGTGACCGGTGGCGGAAGCGGCATCGGGCTGGCGACCGCGCAGCGGTTCGTGAACGAGGGCGCATTCGTCTTCCTATACGGCCGCAGGCAGGACGTACTCGACCGTGCGGCCGCACAGCTGGGCCCGAATGTGGTGGCCGTACAGGGGTCCGTGACGGACCTCGACGGTCTGGATCGGCTTTATGCCGCCGTTCAGGCACAGCGAGGATCGCTGGACATCGTGTTCGCCAATGCCGGCACGGGCGCCCTGGTGCCACTGGGAGAGATTACGCCCGAACATTATGCCAACACCTTCGACACAAATGTGAAGGGACTGATCTTCACGGTGCAAAAAGCACTGCCGCTAATGAACGCCGGCGGGTCGATCATCCTGACGGGTTCGAGCACCGGCGTGATGGGTACGCCACGCTTCAGCGTCTACAGCGCCAGCAAGGCCGCGATCCGCAACCTGGCGCGTAGCTGGACGCTCGATCTGGCAGGGACGGGCATCCGGGTAAACGTGCTGTCCCCGGGTCCGACGCGGACCGATCTGGCAGCGGAGGTAGTGGGTGCATCGGACATGGAGGCTTTGAGTGCGATGACGCCCCTGGGCCGGCTTGGCGATCCGGCGGAGACGGCATCGGCTGCGGCCTTTCTGGCGTCGTGTGACAGCAGTTTCATGACGGGGGCTGAGGTGTTTGTCGACGGGGGGCTGGCGCAGGTTTGACGGGCTGTGGACGCGAAAGCGCCCCGGGAGCGTTGGCTACCGGGGCGCTTTTGGAGTTTGGTTGCGGGGACAGGATTTGAACCTGTGACCTTCAGGTTATGAGCCTGACGAGCTACCGGGCTGCTCCACCCCGCGGTGGTGAGGTTTTGTTCTTGCGCTGTGTGCGGCGCAAGAGGGATGTGAATGGGTTCTTTGTGTGCATGTTCGCGGGCTTCAATGCCTGGCGACGACCTACTCTTCCATCGCTTGAGCGATAGTACCATTGGCGCGGTCGGGTTTCACGGCCGAGTTCGGGATGGGATCGGGTGGGACACCGACGCTATGGCCACCAGGCAATGGAGCCTGCGAGCATGCGGTTGTGTTGGGTTAAAATCGATGCACCTTGGAGGTTTTATCTGGCTGAGAGTTATTTCCATCCACCCGTTCATCTAGCCCAGGGCTGATGGTGGGGGTGTGGAGCTCTCAAGCGCGACCAGAGCAATTAGGACCGGTTAGCTCCATGCGTTACCGCACTTCCACATCCGGCCTATCGAGGTCGTGGTCTTCGACCGCTCTTGATGAAATCTTATCTCGAGGGAGGCTTCCCGCTTAGATGCTTTCAGCGGTTATCCCGTCCGTACATAGCTACCCTGCTGCGCCGTTGGCACGACGACAGGTACACCAGAGGTACGTTCAACCCGGTCCTCTCGTACTAGGGTCAACTCCTCTCAAATTTCGACGCCCACGGCAGATAGGGACCAAACTGTCTCGCGACGTTCTGAACCCAGCTCACGTACCACTTTAATTGGCGAACAGCCAAACCCTTGGGACCTGCTCCAGCCCCAGGATGTGATGAGCCGACATCGAGGTGCCAAACAACCCCGTCGATATGAGCTCTTGGGGGTTATCAGCCTGTTATCCCCGGCGTACCTTTTATCCGTTGAGCGATGGCCCTTCCACGAGGGACCACCGGATCACTATGACCGACTTTCGTCTCTGCTCGACTTGTCAGTCTCGCAGTCAGGCTGGCTTATGCCATTGCACTCTAACAGCCGGTTTCCAACCGGCCTGAGCCAACCTTCGCGCGCCTCCGTTACTCTTTAGGAGGCGACCGCCCCAGTCAAACTACCCGCCACAGAGGGTCCCTGTACCGGTTTCACGGTACGAGGTTAGACAGTAGACAACAACAGGGTGGTATTTCACCTATGGCTCCACATCAGCTGGCGCCGATGCTTCAAAGCCTCCCACCTATGCTACACAGTTCTTGTCCACTGCCACTCTGAAGCTGCAGTAAAGGTGCACGGGGTCTTTCCGTCTAACCGCGGGTACTCCGCATCTTCACGGAGAATTCAATTTCGCTGAGCATGTCCTGGAGACAGTGGGGAAGTCGTTACGCCATTCGTGCAGGTCGGAACTTACCCGACAAGGAATTTCGCTACCTTAGGACCGTTATAGTTACGGCCGCCGTTTACCTGGGCTTCATTTCAGAGCTTGCACTCCTCCACTTAACCTTCAGGCACCGGGCAGGCGTCAGGCCCTATACGTCGTCTTGAAGCCGACTTAGCAGAGCCCTGTGTTTTTGCTAAACAGTCGCTACCCCCTGGCCTGTGCCCCCCACAAAAGCTTGCGCTCATGTGGGGCCTCCTTCTTCCGAAGGTACGGAGGCAATTTGCCGAGTTCCTTCAGGACACTTCTCTCAAGCGCCTTGGTATACTCTACCTGACCACCTGTGTCGGTTTCGGGTACGGTCTATACGGTGGGGCTATTTCCCGGGACAGTTTCGAAGCACGGCCAATCCGTTAAGGCCGTACAACACACACCATCCGTCACACACCACCAGGCCCACGAATATTAACGTGGTTCCCATCGACTACCCCCTTCGGGCTCGTCTTAGGGGCCGGCTCACCCTGCGCGGATTAGCCTTGCGCAGGAACCCTTGGTCTTTCGGCGAGAGGGCATCTCACCCTCTTTATCGCTACTCATGTCTGCATTCGCACTTCCGATACCTCCACGACCCATTACCAGATCGCTTCACAGGCCTACGGAACGCTCCGCTACCGCGTGTACAAAAGTACACACCCTAAGCTTCGGTGCACGTCTTGAGCCCCGTTACATCTTCGCCGCAGAAACCCTTGTTTAGACCAGTGAGCTGTTACGCTTTCTTTAAAGGATGGCTGCTTCTAAGCCAACCTCCTGGTTGTTTTGGGATTTCCACATGCTTTCCCACTTAGACGTGACTTGGGGACCTTAGCTGTAGGTCAGGGCTGTTTCCCTTTTGACGACGGACCTTAGCACCCGCCGTCTGTCTCCCGAGTATCACTCATAGGTATTCGGAGTTTGGTTAGTGTTGGTAGATCTCGCGACCCCCGCAACCATCCAGTGCTCTACCCCCTATGGTGTCCGCTCGAGGCACTACCTCAATAGTTTTCGCGGAGAACCAGCTATTTCCCGGCTTGATTGGCCTTTCACCCCTAAACACAACTCATCCGGTAACTTTTCAACGTTAATCGGTTCGGACCTCCAGTGCGTGTTACCGCACCTTCATCCTGGTCATGCCTAGATCGCCGGGTTTCGGGTCTAATACTTCAAACTAAAGCGCCCTATTCAGACTCGCTTTCGCTGCGCCTACACCTATCGGCTTAAGCTTGCTTGAAACATTAAGTCACAGACCCATTATGCAAGAGGTACGCTGTCAGGCCTCAAAGGGCCCTCCAACTGCTTGTAGGCAATCCGTTTCAGGTACTGTTTCACTCCCCTCATCGGGGTGCTTTTCACCTTTCCCTCACGGTACTAGTTCGCTATCGGTCATGTACGAGTATTTAGGCTTGGAGGGTGGTCCCCCCATGTTCAGACAGGATTTCACGTGTCCCGCCCTACTCGAGTCCT
>NZ_CP101722.1:0-377500 GCF_038809135.1 Sphingomonas sp. NY01 | reverse complement strand
GCGGGCTCATCCTCAGGCGATAAATCTTTGGACTTTCGTCGTCATCCGGTATTAGCAGCAGTTTCCCGCTGTTATTCCGAACCCAAGGGCAGATTCCCACGCGTTACGCACCCGTGCGCCACTAAGGCCGAAGCCTTCGTTCGACTTGCATGTGTTAGGCATGCCGCCAGCGTTCGTTCTGAGCCAGGATCAAACTCTCAAGTTTGATGCTCGACTTCATCGCAGCGGAATAACCACGATGAAACCGCTCACTTCAAGGAGCCAGTTCCTGCACATTACATATGGTGTATGTAACGAGACATATGAGTGATCCCACCAAAGCACGAATGCCCCGATAAGACCATGAACCGGCTTATGCTTTAAACGACCTTTAGACGCCTTGAACGCCTAAGACCGCAAGCCGCCGCCCACATGTCCCTTCATCTCAATCACAATGTCAAAGACAAGAATACCGGCGTCGCTCAATCAACCCCGTTCCCAAGGTCATCAAGCCCGCCTATCTCGATCACCGCCTCGCTTCCGAACCGTCCGGTCCGTCGCTGCGGTGACAGCCATCTAGGCCAGCACACTCAACCCGTCAACACCCGTTTTCACATTTCTGCACTTTTTCCGTCAAACACCCGTCATGTGGCCCTAGCGGCCCTGGGTGGCGGCCTTCAGGCGGCTGTTCGGGCAACCTGTTGTTCATGCCCTTGGGCTAGGGCGGGTCCATGTACGCGTCGCCCCCTTCCATGTTCGCCACCCCGGCCATTTCAGTGGTGCTAAGCGTCCATAACGACGCGCCCTTTCTGGCGGAGGCGATCGAGAGCATTCTCGCGCAGAGCGTCCGGAACTTCGAATTCCTGATCGTCGATGACGGCGCAACCGACGGATCGGGTGCGATCATCGACCGCTACGCCGCCGCCGATCCCCGCATCCGTGCCTTCCACCAGCCCAATCGCGGGCTGATCTTCAGCCTGAACCGGATGATCGCCGAGGCGCGTGCCCCGCTGATCGCGCGCATGGATGGCGACGACGTCGCATTGCCCGAGCGCTTTGCCGCGCAGATGCGGTTCCTGTCGGCGCACACCGATCACGGTGTTCTTGGCACCGGCGTCATCGGCATCGACGTGCACGGCGCGGTACGCCGCGACTGGTCGGTCGCCTATCCGACCGACGACGCCGCGTTTCGCGCGGCCCTTCCCGGCGGCGCGCTGATCTGTCACCCCTCGGTGATGATGCGACGCGACCTCGTCCTTGCGGTGGGCGGCTACCGTGCGGCCTATCGCCACAGCGAGGATTACGACCTGTGGCTGCGCCTGTCGGAGCGGACGCGGATCACCAGCCTGCCAGAGCGCTTGCTGCACTATCGCGGATCGCCCGATCAGGTGTCCCGCCGTCACGGGCTGGAGCAGCGTTACGGTGCCGCGGTCGCGCTGGCCGCGCATCGCCACCGGGCGGACGGACGGCCCGATCCCACCCAAGGTCTGGAACGCTTGCCCCCGCTCGGCGATCTCGACGCCCTGTTCAGCACACCGGGTACGGCGCGGGGCGTGCGCGCCGCGCTGATCGAAGGTTCGCTCTACGATGGCGATGCCTTGGCCGGGCCCGCACACCGGGCGCTGCTGGATTATCTGCGCGAAACGCCGCGGCATCGCCGCACACCCGGCCTTTGGCGCGCCGCCGGACGCATGGTCCGGTCGGGGCACCCGCTTGCCGCCGCACGGCTTGCGCTGGCGTTGGCGCGGCGATGAGCCACGCGGCGACCGTACGCGGCGCGGCCCTGTGGTCGATGGGCGCGCAATATATCGCGTTTGCGATCCAGTTCGTGGTCAGCGTGGTGATCTCCCGCTTCTTTCTCTCCCCGCCCGAGATGGGGCTGTATTCGATCGCATTGTCGGCGGCGATGATGGTGTCGATCCTGCAGGATTTCGGGATCAGCCGGTTCATTTCCGGCGAAAAGGACCTGAGCGACGCGCAGATCCGCACCTGTTTTTCGGTATCGCTGATCTTTGCGCTCAGCATCGGCTTCGTTATCCTCGCGCTCGCCTGGCCGGTGGCGCGCTTCTATGGCGATGCGCGCCTGACGCCGCTGCTGGCGATCGTGGCGGGGTCGTACCTGCTTGTCCCCTTTGGCATCGTGCCCAGCGCCTTGCTTCAGCGCGACATGGATTTTCGCTCGATCTTTCTCGTCAATGTCGGTGCCGCGGTGGTCAATGCCGCCGTCGCGCTGGGGCTGGCGGCGGGTGGCCATTCCGCCTTTTCGCTCGCCTGGGCCGCGGTCGCGCAGCAGGGCGCGCGCGCCGCGATCGGCCTGTGGCGCAGCGGTGCCCGCCCGCCCTTTCCACCGCGGCTGAAGGGCGCGGGGCCGATCCTGCGCTTCGGATCGAACGCGTCGCTTCTTTATATCAGCTCGGCGGTCGGCACCCGCAGTCCCGAGCTCGTCATCGGCCGCGTGCTGACGCTGACCGCGGTTGGGCTGTACGGCCGCGCCGTCAGCCTTGCCGCGCAGTTGCAGATGCTGGTCAGCGGCGCAGTGGACGGCGTCTTCTACCCCGCCTTTGCGCGCCTGCGCGACGAGGGCGCCCCGCTGGGTGCGCCCTATCAGCGCGTCGTCGCGGCCTATAGCGCGGCGACCTGGCCGGCGATGGCGTTCCTTGGCGCCGCCGCGACGCCGATCGTGCTTATGCTGTACGGCCCACGCTGGGTCGGTGTCGCGCCGCTGCTGCTCTGGGTGTCGCTGGCGCAGGTCTTCTTTACCGCGCTGCCGCTGCATATCGAGCTGCCGATCCTGCTCGGCCGTATCCGCCGGCTGGTGCTGCTCAACGTCGCCGATACCGTGGCGTCGGTCGGGCTGCTGCTGCTTGGAGCGCTTTGGGGGCTTGAGTGGGCGGCGGTGTCGCGGCTGGGCTATGGCATTGCGTGGTTCGCGATCTATGTCGGTCTGATGCAGACGCTGACCGGATTCCGCTGGCGGGCGATGCTCGTCATCTATGCGCAAAGCCTGATCGCCACGATCGCGACGATCGCGCCGCTGCTCGCCGCCTATCGCTGGTTCGTCGCGCCGGCCGCGATGCATTTCGGGCAGCTTGCCCTGTGCGCGCTGCTCGGCTGTGCAGGCTGGGGGGTGGCGATCTTTGCGGTGCGCCACCCCGTCCGGCACGAGGTACTGGCGGTGGCGCAAGGGGTCCTGTCGCGCCTGCCCGCCGGACGAGTGCCGCGGCGTGGCTGATCCGCAGGGGCTCGGCGACCCGGATCAGGCGGCCTTTGCCTGGGCCCGGTTCCGCGAGATCATGGCGTGGATGACGCTCGCTTCGGCCATTGCAGTGGCGGTGGCGATCGCGGCGCTGGCGCACAGTTTCGGGCCGTTGCACCTGGTGACGATGCTGGGCGTCATCGCCGGCGTCGGCGGATCGGTGATGCTGGCCGGTGCATTGATGGGGCTGGCGTTTCTCAGCTCCGGCACCGGCCATGACGAGGATGTGGATCGGCTCGATTAGAGCGGTGCCGGCCCGCTCCCCCTCAGCGATCCTCCAGCATCAGCCGCGCCGTCGCCTTGGCCGAGCCGACCACGCCCGGAATCCCCGCCCCCGGATGCGTGCCGGCACCCACGAAATACAGGTTCGGGATCGCATCGTCGCGGTTGTGCACCCGGAAATAGGCGCTCTGCGTCAGGATCGGCTCCAGCGAGAAGGCCGAGCCCATATGCGCGTTCAGGTCGGTCGCGAAGTCGCTGGGCGCATAGGAGAATTTGGTTACGATCCGCTCATGGATATCGGGGATCAGCCGCCGGCCGACCTCGTCCAGGATGCGCTTTTCCAGGATCGGCCCGACCTCGGCCCAGTCCATCGGGAACTTGCCCATGTGCGGCACCGGCGCCAGCGCGTAGAAGGTCGAATGCCCCTCGGGCGCAAGGCTGGGATCGGTGACGGTCGGGTGGTGCAGATAGAGCGAGAAATCCTCTGCCAGCACCCCGTGATCGTAGATGTCGGTCAGCAGCCCCTTATAGCGCGGCCCGAACAGGATCATGTGGTGCGGGATGCCCGGCCACGTCCCTTTGATCCCGAAATGCACCACGAACAGCGACGGCGAATATTTCTTGCGCTCCAGCCGGTTGGTCACGCGCTTGGCCGAGCGATTGTCGCCCAGCAGGTCGCGGTAGCTGTGCATGATGTCCGCGTTGGACGCGATCGCATCCGCCTGCCCGGTCCAGCCGCTCCTGGTCACCACGCCCGTCGCGCGGTCACCCAGCGTCTCGATCCGCGTGACGGGATCGCCCAGCCGTACCACGCCGCCAATCCGCTCGAACTGCGTCACCATCGCGGCGACCAGCCGGTTGGTGCCGCCGCGCGCGAACCACACGCCGCCGTCGCGCTCCAGCTTGTGGATCAGCGCATAGATCGCGCTCGTCGTCATCGGATTGCCGCCGACCAGCAGCGTGTGGAAGGACAAGGCCTCGCGCAGCTTCTCCGACTTCACGAACTTGGACACCATCGCGTAGACCGAGTTCCACGCTTGGTACTTCGCCAGGGCCGGCGCCGCCTTCACCATCGACGCGAAGTCGAGGAACGCGACATGGCCCAGCTTTTCATAGCCTTCCCGGTACACGCCCGCCGCATAGTCGAGGAAGCGCTGGTACCCGGCAACATCGTCCGGCTCCAGCTTGGCGATCTCGGAGCGCAGCAGCGTGTCCTCGTTGGTATAGTCGAAATTGGTCCCGTCGACCCAGTTCAGCCGGTAGAAGGGGTTGACCGGATCGAGCACCACATCGTCCGCCATCTCGCGGCCGGTCAATTGCCACAGCTCGCGCAGGCAGTTGGGATCGGTGATAACGGTCGGCCCGGCATCGAAGGTGAAGCCGTCGCGTTCCCAGTAATAGGCCCGCCCGCCCGGCTTGTCGCGCGACTCCACGATCGTGGTCTGCACGCCCGCCGATTGCAGGCGGATGGCGAGCGCCAGCCCGCCGAAACCCGACCCGATGACGATCGCGGTCTTCATGCGCGGGCCCCCCTCAGCGCGGAGATCGCGCGGCCGATCGGCACCGGCGGCCGGCCGGTCAGGATACGCGCCTTGTCGGCCATGGTCGATTGTCCTGCATAGAAGCGCCCGATAAGGCCGGGCGCCAGTCGATAGAAGCGCTCAAGCACGCGGTAGCGTTCCTCGGGCTCGGCGGCCCGAAACAGCATGGTGTCGAGCATACGATAGAATTTGCGCGCGTCCCAGGCGTCGCGCGCCAGACCATAGGTCAGGTCGTGCAGGTCCGCGCCTGCAAAGTCGCGCCGCGCCGCGATCGCGCTGGCCGTGCGGATCGCATCGGGCAGCGAATAGCCGGTGGTCGGGTGGAACAGCCCGGCGCGCATCCCGGCCTTGGGCGTCTTGGCCCCGCCCGATCGCCAATAGGCCTCGAAATTGCCGCCCATCGCCACCGGCAACACGCCGGCTTCCTCGCGGACGACCTCGGTGACGTCCCAGTCCATTGCCGCGGCATATCGCTCCAGCCGCGGCACGATCGCCCCGCGGTTGAGGTCGGCGGAGGTCGAATAATAGGTGTCCTCGACGAAGATGCGGTCGACCCCGAAGGGCAGGACGTAGACGAAGCGGTAACCGTCCACCTGCTTCACCGTCGCATCCATCACCACCGGCCGCTCGCGCCCGTGCGGCGCCGCCAGCGCCAGTTCGCGCCCGACGAATTTCTGCCATCCGCAATCCAGCGTGGACAGGTCGCCGGTCCCGCGCGTGTCGATCACGCCCTTTGCCTCGATCCGGTCGCCATCGGCCAGCACCACCGCGGTCGCCGATACGCCCAGCGCCTTGCGCCCTAGCAGCAGCGCCTGTTCGGGCAGGGTGGCGCGCACCACCCGGTCCAGCCGGCTGCTCTCGATCGAGTAATAGGGCTGCGCGATCGTCCGGCCATGCGCCGGAAACGCCACGTCATAGCTGGCCCAGGCATGGGCGACGGCGCGCTCCACGATCCAGCGGTCGCCGCGCGCGACATCGCTGCCGAAGAACGACCACAGGTGGTTGCCGCCGATGCTGTCGCCCGCATCGACCAGCCGGACGTCGAGGTCCGGGTGCCGTCCTTTCAGCGCCAGTGCGACCAGGCTACCCGCCAGACCCGCACCGACGATCGCGACATCGCATGCGATCATGGAAGCCATATCCGCTCGCTACCCCAAACCGCGCACGACGCAAACCACTTACGCAAAAGCACCCTCTCCCCACCGGGAGCATCAGGACGCCCGTGCGCTGCCGATGTGGCCCCTCTCCCCTCCGGGGAGAGGGAGGGGCCCGCCGCGAAGCGGTGGGAGGGTGAGGGGCCGCCAAGCAGCGCATCGCCCGCGGCATCCCCTCACCCTTCCCACTGCCTGACGGCAGCGGGCCCCTTCCCTCTCCCCGTGGGGGAGAGGGATCGAAGAAGCTTGCCCCCCGCCCCCACACCCCCTACCCCAACCCCCGATCGCGCCGGTGCCCCCACAAGGGGCTTAAAAGGGAACACGGTGAAAGGCGGCCGTCGAGCCGCCCCAATCCGCGGCTGTCCCTGCAACTGTAAGCGGCGAGCGCGGTGCCGGACGTGCCCCATCAAGGGCACAGCCACTGGACCGAACGGGTCGACCGTTCGATCTGGGAAGGTACGGCACCGTGGCTGTGACCCGCGAGCCAGGAGACCTGCCGGCGTCAGGTCGCTCTTGTCCGCCGGTCCAGGGGATGGCCGCGGCACGGCTGGTCCGTTGAGCGACGCGCACCCAGGCGGCGGGGGCCGCCACGGCGACGCGTGGCCGGCCGCTCATGGCGTCCGGCCGGCCCTGCGGCGCCGGCCACCGGTTCGCGCCGGTGGCAGGCCCCCGTCATGTCGGACGCCCGCCGGATTGCCGCATGACCCGATCCAATACCTCGTTGAAACGCCGCATCGCCGCGTTGTTCGCGCTGCTGATCCTCGCCAATTTCGCCTGCTGGGCCTGGGCGCTTGCGCTCGCCCGCCACGATGCGCTGCTGCTCGGCACCGCCGCGCTCGCCTGGGGGCTGGGCCTGCGCCACGCGGTCGATGCCGACCATATCGCGGCGATCGACAACGTCACCCGCAAGCTGATGCAGGACGGCCAGCGCCCGGTCGCCGTCGGCTTCTGGTTCGCGCTCGGCCATTCCGCCATCGTGCTGGTCGCCGCCGTCGCGGTCGCGCTGACCGCCAACGCGCTCGCCCGGTTCGAGGCGTTCGGACAGGTCGGCGGCGTCGTCGCCACCGGCATCTCCGCCACCTTCCTGTTCGCCATCGCCGCGATGAACCTCCTGATCCTGCGCTCGGTCTGGGCCAGCTTCCGCCACGTCCGCGCCGGCGGCATCTATGAAGAGGCCGATCTCGACATGCTCACCGCCGCGCGCGGGCCATTGTCGCGGCTGTTCCGGCCGATGTTCCGGCTGGTCACCAAAAGCTGGCACATGGCGCCGCTCGGCCTGTTGTTCGGGCTCGGCTTCGACACCGCGACCGAGGTCGCGATCCTGGGGCTTTCCGCCGCACAGGCCGCCGATGGCATGAGCATCGCCACCATCCTCGTCCTGCCCGCGCTGTTCGCCGCCGGCATGGCGCTGGTCGACACCGCGGACGGGGTGGTGATGCTCGGCGCCTATCGCTGGGCGTTCGTGAAGCCGATCAGAAAACTCTACTACAACATCACCATCACCCTCGTCTCCGCGATCGTCGCGATCGCGATCGGCGGGATCGAGACGCTGGCCCTGATCGCCGACAAGCTGGACCTTCGCGGCGGCGTGTGGACGCTGGCCACCGATCTCGGCGGCAGCTTCAACGGCCTGGGCTTCGCGATCGTCGGGCTGTTCGTCGCCTGCTGGCTGGTCAGCTTCGCCATCTACCGGTGGAAGCGGTTCGACGACACGCCTGTTGTCGGCCCCGCACCCGCCCGCTAAAGCCGTGGCCGGGGCGGATCATCCGCCCCGACGCGCGCCGGTGCCCCTCAAGGGCTTTGAATGGGAATGTGGTGCAAATCCACGGCTGTCCCTGCAACTGTAAGCGGAGAGCGCGCGGCACACGCCCCTTTGTAGGGGCAGCCACTGGGTTTCGATCCGGGAAGGCCGTGCCGCGATCGCGACGACCCGTGAGCCAGGAGACCTGCCGGCGCGGTGTCGCTCTTGCCCGGGTCCAGGGGATGGCCAAGGCACGGTTCTCCGTCTGAGCGACGACACTGGATGCGGCCGGGGTCGCAACCGGTGCGTGGCTTCGGACGCCTGCCCCGCGTCCGCCCGGAGTCCGCGTGCCCGCCGTCAGGCAAGCCCCGTCCGTTTTGTCGTTGATGCAAGGCGCGGGCGGAGAATGCACATGCCGGATCTTTCCCCGGATCTATCCAAAGTCCCCGTCACCATCGTCACCGGCTTTCTGGGGGCGGGCAAGACGACGCTGATCAGCCACCTGATCCGCGCCGCGAACGGCCGCCGCCTCGCGGTCGTGGTCAATGAATTCGGCACGCTCGGCGTCGACGGCGACATCTTGAAGGGGTGCGCCATTCCCGATTGCCCGGCGGAAAACATCGTCGAGCTGGCAAACGGCTGCATCTGCTGCACCGTCGCCGACGATTTCGTGCCAACCGTCGAAGCCTTGCTCGCGCTCGACCCACGCCCCGATCACATCCTGATCGAAACCTCCGGCCTCGCGCTGCCCAAGCCGCTCCTGAAAGCATTCGACTGGCCCGCGATCCGCTCGCGCATCACCGTCGACGGCGTCATCGCGCTGGCGGATGCGGAGGCGGTCGCCGCCGGCCGTTTCGCATCCGATCTCGCCGCGGTCGACGCACAGCGCGCCGCCGACCCCGGCCTCGACCACGAAACCCCGCTGGCCGAGGTGTTCGAGGACCAGCTCGCCTGCGCCGATCTCGTGCTGCTCACCAAGGCCGATCTCGCGGGGCCGGGCGGCCTCGCCGCCGCCCGCGCCGTCATCGCCGCGCAGGCGCCGCGCCCGCTGCCCGTGGTCGAGCTGACCGACGGCATCATCGATCCGCGGGTCGTGCTGGGTCTCGGCGCCGCCGCCGAGGACGACATCGCCGCCCGCCCCTCGCATCATGACGGTGCCGACGATCACGAGCATGAGGATTTCGACAGCATCGTCGTCGATCTGCCCGAAATCGCCACGCCCGACGCGCTCGCCGCCCGGATCGAGGCGCTGGCCGCCTCGCACGACATCCTGCGCGTGAAGGGCTATGCCGCGGTGTCGGGCAAGCCGATGCGCCTGCTCGTCCAGGCGGTGGGCGGCCGCGTCCGCACGCAATATGACCGGCCGTGGCGCGCGGACGAGGCGCGCGCCACCCGCCTCGTCGTCATCGCCGAGCATGACCGCATCGACCCGCCCGCGATACGGACCGCGCTGGCGGGCTGATCCGGCCATGCATCTCGTCTTTCGCGAGAGCCACGGACTGGAGGAGGGCGCCGTGCCACGGGATCTGGGGCAAAGCCCCGGCGACCTGCTGGTGCTCTCCTTCTCCGACAGCGATCTGCGTGCCTTTGCCGCCGGCTGGCAGGGGGCGGGGCGCGCTTCGCTGCGCCTCGCCAATCTGGAGCAGCTCGCGCACCCGCTGTCGGTCGACACCTATGTCGAGCGCACCGCGGTACATGCAAAGGCGATCCTGATCCGCCTGATCGGCGGCCCCTCCTATTGGAGCTACGGCCTGTCGCAGATGGAGCGCATCGCGCGCGACCACGGCATCGCGCTTGCCGTCCTCCCCGCCGATGGCCGCGAGGATGTGCGCCTCGACAAAGCCTCCACGCTCCCCGTCCCCCTGCTCCGCACGCTGGCCGGGCTTTGCGAACAAGGCGGCCCCACCGCCGCCGGCCAAGCGCTCGACCTGTTGGCACAAGCCGCCAACCTCCCGTTCGTGCTGAGCGAAGTCGAAGCACAAGCCCCACCTCCCATCCCCCCCGTAGGCGCCTGGAACCCCACCTGCCCCGCCGCCTTCGCGCTCACCGCCAAGGCCCCCATCGTCCTCATCCTCTTCTACCGCGCCTATCGCGTCGCCGACGACATGGCCCCCATCGCCGCACTTCGCTCGGCGCTGGAGGATCGCGGATTTGCCGTCCTCCCCCTCTATCTCCCCTCCCTGAAAGCCGAGGAAGCACAAGGCTGGCTCCACCGCTGGATCGCGCACCTCGCCCCCGCGGCCATCCTCAACGCCACCGCCTTTTCCGCCCCCCTCGACACAGGGGGCGCCCCGATCTTCCAGGTCGCTCTCGCCACCTCCACCCACGCCGCATGGGCCGACGCCCCCCGCGGCCTCTCCCCCGCCGACCTCGCCATGCACATCGTCCTGCCCGAGGTCGACGGCCGCCTCTTCGTCGGCGTCGCCAGCTTCAAGGAGGACGCCCCTCACGACCCCGCGCTCGACTTCGCCCCCCGCCGCCACCGCCCCGACCCCGAACGCGTCCCCGCCATCGCCGCGCGCGTCGCCGCGCACGTCCGCCTCGGGCAAACCCCCGCCACACGGCGCCGCACCGCGATCATCCTCTCCACCTATCCCGGCAAGGCACACCAGATGGCGCACGCCGTCGGCCTCGACGCCATCGCCTCCACCCACGCCATCCTCGAAGACATCGGCGCGCCCCCCGCCCCCGATCTGGCGCAGGCCCTCGCCACGCGCACGATTCGCTGGCCGCTTGCCGACTACCGCGCCGCGCTCGCCACGCTCCCCCCCGCCCTGCGCGACGACCTCTTCGCAAGCTGGGGCGAACCGGCCGGCGACGCCTTCCACTTCCCCGCCATCGCCCACGGCAACACCCTGATCGCGCTGCAGCCCGAGCGCGGCCGCCCCGACACCCGCGCCGACGACTATCACGACCTGTCGCGCTGCCCGTCCCACGCCTATGTCGCCTTCTACCTCTGGCTCCACGCCCGCGGCACCGACGCCGTCATCCACGTCGGCGCCCACGGCACCCTGGAATGGCTCCCCGGCAAGGCGGTCGCGCTGTCGGGCGCGTGCTGGCCCGACGCGCTGGTCCGCGACCTGCCCGTCCTCTACCCCTTCATCGTCAACGATCCGGGCGAGGCCGCGCAGGCCAAGCGCCGCATCGGCGCCGTCACCCTCGGCCACGCGCCCCCGCCGCTGGTCCGCAGCGGCACCGGCGCCGGCCTCGCCCGGCTGGAGGCGCTGCTCGACGAATTCGCCAGCGCCGACGGCCTCGACCCCGCCCGCCGGGACCGGCTGCGCACCGACATCACCGACGAAGCCGCCGCCGCCGGCCTCGCCATGGGCACCGACATCGCGAGCATCGACGCGTTCGTCTGCGACGTGAAGGACAGCCAATATGGCGACGGCCTGCACGTCTATGGCCGCGGTCCGCAAGGGCAGGCCGAGCGCGCCGGCCTCCTGGCCGGGCTGGCCGGCGCCCATGTCCCCCCCGGCCCCGCCGGCTCGCCCCATCGCGGGCGCAGCGACGTGCTGCCCACCGGCCGCAACCTTTACACCATCGACCCGCGCGCCACCCCCTCGCGCGCCGCGCACCAGCAGGGCATCCGCCTCGCCGACGAACTCGTCCGCCGCCATCTCCAGGACGAGGGCGACTGGCTGCGCACCCTGGTGGTCGATCTCTGGGGCTCCGCCACGATGCGCACCGCGGGCGAGGAATTCGCCATGGCGCTCCACCTGCTCGGCGTCGAGCCGGTATGGGACCACCGCTCCACCCGCGTCACCGGTTTCGAGATCCTGCCCCTCGCCCGGCTCGACCGCCCCCGCATCGACGTCACGCTGCGCGTCTCCGGCCTGTTCCGCGACGCCTTTCCCACCCTGATCCAGCTCTTCGGCCAAGCCGTCCGCGCGCTCGCCCTTCGCGACGAACCCGTCGACCGCAACCCCTTCACCGCCCGCGAAGCCACCCCCCGCGTCTACGGCCCCGCCCCCGGACGCTACGGCATCGGCCTCGGCGACCTCGGCGAGACCTACACGCCACAGGCGCGCGCCGCCGCCGGCCACGCCTGGCTCGCCGCCTCCGCCCACGCGCTCGACGCGGGCGACGCGCACGACCCCGCCGGCATCGCCGCACGGGTCGAGACGGCGCAAGGCTTCGTCCACGTCCAGGACCTGCCCGAAACCGACCTGCTGCTCGCCGCCGACTATGCTGCGCACGAAGCCGGCTTCGCCGCCGCCCGGGCGCTGACCGGCGGATCGGCTGCGCTCTACCATCTCGACGCCCGCGACCCCGAGCGCATCCGCGCCCGCACGCTGCCGCAAGAGATCGCCCGCGTCGTCCATGCCCGCGCCGCGCATCCCGGCTGGATCGCCGGCATGATGCGCCACGGCTTTCGCGGCGCTGCCGAGATCGCCGCCACGCTCGACCATCTCGGCGCCTTTTCGCACCTGGCGGACGCCGTCGCCCCCGAACTGTTCGACCGTTATTACGAAGCGACGCTCGCCGACCCGCAGGTCTGCGCCTTTCTCGCCGCCGCCAATCCGCAGGCCCTCGCCGCGATGGAGGCGCGTTTCGCTGCCCTCCACGCCGCCGGCCTGTGGCGCACCCGCCGCAATTCGATCGCCGCCGCCCTGGACACGGGGCTATGATCCGCGGCTGGTGCCCCGATGCATGGCGGCCGATGATGGCGGGCGACGGCCTGCTCGTCCGCATCCGCCCGCGCCTGTCGCGCCTGACGGCCACGCAAGCGCGCGCGCTGGCACAGGCCGCACAGACGCACGGCAACGGCACGATCGACCTCACCAACCGCGCCAACCTGCAACTGCGCGGCGTGACCGAGGCGGGCTGGCCCGCCCTCCTGTCCGATCTCCAGCACCACCATCTGGTCGACGCCGACCCTGCGATGGAGGCACGCCGCACCATCCTCACCGCCCCCGACTGGCAGGCGGGCGACGACACCCATGCCATCGCCACCGCACTGCTGGGTCGCCTGCCCGACCTGCCCGACCTGCCGCCCAAGATGGGCTTCGCGATCGACGCCGGTCCCGCCCCGATCCTGACTCGGACGCCCGCCGACTTCCGCATCGAACGCGCGAGTGACGGCGCCCTGATCCTGCGTGCAGAGGGCCGCGCCACCGGCTGCACGATCACCGCGAACGAAGCCCCCGACGCGCTGATCGCGCTCGCCCGCTGGTTCCTCGCCACCGGCGGTGTGCAGGCCCGCCGCATGGCCCGCCACGCCGTGCCCCTGCCCGGCTGGGCCGCCGGGCCGCACGCCCCCGCCCCCACCCGCGCCATTCCGCAACCCGCGCCCGCGGTGCGCGGCATCCCCTTCGGCCGCACCGACGCCACCACGCTTGCCGCCTTTCTCCACGCCAGCGGTGCGGAGGCACTGCGCCTCACCCCCTGGCGCCGCCTCATCGTCGAGGGTGGCACGGACGCCCCCGGCTTCCTCACCGCCCCCTCGCCGCTGATGGATGTCGATGCCTGCCCCGGCACGCCTGCCTGTCCGCAGGCCAGCGTGGAAACGCGGGCGCTCGCCACCCGCCTCGCCCCCCTCGTCCCCGGCACGCTCCACGTCTCCGGCTGCGCCAAGCACTGCGCCCGCGCCCACCCGGCCGATATCGTCCTCACCGGCCGCGACGGCCGCTTCGATCTTGCCCACCCACCCCGATCCGGCCTGTCGCCGGATCAGGTGCTCGCCCTTTTCGGACCCCAGTGATGCCCCACTCTTACGAAACCGATGGCGCCGCCATCTATCGCCAGTCCTTCGCCACCATCCGGCGCGAGGCCGATCTGGCGCGCTTCCCGGCGGAGGAAGAGCCCGTCGCCGTTCGCATGATCCACGCCGCCGGCATGGTCGAACTGGCCGACCATATCCGCTTCACCCCCGGCTTCGCCGCCGCCGCACGAGCCGCGCTGGCGGCGGGCGCGCCGATCCTGTGCGACGCGCACATGGTCAGCGAGGGGGTGACCCGCGCCCGCCTGCCCGCCGACAACGCCGTTCTCTGCACGCTGCGCGATCCCGCCGTCCCCGATCTGGCGCGGACGATGGGCACCACGCGCTCTGCCGCCGCGCTGGAATCGTGGCGCCCGCATCTCGCGGGGGCGCTGGTCGCGATCGGCAACGCCCCCACCGCGCTCTTCCACCTGCTCAACATGCTGGAGGACCCCGCCTGCCCCCGCCCCGCCGCCATCATCGGCTGCCCGGTCGGCTTCGTCGGCGCGGTGGAATCGAAGGAGGCGCTGCTCGCCGCCCCGCCGGTGCCGTCCGTCGCGGTCGCCGGCCGACTGGGCGGCAGCGCGATCACCGTCGCGGCGATCAACGCATTGGCGAGCCGCGCGGAATGAGCGGCACCATCTGGGGCGTCGGCCTGGGCCCCGGCGCGCCCGACCTGATGAGCGTGCGCGCCGACCGGCTGATCCGCAGCAGCCGTCACATCGCCTTTTTCCGCAAGGCCGGTCGCACCGGCCATGCCCGCACCATCGTGCAGGGCATGCTGCGTGACGATGCGGTCGAACACGCGATGGAATATCCCGTCACCACCGAGATCGCGGTGGCCGATCCGCGCTACAATGCCTGCCTCGCCGCCTTCTACGCGCAGTGGACGGAGAAGCTGGCGAGCCTCGCCGCCACCGGCGAGGATGTGGTGGTGCTGTGCGAGGGCGATCCCTTCTTCTACGGCTCGTTCATGCATCTCTACACCCGGCTGTCCGGTCGCGTGGGGGTGGAGGTCGTGCCCGGCATCACCGGCATGTCCGGCGCCTGGACCGCCAGCGGCGCGCCGATCACCTGGGGCGACGATGTGCTGACGATCGCGATGGCGACCCTGCCGGAGGAGGAACTCACCCGCCGCATCCGCGATACCGACGCACTGGTCGTGATGAAGATCGGTCGCCACCTCGCCAAGCTGCGCCGCGCGCTGGCCGCCGCCGGTCGCGCGGATCAGGCATGGCTGGTCGAACATGCCGCGATGGCGGGCGAACGCGTCACCCGCCTGTGCGACGCGCCTGCCACCGCACCCTATTTCTCGATCGCGCTGATCCACGGCCAGGGCCGCCGCCCATGATCGCTAAGGACAATCCGGGCTGGCTCGCCATCGCCGGCCTCGGCCCCGGCGACGAAGCGCTGGTCACACCCGAAGTTACCACCGCGCTTGCGCAGGCGACCGACGTGATCGGCTACATCCCCTATGTCGCGCGCATCGCGCCGCGCGACGGCCTGACGCTCCACCCCTCGGACAACCGGGTCGAGCTGGACCGCGCCGCCCATGCCCTGGCACTTGCCGCATCGGGCCGCCGCGTGGTCGTCGTCTCGTCGGGCGATCCCGGCGTCTTCGCCATGGCGGCGGCGGTGTTCGAGGTGGTGGAGGCGAACCCCGTCCACGCCGCGCTCGATATCCGCGTGCTGCCGGGCATCACCGCGATGCTGGCCGCCGCCGCGCGTGCCGGCGCGCCGCTCGGCCACGATTTCTGTGCGATCAACCTGTCCGACAATCTGAAGCCGCACGCGCTGATCGAACGCCGCGTGGCCCTTGCGGCCGAGGCCGATTTTGCCATGGCCTTTTACAATCCCCGCTCGCGCGCCCGGCCCGATACGCTCGACCGCGTGCTGGCGGTCTTGCGCGACACCTGCGCCGATAACCGCCCTGTGCTGTTCGCCCGCGCCGTCTCCACGCCGCAGGAGCAGCTTTCGGTCGTCTCGCTTCCCCAGGCACGCGGCGACATGGCCGACATGCGCACCATCGTCATTGTCGGGTCCGGCACGACGCGCGTCATCGCCCGGCCGGGCACGCCCATCCTCTACACGCCGCGATCCGCGTCATGATCGATCCAGCGCAGTACCGCCGCCACGTCATGCATCTCGCGCCGGGCGGGCACCGCCGGCCGGTCGATCAGCATCACCGGCAGGGCCAGCGCGCGCGCCGCGTCCAGCTTGGCGCTCGCGCCCGTGCCCCCCGCATCCTTGGCCAGCACCAGGTCGATGCCATGCGCCGCCATCAGCTGCCGATCGCCCTCGGCATCGAACGGGCCCCGGTCGATCACCAGATGATGGTGTGGCAGCGGCGGCGCCTCGCCACCCGCCTCCACGAAGCGGAGCAGGTAGAAATGCTGCGGCCGTACCGCGAAGGCGCCGACATGTATCCGCCCCAGCGCCAGCATGATCCGGCGCGGCGGTCCTGCCAGCGCGGCGACCGCGGCAGCGATGTCGGGCACACGCTGCCACCGGTCGCCGGCTTTCGCGCGCCAGCCGGGCCGGGTCAGCGCGACCAGCGGCACGCCCGCCCGTTCGGCGGCCGCCACGGCATTGGCGCTCATCTGCCCGGCAAAGGGGTGCGTCGCATCCACCAGATGCGTCACCCCCTCGTCGCGCAGGTATCGCACCAGCCCGTCCACGCCGCCAAAGCCGCCGACCCGCGTGGCGATCGGTTGCGCGCGTGGCCGTGCGACGCGCCCGGCATAGCTCAGCACCGCCTCGTCGCCCCGCGCGGCCAGCGCCTCGGCCAACGCACTCGCCTCGGTCGTGCCCCCCAGCACCAGGATATGACGGGAAGGCTGCTGCATGACGGACGCTAAACCCTGGCTGACGATCATCGGGATCGGCGAGGATGGACCGGCCGGCCTGTCCGCGGCAAGCCGTGCTGCGATCGCCGCCGCCGATCTCGTCGCCGGCGCCCCCCGCCACCTCGCGCTTCTCGGCGAAACCACCGCCGAAACGCTCGCCTGGCCCGTTCCCTTTGCCGACGGCATCCCCCTGCTTCTCGCCCATCGCGGCCGGCGGGTGGTGATGCTCGCCTCGGGCGATCCCTTCTGGTTCGGCGCCGGCACGGTCGTCACCCGCGACCTCGCCCCCGGCGAATGGGTCGCGCATCCCGCCCCCTCCACCTTCGCGCTCGCCGCCGCCCGGCTCGGCTGGCCGCTGGAGGACACCACCTGTCTCGGCCTCCACGCCGCCCCGCTCGAACGGCTCCGCCCTCACCTCGCCCCCGCCCGGCGCCTGCTGGTCCTCCTCCGCGACGGCGAAGCGGTTGCAGACATTGGTGATTATCTGCGCAGGGCCGGTTTCGGCGCCAGCCAACTGACCGTCATGGAGGCGCTTGGCGGTCTGCGGGAGCGCATTCGCACGCTGCGGGCGACGGATGCCGTGCCCGCCGACATCGCCCATCCCGTCGCCGTCGCGGTCGCAGTGACCGGCGATGGTGCCGTGCTTCCGCTCGCGTCCGGCCGTCCCGATGACTGGTTCCTGCATGACGGACAGATCACGAAACGTGCCATTCGTGCGCTCACCCTGTCCGCGCTCGCACCGCGCCCCGGCGAGATGTTGTGGGACATCGGCACCGGTTCGGGCTCGATCGCGATCGAATGGCTGCTCGCCCATCCATCCACCGCCGCGATCGGTATCGAAGCGGACGAAATCCGCGCGGCCCGCGCGCGTGCCAACGCGGTGGCGCTCGGCGCGGACCGGCTGCGCATCATCGGCGGCCGCGCGCCGGAGGCATTGGCCGATCTTCCTGATCCACAGGCGGTTTTCATCGGCGGCGGCCTGTCGAGTGAACTACTCGACCACCTCTGGCAACGCCTCTCCCCCGGCACCCGCCTCGTCACCAACGCCGTCACCCTCGAATCCGAATCCCTGCTCGCCCACCGTCACGCCGCGCACGGCGGCACGCTCCTGCGCCTCGACCTCTCCGTCGCCACCCCGATCGGCCGCCGCCGCGGCTGGCGCGCCAGCCACCCCATCGTCCAATGGAGCATCACCCGGTGATCGTAGCCGGCTTCGGCGCCCGCGCGTCGGCAACGACGGCCGCGTTCCACGCCGCCCTGCGGCTCACCGCCCATGGCTTCCCGCCCGTCACTGTCATCGCCGCGCCACAGGATCGCGCCGCGATGCTTGACGAACTTGCCGCGCTGCTCAACCTGCCACTCGTCGCTTTGCCCCCGCACGCCCTTGTCGGCATCGCAACGCCCACCCGTTCGGCCGCAAGCCTCGAGCATCGCGGCATCGGCAGCGTGGCCGAGGCGTGCGCCCTTGCCGCCGCCGGTCCAGCGGCACGCCTTCTCGCGACGCGCCGCATCTCACCCGACCGTACCGTTACCTGCGCCATTGCCCGAGGAATCTTATCATGACCGTTCATTTCATCGGCGCCGGCCCCGGTGCGCCGGATCTGCTCACCTTGCGCGGGCGCGACCGGATCGCGGGCTCGCCCGTCTGCCTGTATGCCGGATCGCTGGTGCCGTCCGCACTGCTCAATCATTGTCCGCCCGGTGCGCGCATCGTGAACACCGCGCCGATGACGCTCGATACGATCATCGACGAGATTGCCGCAGCCCATGCCGCCGGCCACGACGTCGCGCGTCTCCATTCCGGCGACCTGTCGATCTGGTCCGCGATGGGCGAACAGCTTCGCCGCCTGCGCGCCCTCGGCATCCCCTTCACCATCACCCCCGGCGTCCCCGCCTTCGCCGCTGCCGCCGCCGCTCTGGAGGCCGAACTGACGCTCCCCGGCCTCGCCCAGTCCCTCATCCTCACCCGCACCCCCGGCCGCGCCACCACCATGCCCCCCACCGAATCCCTCACCAATTTCGCCGCCACAGGAGCGACATTGGCAATTCACCTTTCGATTCAGAATCTTGCGTCTGTCGTAGCGGACCTGAAGGCAGGGTTTGGGGGGGAGTGTCCGGTGGCGGTTGTTTGGCGGGCGAGTTGGCCGGAGGAGCGGATCGTGCGGGGGACGCTGGACACGATCGAGGAGATGGCGGCGGAGGGGCCGGAGCGGACGGCGCTGATACTGGTGGGGCCGGTGCTGGGTGATCCATCCTTTCAGGAAAGCCGTTTATATGCGGATGGTTACGATCGGCGTTTTCGGCCGGTGAGCGCATGACCACGCCCGGTCTTTTGATCGCGGCCCCCGCATCTGGCACCGGCAAGACGACCGTCATGCTGGGCCTGCTGCGGGCATTCAGCGATGCGGGCCTGAGCGTGCAGCCGTTCAAAAGTGGTCCCGATTACATCGATCCGGCTTTTCACCACGCCGCGTGCGGCCGCGCCTCGTTCAACCTGGATGGCTGGACGATGCCGGGTGCCCTGCTCGATGCGTTGGGCGGCAAGGCGGGGGATGCGGACCTTGCCATCGTGGAAGGATCGATGGGCCTTTTCGACGGGGTGGCCACGCCCGGTGCGAGCGGCACCGGCGCCAGCGCGGAGATCGCGCACCGGATGGGCTATCCGGTGATCCTCGTCCTCGACGTATCGGGCCAAGCGCAATCGGCCGCGGCGACCGCGCTGGGGTTTGCACGCTTCGATCCCGATCTGCCGTTCGCGGGCGTCATCCTGAACCGCGTCGCCAGTCCGCGGCACGAGCGCCTGATCCGCGCCGGCATGGCGGCAAAGAGCATCCGCGTGCTGGGCGCGCTGCCCAGGCGCGGCGACCTCGTCCTGCCCGAGCGGCATCTGGGGCTGGTCCAGGCCGCCGAGCATCCCGCACTGGATGCAATGATCGCCGAATATGCCGCGTTCCTGACCGCGCATGTCGACCTGTCCGCGATCCGCGACGCCGCGCGTGCCACGCCGCGTCCCGCCGCACCCTCCATCGCTGCCTGGGCACCGCCGGCGCAGCGCATCGCGCTGGCACAGGATGCCGCCTTCTCCTTCACCTACCCGCATCTGCTGGACGCGTGGAGAACGGCAGGCGCGCAGATCCTGCCCTTCTCCCCGCTTGCGGACGAAGCACCCGATGCATCGGCCGATCTCGTCTGGTTGCCGGGCGGCTATCCCGAACTGCATGCCGGCCGCCTGGCCGCCGCGGATCACTTCCGCAGCGCACTGGCCGAACATGCCCGTACCCGGCCGATTCACGGCGAATGCGGCGGCTACATGGCGCTGGGCGAGGGGTTGATCGATGCCGGCGGCACCCGGCACCGCATGGCAGGGCTGCTCGGCCTCGTCACCAGCTACGAGAAGCGCCGCATGCATCTCGGCTACCGCGAAGCGGTGTTGAACGTCCCCATGGCCGGATTGCCCGCAGGCCGCCGTCTCGCCGGTCACGAGTTCCATTATTCGACCGTCATCACCCAGCCCGATGCGCCCTTGGCGCAGGTCCATGACGCGACGGGCGCGGCGGTGATCGAAACCGGGTCGCATCGCGGCACCGTGACCGGCACCTTCTTCCACATGGTCGCCGCGCGATGAGCGCGCCGATGGCGATAGAGCTGGCGCTGATCGGCATCGGCACCGGCAATCCCGACCACCTGACCCGCGCCGCCGAGCGCGCGATGCGCGCCGCCGACCTGATCCTGCTGCCCCGCAAGGGCGCCGCCAAGTCCGACCTGATCGACCTGCGCCGTGCGATCTGCGCCGATGTGCTGACCGGCAGCACGCGTGTCGTGGAGTTCGACCTGCCGTCGCGGGAAGTGCAGCCCGACTATCTGGACGCAGTCGATCGCTGGCACGATGCGATCGCCGCGATCTGGGCGCGCGAGATCGCCACCCATCTGCCCAACGGCGGGCGCCTCGCCCTGCTCGTCTGGGGCGACCCTTCGCTTTACGACAGCACGATCCGCATCGCACGGCGGCTGGACGCCCGCATCCGCCTGTCCGTCATCCCCGGCGTCACCAGCCTGCAGGCGCTGACGGCCGCACATGGCGTGCCGCTGAACGCGCTGGCCGCGCCCGTGCTGGTCACCACCGGTCGCCGCCTGCGCGATGGTGGCTGGCCTTCAGGTGTCGATACGCTGGCGGTGATGCTGGACGGCCACTGCGCCTTTGTCGACCTGCCGCCGCTGGGCGTGCATATCTGGTGGGGCGCCTATCTCGGCATGCCGCATCAGGCGATCGATGCCGGGCCGCTGGCGGATGTCGCGGCGCGCATCGTGGCCACCCGCGCCGCGCTGCGGGCCGAACACGGCTGGATCATGGACACCTATCTGCTGCGCCGGGGAGAGGATGCCCGGTGACGCCGCCGCAGTTCGATGCCGCCTTTTGCGCCCAGTTCGAGCAACTGCTCGCCTGGCGCCGCGATGTCCGCCATTTCCGCACCGACCCGATACCGGCGCCGCTGTGGCAGGCGCTGCTCGCCACCGTCGCGCTTGCACCCTCGGTCGGCAACGCACAGCCCTGGCGCCTCGTCCGCATCCGCAGCCCCGCCTTGCGTGCCCGGCTGGCGGCCCATGCCGACACGTGCAATGCCGACGCTGCGCGCCAACAGGCCGACCCGGCGCATTACCGCGCGTTGAAGCTCCACGGCTTGCGGGAAGCGCCCGAGATCCTGGCCGTATTCAACGACGAGAACCCCGCCGCCGGCCACGGCCTCGGCATCGCGACCATGCCCGAGATGCTGCGCTATTCGAGCGTGATGGCGATCCACACGCTATGGCTGGCCGCGCGGGCGCGCGGGCTGGGGCTCGGCTGGGTATCGATCCTCGATCCGCTGCCCGTTGCCGCGATGCTGGACGTGCCGGCCGGCTGGACGCTGATCGGCGTGCTGTGCCTGGGCTATCCGCAGGACCCGTCCAACATTCCCGAACTGGAGCGCCGCGGCTGGCAGGCGCGCGAACCGCTTGCCGACCGCCTGTTCGAACGCTGATCTTCCAAAGGACCCTCCATGCAGTTGAAGCCCGCCGCTCCCGGTCCCTCGCTCGTCGTCTGCGATACCTGCCGCTTTTCCGCCGACGCGCGCGAGGACGAACATGGTCGGCGCGGCGGCGCACGGCTGGCCGAGGCCCTGCGCGTGGTGCAGGCGCTCGACCCGCGTTATGCCGCGGTAACGGTGGAGACGATGCCTTGCCTGTTCGCCTGCACCGAACATTGCACCGTGCATCTGCGCGCGGCGGCCAAGGTCGGCTATGTCCTTGGCCGCTTCGCGCCCGACGCGGATGCGGCACGCGCGCTGCTCGATTACGCGACCGCCTATGCCGACAGTGAGCATGGTCGCGTCCCCTTCAAGCAGTGGCCGGAAGGGGTGAAGGGACATTTTATCGTCCGCACCCCGCCGGAGGGGATGCTGGTCGAATAGCTATCGCCCCTCCACCTCGCGCCCGATCGGATACAGCAGGTGGCGATCATCGGCATAGGGCGAGCGCGCCACGAACCAGGCCAGCCGCGCCGCGCCATCGGCAGCAAAGGCCGGATCATGGCGCAGCCGATCCTCGAACGCCGCCTTCAACGCCGGATCGCGTGCCAGCATCGCTTCCGCCATCGGTACGCTGGCGTAGCGCTCCATCGCGCCATCCGCCTGCAGCATTTCCGGGAAGAAGCCCCAGGCGAGCAGCGAGTCGACCGCCTCCGGCTCCAGCAACGCGGCCGCGAGCAGCCCGCGCGGCTGATCATAGGGCACGCGTATCGATCCGGCGCGCCACAGCGCGGCCTCCGGCGCATGATGGAAGCCGCCGGCGGACAGCATCACCCGGCCATCGGTGACCGGCCCCAGCCTGGGTTCGCTCAGGCGCACGCGGTCCAGCGTCATCTCGCGCGGCGCGGCGATCCGTTCGTACCGGATGCCGTGCAGGTCCAGCCGGGATATCACCGCGGTGGCGCTCGCCGGCACCCACCATGCGCGCGGCGGCGTCACCTGTGCCACTGCATCCTGTCCGATCACCGGCACGCGGGTTTCCTCCGTGCGCGCGAGATAGCGGAGTTCCTCTTCCCCCGAGGCGGGCGAGCGATAGCGTTCCGCCGCCATGGCGGTGAAGGGCACCTGCGCGATCGGGGTCGTGCGCCGTTCCCATTTCACGGTCAGCGTATCGGGCCGTGCCGCACGGTCCGCGGCGATCGCGGCCCGTAGCGCGGGCAGGTCGCGGGCGGTCTGGCGGATCGCCCCTTCCATCATCGCATAGGCGCCCAGCACGCGTTGCCGATAGGGTTTCAGGCAGTGCATTTCGACCAGCACCGTGGGGATGCGGGCATGGTCGCCATAGCCGGTCGAATAGCGCGGCCCCTCCGAGGCGAAGCGCAATCCCTTGGACAGATCGCGCTCGTCGATCGCGCTGGGATAGAAATGGGGGTGGTGCCCCATCCGGCGCACAAAGGGATCGACGCCGGCCTGGAACGACCCGTTCAGCCACGCCGTGATCGCGGACGACTGGGTATAGGTGCCCCAGGCGGCAAAGGTATAGGTCACGTCGTAACCGTGATCGAACCCGTCCGACACGTGCATGTCGAGATACAGTACCGGGTCCAGCCGCAGCAGCAGGGCCAGCATCCCTTGCGTCTCGGGTGCGTCGGCCTTGGCGTAATCGCGGTTCAGGTTGATCCCCTGCGGCGTCGATCGTTCGCCCGGATTGTTCGGCCCGCGCTGGTTGGGCCGGTTATACGGGCTCGCCCGTTCATGCCCGTCGGCATTGTAGATCGGCACGAACACGATATCGACCTGCGCCAGCAGGTCCGCCTTGTCGCGCAGGGCAATGTCGCGCAACAGCATCAATCCGGCATCCTTGCCGTCGATCTCGCCGGAATGGATGCCCGCCTGGATCAGCACGACGGGCTTGCCCGCGGCACCACGATGCGCCCGCACCGCATAGAGCGCGCGCCCCTCCGATGTCCGGCCGAACACCTCGCGCGACAGCAGCGGCGATGCAGCGACCAGCCGGTCGATCCATGCATGCGTTTCGGCGTAGGAAGGCGTGGCTGTGAAGCCGTTCGCCTCGGCCGGGGTGATCCAGGGATCGCCCGGCTTTGCGATCAGCGCCTCGCTCCGCCCCGACCAGGGCATGACCGGCGGCAGGACGACGTGGGGCCGCGCCGGATCCTGCGCGGACGAATTCACATTCGGTGTCGGGTCGGGGGTCGGCTGGATCACGGCCAACGACAGCAGCAGCGGGTACAATGGCGACACGTACACTCCATAAGAGGTCAAAGCCCGAGCGGAACCGGTCGATCCCGGCGTGTCCGCCGTTTTCACCTTGCACCGCAACACAGTCCCACTATGAGACGGTGTATCATAACGCAAGCTGCAATGACGGCGTACGGGGACAAGCATGACGATGACGACGACGACGCGGGTGCCGATGGGCGGGCGCGCGCGCTGGCTGGCGATGGCCGCGATCCTGTTTGCCGCGCCTGCGCTGCCGGCAGCGGCGCAACAGGCGGAGGCCGCCGACGACGACCATGCGCATGCGCACGATCATGACAATGTCGACGATATCGTCGTGCTCGGCCGCCGCCGGGTCGACCGGGTCAATGGCTCCGACATCGTCACCGAGCGTATGTCGCAGGCGAGCATCGCGCTCGATCGCAGCATTCTGGACGATTATGGCGTGCGCCGCCTGGCCGACGCGCTGGAACTGGTCAGCGGTATTTCGCAGCAGAACAATCTGGGTGGCCTGCGCGACAATTATGCGATCCGCGGCTTTCTGGGCACGCCGGACACCGGCGCGGAATATTTCGTCGACGGCTTTCTGGCCAATCGTGGCTTCGGCCCGCCGCGCGATCCCGCCAATGTCGAGCGTATCGAGGTGCTGAAAGGTCCGGTCGGCGCGGTGTTCGGCGCGGTCGATCCTGCCGGCATCGTCAATGTCGTGACCAAGAAGCCGCAGTTCCGCACCGGTGCCGGGGCCACGGTCAGCGGTGGTTCGTTCGGCACGTGGCGGGTGGAGGCCGATGTCGAATCGCTTCTCGACCCCCGCTTCTCGATCCGGCTGGTCGGCGCGATCGAGAACAGCGACGGCTTTCGCGACTATGTCGACCTGCGCCGCCGCCTGTTCGCGCCCTCGGCGAGCTGGCGCCCCCTCGACGGCACGACCCTCACCTATCAGGGCGAATATATCGAGTTCCGCTCGCCCTTCGACCGCGGCATCCCGGCGATCGGCAGTGATGCGGAGGCCGTGTCGCGCCGCCGCTTCCTGGGCGAGCCGGCGGACGGCCGTGTATCCTCCACCAACTGGCGGCATGAAGTGACGCTGGAACAGGATCTGGGCGGCAGCTGGACGATGGTCGGCGGTGCAGCCTATCGCGACGCCACGATCCGCGGCTTCTCCACCGAGACATCGTCGCTACCGGTGAACGGCGTCGTACGGCGCCAGCGTCGCTATCGCGACTGGAACCTGACCGACTGGTCGGGGCGCGCGGAGGTGCGCGGCACCGTCGATCTGCTCGGCCTGCATCGGCCGAGCTTCGGCGTGACGCTCTACGACCTGGATTTCGACACCTATCAGGAACGCTTCCGCCCCACCGCCGCCAACCCCTATCCAATCGATGTCTTCAATCCCGTCTATGGCGGCACGGCGGGCCCGCTCGTGCCCTTCACCGTCACGGCGGAGCGCCGCAAGTCGGTCGCCGCCTATGCGCAGGACATGTGGGAGGTCACCGACAGCTTCAGCGTCGTGGGCGGCATGCGCTATGAAAATCTGAGCCAGACGATCGACAACAAGATCGCCCGCCGCGTCAGCCGGCTGACGCGCAACCCGCTCGAATTTCGCGGCGGCGTGCGCTTCCGCCCCGATCCCCGCTTCGCCTTCCACGCCAATTGGGGCGAGGGGTTCCGCGCCAATTCCAGCGTCGACCGCAACGGCCTGCCCTTCGCCCCCGAAACCGGTCGCGGGTGGGAGGTCGGCGCCAAGGTCGTGCTGCCGTCCTTCCGTGCCGCGGCAAGCTGGTTCCACGTTTCCAAGCAGAACGTGCTGGTCACCGATCTGGCGGAACCGAACTTCCTGACCACCGGGCGCATCCGCTCGCAGGGCGTGGAATTCGACGGCGAGGTCGACCTGGCACGCGGGGTGCGGCTGATCGGCAACTACGCCTTTACCGATGCAGAGGCGCGCGACCCGAATATCCCCAGCTCCGACGTGCTGAACGTGCCTCGTCACGCCGGTACGCTGCAACTGTTCGCAACGGTGCCCGTGGGGGCGCAGCATGTCGATCTCGCGGCCGGCGCCAGCTATGTCGGCCCCCGCGCCGCCGCGCTGGACGGCAGCGACCTGCGCCTGGACGGCTATGTGAAGGCAAAGGCGAGCATCGGATACGCGCTGACCGACCGGATCACCGCGCGTATCGAGGTCGATAACATCCTGAACCAGACCTATGCGCAAAGCAGCTACAGCGCGCAATGGATCTACCCCGGCGCCCCGCGCTCGGTGCTGGCATCGCTGTCGGTACGCTATTAAGGGGCGGGGCCACTGGCGGAGACGGAGGGATTCGAACCCTCGGTACGGTTTCCCGTACGACGCTTTAGCAAAGCGTTGGTTTCAGCCACTCACCCACGTCTCCGGATGCGGCGAGCCGCGGCTATAGCGGGGCCGGGGGAGGCGATCAACCAGGACTTGCACCCATTGCGACGAGAAATTGCGGTATCAGCGCAAACGTCGTTCATTGCGTCGCAAGGCCCGGGCTGGTTAAGCTTGTGCCCATGCCGTCTAGCGGGGGAAGTGTGAAGTGAAGCGGAGCATCTGGATCGCAGCGGCCACCGCGCTGATGGCCGCCGGCGGGCCCGGCACGGCGCAGGTGCGCACCATCGATCCCAATCAGGCGATCGACAGCGACTTGCAGACGCAGCCGTCGCCGCCGCCGCGCGCCACTACGCCCTCGCGCCCTGCGCAGCCCGCCCCGGCGCCGCCGCAGGATACGCCATCACCGCCGCCGCCCGCCACCACCGGCCAGAGCGGATCGGAGGCCCGCGCCACCGCCACCACCCAAGCCTCCGAAACCTTCGAGCGGGACGACCTGCTGGCAGCGGGCGAGGGCGTGTTCGGCAAGGGTGCGGAAGGCCTGGGCGGGATGCTGGAGCGCATCCTGAAGGAACAGGGCCGCCCCAACGCCTATATCGCTGGCCGCGAAGCCTCCGGCGCGTTCGTCGTCGGCGTCCGCTACGGATCGGGCATCATGACGCACAAGGTGGAGGGCCAGATGCCGGTCTACTGGACCGGTCCGTCGCTCGGCTTCGATATCGGTGGCGATGCCAACAAGGTCTTCGTCCTCGTCTACAACCTCTACGATACCGAGGAACTGTTCCACCGCTTCCCGGCCGCGGAGGGCCGGCTGTATTTTGTCGGCGGGTTCGCCGCCACCTATTTGCGCCGCGGCAACGTCGTGCTGATCCCGGTGCGCCTGGGCGTCGGCTGGCGGGCAGGCGTGAATGTCGGCTATATGAACTTCACCCACAATTCGCGCTGGCTGCCCTTCTGATCCGGCCGGGGGAGCCGTCCGCTCCTCCGCCCCGCACGATCAGCCGAACGCCACCGATTCGAACTTGATCGGCGCGCCGGTCGGTGCGTCGGCCAGCGTATCTTCCCACATCGCCACCTGGCCGCGGACGATCGTGCCGATCGGCTTGCCGGTCAGCTCCACGCCGGTGAAGGGCGACCAGCCACAGCGCGATTGCAGCCACGGCTCTTCGACGGTCCACCGCTTCTTGAGGTCGACGATCGTGAAGTCGGCGTCATAGCCTGCCACGATCCGCCCCTTGCCGACGATGCCGAACACGCGCTGCGCACCCGCGCTGGTCAGTTCGATCACGCGTTGCAGCGTCAGCCGCCCGTGGGCGGCTTGGTCGAGCAGCAGCGGCAGCAGCGTCTGCACCCCCGGCATGCCGCTGGGCGACTGCGGATAGGGCTTGGCCTTTTCCTCCACCGTGTGCGGCGCGTGGTCGGAACCGATGACGTCGGGCACGCCCTGGTTCAGCCAGTGCCACAGGCCGTCGCGGTGCGCGCCCGAGCGGATCGGCGGGTTCATCTGCGCCCAGGTGCCGAGGCGCGGATACGCCTCTTCACCCGCCAGCGTCAGGTGTTGCGGCGTCACCTCGCAGGTCGCGATGTCCTTGTGGCCGGCGATATATTCCAGTTCGGCGGGCGTGGTGACGTGCAGGATATGGATGCGCCGCCCCGCCTCGCGCGCCAGCCGCAGGATGCGCCGCGTGGCGAGAAGGGCGCTCTCGTCGTCGCGCCATACGGGGTGCGAGGCGGGATCGCCGTCGATCCGTTCGGACAGGCGCGCGTTCATCCGGTCCTCGTCCTCGGCATGGATCGCGACGCGGCGCGCCCCGTGACGCAGCACCTCGCTGAGCGTTTCGTCGTCGCTGACCAGCAGGTCGCCGGTGGAGGCGCCCATGAAGATCTTCACCCCCGCAGTGCCCGGCATCCGTTCCAGCTCGGCCAGCGCCTGCGGATTGTGGTGCGTCGCGCCGACATAAAAGGCATGGTCGCAATACATGCCCTTGGCGCGGGACAGCTTGTCGGCGATCGCTTCGGCCGAATCGGTGTTCGGCTTGGTGTTGGGCATTTCGAACACCGCGGTCACGCCGCCCATCACCGCCGCGCGGCTGCCGCTCGCCAGATCCTCCTTGTGGACCAGGCCGGGCTCGCGGAAATGCACCTGCGTGTCGATCACGCCGGGCAGGATGTCGAGCCCGGTGCAATCGACGCGGCGCCCCGCATCGCCCACCGACCCGATATGGACGATCCGCCCGTCCCGCACCCCGACATCGGCGCGGATGGGGCCACCGGGGGTGTGCACGGTGCCGCCGGTGAGGGTGAGGTCGAACGTCGTCATGGCCGGGCCTTTCACGGTTGCGTGCGCCCTCCTACCTTGAGGGCATGAACGAGACCACCCCGGGAACGACCCTTGAAACCCGCGCCGTGCTGCGCCTGTCCGGCGACGATGTTCGCGGCTTCCTGCAGGGGCTGGTGACGCAGGACGTCGCGCTGCTCACCCCGCAGACTCCGCAATGGACCGCGCTGCTCAGCCCCCAGGGCAAGGTCCTGTTCGATTTCCTGCTCTGGGCGGACGACGACGCGGTGCTGATCGATGCGGAGGCGGATCAGGCGGAGGCGCTGTCGCGCCGCTTCGCACTATATCGCCTGCGCCGCGCGATCACGATCGAACGCACCGATCTGGCGGTGCACTGGAGCGTGCAGGGCGACCGCGGTGTGCCCGATCCACGGCTCGCCGCGCTCGGCCATCGCTGGCTCGCCCCCGCGGGCATGGCGGCGCAAGGCTGGGACGCGCATCGCCTCCGCCTCGGCGTCACCGAAGGGGTGGGCGAACTCGGCGCGGGCGAAACCCTGTGGCTGGAATGCAATGCCCGCGAGTTGAACGGCGTCAGCTTCACCAAGGGCTGCTATGTCGGGCAGGAGAATACCGCGCGGATGCATCACCGGTCCAAGGTCAACCGCCGCCTGGTCGTCGCGCCGCTCGGCGAGGCAGGCGACCGCACACGCGCCACCTATCCCGAACTCGGCCTGATGGTGGAACATTGCCGGGTGGAGGCATTGGGCGACGCGCTGATACCGGCGTGGCTCGCTCCCGCGCTGGCATAAGGCCTCAGCGCCGCGCGGCGACGTGCCGCGCGATGGTGGCGAACACCGCATCGCGCGCCGCGGCACTTGCCTGCGTGTCCGTCAGGAAGATGGCGAGTATCGCCGGGTCGCGGCCGGGCGGGTGGAACCAGGCGACGTCGTTGGCCGTGCCGTTGGCGCCGCTGCCCGTCTTGTCGCCGACGCTAAAGCTGTCGGGAAGGCCCGCGCGGATGCGGGTGAGGCCGGTGCGCGTCTGCGTCATCCATCGCCGCAGCAACGCACGGGATCGGGGACGCAAACTGTCGCCCTCCAGGATCCGACCCGCCAGCCGTGCCATCGCTGCGGGGGTGGTCGTATCGCGCGGATCGCCGGGCAGCGCACTGTTCAGATCGGGTTCCCACCGGTCGAGCCGTGTCGCCCCGTCGCCTAGGCTCTGCGCATAGGCGGTGATCCCCGCGGGCCCGCCCAGTCGCCGCAGCAACAGGTTCGCAGCGACATTGTCGCTCTCCCGCATCGCCGCCGCACAGAGATCGGCCAGGGTCATCGTGCCCCCGATATGCGGCCCGGTGACCGGCGCATGCGCGACCCGATCCGCCTCGCGCACCGCCACGCGCGCATCCAGATGGTCGCGGCGTCCGTCGACCCGTGCCAGGATCGCCGCGACGGCGAGTAGCTTGAACGTGCTGCACATGGGGAAGCGCTGCTCCAGCCGATGGCCGCGCAACATCCCCGTCCGTGGCACGAAATGGGCCACGCCCAGACGGCCGCCGATCCGCCGCTCCAGATCAGCGGCAAGGTCCGCAAGATTGTGCGGCGCTGCCATGGCCTGGCGCGCGCCAACCACCGGTGCCGCGATCATGCCCGCCAGCAGCGCGCGTCGGCAAAGGTCAGGGGATGGATCGAACATGAAAGGCTCCATCCGCGATGGTCGAAGTCCCGTACATAGGGTGATCCAAACCCCGTCGGCCGCGGATCAACGTCAGGATGCGACAACACTATGCACCAACACGGTGTATCGGAGATGTTGCCGCATGCGCCGATATCGACACACGCTCCCGATACGCTGGACCCGACATCTCGCTTCGACAGGAACGGGCCGAGGGAGATGTCATGCTGTCCAAGCGGACCGGACAGCCGAAGCGCGCTCACGACGCCCTTTCCGGCCATAGACATGCCGCTCCCTGAAGCCCGCAAAACAAAAGGGAGGCCGACTTGCGTCGACCTCCCTCTCGCGTGTCAGCCAAAGGCTGGTTGGGCTTACTGGCCCGAGCCAGGCCCGTAGGTGACTTCCACGCGACGGTTCTGCACTTCGCGCACGCCGTCGGCGGTCTGGACGCGCAGGCGGGTTTCGCCGAACGCTTCCGTCGAGATCACACCATCCGGGATCGAACGCGAGGTCATGTACGCCTTCACCGCGTCTGCACGACGCTGCGAGAGGCCCACATTGTACTGCGCGGCGCCCGAGGTGTCGGTGTAACCGGCCAGCATGACCTGTGCGTTGCCGCACGACTGGTACTGCGTGACGGCGTTGTCGAGGATCGACGCGGCCTCCGGGGTGATGTCCGACTTGTCCCACTCGAAGAACACGATGAACGGACCCGGCGAGCACACCACTTCCGGAGCCGGCGGCGGCGGCGGAGGCGGAGGAGGCGGCGGGGGCGGCGGCGGCGGCGGTGGCGGCGGCGGAGGCGTCGGCTCACCGAAGTTGTAGGTCAGGCCACCCAGGATCGAGTGCGACCGGAAACGACCGTCATGCGTGTTGTTCGCGATGTCGACCAGACGGACGTTTTCGGCGTTGAAGAAGCGATACTTCAGCGTCGCGTCCAGGTTCTCGCTCAGCGGCGCGCGGATACCCGCGAGAGCCTGCCATGCGAAGACCGTGTCGGAGTCGTCCAGGAAGTCTGCACGCTGGTTCAGCGCATAGTTCGCCTTGACGCGTGCAACGCCGACGCCGCCGCCGACAAAGCCCTGGATCGAGTCGTCTTCACCGAAGTCGAGCAGGCCGTTCAGCATGAAGCTGAGCGCCGAGCTGGAACCGCCGGCAACGTCATAGTTGCCCGCTGCAACGGTGCCCGCACCGATGCCAGTGTTGGTCAGCGTGGTCGACGAGAAGCCGTCCACGGTTGCCTTGCGATAGCCGACCTCGGTTTCGAGGCGGAAACCGCCGAAATCATAACCCATCACGGCATCGACGTCGTAGCCGTAATCATGGTCGACGCTAGCCACGCCGGTGCGCGAGCCGGTGATATCATAATCGATATCTTCGACGATCATCGCACCGCCTTCGACGCCTACGTACCACGACTTGTCGCGGGCGAGGGCGGGCGAAGCCAGAGCGGTGGAGGCGAGTGCCAGAACAATGGCAATCTTCCGCATCATAGTCCCCTTTCTTGGTTGTCACTACGGACAGCGCAAACTCACTATCGGAGGGTTGGTTTCCGTGCAAGCTGACAAAAACCGCAAGGTGTTGCTCGAAAGGCACAACTTTCGTCGGCAGGCGGACCGTTCTGGACTGGCGACGAAACGATCACTCCGCCGGATTACCTCTACGTAAGCGGCCGCGGTTCAGCCGCTGATCCAGCCATGCGTCCGCATCAGCGCCAGCATGGAACCGATCGCCACGCGCGCCTCGGCATCGATCGCATCGCCGCCCCCCGGGGCACCGATCACCGGCACCGGCCCCGCTCGCCGCCAGACCTCGCCATCGAACCGCGCCGGGCTGCGATCCGCCCGGTTCCATACCGCGAACCCGGCCCAGGGAACCACGAAGCGCCACCCGCCCCCGGTCCACCCCGCCAGCGCGTCGGCATGCCCGGCCCAAGCACCTTCCGGCGTCCGCCCGACCACCCATGCCTCCCCCGGTACGGGTGCGGCCGGCGGCGCATCTTGCCCCACCCCCACCACCGCCGGCTGTACCGTCAGGTCGATCAGCGCCAGCGCCTCGTTGTGCGTGACCTCCTTTTGCGCCTGCCCCGCCGCCAGCAACGGCAACCGCATCCGCGCACTCACCTCCGTCATGCCCCGTTCCTCCCCTTTTCTCCGTTCCCATCACGTGATCGTCAGCACCAGCGGCGGCGATTCCGCCAGCGTGCCGCGCTGGCGTATCGTCACCACCGTGCCCGGCGGTGCGTCGACGTGCAGCCGCGGTTCCGCCGTGTCCACATCCGTTCCGTTCACGCTCACCCGATAGGCTTCGCGCTCTTCGCCCAGCGGCACGTCGACACCGTCCAGCCAGCGCCAACCCGCCCGGCTGCGGCGTGTCCAGGCGATCGCCACCCGTCCGTCCGCCAGCCTGTGCTGACGCGCGCCGACCGGCATTGGCGGCCGGACGGAGGCGCCCGTGATCAGCACGCTGGCGGTCACCCCTTCGATGCCGTCACCCACCCCGTGCGCCATCACGTCCACCCGGCGACCGAGCGCCGCGACGGGCAGGTCGATCGTCCGCGCCGCGCCCGCCTCCAGCAGGATGAAGCGGTCGCCGGGCCGCTGCCGGCCGATCGCCGCCTCCGTACCCCGCAGGCCACGACGCAGCCCCTCCAGCCGCCAGCGCCCGCCACCGGCCGCAGCGCCTCGCGCGAACTGGATCAGTTCGTCCCCCAGCAGCGCCAGGTTCGCGCCCCCGTCCAGCGCCGCATCATCGGCATCGTGCAACCGCCCCTCGACATGGACGACAAGGGCCGCCCGGTCATCGACCAGCGCCGCCGATCCCCCGGGCGAAAGCGCCACGATCGTCCCCATCACCGCGGGCGCTGCGGTCATCCCCGCCGCCATCCAGCTTGCCCCTTCGTCCAGGCTGTAGTGCAGGCTGGCGGACTGCCATCCCGCGCCCCCCGCCGCCGCCGCCGTCAGCCGCGGCGCGGCCAGCACCGCATCGTCCAGCGCCGGCGTCTCGAACACCGCCAGCCGCGTCGCCCCCGCGACCCGGTCCGCGGCGCCGACATGCCGGCCGGATGCGGCGGACAGCGCCACGCCGGCCGGGACCAGCGGCACCAGTTCCAGCCGCACCACCATCGCCTCCACCGCCGCTTCGGTGACGCGCCACACGCCGTCCTCGCCCGCGATCCGCACCGTGTCGCCCGCACCGATGCCCATATGGTCCGCGTCCAGCGTCACCGTGCGCCGCATCCGCGCGCCCTCCGCCCGCGCCAGCAGTGCGTTTGCCAGCGTCTTGGCCTCCCCCGCCGGGATTGCCGCGGGCAGGTCCAGCCGCACCTCGCACACGCCGCTGCCCGGCCGCCGCGCATGCTGCACGCCCAATTGATAGTCGCGCGCTGGATCGTGATGCGCCACCACCGCGCGCACCGGTACGCTGTCGTCCGCCGCCAGCCGCCGCCCGCCCGCCGCCCGGTTCCCGGCGCGCACACCCGCATCCGTCACCGTAACCGGCGCCCCCGCACCGTCGCGCAGGTCGAGCCCCGCCCACCAGCCGCCACCCGCCTGGGTCAGCACCTCCAGCACCGCGCGCACGCTGCCCCCGCTGCCTGCGAACCCGCCCAGCGGCAGCGCGGCGGCCCCCGTCACCTCGGGCGCCAGCGCGCGTACGATCACACCGACCGAAACCGGCCCGTCATCCGCCTCCACCTCAAAGGTCAGTTGCGGGATGCGGTTGCCATAGTCGCCCAGCGCCATGTCCTCGAACACCGCATAGGCCAGCCCGCGATGCGCCGGCGCGGCGGCCCCTTCGGCCGCGGCAATCGCCGGATCGACCGGTTGATCCTCGCCGCCCAGGTACAGCCGGAATCCCGTCGCCGTCTTGAAGTCACCCCCCGCGCCCCTCAGCAGCCGTCCATCCGCCCAGATCCGCCGGACACGGCGGATCGGCCGCGCCGACAACGCCACCGCAAAGCTCGCGGCATAGCTGTACGTATCGGTCGCCGGCCGCCCCTTGCCGCCCCGGCTACCCCCGCGCGTCTCGATCAGGTCGGTCGACCAGATCACCGTGCCGCCGACCCGCATCGTTCCGAACAGCCGGGGTAGTTGCGTGCCATAGGACGATGTCTGCACCTGCAACTCGGTTAGCCGCGGCCCCTGCCGCCGTGCCGGGCCCAGCACCGCGCGGTCCACCGCATTGCCCAGCATCGCCCCCAGCGCGCCGCCGATCGGTCCCCCGATCGCCGATCCCACCGCCCCCAGCACCAACGTCGCCATTCCCGTCCCCCCGAACGCGCCATCCACCCAGTATCGGCCACGGCACCGGCCCCGGCCGCTCCACCACCCGCCGCAGCCCCGCATCGCCGTGGACGATGCCGCCCGGCACCCGTACCGCCAGATGCAACTGCCCGGGCCCGGCGCGCAGCAGCAGCACCTCGCCCGGCCCGCCATCGTCGCTGCGCACCAGATGCGCATCCAGCCAGCGGGTCGCCCGCGCCGCGACGCCGCCGCGCAATGCGTAGCCCGTCGGCACCGCCAGCCCGGTCGCGCACGCCACCACGCCCACACAGTCCAGCCCATCCGCCGGATCGCGCCCGTGCAGCCGGAACCGCGCGCCCACCAGCGCCCGCGCCGTCGCCGCCACCCCGCTCATGCGCCGGGATACCGGGTCAGCAGGTCGATTCCCGGCAGGAACGGCTCACCGCGAAAGTTCACGGCATTGCCGAACCGTCCGGCACAGGTGGCGAGCGACTTGTCACACCCCTCCACCAGCTCCACCAGCGCACCGGGCACCACCGCAAACGCCGGGGCGCCACGCAGCCACAGCGTATCGACCGCGGACCGCGCCACCGCCGCCTCCAGCCCGGCATTGTTTCCGCCGAACCAGCGCAGCCGCCCGCCGCCCCAGCCGTCCGCCACCGGCTCGACCGCATCCACCGTCACCCGCGCGCCCTCCGCCGCCGTCACCGTTGCGAAGCGCCGCCGCCCCGCCATCGCCACCCGGCACCGCGCATCGCCCAGCTCCGCCCGGCATTCGGGCGAGGTTTCCTCGACCACCGCCCGCTCCAGCACCACACTCGCCGCGCGCAGTTCCGCACCGAACCCGCAATCTTCCAGCGACACCGCGCCGATCCGCCCCTCGCCCAGCGGCACCGGCGCGCGCTCGCCGGTCCAGTCCGCCGCGAACGCCACCACCCGCGCGCCCTCCCATCGCCCGGCGAGCAGGTCGCGCTCGGTGATCGCATCGCTGGTCAGCGCGCCCCTCGCCTCCATGCTCTCCGGCTCCAGCGTATCACCCCGCACGATCGCGGAGGGCACCAGTCCCGGCGCGGCGCGGTAGATCAGGTCGTCCAGCACCAGGTCGCGGTCATGCGCGGTCAGCCCGATCGTCACCCCGTCGCGCCGCTCCAGCCGCCAGCACAGCACGCGCGTCACCACCCGGTCGCCGCTCATGCCTCACGCACCTCGACCAGCGGCACCGCCGCCGCCGCCCCCGCCAGAAAGGTCGCCCGCGTCACGCTCAGCCTGTCCTCGGCAAAGCGCACGGGCACGTCGAAGGTGAAGCTGGCGCGCACCCGCACGCCCGCCACCGGCGCGGTGTCCAGCACCACCCAGCCGCCCGGCTCCAGCGCGAACCCCGCCACCGCCCGGCCGTCGACGCTGACCGACACCGTGCCCGCCACCGGCCGGGTGATTCGCCGCTGCTGCCCGCCGTAAGCCTTGACCAGCGCGAAGCGCCGGGCCCGCCCGTCGCCGGTACCGATCGTCACTCCCACCGCGTCATGGTCGAAGGGATCGCGCAAGCGGAACCCGCGCGCCGGGCCCAGCCTTGCGCGAAAAAACGCCAGCAACGCGACGATGTCCGCTTCCGATCGCACCCCCGGCCCGATATCATACTGCGTCCGCGCCTCCGCCCAGGCGGCATTGCGCGTCTCGTGCCCGCCCGCACTGGTCACGACCGATGTCGAGAAGCCGGGCGACACCTCCGCATCGCGCCCCAGCGCCAGCGGGAACATCACGTCGTCGAACGCTTCCACCCCGTCCTCCCCTTTCCAGTGTACGAAGCCGTCGCGCATCACCTGCGGCAGCGCCCACAGCACCACGTCCGCCACGCCGCGCGCCCGCGCGGCCTGCGCCGCGGCATCGATCAATCCCCATTGCGCGCGCTGGTCGGGCCGCAGCACGAAGCCCGACAGGTAATGCTGCCGCTCTGCCGGATAGCCCAGCCGCGCCTCCGCCAGCGCGATCCCGGCACGGGTGGAGGCGCTGTCCCCCTCCGTCACCCAGTCATAATCCTCCAGTTGCAGCACATCGAATGCCGGGCTCGCCCACCCCACCGGCATGTTCGCGCGCTTGGCCTCCGGCGCGGCGGCATCCAGCACGGTGGGCAGATAGGTGAGGAGCAGCGTCTCGCACCCTGGCGCCGCGCCTCGTGCCACCGCGCACAGCGCTGCGGTGGAGGCGGCAAGGCACGCCCCCGCCCGGTCCAGCGTCGCCTTCTGCGCCTCGGTCTTGGCGCCCCGGATGCTGTCCATCGCCACCGGCGCGAACGCCGCCATGGCGGCCGCGTCATAGAGGCACGGCCGCGCGCCATCGGGCTGCACCCACCACCACGGCTCCCCCACCTGGAACCGCGGGGCCAGCCCGGCGGCCGTGCCGATCGCCAGAAACGCCGCCGCCACCGCCCGCAGATACCCCATCGCCCCGTCATGCGCCGGGCTCAGCAGCGTCGATGGCGGCACCCATCCGGTCAGCGCCGGGCTGCCGTCGCTCGCGCGCTGTTTCCAGTCGTTCCAGCAATGCGCATCGAACAGTTCGTAGGACAGCGACCAGATGATGCCGTATCCCAGCGCCCGCGCCTCAGCGGCGAACGCCCGGTGCCATGCAACGCAGGGCGCGTTCAGCACGCCACCCGCCAGACTGGCGTAAAATCCCCCGCCCAGCGCCTCCAGCCGGAAATAATGGCTCATGCCGACATAATGGGTGATCGCCCCGCGATACCCCAGGTGCAGCGCATTGCGCAGCAACCGTGCCGGCGTCAGATTGTAGCTGTCGTCATAGCCGCTGGCGATGCGACAATCATGTTCGGGCAGCACCGCATCGCCGATCGCGATCACCGCCCCCGGTCCGTCACAGGCGATGCCGGTCAGCTCCACCCATCCCTCGGCCGGCGCGGCCAGCGGCGCATCCGCCCCCGTATAGCCCGGCGCGACCAGCGACACGAACATCCGGTCGACATCGCCCGCCCACACCGGGTCCGCCTCGCCCGGCAACAGGAACCCGCCATCGACGCGGGCGAAGTCGATCGATACGACCGCGTCCTCGCGCGTCCCCACCGCATAGTTCCACAGCCGCACATACCAAGCCCGCATCCGGCCTGCCGCATCGCGCCCCTCGATGGTCAGTACCGGACCGTTCACCGCATCCAGCGCCCGCACGCCCCCCGACCGCCACCGGAACGACAACCGGCACCCGCGAAAATCCCGCTCGGTTGCGTAGGCCAGCAACGGATGATCGAAACGGTCCTCCGCTTCCCAGATCAACCCGGCCAGATCGTCCGCCTTGTAGAACACCGCATCCACCCGCAGCGCATCAGGTGCGGCCGTCACCACCGACGCCATCATCGGCCGCGGGAAATTCACCGTCCAGAACCGCGGATCGAACCGCGAGATCACGTCCCCCCGCTGTTCCACGCGGGCGCTGCACAGATTCCAGCCCATGATGTGTTTCCCCTAACGAAAGCGCAGCTCTGCTTGGCGACCCCTCACCCAACCCTCTCCCCGGAGGGGAGAGGGCACCACCAAACCCCTCTCCCCCTCGGGGAGCATCGGGTCGTCCATGCCCCCGGCATGGACTGAACAGCGCGGGGCGCTGTTCACCCGATGCTGGAGGGGCCCATCGCGCCAGCGATGGGAGGGTGAGGGGCCGCCCCAAACGCAACACCCCTAATTCTCCCCCAAAGCCGCCCGAACCGCCCGCGCCACCTGCCGCCCGGACCGCGCCAGCGCCACCGGCGCTTCCCCCGCCCCCGCCTGCACGCTGATCGCCACCCTTACCTCGCGCACCCCGCCCGCGGCCAAAGGCTCCACCCGCCCCTGCCCCGTCGGCACGAACAGTTCCGGCCCGCGCTCGCCCACCAGATAGCCGCGTCCTGCCGTCACCGGCCCACCGGTCGCCCGCCCCGGCAGGCCGCGTACCAGCGCCCCCAACCCGGCCAGCAACCCGCCGCCCCCCGCACCGGCCCCGATCGCCTCGACGCCCGCCTTCACCGCCGCCGCCGCGATCGCATCCAGCACCGACAGCGCGGTCGCCTTCAGGTCCTCGAACCCGAACTTCCCCGTCCGTACCGCGCGCAGCAGCGCCGCCTCCACCACGCGCGCACCCCGCTCCGCGCCATCACCCAGCCCGTCCGCCAGTTCGCGCCGCATCACCGCGACCTCCTCGGCAAAGGCGTGCCGGTCCAGCCGCACCCGCGCCGTCATCTCGTCGAATTCATCCATCCGGACATGCCTCCCGCATCCGCCCCAGCGTCGCGGCATCGACCGGCGCCTCCGCCTCGCCGGTCACCGCGCGCACCACCGCCGCCAGTTCCGCCGGCGTCGCCGCCCAGAAGCGGTCGGGCGGCCAGCCCAGCACCGCCCCCGCCATTCCTGCCAGCCGCCCCGCCCGCTCGGCGAAACTCACCGCCCGCCCAGGATTTGCGTCAGCAGCCGCTTCAGGATCGGCGCCACCGCCGCCAGCCCCAGCTCGACCAGCGCCTCGCCCAGCCGCTCGCGCGTCACCCCCTCGGGCACCTCGCGCAGACAGTGCCAGAACAGTCCGGCGATCTCGCCCAGCGACAGCCCGCCCTCCGCCGCCTTCTCGACCAGCGCGAACAGCGACCCCAACTCGCCCTCCGCTGCGACCAGCGCCTGGAAGGATGGCCGCAACACCAGTTCGGCCCCGCCGACCCGCAAAGCGGCCTCGCCCCGTATCGGATTCGCGCCCCTCATGCCGACACCACCGCGCCGGAGCTTTCCAGCGCCACCGTGTAGGACCGCTCGCCGTTGAAATCCCCGGCATAGTCCAGCCGCGTCACCAGGAACCGTCCGGTCATCGTCTCGCCCCCCTCGAAACTCAGCCGATAGGTGTCGATCGTGCCGGCCAGGGCATGGCCGCGCAGCCGCGCCTCCGCTGCCGATCCGGTGAACACGCCCGCGCCCGCCACACTGACATGCCGTACGCCCGCGCCCGACAGCAGTTCGCGCCAGCCGCCCGAATCCTTGCTGGTGACCACCACCGCCTCGCCATTGACGCTCAGCTGCGTCGTGCGCAGTCCCGCCACCGTCGCAAAGGCCGGCGGCATCGCCCCGTCGCCCACCTTCAACAGGAACGCGCTGCCCTTCTCGATCCCCATGTCCCTCTCCCTCTAGCGTTCGGCGCGGAACACCCGCGCCACCCATTCCAGCGTCGCCGTCCAGCGCCCGCCGCTGCCCCGCACCATGCGGCTGCGCACCAGCCGCCAGCCGGCCACCCGCCACCCCTCGATCACGCTCGGCAGCGCCACCCCCTCCGCCGCCGCCGCCAGCGTGCGCAGCCGCACCGGCCACTCGCCCTCGTCGCTCAGCACCAGCGTCACGCGCGCTTCCCACCCCTCCACGCCGCTCGCCGGCCAGGGCAGCAGCACCGGCTCGCCCACCACCCCAAAGGGTACCCCCGCGCGTGCCGGTGCCGCATCGAATACCGGGCATCCCGCCATCCCCTGCAAGGCCGCCAGCACGCCGCGCCCCACCGCCTCCCGCGCGCTCATGCCCGGCCGATCCGCACCCGCCGCCACGGCCGCCACAGGGCCGTCACCCCTGTGGGCAACGGCGCATCGGCGCCGTCCGTCGCCAGCACCGCGCCGAACAGCGCGATCCCCTGCACGATTCCGGGCGGCAGCGCGGCCCAGTCCTCCGCCAGCCCCGCCTGGTACCGCACGGTGGTGCGCGCCCCCACGCGCACCCAGCCGGTGCCGCCGGCATCGATGTCGACGGGATGCGTGCCCGCAATGCCGCGCACCGGTCCATGGACCAGCGCCTGCCAGCCGCCGCCCGCCTCCACCACCTGCACCGCATCGCGCGCGATCAGCACGCGGCCGCAGAAATCCTCCGCAGCCGTCACCGCCGCCGCCGCGATCGCCGGCTCCACGCCGGCGCGGTGGACGCGCTCCGCCACCGCGCCGGCCGCCGCGGCCACCGCCGCCGCCGGCAACGCCGCCAGTCCCTGGATCATTATTTTGCATCCTTCCGGAAACATGGCGGCAACACAGCGACACATGGACGTCACAGTTTACCGCCAAAGGGTGAGTCGGCCGCTGCCCGACCCCCTCGGACATCGGCCCAGCCGTTCCACCTCCCCCCTGTGTGGTTCGGCTTCCTCCCTGAACTACGGGGCAGCCCCTTGTCGGCTGCCCCGCCTTTTCCCGGCTCAGTTCGCCGAAAAGCGCATCAGCTTGATCGCCTGAGAATCGCTCACGCATCCGCCGACCCGCTTGGTCGCGTAAAAGGTCACGAACGGCTTGTTCGTGTACGGATCGCGCAGGATCGCGGTTTCCGATCGTTCCGCCACCAGATAGCCCGCCCGGAAATTGCCGAACGCGATCGCCGGGGCATCGGCGGCGATGTCGGGCATGTCCTCGGCCTCCACCACCGGATAGCCTAGCAGCGTCGCCGGCTGGCCCGCGACCAGCCCGGGCGCCCACAGGAAGCGTCCGTCCAGCGTCTTCAGCTTGCGGATGCGCGCCACCGTCGCCGCGTTCATCACGAAGCACGCCCCCTGCCGGTACGGCGCGCGCAGCATCTGCACCAGATCGATCAGGCGCTCGCCCGCGTCCGCGCCGAAATTGCCCGCCGTGCCGCTTGCCAGATATTGCAGCGTCCCGAACGGCCGCGCCGCATCGCCCGTGGCCGCGATCGGCGCGCGCAGGAAGCCGCGCGGCCGGTTCACCCCGTCGCCGTCCACGAACGCCGCCCCCTCGGCGCGCGCGAACTCCGCAGCGATCTCGCCCGCCAGCCATTGCTCCACGTCGAAGGCGGCATCGTCCAGCATCGCCTGGCTGGCCGACGGATTGGCGAACAGCTCGCCCATCGGCGGCGCGATCTCGGCAAAGACGGGCGTGCCCGTCTCCGGCCGCGCCTGCGTCTCGCCCGCCCAGCCGGACGGCGTGCCGCCCGTCGTCACCAGCTTGCGATACCCGGCCGACCCCACCTTCACCACATTGGCGATGCCCCGGATCGGCGAGGCGCTTTTCAGCACCGCATCGATCGTCGCATCGATCTCGCGCGGCACGGCATAGCCGCCCGCATCGCCGGTCGTGCCGGTGAACGCCTTCAGCTCCACCGTCGCCCCCGTCCGCACGAAGCCGGCAAAGGCGCCGTCCCGCTTGGCGCTCGCCCCGTCCAGCACCGGCCGTTCGATCACGTCCATCATTCCACTCCCCCACAAGAAACTTCGTAAATCCGCGCCAGCGGCTGCATCGGCACCGCGACTACGCTCACCTCGACCAGGGTCGCCGCCAGGATCGCGCGCCGCGCGCCCTGCATCACCTGCCCGGGCCGGTATCCCACCGACAGTCCCGCCACCGTCCCGCTGCGCACCAGCGGCGCCAGCGCCGGATCGTCGATCCGCCCCCAGGTCCACAGCCCGGTCGCATCCTCGCGCAACCCGTCGATCCGCCCGACCGCATCGCCCCGGTGCTGCCACAGCAAGGGCACCGGCCCCGCCCCGGCAAAGGCGCCGCGCCGCATCACGTCGCCCGCGCGGTCCACCCGGTCCCACACCGCCGCATAGCCCGCGAACGCCAGCGTCATGCCAGCCCCACCAGATGCCGCTTCTCCTCCGCGCTCAGGAAATCGGCCGCCGACACGCTCGCCCACAGCGCCTGCCGCTCCTCGGCCAGCGCGGTCACGCGGTTCAGGTCGACCGCCAGCGCGGCATCCGCGAACCATCCCGCCAACCCTTGCGACAGGCCGGACAGGATCGCCGTCGCCAGCGGCAGCACCGCCAGGCGGAACAGCGCGCGATTGGCCTCCCGGTAATTGGCATAGGCATTGTCGCCCGGCAGCCCGAGCAGCATCGGCGGCACGCCAAAGGCCAGCGCGATCTCCCGCGCCGCCGCCGCCTTGCAGCCGACGAAATCCATGTCGGCGGGCGACAGGCTCATCGCCTGCCATTTCAGCCCGCCCTCCAGCAGCATCGGCCGCCCGGCATTGCCCGCCCCCGCAAAGCCGTCCATCTCGGCGCGCAACCGCTCGAACTGCTCCGCGCTCAGCACCGATCCGTCACCCGGATCATAGACCAGCGCGCCCGACGGCCGCGCCGCATTGTCCAGCAGCGCCCGGTTCCAGGCGGCGGCCGCATTGTGGATGCCGATCGCGCCCGCCGCCGCGCCCAGACAGCCCAGCCCGTAATGATCGTCCAGCGGATGGAACGCCTTCAGGTGGATGACATGCGGCCGCACCGGGTCCGCCCCCAGCCGGTGGCTGCGCGCGCCCACGCGGTAGGTGTACGCCGCCGGCCATCCGCCCGCATCCGCCTCCACGCTCACCCGCTCGGGCCGGAGCGCATAGAGTTCCGCCGCATTGCCCTCGCCGTCGCGCAGGATCTGCACATAGGCATTGCCGTGCAGCAGCATCTGCGCCGCCACCGTCTCCAGCAGCGACTGTCCCGCACTGCGCGCCGCGACCAGGGCCAGCAGCGCCGGATCGCCCGCGACCAGCGGCACATCCGCCACCCCGCCCGCAACCAGCTTCACCGCCCGCTGCGCCACCGCGTTGCGGGCATAGCCCTCGCGCACCTGCGTCTCGTAAGGTAGCGCCCCGCCCCCCGTGATCGGCACCCCCGACCGCGCCCACCCCTGCCCCAGCAAAGGCCGCGCCGCCCCCCGCGCGGGCCGACGTCCAAACATCCGCATCTGAATCTCCTGTTACAGCATGCCCTCTCCCCTCCAGGGAGCATCAGGTGAACAGCGCCCCGCGCTGTTCAGCCCATGCCGGGGGCATGGGCGACCTGATGCTGGAGGGGACCCGCGGCGCAAGCCGTGGGGAGGGTGAGGGGCCGCCCCAAACGCCACCCCTGCTTGGCACCCCCTCACCCTCCCATCGCTTCGCGACGGGCCCCTCCCTCTCCCCGCAGGGGAGAGGGCGTTACGCTCAAACCACCCGCACCCCGGGCATGCCCCCACGCCCGCGCAGCATCACCTCGGTCATCGCCCACACCATTGCGTCCGCCCGGTCCGGCGAGCGTCCCGGCCCGGCATAGCCCCCCGCCGCCAGCAGCCCGCAGAGTTCATCCTCCAGCGCATCCAGCGCGCCGACGTGAAAGGCCCGCCCCGCCTCGAACAGCGCCGCCACCGGCTCCGCCCGCGCCGCCTTGCCGTGGCGGGCATGGACCAGCTTCACCGGCAGCGTCGCCTCGCAGGCGCGCAGCACGCTTTCCACCATCGCGCCGCCCTGGTTCGCCTCCGCCACCACCCGGTCCGCGCCCACCCGCTCCGCGCACGCCGCCACCGCCCGTGCCCAGCCATCGGGCGAGGCACCGACAACGCTCGCATCCGCCAGCACATAGCCGTGCCCGTCCCGCCCCAGCCCGACCGCGACGATCCCGCACGCATCGCCGCCGATCCCGGCCGGCGGATCGACGCCGACCACCACGCGCACCAGCTCGGGCATCCCCTGCACCCGCTGCCGGTCGAGCAGCGCACGGCTCCACAGCGCGCCCTCCACCTCCTCGACCATCTCGCCGTCCAGTTCCTGCCGGCCCAGCCGCGTGCCGGCGTAGGACGCCTCCATCATCGCCCGGTAACTGTCGGGCAGATACGGATTGTCCCGCGTCGTACCGTGCGTCTCGACCAGTTGCGGCAAGGCCATCACCCGGCGCATCAGCACGGTCGGGCGCGGCGTCGTCGTCACCACCAGCCGCGGCCGCTCGCCCAGCCGCATGCCCATCACCAGATTGTCCCACGCCACGTCGCCGTTGCGCCACTTGCCCAGTTCGTCGCACCACGCCGCATGATGCTGCGGCCCGCGCAGCCCCTCGGGCGCTTCCGCCGAATAGCCATAGGCGACCGCCCCGCTGGCAAAGTGCACCGCCTGTTCGCTGCGCTTCCACACCGCGCCATCGGCACTGCGCGCACAGGCCAGCAGGCCGCTTTCGCCGCCGATCATCACCCGCTCCACATCCGCCATGGTGCCGCCGACCAGCGCGATCCGCGCCTCCGGGTCGCCCCGCGCCACCTGCACCACCCATTCCGCACCCGCCCGCGTCTTGCCGAAACCGCGCCCGGCGCGCATCAGCCACACCGCCCAGTCGTCATGCGGCGGCAACTGCCCCGGCTCCGCCCACACCGCGAAGTCGCGCAGCACCGCGGCACGATGCTCGGGCGGCAGCGTCAGGATCTCGCGCCACCGCTCGCCCACGGGCAGCGCCGCCACCGCCCGCACCCAGTCCTGCCCCCGGCTCATGCACGCCCGCCTGCCTGCGCCCGTTCCACGCGCCGGGCGATCGCATCGATCCGCTTGAGCAGCATCACGTCATGCTCATGCTGCGACGGCGGCGCCGCCCCTTTGCGCCCGGCACCGGCACCGACACCGGCACCGCCCCGCCCGTCGCGCAGCTTCAGCACCTGCATCGCCAGCACCGGGTCGAACTCCGGCAGCGCGCTCCCCTCACCCTCGCCGATCTCTTCCGGATTGTGGTCGCTCGTCATCTGGCCCAGCGCGCGCGCCACCAGCTCCTGTTCCAACTGGTCATAGCCAAAGGCGAGTGCTTCACCGCACAGGCGCGCAAACTCCCCGTCGCGCCGCTTCAGCGCGTACAGCGTCGACTTGGCCACCCCCGCCGCCTTCAACGCGCTGGTCTGGTTGCACGTCGCCGACAGCACATCCAGGAAGCGTTTGCGCTTCGCCTTCGTCCAGCCCGTCCTGCCCCCCTTGGGCGCCGCGCGTCGCAAAAGCGTGCCGTCCCTCCGCGCGATCAGCTCGTCCATCTCCCGCCCCCCTCATCGCCCCGCCTCGATGTTCCCCTTATGTACTCAGCATCCATGGGGAAGTATCCAACAAACGAACCGCAACGGTGAAAAACAGAGCCAGCGAAACTTACCTATGATATTTCCCCGCCCGGTCGGGCGGCTAGGCAGCGGATCATCGCCAACGGGCAGAACAGGGGCACATGCACAACCAGGGGGAGGTCGTCGCATCCAGCGTTCTCGACCGGTTCGAACGGTTCACGAATGTCGACGACCATTATGTCGCGCTGATGGGCTGGCCGCGCGCGGCGCTGATCGGCCGGTCGATGCTCGACCTGACGCATCCCGACGACCGCACCGGCAACCGCACGCTGCTGGACCGGCTCTACGACCGCAACGAGGCGTTTCGCATCACCAAGCGCTATCGCCGGCCCGACAACAGCTATGTTCGCGTCCAGGTGCATGTCGCGATGGCGCCGGACGGGCTTGGCGGGCGCCAGTTGATCGGCACCGCCCACCGCGTCGCGCCGTCACCACCCGTGTTCGCGGACAGCCGGGCGATTGCCGGGCGCGCGATCGGCATGTTGCTGGCGGGGCGGATGGCGCTCGGTGCGCCCTATTTCTCCGGCGCCCCGGCGGAGATCCTGCTGCTGCTCTTTCATCAGGGCCACCGGCCGCTCACCCTTGCCCGGATTGCCGACCGGCTGGATTACACGCCCGCCGTCACGCTGCGCTGGCTGCGGGCGCTGGCCGATGCCGGGCTCGTCCATCCCCCCGCCGGCAACGACGATCCGGTGCGCCTGACCCTATGGGCGGAGGCGACGCTGACCACCATCCTCGCTGCGCCCACCGAGCCGCTGACGTCGGCCTGAGCACCCTTCACTGCCGGGCGTTCGACAGCACCAGCGTCAGCGAAACCCCCGTCGAAAACGCCGCCGCCCCCGACGACAGGCCGCCACTGGCATAGGCGGTCAACCGGAACCGGTTGCCGATCGGTGCGGAGGCGCCGCCGACGATCTCGTGCGCCGGCCGGATGAACCGGCTGGTCCGCTCGGCATAGTCATAGGACAGCAGGAAGATGCCCTGCCCCGGCAGTGCCACCGACGCACCGACCGAGGTCGCGATGCCGTCGCGGATCGTCCAGCCGGTGGGGTCGCCGAACACGCGGTAGTTGATCCGTGCGACCGGCGTCACCGCGCCCATCGTTCGCGCCACCTCCACGCCAAAGGCATAGTCGGTCTTGCCCGTCGACAACTGGGTCGAATCCGCGGCCGTGGGCAGCTTCACCCTTGCCGACAGGTCGATGTCCAGCCCCGCCGCGTCCTGCGCCGCCGCCAGCCAGGATGCGCCCAGCGTCAGGTCGCCCAGGCCCTGCCGCCGCGGCCGCGTCATCGGGATCGACGGTCCCACCACCAGTGGCGTCCCGTTGATCCCGGTAAAGATCGTCGACTGGCTGCGGATGCGCATCCAGGGCAGCGTGGCATCGATGCGCAGCGGCCCCAGCCGCTGGCGGACATTGAGCAGCACGGCGGAGATGGTGTTGCCCGTCCTTCCCCCGAACCGCCCGTCCCAGGTCGCCGCGCCCAGCGTGATCTCGGTCCCCGCCGCCGGGCGCAGGGTCTCCGGCATCGGCCGCACCTGCGGCTCCATCCCCCCGCCATCGTCCGTCTCGGGCACCGCGGGATAGGGCAGAACCTCCTGCGCCGCCGCCGGCGCTGCGTACAGCGACGCGGCAACCAGCAGCACGCCGATCCGCATTTCAGCGCAGCCTGAGCGTGCGGATCGCATCCAGCGCTTCCTTTTCACGGCCCTCCGGCCCGGTTGCCGCGCGGTTCGCGTCATGGCTGCTATCCTCCCCTGATGGCCGGTCGCTCTCCTGCACGGGCAGGGTCGATCGCACCGCCGCGACCGTCATCGGCCGCCTGTTGTCCACTACCGCCGGCACTGCGGCGGCTACCGCCACCGGTGCCACCGCCTCGATTGCCGGCGCCGCGGCCTGCGCGGCCAGCGCACGCCGCGCGCGGGCACGCGCCCGCCACGCCTTTACCCGCGCCCGCCACCGCCGCACCGCCGCCGGATCGGCCCGCGCGACCCGCACCGGTGCCTCCGCCACCGGCGCAGGCGACACCACTTCCGGGATCGGCACGGGCACCACCGGCGGGGCCACCACCGCCACCGGCGCGCGCGCCACCGGTGCCGGCGAAGGCCGCCCGGTGGAAATCACCGTCACCGCCAGCGCCCCGGCGCAGATCGCGATCCGCACGCCCCAGTGGATACGCCGCCGCTGGACGGCGCGGCGCAGTCTTTCCCATTCGCGGCGCGACGGGACCGCCCCGTCCGCATCGTACATCGATCGAATCAGTGCATAGATGACCCGGTCGTCATCCTGCTGAAGACTGGCGCTCATGCCCCATCATCGCACCGCCGCCCGCGCGACGCGGCACCACCTTCGGGATAGCAACGAAATCGCCGGTATCAGGCCTTCAACGCCCAGCGCAGCACCGCGCCCATCCCCATCGTGCCCGCGCGCACCATCGGCCGACCGGGCCCCACCGGCATCCGCCCGTGCAACCGCGCGGCCCAGGGCGGCAGCAGGTCGACGCCCGCCCCCATCATCATCGCGTTCATCGGTGCCAGCGACGGATGGGGAGAGGGCTGGTTGAGCAGGAACTTCGCCACCGTCCGCGTCCGCGCATCGACGCGCAACTCGGGCCGGATCGCCGCCAGGAACGCGGCGACGCCCGCCCGGTCCTCCGGCACGTCCTCGGCGCCCAGCGCGCGCGCCAGCATGGCCATCTCGCACAGATACTGGTCCTGCCGCGCCGCCGGAAAGGCCGGATCGCGATAGGTCAGATATCCGCGCAGAAACGAATCGACCTCCGCGACATGCACGAATGTCAGCAGCCGGGGATCGCTCGCCCGGTACGCCGTCCCGTCGGGCAGCGTGCCCGCGACATGCTCGTGCACCCGCCGCACCCGCGCGATCGCGCTCTCGGCCGCCGCGGTCGATCCGAAGGTGGTGACCGAGATGAACTGCGCGGTGCGCTTCAGCCGCCCGCCCATATTGCCGCGAAAGTCGGAATGGTCCCACACGCCCGCCAGCGCCGCGGGGTGCAGCATCTGCACCAGCAGCGAGCAGATGCCCCCCACCATCATCGCGGTGAAGTCGCCATGCACCGTCCAGGTCGCCGATCCCGGCCCGAACAGCCCCGGATCGCCCGGCGGCCGCGACAGGTCCACCGAACCCGAACCCACAAGACCGCGCACCTGGTCGCGAATGGCAAGGCGTATCGACACGCCCCCGATATAGGAAGCGCGTGGGCGCTTCAGTAGGCTCGGACCTTCGCCGCCTCCCAGGCATCGCATTCTTTGTCAAAGCGTTGCGTAATCACCAGGTCGAAGGCGCGCTCGCTTGCCAGATCGACCTCCACCGATCCCGCCCATTCATAGGTCGCATTGCCCGAGAGCGTCACCATGCCGTCCGCAGCCGCCTCGGCGCGCACCAGCCCGCCCTTGTTGAACACCACCGTTTCCCGGTCCCAGCCGATCCGCCCCGTCAGGCACGCCGCATAGGTCGACGCCGCCATCGCGCTGCCGCAACTGTCGGTCAGGCCGACGCCGCGCTCGAACGTGCGCACGAACAGCGCGTCGCCCCGCACCTCCACGAACGAGACGTTCGCCCGGTTGGGCAGCCAGTCTGGCGCCGCCTCGCACGCGCGTCCCACTGCGACCAGCTCCGCCTCGTCCACCGCCTCCACGAACGTCACCAGATGCGGATTGGGCATGCTCACCGCGGTGAACGCCCGCGGGCTCGGCAGCATCGGCAGGGCCGCGTCTACCACCCGCTCCATCCCGACCGCCATCGGCCACGCCGCCACGTCCAGCCCCGCCGGCCCCGCCCGTTCGCGCACCGTATACACCCCCGGCGCCAGCGCGCTCACCCGCTCGGCCTCCGCATGCGACGTCTTCAGCCGCACCGTCGCCGCCGCGATCCCCAGCGCCTCGAACCCCGCCCGCGCGACGCAGCGCACCCCGTTCAGGCATGTCTCTGCCTCACTGCCGTCCGAATTGCGCATCACCATGCCGAACGCCGCGTGCGCATCCCCCGCCACCAGCAGCAGCAGCCCGTCGCCCCCCACCGGCCCCGCCCGATCCGCCAGCGCCCGCGCCACGCCCGCCCATTCACCGTCGGACAGCATGATGTCGCGCGCGTCGATCATCGGGAAATCATTGCCCGATCCGTGGCATTTGGTGATCGCGAAACGCATGGGGCATGATCCTCGGGCCAGCGGCAGTCCGCCGCCGTTACGCCACGCCCGCCCGCGGCGCCAGAGCGTGCGTCCGGTCGCGGGACTTGCCAGAACGTCGCCTCTGTAGGACAGCTTGGCCCCCAAGGTTCCGGGGAGAGGGCATGATTACCGCAATCCGCGAGGTTCGCCGCGCGAAGGGTCTGACGCTGGACGAGGTCGCGCGCGCCTGCCTGCCACCGACCACTGCGCAGACGATCGGCCGGCTGGAGATGGGCACCCGCACCGTCTCGGTCGACTGGCTGAACCGCATCGCCGCCGCGCTCGGCGTCACCGCCGCCGATCTGGTATCGCTGCCGGTGCGCGAAACGCTGCCCGTCGCCGCCCTGCTGGGCCCGCGCGGCGCGGTCGCCCCCCGCCGCCCGCTCGCCGTCTCGCCGCCCTGCCCCGCGGACGGCATGGTCGCGGTCACCGTTTCCGCCAGCATCGGCGACTATCGCGCCGGCGACGAGTTGTGGTGCGAACCGCTGGGGCCGGACCGCTTCGCCGAGGCGCTGAACCGCGACATCCTCCTGCCCCAGCCCGCCGGCCGCTTTCTCTTCGCCCGCCTTCTCGGCACCGGCCCCGACACGCTCGCCGTCCTGCCCCCGACCGCATCGGCGGCCCCCGCATCCTCCCCCACCCCGTCTGGATCGCCCGCGTCTGCCGCCTGGTCCGCACGCTATGATCCCCCTGCTCGCCCTCCTCCCCGTCATCGCGGCGCTTCTTCAGGCCGCCCCCCAGCCCCGCCCCGCCCAGCCCGCGCAACTCCCTGTTGTCCGGCCCGAACTCGTGCGAAGCTACCCGCACGACACCGGCGCCTTTACCGAAGGGCTGCTGTTCGACGGCGGTCGCCTGTATGAAAGCACCGGCCGCGAGGGACAGAGCGTCATCCGCCAGGTCGATCTCGCCACCGGCCGCACCCTGCGCGAGGCGAAAGTGCCCGCCGGCCTGTTCGGCGAAGGCATCGTCGCGTGGAAACGCCAGTTGTTCAGCGTCACCTGGCATGGCGGCCGCGGCTTTCGCTGGTCGCTGCCCGACCTAAAGGCCGCGGGCGAGTGGCGCTATACCGGCGAAGGCTGGGCGATGACCGATGACGGCCGCCACATCATCCTGTCGGACGGCACCCCTGCGTTGCGCTTCCTCGATCCCGCCACCATGCGCGTCGCCCGCACGCTCAATGTCACCGCCAATGGCCGCCCGCTCAAGAACCTGAACGAGCTGGAATATATCGACGGGGAAATCTGGGCCAATGTCTGGATGACCCGCTTCATCGTCCGCATCGACCCCACCACCGGCAAGGTAAAGGGCGCGCTCGACCTGGCCGAACTGGTCGCAAAGGCGGGCACGACCGATCCGGACGCGGTGGCGAACGGCATCGCCTATGACCGTCAGGCCAGGCGCATCTACGTCACCGGCAAGAACTGGCCCCAGTTGTTCGAGATAAAGCTGCCCGCGAAATAGGACGGGATGGTGGGCGCTGACGGGTTCGAACCGCCGACCTACTCGGTGTAAACGAGCCGCTCTACCAGCTGAGCTAAGCGCCCCCGTCGGGGATGGTGCGTCATACCGTCATTTATGCCGGTGGCAAGACGTGATCGATCACGCCCTCAATGCGCCAGTCCACCTATCCCGCTCGCCTCCACCGCCGCTTCCAGGGCCGACACCTCGGCATCGGTCAGTTCTGCAAAGAAAATATCCCGTTTCTGCCGCAACAGCCTGCCTTCATTCTGGTTGCAGAACTGTATGAACAACGAGACCAGTCGATCCGGCATATCGGCGACTTGGGCGATCAGCCGCTTGGCCTCGTCGAAGCGGTGCAGATACGCCAGTTCGGCAGGCAGGGAAAACCGCACGGTCTGTTCGATGCGATCCAGCAGATACTCCGCCTGGCGTGTCGCATCGAAATATCGGTAGAGATAAGCGGTATCGTTGGTCACCCTGACATTGCCGTCCTGATCCGGCTCCCATTCGATGCCCTGCAACGTGGGTACCGAATAATCTTCCAGCGCGGCGCGATATCCCAGCAGATCCTGCAGGATCGCCGCCGAAACGGGAAGAACGACCCCGTCGGGATTGAACTTCATGTCGACCAGCGCCTTCTGGATCAGGAAACGGTGCAACCGGCCATTTCCATCTGTAAATGGATGGATGAAGACGAATCCGAACCCGATGATCGCCGCGGTCAGTACCGGATCGTATCGCCTGCTCTTCAACAAGGCATAGGCCTGGAACAGCCCGTCCAACAGCGACGGCACATCGTCCGGTCTGGCCGATATGTGATCGGGTATCGGTTGGGTGAAATCGTCGTGCCGACCGACGAATCCATGTTCCGTGCGCAGGCCATAGGTCACGAACCGCTGCTTCGGATCGAAAAGCGAGCGATGCAGGCCGTTCAGCTTATCGAGATTCAGGTCTATACCCCCGGCCTCCGCGATCAGGCGGCCCCATCGCTCCAACCGGTTCCGCGGCGGCGTTTCGCCTTCGATGCCGAAGGAGCCCTTGCTTTCGTTGAGCAGCATGAACCCGACGGCCCGGCGCAGGACGGCCGGATCCGCGCCTGCGACGATCGCCTTGGCCTCCGCCACCAGTTGCTCGACCCTGCCGATCGCCAGCCGTTCGGTCCGGCGGATCAGCGGGCAAAAGCCGCGTTCACCTGTCAGATTATTATCCACCTTGTGTCGGCTCGACCGTGTCGGGCGCCGTCCGATGTACATATTGGGATCGAGCAGCGGCACATATTGCGCACCATAGGGCTCTTCGATGGGCAATCGGTTTCCGGTCATCCATTCGTAGAGAAACCAGGCGCGACGCGTGTAGAGTCCTGCCCGATTGGCATCTATATACGCGCCCAGTTCCGCGCGAACATCCCGCCTGAACAAGCGATCGATGACCCGCAGGTCGACGCCCTCATGCTTCAGTGCCACACCCAGATGCTCGATCGGCGCATCGGGAACGCGCAGCCGCGCGCTACGCGGCAGCAGCACCCATTCGACGCCTTCGCGCATGATGGTCGTCTTCTGGCCGACCGCTGCGATCGCGGTCAGCCGCCGGGGCGGCGGGCACTCCAGTTGATAGGCATCGATCAGTGCGGAATAGCCGAGAAGCTGCGCGCCCAATGGACGTCCGGGTAGATCGGCCCCCAATATTCCCTCCAAACGACCCGGCGGAACGCAAAAACAATCAAATCACGCCCGGAAAAGTCAGAACCCATTCGATCCTACAGGATTCACCGGAAACAGGAACGGAAAAGTCCGATCAGGCCGATCGCACCGGTAAAACTCAAAACGCCCCCGGAAATCCCTGCTGGAAACCGTTCAGCCCGGAAAACCCGAAACGTTCCGATACCTGCGGCAGAGAACGCCGCTTCAACCAGACGGTTCTCGCGTGTGGATCGTCCGCCTGCCCGACCCCGTCGCCACCAGCACCACCACCGCCAGCCCGGTCAGCGCCAGCAGCATCCGGCGCCACCATCCGGTGCCGCGCACGCCGTGCAGCGACGCCGCGACGCCTTCACCGGTGCCGCCCCCGTCCGAGCGCGCCACCGCCGCCAGCGCGCCGCCGGTATCGTCGGCCACCTTCACCTGCCGTGCGGTCCCCGCCGCGATCGTCACCAGCCAGTCGGGCGAGCGGCGGGTCGGCCATGCCACCCGCGCCACCGTACCGCCGGTCAGCGCCAGCGCATGGGCCTCGACGATGCGCAACGGCTGTGCCGGGTGCGCCAGCGGCGCCGCGCCGCCGTCCGCCGCGACCCCGCGCCACAGCAGCGGCATGCCGCTCACCGCCATCGCCAGCACCGGCAGCGCCGCCGCCAGCCCGAGCCAGCGATGCCATGCCCAATCGTTGCTGCCGCGAAAGACCGCCACGCCCCACAGCGCCAGCCCCGACAGGGCCAGCCCGATCAATGCCAGCCCGGCCGCCGCGACCAGCCCGCGCCCGACCCACGGCACCGCCAGCGCGGCATGCACCCGCCGCACCCACGCCTCGGCACCGTGCGTCGCGTCGGCCACCGACACACCCGCCCCGCGCGCGGTGCAGGCAAAGAGGCGATCCGCCCCGTCCGCGCCGCGTGTCGTGAAGCGCAGCACGCCCGCACCGCGCTCCATCGCGACGATCCGCCGATCCGGCGGGGCGCCGGCATGCAGCGCCACCACACAGGCATCCGGGTCGATCGCCCCCGCCGCGGCGAAGCGCGTCGGATAGGCCACCCGCTCCACGGCTGGCCACACCGCCAGCAGCGTACCGCTCAGTGCCACCGGCACGATCAGCACCGCCAGCAGCCAGCCCATCCACCCCGCGCCCCCGCCCCGGTGCAACCGCCGCGCGACGCCGGGTCGCTGGACGGCCGACGCCGCCCGCGCCGACGCACGCGGCCTGCCCGTTCGATCCCCCATGCCGCCCTTTCCGGCCGCGCGCCCCGGTGCCGTCAATCGTCCCGCTCCACTGGGCGTGTCGTTGGCGGCGGAAACACCGCCCCCTCCGACCTGCCATGCTCCGTCTCCAGATCATAGGCGCGGCCCTCGGCGCGGATCTGCTCCAGCACCGCCGCTCCCGCCGCATCCGCCTGCGCACAGGGCGCCGCGGCGATCGCCGCCGCCAACCGTGGCAGCGCACGCCGGATCCGCTCCAGATGCTCCATCTCATGCGCCTCCAGATTGGCGGCATAAAGCTGCCACGCCTGCGCCAGTGCAGGCGGGGGATCGGGCTCGTCCAGATAGGGCAGGCGCATCGTCGCCGAATAGCGGATGGCGATCGTCTCCGGCCGGCATGGCGCGCCGCGATCCTTGCCGGCCGGCGCCGTCCATGTGCCATGGACATGACCATGCGTATACGCCTCGACCAGCGTGCCGTCATTCTCGTCGCGCACCCGCGCCGCATCCAGCGCGGCACGTACCGCCGCCACGTCGCGTCCGCGCACCGGATAGCGATCCATCCGCAATCCCTCGAAGACGATCCGCGCGTCCGACGGCTCGGTCGCCGCCCCCAGCAGCAGCGCGCTCAGCCAAAGCGCGTGCATGTCAGGCCGCCACGCCCGTCAGTATCAGCCAGCTTCGCAGCGCGCTCGCCAGGTTCGGCGGGTCCGCCTCGGTGATCCGTCGCGCGTCGATCGCCGCGACCAGCGCCGACAGCGGCAATCCGCGGGCCGCCGCCGCCGCGTCCAGCCTGTCCCAGAAGATCGGTTCCAGGCTGATCGACGTCTGATGCCCGGCGATGGTGATCGACCGTTTCACCGGCCCGCGAAAGCCGCCGGGCGGCGCGTCGATCATCGCGTCACGGCGTGTCGAACAGCGCGGCGAGCTGCTCGATGATCGTGCCGCCAAGCTGCTCGGCATCCATGATCGTCACCGCGCGCGCATAATAGCGCGTCACGTCGTGCCCGATGCCGATCGCGATCAGCTCGACCGGGCTCTTGGTCTCGATCCAGCCGATCACCTGGCGCAGATGCCGCTCCAGATAGCTGCCGGAATTTACCGACAGCGTCGAATCGTCGACCGGCGCCCCGTCGGAGATCACCATCAGGATGCGCCGCTCCTCGGGCCGCGCGATCAACCGGCTATGCGCCCAGACCAGCGCCTCGCCGTCGATATTCTCCTTCAACAACCCTTCGCGCATCATCAGGCCGAGGTTGGTGCGCGCGCGCCGCCACGGGTCGTCCGCCTTCTTGTAGACGATGTGCCGCACGTCGTTCAGCCGGCCGGGCTGCGGCGGGCGGCCCGCGGCCAGCCACGCCTCGCGGCTCTGCCCGCCCTTCCAGGCGCGGGTGGTGAAGCCCAGTATCTCGGTCTTCACCCCGCACCGCTCCAGCGTGCGCGCCAAGATGTCCGCGCTGATCGCGGCGATGCCGATCGGCCGCCCGCGCATCGAACCCGAATTGTCGATCAGCAGCGTCACCACCGTGTCGCGGAAATCGGTGTCGCGCTCGATCTTGTAGGACAGCGACTGGGTGGGATTGACCACGACGCGCGCCAGGCGTGCCGCGTCCAGCATCCCCTCGTCCTGGTCGAAATCCCAGGACCGGGACTGCTGCGCCATCAACCGGCGCTGCAACCGGTTGGCCAGCTTCGACACCGCCGATTGCAGATGCGCCAGTTGCTGGTCCAGATAGCCGCGCAGCCGCGCCAGCTCGTCCGCGTCGCACAGGTCGGTGGCGGCGACCACCTCGTCGAACTGGGTCGTCCACGGCTTGTAGTCGAATTGCGGCGCCAGGTCGGGCTGCGGCCGGTTCGGGCGCACCGGCTGCATGCCCTCCTCGCCGTCATCCTGGCCCTCGCCCTCCATGTCGTCGGGCGAGTCCTGTTGCTGCTGCTCGCCCTCGTCATCGTCGCCGTCCGACTCGCGCTGCTCGCCGCGCGCCTCGACCTGGCCCTCGCCCTGGCCGTCCTGCTCGTCCTCGCTGTCGTCGCCTTCCTCGTTGTCCGGCTCGTTCTCGCCGTCCTCGTCGTCGCCGCCGTCGTCCGCATCCTCGGGCTCGACCGGCGCCTCCGTCAGCTCCAGATCGGCCAGCATCCGCGCGGCCAGCGTCTGGAACGCGCGCTGGTCGTCGATCGCCAGCGCCAGCGCGTCCAGATCGGTGCGCGCATCCACCCATTCGCGCACCAGCGCCAGCGCGGGCGCCGCCGCCGCCGGGCTCTCCAGGCCCGTCAGCCGCTCGCGCACCATCAGCGCCAGTGCGGTGGACAGCGGCACCTCCGCCTCGCTGCGCGCGCGGGTGATCGGGTCGGAACGCAGCCGCATGTCCAGCGCGGTCGCCAGGTTCTCGGTGATCCCGGCATAGCCGCGGCTGCCCAGCGCCTCGACCCGTGCCCCCTCCACCGCATCATACACCGCCCGCGCCACCGCCTCCCCCGGCGCCCCACGCAAATGCAACGCGGTATCATGATGTCTGAGCTTCAGCGCGAACTGGTCCGCAAACCCCCGCGCCTCCGCCACCTGCTCGGGCGGCAGGGCCCGCGCCGGCATCGGCACCTTCAGATGCTTGCCCGACTGCGCTGGCGCATCCGCGGTAAAGGCCAGCTCCACCTCCGGCTGCTCCGCGATCGCACGCGCGGTCCCGGCCAGCACGGCCTTGAACCGGTCTAAAGGCGTTTCGTTGGCCATCAGCTTTCCAAGGCAAGTTCGGCTGCAGCACGAACCAGCGGCACTTCGATCCGCGCCAGATCGAAGATCACGTTACGCGCGACATCGCGATATTCATGACGCAAGCGGTTGCCGAACGCACGCATCTTTTCCACCGGCACGTCCGGTCCCAGATACACCGCTTCGTCCGAAGGTATTTGAATGGCAGCTTCGGTGATGCGCTGAAGCAGACGCTCGACCGCGAAGATCGTACGCTCGTCCGCAACGAACGCAGCGAGGTTCATGCCGTCGATGAACGTCGCGATGCGATCGGCATCCTCGATCATGTCGTGCAGCCGCGACCGGGTTCGCTCAGAAAGCATCGACGCGGTCGCGATCGATTTGTGCTTGGAGGCGCGGCCTGTCGGTCGGCTCCGTCACGATGTCGACAGCCACGCCCAACAGCGCCGCTACGCGCTCATCCAGCGTGAAGTAATCCCAGCCAAGATGCATATCGGAGCGCAGACGCACGGCGAGGTCGAGGTCGGAGTGTGCCCTCGCCTCCCCACGCGCGGTGGAACCGAAGATCGCCACATGTTCGATACCCATTGCATTCAGGTCCGTACGATGCGCGTGCAACCGTTCCAAAGCCTCCGCCCTTGTCATCTCAAGCCCGCCCGACCACGCTTTCGGGCAGGTCCTTGCCAAACACGCGCTGGTAATATTCCGCCACCAGCGACCGCTCCGCCTCGTCGCACTTGTTCAGGAACGACAGGCGGAAGGCAAAGCCGACATCGCCGAAGATCAGCGCGTTCTGCGCCCAGGTGATCACCGTACGTGGGCTCATCACCGTGGAGATGTCGCCGTTGACGAAGCCCTTGCGCGTCATGTCCGCGACGCGGACCATGTTCTCCACCGTCTTCTTGCCTTCCGGCTTGTCATACTCGCCCGACTTGGCGAGCACGATCTGCGCCTCGGTGGCGGCGGGCAGGTAGTTCAGCGTGACCACGATGTTCCAGCGGTCCATCTGGCCCTGGTTGATCTGCTGCGTGCCGTGATACAGGCCACTGGTGTCGCCCAGCCCCACCGTGTTGGCGGTCGCGAACAGACGGAACCAGCGGCTCGGCCGGATCACGCGGTTCTGGTCGAGCAGCGTCAGCTTGCCCTCGGTCTCCAGCACGCGCTGGATCACGAACATCACGTCGGGCCGCCCGGCGTCATATTCGTCGAACACGAGCGCGGTCGGCGTCTGCAGCGCCCAGGGGAGCAGGCCCTCGCGGAACTCGGTCACCTGCTGCCCGTCCTTCAGCACGATCGCGTCGCGACCGATCAGGTCGATGCGGCTGATATGGGCGTCCAGGTTGATGCGGATGCACGGCCAGTTCAGCCGCGCCGCCACCTGCTCGATATGGCTCGACTTGCCGGTACCGTGATAGCCCTGCACCATCACCCGGCGATTGTGGGCGAAACCCGCCAGCACCGCCATCGTCGTGTCCGGATCGAACACATAGGCGGGGTCGAGGTCGGGCACCCGCTCGTCCGCCTCGGAAAAGGCCGGCACTTCCATGTCGCTGTCCACGCCGAACACGTCGCGCACGCGAACCATCTTGTCCGGCGCGTCCATGATCGTCGTCTCGCGACTGTCAGGCTGGGTGTTGGGAATGTCCGTCATCAAAACCTCACGAAGTGCACCAAACGCTCTAGGACAGGCGCGTGTCCCGACTCAACCGTCAGCATCGGCGGCGGCACGAAGAAGCTGAACAAACGCGCCGCCGCGCCGCTGTTTCCGCCCGCCTTATACCCTTGTGGGCATCCCCATGCCCCACGTTGCTTTTTCGCGGCGCCGGGCGCAGCATCGTGCCGCCTTTGAGTCGAAGCCGAAGGAGCGCGACGATGACGAGCGTCAACGGACAGTATCTGCAAGGATTCGTGGTCCCCGTCGGCACCGCGAACAAGGAAGCGTATCGCGACATGGCGGCCAGCGCATGGCCGATGTTCCGGGACTATGGCGCGCTGTCGATCATGGAGGCATGGGGCGAGGACGTGGCCGATGGCGAGGTCACCGATTTCCGCCGTGCGGTGCTGGCCGAGGAGGACGAGACGGTGGTGTTCTCCTGGATCGTCTGGCCCGACCGTGCCACCTGCGATGCGGCGAGCGAGCGGATGCGGACGGACGATCGCATGAAGCCGGGTGGCCCCATGCCCTTTGACGGCAGGCGTATGATCTATGCCGGCTTCGCGCCGATCTTCCAGGCGGATCGCTGACACCATGGGCGCCTTCATCTGGTACGAGCTGATCGCCGACGACGTCGATGCCGCGGCGGCCTTTTACGGCGACGTCATGGGCTGGCGCGTCGCGGATGGCGGCGTGCCCGGCATGGACTATCGCATCTTCCACGCTCCCGACGGCGATGCGGTGGGTGGCCTGCTCGCCCGCCCGCCGGTCATGGAGGACGGCAGGCGATGGTTCGGCTATGTCCGGGTGGACGATGCCGATGCCGCGGTCGCTCGCGCGGTCGACGGCGGCGGCGCCTGCCTGATGCCGGCTACCACGATCCCGCAGGCCGGGCGCATCGCGCTGCTCACCGATCCGCACGGCACGCCCTTCTATGTCATGGATCCGGTGGCCGACGACTCCACCGCGTTCCAGAACAGCACCGATGCCCGGCCCGGCCACATGGTCTGGAACGAGCTGACCGCCCCCGACGACGGCGCCGCCATCACCTTTTATGCGCAGCAATTCGGCTGGCGGCAGGAGGGGGCGATGCCGATGGGCGAACTGGGCGACTATCGCTTCATCCATGACGGCCCGACCTGCATCGGTGCGGTCATGGGCCCCGTCCCCGGCACAGTGCCCGGCTGGCAATTCTATACGCTGGTCCCCGATATCGATGCCGCCCTGGCGCGCATCGTCGCGGCGGGCGGGCAACCGCTTCAGGGGCCGGACGAGATTCCCGGCGGCAGCTTCTCGCTGGTCGCGCAGGACCCCTGGGGCGTGCGCTTCGGCCTGGTCGGCGATCGACGGCCATGACCGAGGAAAGTTTCGACCTGTCGATCACCCGCCTGATCGACGCGCCCCTCGAGGCGGTGTGGCGCGCCTGGGTCGATCATACCGCCGAATGGTACTGCCCCGAACCCTGGCGCGCCGAGATCGTCGAGCGCGACCTGCGCCCCGGCGGCTATTCCTCGATGATCTTCCACGGTCCCGACGGGGAAGCGATGCCGGTCGAGGGCGTCTTTCTGGAGGTGCTGCCGCAACGGCGCATCGTCGCCACCGATGCGTTCGCCGCCGGCTGGGCGCCGCGCCAGCCCTTTCTGGTGCGCATCGATGCCTTCGCGCCGGAGGGCGGCGGCACGCGCTACACCGCCACCGCCCGTCACTGGACCGCGATTGCCCGCGACCAGCATATCGCAATGGGCTTCGACACCGGCTGGAACACCGCCACCGACCAGTTGGCCGCCGTCGCCCGGCGCCTCACCGTCCGGCACTGATCCCTCACGCAAAGGCGGGCGCCTGTCGCAGCTGCTGGTACGCCGCGATCACCTTCTGCAACTCGCGCTCCTGGCTGCGGTCGCCGCCGTTGCGATCGGGGTGATAGCGCCGCACCAGCTCGCTGTACCGCTTGCGCAGCGCATGCCGGTCCGCATCCGCCGCCAGCCCCAGCGTCTTCAGGCTTTCGCGATCCTGGCCCGACAACGGCTTGCCGTCCTGCCGTTCGGCGGCGGGCGTGCGGCGATAGCGCGCGGCGATCGCGTCCAGCGGATCGGAAAAGTCCGACCAGCGCGGCCCCGGATCACCCCCTGCGCTGGCAAAGGCGCGCGTTTCGCGCTCCCACCCGGCATAGGGTCGCTGTGCCTGGTGGATCTCGTCCGCGGTCATCCCGTTGAAGTAATTGTAGCGCTGGTTGAACGCGCGCACATGCTCCAGGCAGAACCAGCGGAACTGCCCCGGCCCATCGCGCCCGCCCGGCCCTTCCAGCGGCGGCGCGCGAAACTCGCCCGCTTCCGCGCATCCCGGCTCGTCGCAAACACGGCCGCTGTTCTCGACCCGGCCATGGAACCGCGCTCCCGGCCGTGCCGCACTCTCCTTCGCCGTCCGTCTCACCGGCTCCCCGCTGCAACAAAAGCGGCTATATAGGAACGATGACCGACCCCGCCACCGCCCCCGCCCTGCCCGTCGCAGACCAGATCGCCGCCCGCCTGACCGCGGCGCTTGCCCCCACCCGTCTGGAGGTGGCCAATGAAAGCGCGATGCACCACGGCCATCTCGGCGATGACGGCACCGGTGAAAGCCACTTCCGCGTCACCATCGAAGCACCTGCTTTTTCAGGCGTTTCCCGCGTCGGGCGGCAGCGTCTGGTGAACCAAGCGCTGGCCGATCTGTTGAGAGACAGGATCCACGCGCTCGCGATCAGCGCCCGCGCACCCGGAGAATGATGCATGCCCTATAAGCTCTGGTACTGGCCCTCCATTCAGGGCCGCGGCGAATTCGTGCGCCTGGCGCTCGAAGCTGCGGAGATTCCCTATGTGGATGCGGCCCGGACCGAGGGCATCGACGCGATGATGCAGGTCATGGCGGCAAAGGACGGCCGCGCCCCCTTCGCCCCGCCCTTTCTGCAAAGCGAGACCACGGTGATCGGCCAGGTCGCGGCCATCCTGATGTTTCTGGGCGAACGCCACGATCTCGCCCCCAGCGGCATGGCCGATCGCATGTGGCTCAACCAGTTGCAGCTCACCATCGCCGACATGGTCGCCGAGGTGCACGACGTGCACCACCCGGTCGGCATGATGGACTATTACGAGGACCAGAAGGCGGAGGCGGCGCGCACCGCGACCCAGTTCCGCGAACAGCGCATGCCCAAGTTCCTGTCCTATTTCGAGGACGCGACCAGGGCCACCCGCGGTGAATGGCTGGTCGGCGACCGCTGGACCTATGCGGACACCTCGCTGTTCCAGCTGGTCGAGGGCCTGCGCTACATGTTCCCCAGGCGGATGGCGACGCTGGAGCCCGATCTGCCCGGCCTCGTCGCCTTGCGCGACCGGGTGGCGAACCTGCCCGGCATCCGCCGCTATCTCGCCAGCGACCGCCGCCTGCCCTTCTCGACCGAGGGCATTTTCCGCCACTATCCCGAACTCGACGCGGCATGAGTGCAGCCTCGCTGGCCACGCGTCCCGCCGCGCGCATCCTGCTGGTCGATGGCTGCGACCGCGTGCTGCTGTTCCGCTTCACCCCGCCCGATCGCCCGCCCTTCTGGGTGACGCCGGGCGGTGCGGTCGATCCGGGCGAAAGCTATGAACAGGCGGCGGCGCGCGAGCTGGCCGAGGAGGTGGGGCTGGCCGCCGATTGCGGCCCCCAAGTCGCCCGGCGAGAGGTGGAGTTCCTGACCCTGCAGGGCGTGCAGGTGCTTGCCGACGAACGATATTTCCGCATCGACATTGATACCTGCGTGGTCGATCCGGCCGGCCACACCGATCTGGAACGCCAGGTGATGCGCGAATGGCGGTGGTTCGAACGCGCCGAGATTGATCGCTGGGCAGAGCCGATCTACCCCGCCGATCTGGTCGCCATGCTGGATGCGACCGACAGTTCGGGACCGCACGATGCTTGATGACGTCATCCTTCAGACCATTCTGCCCGTCACGCACGATCTCGGCGGGTTCAAGGTGCATCGCACCCTGCCGGCGAAGGAACGCACCATGGTCGGGCCGTTCCTGTTCTTCGACCAGATGGGGCCGGCGCAGCTTGCCGTCGGCGGCGGCATCGACGTGCGCCCGCATCCGCACATCAACCTGTCCACCGTCACCTATCTGTTCGGCGGTGCCCTCGACCACCGCGATTCGCTCGGCACGCTGGCGACGATCGAGCCCGGCGCGGTCAACCTGATGACCGCGGGGCACGGCATCGTCCATTCCGAACGCTCCCCCTTTGCCGACCGCGCCGGCGGCGCGCTGCTGTCGGGCATCCAGACCTGGCTCGCCATGCCGGAGGACCGGGAGGAGATGGACCCCGCCTTCGAACACGTCACCGCCGCCGCGCTGCCGACGATCGAGGCGCACGGCGCCCGCGCCCGGGTCATCATGGGGGAATTGTGGGGTCAGCGTGCGCCCACCACCACCTATGCCGGCACCATCTATGCCGACATATCGCTCGACCCCGGCGCCTCCGTGCCGATCGACGCCGCGGCGGACGAACGCGCGCTCTATCTGGCGGAGGGCAGCGCCGAGCTGGAGGGCATGGCGCTGGAGCCGCAACGCCTCTACGTGCTGCGCCCCGGCCTTGCCGCCACCCTCACCTCGCGCAGCGGCGGTCGTGCGATGCTGTGCGGCGGCGATGCCTTTGCCACGCCGCGCCATGTCTGGTGGAATTTCGTGTCCTCGCGTCGCGACCGCATTACGGAGGCGCGCCGTGCCTGGACCGCGGGCGAATTTCCCCTGATTCCCGACGACGATGCCGAACGGATCGAAATCCCCGGCACGCCCAAGACGGTCAGCTATCCATGAACGATTCGGTGCCACCCTTCCCGCTGACCAGGGTGGCACTGGCCACCGGTGTCGAGCTGGACACGGTCATCCTGGGCGATCCCGCCGCCCCGCCGATCATCCTGCTCCACGGCTTTCCCGAATCGCACCGCACCTGGCGGCACCTGCTCCCCGATCTCGCGCGCGACCATCATGTCGTCGCCCCCGATCAGCGCGGCTATGCCGGCTCGTCCAAGCCCGACGGGGTGGAGGCCTATGCCGCCGATCGCATCGTCGCCGACCTGCTGGCACTCGCCGATGCACTCGGTATCGATCGCTTCACGCTCGTCGGCCATGACTGGGGCGGCGCCGTCGCCTGGATGGCGGCACTGCACGCCCCCGATCGGGTCGAACGGCTCGTCATCCTCAACGCGCCGCACCCTTATGTCTTTCAGCGCGCGCTCCTCGACGATGCCGAACAGCGCGCCGCCAGCCAGTATATCACCCGATTCCGCGAAACCGCGCTGGATGGGGGATGGACCGGCACCGCACTCGAACGCTTCTTCACCACCAGTCTGGCCCGGCACGCCGCCGCCCACCTGCTCGGCCCCGAAAAAGCGATCTATCTCGAACAATGGAGCCGCCCCGGCGCGATGACCGCGATGCTCAACTGGTATCGCGCCAGCCGCTTCCTCGTCCCCGCCCCCGGCCAGAACCCACCCCGCCCCGCCTGGATCGACGCGCCCTTCCCCCCGATCCGCCAGCCGACGCTCGTCGTCTGGGGCATGAAGGACAAGGCCCTGCTCCCCGGCCAGGTCGATGGCCTGCCCGACGTCGTACCCGACCTCACCGTCGTAAAACTGGATGCCGGCCACTTCGTCCCTTGGGAAGCGCCCGACGCGGTCTTGAACGCCCTGCGCAACTGGCTCCCGGCCCCCTCTTCCCCACAGGAAACATCAGAAAAATAGCGCCCCGCGCCGTCCAAGCGTTCTGCGCGCAGAAACCATACCCGCCGCAAAGCGGCAGCATCACACCAAGCCCAAGCCCATAATCTGTGGTCGGCCACGCTCCGCCCCCACACAAACTCTCCGCGTCTCCGCGTCTCCGCGCGAACCAATCTTCCTTTTCTCTTCGCATCTTCGCGTCTTCGCGTGAATCACAGCCAAGCCCAGACGCATCTGGATCAATGGTTGATTCACGCAAAGCCACGAAGCCGCGAAGAAGAATTGGTTCACGCGGAGGCGCGGAGGCGCGGAGGCGCGGAGGATGTTGTGGAGCAGGAGGGGTTACGCTCTTCCATCTCTTTTCGTGCCGCTGCGCGGCGAGAGGGGCATGCTGGCAGATGCAGCGCCCATTATCCTACCGCCGCATCGCCCCCAGCAGCGCCTCCAGATACGCGCTCACCTCCCCCACCAGCGACCCACCGAATCGCGGGTTGAGTTCCAGAATGCGCACTCGCCTATCCTCCAGCTTGTAGTTGAAGCAGCACGTCCCCTCGAACCCCAGCGCTTCCAATATCGCCACGCACACCGGATAGGCCGCGCCCGGATCGGCCGGCACCGTGCTCAGCGCCCGCTGCTCCGCACCGCGCACCCCAAGCGTCACCCCCATGTCATAGGCGTAGCACAGCGAATACCGGATACGTCCATCCACGCGCAGCAGGTGCAGCACATATTCCACCGCGCCTGCCACCGCATGCTGGCAGAAGCTGTCGGCGATCGGCACATCCTCGCCGGGCGCCCGCACCATCCGGCACCCGACCCCGAAGTCACCCCGCCGGCTTTTGCGGATATAGGGATAGGTGGTGGGCGGATCGGGCAGCAGGGCCGGGATCGCATCGCCGAAGCCGAGCGCGATCACCCGCTCGTTGAACGCCAGCTTGTCGTCGCACACCGCCACCAGTTCGGCACTGGGCAGCACCGCCCGCGCTCCCGCCGCCCGCGCGGCTGCGATCTGGTCGACGCGCAGCGGCACCACGCAATCGAACGCGGCGAAATCGACCGAATCGAAGGCCGCGAACGTCACGTCGAACCGCGCATGATCGACGAATCGCTCGATCGCCGGTGCTTGCGTCGAATGGTCGCCGAACAGGATGCGGGGTCGCATCATCATCTCTGGTAAGGGAATGGTGCCCAAGGGCGGGATCGAACCACCGACACTGCGATTTTCAGTCGCATGCTCTACCAACTGAGCTACTTGGGCCCGGACCGCGTTGCGATCGGAGACGCGCGTTTAGGGGCGGTTTTCGCCCATGTCCAGCCCTTCTTCGTCTGCCGGCGGTCCCGGCACGCGATATCCATCGCCCAGCCATTGCAACAGGTCGCGGTCGCGGCATCCGCGCGAGCAGAAGGGCTTGTATTCGGGCACGGCCGGCTGGCCGCAGATCGGGCATTTCATCCGCCACGCTCCAGTTGATGCTGCACGCCCGTGCGGCGCGCCAGTTCGGCGCACCAGTCCGGGCGCGCGATGATTCGGTCATACACCGCCGGCGCCAGCCGGTGGATGCGCGAGGCGGTGACCGGCGCCCGCTCGATCTGGCGTAGTGCGGCGCGCGCCGCCGCCGCCACCGGATCCGCCGCCAACCGCTCCGGAATCGATGCGCGCGGTCGCGGCCGCACGATCTGGAGGAAACCGAAGCCGTTGACCGCGGTCCGCTCGAACGGGGGCGCCAGTTCGGCGTCGATCGCCTCGGCCACCGCCAGACGCGCCGCCTTGCCCTCGATCGTCGGGAAATCGATGCCGATCGACCCACCGATGCCATGCCGCCGGATCGCGCGCGCCACGCTCCGCGCCGCGGCGAGCGCCAGCGCATCGTGCGGCGGCGCGCCATCCACGTCGAACAGCGTCATCGCCGGCGTCGCGGTCATGCGCAGCGCCCCCGGCCCGAAGCCAATCTCGCCCGTCACCGCCTCGTCCAGCAGTTCGGACCAGCCCGCCGCCTCCAGCGCATCAGCCTCGTGCGACCGCATTTGCCGCACCGGAACACCACTCGCCATAATTCGCTGCAACAGGTCCGGCCCCGCCGCCGGAGCCGCCTCGCTCGCCACCCCCTTGGGCAGCTTGGCGCGACCCCGCTCGGGGATCGCCTCGCGCACCACCTGCACAGTGAGCGCACCGCCTTGCGTCACCCCCGCGGGCACGCGCCCCAGAAACACGTCACCGCCCGCAGCCAGCGTCACCCGCCCCTGCCGTCCGGGCAGGATCTCCACCAGACGCCCGGCCGCGACGGTACCGACGGCCAGCACATCCTCCGGCTCGATCCCCGCCTCGACGATGCAGCCATCCTCGACCAGCGCGGCCCGCGCCTCGCCGATCCCCGCCTCGTACAGCCATTCAGCCAAGCGGCAGGCCGGACGCCTTCAACAGCGCGCGCGCCTCGAACAGGGGCAGGCCGACGACGCCCGAATGGCTGCCCGACAGGAAGCGGACGAACGCCTCGGCGCGACCCTGGATGGCATAGCCGCCCGCCTTGCCCAGCCCCTCGCCGCACACGACATAATCGTCGATCTCGGCAGCCGACAGCGGCTTGAACGCGACCACCGTGTCGGCGATCCGCGTGCGAACGGTGCCCGCCGCATCGATCACGCAGATCGCGGACAAGGCATGGTGGCGCCGGCCGGACAGCAGCGCGAGCAGGCGGCGCTGCACGCCCTCGTCGGTTGCGGGCGGCAGGATGCGGCGCCCGACCGCGATGGTGGTGTCGCCCGCGATCACGATCTCGCCCGGCCCTCGCGCCACGGCCTGCGCCTTCTCCACCGCCAGCCGCAGCGCATAGACGCGCGGCAACTCGCCCGGCCGCGGCTCCTCGTCGATGTCGGGGGCGGCCTGGCGCGCCGGCACGGCACCGATCCGCGCGAGCAGGTCGCGACGGCGCGGGCTGGAAGAAGCTAGAACGAGGGCGGGGTTCATGATGACCTCGCCGCCAACATCACCCATCACTTGAAGCGATATGTGATCCGGCCCTTGGTCAGGTCGTACGGGGTCAGCTCGACGAGCACCTCGTCGCCGACCAGCACGCGGATGCGGTTCTTGCGCATCTTGCCTGCGGTGTGTCCCAGAATCTCGTGGTCATTCTCGAGCTGCACGCGGAACATCGCGTTGGGGAGAAGCTCCACCACGCGGCCACGCATCTCGAGCAGTTCTTCCTTGGCCAAAAAGCTACCTCAACTGGTCGTAAAAAGGGTTCGCCGCAACGGCGCGCCGCCTTAGCCGAGAAAGGCTCGAAAAGAAAGGCACGCAAGGTTACGGGGATGCGACCCATATGGGTAGCGCATCTCGGGCCGGCAAGTCACGCGCGCTTCGCCGCCCCGCCGGCCCCGCCCCCGCCGCCGGCCACACCATGCGCCACCACGCTCGCCACTGCCAGGTCGCCGGTCACGTTCAGCATCGACCGGCACATGTCCAGAAACCGGTCGACGCCCAGGATCAGGCCGATCGCGGTCGGCGGCACGCCCACCATTCCCAGGATCAGCGCGATGACGGGCAGCGATCCCGCCGGCACGCCCGCGGTGCCGATCCCGCCCAGGATGCACACCGCCATCACCATCGCCTGCTGCCCCAGCGACAGGTCGTGCCCGAACAGTTGCGCCAGAAAGATGACCGTCACCCCTTCGAAGATCGCGGTGCCGTTCTGGTTCGCGGTCGCCCCGATGGTCAGCACGAAGCGCGACACCTTGCGCGGCAGCTTCAACTGTTCCTCCGCGACCTTCAGCGAAGTGGGCAGCGTCGCGTTCGACGATGCGGTGGCGAACGCCATCACCATCGCCTCCTGCACGCCGGCGAAGAAGCGCCACGGCCGCATGCCGCCGCCCAGCCACACCGCCAGCCCGTAGACGACGACCAGCTGGAACCCCAGCGCCAGCAGCACGGTGCCGACATAGGCGCCCAGCCGCACCAGCAGGTCCAGCCCGAACAGCGCCGCCAGGTTGAACATGAAACACGCCACCGCGATCGGCGCCAGCCGGATCACCAGCCCGATCAGCCGCAGCGTCACCGCCAGGATTCCCTCGATCGCCTCGCGCAGCGCCCGCGTCTTCTCCTCGCCGACCAGCACCAGCCCGATGCCGAAGGCGAGCGCGAACACCATCAGCGCCAATATGTCGTCCTGCGACGCGGCGCGGATCACGTTGGACGGAATGATCGCCAGCACCTGCTCGACCGCGCCCGGCTGCTCGCGCGTCGACGCCAGGATGCTCCCTGCCCCCTGCTGCGCCTGCGCCAGCAGTGCGCGTGCCGTCTCTGCATCCACCCCGCTCCCGGGCCGCAGCACGTTGACCAGCACCAGCGCCACCACCACCGAAATCGCCGACAACACCAGCGTCGCCGCCAGTGTCCGCAACCCGATCCGCTTCAGCGCGGCGACATCGCCCATCTCCGCGACGCCCGTCACCAGCGCGGAAAACAGCAGCGGGATGACCAGCATGAACAACAGGCGCAGGAACACCTGACCCAGCGGTCCGGTGACATAGGTCGTCACCGTCTCCACCCAGTCCGCGCCGCCGGCGATCAGGTTGACGAGCAGCCCGCCGCCAAGGCCCACCGCAAAGCCGATCAGCATCTGATAATGCAGCGCGATGCGCGGGGCCGGGGGGGCGGGTGTCTCGGTCATCCCCGATCAACGCCCGGCGGCGATGGAGTGCCGCGGGTCATGCCGGGTTATGCTTTGCCAGAAACGCCGCCATCGCCTTCAGGAATTCCAGACGGTCCTCGCCGCGGGTGAAATGATGGTCGGCCAGCGGCTGTTCGATATAATCGTACGGCTTGCCCGCCGCCTTCAGCGCGTCGGCCATCATCCGCGACTGTTTCACCGGCACGCGCTTGTCCTCGCGCCCGTGCACCAGCAGGATCGGGATGGAAAAGCCCGCCGCACCGAACCGGGGCGATACCGCGCGGTAATCGGGCGCCTGTTTCTTCAGCCAGTCGCCGCGCGTCTTGCCGAACAGGAACTGCCCGTCATAGCGCTGCATCGCGGCCAGGTCCGACACCCCGGCATAGGACACCGCGCAGCGATACAGGTCGCCGTTTCGCTGTGCCGCGCGCATCGCGGCATAGCCGCCATAGGATGCGCCGATCATGCACACGCGCTTGGGGTCGGCAATCCCCTGCCTGGCCAGAAAGGGGATGGCATCGTCCAGGTCATCCTGCATCTTCAGGCCCCACTCCCCCTCGCCCTTCTTTGCGAAGTCGGTGCCATAGCCGGACGAGCCACGGTAATTGGGCTGGATCACCGCATAGCCCAGCTCGGCCAGATACTGCACCCACCAGTCCCACCCTTCCGCATCGCGCGCGAACGGTCCGCCATGCGGCAGCACGATCAGCGGCAGGTTCTTGTGGGCGCGCAGTCGCGGCAGGGTCAGCACCGCCTCGATCGGCGTGCCGTCGCGCGCGGTGTAATGCACGGTCGACACCGGCGACAGCACGCGCCCCTTCAGCGTGTCGTTGTTCCACGCATAGTGCTGCATGTTGCCATAGCTCGTGTCCCAGTAATACAGCGCCCCGGCCTGGGACGGGCGCCCCACCTCGACCAGCAATTTGCTGCGGTCGCCGTTCCACGACACGATCCGCGCCCGGCGCTCGCCCACCGCCTTGTCCACGCCGTCCTGAATCTGCTTCAGCGTCGGATTGAACCACACGGTATGACCGAACGTGTCGGTGACGTTGACGCCGTCGGCATCGGTCTCGGCCGCATTGTCGATCAGGCCGTCCAGGTCATAGCCCTGCGCGGCATACATCTTCTTGCCCAGCTTCAGGTCGGGCAGCGACACCTCGTACAGCGCGTCATGGCCATCGCTGTCGTCGAACGCCAGTGCCGAGCCGTCGGGGCGAAAGGTCAGCGGCACCACCATGCCCTCGTCGCGCTTGCGGTCGGCACGCGCGATGGTGCGGAACGGCTCGCCATTGCGGTCGCGGTAGAGCAGCATCGCGCGGCGGCTTTCGTCATTGTAGCGATAGCCGATCCGCACCTGGCCCTGCCCGTCGGCATACCAGTGCCACACGTTGCGCTGCCCCTCGGCCACCGTCTTCACCCGGCCGGTCGACAGGTCCGCCTCGAACACCGACGGATAGACCTGATCCATCGATTCGATGCCGGTCTGCTTGGCGAACAGGATGCGCGGGCTGCCGTCCTTGGCGGTCCACAGCACCTCGTCGGCGCGGATGCCCGAGCGGGGCCAGTCGATCCGCTTGGTGCTGCTCAGGTCCGCCGGCACGCCCAGCAGGCGGGTGACGTACACCTCCTCGCCATAGATCATGTCCTGCGCGCCGATGCCGACCGCCAGCCACTTGTCGCCGACCCAGCGCCACCAGTTGACGTCCATCTTGTCGCCGATGCGCATCGCCTTGGCCGCGCTGCTGTTGTTCAGCGGTGTGACGACCAGATACTGTTTGCCCCTGATCGCCATCCTGGCGGCGACCTGCGTGCCGTCCGGCGACAATTTGGGCCCCTCCATCGCCGGCAGCTGGGCGAACACCTCGACCGGCACGGGTGCGTTATCCGCCGCCGGTGTTTCCACGACCGGACCGGCCCCCGTCACCGACAGGACCAGCGCATAGATTCCAGACTTCATGTCTTCCCCCCCCTTCGGCACGGCCATTCCCCTGGAACCGCACCGAAGGCAGGAGGATATCAAGGCGGCGTCCCCTTGCAAGAGGCGCCCCGCATCACCCCCCGGCCAGTGCCGCCAGCAGCAGCAGGGCGACGATGTTGGTGATCTTGATCATCGGATTGACCGCCGGCCCCGCCGTGTCCTTGTACGGATCGCCCACCGTGTCGCCGGTCACCGCCGCCTTGTGCGCCTCCGATCCCTTGCCGCCGTGATTGCCGTCCTCGATATATTTCTTGGCATTGTCCCACGCGCCCCCGCCGCTCGTCATCGACAGCGCGACGAACAGGCCCGACACGATCACGCCGAGCAGCATCGCGCCCAGCGCGGCAAAGCCGTTCGCCTGCCCCGCCACCGCCCGCACGATGAAATACACCGCGATCGGCGACAGCACGGGCAGAAGCGAGGGCACGATCATCTCGCGGATCGCGGCGCGGGTGACCAGGTCGACGGTGCGTCCGTAATTGGGCCGGCTGGTGCCCGCCATGATGCCGGGATTGTCGCGGAACTGGCCGCGCACCTCCTCCACCACCGCGCCCGCCGCGCGGCCGACCGCGGTCATCCCGAACGCGCCGAACAGATAGGGCAGCAGCGCGCCCAGCAGCAATCCGACGATGACATACGGGTTGGACAGGCTGAAATCGACCGTCACGTCCGGGAAATAGGTGCGCAGGTCGGTGGTATAGGCCCCGAACAGCACCAGCGCGGCAAGCCCCGCTGAGCCGATCGCATAGCCCTTGGTCACCGCCTTGGTGGTGTTGCCCACCGCGTCCAGCGCGTCGGTGCGCTCGCGTACTTCGTCGGGCAGGCCGGCCATCTCGGCGATGCCGCCGGCATTGTCGGTGACCGGGCCGTATGCGTCGAGCGCGACCACCATCCCCGCCTGCGCCAGCATTGCGGTCGCGGCAAAGGCGATGCCGATGATCCCCGCCAGCTGATACGCCACCACCACCGCGACGACGATGACCAGCGTCGGCAGCGCGGTCGCCTCCAGGCTGATCGCCAGCCCCTGGATCACGTTGGTGCCGTGCCCCGTCTCCGACGCCTTGGCGATCGACTTGACCGGGCGATAGGCGGTGCCGGTGTAATATTCGGTGATCCACACGATCAGCGCGGTCACCGCCAGCCCGACCAGCATGCACCAGAACAGGTCCATGCCGGTGAAGCTCGCCGCGCTGCCAGGGTCCGGGTCCAGCGTCAGCGCATCGGCGCCTGCATCCAGAAAGCCTGCCCCCCCGATCGTCGCCGACAGGTCGCCCAGCACCCAGCGCGTGGCGAGATACAGCGCCGGGATCGACAGCAGGGCCGATGTCCAGAACCCCTTGTACAGCGCCCCCATGATGCTGCCCCGCCCCAGCCGCACCGCATAGGTGCCGATGATCGAGGTGACGATGCACACCGCGCCGATCACCAGCGGCAGGCCCATCAACTGCATGAGTTCCGCCGGATCGGCGCGCACCAGCAGCGCGATCGACACCATCGTCACGCCCAGCGTCACCACATAGGTCTCGAACAGGTCGGCGGCCATTCCCGCGCAGTCGCCGACATTGTCGCCCACATTGTCCGCGATCACCGCCGGGTTGCGCGGATCGTCCTCGGGTATCCCCGCCTCCACCTTGCCGACCAGGTCCGCGCCGACATCGGCCGCCTTGGTGAAGATGCCCCCGCCCAGCCGCGCGAAGATCGAGATCAGCGACGCGCCGAACGCCAGGGCGGTCAATGCCTCCACGATCCCCCGATCGTTGGGCAGGCGCCCGCCCGGCCCGGTCAGATACCAGAACAGCACCGCGATCGACAGCAGGCCCAGCCCCGCGACCAGCATCCCCGTCACCGCCCCCGACCGGAACGCCGCGGTCAGCCCGCCCTGCAGGCTGCTCCGCGCCGCCTCCGCCGTCCGCACGTTCGCCCGCACCGAAATCGTCATGCCGACGAACCCCGCCACCCCCGACAGGACCGCGCCGATCACGAAGGCGGTGGTGGACAGCCACCCCAGCGTTACCGCCATCACCACGGCGACGGCCACGCCGACGATGGCGATGGTGGTATATTGCCGCCCCAGATAGGCCTTGGCCCCTTCCTGGATGGCGGCGGCGATGTCCTGCATCCGCGCATCGCCGGGCGACAACCCCAGCAACTGGCGGCTTGTTATGGCACCATAAAGTACGGCGATCAGTCCGCCGATCATGGCCACGGAGACGGTCGTCATGCTGAAGCATCCTCCCTCGTCCAAACCCGGTCTCTTGCCGGATAAGAAGGGAGGCTAAACACCCGCAGCCAAAACGCAATCATCATGTGATAGTCCGGCGCGACCGCCGATCACGACCCGCGATGCTCGAACCCCAGCGACGACGGCAACGCCGCCGCGCGGCCATGCTCGATCAGCGACAGGCCCGCGCCCACCGCGAACCATCCCACCCGCGTCGCCGCCACCGGCGGCACCGCCCCCCGGCCAGCGCGAACAGCAGTTCGTAATCGTCCCCCGCGGTCGCTGCGGCCCGTGCATCGCCGCCCCAGGCCCGGTACGCGTCCGACAGCGGCACCGCGTCCAGGTCGACCGTCACCGCCACCCCGCTCGCCGCCGCCATCCTGCCTGCATCGATGAGCAGGCCGTCGGACACGTCCATCATCGCCCGCGCGACCGGCGCCAGCGCCCGCCCCTCCGCCAGCCGCGGCACCGGCCGGCGATAGGCGTCCAGCAATTCCGCTGGCCCATCGGACCCTTGCGCGATCGTCAGCCCCGCCCCGGCATCGCCGATCGTGCCCGTCACCCACAGCGCATCGCCCGCCCGCGCCGCCGATCGCACCGGCGCCGCCGCGTCGCTGCCAAGCGCGGTCAAGGTCAGCGTGCGGGCACCGCGCAGCGAGACGGTATCCCCCCCGATCAACCGCGCCCCCATGGCACGCAGCGCGTCGCCGAACCCGGCCAGAAACGCCCGGTCCCACGCATCGTCGCCAATCGGATAGTTGAGCAGCACCCCCTCGACACCGGCGCCCTTGGCGGCCAGGTCAGACAGGTTGGTGGCGACCAGCTTCCACGCGACGTCGCCCGGCGGGTCGCTCGCCAGATAATGCACCCCCTCGACCAGGCTGTCGGTGGTCACGAACAGCGCGCCCGCATCCACCACCGCGCCATCGTCGGTCAGGCCGCGCGCGCCGGGATGCAGCGGCAGCGTGCGCAGCGCGGCGATGAACTCTCCCTCGGTCATCGCCGCGGGCGCGGCATCAGGCGCGGACCGTCTTGGCGATCCCGTCCAGCACGCCGTTCACGAACCCCGACTCGCGCCGTTCGTAGAAAGCATGCGCTACGTCGACATATTCGCTGATCACGGCGCCCACCGGCACGTCGCGGCGCGCCAGCAGTTCGTAGGTACCGGCCCGCAGGATCGCCTTCATCGGCTTGTCCAGCCGCGCCAGCGACCAGCCCGCGGCCAGCTTGCCCTCGATCAGCAGGTCGATCTCGCCCGCCCGGTCGGTCACACCCTTGACGATATCGTCGAAGAAGTCGGTATCCGCCTCGGCATATTCGACATCCTCGATCGTCGCGCCGATGCGGTGATTGTGGAATTCATGCAGCAGCACGGGGACGGCGGTGCCCTCCATCTCGTGCTGATACAGCGCCTGAACGGCGGCCAAGCGCGCCGCCGCGCGCTCCTTGGTACGGTTGCTGGTACGATTCATCGTCGCGCCTTTACGCCGATGCGGCGCGGTCGTCACCCCGCCGCTATCTCGCCATCACCGTCGTCGTGGGCGTGCCGATCCTGCCCTTGGGCAGCGTCACGCCTTCGCGCGTCTGCCTGATCGGCTGGATCGTCCCATCGGGATTGTAATACAGCCGCTCGGCCGCGACCGACCGCCGGAACTCGCCACCCTGCTCGCCGTCGATGGTCAGCGTGCCGTCATGATAGAAGAAGTACCAGTTGTTCTTGAACGCTGCGATGCCGGCATGGATGGTGAAGCTGTTCGTTGCCTCGCCGGTCAGCTCGCCGCGATAGGTCCACGGCCCCTCGACCGAGGGCGCGGTGGCGTAGGAGATGCGCTCCTTCTTCTGCTCCGGCTCCTTGATCGACGCGTAGGTCAGGTAATAGAGCTTGCCCCGCTTGTGCAGCCACGGGCCTTCCAGATAATTGGTGACCTTCAACTCGCGCGGTTCGCCGTCCAGTTCGGTCATGTTGGGCTTCAGCTTGGCGAGGTAGAGGTTGGAATTGCCCCAGGCCAGCCAGCTCGTCCCGTCATCGTCGGTGAACACGGTGGGGTCGATGTCGCTCCATGCGCGCCATGTCGCCTTGTTGTCCGTCACCAGCGCCGATCCGCGCGCGTCCTTGAACGGCCCCAGCGGCGTATCGCCCACCGCCACCCCGATCGCCTTGCCGGGATGCGTCGCGTCATGCTCGACCGTCACGTAGAAGTAGAATTTGCCGTTCTTCTCCACCATCTGCGACGCCCAGGCCTCGCCCTTGGCCCATGCGAAGTCGGTCGGCTTCATGATCGCACCATGCGCCGTCCAGTGCTTCATGTCGGTGGTCGAATAGGCCAGCCATTCGTTCATCGTGAAGCCCTGCTTGCCCTTGGCCTCGTCGCGCCCGGCATAGAGGTACAGCCGGTCGCCCACGACCAGCGGCGCGACGTCGGCGGTGAAGCGGTCGCGGATGATCGGGTTCGCCCCCGGCCGATCGACATAGCGACCTGCGCCGCCGCGTGCCGGCGCATCCTGCGCCACCGACACCGCACCCAGGCCGAGTGCCATCGCGACGCCGGCGCTCCACGCCAGCCGACGTGCCATACGTCCCGTTTCCATGCCGATCCTCTCCCGCCAAGCGCTGGTTGCGCCTCAGGATTTCACTCTAGGGGCGGGAAGATCGTGCCGTCAATTGTCCGACTAGAAACTCTGTCCTATCGGTTCAGTCGCAGGCGCAACGCCACCGACCGCGCATGCGCGGGCAGCCCTTCCGCCTCGGCCAGCGCGACCGTGGCGGGCCCCAGCACCTTCAGCGATTCTTCGGTCAGCCCCAGGAAGCTCGTCCGCTTCATGAAATCCAGCACCGACAATCCGCTGGCGAAGCGCGCCCGCCGCCCGGTCGGCAGCACATGGTTCGGCCCCGCGACATAATCGCCGATCGCCTCGGGGGTGTAGCGGCCGAGGAATACGCTGCCGGCATGGCGCACCCGGTCGAACAGCGCCTGCGGATCGTCGGTCGCGATCTGCAGATGCTCGGGCGCCAGGCGATCGACCAGCGGCATCGCCTCGTCCAGCGTCGGCACGACGATGATCGCGCCGTTGGCATCCCATGCCGCGCGCGCCACGGTGGCGGTGGCCAGTTCGGGGATCTGCCGGTCCACCGCCTCCGCCACCTTGTCGGCGAAGCCCGCATCGTCGGTGAACAGGATCGACTGCGTCACCGTGTCATGCTCGGCCTGGCTCAGCAGGTCGGCCGCGATCCATTCGGGGTCGTTCTTCGCGTCGGCCACCACCACGATCTCGCTCGGCCCGGCGACCATGTCGATGCCGACCACGCCGTACACCTGCCGCTTGGCCTCCGCGACCCAGGCATTGCCCGGTCCCGTCACCACATCGACGCGCGCGATGCGCCCTGCGCCATATGCCAGCGCGCCGATCGCCTGCGCGCCGCCGATCCGCCACACCTCGTCCACGCCCGCCAGATGCGCCGCCGCCAGCACCAGCGCGTTGGTCTGCCCCCCGGGCGTCGGCACCGTCATCACCAGACGCCCGACGCCGGCCACCTTGGCGGGGATCGCGTTCATCAGCAGCGACGACGGATAGGCCGCGCGCCCGCCGGGCACGTACAGCCCCGCCGCGTCCACCGGTCGCCAGCGCGCGCCCAGCCGGACGCCCGCCTCGTCCACCCACTCGCTGTCCTCGGGCTTCTGCTTCTCGTGATAGGTGCGGATGCGCGCGGCGGCCAGATCCAGCGCCGCGCGCAGCTCGGGCTCCAGCCCTTCATAGGCCGCGCGGCAATCCGCCGGCTCGATCCGCCACCCGGTTTCCGCCAGGTCGTGCCCGTCCAGCTTGCGCGTGAACGCCGCCACCGCCGCCTCGCCCTCGTCGCGCACCGCGCGCAGGATGGTCGCCACGTCGCGCGCCACATCGGCGTCCGCCTCGCGCCGCGCATCGACCAGTGCCTCGAACTGCGCGGCGAACCCCGCCTCGCCCACATCCAGCCGCATCACGCCGCCCTCTCCGCCACCGCGCGCCTGATCCCCTCGACCAGCGGCACCACCCGCCCGCGCGTCTTCATCGCCGCGCGGTTGACCACCAGACGCGAGGTGACATGCGCGATCACCTCCACCTCGACCAGCCCGTTCTCGCTGAGCGTCCGCCCCGACGACACCAGGTCGACGATCCGCGGCGCCAGCCCCAGCGTCGGCGCCAGCTCCATCGCACCGTTCAGCTTCACGCACTCCGCCTGCACCCCGCGCTTTGCGAAGTAGGCACTGGTGATATGGGGATATTTCGTCGCCACGCGAACATGGCTCCACCCGCGCGGATCGTCGCTTGCCGCCATGTCGGCCGGCTCCGCCACCGAGATGCGGCAATGCCCGATGCCAAGGTCGACCGGCGCATACAGCTCGGAATAACCGAACTCGGCCAGCACGTCGGACCCGACGATGCCCACTTGCGCGGCGCCATGCGCGACAAAGGTCGCCACGTCGAACGCGCGCACCCGGATCAGCTCGATCTCCGGATCGTCGGTGGCGAAGCGCAGCGCACGGCTGTTCTCGTCCGAAAAGGCGGCTTCGGGCCGGATGCCCGCGGCGGCGAGCAGCGGCAGCGCTTCGGCCAGGATGCGCCCCTTGGGCACGGCGATGATGAGCGGCTGGGACATGGTTCCCGCGCGCTTACCGGCCGCTCGGCGCGCGTGCAACGGCGCTGGCACCGATCCCGCCTCCACCGCCATGGACCGCGCGTACGTAACCGAACATTAGCATCGGCTGATCTAGGTCAACGCCGTTGCAACAACCGGTACCGCGCTGATGAGTCCCCTTCCCCTGATCGCCCCCAATCCGCCCCGGCTGAGCGAGCATCTGGACGCGCTGCGCCGCGTCGAGGCATCGGGCGTGTTCAGCAACAACGGGCCGGAGGTGCGCGCCTTTGAGGCGGAGGCGACCGGGCGGCTGTTCGACGGCCGGGGCGCCTGCCTTGCGGTCGCCAATGCGACGCTTGGCCTGATGATCGCGATCCGCGACGCGACCGGCGCGGGCATCGCCCCCGGCACGCTGGCGCTGATGCCCGCGCTGACCTTTGCCGCCACCGCGCATGCCGCGATGTGGGCCGGGCTGACGCCGCTCGTCTGCGACATCGATCCCGACGACTGGGGCCTCAACCCCGCGGCGGAGGAACGACTGTTGGCGCAGCATGGCGCGCGCATCGGCGTGATCGTGCCCTATGCGACCTTTGGCAACGCCATCGATCTCGATCGCTATGCCTGGCTGGCGCAGCGCCACGGGGTGGGCGTGGTGATCGACGCCGCCGCCTCGCTCGGCACGCGCGATGCCGCGGGCCGCGCCTTCGGTGCGGATGCCCGCTTCGCCGTCGTCCACTCGATGCACGCCACCAAGACCTTTGCCGTGGCGGAGGGCGGCCTGATCCACAGCGCGGATACCGCCCTGATCGACCGGCTGCGCATCATGACCAATTTCGGGTTCGGTGCCCCGCGCAGCGCGACGATGCCCGGCCTGAACGCCAAGCTACCCGAGATCCTGGCGATCATGGCCCGCGCCAAGCTGGCCGAAATCGACGCCGTGACCGATCACCGCGCCATGCTGGAGGCGACCTATCGCACCGCGGTCGGCGACGCGCTGACCCTGCAGCGTGCATCCGGCACGCGCCGCGCCACGCAGTTCATGCCGTTGCTGCTGCCCCGCCCGCTTGCCGCGCACCGCCCCGCCATTGCCGCGGCGATCGAGGCCGACGGGATCGGCTGCGGCCAGTATTTCTCCCCCCATCTTGGCCAGCAACCCTGGTTCCGCGATCATTGCGTGATCGAGCCGACACCGGTGGCGGACGATGTCGCCGGCCGCATGCTGTCGCTGCCGATCACCGATGCGATGGCGGCGGATGACGTCGGCCGCGTGGTCGATGCCGTCGCGCGCGCCTGTTCGCGCATCACGCCGCACGTCGCGGCGGCACCCGACGCGCCGGTCGCCTCGCTGCTGATCGTCGGCGGGGGCCCGGCGGGCACCGCGATCCTCACCGCCGCCAGCAAGCATGGGCTGCTCGGCACGCTTGCCCGCGACATGATTTTGGTGGAGCGCGACGACCATATCGGCGGCGGTCGCCTGGGCAGCTATGCGATCACCTCCGATTCCACCGCGCAGACCTTTCTCACCGCGGTGCGCGACAATCCCCATGCCGAAATCGCCGCGCTCGCCGATCACCCGGTCGGCCGCACCGTCGATGCCTATCGCGACGCGCTCGGCGTCCCCCTCGCCGAAGCCGGCCCGCTGCTCCGCGAAACCGGCACGCGGCTGGCCGGCATCGTGCGCGACGGTGGCGGCACCGTGCTGACCGGGCATGAGGCCGTTGCCGCCCGCAGGCGCACCGACGGCCTGTGGAGCGTCCGCCTGCGCCGCCTGTCGGATGGGCAGGAGACGCTGCGAACCGCCCGCGCGGTGGTGATCGCGACGGGTGGGCACCAGCCGCCATCGGTTGCCGCCCGCATCGTCGCCGGCGAACCGCTGGGTGATCTTGCGGGCGACCGCCTGATCCGTTCGGACGAGCTGCTGACGATCGGCGGGCTGGAGGCGGTCACCGACCGGCTGGCCGCGATCCGCGCGCCGCGCATCGCGGTCGTCGGCGGCTCGACCAGTGCGCTGACCAGTGTCGCCCTGCTGCTCAAGGGGCGCATACCGCTGGGCGCCGGCGCGCTCACCCTGCTTCATCGCCGCCCCTTGCGCCCCTTCTATCCCTCGGTGGAGGCGGCGCAGGCGGAAGGTTTCACCGATTTCGGCCCCGACGACATCTGTCCCGTATCCGGCTTCGTCTATCGCCTTGCTGGATTCCGGCTGGAGGCACGCGAGCTGGTCCTGCGTCTGCTCGGCGTCGATGGCCGCGTCGCTGATCCCCGCGTCGCCAGCCACCGCATCGCCGGGGATACCGACGAGGCGGCCCGCCGCATCATCCGCGAGGCCGATCTCGTCGTCGCCGCGCTCGGCTATCGCCCGCACGCCCTCGCGGTGGAGGATGACACGGGCGCCCGCCTGCCGCTCGCTGCCGATCATGGCGTCGCGATGGTCGATCGCCATTGCCGTGTCTGCGATGCCGATGGCCATCCCATCCCGAACCTGTACGGCATCGGCCTTGCCGCCGGCTTCGTGCCCTGGGGCCGGCTCGGCGGTGAACCCAGCTTCGTCGGCCAGGCCAACGGCCTCTGGCTGTGGCAGAATGATGTCGGGCTGATGATCGTCGATCAGGTGCTCGGCCGCAGCGCGGCGCGCGCGGTCGCATGACCGCGCCCACCGTCAGCGTCATCATGGCGGCCTATAACGGCGCTGCCTGGCTCCCCGAGACGCTGCAAAGCCTTGCCGCACAGACCTTTCCCGATTTCGAGGTGCTGGTCGTCGACGATTGCTCGACCGACGATACCCGCGATCTCGTCGCGTCCTGGCCGGATGCGCGCGTCCGCCTGATCGCGCTGGACGCCAATGGCGGCCCGGTGCGCGCCCGCAACCGCGCGGTGGCGGAGGCGCGCGGGCGCTATCTCGCCGCGCTCGACCAGGACGATCTGTGCCGCCCGGATCGCTTCGCGCGGCAGGTCGCCTATCTCGACGCGCACCCCGATGTCGCGCTGCTCGGCACCAATGTCGAGTTCCTGCGCGGCCGCAGCATCCGTCCATCTGGATACAGCGCACACACCTCGCCCGCGCTGCTCGACTGGCTGGTGCGTATCGGCAACCCGCTCGCCTGGTCGTCGGTGATGGTCCGCACCACCGCCGCCCGCGCGCTCGACCCCTTCACCCGCCCCGATATCCTCTATGCCGAGGATTTCGACCTGTATCACCGCATCCGCCCGCATGGCCGCATCGCCCGGCTCGATACGCCGCTGCTTCTCTATCGCCAGCATGCCGGTGGCGCCTCGCAGCGTTATACCGCGACGATGGAGGCAAGCGCCACGCGCGTGCTGGCCGACGCCTATGCCGCCGTGTTCGAGGACGAGGCGCCCGCACGCGCCGCGCTGATCGTGCGCCATCTCGTCGCTGGCCAGCCGCCCGCGGGCCGGGCCGACCTTGCCGCGGTCGGCGATACGCTGACCCGGCTGCTCGCCGCGCACCGCGCCGAACATGCGCCGACACCTGCGGACTGGCGCCTGATCAAATGGGAAACCGCGCGCCGCTGGGCGCAGGTGGGACGCGCCGGCCTGCGCTCGGGATCGCTGACGCTGGCCGATCTGGTCGCCACGCGTCCGGCGCATCTGGGCCTGGGCTATGCCGGGCCGGAGGCGCTGTTATGGTCCGGGATGATCGGCGGCGCGCGGCGCACCGCCGCCCGCCGCCGCACGCTGGCTCAGGCCTTGGCGGCGAAGATCATCCGGCCCGGCCCCAGTCGGGCGAAGACCTGATCCAGGTCGCGCTCGCCGACCGCGAAGCAGCCCTGGCTGCGTCCCAGCACGCCGCGGCCCTTCAGCACGTCCTTGTTGGCGTACCAAGCCGAATGCACCACGATCGCGCGGCCCATCGCATTGTTGTTGGTCGGGTCCATGCCCACCAGCCGCTGTGAACGGCCATGCTTGCCGGTATAATAGCTGTCGGTCAGGAAGGCGCCTTCCGACGACGCATTCGATCCGAACGCGTTGGAGAAGCGCTGGAGATAGCCGGTGTGCGCCGGATCGGAGCCGCTGCCATGCGCGACCAGCAGCGAGCTGGACTGGCCGCTGACCAGATCGATGAAGTGGAACCGCGGCTGCGACGAGGATGCGGCGAAGTCGACCACCGCGATCCGGTCGCGATGCGTGATGCGGCTGCCATGCTGCTGCATCGCCGCCATCGCCCGCCGGAACAGGTCCGGCCGCACGACGCGCGGGCTGGTCGCCACCGCCTGCGCGGGTACGCGTGCCGCCGGCACCGGCGGCTGCTTCACCGGCTTCAGGTCGCGCGCGGTCAGGCGCTGCGTGGCGGAAACCGCGCTGGGGATCGCCAGCGCTCCGGCCAGAACCAGGCCGTTCTTCAGGATGGCACGGCGTCCATGCGCCGCGTCGTCATGATCGTACGTCAATGTCTTTTAGCCCCGTGGATCAAACCCGCTGAGGCCTATTTACAGGAAAGACGGTTAATTTTCGCCCGCTTTTCCGCCATTTTCGCCGTCTGTTCCGGCAATCCGCCGCGCTTCGCACACGCCTTGCCGTTGAACCGCTCTGGCACGTTTTTCGTTTACGCGCGTTAAGACGTTCAGAACTTGCCAAGGATGAGGGACATGAACCGACTCGCTGTCGCAGCGCTGGCGTGTGCCGCCGCGCTCGCCGCCGTATCCCCGGCGCACGCTTCCGAGGACGCTACCATTGCCATCGCCCAAGCGGCGGCGGGATTGGCGCCCAATAAATATGTCTGGAACGACCCGGGCACGCCCGAGGCGGTCACTGTGGTGGTATCCCTGCCAGAGCAGCGCGCCTATGTCTACCGCGGATCGATGATGGTCGCCGCGGCGACGATTTCTTCGGGCAAGGATGGCAAGGATACGCCGGTCGGCGTGTTCCCCATCCTGCAAAAGCGCGAGGTGCACCGCTCCAACCTGTATAACGACGCGCCGATGCCGTTCATGCAGCGGCTGACCTGGGACGGCGTGGCGCTGCATGCCGGTCGCAATCCGGGCTTTCCCGATTCGCATGGCTGCATCCGCCTGCCCGCCGGTTTCGCCAAGAAGCTGTTTGCGGTGACGCAGGTCGGCTCCACCGTCGTGGTCACCGATCAGGTCGTGGCCGGCGAGCCGCTCGACGCCTCGCTGCTGGTAGAGGCGGACGCCGCGCGCGCGAATCAGGAGCAGCTGGCGATGATCGACGCGCAGTGAGGCGGGCGTCAGGCCGCGACCGGCAATCCCAGCGCGGCCAGTTGCGGGCGCAACGTGCCCACATCGGTGAAGTGCAGCGCGACGATCCCCATCGCGGCGGCCGCTTCGATGTTGGCGGCATTGTCGTCGATGAACACCGCCTCGCCCGGCCGCAGCCCGAACCGGTCGAGCGCGAGGCGGTAGATCGCGGGGTCCGGCTTCACCAGCTTCTCGTCGCCCGATACCACCACGTCGCGGAACCGGTCGAACATCGCCGCCTCGCGCGCACGGAACGGCGGCCAGAATTCGTGGCTGAAATTGGTGATCGCGAACAGGGGCACGCCGCGGGCGTCGAGTTCCTCGACCAGTGCGTGCATGCCCGGCATCGGATCGCCGATGCTGTCGAGGAAGCGTGGACCCCAATGGCCGATCAGTTCGCGATGCTGCGGGAAACGCGCGATCAGCTCCGCCGAGGTATCGGCGAAGTCGCGGCCGGCGTCATGCTGGAAATGCCAGTCATGCGTCAGCACATCGGCCAGAAACGCATCGAGCGCCCGATCGTCCTCGATCAGGCGCCGATACAGGAACCGTGGGTCCCAGTCGTACAGGACGCGACCGACGTCGAAGATGACGGCGGTCGGCTGTTCAGCGGACTGCACGGACCAACCCGTCCAGCCGGCCCGAATCAGCCCTGGCGCGCCTTGAAGCGACGGTTGGTCTTGTTGATGACGTAGGTGCGGCCGCGACGACGGATCACGCGGTTGTCCCGGTGACGATCCTTGAGCGACTTCAGGGAATTGCGGATCTTCATGATCGATTCGCTTCTTTTCGAATGAATGAGTGTCTGGAAAGTGCCGCCGCCTAGTGGTCCGCCGCCTGCAAGTCAAGGTTGGCGACGGACCTCTCCGCATATCTCGGGCGTTGCCTATCCGTAACGTCTTGCCGCAAGGTGCTTCCATGATCGCACGCCCGCTCCTCCTCACCGCCCTGTCCGGCCTCGCTCTGTCCGGCCTGGCCGCCTGCACCACCACCGGCCGCTCCGCGCCCGCCGAGGTGATCCGCTACCATCTCGGCGAGCCGATCCCGCGCGGCACCGTTGCAGTCGAACCGCTTTCGCCCACCGGCCCCGCCTCCATCGAATTCAAGACCTACGCCGCCGCGGTCGAAACCGAATTGCTGCGCAGCGGCTATGCCACCCCCGCCCCCGGCGCGCAGCCGCAGTTCATCGCCACCGTCGCCTTCACCCGCGCCAACCATGTCGGCCCGCCGCGCCAGTCCCCCGTCTCCATCGGCCTTGGCGGCGGCGGCTTCTCCGGCGGACGCGGCGGTGGCGGCGTCGGCCTCGGCGGGGGCCTCAGCTTCCCGCTCGGCTCCTCCCGCGGACGCGACATCGTCACCACCGAACTCACCGTCACCATCAAACGCCGCGCCGACCAGTCCCCCGTTTGGGAAGGCAGCTCGCGCACCTATGCCGACGCACGCGCGGCCGACGCCACCGCCTCCAGCCAAGCCGCAAAGCTGGCGGGCGCGCTGTTCACGGGGTTCCCCGGCGAGTCCGGTCGCACTATCGAGGTGAAATGAGCATCACCATCAACGCCGGTTTCGACGGCGGCAACATCCGCGTCACCGCGATCAAGGGCGACACGGTCGATCTGGAGATCGTACAGGATCGCCAGTCGGACTTTTATCAATGGTTCTTCTTCCGCGTCGCCGGGGCGCGCGGACGGACGCTGACCTTTCGCATCACCAATGCGGGCGGCTCGGCCTATCCGTTCGGCTGGCCCGGCTATGCGGTGCGCGCCAGCACCGATCGCCGCGACTGGTGGATGACGCCGACCCGCTACGGCGATGGCGTGCTGGAATGGCAGTGGATCGGTGACAGCGAACTGGCCTGGTTCGCCTATTTCGAACCCTATACCACCGACATGCACGATGCGCTCGTCGCGCGCATCGCGGCGCGGCCCGGCGTCACCCATCTCGAACTCGGCCAATCGCTCGATGGGCAGGCGATCGATTATTTCCGCATCGGCACCGGTGACAGGCAGGTCTGGCTCTATGCCCGCCAGCATCCCGGCGAATCGATGGCCGAATGGTGGATGGACGGTGCACTCGACTGGCTGACCAGTTCCGCGGCCGACGCGCTGCTCGCCAAGGCGACCGTTCACGTCGTTCCCAACATGAACCCGGACGGCACTCGCCGCGGCCATCTGCGCACCAATGCGGCGGGCGTGAATCTCAACCGCGAATGGCACGCCCCCACGCCCGATCGCAGCCCGGAAGTGCTGTGCGTGCGCAACCGGATGGACGAAACCGGCGTCGACTTCGCGATCGACGTGCACGGCGACGAGGCGATCCCCGCGAACTTCATCGCAGGGTTCGAGGGCATTCCGAGCTGGACCGAGGCGCAGGGCGCCAAATTCTATGAATTCGGCCGCCGCCTGGCCGCCCACACGCCCGATTTCCAGACCGAACTCGGCTATGAAAAGGCGGCTGCCGGCAACGCCAACCTGTCGATGTCGACCAACCAGTTGGCCGAGCGGTTCGGCGCGGTTTCGGTCACGCTGGAAATGCCGTTCAAGGATCACGATCCTAATCCGGACGCACGCCATGGCTGGTCCGGCGCACGCTCCGCCAAACTTGGCGTCGCCTGCCTGGAAACGCTGGCCGGGATGATCGACGAGATCTGATCCGGCCGCCCGGCCCGCCGTGGCCACCGAACACCTGGTTAAAAAGGGAAAACACCCATGCCCACGCTTGTCCTGATCCGCCACGGCCAGTCCGCCTGGAATTTGGAAAACCGCTTCACCGGCTGGTGGGACGTGGACGTCACCGCGCAGGGCGCAGCGGAGGCGCGTGCCGCCGGTGCGCTGATGGCGGACAAGGGCCTGGATTTCGACCTGACCTTCACCAGCCTCCAGACCCGCGCGATCAAGACGCTCAACCTTGCGCTGGAGACGATGGGTCGCCTGTGGCTGCCCACCGAGAAGCATTGGCGCCTGAACGAGCGTCACTATGGCGGCCTGACCGGGCTCGACAAGGCGGAGACCGCCGCCAAGCATGGCGAGGAGCAGGTGAAGATCTGGCGCCGCAGCTTCGACGTGCCGCCCCCCGCCTCCGAACCCGGCGGTGAGTTCGACATGACCAACGACCGCCGCTACGCCGATATCAACATTCCCGTCGCGGAAAGCCTGAAGGACACGATCGACCGCGTGCTTCCCTATTGGGACGGCCGCATCGCGCCTGCGCTGAAGGAAGGCAACCGCGTCCTCATCTCCGCGCACGGCAATTCGCTGCGCGCGCTGGTCAAGCACCTGTCGAATATCCCGGACGACGAGATCACCGGCCTGGAAATCCCCACCGGCCAGCCGATCGTCTACGAACTGGACGACGACCTGACCCCGCGCGAACGCTATTATCTGTCCGAGCGCTGATACGTCGCCTAGGAACCCTCTCCCCTCCGGGGAGAGGGGCCCGTCGCGAAGCGATGGGAGGGTGAGGGGCCGCCAGGCAATACAAGATTTCTGCGAATTTACCTGACACGCGCCTGTCTTGCCCCCTTTCCCCCATCCCGCTAGTCACCCCGCTTCGCGACACCGGCAGTTGAACGGAACAGGCAGACGAACATGGCGCTGGTCGGCATCATCATGGGCTCCACCTCCGATTGGGAGACGATGCGCCACGCGAGCGAAACGCTCGACGCGCTCGGCATCGCGCATGAAACCAAGGTGGTGTCCGCGCATCGCACCCCCCAGCGCCTCTATGATTATGCCACCGGCGCCGCCGATCGCGGGCTGCGGGTCATCATCGCCGGCGCCGGCGGCGCGGCGCATCTGCCGGGCATGGCCGCGTCGATGACGCATCTGCCCGTGCTGGGCGTGCCGGTCGAATCCAAGGCGCTGAAGGGCATGGATAGCCTGCTCTCCATCGTGCAGATGCCCGGCGGCATTCCGGTCGGCACGCTGGCGATCGGCAAGGCGGGCGCGATCAACGCCGGCCTGCTCGCCGCCTCCATCCTCGCCCTGTCCGACGACCGCCTGTCGGCCCGCCTCCAGGACTGGCGCGCCCGCCAAACCGACAGCGTCGCGACCGACCCGCAATGACCGGCCCCGCAATGACCGGCCCCGCAATGACCGGCGGCGCCCTCCTCCCCGGCAGCACGATCGGCATCCTCGGCGGCGGTCAGCTCGGCCGCATGCTCGCCGTCGCGGCGGCACAGCTCGGCTACCGCACCCATATCCTGGCCCCCGACCGTGAAAGCGTCGCGGCGCAGACCGCGTCCAGCCTCACCCGCGCCGATTACCACAACCGCATCGTTCTCGCCGACTTCGCCGCCGCATGCGACGTGGTGACCTATGAATTCGAGAATATCGACGTCGCCCCCGTCGAATGGCTGGCCGATCGCTTGCCCGTCCATCCCCATCCCCGCGCCCTGCGCGTCGCGCAGGACCGGATCGCGGAAAAGCGCTTCGTCGACGGCATCGGCGGCCGCCCCGCCCCCTGGGCGCAGGTCGACAGCCGCGAGGACCTGTCCGTCGCGCTCGACCGGATCGGCACCCCCGCCATCCTGAAAACCACGCGCTTCGGCTATGACGGCAAGGGGCAGGCGGTGATCCGCTCTGCGGACGATGCGGATACGGTGTGGGAGGCGATCGGCGGCCCTGCCGTGCTCGAAGGCTTCGTCACCTTCAGCCATGAATTCTCGATCCTGATCGCGCGCGGCCATGACGGTGCGACCGTGCGCTACGATCCGCCACACAATGTCCATTTGGACGCGATCCTGCGCACCTCCACGCTGCCCGCCCCGCCCGCGATTCTCGCCCAGGCCGAGGAGGCGACCGCGCTTGCCTGTCGCATCGCCGCCGAGCTCGACTATGTCGGCGTCCTCGCCTGCGAGTTCTTCGCGACCGAAAACGGGCCCGTCTTCAACGAGATGGCGCCCCGCGTCCACAATTCCGGCCATTGGACGATCGAGGGGGCACAGATCTCCCAGTTCGAAAACCACATCCGCGCCATCTGTGGCCTGCCGCTCGGCGACACCGCCCTCACCGGCAACGGCGTGACGATGACCAACCTGATCGGCGACGACGCCTGGGACGACGCACTGACCCAGCCCGGCGCCCATCTTCATCTCTACGGCAAGGGTACCGCCCGCCCCGGTCGCAAGATGGGACATGTCACCCGCATCCTGCGCTGAAGCGGCTTTCGGCCGCTCCAGTGAGATGACACCGGATTGGCCCGTTCGTCTCGAATAGTCGCCCAGCAGCGGCAACGCCGCGCATCGAGAAACACGTCATCCGCGTGCGGCACTGTATCGACACGAACGGATCAGGATGATGTCTTCCTGACCCGGCTGTCACCCCGCCGGGTCGCGCGGCAGCCCGCGAAAGGCGGGTAGTTCGAAGACCACCGGGATGGTCAGCGGCACATCGACCACGGTGTTCCCGCGCATGACCGGCTTCAGCCGAAACAGGTGTATCATCGCCAGCGCGGCCTTGCCGAAGCCGACCCCCTGCGGATGCTCCTCTGCCACCACACAGCGCCGGGGCGGGCCGGGCCGCGGCACGATGCACGCCAGCACGACGCGCCCGCTCAGCCGCTCCTTTATCGCCCGGCTCGGCCAATAGGGCTCCATCTGCCGCCGTGTTGGCATGACGATCCACGCGGCTCGCTGCATCGCCGCACCCGGCCCCGATCCCGATCCCGACCCATGCGCGCTCCCATCTCCCGCTCCCCTCCCCCCAAACCCCAATCCGCTCGCAGCCGGCCCCGCCACGCCCGCCGATGCGCGGTCCCCTGTCGATACCGGCAGATCGGCGAAGATCGGGGCGGCGGGCGTCAGTGCGGTGGGCAGCACAGGCGCCTCTGGCGCGCGTGGAGGTGGCGGCGCGGCGGTGCGAGCCTTTGGCAGGGGCGTGGGTCGCGGTGCGCCGCCGGCATCGGCCGCCGGATCGATCCTGGGTGGCGGCGGTGGGATGGTCTCGGGCGGGGGCGGTGGCAGGGGCGTGTCGAACACCGCCAGACTGGATCCGCTGGCAGGTCGAGGCCGCGGTGGATGGGGCCATAGCACCAACAGCAGCAGCGCCGCATGGACCATCACCGTGCCGATCAGGGCGACCGGGCGCCGCCTGTACCCTCTTGCTCGATACGCCCCCATGACGCCGTCTCCCCGCCGGCAGGATCGGCGCAGCGGATCCTTTGCGTCAACCGAAAAGGCGGCCCGCAGCGTTGCCGCGGACCGCCCTTATAGCGCGCCGGTACCGTCCGGCCTCAGGCCTGACGCGTACCCGATAGCGGGAAGCTGCCAAAGGCGCCTGCGCCCACCGATCCGGTCAGCGTGTCGCCATCGGCCGTTGCCTCGCAATCCAGCGTCATCGGCATGGGCACGGTGATCGACATCTTCCACGTGATCGTGTTGCCGTTCGCCTCACCCTGCACATCGGCACTGCCCATCGCGCCGCTGCTGGTGCCCGTGAAGCTGCCGCCGTCGGTCTGCACGGTCATCGTCATGTTCTGGTCGCCCAGCGGGGATTTGACGGTGCAATCCCAGGTGCCGTCGATCTCGGCCATATGCATACTCTCCTTACTTGGCCGCAGCGGCGGGTGCCGCGGCGGCCGCGCCTGCCACCGATGCGGCAGACACGGTCTCGACCGCAAGGCCAAGCCCGTCAAGCTGCGGACGGACCTGCTTTGCGTCTCCCACCACAACCCAGATCGTGCGCTTGGGGTCCAGCGCGGACCGGATCGCGCCGTTCAACTGGTCACGCGTCATGCCACGGTACCGCGCCGCCAGCGTCGTCTGGTAATCGTCCGGCCGCTTCAACAGGTCGTTATACTGCATCGCGCCCAGCACCGCGTCGGACGTTTCGTAATCGCCCGGCAAGGAATTGATTCCGCCATTGATTGCGCGGTCGAACTCCTCCTGCGTCATCGGCTCCTTCCCGAGGAACGCCACCACGTCCTCGCGCGCCGACGCCAGCGCCGGCCCCGTCTTGTCCGCCTGCACCGGCGCACTGATGAGATAAGGCGCCGCCTCTGCCGCGGTCTGGAAGCCGCCCCGCGCGCCATAGGACCAGTGCCTGGTTTCCCGCAGATCCATGTTGATCCGGCTCAGGAAGCCGCCGCCCAGTGCGTCGTTCGCCGTGTTGACCGGCAACAGGTCCTCGGTCCCCTTCAGGCCGGTGGGGATCGCACCGACGATCATCGATTGCGGACTGTCGGGGCGATCGACCAAGAGGATCTTGGGCTGTGCCGGGGACATTCCGACCGAGAAATCCTTGGTGCCGGCCTGGCCGGTGCCACGCCAGTCACCGAATTCCGTATCCAGCGCCGCCTTCACCTCGGCTAGCGGACGATCGCTGACCACGAACAGCTTGGCCTTGTCGGGACGGAGCCAGGCCTGCTGGAACGCCAGCAGATCGGCACGCGTCAGCGCGGCAACTGCCTTCGGGTCGCCACCACCCTGCGCCTTGGCATAAGGATAGGCCGGGCCATAGACCAGCGGTGGCACCACGCGACCGACCAGGCCGCTCGGGTTGGTCAGCTCCTGCGCGATTCCCGCCAGCGCCTGCTGCTTGACGCGCGCCAGCTCGGTTTCCGAGAAGGTCGGCTCGCGCGCGATCTTGGCGAACAGGTCGAGTGCGGGGGCCAGGTTGGCGCTGGGCACCTGCAGGTTCATCGTCGTGCGATCGGCACTGCTCCCGCTGCCGATCGAGGCACCCAGCCGCTCCTTCGCCTCGGCGATCTGGATCGAGTCGAGCCCCGCCGCGCCCTCGTCCAGCATCGCCAGTGTCAATCCTTGCGTGCCGAGCTTGTCGGCGACGTCCGCGGCGGTGCCCGCATCGAACGACAAGGCAACCTGCGTCACCGGCACGGCGCTGCGCTGCGCATAGACCAGTTCGATGCCGTTCCTCAGCGTCGTGCGCTGAACGGCAGGGAAGCTCAGCCCCTTGACCTTGCCCAGTGCCGGAATGGGACCACGCGTACCCTGAACCGGCGTTTCAGCCGCGGGGGCCACATCGGCGCGCGGCGGCACCTTGGCCTCCTCATATGCACCGCGCGGACCCTGCTCGACCGTCAACGCATAGACCGGCCGGGTCAGCCACCGGTTGGCTGCGGCCTTCACACTGGCGGGCGTCTGTGCAGCCAGCGCCGCCAGTTCCTTTTTGTAGAAGCCAGGATCGCCGTAGAACAATGCACCCTGCGCCAGCGCCACGGCCTTGCCGCCGAAGCCACCGACCGACTCCAGCCCACGGATCGTGCCTGCCGCCTGCGTCGTCACGACGCGGTTCACCTCGTCGGCCGTCGGCCCGTTCTTCAGGAAATCGGCCAGGATGGCATCGATCCGCCGGCCGACCAGTGCAGGGTCCACCCCCGGTCGCACGATGGCGCGGATGCCGAAAGTTCCGACCTGCGCGCCGGTGCTGGCATAAGCGGAGACGTTGACCGCCAGCTTCTCCTTCTTGACCAGCGCATTGTCGAGCCGGCTCGACGCCAGTCCACCAAGCACTGCGCCTGCAACGTCCAGTGCGGCGGCATCCGGATGGTCACCACCGGGAATTGCCCAATACCGGCTGACCATCACAGCAGCGACGCGGTCCTTGATCGTCTCCGCCTTGGGAGCGGGCAGCGTCGGCACAGGCGCAGGCCGGGTCACCGTTTCCGGCCCCGCCTTGATCGCACCGAAATACTTCTCCACCAGCGGCTTGGCCGTGGCAACATCGATATCACCGGCAAGCACCAGCACGGCGTTGTTGGGGCCATAGTGGTTCCGGAACCAGTTCTTCACCGTGTCCAGGCTGGCGGCGTCCAGATCGGCCATCGATCCGATCGTGTCATGGCCATAGGGGTGGTCGGCGGGGAACAACCCTTCCGTCACCTTGTAACGCGTCAGGCCGTAAGGCTGGTTATCACCCTGCCGCTTCTCGTTCTGGACGACGCCGCGCTGTTCGTCGAGCTTGGCTTGCGTGATCGCGCCTAGAAGATAGCCCATGCGGTCCGATTCCAGGAACAGCGCGCGCTCCAGCCCGGCCGTCGGCACCGTTTCGAAATAATTGGTGCGATCCAGATTGGTCGTACCGTTGAAGTCGGTGGCTCCCACCTGCTTCAACGGTTCGAAGAAGTCGCCCGGCGCGTTCTCGCTGCCGTTGAACATCAGATGCTCGAACAGATGCGCAAAGCCCGTCGAACCCTTGGGCTCATGCTTGGCGCCGACATCGTACCAGACGCTGACCGCGACGATCGGGGCCTTGCGATCGGTGTGAACGATCACGCGCAGCCCGTTAGGCAGCGTGAATTGCTGATAAGGAATATTGACCTGGTTGACGAGCGTGGCGGTAGGGACCGGCTTTGCCGTCTGTGCGGCAAGAGGCGCGCCAAGGGCGATGAGAGCGGCGCCGCTAAGCGCAAGAACCTTGACGTGCATGAACTTCCCCCGATCTGGTGTCCTGTGAGACTATATCGGCCTGTTTGGGGGTGCAACGGGATGCGAAGACAAATTTCAACACTGAAAACTACCCTTGTGTTGCACATCAGCAACACCATCTGACACCCAATAGATACAGGGACTCCAGATGAACCTCGAAAAATTTACCGACCGGGCCAAGGGCTTTCTGCAAGCCGCCCAAACCGTCGCCATTCGCATGGGCCATCAGCGGATCGGCAGCGAACATCTGCTAAAGGCGCTGATCGAAGACGATCAGGGCATGGCCAGCGGCTTGATCCAGGCCGCCGGTGGCGATGCGCGCCGCCTCGCGGCCGAAACGGATGCCGCCCTCGCAAAAATTCCCGCTGTCAGCGGTTCGGGCGCACAGGGATCGCCTGGCCTTGACAATGATCTGGTCCGCGTGCTCGATCAGGCTGAACAGGTGGCGCAAAAGGCGGGTGACAGCTTCGTCACGGTGGAGCGGCTTCTGCTCGCCCTCACCCTGGCGGGGACGACCCCGGCCGGCAAGGCGCTGGCGAGCGGTGGTGTTCGCGCGGAGGCGCTGAACGGCGCGATCAACACACTGCGCCAGGGGCGTACGGCCGACACCGCAGGCGCCGAGGACCGCTATGACGCGCTGAAAAAGTTCGCGCGTGATCTGACCGAGGCCGCCCGCGACGGCAAGCTCGACCCGGTGATCGGCCGCGACGAGGAGATTCGCCGCACCATCCAGATCCTGGCTCGCCGCACCAAGAACAACCCGGCCCTGATCGGCGAACCCGGCGTCGGCAAGACCGCGATAGCCGAGGGGCTGGCGCTGCGCATCGCCAATGGCGACGTGCCCGATACGCTGAAGGACCGCCGCCTGATGGCACTCGACATGGGCGCGTTGATCGCAGGCGCGAAATATCGCGGCGAGTTCGAAGAGCGGCTGAAGGGCGTGCTGGACGAGGTGAAAGCCGCCGAGGGCGACATCATCCTGTTCATCGATGAGATGCACACGCTGATCGGCGCGGGCAAATCCGAAGGCGCGATGGATGCGGGCAACCTGTTGAAGCCCGCGCTTGCTCGCGGCGAATTGCACTGCGTCGGCGCGACCACGCTCGATGAGTACCGCAAATATGTCGAAAAGGACCCGGCGCTCCAACGGCGGTTCCAGCCGGTCTTCGTCGGTGAGCCGACGGTGGAGGATACGATCAGCATCCTGCGCGGGCTGAAGGAGAAGTACGAGCTTCATCACGGCGTGCGCATCACCGACGGTGCGCTGGTGTCGGCCGCGACGCTTTCGAACCGCTACATCACCGACCGCTTCCTGCCCGACAAGGCGATCGACCTGATGGACGAAGCCGCCAGCCGCATCCGCATGGAGGTGGAGTCGAAGCCCGAGGAGATCGAAACGCTCGACCGCCGGATCCTGCGCCTGAAGATCGAGCGCGAAGGGTTGCGCCGCGAAACGGATGCTGCCTCGGTCGACCGGTTGGAAACGCTGGAAGGCGAACTCGCCAATCTGGAACAGCAATCCGCCGAACTGACCACGCGCTGGCAGGCGGAGAAGGACAAGATTGCGGGTGAGGCCAAGCTGAAGGAACAGCTCGACGCCGCGCGGCTGGAGCTGGAGCAGGCGCAGCGGCAGGGGGATCTCGCACGCGCGGGTGAGCTGTCCTATAGCCGCATCCCGACGCTGGAAAAGCAGCTGGCGGAGGCGGCGGCGACCACCAAGGGCGCGATGCTGCGCGAGGAGGTGACCGCGGACGATATCGCCGGCGTGGTCAGCCGCTGGACGGGCGTGCCGGTCGACCGGATGCTGGAGGGCGAGCGCGAGAAGCTGCTGAAGATGGAGGCGGTGCTCGGCCAGCGCGTCATCGGTCAGGCCGATGCGGTGCGCGCAGTCTCCACCGCGGTGCGGCGTGCGCGGGCCGGGCTACAGGACCCCAACCGGCCGCTCGGCAGCTTCCTGTTCCTGGGGCCGACGGGCGTGGGCAAGACCGAGCTGACCAAGGCGCTCGCCGAGTTCCTGTTCGACGACGCCAGCGCCATGGTGCGCATCGACATGAGCGAGTTCATGGAGAAGCACGCCGTCGCCCGGCTGATCGGCGCCCCTCCCGGCTATGTCGGTTATGAGGAGGGCGGCGTGCTGACCGAGGCCGTGCGGCGCCGGCCGTATCAGGTGGTGCTGTTCGACGAAGTGGAGAAGGCGCATGGCGATGTGTTCAACGTGCTGCTTCAGGTGTTGGACGATGGCCGCCTGACCGACGGTCAGGGCCGCACCGTCGACTTCTCGAACACGCTCATCATCCTGACCAGCAACTTGGGCAGCCAATATCTGGCGAACCTGGAAGAAGGCCAGGACGTGGAAACCGTCGAGCCGCAGGTGATGGAGATCGTCCGTGCGCATTTCCGCCCGGAATTCCTCAACCGGCTGGACGAGGTGATCCTGTTCCACCGGCTGGGTCAGGCGCATATGGGCCCGATCGTCGACATTCAGATCGGCCGCGTCGGCAAGCTGCTGGCGGATCGCAAGGTAACGCTCGACCTGACCGACGCCGCGCGTGCCTGGCTGGGCCGTGTCGGCTACGATCCCGTCTATGGCGCCCGGCCGCTGAAGCGCGCGGTGCAACGCTATCTGCAGGACCCGCTGGCCGAGGCGATCCTGCGTGGCGAGGTGAAGGACGGCGCCACGGTGCACGTCGATGAGGGGGATGGCCGATTGGTGTTGAGGGTGGGGTGATATCGTCGGACGCGCTGAGCAGATAAATATGGGGCGGGCAGGAAATTTCCACCCGCCCCATCATGTCTATCAGAAGTTCTTTACGAAGCTTACCGAGAAGCGACGTCCGATCTGGTCATTGGTCGACAGCGGGATCAGGACCCCATAATATTCCTGACCCTGGCGATTGAAGAGGTTCGTTACGGATATATTGAACCTCGAGTCGTCAGAAGTCAGGAAGAACACATTCATATTAATCGTTGCATAGGGATCGAAATGGTCAAACTCCCGGGTATCATTAGGGCTTGGCCCTCTATTCTGTAGCGATACAATCTGCCGTCCCACGATATTAGCAAAGGCAGCAATTCCCCAACTGTCGTTCGCGTACGACGCACGCGCCTGCCCCGAGATGCGCGGATCACTGTTGCTGATGAGGCCATCCGATCGCCGAGGAGCAACGCCGGTGATGTCGTTCACACGACGCATCACATAAAGGACATCAGCGCCAAGATTCAGCGTCCCTGGAATGTTCAACCCGTCGAGCCGGGTCTGATAATCCAAAACGCCGGTGATGCCCTCGAACCTGACCTGTTGGCCGTTAACGTAGCCGGACCGCACCGCGGGATTGGTCGGAGAATTTGGAATCTGGCCATTGGCAGCGAAGCCCAACTGCCGGCAGAACTCGTTGCCGCTACGCGGGTTAGACTTATCAAAGTTCACATTGTCGAAACAACCTTGGCTCAGTTGGTCGGTATCGAGACTCTCGATCGGCCCCTTGATCTTGATGTTCACGTAATCCGCCGTAATCGTCAGCCCGCGGACGAAAGACGGCTGGAAGATCGTCCCGAACGTATAGCTGTCGGCTTGTTCGTTCGCCAGTTGAGGATTGCCGCCATTCAGTCCGGCAACCGAAGCTTGCGACGCCAACAGAACGTAGCTTGCCGGATCATTTCCGGTCGCCTGAAGGAACGCCTGACAATTCGCGGCGCGCACGGCCGGCACGGGACCGGCGTTGCGATTTGCCGCCGTACACAGGTCCAACGGGCGGACCTGTGTAGGACTTTGTGGAAGGAACAGTTCGGTGATCGCCGGCGCGCGGAACGAGCGGGTGAAATTGCCGCGGAACTGTAGCGTATCGAATAACCCGATACGCCCCCCTGCCGCCCAGGAGGTAAATCCACCATTGACCGTGTTGTTGACATACCGTCCGCGCCCGAAAACCTCCGCCGACGTGATGACCGGTATATTGTTGTCCCGCGATATGAGAGGAACCAGTATTTCGCCGAACACTTCGTCGACGTTAAACTGACCGGCAGTCGGTGCGACGGCCGATCCACGACCACCGCCGAATTGCGTAAAGCTGTCCGGGGTAAAGGCGGCCTTTTCATTGCGGTGCTCGTAACCGAGATTGAATCCGATCGATCCTGCCCACAGGTCAATCAGGTCGCCACCGATATTCGCATTGAATACCCATTGATCCAGTCGTGCCGTATCGACGGTATTCTCACTGATATAGGCCAGTGCCGCGGCGGAAGCTTGACGAACGCCGAACAGATTCAACGGTACGCAACGCGCATCTGCAATCGGCTGCACCGGTTGATCGGGCGCCACCGGCACGGTCGGCGTTATCGAACAAACAGGACCGGAGGCCCCTTGTGCGACGCTGACCGCGTTGATGAACCGTTGTTGATTGATCTGACGAGCGAAATTCTGGATTTGATTGGTGCCGTAGTTGAAGCTCGCTTCATAGTTGAGTTGACGGCCAATGGCCTTGAAATCGCCACGCAGCCCGATAACGCCACGCTTCAACTCAGTTTCGGATATAGCGCTCTGATCAAAGAGATCTTCGTTGGATCGCGAGAGATTAAGAGATGTGATACCCCGACTCAGCAAAAGAGTGCGATCCGCTGCGTTGAGGAACGGCACCGTTGCCGTATCGAATGTCAGTCCACCGCTCGTGTCTGGATCGAAGACGAACGTATTGAACGTCGGCGAGTTCCCGAGTTGTTCTGCCCGTCCCTTGTAATACAGGACTTCGGTAAACACTTCCGCAGCATCGGCCAGCTTGTAAGATGCCGTCGCGTAGGTCGAGAACCGTTGTAGATTGCTAGTGATCTGCGTCTGGTCGGAGGTCTGGTAAGTATTACCGCCTGATTGGAAGAATCCGGTCAGCCGCGTACCTGACGTCACGGGAACAATCCGCCCGGCGGCGTCGAATTGGAGACCGGTGCGCCCCCCGGTATCGCCATTGATGATGACGCCCCCTGACGACAGGAACGGCGATGTAAGATTGCGGAACAGGATGCGCCCGGGAACGCCGTCGGTTGCGCCGTTGTTGCAGGGGATGTTGGGATTGACGCGACCGTCATTGCCTGGCGCGGCCGTTCCCGAGCAATTGTTGAGGGATCCAAGATTCTGTCGGATAAATGCACGATCGATACCGCGCAGGCCGTTGAGGCGATCAAAGGAGGCCGCCACCATGACATTGCCGCGACCTTCGGCGAAGTCGCTGCCAACAAGGCCGGAGAAGTTGTAGTTGAAGGCGTCACCTTGTTCGGAAATGCCTGACGTGGCCGAGAAGCGCGCACCATCGAAACGTCGCCGCATGATGACGTTCAGCACGCCAGAAATGGCGTCCGATCCGTAAACGGGTGCACCACCCACAGACAGGCTTTCCGTACGTTCGATCGCCAAGGTCGGAATGATGTTCAGGTCGACCTGAACGCCGGGCCCGCCGGGGCCGAATTGCGAAGGAACATTGGACGATACCGATCTGCGACCATTGATCAGCGTCAGCGTGCGGTTCGATCCAAGGCCGAACGTGTTGATGAAGTTAACACCGTTGCCGTAAGACGCCTGCGCACCCGATGGCGTAACGCTGCCTCTAAATTGCGGCAGTTCGTTGAGCGCATCGGCGACGTTGGTCAGGTTCCGGTTCTGAAGATAGGCCTGATCCAGTGAGGTTGCTGGTTCAAGCCCCACGAGTTCCCGGCGGCGAATACGCGATCCCGTAACGGTGATGACGCCGTCATCCTGATCGGCAGACGCATTCTCTTGATCCGAAACACCTTGCGACTGCTGCGGAACGAGTTGCGATGCTCCCCCTTCAATGCCAGCCGATGAGTTAACGCCCCCCGATCTACGGCATTTGCGATCGCCGGATCAGCAACGCCGCGTGCTGCCACAGGTGCCGCCATACCGATAACGCTGATACCTGCTCCGGCCAAGGTGATCGCACGGATGGCAACGCCCCGCCCCAACACCCGGCGCCGATAGATCTTATTTCCTATCATACTGATCCCCGTTTCGATAACTTATTGTGATTGCTTCAAATCACCGCTTGCTCACTTGGATTTTGCTTTGGGAGCAAGGGACAGTCATAGCTGCCAAGTTTCAAAACGATTTTAAACGAAATGATAGCGCGACTTATAGCAAACTGAATGTCGTGTATCTTTCAGGACACACTGCGTGCACGTGCTAGCTTTTTATAAGCATGATCATATTGCCACGATTATTTGATTAAGATCATGTTATTTTTGCATTTTATCTTGACTCATGCAGTCCTAACGACGGCTGCTAATCCAAATTGGAATGGTACGGCAGATTGAGAAAAAGGCCGGCGACGCCTTCACTCAATCATCCTCATCCTCAAACCCTACCAGCGCCAGCGCCCGGGCCTTGATCTGGCGGGTCATGCACCAATGAACCAACGCCTCCTCCCGACCATGGGTCACCCAGACTTCCTTTGGCGCGATCTCGGTCAGGGTGTCGGTCAGTTCGTCCCAGTCGGCGTGGTCGGACAGGATAAGGGGGAGCTCGATGTTCTTTTGCCGGGCGCGTTGGCGGATGCGCATCCAGCCGCTGGCCATGGCGGTGATGGGGTCGGGGAGGCGTCTGGACCAGCGGTCGTTGAGGGCGCCGGGGGGGCAGACGACGACGTGTCCGGCCATGGCCGCCTTGGGCGTGTCGGCGACCGGCAATAATTCGCCAAGATCAATGCCATGCTGCACATAGAGGTCGCACAGACGCGCCAGCGCGCCGTGGATGTAGATGGGCTGGCGGTGGCCGCGGGCGCGCAGTTCGGCGATCACGCGCTGTGCCTTGCCGAGCGCATAGGCGCCGACGACGACGCAGCGATCGGGGTTCGCGTGCAGCCGCGCGATCAGCTTGTCGATCTCGTCGCCGGTATCGGGATGGCGGAAGACGGGCAGCGCAAACGTCGCCTCGGTCACGAAGACGTCGCAGGACACCGGCTCGAACGGGGCGCAGGTGGGATCCAGGCGACGCTTGTAGTCGCCCGACACCACCACCCGTTCGCCACGATAGTCGAGCACGATCTGCGCCGATCCCAGCACATGACCGGCGGGCACATAGCCCACCTCCACCTCGCCCAGCCGGATCGCTTCGCCATAGGCGACCGGCATGCCGTTCTGCGGCCCGTAGCGACAGGCCATGATTGCCAGCGTTTCCGGCGTCGCCCACACCGTCTGGTGGCCGCCGCGCGCATGGTCGGCATGGCCATGCGTCACCAGCGCGCGCGGCACCGGTTCGGAGGGGTCCACCCATGCGTCCGCAGGCCGCACATAGATGCCGTGGGGGTGCGGTTCGATCCAATCGCCTAGCTTTGCCATGCACCGAATTACGCGTGGGCCACGGTTTCGGTGCCGTCACGGATCGAACATCGCCCCTATATCGTTGATCATGACAGCGATGAAGGAGAGTCCTGATGGAAGGTGGCCTTTGGGGCACGGTGGTGATCCTCGGTCCGATCCTGCTCGCCCTAGCGATCGGCTGGGCGATGCTGAAGAACCGCACGTCGAAAGCGAAGCTGCGCCAGACCGAACAGGCGACGCGCGACCTGTACGACCAGGGCACGACGGACCGAACCCGGCACTGACGCTTCCCGCGCCCTTGGCGCGCTGGTTCGAGAACCGCGGCTGGCGACCGCGTGCGCATCAGTTCGCCATGCTGGCACAGGCGCAGGCCGGGCGACACGCGCTGCTCGTCGCGACGACGGGCGCGGGCAAGACGCTGGCCGGTTTCCTGCCGACGCTGGTCGACCTGATCGATGCGCCGGCGCAAGGGCTCCACACCCTCTATGTCTCGCCGTTGAAGGCGCTGGCAGTGGACATCCAGCGCAACCTGCTGGGCCCCATCGAGGAGATGGGGGTGGATATCCGGGTGGAGACGCGCACCGGCGACACCCCGTCCGACCGCAAGGCGCGCCAGCGCACCAAGCCGCCACATATCCTGCTGACCACGCCCGAATCCCTGTCGCTGCTGCTCAGTTACCCGGACAGCGTGACCCTGTTCGCGGGGCTGAAGACCATCGTCGTGGACGAGGTCCATGCCTTTGCCACAGGCAAGCGTGGCGACCTGCTGGCGCTGGCGCTGGCGCGGCTCCAGCGGCTGGCGCCGGGTTTGCGGCGGGTCGCGCTGTCGGCGACGGTGGCGGACCCCGACGGCTACCGCGCCTGGCTGGCGCCCGATGGCAACATCGATGCGGTGTCGCTGGTCCAGGGCGAGGCGGGCGCACCGCCCGACATCTCGATCCTGTTGCCGCAGGACCGGGTGCCCTGGGCGGGGCATTCGGGCCGCTATGCCGCGGCACAGGTGATGCGCGAGATCGAGGCCCACCGTACCGCGATCATCTTCTGCAACACGCGCAGTCTGGCCGAACTGATCTTCCAGGACCTGTGGAAGGCGAACGACAAGGGCCTGCCGATCGGCGTCCATCATGGCAGCCTGGCGCTGGAGGCGCGGCGCAAGGTGGAATCGGCGATGGCGGCGGGCAAGCTGCGCGCGCTGGTCGCCACCTCCAGCCTCGACCTGGGGGTCGACTGGGGCGATGTCGACTGCGTAATCCAGATGGGCGCGCCCAAGGGGTCGTCGCGGCTGCTCCAGCGGATCGGGCGCGCCAACCACCGACTGGACGAATCGAGCGAGGCGATCCTCGTCCCCGGCAACCGCTTCGAATATCTGGAAGCGCGTGCCGCGCTCGATGCGGTGGAGGCGGGCGAGCTGGACCCGGACCTGTTCCGCCCCGGTGCGCTCGACGTGCTGGCGCAGCATGTGATGGCCTGCGCCTGCGCCGCGCCGTTCGATCAGGCCGCATTGCTGGACGAGATCCGCTCCGCCCTGCCCTATTCCGCATTGACCGACGACCTGTTCGACCGGGTGCTGGGGTTCATCCGCGATGGCGGCTACAGCTTACGCGCCTATGACCGGTTCAAGCGGCTGACCCAGCAGGCGGACGGGCTGTGGCGGGTCAGCCACCCGCAATTCATCGCGCAGCACCGGTTGAACGCCGGGATCATCGTGGAAGCGACGATGCTGAAGGTGCGCTTCCGCAACGGCCGCAATCTGGGCAAGGTGGAGGAAGGCTTCGCCGCCACGCTGGCGCCGGGCGACACCTTCTTCTTCGCCGGGCTCAGCCTGGAGGTGGAGACGATCGATACCGAGGACCTGATCGTCCGTGCGACCAGCCGCCCGGCGCGCATCCCCAGCTATGGCGGCAGCCGCATGCCGCTGTCGACCAGCCTTGCCGCACGGGTGCGCGACTTTCTGGCATCACCGGACGAATGGCACCGCTTTCCGGAGGATGTGCGCGACTGGCTGGCGATCCAGAGCCGCCGCTCGATGATGCCCGCCCCCGGCCAGTTGCTGGTCGAGACCTTCCCGCGCGAGGGGCGGCATTACATGGTCGCCTACAGCTTCGAGGGGTGGAATGCGCACCAGTCGCTGGGCATGCTCATCACCCGGCGAATGGAGGCACAGGGGCTGAAGCCGCTCGGCTTCGTCGCGAACGACTATGCGCTGGCGTGCTATGGGCTGGAAAGGATCACCGATCCTGCCAGCCTGTTCTCCTCCGACATTCTGGAACATGAGTTCGTCGACTGGGTGCAGCAGTCGCACCTGCTCAAACGCGCCTTTCGCGAGGTGGCGGTGATCGGCGGGCTGGTCGAGCGCCAGCATCCCGGCCGCCGCAAATCGGGGCGGCAGGTGACGTTTTCGACCGACCTGATCTACGACGTGCTGCGCAAATACGAGCCCAGCCACCTGCTGCTGCAGGCGGCATGGGACGATGCCCGCGCGCGGATGACCGATGTCGGCCGTCTCGCGCATCTGCTCGACCGCGCGGCGGGGACGATGCTGCACGTCGATCTGGAACGGGTCAGCCCGCTCGCGGTGCCGGTATTGGTGCTGATCGGGCGGGAGAAGGTGTCCACCACGGTCGGCGACGATGCTCTGCTGATCGAGGCGGAGGCGCTGGCGGCGGAGGCGATGCGGGTGGATTAGGATGGCGGGGAGTTTGGGTTGGATGACGTTGGGGTGATCCACCCGCCCCTCCGTTCGTCTCAAATAGTGGTCGAGTAGCGGCGCAGCCGCGTATCGAGAGACAGGTCGCTACGCGTGGCACTGTATCGGTCCGAACAGATGAAGGTGATGTGATCCTGCTTCAAGCCTTCCTTTGGAGCGGGAGAAGCTTGGATGTTGCGCTGCTTGGCGGCCCCTCACCCTCCCAGCGCTGGCGCGGCGGGCCCCTCCAGCATCAGGTCGTCCATGCCCCCGGCATGGACTAAACAGCGCGGGGCGCTGTTTACCTGATGCTCCCCAGAAGGGGAGAGGGGGTGCTGGCCACTTGGAAAAACCTTATGCTGCGCGCATGTTGCGCAGCATGACGCGTGCGATCGCCGCCTTTTTCCTGATGATCGCGGCCACTTCGGCGCCCGCCCAGCACGCGCCGCTGGTCATCCCGCCATCGACGCCGCCGCCGCTCCCCATCCCTGACGAGACGTTGCTGCAACTGGGCGCGGTGGAGCAGCGCATGACCGTGCCGGTGATGATTGGCGCGCGCGGCCCCTGGCATTTCGTCATCGATACGGGAGCGGAACGCACCGTGATCGCGCGCGAACTGGCGGGGGTGCTGGGGCTGACCGCCGGCCCTGGTGCACGCATCGTCGCGCTGACCGGCATCATGCCGGTGGAAACCGCGATCATCCCTGCGCTTCGGGTCAGCAGCCTGCCGCCGCGCGGGGTGGTCGCGCCCGCGCTGGCCGCGCAGCATATCGGGGCGCAGGGGCTGCTCGGCATCGATGCGTTGCAGGACCATGCGGTCACCATCGATTTCGATCGCGACCAGATGACGCTGATCCCCGCCCCGCGCCGCGCGCGAAAGGGGGCGGCGGACGAGATCGTCATCACCGCCCGGTCGCGGCTGGGGCAGTTGATCGTCACCGATGCCGCGTGGCGCGGTACCCGTATCGCGGTGGTGATCGACACCGGCACCCCCTACAGCATCGGCAACGGCGCGCTGCTGAACGCGATGACCCGGCGGCAACGGACCTTGCCCGCCGTCACGCTCACCTCGGTGACCGGCCAGTCGCTGGTCGCGCCGTCGCTGCTCGCCGACGATCTGGTGGTCGGCGGCATCCGCTTCGCAGGCGTGCCGATGGGCTTTGCCGACAGCGCGGCGTTCGACCGGCTGGGGCTGGGCGACAAGCCCGCGCTGCTGCTCGGCATGGACGTGCTGCGCCTGTTCCGGCGGGTGGCGATCGACTTTCCCAACCGCCAGATCCGCTTCCTCAACCACCGCACCGATCGCGGGCGGCCCGCCTGGCCCGGTTGAAGCGCCCCGTCACGTCGCCCCGATTACCCTGATCGCATCAAATATATTGCAAAGCAGCGCGCGGTGACGCCATCTATGGGGTGTGCTCCGCCAGTATGAACTCGTCGACCGCGTGCTCGACTACGATCCAGAGGCCGACGAGGCGCTGTTGAACCGCGCCTATGTCTTTTCCATGCAGGCGCATGGCAGCCAGAAACGGGCCTCCGGCGACCCGTATTTCAGCCATCCGATCGAGGTGGCGGGCATCCTGACCGACCTGCATCTGGACGATGTGACGATCGCCACCGCGATCCTGCACGACACGATCGAGGACACCGTCGCCACGCCCGAGGAGATCGAGCGGCTGTTCGGGCCCAATGTCGCGCGGCTGGTGGACGGCGTGACCAAGCTGTCCAAGATCGAGGCGCAGACCGAGAACGAGCGCGCGGCGGAAAACCTGCGCAAGTTCCTGCTCGCCATGTCGGACGACATCCGCGTGCTGCTGGTGAAGCTGGCCGACCGGCTGCACAATATGCGCACCCTCCATCACATCGCGAAGCCCGAGAAGCGCCGGCGCATCGCGAAAGAGACGATGGACATCTACGCCCCCCTCGCCGAGCGGATCGGCATGTACGAGTTCATGAAGGAGATGCAGACGCTCGCCTTCCAGCAGCTCGAACCCGAGGCGTATGAATCGATCTCCCGCCGGCTGGCGCAGATGAAGGAAGGTGGCGACGACCGGATCAACGGCATCGCACTGGACCTGAAGCTGCTGCTCTCGCGCGCCGGCGTGGAGGCGGAGGTGACGGGTCGCGAAAAGCATCCCTATTCGATCTTCCGCAAGATGTCCGAACGGCACATCAGTTTCGAGCAACTGTCGGACGTGATGGCCTTCCGCGCGATCGTGCCGACCGAGGAGGATTGCTACCGCACGCTCGGCATCATCCATCGCAGCTGGCCGATGGTGCCGGGGCGGTTCAAGGACTATATCTCGACGCCCAAGCGCAACGGCTATCGCTCGCTGCACACCAGCGTGATCCATGCCCGCGACGCACGCGTGGAAATCCAGATCCGCACTCCCGAAATGCATGCCGAGGCCGATTACGGGCTGGCCGCGCACTGGACCTACAAGCAGGCGACCCGCCACGACCAGCAGGTGAGCTGGATCCGCGATCTGGTCGAGATCCTCGACACCGCCGACAGCCCCGAGGAGCTGCTTGAACACACGCGCATGGCGATGTATCAGGATCGCATCTTCGCCTTCACGCCCAAGGGCGAGCTGATCCAGTTGCCCAAGGGGGCGACCCCGGTCGACTTCGCCTATGCCGTGCACACCACGCTGGGCGATCAGGCGGTGGGCGCCAAGATCAACGGCCGCGTCGTGCCCTTGTCGACGGTGATCGACAATGGCGACCAGGTGCAGATCCTGCGCTCCGCCGGACAGACGCCGCAGATCAACTGGCTGAACGTCGCGATCACCGGCAAGGCGCTGGCCGCGATCCGCCGCCATCTGCGCCAGGCGGAACGCGCCGAGCAGGTGACGCTGGGCACCAAGCTGTACGAGGATATTGTCGAGCGCCTGCCCGCGCAGATCGGCGCGGATGCGCTTCCCGAGGCGCTGAAGCGGCTGAAGATGTCGGACGAAGGCCAGTTGATGGTCGCCATCGCGCGCCGCACCATCTCGGACGCGGCGGTGATGGAGGCGCTGATGCCCGGATCGGCGGGCGCCGACGTCGCCGAACTGGCGCCGCAATCCAGCGCGATCTCGATCAAGGGGCTGACGCCGGGCGTCGCCTATGAACTCGCCGAATGCTGCCACCCGGTGCCCGGCGACCGCATCGTCGGCGTGCGCCGTCCCGATGCCGGGATCGAGGTGCATGCGATCCAGTGTCCGGTGCTCAGCGAGCTTGCCGACCGTTCGGACGACGAGACCGCCTGGGTCGACATATCCTGGGGCGACGAGACCGAGGGCGCCACCGCGCGCATCACGGTGATGGTGAAGAACGAGCCCGGTGCGCTGGGCGTGCTCGCCTCGGTCATCGGCGCACACAAGGCCAACATCATCAACCTGCGCCTCGACACCCGCGACGCACGCTTCCACACCAACATGATCGATGTCGAGGTGCACGACGTGCACCATCTGATGCGCCTGATGGCGGCGTTGCGGGCGACCGACGTGGTGGGCTCGGTGGAGCGGGTCTGATCTGTTCACGCGAAGCCGCGAAGATTTTTGTTCACGCGGAGACGCGGAGGCGCGGAGATGTGTCGCCGAGCCGCAGGCTCATTCTCTTGTCACGGGTAGCAGCTTGTCTCCCGGCCGAAAGGGCGTGTGCCGCCGATGAATCCCCTCCGCGTCTCCGCGTGAACTCCTTCTTCTTCGCGGCTTCGCGGCTTCGCGTGAACCACCCAACAATCGACCGACGAAGCTGGACGATGAAGACCCGAACCGGCTAGCCACCGGATAACAGGTTCAGGGAGACAAGCGCATGAATCGCCGCAATTTCATCGGCGCCACCACGGCCGCAAGCGCGTTTGCGCTGGCGCCGCGTGCCGTGGCGCAGGCCGCACCCGGCGACGCCCGGCTGACGGCGGCGTTCGACACCATCCTGGCGACGACGCTGCAGGAATCGCCCGAGCTTGCCACCTCGCTCGGCTTCGACAAGGGCGCCAATGCGGGGCTGAAGTCGAAGCTGGACGACAATTCGCTTGCCGGCCGCAAGCGCAGCCTGGCGCGCGCGCAGATGGCGGAGCGCGAGTTGCGCGCGATCCAGCCCGATACGCTGTCGCCGCAAGGCCGGATCGACCGCGACGTCGTGCTGTACTCGATCGAGCAGCAGCAGGTCGGCCCCGCCCGCTTCGACATCGACGCGCCCACCCAGCCCTATCGCATCACGCAGCAGCGCGGCGTGTATTTCGATCTGCCCGACTTTCTCGATTCGACGCACACGGTCGCCAATGCCGCCGATGCCGATGCCTATATCGCCCGGCTGGACCAGATGGGCACCGCGCTCGACAACGACACCGCGGTGCAGGCGGCGGAGGCGGAGCGCGGCCTTGTCGCGCCCGACTTCTCGCTCGATCTGGCGCTGGGCCAGATGATGAAGCTGCGTCAGCCTCAGCCCGCGGCCAACACGCTGGTCGATTCGATCCGCCGCCGCACCGCCGAGGCGAACATCGCGGGCGACCATGCCGCTGAGGCCGCCGAGATCGTCCGGGCCAAGGTCTACCCCGCGCTCGACCGCCAGATCGCGCTCGTCCGCAAGCTGCAGGCGGGTGCCCGCAAGGATGCCGGGCTGTGGGCGGTGCCGCAGGGCGAGGCGATCTACGCCGCCGCGCTGGCGGCGGCGACCACCACCACCCTGTCGCCCAGCGAAGTGCACCAGATGGGGCTGGAGCAGGTCGCCGACCTGACGAGCCAACTGGATGCGATCCTGAAGCAGCAGGGATTGACCAAGGGGTCGGTCGGCGCGCGCCTTGCCGCGCTCAATGCGACGCCGGCACAGCTTTATCCCGATACGCCCGCCGGCCGCACCACGCTGATCGCCGGGCTGAACGACAGCGTGCGCGCGATGCAGGCCAAGCTGCCGCAGGCCTTTACCAATGCGCCCGATGCGCCGCTGGAGATCAAGGCGGTGCCCGCCGCGATCCAGGACGGCGCGTCGAACGGCTATTACTACCGTGCGCCGCTGGATGGTTCGCGCCCGGCCATCTACTGGATCAACCTGAAGTCGGTTGCCGACTGGCCGAAATACACGCTGCCCTCGCTCACCTATCACGAAGGCGTGCCGGGCCATCACCTGCAAATCTCCACCGCGCAACGTGCCGACACGCATGTGCTGCGCAAGATCAGCTTCTTTGGCGCCTATCTGGAGGGCTGGGCGCTCTATGCCGAGCAGCTGGCGGACGAGCTGGGCGGCTATGCCGGGCCGATCGAGCGCGCCGGATACCTGCAATCCTTCCTGTTCCGCGCCGCACGGCTGGTCGCGGATACCGGCATCCACACCAAACGCTGGACGCGCGAGCAGGGGACGCAATATTTCGTCGACACGGTCGGCTTCGCCCGTCCCCGCTCGCAGCGCGAAATCGAGCGATACTGCACGATGCCGGGCCAGGCGTGCAGCTACAAGATCGGTCACGCAAGCTGGCTGCGCGCGCGGGCCAAGGCACAGGAGATCTTGGGCGACCGTTTCGACCTGAAGCAGTTCCACGACATTCTTGAGGCCGGTGCGGTGCCGCTGACCATGCTGGAACAACTGACCGAGGCGCGGGCACGGGCGTTGCGGGGGTGACGCGGTGCTCCCTCTCCCCTCCGGGGAGAGGGAAGGGGCCCGCTGCCGTCAGGCAGTGGGAAGGGTGAGGGGTAGACCAGCAGTGCTGCGCTGCTTGGCAGCCCCTCACCCTCCCACCGCTTGCGCGGCGGGCCCCTCCCTCTCCCCGAAGGGGCGAGGGAACATTGCATCCACCTAAAATTAACCCTGATTCTCTAGTGCCATCTCCACGATGGACGCCGATTATTTCCTGACGCTCGCCAACCAGACGATGTGGGTGCTGGCGCTTGCCGCGGCGCCCATCCTGTTGCCCGTGCTCGTCTCGGGCCTGATCATCGGCATGATCCAGGCGGCGACCTCGATCAACGAGGCGACCTTGTCCTTCGTCCCCAAGCTGATCGTCGTCGCCTTCGCCATCCTGATCTTCGGCGGACTGATCCTGGGGCTGCTCAGCGATTTCACCGTCAGCATGTTCGAGCGTATCCCGGACCTTGTGCGCTGATGCTCGGCTTCGGGCTCGCGATCGAGCCGCAGATCTGGGCGGTGCTGTTCGTGATGATCCGCGTCGGTGCCGCCTTCATCACCGCACCCGTGTTCGGCGCCGTGTCGGTGCCGCTGCCGGTGCGCGTCAGCCTGGCGGGCGCGATCGCCTTCCTGGTGCTGGCCACCCACCGCGTCGTGCCGCCGCCGGTGATCTTCTCGGTCACCACCATCCTGTCGGTCGCCGCCGAGGCCAGTGTCGGGCTGGCGCTGGGCCTGATCCTGCAGGTCGCGTTCGCCGCGCCGCTGGTCGCCAGCGAGCTGATCGGCGGATCGATGGGCATCGGCTTTGCCTCCACGATCGACCCGCTCAACGGCCGATCGTCCCAGGCGCTGGGCCAGTTCTTCACGGTCATGCTGACGCTGCTCTTCCTGTCGGTCGACGGGCATCTGGTGCTGGTCGACACGGTGGTCAAAAGCTATGACGCGCTGCCCCCCGGACGGGCGTGGATGACCGCGGCGCAGTTTCGCGAGATCGCCTTTTTCGGCGGCTATGCCTTTTTCGCCGGGCTGTTGCTGGCGCTGCCGGTCGGCTTCCTGCTGCTCTGCCTGAACCTCGTCGTCGGCATGATGAGCCGCGCCGCGCCCGCCTTGAACCTGTTCGCGGTCGGCCTGCCGGCGGCTCTTGCGGTCGGCGTCATCGCGCTCGCCATCGCCTTCCCCGCGATGGGCGATTACATGCTGGTCATCATCCGCGAGGCGCTGGCCGCCGCGGAAAATCTGGTGCTGCGCTGACATGTCCGAGGAGGGTGGCGACAAGACAGAAGCCCCGACACCCAAGCGGCGCAAGAAAGCCGCGGAGGATGGCCAAATCCTGCGCAGCCGCGATCTCGGGGCTGCGCTTGTCGTTCTCGCCGGTGTCGCATGGATGCTGTTCTTCGGGCCGTCGCTGATCGCGGCCTGCCGCGCGGTGATGGCGGCCAGCTTCACCTTCTCCAACGCCGATGTGGAGGATTTCGAGCCTTTCCGCCCGCTGGTCCAGGCTGGCTGGCGCCTCGCGCCTGCGCTTGGCTCGCTGTTCGCGATCACCATGCTCGCCGCGATCCTGTCCCAGGCGGGGCTCGGCTCGCTGACCTTCAACACCAAGATGCTGGCGCCCAAACCATCCAAGCTGAACCCGGCAACCGGGTTGAAGCGCATCCTGGGCCCGCAGGGCTGGATCGAGCTGGGCAAGTCGCTGTTCAAGGTCGTGCTGCTCGGCGCGATCGGCGGCTATATGCTGTGGAAGTCGACGCGCGCGACGCTGGGGCTGGCGCAGTCCAACCTGCCGACGGCGCTGAACGAGCTGGGCGACACCTTCATGGGCATCCTGCTGGTCATGGCGCTGGGCCTCGTCCTGATCGCGGGCTTCGACATCCCGATCCAAATCTTCCAGCTTTTCAAGAAGCTGAAGATGTCCAAGCAGGAGGTGAAGGACGAGCACAAGGAAACCGAGGGCTCGCCCGAGGCCAAGGCGCACATGCGCGCCAAGCAGCGCGAAATGTCCCGTCGCAGCGTGCGCAGCGCGGTGGCGGAGGCGCATGTCATCCTGACCAACCCGACGCATTTTGCGGTCGCGCTGCGCTATGACCGGGGCCGCGATCAGGTGCCCGTCGTCGTCGCCAAGGGGCGCGGGGTCAGCGCGCTGGCGATCCGCGACGTGGCGGGCGAGCTGAAGATCCCGATCCTGGAATATCCGCAGCTTGCCCGTGCCGTCTATTACACCAGCCGCGAGAACCAGGAGGTGCGCGGCGACCTGTACCAGGCGATCGCGGTCGTCCTCGCCTTCGTCTTCAACCTCAACGCCCGCGCCGGCGGCACCGCGCAGCCGCCGATCGACGTGCCGACCAGCGCCCGCTTCGACGAAAACGGCATTCCCCAACCCTGATTTCGCTAAAGCCCGGCCCTTACCGGCCGTTTACCCTTTGGAATGCGCGCCGGAGCCTGAGCCATGTCCACCGTCACCAGCACGACGACGCCGACCACGGCGGCAACCACGACCAAGACGGCGGCGCAGTCGGCCACCTCCAAGGCCGCGCAGTCGCTGTTCACCTCGCTCAACACCGGGTCCGGCGTCGATCTCAGCACGCTGGTGCCCGGCCTGGTCGAGGCGCAGTTCGCCGCGCGCACCGCTGCGCTGAAGGCGAAATCGGAAACACTGACCACGCAGATCTCGGCGGTCGCCAAGCTGAAGAGCGGCATCACCGACTTCAACTCTGCGCTGAAGTCGCTGACCGAGGGCGGCACGCTGGCGACCCAGCCAAGCAGTTCCAACAGCGCGGTGCTGACCGCCAGCGGAACACCGGGCGCGAAACTGGCCGGCCTGTCCAAGTCGATCACAGTGAATGCGCTGGCCACCGCACAGACCGCCGCCACCACCACGCCGCTGTCGAAGACCGCCGCCATCGGCACCGGTACGCTGACCATCACGCTGGGCACCGCGACCTACAGCGCCGATGGCAAGGCGATGACCGGCTTTGCCCCCGGCGCGGCCACGCCGATCGATATCACCATCGATGCCGAAAACGCGACGATCGACAAGATCGCGGCCAAGATCAATGCTGCCAATGCCGGCGTCACCGCCTCGGTGGTCACCAATGCCGATGGCAGCGCCTATCTGGCGATGAAGGGCAAGACCGGCGCGGCGCAGGCCTTTACGGTCAGCGGCACCGGGGGCCTGTCGGCACTGAATGTCGGCACCAGCGCCACGGGCACGCGGCTGTCCGGCGTCGCTGCCAATGCGAAACTGACGGTCGACGGGATCGATGTCGAACGCGCGAGCAACACGGTGGACGATCTGGTCGACGGCGTGAAGCTGACGCTGGTATCGGCGTCCACGACGCCGGTCACGCTGGGGGCGGCGCTGCCCACCACCGCGCTGACCTCGGTCGTGTCCGACTTCGTCAGCACCGTCAATTCGATGATGACCGACGTGAAGGCGGCGACGGACCCGATCACCGGCGACCTGCGCAGCGATTCCGCGGCCAAGGCGCTGCAACGCTCGCTGCAGTCGATCACCTTGACCAAGGTCGTGCCGGGGAGCTTCACCGACGGCACGCCGACCACGCTGGCGGAGATCGGCGTCACCACCAACGAGAAGACCGGCGCGCTCCAGGTCGATGCCAAGCGCCTGTCCGAAGTGCTGGCCAAATATCCGGATGCGGTGGAGGCGATGTTCGCGCCCAGCGGCAGCAACCTGATGGGTCTGTCCGCGCAGCTCGGCAAGATCCAGCTCGCCGCCAGCAGCACCACCTATGGCCTGGATGCGAGCACCAAGCGCTTGAACGAAGCGCAAAGCGACACCACGCAGGCGCAGGACAAGCTGACCGACCAGCGTGAAACCACGACCACCCGCATGACCGCCCAGTTCGCCAGCATGAACAGCAAGGTCAGCGCCTACAAGTCGGTCCAGAGCTTCATGGACCAGCAGATCAAGATGTGGACCAAGGATAGCTGATGTACGCATCGGCCCTCGCCGCCGATCCGGCGGCCACCTATCGCCAGATCGACATTGTCGGCCGCTCCACCATGGCGGACGGGCCGGCGCTGGTGCAGCTTCTCTACGAGGAACTGATCGCGGCGCTGCGCACCGCCGCCTGGGCGACCGAGAACCGCCAGCTGGCGCGCAAGAGCGAGCGCGTGACGCGCGCCACTGCGATCCTGTTCGCGCTGGAAAACGGCCTGGACTTCGATCAGGGCGGCGACCTGTCGGTCACGCTGGCGCGGCTTTATGCCGGCGCGCGCAAGCAGATCGTCGATGCCTCGCTGGGACAGGATCCGCAGCCGTTCCGCGACGTCGCCACCAGCATGGCGGAGATCGCCGAGGCCTGGCGCTCCATCCGCGGGTGATCGGCTCGGCGCCTAGCGCTCGAACCAGTGGCGCTGGACGAAGTAGATGACGATCCCCGCCGCGATCACCGCGCACCCGCCCAGGATCGCGTCGAACGCCCAGGGCGCCTTCGCATAGGGGAGGCCTTCGACGTTCATGCCGTACAGGCCGGTGATGAAGGTCAGCGGCAGGAAGACCATCGCGACGATCGCGATGATCAGCGAGCGGCTGTCGATCTGTTCGGCGCGCAGGTCGCTCAACCATTCGTGCAGCAGGGCGGCGCGCTCGCGGATCGCGTCCAGTTCCTCGGCCATGCGCGCCGCGCGGTCCGCGGCGCCGGCGAGATGCAGGCGGTCGTCATCGTCCAGCCAGTCGCCGGGTAGCGACGCCAGCTTCTCCAGCGCCGCACGCTGCGGGCTGAGGAAGCGCTTGTAGCCGATCGCGGTGCTGCGCACCCGGCTGACCGTGCGGCGCAGGGCAAAGATCTGCGTGGCGTCCAGCTGTTCCTCGCACGCGTCCAGCTCGTCGCCGAGATTGGCGACATCGGGGTCGAGATCCTGCGTGATCGCGGTGGCGAAGCTGGTGATGAGGTCGCCAGGGTCGCGGATCGTACCGGCCTTTACCGCTTCCTCCACCGCCCCCACCGCGATCAGCGGCTTGCGCGTGACGGAGAAGACATGCCCCTTCACCGCCCAGATCCGCACCGAGGCGAGCAGGTCGGAGGTGTCGAGTTCCTCGCGACTGCGCCCACGCAGGTTGACGAAGGCACCCTGGCCCACCGCCTCGCAGCGCGGGCGCGTCTCGGTCGCGGTCAGCGCGTCGACGACATAATCGGACAGCGCGGCGGTCTCGCGCAGCCAGCCTTGCGCCTGCTCGTCGGTGGTTTCCAGATGGATCCAGACAAGGCCCCCGTCGTGGCCGCCCAGCGCCCGGTCGACCGGCACCGGCGCTGCACGGTCGCCGGTGATGTGGTAGGCGAACCCCGTCACGCCCCTGGCGCCATCGTCAGATCGACGGTGATACCCGCCCCCGGATCGGCGGGCGCGGTGTCGCAGGCGACACGCTGCGCATCGGCACGCGCGCGGTCGAGGATCGCGGCGGGCACGTCCGCGCGGTGATACACGCAGTCGGCGGCGGCCAGCACCCGCGCCTGTGCCAGCGTCAGTGCGTCGGGATCGCGCGAGGCGAGGCAAAAGACGTGATGCCGGCTGACCCCGGCCGCCGGATCGGCCAGCCAGCGCGCGACATCGGGCGCCTCGCTCAGCGGATCGAGCGCACCGCCCGCCGCCAGCGCCGCGCCGATCGCCCGCCGCCGCGCCGCCCCATCGGGAAAGCGCGCGCGCAGCGCCGCGCGGCCCGCATGCAACCCCTGGGCCAGCGCGCCGAGCGTCGCGGGCAACAGCATCTCCAGCCGCTGGCGCAGTGCCGCAGCAAGGCCCGCGGAGACGCCGCCGGTGCCGATCGCGACGATCACCGCACCACGCTCGACGATCGCGGGCAGGGTGAAATCGCAGTGATCGGGCCGGTCGACCGCATTGACCAGCACGCCGCGCGCCTTCAACCGGCCGATCGCGGCAAGCGCCGCCGCCTCGTCCTCGATCGCGACGATCGCGAGCGCGGCGGCGGCGTCTTCCCCGACCACCACCGCGCCGGCGCGTTCCAGCAGCCGGCGCTTGGCCTCCGCCGGCTCGCCCTCGCCCAGCAGGATCACCGGGCGGCCTGCCAGCCGCACGAACAGCGGCAGGCTGTGCAGGTTCATTTTTGCAGCCAGTCCGGTACGCGCTCGGCCGACAGGATCGTCTCGGCGGCGATCCGGTCGGCGACCACGGCATAGCGTTCGCCCTCGACCAGCACCTCGGGCACCAGCGGACGGCTGTTATAGGTGGACGCCATCGTCGCGCCATAGGCACCGGCGGTGCGGAAGATGGCGAGATCGCCCGACACGACCTTGTCGATCTCGCGGTTCATCGCGAAGGTGTCGCCCGTCTCGCACACCGGCCCGGCGATGTTCGCGGTCATCTTCTCGCCGTTCGGCCTGACCGCGACGAAATCGTGATAGGCATCGTAGAGCGCCGGGCGGGCAAGGTCGTTCATCGCCGCATCGACGATGACATAAGGGTTCGCCACGCCGGGCTTCACCCACACCACCTCGGTGACCAGCACGCCGGCATTGCCCGCGATCACGCGGCCCGGCTCGAACATCAGCTCGACATCCCAGTCTTGCGTGACGCGCGCGACCATCGCGCCGTACGCGGCGGGCTCCGGCATCACGTCGCCGGGCTTGTAGGGAACGCCCAGGCCACCGCCCAGGTCGACTCGGCTGATGCCGTGCCCTGCGGCGCGCAGCTCCGCGACAAGCTCGCCGATGCGGGCATAGGCGGCCTCCAGCGGCGCCAGATCACCCAGCTGGCTGCCGATGTGGCAGGCGACGCCGCGCAGGTCGAGACCGGGCAGCCCCGCCAGCCGGTCGAACATGCCCGGCGCCTGGTCGATCGGCACGCCGAACTTGTTCTCCTTGCGGCCGGTGGAGATCTTGGCATGGGTGCCGGCATCGACGTCCGGGTTGACGCGGATCACCGCCGGCGCGGTCAGGCCGCGTTCGTGCGCCAGAGCCGCCAGGACGACGCCCTCCTCCTCCAGCTCCAGGTTGAACTGGCCGATCCCAGCTTCCAGCGCGGCGGCAAGCTCGGCGCGGGTCTTGCCGACGCCGGAGAACACGATGTCCTGCGGCTTCATGCCCGCGGCAAGGGCGCGGCGCATCTCGCCGACCGATACCACGTCCGCGCCGTATCCCTCGTCGGCCAGCACGCGCAGCACCGCGACATTGGGATTGGCCTTGATCGCATAGGCGAGGTGGACGCGGGGCAGCGCGCTCAACCCTTCGCGAAACACGCGCGCGTGCCGGCGGAAGGTGGAGGCGGAATAGACATAGACAGGCGTCCCCACCTCCGCGGCGATCTGCGCGATGGCGACGTCCTCGGCGAACATCTCGCCGTCGCGGTAGTGAAAATGGTCCATCAGCGGGGGGGCAAATCGAAATCGTCGGCGCGGCGCGCTTCCGAACTGTGGATAAGGGCGTCCGAGCGTTGCGGACGCTGCTGCGTGGTGGGCGTCAGCAACTGGCGCGGCGTCGGCGTGGCGGTGGCACCGCGCGGCGCGACGGGCAGCGACTCGCCGGGGGCGGGCTGCAACCGGTTGGCCGCGCCGCATCCGGCGAGTGCCAGCGCGGTGGCGAGGACGAGCAGGCGCTTCATCGCGGTTCTCCCCGCGCGGCAGCGATCGCCGCGCGCACATTGGCCGGTGCGGTGCCCCCGAAACTGGTGCGGCTGGCGACCGAGGCATCGACCGACAGCACCTCATACACGCCGGCATCGATCCGCGCATCGATCGCCTGCAGATCCGCCAGCGCCAGCGCGTCCAGCTTCAACCCCTTGTCCTCGGCCAGCTTCACCGCGCGACCGGTGACGTGATGCGCCTCGCGGAACGGCAGGCCGGCGACCCGGACCAGCCAGTCGGCCAGATCGGTCGCGGTGGAGAAACCCGCCTCCGCCACGCCGCGCATGCGATCGGTGCGGAAGGTCGCGCTTTCCACCATGCCGGTCATCGCCGCGATCGACAATGCCAGCAGGTCGTGCGCCTCGAACACGGGCGGCTTGTCGTCCTGCATGTCCTTCGAATAGGCGAGCGGCAGGCCCTTCATCGTCACCATCAGCGCGGTCATGCACCCCATGATGCGGCCCGCATGGCCGCGCACCAGCTCGGCCGCATCCGGATTGCGCTTTTGCGGCATGATCGAGCTGCCCGTCGACCATTGGTCGGAAAGCGCGACGAAGCCGAAGGGCTGCGACGCCCACAACACGAACTCCTCGGCCAGCCGCGACAGGTGGAGCGAGCAGTTGGTCGCCGCCTGGAGGTAATCGATCGCGAAATCCCGGTCGCTGACCGAATCGAGCGAATTGGCGGTCGGCCCGTCAAAGCCGAGCGCGGCCGCGGTCACGTGCCGGTCGATCGGAAAGCCGGTGCCGGCAAGTGCGGCGGCGCCCAGCGGGCACCTGTTCATCCGCGCCCGCGCATCGGCGAAGCGGCTGGCATCGCGCACGATCATCTCGTGATACGCCATCAGGTGATGGCCCAGCGTCACCGGCTGCGCGCTTTGCAGATGGGTGAAACCGGGCATCACGCTGGCCGCATGCTCCTCGGCCCGCACCAGCAGCACGGCCCGCAACCCGCCCAGCGCCGCCAGCGTCTGGTCGATCGCATCGCGCACCCACAGGCGGAAGTCGGTCGCGACCTGGTCGTTGCGCGACCGTGCGGTGTGCAGTCGCCCGGCGACCGGACCGATCAGGTCGGCCAGCTTCGCCTCGGTCTGCATATGGATGTCTTCGAGGGTCAGGTCCTCGGCGACGCCGTTCGCTTCGTAATCGGCGGCGACGCGGTGCAGCCCCTCGGTGATCGCGGCGGCATCCTCCGGCGTGACGATCCCCTGTTTGCCCAGCATCGCCACGTGCGCCAGCGAACCGTCCACGTCCTGCCGCCACAATCGCTTGTCGAAGGGGATGGAGGCGTTTATCTCGCGCATCACCGCGGCGGGCCCTTCGGCGAAGCGCCCGCCCCACATCGCATTGGAACCGCCCATGGTATCGCGTGCCGTGATCGCCTGTCTCCTCGGCTTCAGTATCGCGGCGTGCGATAGGCAAAGCGGAAGCGCGGAGCAAGCCGCCACCACCCCCACCGCCGACGAGGTGACCACCGCCGCGCCCGCGCCGGAGAACCGCCCCACCGGCACCGTCGACCGGAGCCACAAGGGCGAGGCCGCCCTTCCCGCCGCCTTCCAGACGCTGGACGGCAAGCCCGCCAGCCTGGCCGACTTCAAGGGCAAGCCGGTGCTGGTCAATCTGTGGGCGACCTGGTGCGCGCCCTGCGTCGCCGAGATGCCGACGCTGGATGCCGCCGCCGGGCGACTCGGCGCGGCCACGCCGGTGATCGCGGTGTCGCAGGACCTGGACGGCGCCGCCAAGGTGAAGCCGTTTCTGGCGGGCAAGAATTTCGCCAACCTGAAGATCTATACCGATCCCAAGCTGGCGCTCAGCACCGGATATGGCGCGAACCTGCCGACGACGATCCTGTACGGCGCGGATGGCCGCGAGATCTGGCGCGTCACCGGCGGCTTCGACTGGGCCGGGGCCGAGGCGCGCAAGCTGCTCGCCGAAGCGGCGTGAACGCCCCGCCCGCAGGGGCGGGGCGCCACCATCAGAACTCCGCCGTCAGCCCGACGAACACCGTGCGACCCACCGCGTCATAGACGCCCGGATAGGTGTTGCCGTTGTTGAAGTTGCCCAGCGCGCTCAGCGCCAGGATCGGCGGGTCCTTGTCGAACAGGTTGTTGACGCCCGCGCGGAAGACGATGCCATCCTGCACCTTGGCGGTCGCGGCCAGGTCGAAATAGGAATAGGCCTTGATCCGCGAATTGAACACCGGCTCGGTCGAATCAAGCGTGGTCCCGCCGATATAGCGCCAGTTGAGCGAGATCGAGCCGACCTGCTCCGCATCTGACCAGGTCAGGCGGGCCTGATGCTTCCATTCCGGTGTCGGCTGTCCGCAGGTCTGGCCGTTCTTGCCCTTGCAGTCATAGGACTCCAGTCCGGGCAGCGGCTCGGTGCGCAGCTCGTTCAGCCATGTGCCCTGCGCATCCAGGTTCAGCGCGCCCAGTGAGCCCAGCGGCTGTGCGAAGCTGAAGCCGATATCGATGCCCGAGGTCGCCAGCGATCCGGTATTCTGCGTGTTGCTGGCGATCGCGCCGACATCGCCGAAGATTACGCCGTTGCGCGGATCGCGGGTGATGAGCGCGCAGAAGAACGGGTTGGCATTCTCGAAACACTGCTCGGTGGTCAGCGCGGGCGCGACGATGCCGATATAGTCGCGCACCTTGATGTTGAAATAATCGACGGTCAGCGTCAGCCGCTTCAGGAAACCGGGGTTGACCACCACGCCCGCGGTATAGGTGTCCGCCGTTTCCGGCTTCAGCGCCAGATTGCCACCGGACAGGCCCGTGCAGAAGTCGGTCGGGCATTCCGACACCTGACCATAGAGCGCATCGGGCAGGCCGGTCAGGCGACACACGTCGCGCGAGGCGGTGGGGGTGGCGCCGGCGCAGCCGTCCTGCGCGATCACGTTGCCGCGGATCTGCGGCCCGAACAGTTCGGAGATGTTGGGCGCGCGGATCGCGCGGTTGTAGCTGCCTCGCAGGCGGATATCGCTGATCGGCGCCCAGGACACCTCGCCCTTGTAGGTCGATACCGCCTTGGACAGGTTGCTGTAGTTGGACAGGCGATAACCGCCGTTGATCACCAGTTCCTTGGCGAACGGCACGTCGGACAGGATCGGCACCTCGATTTCGGTGAACAGTTCGGTCACGTTGAACGCGCCTTGCGAGTTGAGCGTCCCCTTTTGCTGCGCCAGCGCATCGGCGGTGAAGCGCAGGCTCTCGCGACGATGCTCGATGCCCAGCACGAAGCCGACACCCTGCGACGACCAAGGCGAACGGATGCCATAAGTGCCGAGATCGGCGCTGATATTGGCGTTCAGCACCGTTTCCTTGTCGACCCCCTCGGTCGAGGTCGGCGCATAGATATAGCTGAACGCCGCGTCGCTGATCCCGTTGTAGCGGAACACGTCCAGCGGCACGCAGTTCGGGTCGGTGCCGTCGATCACCGACTTGCAGGTCGGCACGCCGTTCACGTTCACCACCTGAAGCCCGCGATTGGCGCGCGCCGGGTCGATGTCGTTCTGGTAGGTTTCGTTGAACAGCACCACCGAATGCAGCGCGTTCACGTCGTAGCGCAGCCCTTCGGCAATCTCGCCGCGCACCCCGCCGGTGAAGCGATAATCGGTATGGCGCAGATCGTCGCGCCGCGGCCGGGCGTTGCCCGCGACGGGGCGATAGCCGACGAACAGGTCCTGCGTCGCGGTGGAGCCGGGCGCCGCGCCGCACAGCAGGCCATATTGCTGCGCGCTGAGCAGCGGATTGTCGCAGTTCACGCGGTAGGTGAAGCCCTGGAACAACGCCGACGGCGCCACCTGCGAAAAGGTGTGGTCGTCCATGAACATCGCGCTGCCATAGACTTCGGCGTAATCGGTCACCTCATATTTGGCGAACGCACCCGCCGTGTAGCGCACGTCGGACCGCTGGAAATAGTTCAGCGGCGCATAATTGTAGAGGAAGGTCGGGCCATAGGGCACCCAGGTCTTGTTGCCGTCCTTGGTGTTGTTGAGCAACAGACCGCGGCCGGGGCCGGTCTGGGGATTGAACAGGCCGAATTCGTTGTTGCTGGAGCCGCCGCACGATACCGTGCTGCCCCGGTCGCCTGCGGCGTTGAGCGCGCAGGAGGATACGTCGCGCGTGCCTTGCGTGATCGGCTTGTAATCGCGGTAGCCGAAATAGGCGGTGACGTTGCCGCGCCCGTCGCCCATCTCCGCGCCGAACGCGATGTTGGCATCCAGCTTCTGCCCATCGGCGACATTGCGATTGGACAGGCGGAAGCCCGCCTGTCGCTGGATGCCGCGGATGAACTCGTTGTTGTTCTCGTGAACGGCCAATCCGTACTGCACGTCGGCGCGGATGCCGTTCAGATTGTCGCGCAGGATGAAGTTGACGACGCCCGAAATCGCGTCCGAGCCATACACCGCCGATGCGCCACCGGTAACGACGTCGACGCGCTGTACCAGGAAGGACGGCAGGAAGTTCAGGTCGTTGGCCTGCACCGGCAACAGACGCTGGCCGTTGACCAGCACTAGGTTGCGGGTGGAGCCCAGGTTGCGCAGATTGACGCGCGCGGTGCCGTCCGACCCGTTCGATCCGTTCTCGTTCGAATCCGGCGTCACCTGCGGCAGGCGGTTCAGCACGTTCTCGACCCCGACCGCACCCTGGTAGCGGATTTCGGCGGCATCGACGGAGGTCAGCGGGCTGTTGCTGGTCAGGTTCGGTCGCCGGATGCGCGTGCCCGTCACCACGATCGCCTCGCCGCTCTGCTGCTCGTCGGAGACGGTCGCCGCTTCGGGCGTGGATTGCGCCTCTTCCAAGCGGGGGCAGGCCGGATTGTTGGGGTCGGTCTTACATGCCTCGACCTGCGCATCTTGCGATGGGAGCGGGGCTGCCTCCTGTGCGCTGGCGCCACTAGGTAGCATTCCCATGGCGATAAATGCGATTGCCGACCCGCCAGCCCAAGACATCTTCTTACGCATCGATAGCCCCCTTGTTTTTATATTGCGAACATCCTCCGATAGAAACGACCTGTCAAATATATTATACGGTATTAGGGATGAGGACCGTTCAGCCGTCCCATCACGCCGGTGAAACGAAACCCTTCTCCGATCGCCGCGTTGCAGCATGAACTCGGCGCGAAAGACGTGCCTTGACCCGGGTCGCCGCGCATGACGGCGGCTCGAATGGCCGGGAGGTGACATGATCGATCCGACAAGGCGTGCGATGCTGGCGGGTGCCGTCGCACTGGGGCTGCTGCCTCGCGCAGCGCTGTCGCAGGGTGCCGCCGCGCTGGGCGCGCCGAAGCCCTTCGACTGGGCTGCGCTGCAACAACGCGCCCAGGCCTTGTCGCGCCAGCCCTACCGTGCCGTGCCCAAGGTCGCGGCGGCCGAGGCGGTGGATTACGACCGGGTCGGCGCGATTCGCTACCGTGCGGATCAGCAACTGGCGGGCGGCATCCGCCTGTTCCCGCTCGGCCGCTACGCCCCCACGCCGGTCGGCATCAACATCGTCGAAGGCGGACAGGCCCGCCCCCTCACCTTCTCCCCCGACCTGTTCGAGGCGGAGGCGGGTCATGCCCCCGCGCTCGGCATCGCCGGTTTCCGCGCGGTGACAAAGGACGGCAGGAGCGACTGGATCGCCTTTCAGGGCGCATCCTATTTCCGCGCGTCGGGCGCGCAGGATCAATATGGCCTGTCCGCACGCGGGCTGGCGATCGATACCGGCATCGCCGGCGCCGAGGAGTTTCCCGCCTTCACCGAATTCTGGATCGAGCGGACCGGCGAGCAATCCTATCTGATCCACGCGCTGCTCGATGGCCCCAGCGTCACCGGCGCGTACCGCTTCGCCACCGCCTTCACACCGGGTGTGTCGGGCGGCACGGTGCAGCAGGTGTCCGCGGTGCTGTTCTTCCGCCGCGACGTCCGCCGGCTGGGGATCGCGCCGGCCACCAGCATGTTCTGGTATGGCGAGGGCAACCGCGCCGCCGCCAGGGACTGGCGGCCCGAGATCCACGACTCCGACGGCCTCGCCATCTGGACGGGCGCGGGCGAGCGCATCTGGCGCCCGCTGACCAACCCGCCGCGCGAAACGCTGGACAGCTTCGCCGACCAGAACCCCAAGGGCTTCGGCCTGATCCAGCGCGACCGCGACTTCGATCATTACCAGGATGACGGCGCCTTTTACGATCGCCGGCCGAACCTGTGGGTCGAACCCGGCCAGGGATGGGGCAAGGGGCAGGTGATGCTCTATGCCTTCCCGACGGGCAGCGAGACGGTGGACAACATCGTCGCCTTCTGGACGCCGGCCGCCGCGCCCAAGGCCGGGCAGCGTCTCGCCTTCGACTATCGGCTGCGCTGGGGATCGCAGGACCCGTCGCTGCCCACCACGGCGCATGCGGTGGATAGCTGGACCGGTGACGCCGGTCGCCCGGGTGCCGAGCCGACGCCGGGCGCACGCAAGCTGGTCGTCGACTTTGTCGGCGCGGGTCTTGCCGGGCTCGATCGGCAAAGCGGCGTTTCGGCGGAAATCGGCGTGACGCGCGGCCGGCTGCTGACCAGCGCGGCCTATCCGGTCGTCGGTCAGGCCAATCGCTGGCGTGTCACCGCCGATATCGCGCCGGAGGGGAGCGGCCCCGCCGATGTCCGCCTGTTCCTGAAGCGCGGCAACACTGCGCTGAGCGAGACGGTGCTGTTCCCCGTCTTCCTGCCGTGAGCAGCGCCGCCGCGCTTCCGCCGATCATGCCGCCACCGGCGCCGCTGGACATGCCCGTCCAGCGGTTCGACGGTGCGCCGCCGCCGATCACCGCGCCGCTGCCCCGGCCGGGACTGGCGATCGCACCCGAGGACATTCTGGTGCGCCGCGTGCTGCTGGTGCTGGTCACCGGCCTGCTGGCCACCGCCGCGGCGGGATCGGTCGAGGAATCGCTGCTCTCCGACGGATTCAGCATCGGCGACGCGCTCCTCCTCCTGCTGTTCTTCCCGCTGTTCGCCTGGATCGCCTTCGGCTTCGTCACCGCCGCGGTCGGCTTCTGGCTGCTCATGTCGGGCGCACATCCCGGCACCACCCGCGCCCCCCGCACCGATGCCCCCCTTACCGGCTGCACCGCGGTACTGATCCCGGTGCATAACGAGGATGTGGACGCGGTGTTCGACCGGATCGCGCGCATGGGTGCGATGCTGGAGCGGACCGGCCAGGGCGATCATTTCGCCATCTTCGTGCTCAGCGATTCGGGCGAAGCGGCGGAAGCGGAGGAGCGCGCCGCCTGGGCCACCCTCGCCCCGCGCCTGCGCGTGCCGCTTTACTATCGCCGCCGTACCGAAAATACCGGTCGCAAGCCCGGCAACGTGGCCGAATGGATCCGCGCGCATGGCGGTGCCTTCGACCATATGATGATGCTCGACGCGGACAGCCTGATGGGCGGCGACACCATGGTGGCGATGGCGCAGATCATGGAACAGCGCCCCTCCATTGGCCTGATCCAGACCGTGCCGATGGTGATCGGCGCCACCACGCTGTTCCAGCGCTGGATGCAGTTCGCCAGCCGCCTGTACGGCCCCATCTCCACCGCCGGCCTCGTCTGGTGGTCCGGCTCGGAGGCGACCTTCTGGGGACACAACGCCCTGATCCGCACCTCGGCCTTCGCCTCGTCCTGCGGCCTCCCCGAACTCCCCGGCAACCCCCCGTTCGGCGGCACGATCATGAGCCACGACATGGTGGAGGCCGCCCTGCTGCGCCGCCGTGGCTGGCGCGTCCACATGATCATGGTGGAGGACACGTTCGAGGAATATCCCCCCACCCTGATCGATCAGGCGGTGCGCGACCGGCGCTGGGCGCAGGGCAATATCCAGCATCTGGGCGTCCTCGGCAGCTCGGGCTTCCACTGGATCAGCCGGCTGCAACTCCTGATCGGTGCCTCGGCCTATCTCACCTCGCCGGCCTGGCTGATCCTGATCGCCACCTCGATCGCGCTCGACCTGTCGGAAGGCGGCGGGTCGGTGCGGGCGGCCACCTCCGCACAGGTGCTGGTGACGACGCTGGCGCTACTGTTCGGCCCCAAGCTGATGAGCGTGATCTGGGCGATGGCGAACCGGGAACGCCGGGCCAGCTATGGTGGCGCAGGCGGCATCCTGAAATCGGTCGCGCTGGATGTGCCCTTGTCGATCCTCACCGCCCCGGTCATCGCACTCACCCAGACCATCGACCTGATCGCCATCCTGCGCGGCAGGAAGTCGGGCTGGGCCCCGCAAAGCCGGGTGCGCGACGGCCTGGCGCTGGCGGACGCGCTTCCCCGCTATCGCTGGCATCTGGGGATCGGGCTGGTGCTGGTCGCGGTGTCGTTGCTGCGCCCGACGCTGGGCTGGTGGTTGTCGCCGGTCACCATCGGCCTGTTGCTCGCCCCCTGGCTGGCGATGTGGACCGCGCGGCGGCGGCCCGGCGACCGGCTGGCGGCCCGCGGCGTGTTCCGGGTGCCGGCCACGCCGCTTGCCGACGAGACGTTGCAGCCGGCCGCCGCTTCCCCTTCGTTAGCGGTTCGCTAACGCCGCACCTTCCATAGCTTGCCCCAGATCAAGCTACGGGAAAGTCGGGTGGAAATGTTACAGCGCAGTGTCACCGCCAGGTTGATGGCGCCACTGGTGGTGTCGCTGGCGCTGCTGATGCTGCTGGCCGGCGTCATGCTGCACGGGCAGCGGCAGGTGTCACGTGCCAACGACGCCGCCCGCGACGCGCAGGACCGGATGCTCGCGCTGGCGGAGCAGCGTTCGCTCGGCCGTGCGCTGCAACGCGATGCCCTGAACCTCGTCACCGAACCCGATGCCAGCGAGCTGGCCGCGATCCGCGGCCGTTTCGAAAAGCGCCGCGACGCGCTGGTCGCGCAACTGGATGCGCAGGAGGCGGAACTGCGCGCCGCCGCGATTCCGGAAGCCTATTTCGCCCGGCAACGCGCGCTTGTCGGCGATCTCGCGCGCGTCGCGGCCCGCGCCGATGCCGGTGACCGGGCGGGCGCGTTCCAGGCGTTTCGCCTGGAGGTACGCCCCGTCGAGCGCACCGCATCGACCATTGCCGAGGCGCAGATCGACGCGCTTGGCGAACAGGTGACCACGCTGCGCGCCGCGGCCGATGTGCAGGCCGCCCGGTCGCGCCTCGTCCTGCTCGTCGCCACCGCGCTGCTCGCGATCGCCGGCCTTGCTGCCGGCCTCGTCATCACGCGGCGCAGCGTCGTGGCACCCCTGCACCAGTTGCGCGAGACGATGGAAACGCTGGCCGCAGGGCGCACCGACCTGACGGTGCCGCAGGTCGATCGCGCGGACGAGGTGGGCCAGATGGCCCGCGCCATGGCGACCTTCCGCGATCAGCTGGCGGGTGCCGAGCGGGCGAAGCAGGATCAGGAAGCCCTGATCGTCGCCAGCATCGGCGAGCGGCTGGCCGGCCTGGCGCGGGGCGATCTGGTGTCGCGGGTGGATGCCGACCTCGCCGGCCCGTTTGCCAAGCTGAAGGATGATTTCAACACCGCGCTCGCCGCGCTTCAGGCGACCATGACCCAGGTCGGCAGCGCGGCGGGCAGCATCGCCCATGGCTCCAGCGAGATACGTCATGCCTCGGGCGACCTGTCGCAGCGCACCGAACAACAGGCCGCCAGCCTGGAGGAAACGGCCGCGGCGATGGCGGAGATCACCGCCACCGTCGGCCGCACCGCGGACGATGCCGCGCACGCCCATGAAAGCGTCGAGCAGGCCAGTGCCGAAGCCGAGCAGTCCGGCGAGATCGTGCGCCGCACAGTGGAGGCGATGGGCGGCATCGAGCGGTCGTCCAGCGAGATCGTCGAGATCATCAGCGTCATCGACGGCATCGCCTTCCAGACCAATCTGCTGGCGCTCAACGCCGGGGTGGAGGCGGCGCGGGCCGGCGATGCGGGCAAGGGGTTCGCCGTCGTCGCCTCCGAGGTCCGCGCGCTCGCCCAGCGCTCCGCGGAAGCGGCCAAGGACGTGAAGGCACGCATCCAGGCCAGCTCCGAACAGGTCGAGGCGGGCGTCGGCCTTGTTGGCGAAACCGGCGCCGCGCTCGGCCGCATTGCCACGCGGATCGCGGAGGTCGGCACGCTCGTATCCTCGATCCGCGTCGCCACCGGGCAGCAGGCGTCGGGCCTGCGCCAGATCAGCACCGCGGTGAGCGACATGGACGGCGTGACCCAGCAGAACGCCGCGATGGTGGAGGAAGCCACCGCCGCCGCCCGCAGCCTGGCCGGCGAGACCGAATTGCTGATGCAGCATATCGCCCGCTTCCGGATCGGCGAGACGCCGCCGGCACAAGCGCCGGCCAGCCCGGTCCATGCCCTGCAGAGCCGCGTCGCATCCGCTCCGGCGCGGCGTATCCGGATCGGCGCGGCGGCCTTGGCCGTGGAAGAGGATGACTGGTCGCGCTTCTGACCCGGAAACGGGGGGACGCCCCGCTCAATCCGTAGTGACACAAGCCTGAGCGGGGCGTTGAGGACGTGCGGAAGCTCGCCTCATCACCCCGAAACGCGCGACATGCGAAAAGGCACCACGCCGCCTGCGCGAATCCTGCGATCCGTGTCGGCAATGCGGCAGGTGGATGGATGTGTCTGGATGCCCCGTGAGGATTCGAACCTCAATTGACGGAGTCAGAGTCCGTAGTCTTACCTTTAGACGACGGGGCAACGACAGGCGCGTGCCTCTAGGCTGGCGGGGGTGGACTGTCAACAGCTTCATGCATGGCATCGTCTTGTCGGAGCGGGGGGACACGCTACGTTCCATGCCAAGCACCGGACGGGCGATCATGCCCGCGACGGCAGAACAGAAAAAGTGAGATACGGCGATGGGGGATGTTTCCGCCCGAAGGCCGTACCGGCAGGCCAAGCCGCCTGCCCGTTCGGCCCCGACCCGCCCCGCCCGAGGGCGGTGGTCGGATGCGCAGGCCTTTGCCGCGCTGGACCTGGGGACCAATAATTGCCGGCTGCTGATCGCGCGGCCACAGGGCGGCGGCTTTGCCGTCGTCGATGCCTTTTCGCGAATCGTGCGGCTGGGTGAGGGACTGGCGACCAGCGGCCAGTTGTCGGACGCCGCGATCGAACGGACGATCGCGGCCCTGCGCGTCTGCGCCGACAAGCTGAAGCGCCGCAATGTCACGCTGGCGCGCTCGGTCGCGACCGAGGCGTGCCGGCGCGCGTCGAACGGCCCTGCCTTCATCGCCCGTGCACTGGAGGAAACCGGCATCCATCTCGACATCATTTCCGCCGAGGAGGAGGCGCGGCTGGCCGTGCTCGGCTGCCATGCGCTGATCGAACCGGGCGAGGATCCCGCGCTGGTCTTCGACATCGGCGGCGGCTCGACCGAACTCGTGCTGGTCGATACGCGCAGCCCCGTGCCCAAGGTGCTCGACTGGCATTCGGCGCCCTGGGGCGTCGTTTCGCTGACCGAAAGCGCCGGCGGCGGCGAGGGCGAGGACGGACGGCTGGCGGCCTATGCGCGGATGCGCGCGCTGGTGGCGGACAGTTTCGCAGGCTTCGCGAGCCGCCTGCCGCGCAACCTGCGCAATCCCCGCCTGCTGGGTACCAGCGGCACGGTGACGACGCTGGGCAGCGTCCATCTGGGCCTCAGCCAATATGACCGCGCCGCGGTGGACGGGCTGATCGTGCCCGCCGCCGCGATGCGCACCATCAGCGCGCAGCTTTCGCGCCAGTCGCTTGGCCAGCGCGCCAAGGTGCCGTGCATCGGCACCGAGCGCGCGGACCTGGTGGTGGCCGGCTGCGCCATTCTGGAGACGATCATGGATTTGTGGCCGGCCGAACGGCTGGGGATCGCCGATCGCGGCATTCGCGAGGGCATATTGCGCCGCCTGATGGGCAGCCCCCCGCCCCAGAGCGCGCGCGCATGAGTCGCGGCGACAACGGCCTGCGCCAGCGGGTGCGCACCGCGCGTGGCCGCACCGCGCAATCGACCCGCTGGCTGGAGCGGCAGTTGAACGACCCCTATGTCCGCCGCGCCAAGGCGGAGGGGTATCGCAGCCGCGCCGCCTACAAGCTGATCGAGCTGGACGAGCGCTTCGGGCTGCTGAAAGGATCGAAGCGCGTCATCGACCTGGGCATCGCGCCCGGCGGCTGGACGCAGGTGGTGCGCCGCAAGGTGCCGGGCGCCAGGGTAGTGGGCATCGACCTGCTGCCCGTCGACCCGATCGACGGCGTCGAGATCTTCCAGATGGATTTCATGGACGATGCCGCACCCGACCGGCTGATGGAGGCGCTGCGCGGCGCGCCCGACCTGATCCTGTCGGACATGGCGGCGAACACCGTCGGCCATCCGCAGACCGATGCGCTGCGCACCATGGGCCTGGTGGAAACCGCCTTCGCCTTCGTGCAGGACGTGCTGGCACCCGGTGGCGCCTTTGTCGCCAAGGTGTTCGCCGGCGGCGCCGATTCGCAGTTCGTCGCCGAGATGAAGCGCCATTTCGCCACGGTGAAGCACGCCAAGCCGCCCTCCAGCCGCAAGGGGTCGGTGGAATGGTTCGTCGTCGCGCAAGGCTTCAAGGGACGCCGCGGGGAGGATTGAAGGCACGCGGGCGCAAAGCCTTTCGCATCAGCGAAATCCCGCCAAGATCGCCGTCATTGTGATCCAAGGCTTCCCCGCCCGCGCGCCCTCTTTGCGTCTTCGCGGCTTCGCGTGAACATCATGGCCGGCATTCACCAAGTGGATGTCGGTTCGAAGATTGTGCTCACGCGAAGACGCGAAGACGCAAAGAGGTTTTGCCTGCCGCACCGTCCGGGGCTCGTTTTATTCGAGACCATACCTCAACCGTCGTGGGCAAGGCAGCCTGCGGCGCCGGTCCTACAGCAGCGCCGTTACCGCATCGATGAACCTCGCCAGGCTGATCGGCTTGGACACATAGGCATCCGCGCCCGCCGCGCGAATGCGTTCCTCGTCCTCGCGGCCGGCATAGGCGGTGACGGCCATCACCGGGATCCGGCGCAGATCCTCGTCCGCCTTCAATTCCAGGATCAGGTCGTAGCCGGTGACATGCGGCATCTGGATGTCCATGATGATCAGGTCGGGCCGCACCGCGCGCGCGCGCGCCACCGCCTCGCGCCCGTCGCGTACCGGCTCCGCCACGAAGTCGTGCGCGCGCAGCAGGTCGCAGAACAGCTTCAGATTGAGTTCGTTGTCCTCGACAACGAGCACCTTTCTTGCCACGCGGGTCCTCGAGTCCTTTCCAAAATGGGGTGATAGGCAATGGCCGAACCCGACACAATCGATGACGCAGAGGCGCTGGCGCTCCATGCCCTCGTCTGGACGCTCGGGCAGCAGGAGCGGGCCGAACGCCTGCTCGCCACGACCGGGCTGACACCCGCCGACCTGCGCGCCCGCGCGGGCGAGCGGGCGGTGCTAGCGGCCGTGCTCGGCTTCCTTGCCGCGCACGAACCCGACCTGATCGCCTGTGCCGATGCGCTGGACATACGCCCGGAAGCATTGGCCCGCGCGCTGACCCTGCTGGAGTTCCGATGAAACCGCTACTGATCTGCGACTGCGATGAAGTATTGCTCCACATGGTGCGCCATTTCCGCGACTGGCTGGGCGAGCATCACGCGATCGACTTCGCCGTCGGCCATCATGACTTCGCCACCGCGATGACCCGCCGCGACGGCAGCGCCCCGCCGTCCCAGGCCGAGATGTGGCAGTTGCTCGGCGGCTTCTTCCCCGGCGAAATGCACCGCCAGACACTGGTGCCCCACGCCGCCGAGGCGCTGGCGACGCTGGCGGAGCAGGCCGACATCGTCATCCTGACCAACCTGCAGGACGAATGCCAGGCGCCGCGCCTGGCCCAGCTGTCCGCCTTCGGCATCGACCACCGTGTCCAGTGCAACACCGGTGGCAAGGGCGAACCCGTTGCGCGGCTGGTGGCCGAACATGGCAACCCGGTCACCGTCTTCGTCGACGATCTCGCGGTGCATCACGCCTCCGTCGCGAAACACGCGCCGGGCGTGCACCGGCTGCACATGATCTCCGAGCCCGAAATGGCGTCGCACGTCCCGCCGGCGCCGGACGCCCATGCGCGAATCGATGACTGGCGCGAGGCGGTGGTGTGGATCGGCGAGCGATTCGCGACGGGTCAGGCGGCTGTTTGAGTTCACGCGAAGACGCGAAGAAGAAGAAGGGGGTTCGCGCGGAGGCGCGGAGAGTTGCGTATATGGCCCCGCCTCGCGCCAGCGAGACCTTCCATCGTAAGGCTTTCCAAGCATGAGCCGCCGCTGGCGGCTCGGGAGGATGCCACAAGCCAACTCTCCGCGCCTCCGCGCGAACAAACCTTCTTCGCGTCTTCGCGTGAACCAAATCCTTGACCCAGGCGCCGCCCCCAATACACAACCCGCACCCATGACCACGCATATCGACCGCCGCCTGGAAGAACTGGGCATCACCCTTCCCGAGGCTGCCGCCCCCGTCGCCGCCTATGTTCCCGTCGTCGAGGCGGGCGGGCTGCTCCACATTTCCGGCCAGTTGCCGTTCAAGGACGGTCACCTCGTCACCGGCCGGCTGGGCGAGGACGTCGCGCTGGAGGACGGCACGGAGGCCGCGCGCCTGTGCGGGCTGATGCTGCTCGCGCAGATCAGGAAGCATGTCGGCGACCTGTCGCGCGTCACCCGCATCGTGAAGCTGGGCGTGTTTGTGAACTCCGCGGCGACCTTCACCGACCAGCCCAAGGTCGCCAATGGCGCGTCCGAGCTGATGGCCGACGTGTTCGGCGAGGCGGGCAAGCATGCCCGCTCCGCGGTCGGGGTGCCGGTGCTGCCGCTCGGCGCCGCGGTCGAGGTCGACGCGATCGTCCAGATCGGCTGATCTTGCGCAGCCGGATCGCCCTTCGCATATCGGTGTCATGACCGAGTGCGAAGGACGGCCGGCTTGACGGCGATCACCGCGCGCCTCGCCGATGGCGTGGCGAGCATCCCCGCCGCCGATTGGGATGCTTGCGCGGGCGACGGCAATCCGTTCGTCGGCCACGCCTTTCTTGCCGCGCTGGAAACATCGGGCAGCGTCGGTGGCCGCACCGGCTGGCAACCCCTGCCCATCGTCATCGACGGCGCCGACGGTCGCCCGGCGGCGGTCGCCCCCGCCTATGCCAAGGCGCACAGCCAGGGCGAATATGTCTTCGATCATGCCTGGGCGGATGCCTGGGAGCGCGCCGGCGGGGACTATTATCCCAAGCTTCAGGTCGCCGCCCCCTTCTCGCCCGTGCCCGGCCCTCGTCTGCTGTTGCGCGATCCTGCGCTCGGGTCGGCCCTGATCGACGCGCTGGAAAGCGTGGTGGACGGCAACGGGCTATCCTCCGGCCATGTCACCTTTGTCGCGCCCGATCAGGTGCCCTTGTTCGAGGCGGCCGGCTGGCTGATCCGCCACGGCACGCAATTCCACTGGACCAATGACGGGTACGCGTCGTTCGACGATTTTCTCGGCGCCCTCGCCAGCCGCAAGCGCAAGGCGATCCGCAAGGAGCGCGCCGCCGCGGTCGAGGGGCTGACGATCCGCCACCTGACCGGCGCGGAGATCACACCCCGACACTGGGACGCGTTCTGGACCTTCTATCAGGATACGGGCGGCCGCAAATGGGGCCGCCCCTATCTCACCCGCGCCTTTTTCGCGCGGCTGAGCGAGACGATGGGCGACCGTGTGCTGCTGATCCTGGCCGAGCGCGACGGCCACCCGATCGCGGGTGCGCTGAACCTGATCGGCGGCGACACGCTGTACGGTCGCTATTGGGGCGCGGTGGAGGAGGTGCCGTTCCTCCATTTCGAGCTTTGCTATTACCAGGCGATCGACGCCGCCATCGCACGCGGGCTGAAGACGGTGGAAGCCGGTGCGCAGGGTGAACACAAGCTGGCGCGCGGCTATGCCCCGGTGCCGACCTATTCGGCGCATTACATCCCCAACGCCTCGTTTCGCCGCGCGGTTGCCGACTTCCTGACCATGGAGCGCGACGCGGTGGCGGCGGAGGCGGAGTATCTGGACGAACTGACGCCGTTCCGGCGCGAGGGATGAACCGGAGAATCCTCCCTCGATCCGTTCGTGCCGAGTAGAGATCGAGTAGCTCCGCAGGAGCGTATCGAGAGCTCGTATCGAGGTACCGTCCCACACGCCAACATGTCGCGCGATACGTGGCTTGCCACTGCCCGACAGCTACTCGACCCCAACGGATGCCTTGCGGCCCACCCCCGTCAGATCGCGATCCGGCTGGGCTCCGCAGGTGGCGGCCGCCGGATCGGACGCGTCAGCCGCTCATATTCTTCGGGCGAGATGATCGGGCGGCGGTCGTCGATGCGGAACAGCACGCTGCTGCCATCGCGCCAGATCGGCGTCATGCCCCTGGTCAGGGCCGGGTCATAGGCAGGCGGCTTGACCATCCAGACATAGTCGAACGCGTCGCGGGGCAACAGTTTCAGCGCGGTGCTGATCGGCCGCCACCATTGCCCGCGGCAACGCCGGCCGGTGACGATCTCGGACGGATCATGCGCGAAACGGCCCGCCGCGCGGTAGTTGACGGTCAGCAACTGCCCGCCCGCCATCGACCATTGATCGTTGGCATAGGCCAGCTTGCGTTCCAGCGCGAGGCCGGCGACATGCTCCAGCCGCGAGGATTCCCAGTCGTCGATGCAGCGCCGCCCCACGAACGTCACGAGGCGGGCACGCTCCGGAATGTGATCCAGCGCCGCCAGCGTCCGGTCGTAATCGCGGTCGTACAGCCAGTTGCTGTAGGTGCCCGCGGCGATCCGCACGCCAAAGAACGCCAGCCCCAGCGCGGCAAAGGTCGCCGCTCCCCGGAACGACAGCCCGCGCTTGGGACGCAGCCCGATCAGCGCGATCGCCAGCACATAGGGGGCAAGGCGCATATCGGCATAGGCGGACCCGAACACGATGCGCGGCAACAGGATGTAGACCGCCGCCAGGAACAGCGCCGACAGCGCGAGGTTGCGCGAATATTCGATCCGCTCGTCGCGCACGCCCTTCAGCAGGATCAGGAACATGACGGTGACGGAGGCGAGGTCGAACGCCATCCACCGGTCGCGCAGCACCATCTGCACCCAGTTGATCTTCCACCGCCAGTTGAACCAGTCCGCGGTTTGCCCGGTGACGTGATCGCCCGATCGCCACAGCACCATCATCACCATCGGCAGCGCCAGCGGAATGCACCCGATGCCGGCCCGCCAGAAGGCATGGACCCAGCCATGCCCACGGTCACGCTGGCGGATCAGCTCGCCGGAAAAGGCCAGCACGCCCAGCACGCCCCAGCCAAAGGTGTGGCATACCCACAGGATGCACGACAACGGCACGAAGATCGCGGTGCGAAGGGCCACGCGGTCATAGCGCCCCAGCCGCAGCCACAGGGCGAACAGGTTGAGCGCCCACGCCATCGACAGCGCGAAGTTCACGAAGCCGAACTGGAAGGGGTAGCTATAGGCCAGCGGCAGCGCGAACAGCGCGGTGGCGGGGATGCGGCCATGCACCTCCCGCGCGATCCACAGCAGCCCCGTCACGGTCAACACCGGGATGGTCAGCACGATCAGCTTGACCGCCGGCTCCAGTCCGATCAGCGGCGCCAGCGGCACGATCAGCAGATCGATGCCGAGATTGCCGATCACCTGCCAGCGGAAATCATACCACTGGTTCAGCCAGGGCTGGCGACCGATTTCGAGTTGGACGCGGTAGCGCCCCATATGCCCCGGCAGGTCGACCAGCGGCGCGATATCGGGCCAGAGCAGCGGCACCGCGGCGAGCAACGCCATCGCCGCCACGAACCACCGCGTCTGCCACCAGTGAAGCGTACCCCCGTTCATCGACCCGTGCCTAGCGGACGGACGGGCTCCGCGACAAGCATCGGCTTTCGCGAACGCGGTAGATCGCAGACGCGCCGTCACTCCAGGCGACCGAAAGATCAGCGGCTTGGGCCCGGCCGGGCGGAAAACCGATCGTCCAGACCAGAGCGAAACTGCACCGGTCAAAGGTCCGGATCGCCGTGTCGAAGTCGGTCGCCCCCGCGACCAGTCCGGGAGGATAGACGATGTGCGAGGGATCGCGGTCGAAGGGTGCGGCGCGCGGGTGGCGCGGATGGACGAGCTGTTGCCCGGCCAATGCCCATTGCTGGTTGGTGAAGATGCGTCGCCGGGCGATGGCGATCCCGGCGATATGGGTCAGCCGGTCGTTGCCCCACAGAGACGCCGGCGGTTCGTTCACCAGCGTCAGCACCGCCGCGCCCACCGGCAGCATGCGTACCGCCCTGAGTGCTGTGGCCTGCGCCTGCGAAACCTGCACGAAGGCGAGCGTGGTGACGGCGATCCGCGCGACGAAGAACAGCATCGCGAGCCCGGCCAGCCGCGCCGCCAGCATCGCCTCACCCTCGCGCGGTGCGATCGACAGGATCGCCAGCGCCACCGACGGCGCCAGCATCCGCATGTCGACATAGGCGCCGCCCTGGAACAGCCGCGGCAACAGGATAAAGGTCGCCAGCCCCGCCAGCGCCGGCCAGCCGAGCAGCCCGGCGAAGCGCAGCCGCGGTGACCGGGCAGCGACGTAGAACAGCGCCACCATCACCAGCAGCCCGCCAATGTCCCATGGCTTCCAGCGTTCGCGGAACAGCGCGACGACCCATTGCAGCTTGGCGCCCCAGTCGAACCAGTCGCCGGTATCCCCCGCCAGCGCATCCGCATGGCCGTGCAGCATCAGCAGCACCGGGCTCGCCATCGGTGCAACGGCCGCGCCCGCGCGCAGCAGGGCGGGCACCGCGCGCTCCCCCGCTTCCACGCGGCGCCGCCATTCCAGCATGCCGGTGAACAGCCCCAGCATCGCCCAGCCGAAGCTGTGACACAGCCAGACGATCGGCGCGAAGGCGGCGAACGCCGCGATCCGCACCCAGCTGGCCCGCGTCCGCGCCAGATACAGCCACGCCGCCAGCCCCAGAAAGACCAGCGACTGCGCCAGACAGAAGTTCACGAAACCCAGCTGGAACGACCAGCCATAGACCAGCGGCAGCGCGAACGCCGCGGTCGGCGGGATGCGGCCATGCGCCTCGCGCGCCAGCCACAACAGGCCTGCGACGCCCAGCGCCGGGATCGCCATCACCGCCAGCTTCGCCGCCGGCTCGACATCGAGCAGCGGGTGCAGCGCCAGCACGATCAGGTCGATGCCCAGATTGCCGATCACCGCCCAGCGCACCCCGAAATGCGCCGCCAGCGGCCCCTGCCCCGCTTCGCTCAGGATGCGGTAGCGCCCGATATGGCCGGGCAGGTCGGTCAGCGGCGGGATCGCCGGCCACAGCAGTGGCACCACGGACAGCATCACGCAAAGCGCGACAAAGGTTCGCGACCGCCACCAGCCTGCGCTCAAGGCGTCACCCGGTACACGGTGGTCGTGCCCACGCGCGCGATGCCGGTCAACGGCGCCCGGCCCTGCTGCAATGCCGCCGCCATGCTGCCCGGCACTTGCCGATAGGGCATCGCGGCACAGGCCAGCACGTAGCGGACACCCAGACGTTCGGCCATGCGCCGCGCCGCCGGCGGCGGCAGGCGGTAGAAGCGGTAGCTCGCCAGGATCGCCTCGCCCGCGCGGTGATAGGGCGCGGCAAGCACCCGGTGCGGCGTATGCGCGATCAGCATCGCGCCGGCATCCACCGGCGCCAGCACCAGCCCCGCCGGTTGCCGCGCCAGCATCGCCGGCGGCGTGCAGCCCATGTCGGCGGTTCCGCCCGGCGCCGATGCGGCCGTCGCCGGCACCGTCATCTGGGCGATCAGTGCATAGACGATCCCCGCCGACCCCAGCCACGCCCCCGCCATCCGCCATCCCCCGCGCGTCCGCGCCAGTACGACGATCCGCGCCAGCGGCAGGCAGGCGAGCAGCGCCCCGCCATTGGCCGCCCGCGCCTGCACCATCGCCAGGCCCAGTGCACCGACCAGCAGCACGAGGATGATGATCCAGCCCCGTGTCCGCTCGCCACGCACGGCATGGACCGCCGCCAGCACGCCTGCGACCAGGAGTCCGCCATAGCCGATCGCCACCGCCGGCGTCGCCAGCAGCGGCCGTGCCTCCGCCACCTGCGACAGCCAGACGCGCACCAATAGCGGGTCGAGCGCGCCATAGGGCGACAGGCAGGCCGGCGTCAGCCGCCACACCGCCCATGCAGCCAGCGCGGCCACGACGGCGATCGCCGCCAGCCGATGGCGCCGGTCGCGCAAAGCCGTGGCGCCCGCCCCGGCAAACACCGCCGCGGCCCCGATCACGCTCGCCACCCAGGCATTGGCGGTAAAGCCGTCGCACGCCGGGTAGAACCAGAAGTTCGGTGCAAAGCACCGCGCGGCGACCAGCCCGAACGCCAGTCCGCCGCCATAGCCGACCAGCCGGTCGCGCCGCCCGCTCCACGCCGCCTCCGCCAGAAGGATGGCGGCGAGCAGCGCGAGCAGCGGTGCGGTTTCCATCCCGACCACCAGGCTGGCCGCCGACGCCCCGCCGATCAGCGCGCCGTACAGCAGGCGATCCGGCCCCAGCAGCCCCGCGACCGCGATCAGCCACAACAGCATCTGCAACCCGTGATGATCGATCCGCCCCGGGGCGAAATATGTGGTGGCCGGATGGGCGAGCGCGGCAAGCAGCATCGCGACCGGCGCGATCCTGTTCCCGCCCACGTCGCGCGCCGCCCGCGCCATCACGAACAGCACACCCGCGAACAACAGGGCGGGCCATGCCACCACCGCGATCCGCTCGGCGATGGCGACGCCGGCCAGTGGCGAGATGAGCAGGATGATCGCCGCCGGCCCCAGATCGGCAAGGCGCGTCCAGTGCATCGGCACGCCGTCGAACCCCAGCCGGTGCTGCGTCAGATCGGCAAAGCGCTGCCCGCCCAGCCAGTCGCGGATCTGGACGAGGCGCATCAGGTCGTCGGTATCGGGCAGCCGCATCGCCGCCAGCGCGGTCGCGTCGCGCAGCGTCCATGCCGCGGTCAGGACGGCCGCCAGCAATACCGCCAGCAGCGCGTCCCGCCGCCATCCCGTGCCCAGCGTGGTCATTGCACCACTCATAAGGCCGGGATGGTTAAACGCGAGTTGGAGTCTGTTCGAAAACGTGCCCAAAGGCACGTTTTGCGGTGCCGGCTAGTGCCGGGTGAACAGCGCCCAGCGCTGTTCAGATCATGCCGGGGGCATGATCGACCCGTCACTCCCCCACCTGGCCGCCCATCAAGGATACTCTGTGGGCGGTCGGGTGGGGAGTGGGCCGGCACCGCTTCAAAACTCGCACTTCCGCGAGTTTTCATACCAGAGCTTGGATCAGCGGTCCCGCCGACCGAGCAGGCGCAGGCGCAGCGCGTTCAGCTTGATGAAGCCGGCCGCATCGCGCTGGTCGTAGGCGCCCTGGTCGTCCTCGAACGTCACCACCTTCTCGCTGTACAGCGAATAGGGCGACTTGCGGCCGGTGACGATGCACGAGCCCTTGTACAGCTTCAGGCGGACGGTGCCCGTCACCTTGGTCTGGCTGTGGTCGACCGCGGCCTGCAGCATCTCGCGCTCGGGCGAGAACCAGAAGCCGTTATAGACCAGCTCGGCATAGCGCGGCGCCAGTTCGTCCTTCAGGTGCGCGGCACCGCGATCCAGCGTGATCTGCTCGATGCCCCGGTGCGCCATCGCATAGATGGTGCCGCCCGGCGTTTCGTACATGCCGCGGCTCTTCATACCGACGAAGCGGTTCTCGACCAGGTCGAGCCGGCCGATGCCGTGCTTGCGGCCCAGATCGTTCAGCTTGGCGAGCAGCGTCGCCGGGCTCATCCCCTCGCCGTTCAGCGCGACGCCGTCGCCGCGCTCGAAATCGATGGTGATCGTCTCCGGTGCGTCGGGCGCGTCCTCGGGGTTCACCGTGCGCGAATAGACATAATCGGGCACCTCGTCCCACGGGTCCTCCAGCACCTTGCCCTCGGACGAGGTGTGCAGCAGGTTCGCGTCGGTCGAGAACGGCGCCTCGCCGCGCTTGTCCTTGGATACCGGGATCTGATGCGCCTCGGCGAACTCGATCAGCTTGGTGCGGCTGGTCAGGTCCCATTCGCGCCACGGTGCGATGACCTTGATGTCGGGATTGAGCGCGTAATAGCCCAGTTCGAAACGGACCTGGTCGTTGCCCTTGCCGGTCGCGCCGTGGCTGACCGCGTCCGCACCGACCTGCCGGGCGATCTCGATCTGGCGCTTGGCGATCAGCGGCCGCGCGATCGAGGTGCCGAGCAGGTACGTCCCCTCATAGACCGCATTGGCGCGCATCATCGGGAAGACGTAATCGCGCACGAACTCTTCGCGCAGGTCGTCGATGAAGATGTGCTCGGGCTTGATGCCCATCAGCTCGGCCTTGGCGCGCGCCGGCTCCAGTTCCTCGCCCTGGCCGAGATCGGCGGTGAAGGTCACCACCTCGCAGCCATAATGCTGTTGCAGCCACTTCAGGATGACGCTGGTGTCGAGGCCGCCGGAATAGGCGAGAACGACGCGCTTGATATCTTCGCTCATGCGGGGGTCCTTGGATGGATAAGGGCTTTGGTCGCGCCCCTATGCGCAAGCGCGGTGCCGTGCAACCGGGTGCGGCGCCATTCATTGGGCATACAAGCCGCAGGTCCTAGCGACCGTGCCCAAAAGCCATCAGGAGTTGACCACCCCATGCCCCGTTTCGCCCTTCTCGCCGCCGCTGTTGCCGGCACGCTTGCCCTGCCCGCCGCCGCGCAGGAGACGCAGGCCACCGCCGCCGCCAAATTCTCGCGCGAGTTCAAGGCGACCGATACCAACAAGGACGGCGTGTGGAGCAAGGCGGAGGTTACCGCGCGCATCGCCCGCATGGGGGCTGCCAACAAGAAGTTCGACAAGGCGCATGCCGACCGGCTGGCGACCAAATGGTTCGCCGCGGCAGACGCCAACAAGGACGGCAAGGTGACCGAAAAGGAAGCACAGGCGCTGCTCGCTGCCACCTTTCAGGCCTATGACGCCAATCGCGACGGCCGCATCGGCGCGGGCGAACGCTCCACTGCCAAGAAGGCGATCCAGGGACGCTGAGCGTTTGTTTTAAAACGTGCTGTGGCACGTTTTGCGGCGCCGGCCCGCTCCCCCACCCGACCACCCATCAAGGATACTCTGTGGGTGGCCGGGTGGGGGAGCGGGCCGGCGCCGCCTCGAAACTCGCCCTTTCGCGAGTTTCCAAATGGACATGACAAAAAAGACCCGGTGCGTCACCGCACCGGGCCAGGTCGTCCGCAGGAGGAACATCGTGGGGGGCGGGCTCTGCCGGTCCGCCCCCGATCTCTTAATTGTAAGCGCGCTCGCCGTGCTCACCGAGGTCGAGGCCTTCCTGCTCGACTTCCCTGGAGACACGCAGGCCGGTGACCGCCTTGGCGACGAACATGGCGACAACCGTGCCGATCGTCGCCCAGACGATCGTGGTCGCCACCGCGCCGAGCTGGACGAGCAGCTTGGCGCCCATCGCGTAGTCGGCCGCACCCGGTCCGCCGAGCGAAGGGGCATAGACGATGCCCGTGCCGATCGCGCCGACCATGCCGCCGACGCCGTGGACACCGAAGGCGTCCAGCGAGTCGTCATAGCCCAGCCGAGGCTTTACCACCGACACCATGTAGAAGCAGATGACGCTGGCCACCGCGCCCAGCACGATCGCGCCGAACGGGCCGGAATTGCCCGCCGCCGGCGTCACCGCGACCAGCCCGGCGACGATGCCCGAGCAGAAGCCGAGCGCCGACCCCTTGTGGCCGTGCAGCCGCTCGGCGAGCATCCAGAACAGCGCGCCCGATGCGGTGGCGACAAAGGTGTTGATCATCGCCAGCGCCGCCGACCCGTTGGCCTCCAGCGCGGAGCCGGCATTAAAGCCGAACCAGCCCACCCACAGCAGGCCGGTGCCAACGCCGGTCAGCGTCAGCGAGTGCGGCGGCATCGGCGTGGTTGGATAGCCCATGCGCTTGCCCAGGATGATCGAGGCGACGAGCGCGGAGACTCCGGCATTGATGTGCACCACCGTGCCGCCCGCGAAATCCAGCGCTCCCGCCTTGAAGAACAGGCCGGATGCCGCCCACACCATGTGCGCGACGGGGAAGTAGACGATGGTCAGCCACACCGCAGCGAACACCATCACCGCGGAAAACTTCATCCGCTCGACCACCGAACCCAGCACCAGCGCGATGGTGATCGCGGCAAAGGTCATCTGGAACGCGACAAAGACATATTCCGGGATCTCGACGCCGGCGGTAAAGGTCGCGGCCTGGCTGGCGGGCGTCACGCCCGACAGGAACGCCTTGCCGAAACCGGCGATGAAGTTCGACGCGCCGCCCGACAGGTCGGGCCCGAAGGTCAGCGAATAGCCGTACATCACCCACAACAGCATCGCGAGGCACGCCACCGCGCCGATCTGCGTCATGGTGGACAGCATGTTCTTGGCCCGCGTCAGGCCGCCATAGAACAGCGCCAGCCCCGGCAGGATCATCATCAGCACCAGTACCGTGGACGTCATCATCCACGCGGTATCGCCCTTGTTCACCACCCCGGCGGGCGCGGCCGGCGGCGCCTGCAACGCCGCCTCCTGCGCCACGGCCGGCAACGCGGCGAACAGCGCCGCCCCCAGCCCCAGCCCCGCCGCGGTACGAATCGCTCGGTTCATACGGTCCCCCCTCACAACGCGGTATCGTCGGTCTCGCCGGTACGAATGCGCACCGCCTGACCCACATCGAGTACGAAGATCTTGCCGTCGCCGATCGCGCCGGTGTTTGCCGCCGCCTGGATCGATTCCACGACGCGGTCGGCCAGATCGGTGGCGCACACCACCTCGATCTTGATCTTGGGCACCATGTTGGTGCTGTACTCGGCCCCGCGATAGATTTCGGTCTGGCCCTTCTGCCGCCCGAATCCCTTGACCTCGGTGACCGTCATCCCCGCCACGCCCAGAACGGTCAGCGCTTCGCGCACCTCGTCCAGCTTGAACGGCTTGATGATGGCAATGACCAGCTTCATCGCACCCCCTTTTCGGTTACCCGTCCGGCAACTTTGCAAGGGGTGTGCCAGTTACATTTCGTAAGGGCCCGCCGGGGTTTGAGGGGAACGGGCCACCGATCCCGGTAACTTATTTAGGCACCGATCCGGCCATGCCCGAAAATCAGGCAGCGTCGACGATCCCGCGCGCCGCATCCAGATCATCCTCGTCCACCATCACCCGCACCGGGATCAGCAGCCACGATCCGTCCGCGATGCTGGCGCCACCATCGAAGGCCAGTGCCGGAATGCCCTCGCTCTCCAGCCGCGCCACCAGGATATGCGCCTCGTTGCGATCATAACGGCCGAGTTCGACGAGGCTCATGGAAAAGGCTGCTCCGTTGACGCGCAAAGGTCGCGTGCATAGGCTGAACGCATGAAGCACGATCCCGTACCATCGGGGAAACGCGAACCGGTCAGCCTTTCGCTGGACACAGGTGTCGTAGCAGCGGCGCGGGAATGCGGCATCGATCTGGCGACGGTCAGCGAATATGCGCTCCGTACCGCGACCGCGGCGGCACGCGCCGAACAATGGCAGGCCGAGCATCGGGATTGGATCGAGGCAAATAATGCCTGGGTCGAGGCCAATGGCCTGCCGCTCGCCAAATATCGCCTTTTCTGATGGCGAAGTTCGACCTGTATCCGGCACCCGACGGCGGATATTGGATCGATTGCCAATCCGACCTTCTATCCGGTCTCAACAGCCGCTTCGTCGTGCCGCTGCTTCCTTATGAAGGCGTGCGGGGCGAAGACCGGCGACTGAACCCGGTCTTTACCGTCCACGGACACGAGCATGTGATGCAAACGCATTTTGCCGCCGCTATCCCGGCTCACCTGCTTCGCAAGCCGGCTGGAACACTGATCGAGCAGGAATACGCCATCGGCAGGGCCTTGGACATGCTGATCAACGGCGTCTGAGCACGCCTTAAACCGCGGTCCCGCCCACCGTCAGCCCGTTCACCAGCAGCGTCGGCTGGCCCACGCCCGCGGGCACCGACTGTCCGCCCTTGCCGCACATGCCGATGCCCTCGTCCAGCGCGAAGTCGTCGCCGATGCCCGCCACCTTGGTCAGCACGGTCGGGCCGTCACCGATCAGCGTCGCGCCCTTGATCGGCGCGCCCAGCCTGCCATTCTCGATCCGATACGCCTCGGTGCAGGAAAACACGAACTTGCCCGACACGATATCGACCTGCCCGCCGCCGAAACTCTTGGCGAAGATGCCGGACTTGACGCGCGACAGCAGCTCGGCCGGATCGTCGCGGCCGGCCTTCATGAAGGTGTTGGTCATCCGCGGCATCGGCGCATGCGCGAAGCTCTCGCGCCGTCCGTTGCCGGTGGGTGCCACCCCCATCAACCGTGCGTTGAGCCGGTCCTGCATATAGCCCTTCAGGATGCCGTCCTCGATCAGGATGGTCTCGGCGGTCGGCGTCCCCTCGTCATCGATCGACAGCGAGCCCCGGCGATCCTGGATCGACCCGTCGTCCACCACCGTTACGCCCGGCGCCGCGACCCGCTCGCCGATCCGACCCGAAAAGGCCGAGGTGCCCTTGCGGTTGAAATCGCCCTCCAGCCCGTGGCCGATCGCCTCGTGCAGCAGCACGCCCGGCCAGCCCGGCCCGAGCAGCACGGTCATCTCGCCCGCCGGCGCGGCCACCGCGTCGAGGTTCACCAGCGCCTGCGCCAGCGCCTCGTCGATCGCGCGGTTCCATGTCTCGGGCGCCATCAGCCGGTCGTAGAGATAGCGACCCCCCATACCGAAATTGCCGCTTTCGCGCCGGCCATTCTGCTCCACCACCACCGAGACGTTGAGCCGCACCAGCGGCCGCACATCGGTGGCGAGGAAGCCGTCGGCGCGGACGATCTCAACCACGTTCCACGTTCCTGACAGGCCGACCGACACCTGCACCACGCGGGGATCGCGGGCGCGCGCGGCGGCATCGATCGTCTGGCACAGGTTCACCTTGTCGGCGAAGGGGACGAGGTCGAGCGGATCGGCGGCAGTATAAAGATGCCGGTTGGTCCCCTGCGGCGGCGCCGCAGGCGCGGCACCCGACGGATCGATCAGCGCCATCGTCTCCGCCGCGCGGCGGATCGCCGCCTCGCTCATCTCATTGGCATGGGCAAAGGCGGTCATCTCGCCCGACACCGCGCGCAGGCCAAAGCCCGAATGCGTGTCGTAGCTGGCGGTCTTTAGCCGGCCGTCGTCGAAGCCGAAGGCTTCCGACCGCTTATATTGCAGGAACAGCTCGCCATCGTCGGCGCGCGCCAGCGCCGCCGCGGTCAGGCGCCGGGCGGTGTCGGGATCGAGCGTGTCGCGGTACAGGAACGAGCGGGGATCGGGGGCAAGCGTCATGCCCTTGATATAGGGCACGGTGGGTACAGGTAAATGGCCCCGCCGATCAGCGGCCCGCGCCATCCCCGTGATCGCGCAGCTGCGACTGGGCGGCCCCGTCGGCGGGTCCGCCGATCAGGATGAAGCGCCGGTCGCAATAGCCGCAATCGACATAGCCGGTCTCGTCGATCTGGAGCCAGACGCGCGGATGGCCGAGCGCGGCTCCGCCGGCAATGTCGGTGGCGCCGTCACAGGCGACGCGGGCGTGCGAGACGCGGGTGGTTTCGGGCGGCGGCAACATGATGGACCCGCGATTAGCAGGCACGGACCTTCTGTTCAATTCCCGGTTGTTGGTGGCCGCACAGACGCCTATCGCGATTGCCATGACGCAAGCGGCCATCTCGATCGACGGATTGTGCAAAACCTATGCGGGCGGCAAGCGCGCGCTGGACGGGGTCAGCTTCGATGTGCCGCGCGGCCAGATCTTCGGCCTGCTCGGCCCCAATGGCGCGGGCAAGTCCACGCTGATCAACATCCTGGCCGGGCTGGTCAACAAGACCGAGGGTCATGCCAGCATCTGGGGCTTCGACATCGACGCGCATCCGCGCAACGCCAAGGCGTCGATCGGCATCGTCAACCAGGAGATCCTGTTCGACCCCTTCTTCACCCCCATCGAGACGCTGGAAATCCAGGCCGGGCTCTACGGCGTCCCGAAAGCGAAGCGCCGCTCGATGGAATTGCTGCGCGCGGTGCATTTGGAGGACAAGGCCAACGCCTATGCGCGCACTCTGTCCGGCGGCATGAAGCGCCGCCTGATGGTCGCCAAGGCGATGGTCCACACGCCCCCGGTGCTGGTGCTGGACGAGCCCACCGCGGGCGTCGACATCGAGCTGCGCCAGCAACTCTGGGCCTATGTCCGCGAACTGAACCGCGGCGGCGTCACCGTGGTGCTGACCACCCATTATCTCGAAGAGGCCGAGGAACTGTGCGACCGCATCGCGATCATCAATCACGGTCGCCTCGTCGCCAACGAGCCGACCCGCGAACTGGTCGGCAAGGCGCAGGAGAAGATCGTCGCGGTCACCGTCGACCGTGACGTCGCGGCGGTCCCCGACAATGCCTGCTTCGGCAAGATCGTGCTGAAGGGCACGCGCACGCTGGAGATCACCTACGCCAAGGACCGGGTCAACGCCGGCGAGGTCCTCGCCGCCGTCACCCGCGAAGGCTACGGCATCGTCGACGTCTCGACCAAGGAAGCCGACCTCGAAGACGTCTTCCTCAGCCTGACCCGCTCGGTGGCCTAGAGCCCTCTCCCCTACGGGGAGAGGGAGGGGCCCGCCGCGAAGCGGTGGGAGGGTGAGGGGCAGACCAGCAGTGCTGCGCTACTAGGTAACCCCTCACCCTTCCCACTGCCTTCCGGCAGCGGGCCCCTACCCTCTCCCCGGCGGGGAGAGGGTAAACATCCCTCAAATCGTCATCACCGACCCCGCATCCACCCGCATGTTCGCGCCGGTGATGAACCCTGCCCGTTCCGAACACAGAAAGGCGATCATCGCCGCCACCTCTTCGGGCTTGCCGCGCCGTCCGCGCACCATGCCGGGGCGTTCTTCCTTCAGGAAGCTCTCGATCGCCTCCTCGCGCGTGGTGCGGCGCTTCCTGGCGCGTTCGTCCATCATCGCATCGGTCATCGGCGTGGCGATGAATGCCGGCGACACCGCGTTCACCAGGATGTTGTCCCGGCCATAGGCCTTGGACAAGCCCTTGGAGAGCGACAGGATGCCCGCCTTCGACGCGCAATAGGGCAGTTCGTCGACATAGGGCTGCACGCCGTCCTCGGACGCCAGCATCACGATCCGGCCCCAGCCCTTGCCGCGCATCCCCGGGATCGCCGCGCGGCACATGCGCACCGCACCCAGCAGGTTGATGTCCAGCGTTTCCAGCCAGCCGCGCTCGTCCACCGACAGGAAGTCGCCGGTCGCACCCGTCACCCCGGCCGCGTTCACCAGGATGTCGGGATTGCCAAGCTGGCGGTAGACCGAGGCGAAGAGCCGCGACACGTCGATCGTGTCGGTCACGTCCGCCGTCACCGCGATCACCTCGCCGTGGCTCGCCAGCATGCTGCGCGCCTGTTCCAGCGGCTCATGCGTCTTGTCGGTGATCGCGACACGGCACCCCGCCTCCAGCAGCATCCGCGCCGTCTCCAGCCCGATGCCGCTGTCTGCGCCCGTCACCAGTGCGATGCGCCCCGCAATCTCCAGATCCATGTCATTCTCCAAATGCTCCGGGGGCGGGACGAAGGGACGGGCGCTGTTGTTCCACGTCCCTTGCGCCCGCGCGCCCCGCCTGCCATCCGACGCGCTTTAGGCCTTGCCGGAGATTGCCCGACGTGACCGGTTCCGCATCGACGAGCGACATCCTGATCGTGGGGTCGGGCGCGGCCGGGTTGACCGCCGCGCTCAACCTCGCGGAACGCTTCCACGTCACCGTGCTCGCCAAGGGCGCCCTGAACGAAGGCTCCACCGCTTGGGCGCAAGGGGGGATCGCGGCGGTGCTGGAGCCGGGCGACACCTTTGACAACCATGTCGAGGACACGATGGTCGCCGGCGCCGGGTTGAACGACCGCAGCATCGTCGAATTCGTCGTGGAGGGCGCCCCCGCCGCGATCGAGCGCCTGCAAAAGCTGGGCGTCCCCTTTGCCGAGGAAGGCGGCACGCTGCACCTGACCCGCGAGGGCGGGCATTCGCACCGCCGCATCGTCCATGTCGCCGATGCCACCGGCTGGGCGGTGCAGGAGGCGTTGCAAAAGGCGGCGGAGGCGCATCCCAACATCACCCTGATCCCCGATCAGGTCGCGATCGACCTCGCCACCAGCCGGCACGAGATGCGCTATTCGGGCGCCGGCAACGTGTGGGGCGTCTATGCGGTCGATCGCCGCACCGGCCGCGTCGGGCTGCACACCGCACGCGCGACCATATTGGCGACGGGCGGCGCGGGCCGCACCTATCTGTTCTCCACCGCGCCGCGCGGGGCGACCGGCGACGGCATCGCCATGGCCTGGAGGGCGGGCGCCCGCGTCTCCAACATGGAATTCATGCAGTTCCACCCGACCTGCCTCTACAATCTGGAGGTCAAGAACTTCCTGATCACCGAGGCGGTGCGCGGCGAAGGCGGGCGGCTGTGCAACCCGCGCACCGGCCGCCGCTTCATGCCCGATGTCGACCCCCGCGCCGAACTGGCCCCCCGCGACGTCGTCGCCCGCGCGATCGATGCCGAGATCAAGCGTGACGGCCTGGATTACGTCCATCTCGACATCAGCCACATGCCGGCCGATTTCATCCGCGCGCACTTCCCCAACATCCAGGAAAAGCTTGGCGGCCTCGGCATCGACATGACGACCGGACCGATCCCCGTCGTGCCGGCGCAGCATTATACCTGCGGCGGCATCGTCGTGGACCGGGACGGGCATACCGATCTGCCCGGCCTGTATGCGGTGGGCGAATGCACCCAGTCCGGGCTGCACGGCGCCAATCGCCTCGCCTCCAACTCGCTGCTCGAATGTTTCGTCTTCGGCGAGGCGGCGGCCAATCATATCGCCGCGCACTGGGCGGACCTGCCGCCGCCGCCGGCGATCCGCACCTGGGACGAAAGCCGCGTCACCGATTCGGACGAGGAAGTGGTCATCAAGCAGAACTGGACGGAGATCCGCCGGTTCATGTGGAATTATGTCGGCATCGTGCGCACCACCAAGCGGTTGCAGCGCGCCGCCAACCGCATCCGCATGCTGAACGACGAGGTGGCCGAGCATTACGGCCATTTCCGCGTCACCCCCGACCTGATCGAGTTGCGCAACCTACTCCAGACCGCCGACCTGATCGTCCGCTCCGCGCTGCATCGCAAGGAGAGTCGGGGCCTTCATTATACGCTCGACTATCCTGAAACCCTGCCGCACGCGGTGGACACGATCCTCGTCCCCTGACCGCTGCCCCCGGCTTCGCGGTTCGCCGCACCCCTGCCGCGCTTCATCGCAACCCGCAGAAATCCGCGGTTTCCTGACACCGCTCGACCGGTCAAGGATCGCGGCATCGTGCGGGGTGCTTTTGTGAACATGCGTATGGCCGGGTTCGGCAGATGGGCGACGGTTGCGGGTCTGCTGGCGCTTGCCGGATGCAATGTGGTGCCAAGCCCCGGCGCCAGCGCCAACGCCCCGGCGCGCGAACCGGAGGTGGCGGTATCGATCCCCGTGCCGCCGCCCCGCCCGCGCAGCGCACCCGCCGCACCGCAGGGCCTGATCCGCACCGTTCAGAGCCTGTATGCCGGGTTCGAGGGCAAGAAGGGCATCGCCATCCGCGCCGTCGATGACGGCTGGACGGTGGAGGCCGGTGGCCGCCAGCGCCTGCCGCAGCAATCGGTATCCAAGCTGTGGGTCGCGATCACGCTGCTCGACCTGCGCGACAAGGGCAAGGCGCGGCTGGACGACCCGATCACCGTCCGCCGCGAAGACCTGACGCTGTTCCACCAGCCGATCGCCTATCTGGTGAAGGGCGACGGGTTCCAGACCACCGTCGGCGGTCTGCTCACCCGCGCCCTGACCCAGAGCGACAACACCGCCAACGACCGGCTGCTCACCTATGTCGGCGGGCCGGCGGCGGTGCGGCGGATGATCGCGGAGAAGCGGCTGGGCGACATCCGCTTCGGCCCCGGCGAACGGCTGCTCCAGGCCAAGACCGCCGGCCTGACCTGGCAGCCCGCCTATGCGCTGGGCAACGCCTTTTCCGTGGCACGCGCCCGGCTCGACCCGGCGGCGCGCGCCACCGCGCTCGACGCCTATGTCGCCGATCCGCCCGACGGTGCCGCGCCGATCGCCATCGCCGACGCGCTCGCCCGGCTGACCCGCGGCGAGTTGCTGTCCGAAACCTCGACGCGCATCCTGCTGGAGACGATGGGCGCCTCGCGCACCGGTCATGCCCGCCTGCGCGCCGCCATACCGGCCAGCTGGCAGCTCGCGCACAAGACCGGCACCGGGCAGGATCTCGGCCGCCGCAATGCCGGGTTCAACGATGTCGGGCTGCTCACCGCGCCCGACGGCCGCCGCTTCGCGGTCGCGGTGATGATCGGCGACACGACCGAGCCGATCCGCAACCGCCAGGTGCTGATCCAGAACGTCGCCGCCGCCGTCGCCACCTATGCCGGTTCCGCGCAGGGACCGGGCTCGGTCGCGAACTGACGGAAAGCCGCCCCCGCCGCTATCGCCAAGGCGGGGGCTGTTTACGCACCCCCGCATCCGCTACACCCCCGAACCGTCATGCCCCATCTCTATCTCGTCGACGGCTCCGGCTATATCTTTCGCGCCTATCACCGGCTGCCGCCGCTCACCAACAAGCATGGCGAGCCGGTCGGCGCGGTCTATGGCTACACCACCATGTTGTGGAAGCTGGCGGACGAACTCCACGCGGCCGAGGGCCCGACCCACATGGCGGTGATTCTCGACAAATCGTCGAAGACGTTCCGCAACGACCTGTACGACCAGTATAAGGCGCACCGGCCGCCCCCGCCCGAAGACCTGGTGCCGCAATTCCCGATGATCCGCGACGCCACCCGCGCCTTCTCGCTGCCCTGCATCGAGACCGAGGGGCTGGAAGCCGACGACATCATCGCCTGCTATGCCAAGGCGGCACTGGCGCAAGGCTGGCAGGTGACGATCGTCTCGTCCGACAAGGACCTGATGCAGCTGATCGAGCCCGGCCTCGACCTGTACGACACGATGAACAACCGCCGGCTGGGCCCGGAGCATGTCGCGGAGAAGTTCCACGGCATCGCGCCCTCGCAACTGGGCGACGTGCTGGCGCTGATGGGCGACAGCGTCGACAACGTCCCCGGCGTTCCCGGCGTCGGGCCCAAGACCGCGGCCAAGCTGATCCTCGAACATGGCGACCTGGCGGGCGTCCTGGCCGCTGCGGAGGGGATGAAGAAGGGCAAGCTGCGCGACAATCTGATCGAGCATGCCGACATGGCCCGGCTCAGCCGCGAGCTGGTGTCGCTGCGCTGCGACGTGGCGCTGCCCGAACCGCTGGAAGACCTCGAACTCAAGGGCATTCCCGACGCGCCGCTGCGCGCCTTTCTTGAACATCACGGCTTCCGCTCGCTCCTGACCAAGCTCGGCCAGGTCGCCGACGCCCCCGTCGAGAACCCGGCGTCCGTCGATCTGCCCGAGGATGACGATCCGCCCTGCAACCATGACGGGTACGAGACGGTGCAGGATGTGGACGCGCTCGATCGCTGGATAGCCGTTGCGCGCCACCAGGGCTGGATCGCGGTCGATACCGAGACGAGTTCGACGGATGCCACCCAGGCCGAACTGGTCGGGGTCAGCCTCGCCCTCGCCCCCAACCTCGCCTGCTACATCCCCCTCGGCCACGGCGGCAACGACCTGCTCGCCGAGGTGCCGGTGCAGATCGACCGCGACGTCGCCCTGGCGAAGCTCAAGGACCTGATGGAGGACCCCTCGGTCCTGAAGATCGGCCACAATCTGAAGTTCGACATGATCGTGCTGGGCGAGCGCGGCATATCGGTCGCGCCGCATGACGACACGATCGTGATGAGCTTCGATCTCGACGCCGGTCTGCATGGCCATGGCATGGACGAACTCGCCGCCACCCATCTCAGCCATGCCTGCATCGCGTTCAAGGACGTGGTCGGCACCGGCAAGACGCAGCGCGGCTTTCACGAAGTCGATCTGAACGCTGCCACCCGCTACGCCGCCGAGGATGCGGACGTGACGCTGCGCCTCTGGAAGCGCTTCAAGGCGCGCCTGCCCGCCGAAGGCTCGACCCGCGTGTACGAGATGGTCGACCGCCCGCTCGTTCCCGTGATCGCGCGCATGGAGCGCCGGGGCATCAAGGTCGACCGCGAGGTGCTGGCCAGGCTGTCCGACGAGTTTGCCGGCCGCATCGCCGAGCGCGAAGGCGAAGTGCACGCGCTCGCCGGCCAGCCCTTCACCATCGGCAGCCCCAAGCAGCTTGGCGACATCCTGTTCGAGAAGCTGGGCCTGAAGGGCGGGCGCAAGGGCAAGTCGGGGGTCTATTCCACCGACGTCACCGAACTGGAGCGCCTCGCGCGCGACGGCGGTCCGGGTGCGGAGATCGTGCGCAAGGTGCTCGACTGGCGCCAGCTCACCAAGCTGAAGAACACCTATACCGATGCGCTGCAGGCGCAGATCAATCCGAAGACCGGCCGCGTCCACACCAGCTACTCGCTGACCGGCGCGCAGACCGGCCGCCTGTCCTCGACCGAGCCCAACCTCCAGAACATCCCGATCCGCACCGAGGTCGGCCGCCAGATCCGCGACGCCTTCGTGGCGGAACCAGGCAACGTCATCCTCGCGGCCGACTACAGCCAGATCGAACTTCGCCTCGCCGCCCACATGGCGGACGTGCCGGCGCTGCGCGATGCGTTCGCGAATGGCGACGACATCCACAGCCTGACCGCCACCGAATTGTTCGGCGAAGTGAACCGCGACACCCGCGCGCGGGCCAAGACGATCAACTTCGCGATCCTCTACGGCATCAGCCGCTGGGGCCTTGCCGGCCGTCTCGAAGTCTCCGCCGACGAGGCGCAGGCGATGATCGACCGCTATTTCGAGCGTTTCCCTGGCATCAACCGCTACATGGCCGAGACGTTGACCCAGGTGCGCGACCACGGCTTCACCCAGACGCTGTTCGGCCGTAAGACCCACTTCCCGCGCATCAAGTCGCGCAACCAGGGCGAGCGGCAGGGTGCCGAGCGCGCCGCGATCAACGCGCCGATCCAGGGCACCTCGGCCGATATCATCAAGCGCGCCATGGTCCGCATGGAACCCGCGCTGGAGGCGGCCGGCCTGTCCCAGGTCCGCATGCTCCTCCAGGTTCACGACGAACTGGTCTTCGAACTGCCCGAAGGCGATGTCGACGCCGCCAGCGCGGTGATCCGCGACGTCATGGAGCGCGCCGCAGAGCCTGCGGTGATGCTCTCGGTCCCGCTGGGCGTCGAGATCGGCACGGGAGCAAGCTGGGGAGCGGCACATTGACCGCCACCACCCGGTCACCCTCACCCTTCCGCGGCTTCGCCGCTCCCTCCCTCTCCCAGCGGGAAAGGGAGGGGGCCCGCCTGGCGCAGCCGGGCGGGAAGGGTGAGGGCGATCCGGTGGCGAAAGCCTGACTCGCATGGCCTCCTCCTCCCAGGACATCGACACGCTCGCCAAGGGCGGGCGGACCAATATCGCCGGCTTCATCCTGCGTCTGGCCGCGCGCATCCCCTTCCTGTTCATCGCCGGCCGCATCTACGGCCCCGATCTGGTCGGCCGCTTCGCTATCGCGGTGGTGGTGGTCGAACTGGCGGCGCTCGTCGCCACGCTGGGGCTGAAACGCGGACTGGCGCAGGCGCTGTCCTCGACCGACCGGCCGCATGTGAACGTGGTGTGGGACGCGATGGCGCTCGCGCTGATCGCCAGCGTCGCCGCCAGCAGCTTCCTGTGGCTCTTTCCGGAGATCATGTATCCCAACACGGCGATCACCGGGCTCGACCGCTGGCTGCCCGCGATCATCGTCGCCTCCGCCTGGTCCGATGTCAGCCTCGCGGCGCTTGCCTACCGGTTGAACGTGAAGGCCGCGGTCACCGCGCGTGCGGTGGTGGAGCCGTGGACGATCTCGATCGCCGCCTGGATCTTCTCCTTCTTCACCATCCGCGACGGGCTTGTCCTCTCCTACGTCGCCTCGATGATCGCCGCCCTGATCGCCAGCATCGTCCCCCTGATCCGCAGCTACGGCCTCCCCCGCGGCTGGTCCCCTGAGCTCACCCAGCTCTTCGCCCTCGCCCGCGCCAACGCCCCCCTCGCCGGCGCCGACGCTCTCGAATGGGGCAGCCGCAACGTCGACCGCTTCATCCTGGGCGTCATGTTCGAACCCAAGATCGTCGGCATCTATTACATGGCGCAACAGGTCGCGAGCCTGCCGCAAAAGCTGAAGACCAGCTTCGACCCCATTCTCGGTCCCGTCATCACCCAAAGCCTAGCCGTGCGCGATTACGGTGCGATCGCGCGACAGGTGCGCCAGGTCGCATTCTGGATCATGGCGGCGCAAGGCGGCCTCGCGCTGATGGGATCGATCCCGGGCGAGGCGGTGATGGGCGTCGTCGGCCCGCAATTCGTCGCCGGCACGGCCGCGCTCGCCTTTCTGCTCACCGCCGAAGTGCTCGCCTCGACGGGCGCGGTATGCGAATCGGCGCTGGTCTATACCGCGCGCCACCGCAACCTGATGATCTCGGTGGTCATGCTGGGGGTACAGGTGGGGCTCAGCTTCGCGCTGATCCTCGGCATGCGCGCGCTCGGCTGGCCCGCGACATGGCAGGCCGCGGGCCCGGCCGTCGCGCTGATGCTCAGCCTCGGCATCACCTCGATCGTCAAGGCGACGCTGCTGTCCCGCATCCTGAAAGCGTCGGTTTCGCCGCTGCGCTGGCCGCTCTTGTGGGCGTTCGGGGCCGCAATGGTGGTCGGCGTGGGCTTCACCGCCCTGCCGGCGCATCTCGAATGGGTGGAACTGGTCGTCGGCGAACCGGCGATCCTGGCAACCTATCTCTTCGTCCTCTGGCGCTTCGCCTTCGGCCCCGCCGACCGTGCCCTGTTCGGCAAGATGCCCGATGCGGAGGAAGCGACCCTGCCGCATGCGGGCGGGGTGACGCGCTAAGCGGTTCAGTCGATCACGTCGACCGTGACGGTATTGCTGAACCATTGCTGATAGCGGGTTGGTGTTGCCGCGATGTTCATCAGCGAGACGAGAAGCCGCACCCGGTAGCGGCCGGGGCCCGGAAACACCCAGCGTGGAAACTCTGCCACCTGCAAGGTCATGGGCTGGCCTGGGCGAACCACAGTAAGCCCGTCGGACGACTGTGGCGCCGCCGGCGGGGATGTTGCCGGCGGTTCCAGCGGCGCAACCCGTCGGCCCTGCATGTCCATCACATCGAAGGCGATCCCGCCTGTCGGCTTGAGGAAGCGAGAAATCCTGAATGCCGGGCCTTGTACGGCAAGGACGGCGCGCAACTGCACTTCGCCGCGCATCGAAATCGCGGTATCCGGCCGTTCGAGCCGCACGTTCAGGTGATGCTCGTCCCCCGACGCCCATTCCGCCTGTGCCGGCACCGTCCACAACGCGACGGGCGCGTCAATTCCCAGTGCCAGCACTATCGCCATGGCAAGCATCGACGTCCCCCCTCATCCCTGCGCAAGGCTTTTGCAGCTGACCCGGCCATGGCGCGAACAGCACACAAGGCCGGGTCAGTTCGGGTACCATCAATGCCGGAAGTGGCGCATGCCGGTGAAGACCATCGCCAGGCCGGCCTCGTCGGCGGCGGCGATCACCTCGTCGTCGCGGATCGATCCGCCCGGTTGGATCACCGCGGTGGCGCCGGCCTCCACTGCCGCCAGCAACCCGTCGGCGAACGGGAAGAATGCATCCGACGCGACCGCCGATCCGATCGTGCGCGGCTCGGCCCAGCCGGCCTTGTCCGCGGCGTCCTTGGCCTTCCAGGCGGCGATGCGCGCCGATTCGAGCCGGTTCATCTGCCCGGCGCCGACGCCGGCCGTGCTGCCGCCCTTGGCATAGACGATCGCGTTCGACTTCACATGCTTGGCCACCGTCCAGGCGAAGCGGCAATCGGCCAGCTCCTGCTCCGTCGGCGCGCGCCTGGTGACGACCTTCAGCATGTCGTCGGTCAGTCGGCCATTGTCGCGGCTCTGCACCAACAGCCCGCCCGCGATCGACTTCACCATCAGGCCGGGGCGTGCCGGGTTCGGCAACTCACCCGACAGCAGCAGGCGCAGGTTCTTCTTCCTGGCAAAGATCGCCCGCGCCTCCGGGCTGGCGTCGGGCGCCACCACCACCTCGGTGAAGATCCCCGAGATCGCCTCGGCGGTTTCCGCGTCCAGCGGGCGGTTGCAGGCGATGATGCCGCCGAACGCCGACACGGTGTCGCACGCGAACGCCGCCTTGTACGCATCCAGCAGCGTATCGCTGCTCGCCACGCCGCACGGATTGGCATGCTTGACGATGACGACGGTGGGCGGCCCGTCGATGAACTCGGACACCAGCTCCAGCGCGGCATCGGCATCGTTCAGGTTGTTGTAGCTGAGCGCCTTGCCCTGCAACTGCTCGGCCTGGGCGATGCCCCGCGCGCCCTTTTGCGGCAGGTAGAGCGCTGCCACCTGATGCGGATTCTCGCCATAGCGCAGCGGCTCGTGATGGCGCGTATAGGCCATGGGCAGCGTCGCCGGAAATGCCTCGCCCTGATCGGCAAAGGCGAACCACTGCGCGATCGCCGCATCATAGGCCGCGGTCGCCGCATAGGCCTTGGCGGCGAGGCGGCGGCGCATGTCGATGCCGCTGGCGCCGTCGTTCGCGGCCAGCTCCGCCAAAAACGCGTCATAATCCGAAGGATCGGTCAGGATCGCGACATAAGCGTGGTTCTTCGCGGCCGACCGCACCATCGACGGGCCGCCGATATCGATATTCTCGATGATCTCGTCGCGCCCGGCGCCCTTGGCCACCGTCTGCTGGAAGGGATAGAGGTTGACGACGACCAGGTCGATCGCGCCGATGCCATGCTCTTCCATCGCGCGCGCGTGGCTTGCATCGTCGCGCACCGCGAGCAGGCCGCCATGCACCATCGGGTGCAGCGTCTTGACCCGCCCGTCCATCATCTCGGGAAATCCGGTGACGTCGGAAATGTCGCGCACGGGCAGGCCGGCGTCGCGGATCGCCTTGGCGGTGCCGCCGGTCGAGACGAGGTCGACGCCCCGTTCGGCAAGCGCGCGGGCAAGGTCGATCACCCCCGTCTTGTCGGATACGGACAGAAGGGCGCGCTTTACAGGAATATGGGTCATCGGGGCTCCGGGAGTGGAGGGGAACACCGCCGAAGCCCTGTAACGGTCACAGCGCGCGCTTCAAGGCCCAGCTTACATGCCCGCCGCCCGCCGGCGCCTCACCGGTGACGACCAGTTGCTGCGTCTCGACCGGGCGACCATCGGGATCGATCCACAACGAATCCTCGATCACCAGCGCACCGCCGCGGCAGCGGAACTGCCACAAGGCGCCGCTGGTCATGCGCAGCACCGCCGCCGATCCTTCCGGGCTCAGCACCGCCTCCACCTCCTCGCCCAGGTGGAAGCGCAAGGCGAAGGGCGTCGTGCCGGTGCGGCGCTTGCGCCCTTGCGGCAGCAACGCGTCCTCGCCGCGCAGTTCGCGCCCGTCACCGGTCAACAGCAATTGCCGGCGGTGGACGAAGCCCCAGCGGCGGACATAGCCGTCATGGCTGGCCTCGATCCGGCTCGCCGCCTCCGATTCCTGGCGGCTGAGTTCCACCTGTCCGACGCCCCGGCCCAGCGTGCCGTCGGCATGGATCGCGGTGGAGTTCGAATCGCCCACCACCAGGGTCGAGTGCGCCGCGGTGGTGCGCAGGCCATCGGCCAACCGCATCGGCAACTGCTCGATCGCGGCACGCGCACCGCCGCAATTGACCACGATCCGTTCCGGCCCGTCCGAAAACTCGAACGCCAGGGTCGAGGCGCAGCCGCCATCCACCACCTGCGCGATCGGCGGCGGGGCGGCATCGACGACCAGCACCGCGCCGCCGCCGGCGAGACGCTGATACCCCCAGTTGCGCGGCTGGCGCAGCGGCCGGGTGCGCACGCCCGACGCCTCGATGATCGCGGCGATCTGTTCGGGCTGTTCGGGGCCGGCACCCTGCCAGCTCGACAGCGCCCGGTCGGGATGCATCACGCCCAGCAGCGCGGATACCATCCGTTGCAGCGTCGCCGCGATATCCTCGGGCAGCGTCTTGCCGACTGCGGCATAGGATTCGCGCAGCATGGCGAGCAGCATGATCGAATCGAGCAACTGGCCCGGACTGCGCGACACCGATCCGCCATCGTCGAACAATCCGGTGCCCAGCGCGCGCGCCAGTCCTGCCTCGCCAAAGGCCAGGCGCGGCTCGCCGCCGGGAATCAGCAATCCCGCCGCCACCACGCCGCACCATGCCGCGATGCGCGGCACGCCCGCCGGGGCCTTGTCCGCCCCGCGGTCCAGGTGCCGCGCCCCGCGCGCCATCGCGTTCAGCACCTTTGAGCGGTACACCAGGTCGGTCGACGACAGGATCAGCGGCGCATGGCTGGTCCAGAATAGGATGCGCCTGCCCCACAGATCGGGCCGCCACGCCAGCGCATCCACCGTCTCGGCATGCGCATCCAGCCAGCGGCCCATCAGGAACTCCGCCACCGGCGCGCCCTGTTGCCGCGTCGCCACGGTGGACAGGTCACGCAGCCAGGCGAAGCCGTGCAGATATTCGGCGATGGGCCCGGTCAGCCCTCCTTGCGTGAACCACAGCTTGTCGATCTCGCGCTCCGCCCCGCGATAGCGGACAAAGCCGTCGAGCAGCGCATAGCCACGCGTCGCGTCGCCCAGCACGGGATCGTCGGGCACCGCGATCAGCTTCAACGGATGCCGGCCGTTCAGGCGCATGCCGTGGATCGGCGTCCGCCAGGTCAGCCGGTGGAAGCGCTCGGCAAGCCGCTCCGCCAGCGACAGCCCGCTCGTGCCCCCGACGCGGACAAGGCGCTTGCCCTCCTCGATACCGTCCGGCGCGTCCAGCGGCTGGTTCATCCGCGCAGGGCCGCGATATTGGCGGCGTACATGTCGGGCCCGCCCCGGAACGCCGCGGTGCCCGCGACCAGCGCGTCGGCGCCCGCCTCGATGCATCGCCGGGCATGGGTGGCATCGACGCCGCCATCCACCTCCAGGTCGATTGCCCGGCCGCTCATCTCGATCATCTTCCGGATCGCGGCGATCTTCTTCAACTGGCTGTCGATGAAGCTTTGCCCGCCGAAACCGGGATTGACGCTCATCACCAGCACCAGGTCGACCATATCGATCAGGTAATCCAGCATCTTGGCCGGCGTCGCGGGGTTCAGCACCACGCCGGCGCGCTTGCCCAACCCCTTGATGTGCTGGATGGTGCGATGGATATGCGGCCCCGCCTCCGGGTGCACGGTGATCGTGTCCGCGCCGGCTTCCGCAAAGGCGTCCAGATACTGGTCGATCGGCGAGATCATCAGATGCACGTCGAACGGCTTGGCCGTGTGGGGGCGCAGCGCCTTCACCACCGCCGGGCCGATAGTGATGTTAGGCACGAAATGCCCGTCCATCACGTCGATATGGATCCAGTCCGCGCCGGCGGCGTCGATGGCGCGCACCTCCTCCCCCAGCTTGGCGAAGTCGGCGGACAGGATGGACGGGGCGATACGGACGGGCTGCATGGGCAATGGTCTCTAGGGCTAATGAAAGGTTAAGTCAGCCGTTGCGTTCCAGCAGCGTGATAAAGAAGCCGTCGCACCGCCCCTGTTCGGCCATGTCGCTCGGCAGGGTGCGGATATAAGGTGTTGATTTGCCGACGGGCAGCGGCGCCTGGACGCTGCACAGCGTATAATCCGGATGCGCGGCCAGAAACGCCTCCAGCTGCGCCTCGCCTTCCTCCGGCTCCAGCGAGCAGGTGGCATAGACCATCCGCCCGCCCGGCCGCAGCCATCCGGCGGCGCGCGACAGGATTTTGGCCTGCAGTGCCGCCATCTCGGCGATCACCGAGGGGCGAACGCGGTACAGCACGTCCGGATGCCGGCGGAAGATGCCCGTCGCGCTGCACGGCGCGTCGATCAGGATCGCATCGACGGGCGCGGGCGGCGCCCATTGCAGCACGTCGGCGCACACCACCTCCGCGGCCAGCCCGGTCCGCTCCAGATTGGCGCGCAGCCGCTCCAGCCGGGTGGGCGATGCATCGAGCGCGGTCACCTGCCACCCCGCCGCCGCCAGTTGCAGCGTCTTGCCGCCGGGGGCGGCGCACAGGTCCAGCACGGTGCCCGCCCCCGGCCCCAGCAACCGTGCCGGCATCGACGCGGCCGCATCCTGCACCCACCACGCGCCTTCCTCGAACCCCGGCAGCTCGGGCACCGACGCCGCATCGTGCAGGCGGACATGGCCCGGCATCAGGCTGGTGCCGCCCAGCCGCTCCGCCCAGTCCGCGGTCGCGGCGGGATCGGCCAGCGTCAGGTCCAGCGGCGGCGGCGCGGCGATCGCCTGCTCGGCCGCATCCACCATCGCATCGCCCCACTGCGCCGCCCAGCGTTCCGCCGTCACGCCCGGCAGCTCCGGGACTTCCGGCAGGGACACCCCCTGCCGTATCAGCGTGCCGAACACGCCGTGGACCAGCTTGCGCGGGCCGCCATCGACCAGCGGCAGCACGGTGGAGATGGCGGCATGCGGCGGCGTACCCAGCGACAGCACCTGGACCAGCGCGATGCGCAGCGCCGACCGCGCCTTGGCATCGTCGGGCAACTGGTTCCTGGTCGCCGAATCGATCAGCGCGTCCAGATCGGGCAGGCGGCGCAGCGTTTCCGCCGCGATCGCATGGGCCAGCCCGCGATCGGGCCCGCCATGCAGGTCGCGCGTCGCCGATGCCAGCGCCGCCTCCAGCGGTTCCCCCCGGCGCAGCACCGCGTCCAGCAGGCGCAGGGCCGCGCGCCGGCTTGCCGTGCCCAGCGGCTCGGCTTGACGAACGGGATGATTGGGCCGGCGCGGGGGTCGATTCACTTGGCAAAGCTCCTTGGCACCCCGATGTGGGGGGCACACCCCGCTACCGAAAGGCACGCCCATGGGCCAGCGCCCAGACCATGTGAAACCACCGGCCTATCTCTCTCCCAACCCGCCGGTTCCCGAACCCGAGGCGGAGAAGCGCCCGGAGCATGATCCGCTTGGCAAGGACCCGACCCGTTATGGCGATTGGGAATTGAAGGGTATCGCAATCGATTTTTAATGCGGTTCTGACGCAACCGGAACGAACGTGCGGCTGGCGCGTCGGGCAAAGGGATGCGCACGATCATGAAGGGGCGGACGGCACGGATCGTCCTGGGTACGGTTGCAGCGACCTTGCTGCTCGGCCTGCTGGTCCTGGCGCTGTTCCCCTGGGGCGCGTTGCGCGGCATCGTCACGCGTGAGGCGACCGAGCGCTTTGGTCGCCCCGTCACGATCGGCGCGGTCGAGCGGGTCGACACGATCGGCTTTCACCCCGTCATCGCAATCCGACACCTGCGGATCCCGCAGGCCGCCTGGGCCGGCAGCGGCGATTTCGCGCGGGTCGATACCGCAAAAGTCCGATTTTCCGCCTGGGCGCTGCTGACCGGGGATTTCCGGATCGAGACGGTGGAGGCCCGCGGGCTGCGTCTCGCGCTGGTTCGCGACCGGAATGGCCGGACCAACTGGTCGCGGCCCGGCAGGCGCGAAAGCGGCGGCGGCGCCACCGATCTTCAGGATCTTACCCTCACCGACAGCATCATCACCTACCGCGATGCCAAGCAGGACCGGACCGCCACCGTCCGCTTCGCCGCCGATCCCGATACGGGATTGCGTGCCGAGGGCCGCGGATCGATTCGCGGTGCCGATGTCGCGATCCGCGTCACCGGGGCACCGGTCCGCCCCGGCCCCTGGCCGTTCACCGCGGTCATCGACGGCCCGGCACTGGCGATGCGCGCCGTCGGCCGCATGGACCGCGCGCTCGACACCAATGCGATGACGCTGGACCTGACCGCACGCGCCAGCGACCTGAAACTGATCGATGCGGTGGTGGAGGCCGGGCTGTTCCGCACCCGCCCGGTGCAATTGTCCGCGCATGTCCGCCATCAGCGTCCGGTCTGGACGATCACCGACCTGAAAGGAACGATCGGCCGCTCCGATCTCACCGGCCGGATCACCGTCGACAAAAGCACCGACCGCACGAAGCTCGACGGGGAGATCACCTCCCGCCAGTTCGACTTCGACGATCTTTCCTCGGCTGAGGGTCGCGCGGAGGCCGCTGCACTCGAACGCCGCATCGGCCCGCGCCTCGTACCGAACACCCGTATCGACATCAGCAAGATCGATTCGACCGACGGCACGATCCGTTTTAAGGTCGGTCGCATCGTCAGCGCACAGGGCCCCTCTCCCATCACCGCCATGGCGGGCAGGCTCGTTCTCGACCGCCAATTGCTCCGCATCCCCGAAGTGCGCCTGAACCTGACGGAAGGGGTGGTCCGCGGCTCGGCTCAGGTCGATCAACGGGGTGGCGCGACCCGGCCGACGCTGACGCTCGACCTGCGGCTGTCGGATGCCAGCGTGGTGTCGCTTGCCGGCGGTGGCGGCGACTTCACCGGCCGGGTTTCCGCCCGCGCGCAACTGACCGGCGCGGGGGAGACGATCCGCGACGCCATCGGCCGGTCGCGCGGGTTCATCGGGCTGGTCGTGCGAAACGGCACCCTGCCGGACCGCTATGCCGCGGCGCTCGGCTTCGATGCCGGACGTATGCTGGTGGCAGGCGACGACTCGACGGCCGGCCTGCGCTGCCTCGTGCTGCGGCTGAACATGCGGGACGGCACCGGCCGCGTCGATCCGCTGGTGCTGGATACCACGCGCAGCAAGCTGGAGGGCACGGGCACGGTGCGCTTCCCCGAAGAGCGCATCGCGCTGCGCCTGACCGGCGCGCCCAAGGGCGATGCGATCCTGCGGCTCGACGGTGCCGCCCTGATGAACGGCACGATTCGCCAGCCCGATCTGGTCATCCCGCGCGAGGTGAAGTCGATCGGCAACATCTTCCGCTCGATCGGCCGCGCCATCACCGGTCATGGCGGGCCGACCGCCAGCGACGCCAATTGCGGCGCACTGGCCAACCGGGCGCTACGCTGAGGCCGACATGGAAACGCCGGCCTTTCTAAGGGCCGGCGTCCGGGAAACTCAGGGGCTGTCTGGAAATGCGATGAAGCGCGTTTGAAAACGCCTTCAGTCCTTCCAGGCCCAGTAAAGCTGGGCGGGGGGCACGTTCCACCATTCCATGTCATGGTCGATCCGCTGCCAGTGGGGCAGCAGGAAATCCTTCACTTTCGGGCTGAACTGATAGACCAGGAAGGCACCGTCCGGGCGCAGCACCTCATGCGTGGCGGCGGCGATCGCGGGGCCGACGCCGGCCGGCAGCGTGGAGAAGGGCAGGCCCGACAGCACATAATCGGCGTGCTCGTGGCCGTGATCCTTGATGATCTGGGCAACGTCCGCCGCCGACCCGTTGACCGCGACAAAGCGGGAGTCGGTGATCGTGTGACGCAGATAGCCGCAGAAATCTTCGTTCGTGTCGATCGCGATCAGCGTCGCATCGGGCGCCATCCGCTCCAGAATCGGTCGGCAGAAGGTGCCGACGCCCGGACCATATTCCACGAAGAGCTTGGTATTCGCCCAGTCGACGGGCGCCAGCATCTTGCGGATCAGCTTGTTGGAGGAAGGGATGATAGAGCCGACCATCACCGGATGTTTCAGGAATTCCTGGAAGAACATCTGGCCGGGGGACGGCACGCCGGCGGGTCGGGAACGCGCACGGCGCGCGGCGGTGGTCGAGCTGGGCATCGAGATCCTGTCGTTCGTGGTCCCCACACGGGCGGCGAGGTCTCCCCCTCCGTCGCACAGGTGGCAAACGTGTTTCAAGCTTTTGGGTTGCATCGGTGCGGCGGACGACCCTGGCGCCCCCATTCGCCCACGCCTAAACGGTGCCCGGACGGGGCAGGGCGAACATATGGACAGAACCGGGCAGATCGCCGTCATCTTCGTGTCGCAGCGCACCGACGCCGATGCGGCCGGCTATGCCGCAGCCGCCGAAGCGATGGATCGACTGGCCGCCGCGCAGCCCGGATACCGCGGTGTGGATGCGGCGCGCGACAAGGACGGGCTCGGGATCACGGTCAGCTGGTGGGCGGACGAGGCCGCCGCCATCGCATGGCGCGAACACCCCGCGCATGCGGCGATCCGCGCCGAGGGTCGCGCACGCTGGTACGACCGCTACGACATTGCGGTGGCCGCGGTGACGCGGTCCTACGAATGGGAACGGCCATAACCCCTCTCCCCGCCGGGGAGAGGGGAAAGGCGTCACTCCTTCGACCGGTTCGGAAAGGCAAAGCCGATCGGCTGGATCGCGGCCGCATCCTGCTTCAGCTTGGCGGCGATCTGCTCGTAATCCTGCTCCATTTCCGGCGTGACGCTGGCGCGTGCCTCGTCCAGCGCTTCCTCGAAATCGGCCATGGTCACTTCCTGCGACCGGATCGAGCGCCTGAGCGCGACCAGGCCGGCGCGGCGGACCACATCCTCCAGATCGGCGCCGGTAAACCGCTCGGTCCGCCGCGCGACGATGTCCAGGTCGACGTCGCCGGCCAGCGGCATCTTCTGCGTCTGGATGCCCAGGATGCGGCGGCGCCCTTCTTCATTGGGCACGCCGACATAGATCAGCTCGTCGAAACGGCCGGGGCGCAGCAACGCGGGATCGACCAGATTGGGCCGGTTGGTGGCGCCGATCACGACCACCGACTGCAACTCCTCCAGCCCGTCCATTTCAGCCAGGATGGTGTTCACCACGCGCTCGGTCACCTGCGGCTCGCCCAGCCCGCCACCGCGTGCGGGCACCAGCGAGTCGAGTTCGTCGATAAAGATCACCGTGGGCGCGACCTGTCGCGCACGGGCGAACAACCGGCTGATCTGCTGCTCGCTCTCGCCATACCATTTCGACAGCAGGTCGCTCGATTTGGTGGCGATGAAGTTCGCCTCCGCCTCGCGCGCCACCGCCTTTGCGAGCAACGTCTTGCCGGTGCCCGGCGGCCCGTAAAGCAGGAAGCCCTTGGCGGGGCGGATGCCCAGCCGCCGGAACGCATCCGGGTCCTTCAGCGGCAGCTCGACGCCTTCCTTCAGCCGCATCTGCGCGGCATCCAGCCCGCCGACATCATCCCAGCGCACGCTTGGCGCCTGCACCATCACCTCGCGCATCGCCGAGGGCTGAACCCGCTTCAAGGCTTCAAGAAAATCCTCGCGCGTGACGGACAGGGTGTCCAGCACCTCGGGCGGGATCGTACGTTCCTCCAGATTGAGCTTCGGCATGATCCGCCGCACCGCCTCGATCGCCGCCTCGCGCGTCAGCGCCGCCAGGTCGGCCCCCACGAACCCGAACGTGGTCCGCGCCAGTTCGTCCAGGTCGACCCTGTCCCCCAGCGGCATCCCGCGCGTGTGAATGCCCAGGATCTCCCGCCTGCCCCGCTCGTCCGGCACCCCGACCACGATCTCCCGATCGAACCGCCCCGGCCGTCGCAGCGCCTCGTCGATCGCTTCCGGCCGGTTCGTCGCCGCGATCACCACGAGGTTCGCACGCGATTCCAGTCCGTCCATCAGCGTCAGCAACTGCGCGACGAGGCGCTTCTCCGCCTCGCCCTGCACCCGGTCGCGCTTGGGGGCGATCGAATCGATCTCATCGATGAACACGATCGAGGGCGCGGCCTTGGTCGCCTCCTCGAACACCTCGCGCAGCCGCGACTCGGACTCCCCGTAAGCGGAGCCCATGATTTCCGGCCCGTTGATCAGAAAGAACTGCGCATCCGATTCGTTGGCGACCGCGCGTGCCAGCCGCGTCTTGCCCGTTCCCGGCGGGCCATAGAGCAGCAGCCCCTTGGGCGGATCGACCCCCAGCCGCTGGAACAGCTCGGGATAGCGCAGCGGCAATTCGACCATTTCGCGCAACTGATCGATCGTCGTCGCCATGCCGCCGATATCGTCATAGGTGACGTCGGCACGCCGCTGCGCCGGCTCCTCATATTCGGGGCGCAGCTCGATTTCGGTATTCTCGTCGATATGCACCACGCCCTTGGGGCTGGCCTGCACCACGGCGAGCCGGATCTCCTGCAAGGCATAGGCGGGCGCGTTCATGTAGCGCTGCACGCCCGGCGGCATGTTCGTCACCCGCTGCTGCCCCGCGGTCGCGACCACATCGCCCTGGCACAGCGGTCGACCGAAAAAGGTGCGCTTCAGCGCGTTGGTGGAGCCTTGCAGGCGCAGATTCTGCTGCGCCGGCGCAAAGACGACGCGCGATGCCGGCTTCGATTCCACCCGCCGCACTTCCACGAAATCGCCCGAGCCGACGCCGGCATTGGCGCGCTGCAACCCGTCGATCCGGAGGATATCCAGCCCTTCATCCTCGGGATAGGGGCCGACCGCACGTGCAGGCGTCGCCTGCTTGCCGACGATCTCGATCACGTCACCCTCGGCGATCTGCAATGCCGCCATCAGCGAGCGCGGCAGGTGCGCGAGACCGCGTCCCGAGTCCTCGGGGCGGCTGTTCGCCACCTGTATCTTGCGCGTCGGCGCGTCGCTTTCGGCCATGCTGTTCCTCGTGCTTTTCGTATCGCCAAGAGCGCGCCACGTGGGGGCGGGTTCCGGATCGCGAAAGGGCGAGGCGGCGTGCAGTGCCAAAAAAAAGGGCCGATCCGCAGACCAGCCCATGAAAGTTTTTAGGAGAGGATGCCTGAAAGGCCCGTGCTTTTTGCGTCGCGGCGGATTATGTTGCAAGTGCGAAAAGCGTGTTGACGCTTGCAAGATGTGCAACCGTTTGATCCAAGGATCCCAGGAGGAGGATGTCGATGCGCAGGCTGCCGCCCTTGGGGGCTATCGAGGCATTCGTGCAGGTGGCGCGGCTCGGTTCGATCAAGGCCGCCGCAGAGGAACTGGCCCTGTCCGCGCCCGCGCTCAGCCGCCGGGTGCAGACGCTGGAGCGATTCGTCGGCAAGCCGCTGTTCGCGCGCCGGCATCAGGCGATGGTGCCCAATGACGACGGCGAAACGCTGATGACGCAGATCGCGCCGCTGCTCGACCAATTGTCGGATGCGGTGGAGGCGATGTCGAGCGGTCAGGAAGTGCTGCGCCTGCGTCTCGGCGTGCTGCCGCTCTATGCCTCGCAAAAATTGTTCCCGCGGCTCGGCGAACTGCGCACCGCGCATCCCGAACTGCATCTGGACATCGACACCGCGGGCCATGGCATCGCACGGCTGGGCGAAGGGCTGGATGCGGTGATCGCGCTGGGTCGCGAGATCGATCCGGCGCTTTATGCCAAGCGGCTGGATACCAACCGTGTCTATGTGATCGGCGCCAAGACGTTGCTCGACGGGCCGAACCCGATCGTCCGCCCGGAACAGATGAACGGCATGACCGCGCTGCTCCACCGCGAAATGCCCGACGCCTTCACCGCCTGGACCAGCGCGGTCGGCCTGCCGAACGTGAAGCCCAAGGCGATCGACTTTTTCGATTCGGGCGGGCTGATGCTGGAGGCGGTCGCCCAAGGACTCGGCATCGCCTTCATGCACGCCAGCCATTTCGAGAATGCGCACGACCCGCGACTCGTGCGGCTGTTCGATATCGAGGTGGAAAGCCCCTACAGCCACTGGTTCGTCTGCCGCCCGCGCGCGCTCCAGCAAAAGCCGGTGAAGCTGTTCCACGACTGGCTGATCCGCACGCTTTACCCGCAAGCGGCGTAAGGTTCACGCAAAGACGCCAAGATGGCTCGTCCGCGGCAGCGGACCCTTACCCCTTCTCTTCGCGCCTTCGCGGCTTCGCGTGAACATCGTTTCGCGCCGAGGCGCGGAGAACGCAGAAGGGTTGCGCGCCCGAACACCCGTCGCCGCTTATCCGCAAGGACTAGTATTTGGCGACGCTCGCAACAGCCGGAGCGCAGGCCCAGCAGCGCAATCTCCGCGCCTCCGCGTCTCCGCGTCTCCGCGTGAAAAAAGCCCTCGCTCCAACGAAGCGAGGGCCTTGATGATTACGCCGCGCGGGCCTTCACGATCTTGCCCGGCTCACGCGGAGGCTCGCCCTTGGGCAGCGCGTCGATCAGCTCCATGCCGCTCGAAACCTGGCCCCACACCGTATACTGGCGGTCGAGGAAGCGCGCATCGTCGAAACAGATGAAGAATTGCGAGTTGGCCGAGTTCGGGTCGCTGGTCCGCGCCATCGAACAGGTGCCACGCACATGCGGCTCGGCATTGAATTCCTGCTTCAAATTGGGCTTGTCGGACCCGTGCATGCCCGTGCCGGTCGGGTCGCCGCCCTGTGCCATGAAGCCGGGGATCACGCGGTGGAACACGACGCCGTCGTAGAAACCCTCGTTCGCCAGCTCGCCGATGCGGCGGACATGCTCGGGCGCCAGGTCGGGGCGCAGCGTGATGACGACGTCGCCGTCGTCCAGCGTCAGGGTCAGCGTCTCAAAGGTATCGGCCATCAGTCTTCCTTCCTCTAGTGCCCGCGCAGGTAGGGATTCGTTCGCCCGCTGGCAAATCGCGTTGCACCGCGATAGAGCGCGAACGGCACGCGAAACATCAGGGAGGCAGCGATGAGCGACACCGAGCTTCCCGAGGTGGAGGGCGAAACCCAGCTGGACGAGGACGATCGGTTGAAGCCCGAATTCGTCCGCGCCGTGCTGGACGCGGTGGAGGACGGCAACGACGAGGGCGCCCGCGCGCTGGTCGAGCCGCTGCACCCCGCCGACATCGCCGACCTGTTCGAGCTGACGCCCGAGGAGGATCGCGGCACGCTGGCCCGCGCGGTCGCCGACCTCTTGAACGGCGACGTGTTCGCCGAGATGAACGATTATGTTCGCGAACAACTGATCCAGGCGCTGGAGCCGCATCAGGTCGCGGACATCGCCTCCGAACTCGATACCGACGACGCGGTCGCGATCATCGAGGACATGGATGCCGACGAGCAGCGCGCGGTGCTGCGCGCGCTCGATCCGGACGACCGTGCCGCGATCGAGGAGGCACTGTCCTACCCGGAGGAATCCGCCGGCCGCCTGATGCAGCGCGAGCTGATCGCGGTGCCCGAGCATTGGACGGTGGGCGACGCGATCGACTTCCTGCGCGGCCATGACGAGCTGACCACCGACTTCTGGGAAATCTTCGTGGTGGACGAACGGCACAAGCCGGTCGGCACCTGCCAGCTGTCCTGGATCCTGCGCACCCCCCGCGACATCGCGCTGGCCGACGTCATGAAGCGCGAACAGACGCTGATCCCGGTCGACATGGACCAGGAAGAGGTGGCGCTGCGCTTCCAGAAATATGCGCTGATCTCGGCCGCGGTGGTCGATGCCAGCGGCCGGCTGGTCGGCATGGTGACGGTGGACGACATCGTCCACATCATCCAGGAAGAGGCGGGCGAGGACACGCTGCTGCTGTCCGGTGCCGGCGAAGGCGACATCAACGAACCGATCCGCTTCACCGTTCGCACCCGGCTGACCTGGCTGCTGATCAACCTGCCGACCGCGATGCTGGCCGCCACCGTGGTCGGGCTGTTCGACGACCGGATCGCGCGCTTTGCGGTGCTGGCGCAGTTGATGGGGATCGTCAGCGGCATGGGCGGCAATGCCGGCACGCAGACGCTGGCGGTGGTCGTCCGCGCGCTCGCCACCAACCAGCTGACCGGATCGAACACGCTCAGGATGATCGTGCGCGAACTGCGCATCGCCGCCAGCAACGGCACCGGGCTCGGCCTGCTGGTCGGCGCGGGCGCCTATCTGTGGTTCGGCAATCCCGGCCTTGCGATCGTCTTCGCGCTGGCCCTGTTCATCAACAACATCGTCGCCGGCCTGGTCGGCGTGCTGGTGCCGGTGACGCTGGACCGGTTCAACGTCGACCCGGCGGTGGCGTCGTCGGTGTTCGTCACCACCTGCACCGACTCGATGGGCTTCTTCACCTTTCTGGGGCTGGCGGCGCTGTGGGGTCTGGGCGGCTGACTTGTCGCGGGCGGGTTTCGCCCCCAAATCCAGCGGCGTGGCACTGCATCTGACCAAAGTCGCGTTTGGCGCGACCAGTATCGATCACCTTGCCGAACGACTGGCCCTGCGCGCCGCCGACGGCCCCGTCTTTCTCACCACCCGCTATCTGCCCAAGCGGCATGAGGAGGTGGCGGGACAGGGATCGCTGTTCTGGATCCTGAAACACCAGCTGATCGCCCGCTCGCCGATCCTGTCCTTCGGCGAGGCCGAGGGTGGTCGCTGCGCGATCCATATCGATCCCGCGCTGGTGCTGGTCCAGGCGCGCCCCAAGCGCGCACACCAGGGCTGGCGCTATCTGGAAGCCACCGACGCCCCCGGCGATCTCGGCGGCGACGCCAGCGGCGCGGACGTGCTGCCGCCCGCACTCCTCGGCAAGCTCGCCGAATTGGCGTTAATTTAGGGTATCAACTCACATCCGTTCGCCTCGAGTAGGGATCGAGCTTGTCGAGAGCCCGTATCGAGAGGTGCTTGCCCGAGGTGAAGGCCTCTCGATACGTCGTCTCGACACGCTCGACGACTACTCGAGACGAACGGGTAAAGATGATCGCCTGTCAGGTGCATTGAAGGTTCTGGAAACCCTACAGCTTCGGCCCGGACACTGCCTTGCGCGTCTTCTTGGGCGTATCGGCCAGCACCTTGGCGATGGCGGCATTGCGCGGGTCCTGCGTGGCGTAATCGCGCGCCGACATGCCGGCAAGCAGATCACCCTGATCCGGATCGGCGCCCGCCGCCAGCAACTCGCGCACCATGGTGATGTCGCGGCGCTGCACCGCACGGATCAGCGGCGTCTCGCCCGCCGAATTGGCGATGTTGGCGTTGGCCTTGGCCGCCGCCAGGATGCCGATCATGTCGGTCTGCCCGGTGGTGACGACCAGCAGCAGCGGCGTGTTGCCGCGTCCGTCGCGCAGGTTCGGGTCCGCCCCCTTTTGCAGCAGGAAGCGCAGATAGGTCTCGTCGCCCCGCTTGATGACGGTGTGCAGCGCCCCCTCGCCCGTGCTGGGATCGCGCGTGTTGATGATGTTGCTGCCGGGGCGGCCGAGCATCTCGGTCACCTCGTTGCCCTTGGCGTCCTTGACCGCCTGAAGGAACTTGTAGCTTTCGGACTGTTGTTGCGCACCGGCCGGTGCTGCAACGAGAACGCCCAGCAGCATGGCTGCCAGGAGGGAGCGGACGGACATGCGGAGATCCTCGGAATCCATGGCTTGCGATCCGGTGCCTAACACAGCAAGGCTGCGCGCGTCATGACCCTGTTGCGCCTCATGCCGCTGCTTCTCGCGCTGGGCGCGTGCAGCCCGTCCGGCCCCGATGCCGCCGCCGCGCCGCCGCTGGCGGGTGCGAAGATCGGCGGCCCCTTTCGCCTGACCGGCGGCGACGGCGCGCCCGTGACCGACCGTTCGCTGGGCAAACGCTGGCGCGTCATGTATTTCGGCTACACCTTCTGCCCCGATGTCTGCCCCACCGACATGCAGGCGATCGGGGCCGGCCTGCGCCTGCTGGAGGCACGCGATCCGGCCAAGGCACGCGCGATCGTCCCCGTCTTCGTCACCGTCGACCCCGCACGCGACACCGCCCCCGTGGTGAAGCGCTTCGCGGCGGCCTTCCACCCCCGCGCCATCGGCCTGACCGGCAGCGAGGCGGCGATCGCCGCAATGGCCAAATCCTACGGCGTCTATGCGGAGAAGGGCGAGGCGTCGCCCGGCGGCGGCTATCTCGTCAATCACGCGCGCACCACCTATCTGATGGATCCGAACAACCTGCCCATCGCGCTGATCCCTGCCGACGAGGGACCGGAGGCCGTGGCAAACGCGCTGGAGCGCTGGGTCCGATGACCGTGAAATTCTGGGAGCTGCCGATCGAGCAGCTCGACCGTGCCCAGTGGGAGGCACTGTGCGACGGCTGCGGCAAATGCTGCCTGCACAAGCTGGAGGACGAGGATACCGGCGAGCTGCTGCCGACCAACGTCGCCTGCCGCATGCTCGACCGGCGTACCGGCTTCTGTTCCGACTATCGCAACAGGCGCGCCTTTGTGCCCGAATGCGTGCGGCTGACCATGCGCAACGTGCGCGATATCGACTGGTTGCCGCGCACCTGCGCCTATCGCCTGCGCGCCGCGAACGAGCCGCTGCCCGACTGGCATTACCTCGTCTCGGGCGACCGCGACGCGGTGCACCGCGCCGGCGAATCGGTACGCGGCTGGACGGTCAGCGAAGACGATGCCGGCGAGTTCGAGAATCACATCGTCGAACGCGACCTGTGAGGTCCCTCGCCCCATCGGGGAGAGGGATATCAATCCCGATATGATCGACCAGGTCATCCGCCACCCCACCGCGCGGCGGGTCCGGCTGGTGATCGATCCCGCCACCGGCACCACCCGCCTCGTCATCCCCAGGCGCGCCGCGCTCAAACCCGCGCTCGCCTGGGCACAGGGCAAGGGGGAATGGATCGCCGCGCAGCGCGCCGCCCTGCCCGCCCCGCGCCCCTTCGCGCCCGATGCGACCATCCCCTTCGGCGACACCGAACTCACCATCCGCTGGACCGAGGGGCGCAGCCGCCTGCTCCGGCGTGAGGGCGACGTGCTGCACGCCTCCGGCCCGGTCGAAACGCTGCCCCGCCGCGTCGCCTTGTGGCTGCACCGCCAGGCGCTCGACCTGTTGACGCAGGAAACCGCCGAGTTCGCGGCAAAGGCCGGCGTCACCGTCACCCGTGTCGCGATCGGCGATGCCAAGGCCCGCTGGGGAAGCTGCGCGTCGCACGGCGCGATCCGCTATAGCTGGCGGCTGATCCTCGCCCCCGGCTTCGTCCGCCGCGCGACGGTGGCGCACGAGGTGGCGCACCGCGTCCACATGAACCACGCGCCCGCCTTCCACGCCCTTGTCGCGGCGTTGCTGGGCGAGGACCCCGCGCCCGCCACCGCCTGGTTGCGGCGGCATGGCGCGGCGCTTCACTGGGTCGGCCGGTCGTCCTGATCGAAGCGCGGTGGTGCCAGCCCCTCGCGCGGCGCCGGGCGCGGGCGTGACGGTTCGCGCGGGGCATCGCGCCCGGTGACGCGGTCCAGCCAGTCCTGATCCAGGCGCTGCGGCGGTGCGGCCTGCACCGGCGGCCCGTCCTCGTCGCTGCCGCGGCGCACGTCCACCGGCGCCTGATCGTCGTCATAGCCGTCACCCGGCACCGCCGGGGCGATCGGATTGCCATCGGCATCCACCGCCGCAGTGCCATTGTCGGGGGCGCCGAAATAGCTCTCCTCGTCCGGCTCCAGCTGCCATTCGGGGAGCGTCACCTGCGTCTCGAACTGCTCGATCGGCCGGCTGGCGGTCGCCACCTTCATATATTGCGCAAAGGCACGCGCCGGCGCGGTGCCGCCGTGCAGGCCGGCCACCGGTCGCGCATTGTCGCGCCCCATCCACACGCCCGTGGTCAGCCCGCTGGCAAACCCGACGAACCAGCCATCCTTCATGCTGCTCGTCGTGCCCGTCTTGCCCGCCACCGGCCGCCCGATCTGTGCCGCACGTCCCGTGCCTGTGTTCACCGCGGTCTGCAGCAGGTCGGTCATCTCGGCCGCCACATAAGGGGCGACCAGCACATGGCTGCGATCCACCTCGTGGCGATAGATTTCCTGCCCGTTGGTCGTCACGCGGGTGATGCCATAGGGGGCCACCGCGACGCCCTTGTTCGCCACCGAGGCAAAAGCGCGCGTCATGTCGATCAGGCGCACGTCCGACGTGCCCAGCACCATCGACGGATGCGTGTTGACCGGTGTGGTGATGCCGAAGCGGCGCGCCATGTCGGCCACCGTGGTGAAGCCGACCTCCTGCCCCAGCTTGGCCGCCACCGTGTTCAGCGAATAGGCAAAGGCGGTGCGAAGCGACACCTGCCCCGAATTGCGCCGCGAATCGTTGCGCGGGCTCCACCCGTCGATCGTCACCGGTTCGTCCACCACGGTATCCTCGGGCTTGTGGCCCGCCTCCAGCGCGGCAAGATAGACGAACAGCTTGAACGCGGAGCCCGGCTGGCGGACCGCCTGCGTCGCACGGTTGTAGTTGGTGGATACGTAATCCTTGCCGCCGACCATCGCGCGCACCGCGCCGTCACGGTCCAGGCTGACCAGCGCCCCTTGCGTACCGGCCGGCGCCTGCTGCCGGATCGCGGCATCGGCGGCGCGCTGCATCCCCAGGTCCAGCGTCGTCCACACCTCCAGCGGGGCCTGCGTCTCGTCGATCAGCGTATCGAGTTGCGGCAGGGCCCAGTCGGTGAAGTAGCGGACGCTGTTCTGCTTGGGCTCGGGCGCCAGGTGTAGCGATTTCGGCTCGGCCTCCGCCGCTTCGGCCGCGGTGATGAAGCCGTTGCGCACCATCTGGTCGATCACCACGCCCGCGCGGCCCACCGCCGCCTCGGCATCGGCGGTCGGCGAATAGTTGGAAGGCGCCTTGACCAGCCCGGCGATCACCGCCGCTTCCGACAGGCTCAGCGTGTCCGCGCCGTGGCCGAAGAATTTGCGGGAGGCCGCGTCGATGCCATACGCACCGCCGCCATAATAGACCTTGTTCAGATAGAGTTCGAGGACCTGGTCCTTGCTGAACTTGCGCTCCAGAGCCAGCGCCAGGATCCATTCGCGAAACTTGCGGCCGAACTTCTTCTGGTTGTTCAGGAAGATGTTGCGCGCAAGCTGTTGCGTGATCGTGGAGCCGCCCTGCACCCACCGGCCGCGTTCATACCGGACCATCACCGACCGCACGATGCCGATCGGATCGACGCCGGGATGCTGGCGGAAACGGCGATCCTCCACCGCCACGGTGGCATCGCGCATCACCGCGGGGATGCGGCCATAGGACAGCCATTCGCCGTAACTCGGCCCGAGCGATACGATCACCGTGCCGTCGGACGCATGGACGCGGATCATCTGGCCGTTGGGCGAGGATTTCAGCTCCTCGAAACTCGGCAGTTGCGACCGCGCGACATACACCGCGATCAGCAGCGCGCCGAGCGCCAGCACGGCCAGGCCGATCAGGATCTGGAGGGAAACGACGATCCGGCGCCGCCAGGGCGAACGGGGACGTGAGCGGGAAGAACGCGCGCGAGCCATGAAGGATGCGCGAAATACCCGGCTTCGCGCGCCATCACAAGCAAGCTTTGCGTGCGGCCTGCCGCTGCCTCCATGCGGTCCGGCGCACGATCACGCCACCCGCGTCGCCCGCGCGATCAGCCGCACCAGCGCCGGATGCGCCAGCCGGGGGAGCGCGCCGCGTGCCCACCCCTCCGCCAGCGCCCGGACGCCACCGGCGACTGCGATCGGCATCCCGATCCGTCGGGTGAACGCGCGCTGCCAGTCGGGCGCCGCGGCCGCCCCCCCGGCGATATAGCTTTGCGCCGCCGACACGCCGCTGGCCAGCGCGATCCCCATGCCTTCCCCGGCCAGCGACGGGATCACGCCGGCCTGATCCCCCAGCCGGAACAGCGCAGCCGGAGCCGCCCGCCAGCCATAGGGCACGTTGGCCACCGCATCGACGTGCGACTCGCCCGCCATGAACGCCAGCCGCTCGGCCAACCGCGGTACCTCCCGCCCCAGTTCGGCGAGCAGTGCCGCCGCGGTCCCCGCCGCGCGCAGTCGCGACCGGCGGACCGCCATGCACAGATTGGCGCTGCCGTCCTCCTGCAACACCAGGCCGGCATAGCCACGGTCGAACAGATGCAATTCGATCGCGTCGTCCACCAGGGCGGACAGTCCCGGCGCCGCCGCCAGCCGCACGCGCAAACCCAGCGCCGGGTCCTCGCCCGCATCGCCCCGCTCTGGCGTTCCGCGCAGGTCGTGCTTGCCGGTCGCCAGGAACAGCGCATCCGGTGACAGCACATCGCCCCCAGCCAGCCGCACGCCGCCCTGCTCCACCGCGCGCACGCTCACGCCGCGCTCGATCTGCGCGCCCACCGCCTCGGCCTGCGTCAACAGGATGGTGTCCAGCCGGTGGCGCGACAGGCCGATGGCGGGTTCCGGCAACGCCGCCTCGCTGACCGCGCGCGGCGTTATCATGCGCAACCGCGTGACCCGGTGGCCGCCCGGCTCCACGCCCAGCGCCCGCACCTGCGCCACCGTCCGCCAGCTCAGAAAGCCGCCGCACAGCGCATCGCCGATCACGCGCTGCCGCTCGACCAGCAGATGCGGCGTGCCGGCGCGTGCCAGCGTGATCGCCGCCGCCGCACCCGCCGGCCCGCCGCCGACGATCAGCGCCGGCGCGCGACGCATAACCGAAAGGGGAAGCGACGCTCGATCTTCGCCGCGCTGATGTTCGCGGCTGCCAGCAAGTCGCGCCATTCCGCCGGGCGGAAGCTGCGCGCGATCGACAGGCGGCCGTCATGCCGCACGATCGGATGCCACCGTGCCGCCCGGGCGAGCAGCGGATAGCCGACATGGGCGAAGCGGTGCCGGTGCAGGTCGTTGACGAACCAGCCGACCCGCGCCTCCTGTTCCATGAAGCGCAGAAAGGCGATCAACTCCGCCTCGCTCATATGATGCGTGACCAGGCTGGAGGCGATCACGTCCCACTCCTGCCCCGCCAGCGCGGCATAGTCGCCGGTGCGGTAATCGATCGGCATGTCGCGCCCGGTCTGCGCCGCGGCGATGCCCGCACTGTTGGGATTGAGGTCGATCCCGACCAGTTGCGCGACGATGCCCCGCGCCTTTGCCCAGCGGGCGATGCTGCGCAGCATATCGCCGTCGCCGAACCCGACATCGAGCAGCCGGAGCGTCGACCGCCCTTGCATCACCGAGTCGAGAAACCGCAGCGTCGGCCGCCGCGCCATCGTCACCGTGTTCACCCGCGCCAGATCGTGCAGCACCGCGCGGTATGTGCCGGGGTCCAGGTCCTCGGCATCCATCAGCTCCGGGCCGGGGGCGCGGGTGGCAAGGCTCACGCCGCGCTCCGGAAGCGCAGGCCCTCCGCCGCCAGGCCGGGTCCGAAGGCCAGCGCCAGCCCACGCTCGATCGGCGCCTCGCGCATCATCCGCGCCAGCACGAACATCAGCGTCGCCGACGACATGTTCCCCTTCTCGCGCAGCACCGCCCGCGACGACACCAGCGCCCCCGCATCCAGCGCCATCGCCCGCTCCACCGCATCCAGGATCGATCGCCCGCCGGCATGGACCGCCCATCCCTCGATCGGACCGCCATCACCCGACAGCGCGGCCCGCGTCTCCGCCGCGCCCAGCGCCTCCGCCAGCCGCCCCGGCACCTCGCCCGACAGGTGCATGGCAAAACCGCGGTCGGTGATGTCCCAGCGGATCAGCTCGGCGCTTTCCGGCAGGGCGAGCGACACCCCCGCCTCCAGTTCCAGCCCGCCCGGCTCGCCCGTCACCAGCGCCGCCGCCGCACCGTCGCCGAACTGCAACTGGCCCATCAGCGCGCCCACCTCCGGCGTCGCCTGCAGATGCAGCGTGCACAGCTCCACGGTGATGACCAGCACCCGCGCCTCCGGCTCGGACCGCACGATATGCCTTGCGGTGCGCAGCGCCGTCACCGCGGCGTAACAGCCCATGAACCCGATCAGCAGCCGCTCGACCAAGGGCGACAGGCCAAGCCGCCGCGCCAGGATCTGGTCGATCCCCGGCGCCACGAAGCCGGTGCAGCTTGCGACCACCAGATGGGTGATGCCGCCCAGATCGGCCTGCGCGGCGCACGCCGCCACGGCGGCGGCGGCAAGCTGCGGTGCGGCCTCGGCATAGATGGCCATGCGCGCGGCCGTACCGGGGAGTGGCGCCTTGTCGTAGAAGCCGCCATCGCCGATCTGCGGCCGGCCATCGGGGCGCGGCGGCAGCACGGAAAAGCGATGCTCGATCCCGGCACGCGCCGCCATGCGCGCAAAGATGCGGGCCTCGCGCGCGTCCAGCAGGTCGGTCGCCCAGTCACAATACATGGCATGGACATCATGGCCCGGCACCGCGGTGCCGATGGCGTGGCAATAGGCAGTCACGGAAATCCTTGCGCCAGAGATACTTCTCCAACGCACGACCGCTTGCCGAGTGCCTTCAGTTCAGATGTTCCACAGGGTCGGGCCGGCCGCACGTTCCGTCACGTTCCGCCAGATGGTCGCCCCCCACCGCATAGCGCCCCTCGACCAGCGCCATCGCCTGTCCGACATGTGCGGCGATGTGGAAATCCCCGGCATCCTCCAACAGCATGCAGGCCTGTTGCAGGAGCGCATATACGCGCTGAGCATCCATGACGTCGCCCTTCCCCAAGTTAACCTCGATCAAACATAATGCAGCGCCAATGTCCATGCGCTCATATATGTTACGCAGGCCCCGTCCCGGCCGGCGCGATCACCCATGTGGGCGAGGGAACCAAAAGATTGTTTGGGACATCATGCCATTGTAGATAACGTAATGAGATCAATAACAAAACTACCGCCATTTCGGCGGGCATGTGGGAGCATGCTGGAGGTGTCAGGGGTGAGCAACGAAGCGGCTATCGGGCTGGTCAACGAACTGGCGACGCGCTTGTCCGGCATTGTCGAGGAATTCGGGCGTCGCACCGACTCGCTGGTGGCGGCCTCGCGCGAGACGGACGGGCCGGATGAGGAAACGCTGATTCGCATTGCCGGCCGGTTGATCGACCAGCGCAAGCGGCGACGCAATTTCCTGCCGGACGAACTGTTCCACGAACCGGCCTGGGACATGCTGCTGTCGCTCTTCGTCGCCTATCGCCGGCGCCAGACCCTGAACATCAAATCGCTGGTATCCACTGCCGACGCCCCCGTCACCACCTCGCAGCGCTGGATCGAGCATCTCGACAAGCTGGGGCTCATCACCCGCGTGATCGATCCCGCCGACCGCCGCCGTATCGAGGTGTCGTTGAACGAAACCGGCCACGCCGCGATGACGCGCTATCTGGAGGATGTCGCGCGGCGGCAATGATGCCGCCGACACTGGCCTGCATTCCCTGCAGGCCGGTTCATCATCTGGATGGGAAGATGGTGCGGTCGAGAAGACTCGAACTTCCACGGCCTTTCGGCCACAACGACCTCAACGTTGCGCGTCTACCAATTCCGCCACGACCGCACACTTGATCCACCGGGCTGGCCGGTGGCTGGTAGGCCGGTGCCCCTAGCAGAGGCTTTTGCGTCCTGCAACACGCTTCGCGTGCAAACTGTTCATTCCCCGGCGAAGCTGAGTTCCAGCCGCTTGGAATTGGGCGGCACGTCCAGCTTGGCCGAGTTGAAGTCGATCGCCGCGCCCGGCCCCAGCGTGCGCTGCTGCGGGGTGATCGTCCAGTTGAATACCACCCGCCCCTGCGCATCCTTCAGCTCGGCGCGGATGTCGGGCACGCGCTGCCGGTCGCTCGACGGATTGGTGATCTGCCCGCTGACCGCGAACAGCTCCGATCCATTGGCCAGTTCGCGCCGCTCGATCGGGTTGTCGCGCAGCCGCAGCGGCGATTCGGTCGTGCCCAGCCCCAGGCTGGCGCCGATCCCCGGCGCACCCAGCCACAGGATCGCGATCACCCCCACCAGCATCAACAGCCCGGCCGCCACCGCACCGATCGTCCAGCGGCGCGCATTGTTGCGGCGCTGGCGGAACGGCGGCTGGTGCGCAAAGGCGTCGAAGGTCTCGGTGGCGGACGCTTCCACCACCGGCGGCGGCGGCGGGGGGGCTGCGGACACGAAGCTGGGCAAGGGCGGCATCGCCGCGGCACCCGCGCCATCCGATTCGCTCAGGTCCCGGTCCGCCGGCTTGTCCAGCGACACCACCGGCTCCGGCAGCGGTTCGAGCGGCAATTCCGGCGGCGACTGGAACCAGCTGTGCCGGCAATTGGCGCAGCGCACCGTGCGCCCGTCATGCCCAATCGCGCTGTCGGGCACCAGATAGCGGGTGCGGCACTCGGGGCATTCCAGGATCATGCGGGTTGGCGCTTCACGAAGGGGCCCGGATAACCTCGGGCCTTTGAACCGATCCTCAGTAAGCACGCCGCTCGGTCATGTGGCAAGCTTGAAGCGTCGGCCCGCTCATGCCAAGGCCGGATCGACGGCATGACACGAGCGATCGCGACCCTTTGAGCGCCATGACGAACATCGTCCAGTTCGAGAATGTCGGACTGCGCTACGGCGCGGGCGAGGAAACGCTGGCCGATCTCAGCTTCACGCTGCGCGCCGGCAGCTTCTATTTCCTGACCGGGGCCAGCGGCGCCGGCAAGACCTCGCTGCTGCGCCTCCTCTACCTCGCCCAGCGCCCCAGCCGCGGCATCATCCGCCTGTTCGGCGAGGACGCGGTCATCATGCCGCGTGAGCGCCTGCCCGGTTTCCGCCGCCGCATCGGCGTGGTGTTCCAGGACTTCCGGCTGGTCCCGCACCTCAGCGCCGCCGACAACATCGCGCTTCCTTTACGCGTCGCGGGCATGTCGGAGGCGAGCATCGCCCAGCCGGTGCGCGAGATGCTGGCGTGGATCGGCCTGTCCGAACGCGCCCAGTCCCGCCCCGCCACGCTGTCGGGCGGTGAGCAGCAGCGCGTCGCCATCGCCCGCGCGGTGATCGCCCGTCCCGAGATACTGGTGGCCGACGAGCCGACCGGCAACGTCGACCCGGCCATGGCGGAACGCCTGCTCCACCTGTTCGATTCGCTGCACAAGCTGGGCACCACCGTCGTCGTCGCCACCCACGACCTGCACCTGATGAACCGCCTGCCCTCGGCCCAGATGATGCGGCTGGAGGGCGGCCGGCTGCTCGATCCCACCGGCGCGCTGCGCCATCCCCCCGTGCGCATCGACGGGGAGGACGGCGCATGAGCGGGGCGGGCACCGAACGGCGGGTGCTGGACGAGGCACCCGGCATCCGGGCGATGACCTGGGTGATGGCGATCATGCTGTTCCTGACGCTGCTCGCCGCCGCCGGTGGCCTGGGCACCGCCCGCGCCGCGCGTGCGCTCGACCGCCAGCTGGCCGGCCGGCTGACCGTGCAAGTGGTGGAGGGCGAGCCGACCCGGCGCGAGGCGACCACCCGCCGCGTGCTTGCCGCGCTCGGCGACCGCGAGGAGGTGGTGCGCACCGTGCGCGTGCCGCAGGCGGAACTCGCCGCCATGCTGAAGCCGTGGCTGGGTGCCGACGCCGCCGATGCCGGCCTGCCCGTACCCGCCCTGATCGATGTCGATCTGGTCGATACCGATCCCGCCACGGTCGCCCGCGTCGCGACTGTCGTGCGCGCCGTGTCCCCCGCCACCGTTCAGGTCGAGGAACACGCCACCTGGATGACGCCGGTCAGCGGTTTCCTGTCGTCGATGACATGGCTGGCCGGGCTGGTCGTCCTGCTGATGATGGCGGCGACGGGCGCGGTGGTGATGCTGGCCGCCCGCGCCGGGCTGGAGGCGCATCGCACCACCATCGGCGTCATGCACATATTGGGATCGACCGACGTGCAGATCGCCCGGCTGTTCCAGCGCCGGATCGCGATCGATGCCGGGATCGGCAGCGCCGCGGGCGGGCTGGGCGCGCTTGCCGTCATCCTGCTGATCGGCGGGCAGATGGCGGCGCTCGGCTCCGAACTGCTCGGCTCGGTGACGCTTGGTCCCGCCCAATGGCTGGTGCTGGCGCTGCTGCCCTTCGGCTTCGTGGCGCTCGCCACGTTCGCCGCGCGGGTCGCGGTGCTCGCCCAGTTGCGGCGCACGCTGTGATCGCCCGGTTCCTCGGGCTGATCGGCATCGGCTGGTGCCTGGGGTTCGCCGCGTTCATGCTGATGCTGCCCCCCCCGCTGGAGGGCAACACCACCGACGCGATCGTCGTGCCGACCGGCGGCCCCGGCCGCATCGACCGCGGCATCGCGCTGCTGCGCGAGGGTCAGGCGCGGCGGATGCTGGTGACGGGCGTCGCCCCCGGCGTCCGCCCGATCGATCTGGCCCGCACCTACAAGACGCCGCGCGCACTGTTCACCTGCTGCATCGATCTCGGCACCGATGCCGTCGATACCCGCTCGAATGCGGAGGAAACCGTGCGCTGGGTGCGCTCGCATCATTATGCCAGCATCCGGCTCGTTACCGCCGACTGGCACCTGCCGCGCGCGAAGATGGAGCTGATCGCGGCGCTTGGCCCCGGTGTCGTGGTGCTGGGCGACGGCGTGCCGACCAGCGACCCACGACTGGCGACCTTGGTCAACGAATACAACAAGCTGATCCTGCGCCGGATCGCATTATGGGTGGGGTTCGGGTCGTGATCGCGTTGCGCAATCTGGTGTTCGCCTGCATCTTCTATCCGGTGTCGCTGTTCTTTGCGGCCTCCGCCCCTATTGCCGCCTTTATCGGGCAATCCGCGATGATCGACCACGCGACGCGCTGGACCCGGTTCCACAACTGGGCGACGCGCGTGCTGCTCGGCATCACCATCCGGGTGGAGGGCACGCGCCCCGCCGGCCCCGCCCTCTATCCCGCCAAGCACCAGGCGATGTTCGAGACGCTGGCGCTGCAGGCCCTGCTCGATGGCCCCGCGATCGTGCTGAAACAGGAACTGGCCGACCTGCCCATCTGGGGCTGGGCGGCACGGCGCTACGGCGCGATCGTGGTCGATCGCGACGCGTCGGCCCGTGCCCTTCGCGGCATGATGCGCGATGCCGCCGCCGCCGTGGCGGTGGGCCGCGCCATCCTGATCTTTCCGGAGGGTACGCGCGTCCCCCCCGGCGCGCAGCCGCCGCTGAAACCCGGCTTTGCCGGCCTGTACCGCATGCTGAAGCTGCCCGTCGTCCCCGTCGCCACCGACAGCGGCGTGGTCTGGCCGCGAAAGGGTCTGAAGCGCCCCGGCGTCATCACGCTACGCTTCGGCGAGGTCATCCCCCCCGGCCTCGACCGCGCCGAGATCGAAGCGCGCGTCCACGCCGCGATCAACGTGCTGGACTAAGCGTTCCCTTGGAAATGCGCTTCAGCCAACCACGCGCTACTGCACCGTCGCAAATCGCCCATTTCTTACCGCTCTCGAACCGGAACGGGTTGCTCAATAGCAACGGATCATTCAATTTCCGGCATGTTGATAAGCCCAATGGCGAGGAAGGATTTTGCGTAAGCCTTGGTACGGAATTGCTTTCGCGTCAGTCGTTGCATTGACTGGCTGTGCAAGTGATCGGGCTGGAAAGCCGCTTCTCACGGCTGTGGCGAGCGAACGCATTGCCAAACAATGCGGAGCAATGAGAAGTGAATACCTTCGAAACAAACGCCATCTTCCTAGTGCGACGTTTATACTGAGAGCTGATGAATTGGTGCAAGAAGACGGACTCTCTGCCACGGTTCGTTGCATCGGCAAGGAGCTGGAGAGCTATCGACATACAGGGTTCGGGTTCCGCCCGAGCGGTTCCTCGCCAAATTGAACGTCACAGCAAGCAAAGCGGCCGATCCACTTTCCACTCATGACGGACATCGGCGGCAGGCTAAGAGTGGCCTTGCTGCGGTGAATTCATCGCCCAGAGGGCTGATCGCCCCCTCAACGCATTTCAACCAGCCTCGACCGCTACTCCCCGTGCGCCCGACCGAAATCGGGGCGGGCATCGTCCTGCCCCTGATCGATCACCCCGCGGCGGATCGCGCGGGTGCGTGTGAACAGGTCGAACAACGTATCCCCGTCCCCCCAGCGGATCGCGCGTTGCAGCATCGTCACATCCTCGGTCAGCCGCTGCAGGATCTCCAGCACCGCCTCCCGGTTGTTCAGGAACACGTCGCGCCACATCGTCGGATCGGACGCGGCGATGCGGGTGAAATCGCGGAAGCCACCCGCCGAATATTTGATCACCTCGCTGCGCGTCACCTCTTCCAGGTCGGAGGCGGTGCCGACGATCGAATAGGCGATCAGGTGCGGCACATGGCTGGTTACCGCCAGCACCAGGTCGTGATGCTTGGGGCTCATCAGCTCGACCTGCGCGCCCAGTGCCTCCCAAAAAGCGCGCAGGCGGATGACGGGCGCGCTTTCCGCCCCGTCCTCGGGCGTCAGGATGCACCAGCGCCCTTGGAACAGCGTCGCGAAACCCGATTCCGGCCCGCTATGCTCGGTGCCCGCCACCGGATGCCCCGGCACGATCGTCGCACCCGGCAGCGCACCGCGCAGCGCGGCGAAGACGCTCGCCTTGGAACTGCCGACGTCGCTCACCACCGCGTCGGCGGGCAAATCCTCGGCGATCTCCGCCGCCACCGCCGCCATCGCCCCGACCGGCACGCACAGGATGACCAGATCGGCATCGACCACCGCCGCACCCGCCGAATCGGCGACATCGTCCGCGATGCCCAGCGCGTGCACCGTATCGCGCACGCTCGGGTCGGCATCATAGGCGGTGACGACCGCGCCCGGCATCGCCTTCTTCACCCCGCGCGCGATCGACGAGCCGATCAGGCCCAGCCCGATGATCGTCACGCGCGCGAAAGGCAGCATCAGGCGCCGGCCAGTTCGCGCAGGGCCGCGACGACGCCGCGCGTCTCGTCCTCGGTCCCGATGGTGATGCGCAGGCCATGCCCCAGCCCCTGTCCGGGCAGCCAGCGGACGATATAGCCCGCATCCATCAGCCCGTGATAGGCGCGCTCGGCGGTCAATGCACCCTCGAACAGCACCATCGAGAAATTGCCCTTGGACGGCACCGCGCGCAGGCCGGCATTGCCTAAGCCTGCGATCTGCTCCTCGAACCAGCGCAGCCAGCGCGTGTTGTGCGCGCGCGTGTCCTTCACGAAACCGGTGTCGCGGATCGCGGCAACGGCGGCCGCCTGCCCGGCGATCGTCACGTTGAACGGGCCCCGGATGCGGTGCAGCGCATCGATGATCGCCGGCGCGCCATAGCCCCAGCCGATCCGCTCGGCCGCCAGCCCGTGGATCTTGGAAAAGGTGCGCGTCACCAGCACGTTGGACGCGGTACGCGCCAGCGCCAGACCGCCATCGTCCTCGCCCTCCTCCAGATATTCGGCATAGGCCTGGTCGAGGACGAGCAGGACATGGGACGGCAAACCTGCATGCAGCCGCGCGATCTCGTCGGCGCCGACAAAGGTGCCGGTGGGATTGTTCGGGTTGGCGACGAACACCACCGTCGTCCGCTCGGTCACCGCCGCCAGGATCGCATCGACATCGGTCGCATAGTCGCGGTCGGGGACCACCACCGGCGTCGCGCCGACGCGCCGTGTCGCGATCTCGTACACGGCAAAGCCGTAGCGGACATGGATGATCTCGTCGCCCACGCCCGCATAGGCGCCGGCCGCCAGATGCAGGATCTCGTCCGATCCGGTGCCATAGATGATCTGTGCCGGCTCCAGCCCGTGCACCTCGCCGATCGCCTCGCGCAGCGCGGTTGCGGTCGCGTCGGGATAGCGCTCCAGCGTATCGGCCGCGGTCGCGAAGGCCGCCCTGGCATCGGGGCTGGTGCCCAGCGGGTTCTCGTTGGAGGACAGCTTGTGGACGCGGCGGCCGTCATCGGTCGTGGAGCGGCCGGGGATATAGGGGGCGATGGCCTTTACCCAGGCCTTGGGATCGGGTGCGGTCATGGCGGCGGCATAGCCGCGCGGGCCTTGCGTCGCCAGCCCCGGCGGCCTAGCGAGCCGTCCCATGTCCGATGACGCGCGCTTCGGCCTTCTCCGCCATGTCCGTCTGCCCGGCCCGCTGCGGCTGGACGGCGGCGCGCTGCTGTCGCCGGTCGAGATCGCCTATGAAACCTATGGCACGCTCGATCCCCAGGGCAGCAACGCGATCCTGATCTGCCATGCGCTGACCGGTGACCAGCATGTCGCCAGCGTCCATCCGCGCACCGGCAAGCCCGGCTGGTGGACGCGCCTCGTCGGCCCCGGCAGGCCGATCGATCCGACCCGGCATTTCATCATCTGCTCGAACGTCATCGGCAGTTGCATGGGCTCGTCGGGCCCCGCCACGATCAACCCCGCGACGAACGCGCCCTGGGGGATGGGTTTTCCCGTCATCACCATTCGCGACATGGTGCGCGCGCAGGCCCTGCTGCTCGATCATCTGGGGGTGGGACAGTTGCAGGCGGTGGTCGGCGGATCGATGGGCGGCATGCAGGCGCTCAGCTGGGCCGCCACCTTCCCCGAGCGGGTTCGCGCCGTCGTCGCCATCGCCACCACCGCGCGCCACACCGCGCAGAACATCGCCTTTCACGAGGTCGGGCGCCAGGCGGTGATGGCCGATCCCCGCTGGCGCGGCGGCGACTATTACGGGCATGACGATCCCCCCGCCGCCGGTCTGGCGGTGGCGCGCATGGCCGCGCACATCACCTATCTGTCGGAGGCGGGCCTGACCGAGAAGTTCGGCCGCAAGCTTCAGGCGCGCGAGGCGAAAAGCTTCGGCTTCGACGCCGATTTCCAGGTGGAAAGCTATCTGCGCCACCAGGGGATCAGCTTCGTCGACCGGTTCGACGCCAATTCCTATCTTTATATCACCCGCGCGGTCGATTATTTCGATCTGGCCGAGGAACATGGTGGCCTGCTCGCCGGTGCCTTCCGCCAGACGCGCGCGCGCTTCTGCGTGGTCAGCTTCGACACCGACTGGCTGTATCCCACCGCCGCCTCGCGCGGCATCGTCCAGGCGCTGAACGCCGCCGGCTCGGCGGTCAGCTTCGTGGAACTGTCCAGCCCTTACGGCCATGACGCGTTTCTGCTGGAGGCCCCCGAGATGAACCGGGTGATCGATGGTTTCCTGAGGGCCGAGCCATGAACGACCTGCGCCCCGACCTGTCGATCATCGCCCGCCATGTCGCGCGCGGCAGCCGCATCCTCGATATCGGCTGCGGCGACGGCGCGCTGATGGCGGCGCTGCGCGACGAGGCGGGATGCGACGCGCGCGGGCTGGAGATCGATCCCGCCAACGTCGCCGCCGCGGTCGCCCGCGGGCTGGCGGTGGTGCAGGGTGATGCCGACACCGACCTCGCCAGCTACCCCGACGCCAGCTTCGACTATGCGATCCTCAGCCAGACGCTGCAGACCGCGCGCGCTCCGGACGTCGTGCTCGACCATCTGCTACGCATCGGCCGCCGCGCCTTTGTCAGCTTCCCCAACTTCGCCCACTGGCGCGTCCGCCTGTCGCTCATGTGGGGCGGACGCATGCCCGTCACCGACCTCCTCCCCGAACGCTGGTACGACACCCCCAACATCCACCACGTCACCATCGACGACTTTCGCGCCTTTCTGCGCGATCGCGGCCTGACCGTGGAGGGGAGCTGGTTCCTGTCGCGCAGCCGCCAGACCAGCGCGGCGGCGGCGAACCTGCGCGCGGAACATGCGGTATTTTTGCTACAGCGCTGATCTCAACTTGATTTCGATCAATATGAGTACGGAACTGAACATAGGTCAGCGCATTGGCTTGTCCGAGTATCGGGCATGGTCCTGCGACCCTGCCCGTCCCGATATTGGAACCCGCATGTCGAAAACCGCACTGATCGTAGAGGACGAGATTTTCGTTGCCCTCGATCTCGAACGCATCCTCACCGACGCCGGATACCACGTCGCCGCGATCGCCGCGGACAGCGCCACCGCGATGGAGGCCGCGCCGCAGTGCAGCTTCGCCTTTGTCGACGTCAACCTGCGCGACGGCGCCACCGGCCCCACCATCGCCCGCCGCATTTCGTCCGAATATGGCGTCAAGGTGGTGTTCGTCACCGCCAACCCCGCGCAGATCGGCGAGTCGGGCGGCGCGCTAGGCTATATTCGCAAGCCCTTCAGCGAGCAGGCGATTATCGCGGCCGCGGCCCTATGCAGCCAGGCGTGCAGCGAAACGGGCGGCAAGGCGGATGCGACCGAGACCCCCGACCTGATGCCCTTGACGCTCAACCACGGCTGAACGCCGCCTCCGGCACCGCCACCGTCACCACCAGCCCCTCCGGCCGCCAGTCGCGCGCTACCGTGCCGCCGAGCTGGCGCACCGCACTCAACTCCACCAGTTGCGATCCGAACCCGGCATAGGCGGGTGCGGCATCGACGCGCGGGCCGCTCGTCTCGGTCCAGCACAGCACCACCCCGCCATCCCGGCGATCGATCCGCACCGTCACGCTGCCATGATCGGTCGACAGCGCGCCATATTTGCTCGCGTTCGTCGCCAGCTCGTGAAACAGCAGCGCCAGCGGCGTGGCCGAGCGGTCGTCGATCCGCACATCGTCGCCCGTCACGCGCAGCCGCTCCATGCTTTCCTGCGCATAGGGCAGGAACAGGTCGTTGAGCAGGCCGTGCAGGCTGTCCTGCCGCGCCAGCGGGCGCGACGCGTTGCTGTGCGGCCGGACGAAGTCGTGCGCGCGGCCCAGCGCGGTGATCCGGTCGCGCAGGTCGGCCGCCAGCGGCGCGAACGGCGGATTGCCCCGCGCCGCGAAACCGATCAGGCCCGAGATCACCGCAAAGATGTTCTTGATGCGGTGACTCAGCTCCTGGCTGATGATCTCGCGCTCTTCCTGCACCAGCTTCTGTTCGTGGATGTCGGTGCAGGTGCCGAACCAGCGGGTGATCGCGCCATCCGCATCGCGCAGCGGCAGCGCCCGCCCCAGCACCCAGCGATAGGTGCCGTCGAAATGGCGCAGGCGATATTCGATCTGGTACGGGTCGCCGGTCGCCAGGCTTTGCCGCCATACCGCCCATGCGCGATCCTGATCGTCGGGATGGAACATGTCGTTCCACCCCTCACCGTCGGTGGAACCCCGGGGGGTGCCGGTAAAATCGTACCAGCGCGCATTGTAATAGTCGTGATAGCCATCGGGCAGCGTCGCCCACACCATCTGCGGCATCGCATCGGCAAGCGTGCGGAACCGCCGCTCGCTATCGGCCAGCGCCTCCGCCTCGCGCTCGCGGATCGCCTCCTGCTCGGCGGTGGTGCGCCGATCCTCCAGCCGCGCCATGGTCAGGCTGGCCAGCACCGTCAGCCCCTGCCGTTGCAGCGCGGTCAGCCCCTCGGGCCGCGGCTCCCGGTCGACCACGCACAACGCGCCCAGCGCCACCCCGTCCCGCGACCGGAGCGGCATGCCCGCATAGAAGCGCAGATGCATGTCCCCGGTGACGAAGGGATGATCGGCAAAGCACGGGTCCAGCGTCGCGTCGCGGATCTCGGTCAAACCGTCCTGCACCATCGCATGGGTGCAAAAGGACAGGCTGCGCGACGGTGCCGCCATTCCGTCCGCCCCGCTTTGCGCCAGGAAGCGGGTGTCTTCCTCCTCGACCAGCGAGACGAGCGCCATCGGTGCCGCGCACAGCATGGCGGCGAAATCGGTCACATCGTCCAGCAGGCCGGACGCTCGGACGCCGCCGGGGGCATAGGCATCGACGATCCGGGCACGGGCCGGTGTCGGATCGTCGCTATTCGTCATGCGATAAAGCTACCTTGCCGGCCGAAAAACAGAGATGCCGACCGGAATCAGAACGGCACGTCGTCATCCAGATCGTCGGCGAAACCGCCGCCCTGGCTGAACCCGCCGCGACCACCGGCGTTCCCGGCCGGCGCCCCGCCGCCGCGCTGACCGCCCGATCCGCCGCCAAAGCCGCCGCCCGACGAGGATCCGCCGCCGCCATAGCCACCGCCGAAATCGTCACCGCCGCCGGCCCAGTCGTCGCCGCCGCCGCTGCGGCCACCGCCGCCCTGCCCGCCGCCGGGTCCGTCGAGCATGGTCAGGACCGAGTTGAAGCCCTGCAGCACGACCTCGGTCGAATAGCGCTCGTTGCCCGACTGGTCCTGCCATTTGCGCGTCTGCAACTGGCCCTCGATATAGACCTTCGATCCCTTGCGCAGGAACCGCTCGGCGACGTTGGCCAGCCCTTCGTTGAAGATCGCGACCGAATGCCATTCGGTCTTTTCCTTGCGCTCGCCCGAATTGCGGTCCTTCCACGATTCCGACGTGGCGATGCGCAGGTTCACGACCTTGCCGCCGTTCTGGAAGCTGCGGCTTTCGGGGTCGCGCCCCAGATTGCCGACGAGAATGACCTTGTTGACGCTGCCTGCCATGATGCCCCGAAACTTCTCTTACAGGCCGGCGAGCGTCGCCAGCCAATAGGTGATACCGGCCATGATGTAGGCCGTGGCGAACAAATAGCCAACCATGAACGCCGGCCACTTCCACCCGTTCGTCTCCCGCCGGGTGACGGCGATGGTGGAGATGCACTGGGGGGCAAAGACGAACCACATCAGAAAGGCGAGCGCGGTCGGCAGGGTCCACCGGTTCTTCAGATTCTCGGTGATCGCCTTCTGCCCGCCCTCGGCTTCGGGGTCGTCGATGGCATAGACGGTACCGATCGCCGCCACCGCCACTTCGCGTGCCGCCATCGCCGGGATCAGCGCCAGCGCGATGTCGCGGTTGAAGCCGATCGGCGCGACCACCGTCTCCAGCCCGTTCGCGATCCGCCCGGCCACCGAATAATCGACCGGGGAGATGCCGCTATTCTCCGGCGGCTTGGGAAAGGACAGTAGCGCCCACAGGATCACCGTGGTCAGCGCGATGGTGGTGCCTGCCCGCTTGAGGAAGATCAGCGACCGGCTCCACAGCCCGATGGCGACGTCGCGAAGCTGCGGCCACTGGTATTTCGGCATCTCCATCATGAAGCCGGAGGATTCGCCCTTGGTCACCGTCCGGCGCAGCACCAGCGCCGCGACGAATGCGCCCAATATGCCCATGACGTAGAGGCCGAGCAGCACCAGCCCCTGCAGACCGACCAAAGGCGCCACCTGCCGGTCCGGAATGAATGCCCCGATGATGATCGTATAGACCGGCAGCCGCGCCGAACAGGTCATCAGCGGCGCGATCAGCATCGTGGTCAGCCGGTCCTTTTCATCCTCGATCGACCGCGTCGCCATGATCCCCGGCACCGCGCACGCAAAGGAGGACAGAAGCGGGATGAACGCCCGCCCCGACAGACCGACATGCGCCATCAGCCGGTCCATCAGGAACGCCGCGCGCACCATATAGCCCGACGCTTCCAAAATCAGGATGAACAGGAACAGGATCAGGATCTGCGGCAGGAACACCACCACCGCGCCCACACCCGCGATCAGGCCATCGGTCAGCAGCGATCGCAGGAAACTGTCGGGCAATACCGCATCGATCCACCCGTCCAGCGCGGCGAACGCGCCCTCGATCCACCCGATCGGCGCCTCCGACCAGGCGAACACCGCCTGGAACATGATGAACAGCAATCCGATCAGCAGGATCGGGCCCGATACCGGGTGCAGCGCCACCGCATCCAGCGCATGGGTCCAGCGTCGCCCGGCGGTTTCCGACACCGTGGTCCGGCCGGCAATCTCGCGCGCGCGGCGCTGCAGCGCCTTGATGTCCTCGGCGGGCGCGGCATCGCGGGACTGCCGCGTCGCCACCATCTCGCCGATATGGGTGCGCAACGCATCGATCCCGCGCCGCCGCACCGCCACCGTCGGCACCACCGGCACGCCCAGTTCGCGCGACAGGATGTCGGGGTCCAGCGTCAGCCCGTCGCGCTCGGCCAGGTCGACCATGTTCAGCGCGACCACCACCGGCAGGCCCAGCGCGATCAGTTGCAGCGCGAAGCGCAGGTGATTGTCCAGATTGGCGGCGTCGACGACGATGATCAGCGCGTCGGGACGCCGCTCCCCCGCCTGCCGCCCGGTGACCACATCGCGCGTCACCCGCTCGTCGGGGGAGGACGGGTCCAGGCTATAGGCGCCGGGCAGGTCGACCAGTTCGACCGGACGGCCGTCGTCCAGCGCCAGCCGGCCCGAATGCCGCTCCACCGTCACGCCCGGATAATTGCCGACCTTCTGCCGGGCACCGGTCAGCGCGTTGAACAGCGCGCTCTTGCCGGCATTGGGATTGCCGACCAGCGCGACCAGCGGTTGTGCATGCATCCTGTCAGCGACGATCCGAGTCGCCCGGTGCGGACTCGCCTGCCGTGGCCTGCGCGACCGGCGCCACCTGGATCGCGGCGGCGACGCGGCGGCGCAGCGCCACCGTCATCCGTCCGATGCGACAGGCGATCGGACCACCACCCAGGAAACTGCGATGAAGCACCTCGACATCGACGCCCTCGTCGAACCCGAACTCGCGCAAACGCCGCGCCTCGGGCTGCGCCAGCCGCTCCCAGGCGATTGCGGCCACCGTTGCCGGGCGGTGGCGCGGCAGCGAGATCAGGCTGAACCCGGCGGAGTCGAACATCGGTGCGGTGGCCATGGCCCCTACATAGACCGCCTGCGAGTGATTATCAATTAGCTGTGGTGATGAAGTTACACGGCCGGATAGCGCAGCCGGCCGATAAAGCGCGAAAGACTCGGCCGATATTCCGCGCGGCGCAGCACGCCCGCCTTCAGCTTCTCGAACTGCATGATGCCATCGATCCGCCGCGCCAGGAACGCGCGCGTGTCCGCATGGCCCTCGCTGTCATCGTCCACGAACACGGTGATCGTCGCGCCGTACACGCCCAGCAGGATCGTGCGCTTGGTGTAATGATTGTAATCGGTCGCGGTGTCGCCGGCATGGCGCCAGATCGTGTCCACCGATCGCCAGCCCAGCCGCGCGGCCGCCGCCACGTTCTGCGGCATCGCCAGCACCGCCAATGCCCGGCGCAGCGCCTCGCGCTCGGGCGCCAGCACCGTCAACCGCGCCTCGACAAGTTGCTGGATACGCTGGCGGATCTTCATCGTGGCGACCGTCGCGGCGGGCAGCGCCTCGACCATCGCCCGGTCCACGCTGTCGAACCACGCATCGATCATCGCCACCGCCCCGCCCGCAAACGCCAACCGCGCCACATCCCGGTCGATATCCGCCGCATCCGCCGCCATCTCGAGCGCCGCGGCGGTCCAGCCGTCGAATGCCGCATTGCTGGCGATGCCGGGGGCAAGGGCGGCGCGAACCTCGTCCAGCGTCATATCCACGACATCGCTCATGCCTCACTCCTTCCCTTGCGGCGAACCAGCACCAGTGCCGCCGCCACCAACGCCACGCCGAGCAGATCGGGCCCGCCCAGCCGCTCGCCATAGATGATCCAGCCGATCGCGCCCGCCACGATCGGCTGGACGAGCAGCGCGATGCCGATCACCAGCGGGCTCAGCTTGCCCAGCGCATAGATCATCAGCCCCTGTCCCACCACCTGGCTGACCAGCGCCATTGCGATCAGCGCGCCCCAGTGATCGGGCCAGATCCGCTCGCCCAGCATCAGCGCATAGAGCAGCAGCGGCACGATGCTCGCCAGCGTCGACATCGCCAGCGCCGGCACCGGCGCCACCCGCGTCCGCACCCGCGCCATCAGGATGAAATAGACCGCATACAGCACGCCCGCCGCCAGACACAGCAGATCGCCGATCAGATGCCGTGGGTCCGCCTGATAGGACCGCCCCATCAGCAGCCCGCCGCCCAGTGCCGCCAGCAGCAGCGCGAACGCCTGCATGCGCGTCGGCCACGCCCGCGCCACCAGAAAGCCGTAGATCGGAAAGATCAGCGTCGCCGAATTGCCGAACAGCGTGGCATTGGCCAGCGTCGTCTGCCGGATGCCCAGGTGCCACGTTCCCAGGTCGCCGGCAAAGGCGATGCCGGACAGCAGCAGCACGCCCAGCAGGCCCCAGGGGGGTTGCCGCCCCCGCACGCCGCCGCCGCCGGCCACGAACGCTGCCGCCACCAGCACGGGCGCGGCCAGCGTGATCCGCCAGAACGCCGCCGCCACCGGCCCGGTATCCGCCAGCCGCACGAACCACGGCCCGAAGGCAAGCGCGACGTTCGCCAGAATCACCGCGGCGAACGCCGCCGGGGACGCATCCGGTAACGGGGTTTGGGCCGGCGCAGTTTTTCTTGGGGGCGCGCTTGCGTGCATGGCTCCCCTTAGCTCCCTATCTCGCCGTCGTCAGGCAAGAAAAAGGAAGCCTAATGCCCAGTCTGTTCGACGCCATCGATCTCGGCGCCATCCACGCGCCCAACCGCATCCTCATGGCGCCGCTCACCCGTGGTCGCGCCGACAAGGCGGCGGTGCCGACCCCGATCATGGCCGAATATTATGCGCAGCGTGCCGGTGCCGGCCTCATCATCTCGGAAGCGACCGGGATCAGCCGCCAGGGGCTGGGCTGGCCCTTCGCCCCCGGTCTTTGGTCCGACGAGCAGGTCGAGGCGTGGCGCCCGGTGACGAAGGCGGTGCACGACGCCGGCGGCCGCATCGTCGCGCAGCTCTGGCACATGGGCCGGCAGGTCCATTCCTCGGTGATCGGAGAGCAGCCCGTCTCTTCCTCGGCGACCGCCACCGCGGGTCAGGCGCATACCTATGACGGCAAGCAGGATTTCGAGACCGCGCGCCCGCTGACGCTCGACGAGATCCCCGCCCTCCTCGACACCTATGCGCGCGCCACCGCCAACGCGCTCGCCGCCGGGTTCGACGGCGTGCAGGTCCACGCCGCCAATGGCTATCTGATCGACCAGTTCCTGCGCGACAACGCCAATCTCCGCGACGACCGCTACGGCGGTGCCCCGGAAAACCGCATCCGCCTCCTGCGCGAAGTCGTGGAGCGTGTCGCCGGCGTTGCCGGTGCCGACCGCACCAGCGTCCGCCTCTCCCCCAACGGCGACAGCCAGGGCGTGGACGACTCGAACCCCGCCGCGGTCTTCATCCCCGCCGCACAGGCGCTGGCGGAGATCGGCATCGGCTTTCTGGAACTGCGCGAACCCGGCCCCGACGGCACCTTCGGCAAGACCGACGTACCCAAGCTCTCGCCACAGATCCGTGACGTGTTCACAGGGCCGCTGGTGCTGAACTCGGACTATGAAACCGCCGCACAGGCGCAGGCCGCCATCGACGCCGGCACGGCGGATGCGATCAGCTTCGGCCGCACCTTCCTGGCCAACCCCGACCTGCCCGAGCGCCTCGCCAAGGACGCTCCGCTGAACCAGAGCAACATCAAGACATGGTACAGCCAGGGGCCGGAGGGTTATATCGACTACCCGACGCTGGACGAAGCCAAGGCTGCATAAGTCAGTATCAACACCCCTCTCCCCTCCGGGGAGCATCAGGTGAACAGCGCCCCACGCTGTTCAACCCATGCCGGGGGCATGGGCGACCTGATGCTGGAGGGGCCCATCGCAAATACGATGGGAGGGTGAGGGGCCGCCACAGGCGAAACGCTGCTTGGCAACCCATCACCCCAACCCTCTCCCCGAGGGGGAGAGGGAGCAGCGCTACGACTGCTTCCGCGCACGCCAATCACCGGCGCTCTGCCCCCAAGCATCGACGCGAAACGTCTCAAGTGGCGCAGGCAGCGACGCCGGGCCCTCGTTGCGAGATCCAAGCCGCCTGGCCAGTTGGATCGATGCTTCGTTCTCCGGATCGATCGTGTGGATCACGTGATCCCAGCCCAGCACATCGACCGCATAGTCCATCGCTGCGCAGGCCGCTTCATGAGCATAGCCGCGCCCGGCAAAAGCCCGCGCCACGCCCCAACCGACCTCACGCCCCGGCCAGCCATCGGGTTGCCACGGTCCGACACGCCCGATCCATTGCCCGGTATGCCTCTCTATCAGCGAAAACATCGCAAAGCCGCGGATGCTCCACGCCCCTGCCATCGCACAAAGTCCGCGCCACGCTACGCTTCGCGTCTGCACGCCACCCAGGAAACGCATCGTCTCGGGTTCGGCATGGAACGCCGCCCATGCCTCGAAGTCCTCCGCCACGGGCGGCCGCAGGATCAGCCGCTCGGTGAAGAGGATCGGGCCGTTCACCCGAAGCGGCTCTTCAGGTCCAGCATCGCCAGCGCCGCCTTTGCCGCCTCGCCGCCCTTGTCCTTCTGGTCGGGTCGGGCGCGGACCAGCGCCTGCTCCTCGTTCTCGACGGTCAGGATGCCGTTGCCGATCGCCAGCCCGTCCATGGTCAGCGCCATGATCCCGCGTGCGCTTTCGCCCGCGACGATCTCGAAATGATAGGTCTCGCCGCGGATCACGACGCCCAAGCCCACGAACGCGTCATAACGCTCCGCCGCCAGCGCGATCGTGCCCGGCACCTCCAGCGCGCCCGGCACGGTCACCGTCTCGTGGGTGTGCCCCGCCGCCTCGATCGCGGCGCGCGCACCCTCCAGCAGCAGGTCGTTCAGATGGGTATAGAACCGCGCCTCGACGATCAGCACATGCGCCATCAGGCGTCTCCTTCTTCGATGCGACGCTCGCCGACGATCGACAGCCCATAGCCGTCGAGGCCGACCAGCGTGTGATGGGTATTGGTCAGCAGCACCATGTCCTGCACGCCCAGTTCGGCCAGGATCATCGCGCCGACGCCGTAGTCGCGCAGTTCCTCCATGTCGATCGACACCTCCTCGCCCGCCTTCAGGCGCACCGCGGTGGTGAACGCGTCCGATCGCGGCCGGTTGATGACGACGACGACGCCGGCGCCCTCCTCGGCGATGATCTCCATCGAACGCGCCAGCAGATGCCCGCGCGACCCCGACTCGCCGAACACGTCGGCAAAGGGCGACAGCGCGTGCATGCGCACCAGCACCGGCTTCGTGATGTCCAGCCGCCCCTTGACCAGCGCGACCTGCTCGGTCCCCGTCGCCTTGTTGCGATAGGCGCGCGCGACCCAGTCGCCGCCCCATTCGCTGACGAACTTGGCCTCCGACTGCAACTCGACCAGATGGTCGTAGCGCCGGCGATAGGCGATCAGGTCGCGGATCGTGCCGATCTTGAGCCCGTGGAGCTGCGCAAAGCCGACCAGGTCGTCCATGCGCGACATGGTGCCGTCCTCGTTCATGATCTCGCAGATCACGCCCGAGGGGTTGAGGCCCGCCAGCCGCGCGACGTCCACCGCCGCCTCGGTATGGCCGGCGCGCACCAGCACGCCGCCGTCGCGCGCGACCAGCGGGAAGACATGGCCCGGCGTCACGATCTCGCCCGCGCCCTTGGCCGCATCGATCGCGACCGAGATGGTCCGCGCACGGTCGGCCGCCGAAATCCCCGTCGTCACCCCCTCGCGCGCCTCGATCGAGACGGTGAAGGCGGTCTCGTGCCGGGTGCCGTTGTTGCGGCTCATCAGCGGCAGGCCGAGCGCATCGACGCGCTCCTTGGTCATGGCGAGGCAGATCAGCCCGCGACCGTGCCGCGCCATGAAGTTCACCTTTTCGGGCGTCGCCATCTGCGCGGGGATGACCAGATCGCCCTCATTCTCCCGATCCTCGTCGTCGACCAGGATGAACATCCGCCCGTTGCGGGCCTCGTCGATGATCTCTTCGGGGCTGGACAGAAAGGCGTGGCGCAACCGCGCCAGTTCTGCGGACTTAGCGGCCACGATAATGCTCCATGCGTTGCAGATAGCGGGCAAGCACGTCAATCTCGACATTCACCGCCTGCCCCTCGGCCACCGTGCCCAGCGTGGTCACCGCGGCGGTATGCGGAATGATGTTCAGGCCGACGACCGTGCCGTCGGCTCCATCCTCGACGCTGTTCACGGTCAGCGAAACGCCGTCGATCGTCACCGACCCCTTGGTCGCGACAAAGGGAGCCAGCTCGGCCGGCACGCGCACGAACACGCGGTGCGATCCGCCTTCCTCCGCCACCGACACCACGGTGCCGACCCCGTCGACATGGCCGGTGACGATATGCCCGCCCAGCTCGTCGCCCAGCTTCATCGCACGTTCCAGGTTCAGGTGGCGGCCGTTCGTCCACTGCTCCGCCGCGGTCCGGCTGATCGTCTCGCCCGAGACGTCGACCGCGAACCAGCCCGGCGCGCCGGGCGCGGACTTGTCGACCACGGTCAGGCACACGCCCGAACAGGCGATCGAGGCGCCCAGATCGACGCTGCCCATGTCATAGGCGGTGGAGATGCGGACGCGCGTGTCGCCGCGCGACTCGACCGCGTCGATGATACCGATATCGGTGACGATGCCTGTAAACATATCAGCCGCGCTCGTAGACCTCGAGCCGGTCGCTGCCAAGCGCGCGTGCATCGGCCAGCCGCCATCGGCCATGCGCATCCGCCAGCCTCGCCAGCCCGATATCGCCCAGTGCCGCGCGGCCCCGCCCGATCAGCACGGGTGCCCGGTACAGCAGCAGCCGATCGACCAGATCGGCGCCGAGGAACGCCGCCGCCGCCCCGGCACCCCCCTCCACCATCAGATGATCGACCCCCGCCAGTCCGGCAATCGCCTGCGGAGCCGCGACATGCTCCCATCCCGGCTCTGGCCGGCGCGACAGCAGCACGCGGCGCGGGCTTCGCGCCGCCAGCCCGGCCAGCCGCACGTCCAGCCGCGGCGCATCCGCCACCAGCGTGCCGCGGCCGACCAGGATCGCCTCGTGCCGGCTCCGCTCCAGATGGGTATGCGCCCTAGCCTGCGCACCGGTGATCCAGCGGCTCTTCCCGTCCGCCATCGCGATGCAGCCATCCAGCGAGGTGGCGAGCTTCAGCGTGACATAGGGCCGCCCCGATGCCTGCCGCATAAGGAAGCCGGCAATCATGCCCCGCGCCTCGGCCTCCCGAACCCCTTCGACCACCGCGATCCCGGCATCCCGCGCCCGCGCGAAACCGCTGCCGTTGGTGCGGGGATCGGGATCGCCCATCGCCGCCACGATCCGCGCCACGCCCGCGGCGATCAACAGGTCGGTACAGGCCGGCCCCCGCGCGGAGAGATGCGCGCACGGCTCCAGCGTGACATAGGCGGTGGCCCCGGTTGCCGCACCGCCCGCTTGCCGCAGCGCCATCGCCTCGGCATGCGGCCGCCCGCCATCCTGCGTCCAGCCGCGCCCGACTACGCGGCCGTTCGCAACGATGACGCAACCGACGCTGGGATTGGGGGCCGTGCGTCCGCGCCCGCGCGAGGCGAGCGCCAGTGCAGCGCCCATCCAGCGATGATCGTCGCTCAGATACCCCACCGGCTCAACGCGTCGTCCACCTTCTTGAACTCGGCACGCTTGGCCTCTTCGGCGGCCTTTTGCTCGGCCAGCATCTTCTTTTTCTTGAAATAGTCGATCTTCTGCTGCGCGACGATCTCGGCGTCGGTGCGATCGGCCGACCATTGCTCGACATAGACGATGTCGGGCTTGTACGGCACCGGCACATAATCGTCGCGCGCAAAGGCATAGACGAAGAAGCCGGTGATCCCCACCGCCAGCGCCAGGAACCCCAGTTCATAGGGCTGGCGATGCGACAGAAACAGCCGCAGATCCTGATAGGCGCGGCGGGGCGAAAAGCGGCCGAAGAACGACATGGGCCCGAAGATAGGGATTTGGGGGCCGCGGATAAAGGGCCAAACACCTGCTCCCTCTCCCCTCCGGGGAAAGGGTTGGGGTGAGGGGCCGCCAAGCAGTGCAGCACTGCTGGTCTGCCCCTCACCCTCCCACCGCTTCGCGGCGGGCCCCACCAGCATCAGGTAGCCAATGCCCCCGGCAGGGCTGAACAGCGCGGGGCGCTGTTCACCTGATGCTCTCCGGAAGGGAGAGGGAAAAAGAGCATCAATCCTCCAGCACGAACGTCACCGACATCGTCCGCCACGCCTCTTCCGCCATGCCGTCGCGCGTCGCCGGCTTGAACCGCCACTTGGCCAGCGCCCGCTCGCGCGTCGCGCGGCAGAAGCCGTCCGAACTCGCGGTCACGCATTCCACCTGTCGTACCCGCCCGTCGGTTCCGACCAGCACCCGCACCACCACGCGCCCGGCCTCGCCCATCCGCTGCTCGGCGGATGGATAGGGAGGCTGGAACTGCCCGGCATAACGCGGATCGACCTGCGGCCCGGTGAACACTGATGGCGGCTTGGGTGGATCGACCACCCGCGCGGTGCCCGTGCCGCCGATCACGCCGCCCTCGATCGGCGGCAAAGGCGGCGGCGGTGAAAACACCGGTCCGGCCGGCGCTACATCCACGGGCAGCGTGGTCAGATCGGGTACCGGCCGGGGTGCCGGTTGCGGCGTGACGCTCTCGCGCGGTTGTATCTCGGGCAGCACCGGTTCTGGCGGCGGCGGGGGCTGCAGCGGGATGTTCGTCGTGGTCAGCGTCGTATCCGGCGGCTTCTTGAACACCGATGGCGGATTGGCGAACAACAGAGCCCCGATCAGGACGACGTTGACGCCGACAGCCACCGACAGGCTGGCCGGATGGAATTCACGTGCGTGACGATCCGCATACATGACGCTTGCCTCCTTCGCTGACGATCACTCCTTGAGACGCCCCACGGCCACACCTTGCCGCAGGATGCGATGGTACATCATAACGGGGCCCGCACAAGTGGCCGTTTTCCTACAGCGTGTCGATCCGCTATGACGTCACCATGATCCGGCACACGCCCGCCAGTCCGCTGCTTCCGACAAGGCAGCGTAACGGGATCGGAAGTGGACACGCAGTGGGGGGTGTAGTGTCCACTTCCACGGCACGCGCCGGGTCAGCCCGCCGCCGCCCCGAGTCGCGCCACCGCCCGCGCCTGCCCGATCAACGGCAGCAACTGGCCCATGTCCGGTCCATGCGCCCGGCCGGTCAGCGCCAGGCGCAGCGGCAGGAACAGCGCCTTGCCCTTGCGCCCGCTCGTCCCCTTCAACCGGTCGGTCAGCGCGTGCCAGGGGTCGCCCGCCCAGTCGATCGCCGCCGCCGCTGCCGCCGCCTCGGCCAGATAGGCACGATCCTCCCCGGCGATCTCCGCGTCGACCGGTCCCTCGATCACGCCCCACCAGTCCGCCGCTTCGGCCACCGTCGACAGGTTCGGCCGCACCGCATCCCATTCCGCCGCGCCCATGCCGGCGGGCAGGCGATCCGCGACCGCCTCGAACGGCAACTGGTGCACGATGCGCGCGTTCAACTGTGCCAGTTCGCCCTCATCGAACCGCGCCGGTGCGCGGCCGAAGCGGGCGAAATCGAACGTCGCGATCAGCGGCGCCATGTCCGCCACCGCCTCCACCGGATCGCTGGTCCCGATCCGCGCCAGCAGCGCGCGGACGCTCTGCGCCTCCAGCCCGACCTCGCGGAAGTGATCGACGCCCAGCGATCCCAGCCGCTTGGACAGCTTGCCCTCCGCCCCGGTCAGCAGCGCGGCATGCGCAAAGCCCGGCGGGGCCGCGCCCATCGCGTCGAACATCTGCAATTGCAGCGCGGTGTTGGACACATGGTCCTCGCCGCGCACCACCTGCGTCACCCCCATGTCGATGTCGTCGATCGCCGATGGCAGCATATACAGCCACGATCCGTCCGCGCGCCGGATGACGGGATCGCTCATCGTCGCAGGGTCGAAGCTTTGGGGCCCACGCACCGCATCGTCCCAGCGTATCGGCGCGTCATGATCCAGCTTGAACCGCCAGTGCGGGCGTATCCCCTGCGCCTCCAGCGCGGCGCGCTCCGCCTCCGACAGGCGAAGCGCCGCCCGGTCATAGACGGGCGGCAATCCCCGCCCCAGCAGCACCTTGCGCTTCAGGTCCAGTTCCTGCGCGGTTTCATAGGCCGGATAGATGCGCCCGGCCGCGACCAGCGCGGCGAACCGCGATTCGTACAGCGCGAACCGCGCCGATTGCCGCACCTCCCCGTCCGGCTCCATGCCCAGCCACGCCAGATCGGCCCGGATCGCGTCCACGAAGCGTTCCTCGCTGCGCTCGGCATCGGTGTCGTCGATGCGCAGCAGGAAACGGCCGCCATTCCCCTTCGCATACATCCAGTTATGCAGGGCGGTGCGGATATTGCCGACATGAAGCCGCCCGGTGGGCGACGGCGCGAAGCGGGTCACGGTCATGCGCGTGGCCATAACCGGGCCCCGGCGATGCGGCAAAGCACTTTGCGCTTATGTGACACCACGGTTAAGGGGCGCGCATCACGACCGGGCTGCGGGGACCGACGACCATGAAGTTGATGACGGGCAATTCGAACCTGCCACTGGCGCAGGCGATCTCGAACTATCTCGAGGTGCCGCTGACCGAGGCGCTGGTACGCCGCTTCGCCGACGAGGAGATCTTTGTCGAGATCCAGGAGAATGTCCGCGGCGAGGACGTGTTCGTGATCCAGTCGACGGGCTTTCCTGCCAACGACAACCTCATGGAACTGCTCATCATGATCGACGCGCTGAAGCGCGCGTCGGCCAAGCGGATCACCGCGGTCGTTCCCTATTTCGGCTATGCCCGCCAGGACCGGAAGCCCGGCCCGCGCACGCCGATTTCGGCCAAGCTGGTCGCCAATCTGATCACCGTCGCGGGCGCCGACCGCGTGCTCTCGGTCGATCTCCACGCCGGCCAGATCCAGGGCTTCTTCGATATCCCCACCGACAATCTCTACGCCGCGCCGGTGATGAGCGCGGACATCCAGGCCCGCTTCCGGGGCAAGAACCTGATGGTCGTCTCGCCCGACGTCGGCGGCGTGGTGCGCGCCCGCCAGCTGGCCAAGCGACTCGACAACGCGCCGCTCGCCATCGTCGACAAGCGTCGCGAGCGTGCCGGCGAGTCGGAGGTGATGAACATCATCGGCGATGTCGAGGGGCGTTTCTGCATCCTGATCGACGATATCGTCGACTCGGCCGGCACGCTGTGCAACGCCGCCGCGGCGCTGCGCGAGGCGGGGGCGGAGGATGTCGTCGCCTATGTCACCCACGGCGTGCTGTCGGGCGGCGCGGTCGCGCGGGTCGACGGCTCGGCTTTGCGCGAGCTGGTCATCACCGACTCGATCGGCAATCACGAGACGATCGGCACCACCCCCAAGATCCGCCACCTCGCCATCGCCCCCCTGCTGGGCGAGGCGATCAAGCGCATCGCGGACGAAACCAGCGTGTCCTCGCTGTTCGACTGATACGCCCGAACCCTCTTCCTCGGTCGGGGGGAGAGGGTCGCCGCCTCAGCGGTTGCCGAGGCCGACGATATGCTCGAACACCGCCGGGTGCAGCGGCTTGGCGAAGGCGCAACCATATTTGAACTTGTCCCGCCATGCGACCACCGCCTCCAGCGGCGCGAGGCCGGGCAGCGTCAGCCACACCACCGTGCCCGGCCACAGCGTGAAGCTGGTTTCGGCGCGAAAGCCCTGTTGCGACAGGTCGACCACGTCGATCTCGAACCGGGTCTGTCCCTTGTCGCGCAGATGCGCGCGCATCTTGACCTTGCGGCGCAGCGACTGGCGGAGTTCCTGGCCGGCGACCGGCTCGAACGGCGGGGTGAAGACCGGATGTTCCATCGCGACTCGCTCTACGGCCATGGTGGTTACTTTTCCGGAAACGCACCGGCCTCCGCTTTGGGTGCGCGCACCCCGGCATGGCGCCGCCGCTTCAACTCGGCCTTCAGGTCCTCGGGCCGGGGCGCGACCAGGAAGCCGAAGCTGACATTGCCCTCCTTCGTCTCCACCACGTGATGCAACCGGTGCGCCTGAACGATCCGCTTCATATAGGTCGATTTGGGCAGGTACCGCGTCGGCAGCCGCCGGTGCACGATCACGTCGTGGAAACCGAAATAGATCGCGCCATATGCCGCGATCCCCGCCCCGATCCAGGTAAAGCCCGGCCACCAGCCAAGCTGCACGCCGCCCAGGATCATCACGAACGACGGCACCGCGAAGATCGCCGCATACAGGTCGTTCAACTCCCAGTTGCCGGTCCGCGGGCGATGGTGGCTTTCGTGCAGGAACCAGCCCGGACCATGCATGATCCAGCGGTGTGCCGCATAGGCGAAGCCTTCCATGCCGATCACGGTGGCGACGAGGAGCAGGATGCCGATGGACCAGGACATGAAATTCTTCGACTTTCCTATATATATTGCGATGCGTTTGCAATAGTGCGCTGAATTCGGCAAAATCCGGGGTGGATTCGCTTCGCTCCCTGTGCGAAAGGGCTGTCAACCGTCCTAGATAATAGCACAAGGCGAGGTCGCCCATGAACATTCACGAATATCAGGCGAAAGAACTGCTGGCGAAGTTCGGCGTACCGGTCCCCGCGGGCTTTGCCGCCCTGTCGGTCGACGAGGCTGTCGAGGCGTCCAAGAAGCTCCCCGGACCGCTCTACGTCGTCAAGGCGCAGATCCACGCCGGCGGCCGCGGCAAGGGCAAGTTCAAGGAACTGGGCCCGGATGCCAAGGGCGGCGTCCGCCTCGCCAAGACCGCCGACGAGGTTCGTGCGGCCGCTGCCGACATGCTCGGCAACACGCTGGTGACGATCCAGACCGGTGACGCCGGCAAGCAGGTCAACCGCCTGTACGTGACCGACGGCGTCGACATCGCCAAGGAATTCTACCTCGCGCTGCTCGTCAACCGCGCGACCGGCCGTGTCTCGATGGTCGCCTCGACCGAGGGCGGCATGGATATCGAGACCGTGGCGCACGACACGCCGGAGAAGATCCACTCGATCGACATCGACACCGCGACCGGCTTCATGCCGCATCACGGCCGCTCGGTCGCCGCTGCGCTGGAGCTGACCGGTGACCTCGCCAAGCAGGCTGCCAGCGTCGCGTCCAAGCTGTATGACGCGTTCCTGGGCACCGATGCCGAGCAGATCGAGATTAACCCGCTCGCCGTCACCGACGATGGCAAGCTGGTCGTGCTCGACGCCAAGGTTGGTTTCGACGGCAACGCCATGTTCCGTCACAAGGACCTGATGGAACTGCGCGACACCACCGAAGAGGACGCGATGGAGCTGGAGGCGTCGAAGTACGACCTCGCCTACATCAAGCTCGACGGCGACATCGGCTGCATGGTCAACGGCGCCGGCCTTGCCATGGCGACGATGGACATCATCAAGCTGAACGGCATGTTCCCGGCCAACTTCCTCGATGTCGGCGGCGGCGCCAACAAGGAGAAGGTGACGGCGGCGTTCAAGATCATCCTGAGCGATCCGGCGGTGAAGGGCATCCTGGTCAACATCTTCGGCGGCATCATGCGCTGCGACATCATCGCGGACGGCATCGTCGCCGCGGCGAAGGAAGTGAACCTGCAGGTGCCGCTCGTCGTCCGCCTCGAGGGCACGAATGTCGAGAAGGGCAAGGAGATCCTGGCGAACTCCGGCCTCGCCATCGTCCCCGCCAACGATCTGGGCGACGCGGCCAAGAAGATCGTCGCCGAGGTGCAGAAGGTCGCCTGACGCGCCACGGTCATCACCGATGCGATAAGGGGCCCGGACGGAAACGTCCGGGCCCTTCTTCGTTCTGGAAGAGACGGATGGCGAACGGCCATCCACCATAGTGAACTTGCGAAACCCTCGCAAAACTCCCAAGTGGACCGGTGAAAACGATCCGCCATGGACAGGAAGGAGCCCCGATGAAGGTGCTGGTGCCGGTCAAGCGCGTGCTTGACTATAATGTGAAGCCGCGGGTGAAGGCGGACGGGTCGGGCGTCGACCTGGCGAACGTCAAGATGAGCATGAACCCGTTCGACGAGATCGCGGTCGAGGAGGCGATCCGGCTGAAGGAGAAGGCCGGCGTCACCGAGGTGGTGGTGGTCTCGATCGGCGAGCCCAAGGCGGCGGACACGCTGCGCACCGCGCTGGCGATGGGCGCCGACCGGGCGATCCTGGTCACCGCCGAGGGCCGGGTGGAGCCGCTGGGCGTCGCCAAGCTGCTCACCAAAATCGTCGAGGAGGAAAGCCCCGACCTCGTGATTCTGGGCAAGCAGGCGATCGACGACGACAACAACCAGACCGGTCAGATGCTCGCCGGGCTGCTCGGCTGGGCGCAAGGGACGTTCGCGTCGAAGGTCGTGCTGGCCGAGGGGCAGGCGGTGGTCACCCGCGAGGTCGATGGCGGGCTGGAGACCGACACGCTGACGCTGCCCGCGATCGTCACCACCGACCTGCGGCTGAACGAGCCGCGCTATGCCTCGCTGCCCAACATCATGAAGGCCAAGTCCAAGCCGATGGCGACGCGTGCCGCGGCCGATTTCGGCGTCGACATCGCAGCCCGTCACACGATCACCCATGTCGCCGAACCGGGCAAGCGTCAGGCCGGCGTCAAGGTCGCCGATGTCGACGAACTGGTGATGAAGCTGCAAGCGATGGGGATTGCCAAGTGAAGACGCTGGTCTGGGTCGAACATGACGGCGGGGCCGTCAAGGATGCCACGCTGTCCGCGGTGACCGCGGCGGCAAAGCTGGGCGAGGTCCACCTGCTGGTCGCGGGGCAGGGCGTGGATGCGGTCGCCCAGGCGGCGGCCGCGATCGCCGGGGTCGGCAAGGTGCATGTCGCCGACGACGCGGCCTATGCGCATGCGCTGGCCGAGAATGTCGCGCCGCTGGTGGTGGAACTGATGGGGCACCACGACGCCTTTGTCGCGCCGGCCACCACCACGGGCAAGAACATCGCGCCGCGGGTCGCGGCGCTTCTCGACGTGATGCAGGTCTCCGACATCCTCTCGGTCGAGGGGCCGGACAGCTTTACCCGGCCGATCTACGCGGGCAACGCCATCGCCACCGTCAGGACCAGCGACAAGAAACTGGTCGTCACCGTGCGCGGCACCGCCTTCGACAAGGCGGAGGCACAGGGCGGCACGGGCACGATCGAGGCGGTCGCCGCCACCGGTGACAAGGGCCTGTCCAGCTTCACCGGCGCGGAGATCGCGGAGAATGCACGTCCCGAGCTGACCTCGGCCAAGATCATCGTGTCGGGCGGCCGGGCGCTGGGTTCCGAGGAGCAGTTCCACGCGCTGATCGATCCGCTCGCCGACAAGCTGGGCGCCGCCGTCGGCGCATCCCGCGCCGCGGTCGATGCCGGTTATGCCCCCAACGACTATCAGGTCGGCCAGACCGGCAAGATCGTCGCCCCGCAGGTCTATGTCGCGGTCGGCATCTCGGGCGCCATCCAGCATCTGGCCGGCATGAAGGACTCCAAGGTGATCGTCGCGATCAACAAGGACGAGGATGCCCCCATCTTCCAGGTCGCCGACATCGGCCTGGTCGGCGACCTCTTCAAGCTGGTCCCCGAACTTACCGAAAAGCTGTGATCTGACGGTCGCTTCCCCTTGAGGGAGCGACCGTGATCCCGCCCGTTCGGCCTGAGCCCTTCGATGGTGTTCAGGCCGGACGGGTCAGCTTTGCAGCCAGATGATCCAGGATGGGATTTGCCCCAGCCGGCTCCAAAGCGAGACGGACATGAAGGCATCTCACCCTAGCGAAGGGGTGCCAGTTCCAGATGGCGGAACTGATTGAACGCGCTGGCCACATACCCGCCGAACGCTTCGCCGCTGGCAAAGCCGCGGCTCGCATAAAGCGCAAGCGCCGGCTCGAACGCTTCTCCGCTCCCCGTCTCCAGGCTCAACCGCGTCAAACCCTCCGACCGGGCGACGCCGATGATATGATCGAGCAGCGCCGCCGCCACCCCGCGGCGCAAGGCCTCAGGATGCGTGCGCATCGACTTCAGCTCGGCCGCGCCCGCCCCCAGCCGCTTCATCGCGGCGATGCCCGCCACCCGTCCGTCGCGCCACGCGGTCCACACCGTCACTCCCGGCGCACGCAACCCCGACAGGTCTAGGGCAAAGACATGTCCCGCCGGCGATCCCGCCCGCATCCCCGCCAGATGCAGCGCGAGCAATGCCTGCACCGCGGCATCAGTGAGATCGTCTTCCCTGATCCGGATCGTCATCCCCCGATCCTGGCGCATCTGGACAGCCGGTCGCAAGCAGGTGAGACTATGATCCCATGATCTCCCGCCGTCTCCGCATCACCGGCCGTGTCCAGAACGTCTTCTATCGCAACTGGTTCGTGGAGCAGGCTAGGACGCTGGGGCTCGATGGCTGGGTGCGCAACCGCGCCGATGGATCGGTCGAGGCGCTCGTGCGGGGATCGCCCGTTATGATCGACGCCATGATCGCGACAGCGCGTGAAGGATCGCCCGCCTCCCGCGTCGAGCAGGTTTTCGTGTCGGACGATGCGCCCGCCGAGGTGCCGAACGGCTTTGCCCGGCTGCCGACGCTGTGATCGCCCTGCTGCTGCTCGCCCAGGCCGCGGGTCCGACCGCCGAGACCCGCGTCGAGCGCCTGCTCGCTCAGGCGCCCATCATCGACGGTCATAACGACCTCGCCTGGGAACTGCGCGAAACGGGCACCGCCGTCGATCTGTCCCGCGACACCAGCCGCCTGCCCCGCCCCTTGCAGACCGACATTCCCCGCCTGCGTAAAGGCGGCGTCGGCGGCCAGTTCTGGTCGGTCTGGATACCCGCCACCGTCACCGGGCCGCGTGCGGTGGAAATGACGCTGGAGCAGATCGACGTCGTCCGCCGCTTCGTCGCCGCCTATCCGCAGGACTTCGCCCTTGCGACCACGGCGGCCGAGATCGCGGCGGCGCAGGCGAACGGCCGCATCGCCTCGCTGATCGGGGTCGAGGGCGGGCACCAGATCGACGGCCGCCTGTCGGTCCTGCGCCAGTACAAGGCGCTGGGCGTCGGCTACATGACGCTGACGCATGGCCACAGCCTCGCCTGGGCGGATTCGGCCACCGACGATCCGGTCGCGAACGGCCTGTCGCCCTTTGGCCGGCAGGTGGTGGCGGAGATGAACCGCATCGGCATGATCGTCGATGTCGCGCATGTCTCGGATGCGACGATGGCTGCGGTGCTGGACGTGACCCGCGCGCCGGTCATCGCCAGCCATTCCGGGGCCCGCGCGGTCGGAGTTGCGCCGCGCAACATTCCCGATGCGCTGCTCCGCCGCATCGGTGCGGGGGGCGGCGTGGTGATGGTCAACGTCTATCCCGCCTTTGTCTCCACCGCATGGCGCGCATGGGACCGCGCCCGCACCGATCATGCCGCATCGCTGGGCGTGCCGGCCGATGTGTACGGCCCCCGCTCCCCTGCCCCGCTCCTCGCCTGGGACGCCACCCACCCCGAACCCCGCGTCACCCCCGCCATGGTCGCCGATCACATCGACCACGTCGCCCGCATCGCCGGACGCGGCGCCGTCGGCTTCGGCGGCGACTATGACGGCATTGCCGGCACCGGCCCGGCCGGCATGAAGGGCGTCGACGGCTACCCGCGCGTCCTGATCGAGCTTGCCCGCCGCGGCTGGAGCGACGCCGACCTCGCCGCCCTTACCCGCGGCAACATCCTGCGCGTGATGGCGCGGGTGGAGGCGGTCGCCCGCGACCTCGCCGCCACGCCACCGAGCGACGCGATCGACCCGCTCGCGCGCTAGGCTTCGGGCACCGTGGCCGGCGTAGCCGCCTGCTCCAGCGGTGCGACCCGCGCGAGCAGCAGCGCGACGATCAGCGCCATCGCCGCCAGCGCGAGGCAGAACAGCGTCACCCCCGGCCAGCCGCCATGGGTCCAGGCAAAGCCGCCGGCCGATCCCAGCACGCTCGACCCGGCATAATAGAAGAACAGGTACAGCGCCGCACCCAGCCCCCGTGCCGCGCCCGCCCGCCGCCCGACCCAGGCGCTCGCGATCGAATGCGCCCCGAAAAAGCCCACCGTCACCACCGCGATGCCGATCACCACCAGCGCCAGCGGCCGTGCTGCGGCGATCCCCAGCCCCGCGATCAGCAGCATCACCGGCACCCAGAACACGCGCCGCCGCCCGATCCGCCCGGCAAGTCCGCCGAACCATGCCGAACTGGCCGATCCCAGCACGTAGAGCAGGAACACCGCGCCCACCGCGCTCTGGCTGAGGTGATAGGGGGCGCCCAGCAACCGGTAGCCGGCATAGTTGTAGACCGTGACGAATGCGCCCATCAGCAGAAAGCTTTCGGCGAACAGCAGCGGCAGCGCACGGTCCCGGAACAGCGCGCCCGCCTGCACCATCAACGCACCGACACGCCCCTGCGCCGGCACGAACCGCTGCGAGCGCGGCGCCAGCCGCCGGAACGTCTCGCCCATCACCACACCCGCCAGCCCGACCGCGCCGATGGCCCAGCGCCATCCGCCGATATCGGCGACAAGGCTTGCGATCAGCCGCCCGCCCATGCCGCCCAGCGCGCTGCCCGCGATATACAGCCCCATCGCCGACCCGACCGAGGCGGCGTCCACCTCCTCCGCGACATAGGCCATCGCCACCGCCGGCACCCCCGCCAGCGCCAGCCCGGTCAGGAAACGCAGTACCAGCAGCGCCACCCATCCCGGCGCGAACGCCGCCGCGAGCGTCAGCACCCCGGCCGACAGCATCGCCGCCACCATCAACGGCCGCCGCCCCACCCGGTCCGACACCAGGCCGGCCACCAGGATGCCGATCGCCAGCGGCCCCGTCGCCATCGACACCGCAAGGCTTGCCCCCTCCGCACTCACCCCATATTCCGCGGAAAACAGCGGCAGCAGCGGCTGCGCGGCATATAGCAGTGAAAAGGTGGAGAAACCGGCGAACAGCATCGCCAGCGTCAACCGGCGAAATTCGGGCGTTCCATGGGCGATCGGACCAACAGGCCCGGTCACCTCCCGACCCGCCGATGCGCGGCCCGCAACATGGCGAAACCGCCAAGCGGGGACAGCAAGGATCCCGCCAGCCCGCCGGGCTTCACCGCATCCACCCGCTCACGCGGCCCGCGCCAGGGCCTCTGCGATCAACCGCCGCGAATTTTCCACGCCGTACAGCGCAAAGAAGCTGCCCATGCGCGGCCCCTGCTCGGAACCCAGCAAGGTCTCGTACAGCACCTTGAACCAGTCGCGTAAGCCCTCCTTGCCGTAATGGGCCTTGCCGATCTCATAGACATGGTTCTGCAGCACCGCGGCCGGGTCCTCGTCATCGCGGCCCGTGCCGTCGTCCTTGGCGAGAACGTCGTCCAGCTCGCGCAGCGCCTGTGCCTCCGCCGCCGTCGGCGCACGCCGGTTGAGCGTCGGCGCCACGAAGTCGCAGCCATAGGCCACCGCATAGCCGATCAGGCGGTCGAGCGCCGGATGCGTTTCCGCCGACAAGGTCGGGTCGTAGCGGTGCAGGAACGCCCACATCGTGTCGCGATCGCCGACGCCGGGCAGGCTGGCGAGGTTCAGCAGCAGCCCGAACGTCACCGGCAACGTTTCGGCGGGCACCTTGCCGTCATGGATGTGGTGCACCGGATTGCCCAACCGCTGCTTGGCGTCCTGCCCGGTATAATTGCCGCGGAACTGCCAATATTCGTCCACCGCGCGCGGGATCACGCCCATGTGGAGCTGCTTGGCCTTTTTCGGCTCGCGGTAGGCGAAGAACGCCAGGCTCTCCTCCGGCCCATAGGTCAGCCACTGGTCGAGGCTCAGGCCATTGCCCTTGGACTTGGAGATCTTTTCGCCATGTTCGTCCAGGAACATCTCGTAGTTGAAGCCCTCGGGCGGGCGTCCGCCCAGCACGCGCGCGATCCTGGACGACTGGGTGACCGAATCGATCAGATCCTTGCCCGCCATCTCGTAATCGACGCCCAGCGCGACCCAGCGCATCGCCCAGTCGACCTTCCATTGCAGCTTGGACAGGCCACCCAGCGCCGACTGCTCGATCCGCTCGCCATCCGCATCGGTAAAGGCGATGATCCCCGCGTCCGCATCGATCACCTCGACCGGCACCTGCAGCACGACGCCCGTCTTGGGACTGATCGGCAGCACCGGCGAATAGGTCGCCCGCCGCTCGGCGCGCAGCGTCGGCAGCATCACGTCCTGAATGCCCTGGAAATGGCGCAACACCAGACGCAGCGCATCGTCGAACCTGCCCGAACCATAATAATCGGTGGACGAGGCGAATTCATAATCGAAGCCGAAGCGATCGAGGAATTCGCGCAACCGCGCATTGTTATGCGCGGCAAAGCTGTCGAACTTCTCGAACGGGTCGGGCACCTGGGTCAGCGGCTTGCCGAGATGCTCGGCCAGCATCGCTTGGTTGGGCACATTGTCGGGCACCTTGCGCAGCCCGTCCATGTCGTCCGAAAACGCGATCAGCCGCGTCGGCTGGTCGGACAGCGTGTGAAAGGCGTTGCGCACCATGGTGGTGCGCAGCACCTCGTTGAAGGTGCCGATATGCGGCAGGCCCGACGGGCCATAGCCGGTTTCGAACAGCACGGGCGCCGGCGTGCCATCCTTGCTCGGCTTGCCGTTCGGATAGCGCTTGAGCAGCTTGCGCGCTTCCTCATACGGCCAGGCCTTGGACTCTAGGGCGACGGAGCGGAGATCGGTATCGGTCATGACGCCCCCGCATCTGGCGCTTTGGCGCGCGGTGCGCAAATGCTATGATGCATTTGATGGACCCGATCGTTCCACTGGATGCCCCCAGACCGGTCAAACTGACCGTGGAGGAGTTTCGTGCGCTGGACCTTGCCGGCGCGCTGGCCCGGCGTCGTCATGCTGAACTGATTGGGGGGACGATCGTCGAGATGAGCCCGCAACAAAGCCGCCATGCACTGGTCAATACCCGGCTGGCCTTCGCGTTCGATCAGGCCATCCGCCACCGTCATCTCGATCTGGCAACGATGATCGGACCAACGGTGGCCCTGCCGCCGCACGATGCCCCCGAGCCCGATATCGTGATTGCCCATCTGCCAGTCCGCGACGGGTATCTCGCCCATGTCGATGTCGCGTTGCTGGCGGAGGTGTCTGACACGACACTGCGCCACGACCTGTCTACCAAACGCGACCTTTACGCCGCTGCAAGCATCCCGGAATTGTGGGTGATCGACGTGCGATCCGCCATCGTGCACCAGTTCTGGGCGCCGCAGGATGGCGTATTCACGCAAGCCCGTTCCTGCCCTCTTTCCGGCCCCCTCGACAGCGCGACGCTGACCCTCACCATCGACGGCACCGGGATCGTCTGACCAGTTCTTCCCGTGTTGCCAATCCGTTCCGTCGCGCCGATATCGGACGCGATGTCCTTTCCCCATCCCGCTCTCCACGCCAGCCATAGCGGCATCTGGATCGCCACGGCGGAGGGGACGCGTGCGGTGTCGCGCGGCGAGGCGATCGGCATCGCGTCGGAAACGCCGGTGATCCTGCTCAACGCCGCGTTGACGGGTCAGCGGCTGGGCTATGCCGACCTATCGGGGCTCGACCTGCTCGAACTCTATGCCTTTCTCTTTCCGGCGCGGTTCGCGGTGCCGACGCCCAAGGGGCTGGCACGCGCCATCGATCTCCCCGTGCCGATGCAGGAGGATGCGGTCGCCGCGTTTCTGCGTGACGCGGCCGCGACGCTGCTCGCCGTGCCGGATGGCGACTGGCCCGAGCGGGAGGGCGCCTGGACCGCGGCGCAAAGCCTGACCCGCCTGCGCTGGCCCTGGGCACCGCTGATCGCGCCGCGCCTGGCCAAGCCGCGGGTCAACGAACGCTGGCTGTTCAGCAAGCTGCCGGAATGGGAGGAACAGCCCCCCCGCCCCGCCCCCCGCCCCGTGCCCATGGAACCGCCGGAGGCGGAGGCGCGACTGGCGACGCTGACCGGTCATGGTGCGGAGGAACGCCCCGGCCAGCGCGCCTATGCCGCCGCCGCCAGCGCCGCCTTCGCCCCGCGCATCGTGCGCGAGGCACCGAATATGGTATTGGCGGAGGCGGGCACCGGGATCGGCAAGACGCTCGGGTATCTCGCACCCGCCAGCCTGTGGGCGGAACGTGCCGGCGGTCCGGTCTGGATCTCCACCTTTACCAAGGCGCTGCAACGCCAGTTGAGCGTGGAGACGCAGCGCCTGTTCCCCGACGCCGCGATCCGCCGCGAACGCGTGGTGACGCGTAAAGGTCGCGAGAACTATCTGTGCCTGCTCAACCTGGAGGATGCGCTGCAAGGCGGCTTTGCCGGCCGCGCCGCCATTCTGGCGCAACTGGTGGCGCGCTGGGCGGCATATAGCGCGGACGGCGACATGGTCGGCGGCGACCTGCCCGGCTGGTTGCCGACGCTGTTCCGCCGCAACGGCCCCGCCGCGCTGACCGACCGGCGCGGCGAGTGCGTCTATGCCGGCTGCCCGCATTATCGCAAATGCTTCATCGAGCATGCCGCGCGTGCCTCCGCCCAGGCCGATATCGTCATCGCCAACCATGCGCTGGTCATGGTCAACGCCGCGCGCGGCCGCGAACTTGCCACCCGCCCGACCCGCTACGTCTTCGACGAGGGGCATCACCTGTTCGATGCCGCTGATTCGATGTTCGCCACCGCGCTCACCGGTGCCGAGACGATCGAGCTGCGCCGCTGGGTACTGGGGCCGGAGGCGGGCAGCCGCGGTCGTCGCCGCGGCCTGGCCGCGCGCCTGTCCGATGTCGCCAGCTATGACGAGGGCGGCAACCGCGCCATCGCCGACGCTGTCACCGCCGCGCAGGGACTCGCCTCGGAGGGCTGGCTCGGCCGCGTGGCGGAGGGGCAACCCTTCGGACCCGTCGAAACGCTGCTCGCCGCAGTGCGCGGGCTGACCTTCGCGCGCGCCGAGCAGCCGGGCGATGCCGGCTACGGCCTGGAAACCGAGCTTGCCGAGCCCAGCCCCGAGTTGATCGAGGCTGCGGCCCCCGCCGCCCACGCGCTCGACGCGCTGCTCCGCCCGCTGGTCGCGCTCGGCCGCCGGTTGGAGGCGGTGTTGACCGAGGCGCCCGACTGGCTCGACGGACCGGCGCGTGCGCGGGTCGAGGGGGCGATCGCCTCGCTCGCCTGGCGCGCCGAGACGGTGGCGGCGTGGCTGTCGCTGCTCGCGCGCGTCGGTGGCCCCGCCGATCCCGATTTCGTCGACTGGCTGGCGGTCGACCGGGTGGAGGGGCGCGAATATGACATCGGCCTGCACCGCCACTGGCTCGACCCTACCCGCCCCTTTGCCGAAATCGTGCTGAAGCCGGCGCATGGTGCGCTTGTCACCTCCGCGACACTCACCGGCGGCGGCGACTGGAGCGTGGCGGAGGCCCGTACCGGCGCCCCGCATCTGGCCCGTGGCCCCGCCCATTTCACCGCCGCCAGCCCGTTCGACTATCCCGATCGGTCCGAGGTGCTGATCGTCACCGATGTGAAGCGCGGCGACATCCCCGCCCTTGCCAACGCCTATGCCCGGCTCATCATGGCGGCCCGCGGCGGCACGCTCGGGCTGTTCACCGCGATCCGCCGGTTGCGCGGCGTGCATGGCCGGATCGCCGACCGGCTGGCACGCGAGGGTCTTGCCCTCCATGCACAGCATGTCGATCCGATCGACACCGGCACGCTGGTCGACATCTTTCGCGACGATCCGGCCGCCTCGCTGCTCGGCACCGATGCGCTGCGCGACGGCGTCGACGTTCCCGGCGAATCGCTGCGGCTGGTGGTGATGGAGGGGGTACCCTGGCCCAAGCCCACCGTGCTGCATGCCGCGCGCAAGCTGGCCGGCGGCGGCAGCGCCTATGACGATCGTATCGTCCGCGCGCGTCTGGCGCAGGCGTTCGGGCGGCTGATCCGCCGGGCGGACGATCGCGGTGCCTTTGTGCTGCTCTCCGCCGCCATGCCCTCGCGCCTGCTCGATGCCTTTCCGCCCGGCGTTGCCATCCGCCGCGTCACGCTCGATGAAGCGGTGGCCTGCGTCACGGCGCGGCTTTCCTCCGACGCGCCGATCGGGCATGGAGCGCACGAACCCGCCTGAACCACGGAGACAACGCGCCCGATGAAGACGCTGACGCTGCTCCGCCATGCCAAATCCGGCTGGGACGATGCCGTGGCCCGCGATTTCGATCGGCCACTGAATACCAAGGGGCGCCGTGCCGCGGGGATGATCGGCCGGCACCTGCGCCACTCGGCACTCGAATTCGACCGTGTCTATGCCTCGCCCGCGGTGCGCGTCATGGAAACGCTGGACGAGGTGTGGGACGGCTATGGCCGCCGGCGCGAGCCGGTGTGGGACCAGCGCATGTATCTCGCCTCCGCCGCGACGCTGCTCGACGGCATCGTCCGGCTACCCGATGCCGCGGCGCGCGTGCTGCTCGTCGGACATAATCCGGGGCTGGAGGATCTGGTTCTCAAGCTCGCCCGCGCCAGCGCCTTTCGCGACGCGGTGGCGGAGAAATATCCCACCGCCAGCGTCGCCGAACTGACCTTCGACGTGGACCATTGGTCGCAGGTTATCCCCGGCGGCGCGGTGCTGACCCGCTTCGTCCGCCCCCGCGATCTCGATCCCACCCTCGGCCCGGACACGCCGTAGCCATCAGCGCCCGGCCAGCTTGTCCTTCAACCCGGCAAACGCGTTCATCGGCTGGACCTCGTCCTCGCTGATCACCCCCGCCGCGCGCAGGACCTGTGCCGCGTTCGGGCTGCGCGGGAACGGGTCCAGCGCCAGCGCCATCGTCTCGGCCGCCGCTTCGCCAAGGTCGATTGCGCCGCCCTCGATCACCACCACGTCCATCGCATCGGCGGACAGCTCCACCTCTTCCTCGCCGTCCAGCGCCTCGACGAAGCGCAACGCCACCTCTTCGTCCACCACCGCGGGCACCGGCTCGTCGGTCACGCCGCACGCCTGCACCACATCGCCGCGCACGCGCCCCGTCACCAGCACGCCCGCCGCATCGCGCCGCACCACCAGATCGGCCGCCAGCCTTTCCACCGCCTTCAATCCGAACCGCCGCGCCAGCGCTGTACGCTCGCCCTCATCCGCTTCGATATGCACGGGTTTGTCGCGCTCGCCGATCGCATCCAGGCGTTCGGGGCGGCTCCATTCGGGGGTCACGGCAGGTCTCCATCGATCAGGCGCGCGACCGATACGCCGGCCAGTGTCTCGCGCAAGCCCATCAAATGGGTGCTGACATGCGCCACCGCCAGCGGGTCCGGTGCCTCGCCGCGATACAGGTTGCGCACCAGGGCAGGCCCCAGGTCGCCGCCCGCAATGCCATCGCGATAGGCACCCAGCCGTCCGCCCAGCATCGCCATCATCCGCCCGATATGCTTGCCCACCACGATGTCGCCGATGCCGATCTCGCGCAACTGGCCATCCATGTCGTCGACGAACCGCTCGGTCACCTGTGCCGCCGGCGCCGCGCCGGCGGGTTCGGTCTCCAGTCGCAGCAACACCATCGCCAGCACCGCTGCGATCATGTCGAAACGGCCGTCCACCGTGTCGGGCACCGCGCCCTCCACATACCAGTGCGGCTCCCGCCCCCGCGCCACCACCGCATTATACAGCGCCAGCGCCGGTTGCGGCTTCGGCCCGAACAGCCCTCCGGGCCCCTGCCCGAACAGCCCTCCGGGCCCCTGCCCGAACAGCTTGTGCATCAGACCCATCCTCGCCCCCTTGCCGCTACCATGGACGATGCTTGTGCCCGCCCCCATCCTCGCCTATCGGATCGATCGACGGCCGATGCAATCGGCCGGGCTGTTTCCAAGGGCTCAACGGCCGCGTTTTCCGGCCCGGAGATGATGATGAGCGTTTCTTCCCCCCGGCTGGTCGCCCTGGGCATCGGGCTCGCGCTGGCGAGTGCGGCCTGCACGCCGCTGCGCTCGCATCAGGGTTATGTGGTGGATACCGATCTGGTCAATTCGGTCCAGCCGGGCGTCGACAATCGCCAGTCGGTGCTCCAGACGCTGGGCCAGCCGACGATCACCAGCCAGTTCGAAGGGGGCGACTGGTATTATGTCGCCCGCGACAGCCGCAACCTCGGCTTCACCAAGCCCAAGGCGCAGGCGCAGATCACCTTGCAGATCAGCTTCGACCAGGCCGGCAACGTCACCACGATCCGCCGCGGCGGGATCGAACAGGTCGCGTCCATCACGCCGGATGGCAAGACGACGCCGACCCTGGGTCGCAAGCGCGGCTTCTTCCAGGACCTGTTCGGCAATATTGGCTCGGTCGGCGCACCTGGCGCCGGCGCCGGCGCACCGGGGACCGGCGGCGGCCGCGGGCGCCCCTAAACCTTACCCATTTATCGCCGACACGGTTTGGCCGCGCCACCAACTACGCAGGGGCGCGGCCGTGCCGCGCTTGGAAACGGCACTGATCCCGAAAGGGGATGGGATCGTGCGGCTAACGCGCCAAAACGCGAATGGGTTCGCGGAGGGCGGACCTCCACGAACCCATTCGACCCACCATTTGGGTGTAGCGTTCGACGCTTACTGATTCATCGAGTCGAAGAAATCCTCGTTGGTCTTGGAATTCTTCATCTTGTCGAGCAGGAACTCCATCGCATCGATGGTGCCCATCTGCATCAGGATGCGGCGCAGGACCCACATCTTGGACAGCTTGTCCTTCTGGACCAGCAGCTCCTCCTTGCGGGTGCCCGACTTGCCCACGTCCAGCGCCGGGAAGATGCGCTTGTCCGCCACCTTGCGGTCCAGCACGATTTCCGAGTTGCCGGTGCCCTTGAACTCTTCGAAGATCACCTCGTCCATGCGGCTGCCCGTGTCGATGAGCGCGGTGGCGATGATGGAAAGCGAGCCGCCCTCCTCGATGTTGCGGGCCGCGCCGAAGAAGCGCTTGGGCCGCTGGAGCGCATTGGCATCGACACCGCCGGTCAGCACCTTGCCCGACGACGGCACCACGGTGTTGTAGGCGCGGCCCAGACGCGTGATCGAGTCGAGCAGGATCACCACATCCTTCTTGTGCTCGACGAGGCGCTTGGCCTTTTCGATCACCATCTCGGCGACCTGCACGTGGCGCTGCGCCGGCTCGTCGAAGGTGGAGGATACGACCTCACCCTTCACCGAACGCTGCATGTCGGTCACTTCCTCGGGCCGCTCGTCGATCAGCAGCACGATCAGGAAGACCTCCGGGTGATTGTCCGAGATCGCGCGCGCGATGTTCTGGAGCATCACCGTCTTGCCGACGCGCGGCGGCGCCACGATCAGCGTGCGCTGTCCCTTGCCCTGTGGGCTGACGATATCGATGACCCGCGCCGACTTGTCCTTCTGGGTCGGATCGGCCGGGTCGAGGATCAGCTTCTGCTCGGGATAGAGCGGCGTCAGATTGTCGAAGTTGACGCGGTGGCGCACCGCTTCCGGGTCGTCGAAGTTGACGGAGGTCAGCTTCACCAGCGCGAAATAGCGCTCGCCATCCTTGGGCGCGCGAATCTCGCCTTCCACCGTGTCGCCGGTGCGCAGGCCGTGCTTGCGGACCTGGTTGGGGGAGACATAGATGTCGTCGGGCCCGGCCAGATAATTGGCCTCGGGGCTGCGCAGGAAGCCGAAACCATCGGGCAGCACCTCGATCGTGCCCAGCCCCATGATCTGGTCGCCCTTCTCCGCCTGTTCCTTCAGGATGGCGAACAGAAGGTCCTGCTTGCGCAGCGTCGACGCGCTCTCGACACCAAGCTCCTCGGCCAGTTGCACGAGGTCGGCAGGAGTCTTCTTCTTCAGGTCTTTGAGATGCATGGGGTCGTCCGGATGGTCGGAGGGCGTCGGTCGGCGAGGATCGCAGCGAAACGAGGCGGGATAAGGCAGAGCCATCGCGACAGGACGCCGCAAGGCTTGGGGAAGGAGTTAGGTTTGGCGCGTCCCCAAGTCAAGCACGCATCAGAAGGGCTTCACGATCACCAGCACGACGATCAGCGTCACGGCGAGGGCCGGCACCTCGTTCAGCATCCGCAACTGCCGCCCCTGCAGCGTCGGCCGCTCCGCGGCCAGCTTTCTGGCATAGGCGACCGTCCAGCCGTGATAGCCGGTGAGCAGCAGGACGAAGACCAGCTTCAGGTGCAGCCAGCCCAGCCCGGGCACACCGGAAAACAGCCCCAGATGTGCCGCCAGCAGCAGGCCCAGCACCCAGACGACCAGCATCGCCGGGGTCAGGATGATCGACCGGATCTTGCCCTCGCGCTCGGTCCACAGCGCGGCTTCCTCGGTGCGCCCCGCCGCCAGCGCCTCCTGATGATAGACCAGGTATCGCGGCAGCATGAACAGCCCCGCCATCCAGAAGATCACGAAGATCAGGTGCGCCGCTTTCACCCAGTCATAGGCGGCACCGAGCAGGCCGGTCATCGGGAACTCCGGATATGGTGGATAAGGTGTTCGACATGCGCGATCGGCGTATGCGGCAGGATGCCGTGGCCCAGGTTGAAGATGTGCGGCCGCCCCGACAGTGCGGCAATGATACGGTCGACCGCCGCGTCCAGTTCCCGGCCGCCGGCGATCAGCGCCAGCGGATCGAGATTGCCCTGGACCGGCATCCCCTCCGGCAGCGCGCCGTTCGCCCAGGCGGGATCGACCGTCTCGTCCAGCCCGACCGCGTCGACGCCGGTCTCGCGCGCATAGGCGGGCAGCTTGGCGCCCGCGCCCTTGGGAAAGCCGATGATCGGCACGCCGGGGCAGCGCGCGCGCAAGGCCGAGACGATCGCCGCGTTGGGCGCGATCACCCAGCGTTCGAACTGCGCCGGGCTCAGCGATCCCGCCCAGCTGTCGAACAGTTGCACCGCCTCTACGCCGTTCGCGATCTGCTGCGCCAGATACTCCACCGTCATCGCCACGATCGCATCGACGATCGCCTGGAAAGCCTGCGGGTCGGCATAGGCAAAGGCGCGCGTCTCGCCTTGGTCCTTCGATCCGCGGCCCGCGACCATATAGGTGGCAACCGTCCAGGGAGAGCCGGCAAAGCCCAGAAAGCTGGTCTGTGGCGGCAATTGCGCCGCGACGCGGGCAACGGTCGCATAGACGGGGTCGAGGCGCTCCGGCACGCCCGCCAGCGCCTCCAGCCGGGCATCGACCAGCGCCGGGCTCAGCCGCGGCCCTTCTCCGGGTCCGAAGGTCAGGTCCTGGCCCAGTGCCCAGGGCACCATCAATATGTCGGAAAACAGGATCGCGCCGTCGAAGCCGAAACGCCGGATCGGCTGCATCGTCACTTCGGCCGCCGCCTCCGGGTCGGTCGCCAGGGCGAGAAAGCCGCCCTTGTCGGCTCGCAGTGCGCGATATTCGGGCAGGTACCGGCCCGCCTGCCGCATCAGCCACAGGGGCGGCACGGCTGCGACTTTACCTTTCAATACGGAAAGCAAGGGCTTGACAGCATTTCCGTGAACTTCGGTGCCGATCGGGGCGAGGGTCAGGACGACCTCCTTCTTTCTATAAAGAAGATTCTGAAAAGGGATGTTGAGGTAGTTGGCGCGTGAGAATCCGGGATTATGCGTCCCTCCCCAAAATGCCAACAGCTTGACTCGCTGCGCCCGCATGAATCCGCGGGATTCGGAGTCAGGATTCCCATGACTCACAGGCTGTGGATAGAATCCTTCACTGTGGAAACCGGTGTGGATGAATCGACTCTTATCCCCAGCCACGCGCCGGCTTGGCGGTTAATCCCCAGTGCGCTAGCGCTTGCGCCCATGTTATCCACAGAGTCTCCCACGGCGGCATGAGCACGCGACTCCATCTGCACCTGCTGTCCGATTCCACCGGCGAGACGCTGGAGAACATCGCGAAGGCGGCGCTTGCCCAATATGACGATGTCGAAACCGTTCGCCATTTCTGGCCGATGGTGCGCACCGAGACGCATCTGGAGCGTATCCTGCAGGAGATCGCGCAGAATCCCGGGCTGGTGATCTACACGCTGGTCAACCCGTCGACCCGCCGCATCCTCGAAAGCCGCTGCCATGCGCTGGGGCTGCCTGCGGTGGCGCCGCTCGATCCGGTCAATGCGGCGCTGTCCGGCCTGCTCGGCGTACAGGCCAAGATGCGCCCCGGTCGCCAGCACGTCCTCGACGCCGCCTATTTCGCCCGCGTCGACGCGATCCAGTTCACCATCGCGCATGACGACGGCATCGCGTGGGAGGAATGGGAGGAGGCCGACATCGTCCTCGCCGGGGTCAGCCGCTCGTCCAAGACGCCGACCTCCATCTATCTGGCGAATCGCGGCTACAAGACCGCGAACATTCCCGTGGTGGTCGAAAGCCCGCCGCCGGCGGCGCTCTTCTCGCTGCGCCACCCGCTCGTCGTCGGCCTGACCACCAGTGCCGACCGGCTGATCGCGATCCGGCGCAACCGCCTGTTGTCGCTCAATCAGGCGCCCGACACCGATTATGTCGAGCAGGAGGCGGTCAACCGCGAGATCGCGTTCGCCAGGCGCATGTTCGCCGACAATGGTTGGCCGGTGATCGACGTCACCCGCCGCTCGATTGAGGAAACCGCCGCGGCGATCATCTCGCTGGTCAACCAGCGCCGCCCCGCCCCGGAGATACCGGCATGATCGTCCTCGCCTCGCAAAGCGCCTCGCGCCGCGCCATGCTGGAGGCCGCCGGCATCGCGTTCGAGGCACTGCCCGCCCGCGTCGACGAGGATGCGGCCAAGGCGGCGCTTGCCGGCCTCTCCCCACGCGACCTGGCCGACGCACTCGCCGAGTTGAAGGCTATCAAGGTGTCGCAACGTGCCGGCCCCGTCCTGACCCTCGGCTCGGACTCGGTGGTCGCGCTTCACGACGGCACCCTGCTCGACAAGCCGACCAGTCGCGAGGAAGCGGCCGAGCATCTCGCGCGCATGTCCGGTCAGGTCCATGAATTGTGGAGCGCCGCCGTCATTGCCGAACACGGCGCCCCCGTCTGGCGCCATGTCGAGCGCGCACGCATGCATGTCCGCCCGCTCTCGCCCGCCTTCATCGAGGCGTATCTGGATCGGGAATGGCCCGCGATCGGCGGCTGCGTCGGCTGCTACCGGATCGAGGGGCCGGGCGTGCAGCTCTTCTCCCGGATCGAAGGCAGCCACTTCACCATCCTCGGCCTGCCGCTCCTCGCCGTGGTCGGCTATCTACGCACGCGCGGCGTGCTGCCCGCCTGAGATTCCCGCGCGCAGCGGCGCAAAGAGAGATACCGCCGCGAAGCGGCAGCTATCCCTTTCGTTTGCGAGAAACGACCGCGATATCCCCGCACAGACTCTCCGCGCCTCCGCGCCTCCGCGTGAACCAACTTTCGTTCGGAGAGGCCGAAACCCGGCTTTGATTCACGCGAAGACGCGAAGCCGCGAAGAAGGGTTTTCACGCAGAGACGCGGAGATGGGATGGCGCGCGTGCTCCCTGCACTTTTTGATGCCGCTGCGAGGCAGGGCGTCGTCCTCTGCGCGAACCGAACGCTTCTTCCCGGCAGCGAAGGATCGTAAGACAGGCCCATGACCAAGCCCTATGCCGAAGTGATCGGCGACCCGATCGCCCATTCCAAATCGCCGCTGATCCACGGCTTCTGGCTGGATGCGCTCGGCATCGATGCCGAGTACCACGCGACGCATGTCACGCCTGACGCGCTGCCCGGCTATATCGAGAGCCGGCGGAACGACCCGGCATGGCGCGGTTGCAACGTCACCGTGCCGCACAAGGTGGCCGCACTCGATCTGGTCGAGGACCCGGGCGACGTCCGGGGCTCGATCGGCGCGGTCAACACGATCGTCCGGGCGGAGAATGGTACGCTCACCGGCACCAACACCGACGCCGCCGGCTTCTATGCACCGATCGCCGACCTCGATCTGGCGGGCAAGCCCGTCACGGTGATCGGGGCAGGGGGCGCCGCCCGCGCGATCCTGTTCGCGCTGGCCCGGATGGATGTCGGCCCGGTCACGCTGATGAACCGCAACGTGTTGAAGGGAGCGGCTTTGCTCTCCTCCTTCGGTCTGAAGGGACAGGCGCTGCCGCTGCAACCCGCAGCACCGCCCTCGGCCCTGGTGGTCAACGCAACCAGCCTCGGCATGACCGGCCAGCCGCCGCTGGCGCTCGACCTCACGGCACTGCCCGACGACGCAGTGGTGTACGACATCGTCTATGCGCCGCTCGAAACCGATCTGCTCGCCGCGGCGCGCGCGCGAAATCTCGACACGGTCGACGGGCTGGAGATGCTGGTCGGTCAGGCGGCGGTCGCGTTCGAGCTGTTCTTCGGCGCCGCACCGCCGCGCGACCGGGACGACGAGCTGCGCGACCGGCTGACGGCATGATCCTGCTCGGCCTGACCGGCTCGATCGGCATGGGCAAGTCGACGGTGGCCGCGATGTTTGGAGAGGAAGGCGTGCCGGTATTCGACGCCGATGCCGCGGTTCATCATCTGCAAGGCCCAGGCGGCCGCGTCGTTGCCGCGATCGAGGCGGCGTTTCCCGGCACCACCGGGGCAGGGGGGGTGGACCGCCCGGGCTTGTCCGCCGCGGTGCTGGGTGACGGCCACGCGATCCGCCGGCTGGAGGCGATCGTCCACCCCGCCGTCGCCGAGGAACGCGCCGCCTTCATCGCCGCCCATGCCGATGCGCCGGTCGTCCTGCTCGACGTGCCGCTGTTGTTCGAAACCGGTGGCGACCGTGCCGTCGATGCCGTCGTCGTCGTCTCCGCAGCCCCGGACGTTCAACGCGCCCGCGTGCTGGCGCGTCCCGGCATGACCCCGGCCAAGCTGGACGCGATTCTGGCCCGCCAGATGCCCGATGCCGAGAAGCGGGCGCGGGCCGATCATGTTATCGCAACCGATGTGCCGCTCGCCGAAACCCGCGCCGCGGTGCAGCGGGTGATCGCTTGCGTACGCAGCAGCGAAGGCCGATAGTCTGTTCATGCGCGAGATCGTGTTCGATACCGAGACTACCGGCTTCAAATTTTCCGAAGGGGACCGGCTGGTCGAGATCGGCTGTGTCGAGATGGTCAACCGGGTTGAAACCGGTCGTACCTTTCACGCCTATTTCAATCCCGAACGCCCCATGCCGCCCGAGGCACAGGCGATCCATGGCCTATCCGACGCGTTCCTGAGGGACAAGCCGGTGTTCGCCGCCGGCGTGGCCGATCTGCTCGACTTCATCGGCGATGCGCCGCTGATCGCGCACAACGCGACCTTCGACTTCGGCTTCATCAACGGCGAGTTGCAGGCATGCGGCTTTCCGCCGGTGTGCATGCGCACCCGCATGGTCGATACGCTTGCCATCGCGCGCCAGCGGCATCCCGGTGCCAAGCATACCCTGGACGCACTCTGCTCGCGCTTCGGCATCGATCGCTCGCACCGCGTGCTGCACGGCGCGCTGCTCGACGCCCAACTGCTCGCCCAGGTCTATGTCGAGTTGATGGGCGGTCGCCAGATCGGTCTGGGCCTTGGGGTCGAGACGGTGGAGGCGGCCGCAGCGCCCGTGGCGGTGCGCACCGCGGCAAAGGTGCGCCCGCCGCGCGTTTTTACCGTGCCGGAGGGAGAACTTGCCGCCCACACGGCGTTTCTTGCGAAGATCACTGATCCGATCTGGGGGGCCGGGGCGTCCGGATGACGCCGAACTGAAGGGACAGGCCAAAAGGACCGTCCGACTTATTTATTGGAGAAGACGATGGATATCCGGATTTCTGGTCATCAGGTCGAAACGGGCGATGCCCTTGGGACCCATGTCACCGACCGTCTTCAGGGTATCGCCGAGAAGCATTTCGCCCGCACCATCTCGTCCGAGGTGACCTTCGGCAAGGGGCCGCACAACGGCTTCAAATGCGACATCGTGATGCACGTCACCCGCGGGCTGGTGCTGAAAGGGCGCCATGACGCGCAGGATGCCCATCTCGCGTTCGACGGCGCGGCGACCCGCATCGAAAAGCAGCTTCGCCGCTATGCCCGCCGCCTGAAGGATCGCAACGCCAGCGAGGCGATCGAGATCGCCGAATCGATCGGCTATGACGCCGGCTATACGCTGTTCGCCGAGACGATCGATGACGATCAGGAAGCGGGCGATGCACCCCTGATCGTCGCCGAAACCCGCGTCGATATTCCCGACGCGTCGGTCTCGGATGCGGTCATGATGCTCGATCTGCGCGATACCGCGGCGCTTTTGTTCAAGAATTCGGGCACTGGCGCCTACAACATGGTTTATCGCCGTGGGGACGGCACGATCGGGTGGGTGGAGCCAAGCCGCGCGGCTTGATCTATCGCAAGCCCCCGCCGGTCGCTATGGCGCGTCTCGCGCGGGGGCGCGCACCCGAGAAGTGACCATGACCGATTTCAGCGATATGCTGCGCCATGATGCCGTTCTGACCGGCGTCACGGCCGCCAACAAGAAAAGTCTTTTCCAGCAACTGGCGTCCGTCGCCGCCCTTCAGACAGGGCTCGATCCGCGCGTCGTCGCCGAAAAGCTGGCGGAGCGCGAGAAGCTGGGATCGACCGGGTTCGGCGGCGGCGTCGCCATTCCGCATGGCAAGCTGGAAGGATTGCCGCAGATCGTCGCGGTGTTCGCACGTCTGGCGCAACCGATCGAGTTCCAGGCGGTGGATGATGTCCCCGTCGACCTCATCTTTGCCCTGTTCTCGCCGGTGGGGGCGGGATCGGACCATTTGAAGGCTTTGGCCCGCGTGTCGCGGCGCATGCGCGACCGGGCGTTCCTCGCCAAGTTGCGCGGTGCCGGCTCGCCCGATGCGCTCTGGGCGCTCCTGACGCAGGACGAGGCGCGTGACGCCGCCTGAGGGCGAAGCGGCGCATTTCCGCGCGCTGGAATCGCTTTACGCCCATGCCCCGATCAACCGGCTGTTCGAATCGACGCTGGAGGTGCCCGGCCCTGGCCTCGCCCGCATCCGCTTCCTGGTGGACGAACGGCATTATCACGCCGCGGGTGCGGCGCATGGCACCAGCTACTTCAAGATGCTGGACGATGCCGCCTTCTATGCCGCCAACAGCCTGGTCACCGATCGTTTCCTGCTGACCACGCAGTTCAACCTGCTGCTCACCCGCCCGCTCAAGGCCGGGCCGGTCACGGCGGAGGGGCGCTGGATCAGCGGCCAGCGCCGCGTGTTCGTGGCCGACGCCCGGCTGGTCGATGCGAGCGGTGAGGAGGTGGCCCGCGGCACCGGCACCTTCATGCGCTCGCAGATCGCCTTGGCGGCGCTGCCGGGCTATCGCACGGCATGACCGCGCGGCTTCCTACCCGCCTGCTGGTCGATGCGCTGCTCCGCCGAGCGAATGACAGTGGGCGCATGGGCATGGTGATGGCGCGCGGCGATCGCGACGCCGGCGGATTGCTGGTGATCGCGGTCGATCGCGGTGGGGATGAGCGTTTTCTGGAGCGTCGGCTCGATTTCGACGGTCGCGCGACATTGGTCGACGTAACGCCTGCAAACGATAGCAGAAATTACGCGCAGCGCCGCCGTGCGCAGGATCCGGACCTTTGGATCGTCGAACTGAACGTCCCGGAGCCGGAACGATTCATCGCTGAAACGCTCGGGCAAGGTTGACGGAACGGACCGTTCCGGCCACGAGGCGTCATTGCAAACACGCGTTGTGCTGCATTCGGGTGCGATCCGGATCGGTTACGCAGTCGGGGGGAAGCCCGGACGAGCGCCTTGGCCGCTCGGGTCCGTGATCCAACCGCATGTCCGTTTTGGTGAATGACTGTTTTCAAGCGGGTCGCGGCGTTCGCGACCATGACTCTCGCTGTCGCCGGTCTGCTCGGCACCAGCACACCCGGTCAGGCCCGACCCACCCATGCCAATGGGATCGCGGCGACCGGTATCGGGATGCTCACTCCCGCTTCCTTTTCCATCAACGTCTCGGATTTGATTCCGGTTCCGCAGACCGCCACGACGGTGCAGGCCGCGACCCCCGATCTCTCGGATGCCGAGGCGGACGATTACGACACGCTGGCCGAAGCCGTCGCCGCCCAGACCGCGAGCGACGATGATGAGGCGCTTCGCTGCCTCGCCGGCGCCATCTACTTCGAATCCAAGGGCGAACCCCTGTCCGGCCAGCTTGCCGTGGCGCAGGTCGTCCTTAATCGCGCCCGCTCGGGCCAGTTCCCCTCCGAACTGTGCGACGTCATCAAGCAGCGGGGCCAGTTCGGCTTCGTGCGCGGCGGGGAAATTCCCGACATCAACGAAAGCCGCACCGCCTATCGCACCGCCGTCGCCGTCGCCAAGGTCGCGCTGGCAGAGGCCTGGGACAGCGAAGTCGGCAAGGCGCTGTATTTCAACACCCCCGATCGCCGCCCGGCCGCGCGCCTGACGCGCATCGCCTCGATCGGCAACCACATCTTCTATCGCTGATCGGCTGGTGACGATCCCGGCGGCATGCACGCTGGGGATTTGCCATGTTCCGTGAATGTTCTATGGCGGGTGGCATGTTGGACGTGCCGCCCGCCAGTTGCATCGAGGATCCCGCTTCGCCGTTCTGTGCCGCCGATGTCGCGCGCGGCGTGACCCGGATGCTGCTCCGCCACGATCTCACCACCATCGGCGAAGTGCCGCTGGAGGGCGGGCGTCGTGCCGACCTGATGGCGATCGATGCCAAGGGGCGGATCGTCATCGTCGAGATCAAGGTGTCGCGCGCCGATCTGCTCGGCGACGGCAAGTGGCCGGATTATCTCGATCATTGCGACCGCTTCTTCTGGGCGATGCCGGCTGGGTTCGACCTGTCGCCGCTCGACGGTCCCGCCTTCCTGCCGGAGCGCACCGGCATCATCGTTGCCGACCGCTACGACGCCGCGATCGTCCGCGAGGCGCATACCCATCCGCTCGCCGCCCATGTCCGCAAGCGCTGCACGCTCGCCTATGCCCGCCGCGCCGCCCGCCGCCTGACCGCGGTGATCGATCCCGACGCGGCAGGCTGAGGCGGCAGGGGGCGCCTAGCGCGTCTCCCCGCAGACCACCGCGCCCCCGCCAGGCGCGTCCACCCGGCATTTCGGCCGCCCGGCGACCGTCACCGTGCCCAGCCCCATATTGGCGATCGTCGCCGTGTAGCGCGCCCGCGCCCGCGTCTCGCCCTATCGTCAGATCGCCGGCATCCAGCGCCCCGGCATCGATCGTACCCGTCCCGCTGGTGGTCAGCCTGGCCCGTTCGGCCCGCCCGCCGATGGTGATCGCACCGGGCCCGATCAGCGTCGCGGTCAGTTGCGGGGTCTCGGCCCGTTCCACCGCGATCGATCCAGCACCCGCCACCGACAGGTCCACCCGGTCGCCCCGGGTCGCGGTCACCGTCACCACGCTGCCCGCCATGGCGCTCACCGCGCTCACCGCCAGCGCCGACACCGCGACCGTCACCGGCGTCGCCCGCCGCGGACCCCAGCCGGCACCCAGCGTATCGCGCGCCTTGCGCACCAGCAGCGTGCGCCCGTCGACCCGCACTTCCACGCCCTCCAGCGCATCCGCCGCCCCCGACACCACCGCGCGCGGCGAACGCCCGGTCACGACCTGCACCTTGTACGCCCCCTCGACCCGGATACGATCGAAACTGCCGAGCGGCCGCGCTCGCCCAGCCGGGCAGGGCGAGGAGCAATGGGAGCAGCAGGGTACGGGCTATCGTCATACCCGCGATCCTCCCCCGACAAGCGCCGGGGGGCAAGCGATCATCCTCCGCAGTGTGCGCGTCCGGACCCCATGCGCGATGTCGTGCACCGGGCGTCCGGGCCCAGATCGGCATCGCCCGATCCCATGATCGACACGGTGGCGGGTCCTTCGACCCGTGTGGTGACGCTGCCCGATCCGGCGATCGACACCTCCGCCGATCTTGCCCGCAGCGCCGGTGCGGCAACGCTGCCCGACCCTGCGATGCTGGCGCGCAGTGCCCCCGCCGTTCCCGCAGCCTGCACGCTGCCCGACCCGGCGATGTTCAGGTCGGCCCGCTCCACCCGCAGCGCCGCGACGGTCAGCGACCCCGATCCGGCGAGGCTGGCGTCGAAGTTCGGCCCCTCGACCCGGTCGATCGTCATCGAACCCGATCCCGATACGCCGGCGTCGCTGATCCGTGGCATCGTCACGAACACCTTCACGCGTCCGCGCGAGGACCAGTTGCCGCCACGCTTCTCGCGTCCGACGCGCAGCGTATCGCCGCTGCGTTCGATGCGCAGCATGTCCAGTTCGCTGGCGGGACCCTCCGCATGGATTGAAAAGCCGCGGCCGACCTGTACCGCCACCGAATCGGCACCGCGGACATCGATGCCGGTAAAGCCGGTCACCGGATAGCTGCGGCTGGTGCCGCCCTCCGCCGCCCGCTCGGACGAGCAGGCCATGGCCGGGATGGCGAGCAGGATGAGGGTAGCGGGAACGAAGCGGCGCATGGCGATCCTCCTGTGTATTGCCCATACAATACACGTCGCCCGTCTGCTCGCCAAACGAAAAAGGGCGGCCCCGCATTGGAGCCGCCCCATCGAAGCCTTGGCCTGGACGAATGACGTCAGGCGGCGGGCTTTTCCTTGTTGTAGATCGCAGCGGCGGCACGCAGGATTTCCAGGATCTTCTCCTGGGCCCGCGGCTCGTCCACCTCTTCCATCGCGGCCAGTTCGCGCGCCAGCCGGCTGGTCGCCGCTTCGAAGATCTGGCGCTCGGAATAGCTCTGCTCGGGCTGGTCGTCGGCACGGAACAGGTCGCGGACCACTTCGGCGATCGACACCAGGTCGCCCGAATTGATCTTCGCCTCATATTCCTGCGCGCGGCGCGACCACATGGTGCGCTTCACCTTGGGCTTGCCCTTCAGCGTTTCCATCGCCTCGCGCATCGTCTTGTCGGACGACAGCTTGCGCATACCCACCGATTCGGCCTTGTTGGTGGGCACGCGGAGCGTCATGCGCTCCTTTTCGAAACGCAGCACGTACAGTTCGAGCTGGAGCCCCGCAATTTCCTGCTTTTGCAACTCGATGACGCGCCCCACGCCATGCTTTGGGTACACGACATAATCACCGACATCGAAGGAGAGCGCCTTGGCAGCCATTGATGGGCCTTTCCGGATCAAGGCCTTCGCACGACCGCCGTTTCACGGATAACACCGTTCACAAAGCCGTCGGGAAGGAGGGGTCGAACACTAGAAGGCGGGCGAGGTCATGGAAGTTCGCCCGACATGGCCCCTTTTAACATGCCGGCAACAAAATTACTAGCCAAACTGTCAGTTTGACTGACCCGAACGCGGTAGTGGCGCAGGGGTTCCCCTACACCATCCTCGCTACCTCTGCAACTGCTTCGCAATAGAAGCAGTCAAACCCGGATCTTGCCTTGGATCAGTCGCCCTTGCCGGGTTCGGCGGAGAAGAACTGCTCGTACTTGTTCTCCACGCCCTTCATCGCATCCGCGTCGGGCGGCGTCTGGTCCAGCTTGCGGGTGACGTTGGGCCACTGCGCGGAGAAGGTGGTGTTCAGCTCCAGCCATTGCTCCAGATTGCTCTCGGTGTCGGGCAGGATCGCCTCGGCCGGGCATTCCGGTTCGCATACACCGCAATCGATGCATTCGGATGGATTGATGACGAGCATGTTTTCGCCCTCGTAGAAACAATCCACGGGGCACACCTCGACGCAGTCCATATACTTGCAGCGGATGCAGGCATCGGTGACGACGTAGGTCATGGAAACTCCTGAGGGGGTAACGCGGTGCTGCTATGTCGCGTTCCGGCTCGCGTCAATCGACACGCGCCTGCTGCGAAACGTTAGCAGTCTCCAGATCGGTGTAACAGCCTTGCGCCTCGGGCGCCGGGCCACGCCGGACGGGTAGCGCCTCTACACGGATCACCCGCACGCGTCCATGCGCTATGTAGGTCAACACGTTGCCGACGCGCACACAGGCATGGGCGCGGTCGATCGCGCGCCCGTCCAGCCGCAAATGGCCATCGCTGGCGATCGCCTGCGCGGCGCTGCGCGTCTTGGCCAGGCGCGCCCACCACAGGAACCGGTCCAGCCGCATCGTGTCGGCCCGACCCGTCTCACCCCGACCCATCTCAGCCCGATTCATCTCAACCATGCGGCCGCCAGTCCGCCAGCGCGGCAAAGGCGTTGTCGGGGGCGGGGCGGGCAGGGGGCTGCTTGGCGGCAGGCGGTCGCCCGTGCCAGCGCCAGCGATCGGTGCCATCCGCCTCCGCGGCCAGCCGGCGAAAACCCAGTTCGGCCATCAGCCGTGCGATCGTCGCACCGTCCAGTCCCATCGAGGTCGCCAGCGCCGCATCGGGCGTGAACGGCGTCCGCCCGGCGCGCGCATCGTGCGCGGCGCGCGCGATCCGCTCGACCAGATCGATCCGCACCGCCTGCGCGCCGAGCGGCCGGAACCCCGAGGCCAGCACCGCACCCGCCGCGCCGCGTTCGAGAACGGTGGCGCCGGGCGCGGCCAGCGTCGGCGCACGTCCGTGCAGGCCCAGCAACACCCGGCGCCAGCGGGCTGCTTCGGGCTTCAACAACCGTGCATCGAACAGGTCCAGCGCGCCGATAGTGATGCCCGCCTGGCGCAGCCGCTTGCGATCGGGCTGGGTCAGCGTGTCGACGGTCGCCCGTTGCGGCATCCGGGGGGCAATCCCGCCCAGATCCTCCAGCGCCGCCGCCGTCGCGCGCAGTGCCGGCGTCGCCTGCGGATCGCGCGCCAGGGCGGCAAGTGCGGCAAGCCCCGGCACATGCCGCCTGATCCCCTCGGTCAGCCAGCGTTCCATCCGACCCGCGATCCGCTCCCGCAAGGCGCGGTCCAGACATTCCAGGTCACGGTGCAGCACCACCTGCGGCCGCCCCGGCGTCGGCCCCGCATTCAACCGCGCCACGCCATGCCCTTCCCACAGCACGCCGCCCTCGTCGTCCAGGGTGAAGGCGCGCGGCTCGGCCGCCATCAGTCCCTCCGCCCGGCGCGCGCGCTCGTGGCCCAGCCGTTTTTCCGCCGCCGCCAGCAACAGCCGCTTGTCGGCTGCGCGTGCACCCGGCTCGACGGTGAAGCGGAACCCCTCCAGCCGCCCGATCGGGTGATCCTCCACCAGCACTTCGCCCTCGGGCCCGACGGTCACCGGCAGCGATGCCGCATCCGCACCGATCTGCCGGATCAGCGCGGTGGTGCGCTTGTCGACGAAACGCTGCGTCAGGCTGGCGTGCAACCCGTCGGACAGCCGTTCCTCGATCGCCTTGGTCCGGTCGGCCCAATGCGCGGGGTCGGCCAGCCAGTCCGCCCGCTGCGCGATATAGGCCCAGCTCCGGATCGCCGAGAGGCGCCCGGCCAGTGTTTCCACATCACCGGCCATCGTATCCAGCCGCGCGATCTCGTCCGCGAACCATTGGTGGGGCACATGCCCCGAACCCTCGCTCAGATAGCCGAACACGCGCGACACGAAGCGCGCATGGGGGTCGAGCCCCACCTTGCGGAAATCGGGAATGCCGCACGCCGCCCATAGCCGCGCCACCATCGCCTTGCCCCGCACCCGGTCGCGCACCCAGCGTTCGTCGGCCAGCCGCTTGAACACCTGCAGGTCCATCGCCAGCGGCGCGGCGCGCAGCACACCGGGCGGCGGGCGGCGCTCCAGGCTGGCGATCAGCGCATCGATGCTCGACAGGTCGGGCACCCCCTCGCGCCAGAACAGATGCTCCAGCCGGGGAAAGCGATGTTCCTCGATCGCGGTGATCTCTTCGGGCAGGAACGCGTCCGGCCCCTCGTCGGCCAGCGCGCCAAAGGTGCCGTCGCGCTGGTGCCGGCCGGCGCGCCCCGCGATCTGCGCCATTTCCGCCACGGTCAGCCGCCGCTGCCGCCGCCCGTCGAACTTGGACAGCCCGGCAAAGGCGACATGCGCCACGTCCATGTTCAGGCCCATGCCGATCGCGTCGGTGGCGACCAGATAATCGACCTCGCCCGCCTGAAACATCGCCACCTGCGCGTTGCGCGTGCGCGGTGACAGCGCCCCCATCACCACCGCCGCGCCCCCACGCAGGCGGCGCAGCATCTCGGCCACCGCATAGACTTCTTCCGCGGAGAAGGCGACGATCGCGGAGCGCTTGGGCAGGCGACTGATCTTCTTGGCGCCGGCATAGGTCAGCGTGGAAAAGCGTGGCCGGTTGACGATCTCGGCATCGGGCACCAGCGCCTTGATCATCGGGCGCAGCGCCTCCGATCCCAGGATCATCGTCTCCTCGCGCCCGCGCGCGCGCAGCAACCGGTCGGTGAACACATGGCCCCGCTCGGGGTCCACGCCCAGTTGCGCCTCGTCCAGCGCGACAAAGGCGGCGTCGCGGTCCGGCATGCTCTCGGCGGTGCACAGGAACCAGCGCGCGTCGCGCGGCACGATCTTTTCCTCGCCGGTGACGAGCGCCACCTGGTCCGGCCCCTTCAGCGCCACCACCCGGTCATACACCTCCCGCGCCAGCAGGCGCAGCGGGAAGCCGATGATACCACTGGAATGCGCGCACATCCGCTCGATCGCGAGATGCGTCTTGCCGGTGTTGGTCGGCCCAAGAACGGCCGTCACGGCGCCCGATACGCGGCTGGTCATGGCCCCTAACATCGGCACTCGGGTGCCCGCATGCAATGACGGGAATGCACGGGCGACGCCCGGCCGCGCGCGCCCCACGGCCGACCGCACCGAAGCCCCGGATTTCCGTGCCTTCATTTGACTTTAGGAAAGCGGCGGCCACAACGGCGAAACACGGCGCCGGGGGGATTTCGGCGCCGCTTGAGCGTGGACATGGGGCCGACGGTGTTTTTACGGACGGTTGAAGGACTGGAACTGGCCGGGGGTACGGCCGCACGGCCATTCGGACGGCTGACCGGGCCGGCCGCGGTCGCCACCCCGATCGACCGGCTGCGCGATGCCGCCGCCGGTATCGACTGGGCACCTGACCTCGGCACCCAGATCGGCAGCCGTACCTGGTGGCGCGGGCTCGCCACCTGCACCGCGCTGTGCGCCACCACCTTGTGGCTCGCCCCCGGCATCCGCCCGATCACCGGCGCCACCCCCGCGCCGCTCGCCGGCACCGCCTGGGAGGAGCAGCGCGCACAGACGATCACGCCGCTCGCCTGGGGCGCGGACACCGGCCGCCGCATGGGTGCGGGCGACCTGGTCGCCCCGCTCGCCCAGGCGCCCGAACGGCCGGTGGTGGAGCTGGCCGCGACGATGGGGCAGGGCGATCGCCTTGCCAGCGTCCTCCAGCGCGCCGGCGTCGGGCGCAGCGATGCGCGTGCCGCCGCCGATCTGGTGGCCGGCGCGGTGGATGCGAACGCCATACCCTCCGGCACCCGCCTCGCCCTCACCCTCGGCCGCCGCCCCAACCGCTCCGTCGCCCGCCCCCTCGACAAACTGACCCTCCGCGCCCGCTTCGACCTCGCGCTCACCCTGGAGCGTACCGCGAACGGCCTCTCCATGACCCGCCAGCCGATCGCGGTGGACGCCACCCCGCTGCGCATCCGGGGGCTCGTCGGCGCCAGCCTCTACCGCTCCGCCCGCGCCGCCGGCGCTCCCGCCAGGGCGGTCGAAAGCTACATCAAGGCGCTCGCCACCCGCCTGTCGATCGGCCGCGACGTCAGTGCCGCCGACACCTTCGACCTTATCGTCGAACGCGAACGTGCCGCCACCGGCGAGGTTCGGCTGGGTCAGCTGCTGTTCGCGGGGCTCGACCGCGGCGGCAAGTCGATCCAGCTGGTCCGGTTCGAGGGCGAGCGCGGCCGTGCCGACTGGTTCGACGCCAAGGGTCAGACCGAGCGGCGCGGCTTCATGGGCATGCCCGTCGCTGGTCGCATCACCTCCTCCTACGGACGGCGCATGCACCCGCTCCTCGGGTTCATGCGCATGCACAAGGGCCTCGACATCGGCGCCCCCTATGGCGCGCCCATCTATGCCGTGCTCGACGGCGTGGTCCAGTTCGCCGGCCGCTCGGGTGGATATGGCAACCTCGTCAAGCTGCGCCACGCCGGCGGCGTGGCCAGCGCCTATGGTCATATGAGCCGTTTCGCCGTTCGCTCGGGCACGCGCGTCCGCCAAGGGCAGGTCATCGGCTATGTCGGCTCGACCGGCATCTCGACTGGCCCGCACGTCCATTGGGAAGTGTGGAAGAACGGTCAGGTGGTGAATCCGAAATCGATCACCTTTGCCAATGTCGCACAATTGTCGGGTGAGCGCCTGCGTGCCTTCAAGCAACAGGTGGCGACGCTACGGGCGGTAAAGCCGGGCGCGTGACGGTCTGGCCGTGACGTAACGGCTTGCACGGTCGGGAAAAGCAGCCGATGTTTGAACAAGGCGGGGCATGTCGGGACAGGAAAACCTACGATGCTGAACCTCTGTTTCGTGGCTGCAATGGCGGCGTCGATGATTTCGAACGCACCGGCTGACCGAAAGCCGACCGTTATCGACGAGAGCGCAGCCCTGATGCCGGCCGTCGGGATGCCGCCACCGCCCGGAACGCGGATGCTGGGCATGTCGATCACGCCGGACAATCCCGATGCGCCGGTTGTTTACCGCGTCGGCAGCGCGCTGAGCGCCGATGATTTCCTGAAGGCCTATGCCATCGCGGCGGCAGACGCCGGGCTGCGTGTTTCGCAAGCACAAGGAAATCGCATCACCGGAATGCTGAAAACCGGTGAAAGCTTCAGCCTTGATGTGGCCGCCTCGGAAGCTGGATCAGGATCGACGGGCGTTCTGGTCATCACGCCGGGCCACAGGCGGTAAACGTCAATCTGCTGCGCCGAGGGATAGCACGCACGCCGCGATAAATTCGGTCATGCGTGGCCTATCCGGCCTCACTTCCCCTGCGAGCGCCAGCGCTTGATCGTTCGGGCCAGGATTTGATCCTCGCCGCCGACATCCCGCCAAAGTTCCGAAAACAGCGGATCGCCCGAGGCCGGGCGCCTGGCTTCCTCCAGATCGGCAAAGCGTACCCGGATCGGCACCGCCACGCCCTCGCCGCAGACGATCGCCTCGCGGTTGCGCAGGGCTGGGATCGCATCGAGAAACCCACGCGCACCCTCCGGCATCGCCGCGCGTACGAAAGCCTGATCGCGGTCGTTGTTCAGCCGCATCGCGATGATCGTACCGCATTGCGACAGCACGCCCTCGGCCAGGTCGGACGGGCGCTGTGTCACCAGTCCCAGCGCGACGCCATATTTGCGACCTTCCTTGGCGATCCGCGACAGGATGCGGCCGACCGAGGATTGCTGCTCCGCTTCCGCCGGGATGTAGCGATGCGCTTCCTCGCAGACCAGCAGGATCGGGCGCTGCGGCTCGGCGCGGGCCCAGATCGCATAGTCGAAGGTCATCCGGCTCAGCACGGCCACCACCACCGCGGTGATTTCCGACGGCACGCCCGACACGTCGATGATCGAGATCGGCTTGCCGTCGCCGGGCATGCGGAACACGCGTTGCAGGAACGCCGCCATCGTGTCCGCGACCAGCATGCCGGAGAACATGAAGCCATAGCGGGGATCGGCCTTGATCTCGTCGATCTTGCCCTTCAGCCGCAGATAGGGCGCGGTGTCGCCGGCCCGGTCCATCTTTCCCATTTCCTGGTTGATGATGCCGGTCAGGTCGGACAGCAGATAGGGGATGGGGGCATCCACCGTCAGCTTCGCTATCTCCTGCCCCAGCCGGCTCTTGGCGCGTGCCGCCAGCAGGCATTTCGCCAGAATATCCGCATCGATCTGTCGCTGCGCCCCGCTTGAGGTCAGGAAAACCTCGCAATGCTCCTCGAAGTTCATCAGCCAGTACGGCATCTGCAGGTTGCCGACATCGTAGATCGCGCCGGTATCTCGGAACGCCGCGGCATATTCGCCATGGGGATCGATCATCACGATATGGCCCTGCGGCGCCAGCGCGCAGATGCGGTGCAGGATCAGCGCGGCGGCGGTGGACTTGCCGGTACCCGTCGACCCGACCAGTGCGAAATGCTTGCCCAGCATCGCATCGACATACAGCGCGGCGGGCACGTCGTCGGTCGGATAGACCGATCCTATGCCGATATGGGCACGATCCTGCGCGGTGTAGATCCGGTGCAGGTCGGCAGTGGTGACCGGAAAAACATCGCATCCGGGCATCGGATAGCGCGTCACGCCGCGGCGGAAGCGGGTCAGCGTGCCATCGGCATCCTCGTCGCCTTCACCCAGGAAGTCGATGTCGGCGGCGATCAATGCGCCGCCCTGCGCGCTGTCCAGCGTCAGCGCGCGGACATTGGCGATCAGCCAGCTTGTCCCCACCCGCATCTTTACCTGGCTGCCAACCTGACCCGCTGCCGCAGTCATCGGATCGGCGTCCGTCGACAGTCCTTCCAGCAAGGCGCGGTCGAACAGGATGCGGCTGCTCGATCCCGCTATGGCCAGCACATAGCCGACCGGGGCCGGACCGGTATTGGTGGTGAAGGTCTGGAAGTGCGGCATTTCGACCATGACGGGTCACCCGATGAATATATTCGGTGCCGCCTCTAGCGTCAGTCGGGTAAAGATAAGGTGAGGGCGCACGCCGGATTAGGTGCGTCGCGCGATCCATCCCGCCGTCCAGCCGAGCAGCACGGATAACGCCACTGCGGTCAGGCCGTAGAGTATCGAGGACCGGTCGGCCGCCCGCGCCACGAACCGCTCGAACCCGGATTTCCGGATGTCGATATCGCGCACCGCCGCCGCCAGCACCCGGCCGTCACGGATCAGGAAGGTCTCGGCGGTGAAGCGCCCCACCGGCACGCGCGCCGGAATGGTCACCCGCGCCCGGTACAGCACGTCGTCGGTGATCTCCACCGCACGCGGCGCCTCGACATACAGGCCGGCGCGGCGCTTCAGATCGACCAGCCCCTCCTGGAACCGGCCCTGTTCCTCCGAGGGAGCGTTGGAAGCGGGGGAGAGTTGCAGGCTGTCCAGCCCCAACTCGTAGATCGCCCGCGTCCGCTCGTCGACCAGCCGTTCCACCGGCCGGGACGATGCGATCGCGTAAAAGGAGGGTGCAGAGCGATAGCGCAGGCGTCCGGCATTCACCCACAGGCCCGCCACCTTTTCCTTTTCGCGGATCAGCACGGATTGGGTGGGGCCTTTTACCACCACCACCACATCGGTCGGACGATCGTCGCTCGGCAGGCGGCCGCCGGGATACAGGATCGCGCCGAACAGCAGCAGTTCGGCCCCGGTGAAGCTGTAGACGATCTCGATGTCGCGCTGGGACACGTCGGGAACCAGCACCGGCTTGGCCTGCGCCAGCAACAGGGGGGACAGCAGGGTGAGTGTTCCCACCGCGCGCCTGCTCATCGCCTTCACGACAGTTCGACCGTGAAGATCTCCTCCGGCCGCCACACCAGCCCGAGCAGGATGCGCGTACCCACCAGCAGCACGATGATCGCCAGTGCCAGCCGCAGATATTCCGGTCTGGCCCGCGACGCGAACTTGGCGCCCAGTTGCGCTCCCGTCACCGATCCGATCAGCAACAGTCCGGCCAGAACGATATCGACCGCCTTGGTCGTGGTCGCGTGCACCATCGTCGCTGCCGCAGTGACGAAGAGCGTCTGGAACAGCGACGTGCCCAGCACCACGCTGGTCGCCATGCCCAGCAGGTAGATCATCGCCGGCACCAGGATGAACCCGCCGCCGACGCCCAGCAGGATCGTCAATATGCCGGTAAAGAAGCCGAGCAGCAGCGGTGCGAGGGGCGAGATGTAGAGGCCCGAGGCATAGAAGCGCGTGCGGAAGGGGAGGGCGGCGACCAGCGGATGGTGTCGCCGCCGCGCGGCTGCCCCCGCGTGCCCACGACGGCGCGCCAGGATCGCCTGCACCGCTTCGCGCGCCATCATCGATCCGATCGATCCCAGCATCAGCACATAGACGATGGCGATCACCGTATCGATCTGCCCGCTCGCCTGGAGCAGCCGGAAGATGCCGGCACCCGCGAACGATCCGACGACGCCGCCCGCGACCAGCACGCCGCCCATCTTCACATCGACGCCGCCGCGGCGCCAGTGCGCGAACACGCCCGACACGCTTGCGCCCGTCACCTGGCTGGCCGCCGACGCGGCGGCGACGGTCGGCGGAATGCCGTAGACGATCAGCAGCGGCGTTGTCAGGAACCCGCCGCCGACCCCGAACATGCCGGACAGCAGGCCTACGCCCCCACCCAGCGCGATGATCACCAGCGCATTGACCGACAGGTTGGCGATGGGAAGATACAGGTCCACGACGCGCTTTATACAGCCCCGGACAGCCGATGCCTTAGAAATCGGTGCCGATCGAAAGTGCCGGGCCTGAGCCCGGTGCGGCATCCCCGGCGATCCGTTGGCGCCAGTCGAGCGACAACCGCATACGCTGCCCGGCCACAGGCACCGAGACACCCAGGGTCGGCCCGGTATCCAGCCGCCGCGCCCCGGGCTGTGCGCCGCCCCACATACCCATGCCCAGATCGACCCGAACGCTTCCCTTCGTCAGCGCATGCGTGACGCGCATTGCACCATCGGCAAATCCATCGACCCTTGCGCGAACGATCACGCCAGCCTGTGCGTAAGCCTCAAGGTTGAAGCCGGCGGCGATCGGCGTCGGGTCGATGCCGCCGACGATCATGGCGGTTGGTCCACCCGGATTGCCATCCAGACCGAAACGTTGCTCCGCGATCAACCGCACCGGAAGTCGCGTCGGCCGCCACTCCACGCCCACCGCCGCTTCCCGGCCGCGTCCCTCCAATGGTCCCGCCAACCTCCCTGCCAAAGCGACCTGCTTTTGCACGGCATAGGTCAGCCTTACGCCGGCCTGTGACCCGCCCAGCTGCCCCCCGAGCAAGGACGTGTTCCCGCCACCTCTTGCGATCGCCCAGGCGCTGGCAGCCCATCGGGAAGGCGGGGTAGGGCGTGGGGTGGGGAATAGCGGGGGCGGGATCATGCGCGGCGTTGTTTGCGCGGCATCCGCCGGAATCGTGCGAGATGGCGGGGCTGTCATGGCCTTTGCTGGTGGATCGGAATGAACAATGGTCGTGACCGCGGGCAGGGGTTCGGATCGGTGATGTCTGAACAGGGGCGGGAATGGAACGGCTATCGGCTTGCGCGCGACGGGCACTGCCGACGCCTCGGCCGGAGGGAAGAGCAGCGTGCCTACGGCCTCCGGTGAGGCCGATGGCCACAGCACGAACAGCGTGCGTGCAACTGTCCAACCGCCTGTGACCAAGAGGAGGAAGCGGAGCGGCCTCCCGGCGGCCATGTTCAGGCTGCGTCCGGGAATTCATGCTGGGTCTTGTCCCATACCGGCGCATGGCCGCGCAGAATGCCGGCATAACGCAGCAACGCGCGCGGGGCCGCGGCGAGTGCGACGAAGTTGCCGACGATAAAGCGGGGCACCGACCACAACGCTTCTTGCCAGCCATAGACGCGGCCGGTGAACGTCATCCGCATCGCCAGACGCCAACATAGCAGCAGAGCGTTCCAGAAGATGAAGTCGTTGAGCAGGGGGCTGGGCTCGGGCGGCGTCGTGCCGCGGATTAGGTGGATCAGGGCAGCGACACCCCACAGCAGAAGCCCGACATAGGCAGTTGCCAGAACGAGCATGGCTACCGGCGCGCGCCTATCGCGCATTCGCATCCAATGATCACTCAACGCGAACGGGCCGGCCCAGCCGGTGCGATCCCAGCCGGCAAAGGCGATGCCGGTCATCCACCGTGCCTTTTGTCGAATGGCGGAGACCAGGTCGCCAGGGAAATAGGCGCGCACTGCGACGACCTGCCCATCGTCCTGATGGACCCGCGCGAACAGGCCTTCGCCGCCCAGTTCGGCGATGCGCAAGCCCAGTTCATAGTCCTCGGTCAGGCTCGTGGCATCGAACGGATCGCCACCACGCAACGCCGCCACCTTGGCGAGCATGGCCGGGGCGATGGCACAACCCGTCCCCGCCAGCGGCAACCCTGCGCCAAGCGCCGTGCGCACGATCAACTGCTTGGTATGGGCTTCTGCAAACTCGTCCGCGTAATGGCCGGACACCAGGCGAGAACCATGTTTGACGAGCGGAAGGACAGGCACCTGCACCACCGCCCGACCTTCGATCAGGGTGTCGAAGATGCGGAGTTCGGCCGGATGAACGACGTCTTCGGAATCATGCAGCACGACAGCCTTGGCGAACACCCCCTCGACCCGTTCATCAGACAGCAACTCGCGCCACAGCGTATTAAGACAATCCGCCTTCGTGGTCGGACCAGGTTTGTCGCCTATGACGATCCGGACGCGGTAATCGCCATGGGCCACTGCGACGGCAGCATCGATCGTCGGCTGATCGTTGGGGTAGACGCCGACATAGATGCGGTAGTCGGCATGGTCGAACCGCGCCAATGCATTGGTCAGCATGTGGCCGATAACAGCGACCTCGTCCCAGGCGGGAACGAAGATGACGATGCGTCCGGGCTGCTTTGGACAAGGAAGTGTCGTCAGCCACGTTCGCGGCCGGCGGCGTGTCCACAAGCGGCGTAGCAGATAGATCAAGTCGATCGCGAAATCGTCCAGACCTCCAATCAGCAGTCCGACGCCGGCAAACAACATCGCCTCGCGAGCGATGGCATCGATTAGACCAAAATCCCCCATGCGGCTCCCCCAAACCGATGGAGGATGATGATCATTTCAGATGTGAAATGGCAAGCACTCTATGGAATGACGAATGTCTTCATCCGGCACGATGTCGTCATCAACCAAGATGCTCTGCGAAAAACGCAGAAGTACGTTCGTCGGCTAACCGCGCGGCCGTGTCGGAGCGGCGGGCACCAAACTCGGCGGCAAAGCCGTGATCTTCGCCAGGATAATCATACAAGCTGACCTTGGGATGATCGTCCAGTCCGGCATGCATGCGTGCTTGCGCGTCTTTATCGACGAAGTGATCCTCTTCCGGCACATGTAGCAGAACGGGATGCGCGATCGCATTTTTTTCGCTGAGCAGAGTATCGATGCCGACGCCGTAATAGCCGACGCTGGCGTCGGTATCGGTACGCGCGGCGCTCATGAACGCCAGTCGGCCGCCTAGACAATATCCCACTACACCGACCTTACCGCCGCCGACCATCTGGCGCGCGGTCTGGATCGCCGCCTGGATATCGCGAATGCCGGCATCCTGATCGAAGCGACCCATCAGACCCAGCGCCTCCTGCATCTGTTCGGGTACGTCCGGATCCAACTGGATACCTGGCTGGAGTCGCCAGAAGAGGTCTGGCGCAATGGCCAGATAGCCGGCGTCCGCAAGGGTATCGCACTTGCGGCGAATGCCTGCGTTCACACCGAATATCTCTTGGATCACCACGATCGCTGCGCGGGGCGTCCGGGCTGGTTTGGCGCAATAGGCCTCGAACTGGGCATCACCCTCCAGCGTTTCGACCGTCATCATTGCCGTCATGGCCAAGCATCTCCTTCGGTTTGGTCGTTGCGGTCGCGTGGCACCCGCGGCCATATGTCCCTATGCGCTGTCGGTGCGGTGATGCTCAAGCCGGCTCGATCAGGAGACATGTGCGATGAAGGTGAATGTGGAAATCGAGTGCACCCCCGAGGAGGCACGGCGCGCCATGGGGTTGCCGGACCTGACGCCGATCCATGAGCGATATACGCAATTGATGCTCGAGACGATGGAGTCCGGGATCAAGCCTGAGATGATGGAATCGATGATGCGCAACTGGGCACCGATGGGGGAGGCGGGCGTAACGTTCTGGCGTCGGTTGTTTGAGACGGCACAACGCTGATACCCGTCATGACCTCATCGACGATCTTCGCCGTATCCAGCGGCCGGCCCCCCGCGGCCATTTCCATCATCCGGGTCAGTGGACCGGCGGCGATCTCGGCTGCGACGCAATTGGCAGGCGCGCTGCCGCGGCCGCGTGAAGCCCGCATACGCACATTGCGCGACCGGTGTGGCGAGATATTGGACCGGGCCCTCGTTCTGGTCTTTCCGGGGCCGGCGACGGCAACCGGGGAGGATCTGGTAGAGCTGCATTGCCACGGTGGGCGTGCCGTTGTCGCAGCGGTGGAAGCGGCATTGGCCGATCTACCGGACATGCGCCCTGCCGAGCCAGGGGAGTTTACCCGGCGCGCGCTGGTGCATGGGCGTATCGATCTTACCGAGGCCGAAGGCTTGGCCGACCTGTTGGAGGCCCAGACGGAGCGGCAGCGGGTCGCGGCGATGGGCGCGGTAGAGGGCAGGGTCAGTGCGCGAATTCGCGACTGGCTGGACCGCGCGACAGGCATGGCCGCACGTGCGGAGGCGATGCTCGATTTTGCCGAAGAGGATGATGTGCCGGTCGATGTTGCATCCTTGGATCGGTTGAAGACAGATATGGACGCGCTGGCGGTCGAGATGCTGGAGGAGGTCGAGCGCCCCCCGGTCGATCGTCTGCATGACGGTTTGCGGATCGTGCTGGGTGGACCGCCCAATAGTGGCAAGTCGACGCTGCTCAACCTGCTGTGCGAGCGCGAGGCAGCAATCGTATCGCCCATTGCCGGGACAACACGTGATCGGATCGAAGCGGGAGTTGTGCGCAACGGCATTGCTTACCTACTCGTGGATACGGCAGGACTTGCCGAGGCAACCGATGACGTTGTGGAGGCGATCGGTATCGGCCGCGCGGAAGAGGCCATCTTGGCAGCCGATATTCTATTGTGGCTCGCCGACACGCCGCCGCCTCGGGATGATGCGATCTGGTTGCATACCCGCGCCGACCTCGTTGGTCGCGAAGCGCTTCCAGGTGGCAAGCAGCTGGCCGTGCGGCAAGACGATGCCCTGAGTGTCGCGGCCGTCTGGGATGCCATTGCGGCGCGGGCAGAATCGCTTCTCCCCCGAAGCGATGGTCCTGCGCTGAAGCGTCATCAGCAGGAGCAGTGCCGTGCAGCGGCGGTCGCACTTTCGCTAGCGCCATCATCCGACCTATTGCTGATCGCAGAACATCTCCGCGTGGCGAGAGGCCGGCTCAGTGACTTACTCGGGGTTAGCGCCACGGAAGCGATGCTCGACGCCTTGTTCGGACGATTCTGTCTCGGCAAATAGCGTAAGCGTTCCACGTGGAACATTGGAGGCGGCTTTCGCCGTCGCCGATTTTCCATTATTGCGGCGGCATGTTCGATGTTGTGGTAATCGGCGGTGGACACGCCGGGACCGAGGCGGCTGCCGCTTCGACACGGCGCGGGGCTAAAACCGCGCTTCTTTCCTTCGACCGTCGTACGATCGGCGCCATGTCCTGTAACCCTGCCATCGGCGGCTTAGGCAAGGGGCATATCGTGCGGGAGGTCGACGCGTTCGATGGGTTGATCGGTCGTGCAGCGGACGCAGCCGCGATCCATTATCGTATGCTCAATCGCAGCAAAGGGACCGCCGTCCAAGGTCCACGCGTCCAAGCGGACCGGCGGCGCTATGCTGCGGCGATCCACCATATGCTTTCTGCACAGGCGAACCTGAGCATCGTCGAGGGAGAAGCGGCGGCGCTTCATATTGAACGTGACCGGATTGCGGGCGTTCGTCTGGCAGATGACACCATCATCGCGTGCCGGGCGGTGGTGCTGGCAACCGGTACGTTTCTGGGCGGCCGGCTGTTCCGGGGGGATGAGCGTGATGCCGGGGGCCGAGTAGGGGAGAGGTCTGCAAGTCGGATGGCCGAGCAGCTCCGTGCCCTTGATCTGCCTATGGCGCGGATGAAGACCGGGACGCCGCCACGACTGGATGGGCGGACGATCGACTGGGCGGCATTGCCGGAACAACCGTCGGACAGTGAACCATGGACGATGTCGCCTATGACTGGCACGCGTCCGCTTCCCCAGATTGCCTGCGCGATCACGCGGACGACGCCGCACACCCACGCTATCATAGCGGAGGCATTCGATCGGTCCCCGCTATTCACCGGCGCGATCGAAGCCAACGGGCCGCGATATTGTCCATCGATCGAGGACAAGATCAAACGCTTTGCCGACCGCGACAGTCACCAGATCTTTTTGGAGCCCGAGGGTCTGGATGACCCGCTCGTATATCCAAACGGATTGTCCACCTCGCTGCCGACCGATGTCCAGGAGTCGATGATCGCCAGCATGCCGGGGCTGGAACGCGCCCGGATCACCGTGCCTGGTTATGCCGTGGAATATGACCACATCGATCCGCGTGCGCTGGACGGGCGTTTGGCGTTGCGTGCGATTGACGGCGTATTCTGTGCCGGACAGATTAATGGCACGACGGGGTATGAAGAGGCCGCCGGTCAGGGCTTGGTCGCCGGATTGAACGCGGCGGCACATGCCTGTGCCATGGCTCCGGTGATCTTGGATCGCGCGTCCAGCTATACCGGAGTGATGATCGACGATCTTATATTGCAGGGCGTAACCGAGCCCTATCGCATGCTCACCGCTCGCGCCGAGTACCGATTGTCGCTTCGCGCGGATAACGCCGAGACGCGCCTCGGGCCGATCGCCAAGGCGTCAGGGTGTCTGAGCGCTGAGCGAGCGGCACATCAGGCGGATCGGATGCGGCAACGCGAGCAGCTGCTGGAGGAGCTGTCGGCGATGCGGACTGCGGCCGATCTGGCTCGCCACGGCGCCAGCGTTGCACAGGATGGATCACGGCGTACCGCATATGAATGGCTGCGTTTCGAGACCGTGACCTTGGATCACGTCATGAATGGCATGGTCGACGTCGAACCTGCGGTGATCGCCGAGACGCTCGAGGATGCACGCTATGCCCCGTATGTGGAACGGCAGGCTGACGAGGTTGCCCGGCTTCGCGCAGACGAAGCGATCATGTTGCCGAGCGACTTGGCCTACGCCACCGTACCGGGGCTTTCACAGGAGATGATCGATCGCCTCTCGCTTGCGCGGCCTGCCTCGCTGGCTGCGGCATCGCGTATTCGCGGCATCACTCCAGCTGCGCTGTCCGCGGTATTGCTGCACGCCCGGAAGCGGGCAGCATGACGGAGCAGGATGCACAGGCCTGGATCGCCGCGCGTCATGGCGTGGCTGCTGTCGATCGGATCGGGACATTCCTAGCCATGGTTGCCCATGAAAACGGGCAACAGAATCTGGTCTCGCCCTCCACCATCGATACGATGTGGTCGCGTCATGCCTTGGATTCGGCACAGTTGCTGTCTTTCTTGCCCAAGGGCGCCGACCGGTGGATCGATATTGGGACGGGCGGCGGCTTTCCGGGGATGGTGGTGGCGCTCGCCTGGGACGGGCATGTTACCTTGGTAGAGCCACGCAAACGCCGCGCTGCTTTTCTCGCGGAATGTGTCGAGAAGTTCGGCATCGGCGACCGCGTGGTGGTGCATGCCAGCAAGATCGAAGCCGTCAACGAACAAGCCGATATAATTTCGGCCCGTGCGGTCGCGACAATCGAAAACCTTTTGCGCGCGGCAGCACACTGCGGCAAACGGGATACGCGGTGGCTGCTCCCGCGTGGCCGCTTTGACGAACGCGATCTGGACGGTCTGCGCCAGAATTGGCAGTTTGTGTTTCACGTGGAACATAGCGTCACCTCGACGGAATCGTCGATCGTGATCCTCGATCGAGTACGTGCCAAATGATCTGTGTCGCTGTGGCCAATCAAAAAGGTGGGGTGGGAAAAACCACGTCAGCCATCAATCTGGGAACGGCTTTGGCTGCAACCGGGCTGCATGTTTTGCTGATCGATTTCGATCCCCAGGGAAATGCATCGACCGGGCTGGGCGTCAGCCATGGTGAGCGGGCTTGGTCCAGCTATCATGTGCTTATGGGTGAAGTAGGTGTCGACCAGGCTGTCATGCAGAGCCGGGTGCCACGGCTCGACCTTCTCCCTGCGACCGTGGATCTGTCGGGGGCAGAGATCGAGCTGGTCGATTTCGAGGAGCGAACGCACCGGCTGGATCGCGCGATGCGAGCGTCTTCCGGCCAATGGGATATCGTCTTGATCGATTGCCCGCCCTCATTGGGCCTGTTGACCATCAACGCGATGGTCGCCTCGCATGCGTTGTTCGTACCCTTGCAATGTGAATTTTTCGCGCTGGAAGGTTTGTCGCAGTTGCTGACGACGGTGGAACGTATCCGTGCCCGCTTCAACCCGGGCCTGTCTATCATGGGTGTCGCATTGACCATGTACGACCGCCGGAACCGCTTGACGGATCATGTCGCGGCAGACGTGCGCGCAGTATTGGGGGGAGTGGTGTTCGAAACCGTGATTCCGCGTAACGTGCGATTGTCGGAGGCACCCAGTCATGGCTTGCCGGCGCTGATCTACGATCATCGTTGCGTTGGAAGCCAGGCCTATATCGCCTTGGCCCGTGAACTGATCTCTCGCTTGCCCGCTGCTGCAAAGGCGGCGGCATGAGCACGGAAACGGCCAAGCGCCCGCGTCCCGGCCTCGGCCGTGGCCTGAATGCACTGCTGGGTGAAATCGCGCGTGAGGCGCCGGTCAAGCCGGGGATGGATCAGTCACAGTCCGGCGTGCGTATGCTGCCCGTCGGTGCCTTGTCGCCACATCCCGATCAGCCGCGTCGCCGGTTCGATGAAGCGGCGCTGGACGAACTTGCGGGATCGATCGCAGCACGTGGACTGATCCAGCCGATCGTCGTGCGGCCGCATGGCAAAGAATATCAGATCGTCGCTGGAGAGCGACGCTGGCGGGCGGCACAGCGTGCCAGACTGCACGAGGTGCCCGTCGTCGTTCACGAGTTCAACGACGCCGAGACGCTGGAAATTGCACTTGTTGAGAATATTCAGCGGCAGGATCTGAACGCGATCGAGGAAGCACAAGCCTATCAGCGATTGGCCGGCGAGTTCGGTCACACGCAGGAGGCTCTGGCAAAGATCGTCCACAAATCACGCAGTCATGTCGCCAATCTATTGCGCCTGTTGGAACTGCCAGCGGGCGTGCAGGCACAGGTGGTGGATGGATCGCTATCGATGGGACATGCACGCGCCTTGCTCGGCGCGCAGGACGTGGAAGGCCTGGCCGATCAGGTGGTAAGCCGTGGCTTGTCCGTTCGGGAAACCGAAAAGCTGACCCGCGAGGCGAAGGGCAGGGCAACGGCTGGCGAGGGGCAGCGGGACGCAGGCGGCGGCGCAGCACGCAACCCCGGCACCGGCGGGACGAGCATGGATTCTCCTGATGCCGATATTGCAGCGCTGGAGAATCAACTTGCTGACCTGCTCGGCCTATCGGTGCGGATCGCGCATTCCGGGGAAGGTGGGACGCTGACCTTGAGCTACTCGACGCTCGATCAACTGGACATGGTGTGCCAGCGACTGACCGGAGAAGGCATTTAGGCGATCAGCCGCGTCGAGCGATGCCTTGGGCGATTACCGTCGCTTCCGCTTCGGCAAGAACCGATCCGGCATTTCCGGGCGCGACAACGGCACGCTCGGCAGCACGAATGCGGGCCAGCGCACGGGAGAGCATCATGGGTGTCCACCGGCGTAGCGCACGGGCCGTCTGTGCCTCATCGCGGAAGAAGATGCGGTGACGCTTCATGACGGCATCCACTGGTTCGCCGGTTTCGATCTCGGCCCGCATTTCGGCCAAGGCGACCAGACGGCGGGAAAGCGCGCGTAACCAAGGGATGGGGGAGGCGCCCCCCTCATCCAGCAGGGTCAATTCGCCGCCCAGATCGGCGACACGACCCTCGACGACGGCCTCGACCGCCTGGCCCATCTCCGCTTCGCCGAGATCGGCACCCACGGCGTCAAGAGCGTCGTGATCAAGCTCACGAACGCGATCCGGTGCTGCATCGAGATACAGTGCCAGCTTTTCCAGTTCCCGCATCAGGACGGAACGGTCGGCAGCGGTTGCATCCACCAACCGCCGGGCAATGCCGGCGGCGGGGCGCATCCCCAATTCACCGGCCAGCGTCATGACCATCCGCTCTGCATCGGCGGCGCTGGGCGCGTAACATCCGAATGCCATCGCACGGGGCGAATCGGTCGCCAACTTGACGATGCGGGCGCTGGTCTTGACGCTTGGCGCAATCGCAACGACCGGGTTGCCGGCACGATCCGCATCGAGCAGCGTCGAAAAGGCCGCCAGGCCCTCTTCACCCACCGCCGTGATGCGCACGTAACGCGCCCCACCGAACAGGGACAGCGAGGCGGCTTCATCCGCGAGACGCGCAGGATCGTTCTTCAAGGTCGCGGGATCAAGGTCGATCCGTTCGGCCTCTGGTCCCATCGCTTTGGCTAGGCGATGGGCGAGATCGGCGGCGGTCGCTTCGTCGGGACCGTGCAGGAGGTAGAGGCGGATATCGGGGCTGGGCTTATCCAGTGCCTGACGGATCTGGTTGGGGCTGGCTTTCACGGGGCGGTTGGTTGAGTGCGCGCGTAGGTGGCGAGGCGGGCGACGATCTGGTCGGCGACGATCTCGGAAAGTCGTTCCAGTGCCGTGTTTTCCGCTGCAATCGTGGCATATTCGGATTGCACCACGTCGATCCCCGCATCGGAACCCGCGCTGGCATCGAGCAGCACCGCGTTGTTGCCGGTGTCGATCAACTGATATCGCGCGCGCAGCGTACGTCGCTCCCGCGTCACGCTGTCATCGGCACGCACGCCGAGCCCGCGGATCTGGTCATCGAGACGCACATCGAGCCGATAGCGCGCACCGCCGCTGCCATCACCACCGCCGCCTACCAGCCGGTCGCGCAGGGCGTTGCCGACCAGCCAGCCGGCCTTGCCTTCGATCGGTGCGACCTCGACCTGGGTCAGCGCATTGGCGACCGCGCCGCTGCCGCCGCCGGCATACAGCGGCTTCAGCCCGCAGCCGGCAAGCGTCAGGCTGAGCGCCATCAGGGCGAGGGGAGCTTTCATGCGACGACGTTGACCAAACGGTCAGGCACGACGATGACCTTGCGCGGCGCCTTGCCCTCCAGCAACTGGACGATGCGCTCGGAAGCCAAGGCAGCTTCCTCCAGCCTGTCCTTTGCCATGCCCTTGGGCACGATCAGGGTATCGCGCAGCTTTCCATTGACCTGGATCGCGATCGTCACCTCGTCCTCCACCAGCAGCGCGGCATCGACGCTGGGCCACGGCGCATCGGCGATCAGGCCGCCGGTACCGATCGTTGCCCAGGCCTCCTCGGCAAGATGCGGCACCATCGGCGCGACGAGCAGCAACAGGGTGCGGATCGCATCGGTCCGGGTCACGCCCGCCGGCGCCTTTTCGACCGCGTTGACCAGCTCGTACAGCTTGGCCACCGCCTTGTTGAAGGCCAGCGCCTCGATATCCTCGGCCACGCCGGCGATGGTCTGGTGCAGCTTGCGGGCGAGTGCCTTGTCGGGCGCGTCGCTGCCCGTCTCGCCGACATTCTCGAACAGGCGCCACAAACGCTGCACGAAGCGCCACGAGCCCTCGATACCCGCCTCCGACCAAGGGAGATCGCGTTCGGGCGGGCTGTCGGACAGCATGAACCAGCGCACCGCGTCGGCGCCATACTGGTCGACGATGGGCTCCGGATCGACCGTGTTCTTCTTGGACTTGGACATCTTTTCGATGCGTCCGACGGTGATCGGCTTGCCGCTGGCGATCTCGATGCCATTCTCGACCTCGGCGGGCGAGAGCCAGCGATTGTCCCACGACCTGTACGTCTCGTGCGTCACCATGCCCTGCGTGAACAGGCCGGCAAAGGGTTCGGCCACGTCGATCAGACCGATATGTTTCAGCGCACGCGTCCAGAAGCGGGCATAGAGCAGATGCAGGATCGCATGCTCGACCCCGCCGATATACTGCCCCACGGGCAGCCAGCGCTCGGCGACCGCACGGTCAAAGGGCCTGTCGTCGGGCTGGCTGGCGAAGCGGATGAAGTACCAGGACGAATCGACAAAGGTGTCGAGCGTGTCGGTTTCGCGTACCGCATCCTTGCCGCAGGCGGGACAGGCGACGTGCTTCCACGTCGCGTGCCGGTCGAGCGGATTGCCGGGCACGGCAAAGGACACATCCTCGGGCAGGGTGACGGGCAACTGGTCCTTGGGGACCGGAACCGCGCCGCAATCCTGGCAATGGATGATCGGGATCGGCGTGCCCCAGTAGCGCTGGCGGCTGACACCCCAGTCGCGCAGGCGGAACACGGTGGAGCCCTGACCCCAGCCTTCGTTCTCGGCACGGGCGATCACGGCCCGCTTGGCATCCTCGACGCTCATGCCGTCGAGCAGGGCGGAGTTCACGATGGTGCCGGCACCGGTATAGGCGGTATCGCCCTGGAATACCGGATCGACCGCGTCACCGTCGGCGACGACGCGGCGCACGTCGAGCCCGTATTTGCGCGCGAAATCCAGATCGCGCTGGTCATGCGCCGGCACGCCCATCACCGCGCCGGTGCCGTAATCCATCAGCACGAAGTTGGCGATGTAGACCGGCAGCGCCCATGCGGGATCAAAGGGATGCGCCACGGTGTAGCCGGTGTCGAAGCCCAGCTTCTCCTGCGTTTCCAGCTCGGCAGCCGTGGTGCCGCCTTCCTTGCACCGCTGGATGAAAGCGGCGGCGTCGGCATTGCCGGCGGCCAGCGCCTGCGCGACCGGGTGATCCGCGGCGATCGCCACGAAGCTGGCACCGAAAATCGTGTCGGGGCGTGTCGAATAGACCTCGATCGGGTCGGCCAGCGGCGCGTTGGGCGCGAAGCGGAAGGTAAGGCCCCGACTGCGGCCGATCCAGTTTTCCTGCATCAGCTTGACCTTGTCGGGCCAGTGATCGAGCGTGGTGAGCCCTTCCAGCAGCTCGTCGCCGAATTGCGTGATCTTCAGGAACCACTGGTTCAGCTTGCGCTTCTCGACAAGCGCGCCCGAGCGCCAGCCGCGACCGTCGATCACCTGCTCGTTGGCGAGCACGGTCATGTCGACCGGGTCCCAGTTGACCGCCGATTCCTTGCGATAGACGAGGCCCGCCGCCAGCAGGTCGAGGAACAGCGCCTGTTCGTGACCGTAATAGTTCGGCTCGCAGGTGGCGAGCTCACGCGTCCAGTCGAGCGCGAAGCCGAGCCGCTTCAACTGTGCACGCATCGTAGCGATGTTGTCGCGGGTCCAGCCGCCGGGATGCACGCCCTTTTCCATGGCGGCGTTTTCGGCGGGCATGCCGAACGCGTCCCAGCCCATCGGGTGAAGGACCTCATGCCCCGTCATCCGCCGATAGCGCGCCAGCACGTCGCCCATCGTGTAGTTGCGGACATGGCCCATATGGATGCGCCCCGACGGGTAGGGGAACATCTCCAGCACATAGGTGCGCGGCTTTGGACTATGATCGTCGGCGGCAAAGGTACGTCGGTCTTCCCAGACGCGCTGCCACGCCGCATCCGCCTTGAGCGCGTTGAAACGCGAAGCCATGGTCGCCGCTTAGCCCGAGATGGCGCCGCGGCGCAGGTCGCGCGCCTTGGTCAGGATGATGTCTTCCAGCTTCTGCGTGGTTGCCGCCGCGACGGGCGCGGCCACCCACTGGCCCCCGCGGTTCACCTCGCGCAGCGCTGCGACGCGCAGCGCATCGGCACGCAGATCCTGGTCGAGGATGGTGACGGTGACCTTCATCCGCTCGGTCGGGACCTGCGGATTGACGTACCAGTCGGTGACGATGACGCCGCCATTGGAATCGGTCTGCACCAGCGGCATGAAGCTGAGCGCGTCGAGGCTGGCGCGCCACAGATAGCTGTTCACGCCGATCGTGGTGACCTTGGACGCCGCCAGATCGCCCGTGGGCCGATCGCCGCCGCCGGCACAGGCGCCCAGCGACAAGGCGGCAAGAACCGCGAACGCGGTGGCTGAACGGCGAAGCATCGGCAACATCCTGAAATAGGAATAAGGGTTGATACGGCCTCTACAGGGGCGCCGTCACCCCGGCAAGCGGTGGCGGCACCACGCCCTTGCCCAGAGCTGAAGGCCCGCATTGTGTGAGTAATGCAACACTCCGACAGATTCGGCCGGAAATCGTATAACTGTCCTCTTGAATGGGATCGCTACCGGGGCATTTCGTGTTAGGCGCATCTTCCACAGGGGAGCTGAGGGGTTCGGTCGTGAAGATCGGTCGGGTGATGATCGGGATTGCTGCGGGAGCGCTGGTCGCTGCCGGTGCGCTCGTCGCGCCCGCGTTCGGCGCCACCGAAGTGCGCAACAAGCTGCCACCCAAGCGCGCCGGCTTCTCGTTCCGCGGAGGCGCGGGCTTCACGCCGTCGTCGGCCGACCCGCGACTCGCCGCCGTGTTCGCACGCGGCGGGATCGATGCGGGCGACTTCCGCTTCACGCCGGCCGAGACCCAGCGCGGGAATCGCTCCGTCAGCGTCGCGGTAAAGGCGCAGACCAGCCGATCCGCCGAAACCAAGGTTGCGGCGGTCACCTCGCCGGTCGTGGGGCTGACGCCGATCTCCTATAATCTGGGCGTCGCTGTCGGCTGGAAGCAGTTTGCGGTGTCCGGCGACGTCAATCGCGTCGATCTGGCGGGCCTGCCCGGCAGCCGCGAGGCCGCCGATGTCGCGGTCAGCTATTCGGGCACGCGCTTCACCGGCCGGGTGAAGGCGATGGCCGACCGGCCGATGCAGAATGGCCCGGCTCTGGTCGACGACATGTCCAGCTATGCGCTGGATGTCGGCGGCTCCTATTCGCTGACCCGCAATCTGGATGTGACGGCGGGCGTGCGGTATCGCTCCGACCGGGAGCGCCTGACGCGCGTCGACGAACGCCGCGACAGCCAAGCCGTTTATCTGGGCACTGCCTTCCGCTTCTGATCGGGGCGGGGCCGCCAGGCGTCGATCGCTGCCCATCCGTGAAATCCGCGCATGCGCCTGAATCGCCGGGCGTCCATACCGCCTAGGGCGATCCGCGGCAGATCGAGGCGTGAGCCGATTCGCGCGGCCCGGCCCGCGCCCAGCACGCCTTCGCCCGGATGCGAGCGGGTGGGGTGGACCGGCGAGACGAACAGCATGTCCGCGCCCGCGCGCGATGCGATGATCGCCTCGCGGTCGTCATGCGCCGGCCAGGTCGTGAGCCCGGCGGGGCAGGAGGCGGCATGACGTCCTTCACCGAGCGCCGGGCCACGGGCGACCACCAGCACGAGCCGTCTTGCCCGGGTCAGCCGCCATAGGCGACGCAGCAGCGCGTGGCGGGCGCGGCGCGGAGTGGCATAATGGCGGAACACGACGCCCGATCCGGGCGGCAGCGCGCGGAGCGCCTGCCATAGCGCGTCGCTCAGCCGCTCGTCGGTCATCAGCCAGGTCACGGGGTATCGGTGGGCCATCGCCCGGCTTATAGCGCGCGACATGACCGAGGACAGCGCCGGCGCACTTGCCGCCATCACCGACCGTATCGCCCGATCCGCCCGCATCGCCGACCGCCGGCCGGATGCGGTGACGCTGATCGCGATCTCCAAGACGCAAGGCCCCGAAGCGATCCTGCCGCTGCTGGAGGCAGGGCACCGCGTGTTCGGTGAAAATCGCGTGCAGGAGGCGCAGGGCAAATGGCCGGCGCTGTGCGAGGCCTATCCCGACGTCACGCTGCATCTGGTCGGTCAGCTCCAGTCGAACAAGGCGGCGGACGCGGTGGCGTTGTTCGATGCGATCCACAGCGTCGATCGCCCGTCACTGGTGCAGGCGCTGGCCGAGGCGATGGCGCGGCAGGGTCGCCGGCCCGATTGCTTTATCCAGGTGAATATCGGCGAAGAGGCGCAAAAGGGCGGATGTGCCATCGCCGATCTGCCGGCGTTGCTGACCGGGGCGCAGAGTGCGGGGTTGCCAGTGAAAGGATTGATGGCGGTGCCGCCCGCAGGACTGAATGCGGCGCCCTATTTCGCTTTGCTGGCGAAACTGGCGCGGGATTACGGGCTGGAGGGCCTGAGCATGGGGATGAGCGAGGATTTCGAAACCGCAGTGACGATCGGGGCGACGCATGTCCGCATCGGCAGCGCGCTGTTCGGAGCGCGGGCATGAACCATGACGCGCTGCTGTTCGATTTCGACGGCGTCCTGATCGAGAGCGAATATGAGGGCAATCGCCATCTCGCCGAATGGCTGAGCGCCAATGGCCATCCGCATACGCCCGAGGAGGCGATGGCGCATTATATGGGGCTGGCCGGCCCCGATTTCGTGTCGGCGATCGAGGCGCGGATCGGTCGTGCCTTGCCCGACAGCTTTCGCGAGGCGCGCGAGGTGGAGAACCGGCGCGTGATGGAGGCGGGTGTGGACGCGGTGGCGGGCGCGGTCGCCTTTGTCGGGTCGCTGCCGGCGGACCTGCCCAAGGCGATCGTCTCGTCCAGCCATAGCGACTGGATCGACCGGCATCTGCGCCATATCGGGCTGCGCGACCTGTTCGGGGAGCATGTCTATAGCGGGCGCGAGCATGTCGCCCGCGGCAAGCCGGCGCCCGACCTCTATCTCTATGCCGCCGACCGGCTGGGCGTGCCGATCGGGGCGTGCGCGATCCTGGAGGATTCGCCGGTCGGGGCGACCGGCGCGGTGGCGAGCGGGGCGTTCGTCATCGGCCTGTGCGCCGGGCAACATTGCGGCACCGGCCATGACGCGCGCCTGCGGGCGCTGGGCGTGCAGGCGATCGCGCATGATTTTGCTGGGGTGCGGGCGGCGCTGGGGCTGCGCGACTGATCGATCGGGGGGAGTGGGGGATGGACGAGGATGAGTTCGAGGGCGACGCGATCGCCGACCTGCTTGCCCGCCCCGGTGCCGCGGCGATCCTGGCGGCCCTGCCGGGGTGCAGCGCCTATCGCGACGATCCCGATGCCGCCATGGTCATCCGCTCCTGCGATCCTCATGCGTTGCAGATCCATGTCGAGGACCGCGCCGGGCATGTCCGTGCCTATCCGCTGCGCGGTCGCTATGTGGTCAGCACCGATGGCCGGCTGCGCGCCGCTATCGCGGCGAACGTCACCGATGGCGACCGCGCGCGGGACGCGGCGGTGCGGCGGATCGCGACGTTCGGCATGGCGGGGCGGATCGAGGCGGGAGACGTCGCCGATCTGGCGGGCGCGATCGACAGCATCGAACGCGGCGTGCTGCCAAAGCTGGCCGATCGCCGGCGGACGACCGCACTGGCGCGCAAATACGGGTCGCCGCGCATCGTCCTGCGCTTTACCGATCACTGGCGCCGGCTGGCGGGGGGCAGCGTTCCGGCCGATATCCTGATCGAGCATGTCGCGTGCCTGCGCGAACTTGGCGAGATCGAGAATGCCCTGGCCGGCACCGAAATCCTGCAGCGCCGCGACCATGACCTGTCCCCCTCGGCGCAAGGGGTGCTGTTCACGCAGCGTGCCGCCTTGTGGCTGGACCTGTACGAACTGCGCCGCGATCCGGCGCATCTCGACCTGGCGCAACAGGCGGCGGACCGAAGCTGGGCGATCGGCCCGTCGCGCGAATGCCGCGGCGTCCATGGCCGGCTGCGCAAGCTGCGCGAGGATAATCTATAGCTGGTGGCCGGTGCGGTCGCGCTTGGTGGCGAGATACTGCGCATTGTGCGGATTGGGGGGCAGCTTGTGCGGCACGCGCTCGGCGACGGCGATGCCGGCGGCCTCCAGCCCGGCGACCTTGGCGGGGTTGTTGGTCAACAGCCGCACCCTATCCTGCCCCATGAGCGCCAGCATGCGCGCGGCGACGCCGAAGTCCCGCGCATCGATCGCGAAGCCGAGCCGGGTGTTGGCATCGACCGTGTCGAATCCCTGATCCTGCAGACGATAGGCGCGCAGCTTGTTGACCAGGCCGATCCCGCGCCCCTCCTGCCGCAGATAGAGCAGGATGCCCCAGCCCGAGTCGGCGATGGCGTGGATCGCGGCATGAAGCTGGGGCCCGCAATCGCACTTCAGGCTGCCCAGCACGTCGCCGGTCAGGCATTCGCTGTGCAGGCGCACCAGCGGCGGCGCGCCATTCGGCTGGCCGATCAGCAGCGCGACATGCTCGTCCGCGCTTTCGGGCGATCGAAAGGCGACGATCTCGGCATCCTCCGCCCCTGCGACGGGCAGGCGGGCGCGCGTGGCGATGGCGAGGCGGTCGGCATCCTCATGCGCGTCGATATCGGCTGCGGTGAGCGCAACCTCCGGCGCGGCGGTGCCGCCTAGGAAGAAGGCAGGGAGCAGCCCGGCAATGCGGGCGAGGCGCAGGGCGGCGCTCGCCGGTCGTGCATCGGGCAGGTGCAGCGTGCGATAGGGCCCCTTCAGCGGCGTCGCCAGATCGAGCTGCGGATCGGCCAATGCGGTGGCGGCCGGGAAATCGATCCACGGCGCGCGTTCGACCAGGACCGGCGAATCGGGATCGGCGGCCTCCACCTGGTTGGCCAGCTTCAGCGTCGCGGCGCGCCCCGATGAGATCAGGATGCCCGCGGCCCCCTCGGTATCGAACGCCGCCAGCCGTCCCGGATCGGCGGTTTCCACCGCGAGCAGCGTGATCCCGTCGATCGCGATCGGCCAGCCACGGCGCAGGGCATCGATCGCGCGGGCGGCGGCACGGGCGTCGCTCACCAGTCGAACTCGGTCATGATCGGGATGTGATCGGACGGCTTCAGCCAACTGCGGCACGCCTCGAACACGGTATGTCCGGATGCCTGTGCGGCCACGTCGCGCGTCGCCCACATGTGATCGAGCCGGCGACCACGGTCGGAGGCCGCCCAATCCTTCGCGCGGTAGCTCCACCAGGTATAAAGCCGCGTCGGCGCGGGCACGAAGTGGCGGCCGAGATCGACCCAGTCGTTCGATGCCTGAAGCCGCGCCAGCGTCTCCACCTCGATCGGCGTGTGGCTGACGACGTCGAGCAGTTGCTTGTGGCTCCACACGTCCGATTCGAGCGGCGCGATGTTGAAGTCGCCGGTTAGGATCGTCGGGCAGTCCAGCGCCTGCGACCAATCGATCATGCGGCCGAGAAAATCGAGCTTCTGTCCGAACTTCGGATTCACCTCGCGGTCGGGGACGTCACCGCCGGCCGGAATATAGACATTCTCCAGCCGCACCCCATTGGGCAGTCGCACGCCGACATGGCGGGCTTCCCTGTTCGCCTGCCAGTCCAGCCGGTCGTCCTCGACGATGGGCACCCGCGACAGGATCGCGACGCCGTGGTGCATGCGCTGGCCGTGGATGACGATGTGGCGGTAGCCGAGCGCGCGAAACGCATCGAACGGGAAGTCGGCGTCGATCACCTTCGTTTCCTGAAGGCAAAGGATGTCGGGTTCGACCTCGCGCAGGAACTGCTCGACGATGGCGATCCGGAAGCGGACGGAATTGATGTTCCAGGAGACGATCTTCACGTCGATCCATCTAGGCGGGGGCGGGAGAGCGGGCAAGGTTATGGGGTTCTCGTTCAATCGGCGCGCGCCGCGGGCGAAGCCCGCGTCGTCGGAGGGGCTGCGCCCCCCGGCCGTGCTCGGGGAGCGAGATGCGCAGCATGCTCGATCCCCTACGCAGAAAGGCCCCCGCTCCGGGGGCATGGAGCGAGGGCCGACCTAGCGTTCGTCACGCAGGCGGGATGTGGTCAACAATCCGGGCAACAGGGGGGAAATCCCGGACGCTCCACAACCGCAAGACCGGTATTAGGCCGACCTACCTGTCGCCCGGATGAATGAAACTGTTGGTTTCCATTCAGTTTTGTCGTCCACCTCTCCGTGGGTCGTTCCAGCGGAACGTACTGTCGCTGACCGGCATGCCGAAGCGCTGGTTCGACAGGCGAATCGTGGTGCGATTATTCTGGCCGTCCAGCGCCACCCAGCCTTGCAGCATCAATCCGGCGGGGGCCGCCGAATCGCGCGCGAAGACCAGCGTGATCCGGCCATATTCGGGATGCTTCGGATCGTTCGCTTCGACCGAGACCAGACGCTGATCCGTCGAAGGCACGATCCTGGCGAACCGCGTGATGTCGCGATCGGGATCGAGCAGCACGCCCAGCGGCGAATTGCGGATCGGCCAGCGCTGCACCTGCCGCACCGAATAGTCGATAAAGGTCAATGCGCCGCCCTCCGCCACGATCAGCAGGGGCACGCCCTTTTCATATTGGAAGCGGATCTTGCCCGGCTTCTTCAGTGTCACCGTGCCGGTCAGCACCTTGCCGGCGCGATCGGTCTGGCTGAAATCGGCGGTCATCGTCGTCACCGACTGAAGGTGCCGCTGAACCGCGGCCAGATCGCCGGTCGCCTGCGCCAGAACGGGGGCGGGCATCAGCGCGACGGCCGCCGCGACGGGGGCGAGGATGGAACGCGAAACGAACATGCATGTCTCCTTGGAGCGGGGGCTTGTCCCATCCGCGTTGAACCGGCTGTGAACTCCCGCGCGTTTTCGGTTGCGGCTACAGTGTGATGGCCGCCTTCATGCCCAGCACCGCCACGTCGTCGGCCGCCGCGACGCCGCCGGGGTGATGGATATATTGCAGGTTCGGCCGCATCTCGAGCCAGTCGGCGGGGTGGATGCTGTAATAGATCTCGGCGGCATATTCGGCGCCTTGTACCGCCGGGCGGGCGGGATCGAGCCGCTGCCCGGCCGCCACGCGTCCGTTGACGTTGGTACGCGCAACGCCGATGCCCAGAACGTCGCCGGGCACATGCGGCACCAGCCCCTTGTAGAACAGGCCAAGGGCCACCTGGTTGTCGGTGACGCTCGTCCGGCGATCCGCCTGCGTGACATTGGCGAACATCGACAGGCCGTTCATCGCCTTGCCGTCCTTCGACTCGCCGGTAAGCTGCTGCTGCATCGTGAAGTAGACGCCGTAGCGGCTGTCGCGGCGCAGCGGGTCCATGCCGGTGATCGCGATCGGACGGCGGCTCACGTCCAGGAACACGTCGTCGCCATGCTCCGTCGCGATCCAGCCGCCGATCTTGTACGATCCGACATGGCCATCGTCGCCACCGCGCGACCATCCGCCCTCCACCGGCACCAGCACGCCCGTCGCACCCTTGAAATGCGCAATGAAGAAGTGGTTCTCCAGATTGCGCGGATTGATCTCGTACGCCGCGGTCTGCACGTAGAAGTCGCGGGGCAGGTCCACCCGCACGCGCGCGCCCCATTGGCCGATGGGCCAGTTCTGCCAGTAGCTGCCGTTCAGATTGCCGGGCTGGGCACCGCAAAAGCTGAGGTTCATGAAGTGGCAGGAGAAGACCGCGAAGTCCTCGCCCGGATTCGTCCGGCCCAGCTTGATCTCTACCGCAGGGCCGATCTTCTGTTCGTACCAAAGCTGCGTCACGCGCACCGTCTGGCCGCGGCCATAGACTTCCTGCACCTGTTGCAGCGTGCCCAGCCCGGCATCCATTGTCAGGTCGTAACCGCGGCGCCACGTGACCGTCGCCTGGAATGCGCCGCCGCCCAGCCCGATCAGCTTTTCAAGATCGAGCAGCGTGCCGACGTCGAACTGGCCCGTCTCCCGAAACAGCTTTCGCGTGCCACCGGCAAAATTATAGCCGCTCTCCGACGCGTAGCGCGCAGTCAGGCCGATGCCGCGCCGGCCGAGCCGCGTCCGGATCTCCTGCCAGTCGCCGATCAGCCCGGGCGGCGGCGCGTTCTGCGTATCGGCGGTCAGCGCGGAAGGCGAAGTATCGCGCTGGCGGTTGCGGGGCGATCGGCCGGCGCCCGTGTTCGGCTGGCGCTGCGTGTCCGCGCTGCTCGTCTCGGGCGGTTGCTGCGCGGTTTCGGGGGGCGGTGGGGATGCGCCGACATCGACCTGCTGCGCATGTGCGCTCCCCGTCCATAGCATGCCCGCCAGCACCGCCGCGGCCACACGATCCTTGCGCATTCAGTCCAACCCCGTTTCGAACCCTTGTCCGACCGACAACCGATTGAAGCGTGGAAAGGTCCGGCAGCGTTACGATCGTTCCCCGATCAGATCGGATGTCCCTCGGTATCGCGCAGCACCTCGCGCCGGCCGACATGGTCGGGGCGGCTGACGACGCCGTCGGTCTCCATCCGCTCGATCAGGCGCGCCGCCGAGTTGTAGCCGACGCGAAGCTGGCGCTGGAGCCAGGAGGTGGACGCTTTCTGGCTTTCGCAGACGAGCTGGATCGCGGCGCGGTACTGCTGGTCCTCCGCCGAATCCTCGCCGGTGGGCGCACCGTCCAGTGCAAAGCTTTCCGCCGGCTCCTCGGTGACCGACGAGATGTAATCGGGCGATCCTTGCGAGCGCCAGTGATCGGCGACCGCATGCACCTCGTCGTCCGAGACGAAGGGGCCGTGAACGCGGACAATGCCCTTGCCGCCGGGCATGTAGAGCATGTCGCCGCGACCCAGCAGCTGCTCGGCACCCTGTTCGCCCAGAATGGTGCGCGAATCGATCTTGGAGGTGACGTGGAAGGAGATGCGCGTCGGCAGGTTCGCCTTGATGACGCCGGTGATGACGTCGACCGAGGGGCGCTGCGTCGCCATGATCAGGTGGATGCCCGCGGCACGCGCCTTTTGCGCGAGGCGCTGGATCAGGAATTCGACCTCCTTGCCCGCGGTCATCATCAGGTCGGCCAGCTCGTCGACGATGACGACGATCTGCGGCAGCACCTGATAATCGAGCTGCTCCTCCTCGTAGAGCGGCTGGCCGTTCTCGCCATAGCCGGTCTGCACCTTGCGGCCGAGCGGCTGGCCCTTGGCACGCGCCGCGCGCACCTTGTCGTTGAAGCTGGCCAGGCTGCGCACGCCGACCGACGACATCTGGCGATAACGATCCTCCATCGTCTCCACCGCCCATTTCAGCGCGCGCACCGCCTTTGCCGGATCGGTGACGACCGGCGACAGCAGATGGGGGATGTCGTCATACATGCTGAGTTCCAGCATTTTCGGATCGATCATGATCATCCGGCACTGGTCCGGGGTCAGCCGGTAGAGCAGCGACAGGATCATGCAGTTCAGGCCGACGGACTTGCCCGATCCGGTGGTACCCGCGACCAGCAGGTGCGGCATCGGCGCCAGATCGGCGACGACGGGATCGCCCGCGATGTTCTTGCCCAGGATGATCGGCAGTTGCGCCGCCTGATCCTCGAAGCTTTGCGAGCCGACCAGCTCCTGCAGGCTGACCGATTCGCGCTTGGCATTGGGCAGTTCGATGCCGATGACGTTGCGGCCCGGGATCACCGCGACCCGCGCCGAGATGGCGGACATGTTGCGGGCGATGTCGTCGGCCAGCGCGATGACGCGGCTGGCCTTGATGCCGGGCGCGGGTTCCAGCTCGTACATCGTCACGACGGGGCCGGGGCGCACCTCGGTGATCGCGCCCTGCACCTTGAAGTCGTCCAGCACGTTTTCGAGCAGGCGGGCGTTGCGCTCCAGCGCGGCCTTGTCGACCGGCCCCGCGGAGGAGGGCGGCGCCTCCACCAGCAGGTCGAGATCGGGCAGCACATAGCTGTCGCGCGGTTCCGCGGGGCTTTGCGCCTTGGCCTTGGCCGGGGCCGGCGCGATCTGGCGATCGGCGATGACGGGGGCGGGACGCGGATCGGCCTCCGCCGGCGCACGCTGCGGCAGGGCGCGGCGCGCGAGCGTCAGCGGCTCCTCGTCATCGTCCTCGTCGCCCATCCAGGCGTCCTCGCCGGCCAGTGCATTGGCCCGCGCACGGCGGCGGCGGAAGCGGAAGCGGCGGTCGCCCAGGTCGATCTCCAGGCTGCGACCCCAGACAAGGATACCGGCCACGGCGAGCGCCAGCCCGATGCCGCGCGCGATCCACAGCGCCGCGACCGGCTCGCCGATAAAGGCCAGCGCCCAGTCGACCGATCCGGCGACGGCCAGGCCGACGATGCCGCCCCAGCCGGCGGGCAGCGCCATCACCGATGCATCGGACACGAAGGCCAAGGCGCTCGCCATCAGCGCAACGCCCAAAGTTGTGCTGCGCAACATGCGGACCCAGCGCCCCAGCGGCAGGTCGCGCCACAGCCGCAGCCCCAGGATCGGGCCGATCGGCAGCAGCAGCGCCACCGCCGGACCGAACAGGCTCAGCGCGACATCGGCGATCCAGGCGCCGGGATGACCGACCAGATTGGCGGGCGACGCCCCCGACGCGGTGTTCAGCGCCGGGTCGTTGCCGTGATAGCTGGCCAGCGCCAGGGCAAGGATCGCGGTGGTGACGAAGATCGCGATGGCGGTGACCAGTGCGCCGCTGCGCACCGCGCCCGCCTTCATCGTCTCGCGCCACAATACGGGCTGCGCGCGGCTCGCCATGGTCGAAAACCCCGGATATTCTGAAGAAACGGTGAAAACCATTGCGCGCGGGGGGAGCGGCGTCAAGGGAGCGGCGTTGTAGCGGAGCGCTGCGGGAGGTAGAGCGAGGCATGAACAGCGACGTCATCATCCTGGGCGGCGGTTTGGTGGGTGCGACCCTGGGGGTCGGGCTTGCCGCGCATGGGCTCAACGCGATCATCATCGACCCCGCCGATCCGGCGGTCACGCTGGCGCCCGGCTTCGACGGCCGCGCCTCTGCGGTGGCCAGCGCCAGCGGGCGGATGCTGGATGCGATCGGCATCGGGGCACGGCTTGCGGGCAAGGGCTGCGCGATCCGGCACATCCGGGTCAGCGACGGGCTGGAGCCGGGGGCGCTGGATTTCATTCCCGACGCCGATGACGGTGCGCTCGGCACGATGTTCGAGAACAAGCTGCTGCGCACCGCGATCCATGAGGCCGCGGTGGCGGCGGACGGCGTCGACCTGCGCATGAAGACGCGGGCCACCCATGTCGAGCGCGGCCCCGCCGGCGTGACCGTGACGCTGGATACCGGCGACGTGATCCGCGCGCCGTTGCTGGTCGCGGCGGAGGGGCGCAACTCGCCGACGCGCGAGGCCGCCGGGATCACCGTGGCGCGCTGGAAGTACGATCATGCCGCGATCATCGGTGCCTTCCATCATGAACGCGCCCACGAAAACATCGCGTTCGAGATCTTCTATCCGACCGGTCCCTTCGCGCTGCTGCCGCTGCCCGATGACGAGATCGGCCACCGCTCCGCGATCGTCTGGTCGGTCAAGGGTGCCGATGGCCCGGCGATGCTCAAACTGTCCGACCGCGCCTTTCTGGCGGAGGCGGAAAAGCAGATGGGCGGGTTTCTGGGCAAGCTCAGCCAAGCCTCGCCGCGTGCGAGCTACCCGCTCGGTTTCCACCATGCCGCGCGGGTGACGGCGGAGCGGCTGGTGCTGGTCGGCGACGCCGCGCATGGCATCCACCCGATCGCGGGGCAGGGGCTCAATCTGGGCTTCCGCGACGTGGCCGCTTTGGTCGAGGTGCTGGTGGAGGGCAAGCGCACCGGGCTGGACCTGGGCGATGCCGCGCTGCTGGCGCGCTACCAGCAGTGGCGGGGCCTCGACACGATGATGGTCGCGGTGGCGACCGACGTGCTCAACCGCCTGTTCGGCGTTCCGGGCAGGACGGCGAGCGCGGTACGGCGCTTCGGTATCTCCGCGGTAAACCGCATCCCGCCGCTGAAAGGCCGCTTCATGGCGGAAGCGCGCGGCGAAAGCGGAGAACTGCCCAAGCTGTTGCAGGGCGTGCTGGTTTAGATTTCCCGAGCCTCTTCCACCAGCATCACGGGAATGCCGTCGCGAATCGGATAGGCGAGGCCGGCGGCTTCGCTCACCAGTTCCTGCGCGGCTTCGTCGTGGCGCAGGGGCTGACGCGTCACCGGACAGACGAGGCGTTCGAGCAGCCAGGGGTCGAGGGTCATTGCCCGTTCCTCACTGCAGCGTCACCCGGTCTTCGCCGTCGTGGCGGCCGAAGAATTGCATCAGCTGGATGATGAGTTCGGCGCGCGTCTCGATATCGCTTGCCTCCAGCAACGCCTGCTTGGCGGCAGAGTCGAAGGGGGCGATCTGGGCGATGCCGTTGACCAGGCTCATATCGTCCAGCCGGCTGACCGCTTCCCAGTCGACCGCATAACCCTGAAGGTCGGCGAAGCGGCGCGACTCCATTTCCAGCGACGAACGGCGGGCGATCGACAATTGTTCGTCATCCTCGACCGCCAGCAACTCGGCCTCGACCTGGCGGAAGGGGGTGGATACCTTCAACTCGCGCACGACGCGAAACAGCGCCACGCCCTCCAGGATGATGTTGTAGCGTCCCTCGTCCAGCGCCTCGACCTCGGCGATCTTGCCGACGCAGCCGAGATTGTAGAGCGCCGGCACCTCGCCCTCGCCCGAAGGCTGGATCATCCCGATGCGCCGGTCGCGCGCCATCGCGTCCGAGACCATGGCACTGTAGCGCGGCTCGAAGATATGCAGCGGCAGGTGCATGCCGGGAAACAGCAGCGCCCCCGGCAGCGGGAAGATCGAAAGCCTGGTCATCCGAACAGGATCGCCGACAGCCGCCGGCGCTGTTGCGAAACCCAGGGGTCGGTCATCCCCACCACCTCGAACAGCTTCAGGAGCTGCTGGCGCGCGGCGTCCTCGTTCCATGTCCGGTCGGCAGCGACGATGTGGAGCAGATTGTCCGCCGCGCCGTCGCGGTCGCCCGCGGCCATCTGGGCATTGGCGAGTGCGAAGCGCTTTTCATGATCGTCCGGGTTGGCCTGCACCTCGGCGGCCAGCCCGGCATGGTCCGCCACCGGGGGCGCGGAGCGGGCAAGGACCAGCGTCGCCTGCGCCCGCTGGATGCCGGCATCCTTGGCCAGTTCCTCGGGCAACGCGGCGATAGCGGCTTCCGCCTCGTCGTTGCGGCCGGCCGCGACCAGCGCGCGGATGCGGCCGGACAGCACGGCGGGATGCTCGGGTGCCATCTCGACCAGCTGGTCGAAGATCGCCAGCGCACGCTCGGCATCGCCTTCGCCCAGCACCTCCTCGGCCATGGCGATCAGCGGTTCCAGTTCGGCCTCCGCCTCGCCCGCCTCGGACTGGATCGGCAACTGGCGCAGCAACTGGTCCAGCATGGTGCGCAGCGCGCTTTCGGTGCGCGCGCTGGTCAGGTCGGCGACCAACTGACCCTGGAACATCGCGTACACGGTCGGGATCGAGCGGATCTGGAATTGCGTGGCGATGAACTGGTTCTTGTCGGTATCGACCTTGGCCAGCACCACGCCCTTGTCGGCATAGGCGGCGGCGACCTTTTCCAGAATCGGGGTCAGCGCCTTGCACGGCCCGCACCATTCCGCCCAGAAATCCAGGATCACCAGCTTCGTCATCGACGGTTCGACGACGTCGTGGCGGAACGCGGTGACCGCGTCCTTCTCGGCGGCGGACATTCCCAAGGTGGCCAAGTGCAACTCCTGTTCTTCTTGTGCGCCTATGTGGGCGCTTCGTGCGATCAATGGAAGTCCCGCGACTTCGGCAACAGACGGGCATCGCGGGGATGGGCGGCGCGGGGGTCGGGGCTGCGCGTATAGACCGGGCGCAGCACGCCGTCGGCGCGCGCGATCGGCGGCGTCATCGGCTGGCCGTCGGACAGGCGGGCAAGCTCGTCGCTGCGATCGTCGACCCGCACCGTCATCAGGTGGATCACCCCTTCCTCGCTACGCTGGATCACCCCGTGCAGCACCATCAGCCGCGCCGCCATCACCGCACGCCGGTTCGCCTCGAAATCGCGCGCCCACATCAGCGCGTTGACGATCCCCGTCTCATCCTCGATCGTGACGAATATCGCATTGCCCTTGCCGGGGCGCTGGCGGACCAGAACCACGCCGGCCACCCGGGCGCGGGTGCCGTCGCGCATCGCCTCCGCATCGCGGCAGGACAGCACGCCCTCGGCCGCGAAAAGCGGGCGGAGAAACGCCATCGGATGTCCTTTGAGCGAGAGGCGGGTGGCGCGGTAGTCGTTCGCAACCTGCTCGGCGAGGGGCATGGGCGGCAGCTTCGCATCGGGTTCGGGGGCGAGTTCGGGCGCCTCCATCGCGGCGAAGAGGGGCAGCTGCCTGGGTGGCGTGCGTCGCGCCTCCCACAGGCCGGTACGGCGATCGCGCCCCAGCGAGCGATAGGCATCGGCATCCGCGAGCAGGGTCAGGGCGCGTTGCGGCAGGCCGGCGCGCGCGGCGAGATCCTCGATCGCGGCATAGGGGGCATGCGCGACGATCTGCGCCGCCCAGGCTTCGCGGAATCCGTCGATCTGGCGGAAGCCCAGGCGAAGCGCGAAGTCTTCGAGTGTATTGTCCCACGCGCTGGCGTTCACATCGACCGGGTAAACCTTTACCCCATGCTGGATCGCATCGCGGACCAGTTGGGCCGGCGCGTAGAAACCCATCGGCTGCGAGTTGAGGATCGCACAGGCGAACACCGCCGGATGGAAGCATTTGATCCAGGACGAGACATAGACCAGCCGGGCGAAGGACAGGGCATGGCTTTCGGGAAAGCCGTAGGAGCCGAACCCTTCGATCTGCTTGTAGCAGCGTTCGGCAAAGTCGCGGGGATAGCCGCGGTTCACCATGCCTTCGACCAGCTTGCGGTGGAAATCATGCATACCGCCGACATGACGGAACGTCGCCATCGCCTTGCGAAGCTGGTTCGCCTCATCAGGCGTGAATTTCGCCGCGACGATAGCCAGCTTCATCGCCTGTTCCTGAAACAACGGCACGCCATAGGTTTCGCCGAGCAGGGCATGCAGTTCGTTGGCTGGCCCGTGCCGGGGATCAGGGGAGGGGAAGATCACCGCTTCTTTTTTGGCGCGCCGCCGCAGATAGGGGTGCACCATGTCGCCCTCGATCGGGCCGGGGCGGACGATCGCCACCTGTACCACCAGATCGTAGAGCTTTTCCGGTTTCAACCGGGGCAGCATGTTGATCTGCGCACGGCTTTCCACCTGGAACACGCCGATGCTGTCGCCCTTTTGCAGCATCTGGTACACGCGCGGATCTTCATCCATCGCGACATCGTCCAGGTTGTGGCGCCCCAGGCCGTGGCGTTCCATCAGGTCGAATGCCTTGCGGATGCAGGTCAGCATGCCGAGGGCCAGGACATCGACCTTCATCAGGCCGAGTACGTCGATATCGTCCTTGTCCCATTCGATAAAGGTGCGACCCTCCATCGCACCGTTGTGGATCGGCACGGTCTCGTCCAGGCGTCCTTGGGTGAGCACAAAACCGCCGACATGCTGCGACAGGTGGCGCGGGAACGTCAGCAGGCGATCGACCACCATGCGCAACCGAGCAATCTCGGGATTGTCGAGGCTGAAGCCGGTTTCGCGAAAACGCTTCTCTTCGAAATGGTCGGCGAAACTGCCCCAAACGGTGCTGGTCAGCCGCTGCGTCACATCCTCGGTCAGACCCAGCGCCTTGCCGGCCTCGCGCACTGCGCTTTTGGGACGGTAGTGGATAACCGTTGCTGCGATCGCAGCGCGGTGGCGACCGTAGCGCGTATAGATGTGCTGGATCACATCCTCCCGCCGTTCATGTTCGAAATCGATGTCGATATCGGGCGGCTCGTCACGCTCGGCCGAGACGAAGCGCGAGAACAGCAGGTCATGCCGCATCGGATCGACCGAAGTGACGCCCAACAGGAAGCAGACCGCGGAATTGGCCGCCGATCCGCGTCCCTGGCACAGGATCGGCGGATCGAGCGCGCGGGCAAAGCGGACCAGGTCGTAGACCGTCAGGAAGTAATGCGCATATTCGCGTGCACGGATCAGGGCGAACTCGTCGCGTAACAGCGTGACGATGCGATCGGGAACATAGCCGTCATAGCGGTCGATGGCATGTTGCCAGGCGACATGTTCCAGCCAGTCCTGCGCTTTCCAGCCCGGCGGCACCGGCTCGTGCGGATACTCGTAGCGTAGCTGGTCGAGCGAAAATTCCATCCGGTCCAGCAACAACAGGCTTTCCGCCAACGCCTCCTGCTGATCCGCGAAGAGCCGGGCCATTTCGGATGCCGGCTTCAGATAGCGCTCGCCATTGGCGGCAAGCAGGCGGCCTGATGTCTGTATCGATCGTCCTTCGCGGATGCAGGTGACGATGTCGTGCAGGGCACGATCCTCGGCCTGCGCATAGCGGACATCGCCGGTGGCGAGCAGCGGCACGCCAAGAGAGGCCGCCAAACGGGCATGACGCCTCAAGCGGCGTCGATCGGCACCGGCCCTGGGCATGGAGACACCCAACCAGACATGGCCGGGTGCCAGCGATGCCAGCATGCTGAGCGTCGCGGCAAGGCTGGGGTCGCCACGATCCGGGGGCAGCATCGCGCCCGGCATCGGCTCCACCGGCCGGGCACTGCTGCTTGGCAGTACGATCAGCAACAGATCGCCTAAATGGCGGCGCAGATCGTCGAAGCCCAGGATGCATCCGCCTTTGCGTGCACGGCGATTGCCTTGCGACAGCAGCCGCGTCAGGCGGCCCCATCCGGCACGATTGGCCGGATAGGTGACGATGTCCTGTGTACCATCGGTGAAGACGAGCCGTGCACCCACGGCCAGTTTGAAGGAAAGCGGCGGCAGGCCGTCATCCTTTACCCGGCGCTGCGCCCGGCATAGCGCATCATAGGCGCGCACTACTCCTGCCACGGTGTTGCGATCGGCGATCCCGATCCCGGCATGCTCCAGTGCGACCGCTTGCATCACCATGTCGCTGGGATGGGAAGCCCCGTCCAGGAACGAGAAGTTCGTCGCCGCGACCAGTTCGGCAAAGCGGGGCGGGTCGGGTGTCATGCGAATAGGCCATGCACGTACCAGCGGGGGCGTTCGGTTTCGCTGTAAAGACCGTGGCGGAAGATCCAGAAGCGACGGCCGCGCACATCCTCCACACGGTAATAGTCGCGCGTCGGAATCGCCTGCTGCCGGCGCCACCACTCGCCCGCTATCCGCTCCGGTCCCTCGGCCCGCGCCACATCATGCAACCGCCGCCGCCACCGAAAGCGGGCGGGGGGGCCGTCGGGTGTTTCGGCGGCGAGGGTTTGGATGGGTTGGGGGGGGTCGAAGAGGTAGATGGGGCGTAGTGGGGGCTCGCCGGGGTCGGGGGTGAGCCAGCCGGTGTCGGGCGGGGTGGGGGTGGCGGCGGCGAGCAGGAGTTCGGCCTGTTCGGGGATGTGGCTGTTGCGGGGGGCGATGCGGCGTACGCGGCTGCGGCCGAGGCGGGTGCTGAGCCGGTCGACCAGCGCCGCCACCTCGCCGGCCTGCACCGCCCCCCCCTCCAGCCGTAACTGACTGGCATCCAGGCGTTCTGCGAGAGCGACGTCGAGCTGGATCAGGTCATAGCCGAAGCCGGGATCGAGCGGATCGGCGAGCGCATCGATCCGCTCGCGAAACAGGCGGAGCAGCAGTGCCGGGTCGCGTGTCGGCTGCCCCGTTTCGATGCGCAGCCGTTGCACCTGCCCATCGGCGCGGAACAGCCGCACCTCCCACCGGCGACCGCCCTGGTGGCGTTCCTCCAGATAACGGCCCGCCTCCGCCACAAGGTCGCCGATCACGCTCAGCACATCCTCGGTCCGGGCGATCGGTTCGGCAAAGCGGTGTTCGATCTTGATGGGGGCGACGGCCTGGCGGACGGTGAGCGGGCTCTCCGCCTCGCCCGCCAGCCGGCGGATCGCGGTCGCCGCATCCGCCCCGAAGCGCGCGGCGATGGCGGACAGCGGGCGCGCCATGACGTCACCGACCAGCTTCAGCCCGGCCGCGACCAGCGCCGCGGTCGCATCGTCATCCAGTTCGAGCGCGGCGACGGGCAGGCGGCGGATCGCGCGCGCCTCGTCCGGCGCCGGGCCACCGGCATGGCGGGCGAGTGCGCGTGCCGCCTCCGGCGTATCGCCGAATGCGTGGCGCACCAGGATGCCGCGACGGGCCATCCGCTCCTCCACATCCAGTGCAAGCCGCCGCTCGCCCTCAAAGGCGTGGGTGCAGCCGGCGATGTCGAGGATCAGCCCATGCGGCGGGTCGAGCGCGATCGACGGCGTGTAGCGCGCGCAACCGTCCGCCAGCCGCTCCAGCCATTCCAGATCGGCATGCGGGTCGTGGGGAAACACCTCCAGCTCGGGCACGCGGGCGCGGGCATCGGCCAGCGTCAGTCCGGGACGCAGACCCAGCGACGTGGCGGTGCGATCCAGCGCGGCGAGGCGCACGGCATTGCCCAGCGTTTCCACAAAGGCGACGGATGCCTCATCGCGGCCGACGAACAGGTGCGGGCGGCATCCGCGCAGCCGCTCGATCGACACCCAGGGGAAGTGAAGCGCCAGATAGCGGCGCGGGATCGAAGCTTTGCGTGTCACGGTTCCACTCCACGCGCCAGCGGGTGCCGGCAGGCCCCCGACGTCGGCGCAGCAATTCCACATCGAAAGCGGGGGCGCCGGGGGCGTCCGCCTCCAGCCGGGCGGACAGGGCCGGCGTCACCCCCCAGCGCGTCGCCGCGGCGGTGGGGCTGGGTTCGGCATCGACGCGCAGGACCAGGATGGTGACGCCCGACACTTCGGCCGCCAGCATCAACCGGCGCGTCGCGGTCAGGTCGTATCCGGGCATCCGGCCCCGGCCTTCCACGATCAGCGTCGCAAGGCCGGGGCAGCGCGCGGCATCGGCGGCGGCGCGGAGCAAGGCCGCATCGTCCTCCACCACCGCCAGCACCAGCGCGGCAGGGTTCAGCCCCATCTCGATCAGCCCGGGTCCGTGCAGCCGCCCGGCGGCACGCTCCGTATCCTGATTGCGCAACCACAGCAGCGGCGTGCCGCGCGCCGCCAGGGTCAGCGCAACCGCAAAGCCCGCCGCGCAGGCCCCGTCGGCGTCGTCGACGGCAAAAATTTCATGCAGCTGGCCCTTTGCCAGCCCGTCCGCCAGCCAGGCATCCGGCGCCTCGGCCTCCGCCGCCTCATGAGAAGAGGCGTTGGCCAGTTGCCGCAGATGGGCGATAAGGGCGGCGGAGTCGGTCACGTATGTTCTTGTAATGTTCTATTGATCCATTCGCCAAGCCACAAAAGTTCAACAATGGGGTTGCCACACTCAAAACCCACGGCTAATAGCCCGCCCACCCCACCGGAACATCGCCGGTCGGAACGCCAGAGCGGGCGTAGCTCAGGGGTAGAGCACAACCTTGCCAAGGTTGGGGTCGAGGGTTCGAATCCCTTCGCCCGCTCCAGTTCGCTGCCATGAAGCAGCGAAGCAGCCTTACCGAACAGCAGCAAACAGAGAAGGCGTCACAGCGTGGCGGCCGACAGTATTACTTTGCCATGTCACAGAGTTCCCTCGGAAATCTCATGAAGACGGGCGCGGTCGCCGCAGTCTTTCCGAGCCGTTTTCTGCGTTTTCGTCGTGATGCCCCGGCTGCGTGCCAGCCCAAGGGTTCAACGCGCGTGGATAAGTCGGTACACAGGGATCATCATATGCGGGGAGGCTTTGATGAACACTGCGGTTGCACCAACGGCGACACGGATGAAATCCTATCCTGACGCCCTGGCATGCGTCGAACAGACCGAAAAGATCAGCAAGCTGGTACCGCTGGCCATCCTGGGGGTGCTGGTCGGTCTGCCGATGCTGTCGTCGCTGTTGAGCTTCAGGCTGGGTGAGGCGCTCTTCAGCGGGATCATCATGTTCCTGATCGCAGGCGTGGTCATCAAGATCGTCGATGCGGTGATTCTCTCGTCGCTGCGCGCGGTGCGCTATCGCGGCGTCGCCAACCGGCTTGCCGCCGCAGTGCAGGCGGTGCCGACCGCCGTGTCGCAGTGGCGATCCTGGTGGCAGGGGGCGCCGGGTGCGTTGGCGGTGACGCAGCGCGGCGACCTGGTGGTGATCGACCGGTCGACCAACTACGAGGAATTGTGGCTGCACCCGTCGCAGATCTCGAACGTGAGCGTCGAGCGTGAGGCGACGCAGATCACCAATACGCGCCATGGCGGGCGTTTCACATTGGGGGGTGCATCGAGCAGCGGGCTGTTCGGCGGCTATACCTTTGGCGGGCGATCGCGTTCGACGACGCACACCGTGGAGACTGCGTTTCTGGAAATCCGCTACCAGTTGGAGCGCAACGGCATGACCTACACGACGGTCATCCCGTTCGGCGACGACCGGCGCGGGGCGGATGCACTATGTGCCACGATCAGCCGCCTGGAGCATGACGCGGGCTGATCCACCGGCTCGTTGGCGTCTGCGATAGATCGTTGTTCCCCGCGTCCCCGTTCCCGCCCTTGCGGGGAACAGGGACGCGGCCGGTTTCAGCGGCCCAGCAGGACGCGGGCTTGGCCGGCGATCTGGGCGAGCATCGCCGCATTGGGCTGGGCAGCGTTGCGGGCGCGGTCGATCACCGCCTTGAACTGGCCGACGCGGCTGGCACGGGCGGCCAGCCACTGTTCCACCGCCGCCTCCGGATCGATGCCGGCATGGCGGCCGAGGAATTCCAGCCGGAGTTGCTGGAAATCACGGGCCAGACCGGCGATCAGCAGGCGCTCCCACGGATCGCTGGGGGTGATGCGCGCGGCATTGGCCTGCGCCCAGTCCAGACCCAATGCCTGGCCGAGACGGGTGAAGGCGCGGGCCAGCACCACCTCGTCCAGCGACAGGCGACGACCGAGATCGGCGAGGCCGACCGCACCGTCCAGCTCGAACAGGCGAACGACCTTGCGGACAAGCGCCGTCGGTGCGCCCTTGGCCTCCAGCTCGTTTGCAATGCGGCTGCTCTGCGCCCGCGCCTCCTCCAGCAACAGGCTGGGTGTCTGCGTGTCGAGATGCGCAAGACCCTGCGCCAGCCGGTCGAGTGCCGCGCCAGGGGTGGTGCCCGCCGGCGTGACGCGCAGCAGGTCGGCGATCTGCGAGCGGGTGACGAAGGCGATCTCCTCGAACAGCGCGATCCGCGCCGCCTCCGGCATCGCGGTCGCCTCTACCTCCGCCCAGAGTGTCGGCAGGTCGAACAGACGCTCGGCCACCACGAACATCGCCGCGATGTCCGCCATGCCGGCCCCTTCTTCCTCCGCGATTTCGAAGGGGAAGAGGATGCCGAGGCGGTTGACGATGCGGTTGGCGAGCTTGGTGGCGACGATCTCGCCGCGCAGGCGGTGCGCGTCGATGGCGTCGGCGAAGCGCGCGCGCATGGCGGGGGGGAAGGCGGCGTAGAGGTCGGGGGCGAGGTCGGGCTCGGTGCCGAGCTTTGCGGTCTCGATCGCGTCCTGCAGCGTCAGCTTGGCGGTGGCGAGCAGCACGGCAAGCTCGGGGCGCGACAGGCCATGCCCGTCCTGCCCGCGGCGCAGCAGGATGTCGGGCGCGTCCAGCCCCTCCACCACGCGGTCGAGACGGCCCGATTGTTCGAACATCTCGATCAGGCGGACATAGCTGGGCATCGCGGCGGCGCCGTCCGCCTCCGCGATCGACAGTGCCAGCGTCTGGAGGCGATTATCCTCCAGCACCAGATGCGCGACATCGTCGGTCATCTCGGCGAGCAGGACGTTGCGATCCGCCTCGGCAAGCCGCCCCTCGATCAACTCGCGGTTGAGCGCGATCTTGATGTTCACCTCGTTATCCGAACAATCGACACCGGCCGAATTGTCGATGAAGTCGGTGTTGATGCGCCCGCCGATGCCGGCAAAGGCGATGCGGGCCGCCTGGGTGACGCCCAGATTGGCGCCCTCGCCGATCGCGGTGACGCGCAGTTGTTCGGCATCGACGCGCAGCCGGTCGTTGGCGGGATCGCCGACCGCGGCGTTGTTTTCCGACGCGGCCTTCACATAGGTGCCGATGCCGCCGAACCAGAGCAGGTCGGCGGGTGCCTTCAGAATCGCGGAGATCAGCGCGGTGGGCTCCATCGCCTCTGCGGTGATCCCGAGCACGGCGCGCGCCTGGGGCGAGAGGGGAATGCGCTTGTCGGTGCGGGCGAAGACGCCGCCGCCTTCCGAGATCAGCGAGGCATCGTAATCGGCCCAGCTGGAGCGGGGCAGGGCGAACATGCGCGCGCGCTCCTCCCAACTGGTCGCAGGGTCGGGCGTCGGATCGATGAAGATGTGGCGATGGTCGAAGGCGGCGACCAGCTTGATCGCCCTGGACAGCAGCATGCCGTTGCCGAACACGTCGCCCGACATGTCGCCGCAGCCGACCACGGTGACGGGATCGACCTGAACGTCCACCCCGCGCTCGGCGAAATGGCGCTGGACCGAGACCCAGCCGCCCTTGGCGGTGATGCCCATCGCCTTGTGATCATATCCCTGGCTGCCGCCGGATGCGAAGGCATCGCCCAGCCAGAAGCCGCGTTCGATCGCGATGGCGTTGGCCACGTCGGAGAAGGTGGCGGTACCCTTGTCGGCCGCGACGACGAAATACGGGTCCTCGCCGTCCAGGATGCGGACCGATTCGGGATGGACCACCGCGCCGTCGACGATGTTGTCGGTGATCGACAGCAGCGAGCGGATGAAGATGCGGTAGCTTTCCCGCCCTTCCGCGAACCAGGCGTCGCGGTCGGTCGCGGGGGAGGGAAGCTGCTTGGGATAGAAGCCGCCCTTGGCGCCGGTCGGCACGATCACCGCGTTCTTCACCCGCTGCGCCTTCATCAGGCCCAGGATCTCGGTGCGGAAGTCGTCCCGCCGGTCGGACCAGCGCAGGCCACCGCGCGCGACGGGGCCGGCGCGCAGGTGGATGCCCTCGACACGGGGGGAATAGACCCAGATCTCGCGCCACGGCAGCGGTGCGGGCAGGCCGGGGATGGCGTGGCTGTCCAGCTTGAAGGCCAGTGCCTCCGCCGCGGCAGGGGCAAAGGCGTTGGTGCGCAGCGTGGCGGCGATCAGGTCGCGGATGCTGCGCAGGATACGGTCGTCGTCGATCGCGGACACGGCATCCAGCCCGCGCTCGATCGCGGCATCGGCCTCGGCCAGATCGCCGCCGCCGGCGGGGTCATGCGCGGCGGTGAAGCGATCGACCAGCGCGGCGGCGAGTGCGGGCGCACGGCGCAGCGCATCGACCACGGTGGCCAGGCCATAGGTGAGCCCGGCCTGGCGCAGATAGCGGAACCAGGCGCGGAACAGCACCACCGCACGCGGCGACAGGCCGACATCGACGATCAGGCGGTTGAACGCGTCATTCTCCGCCTTGCCCTCCAGCACCGCGGCGATCGCGCCTTCCAGCATGGCGGCGTCGTTCGGGTCGGCACCGGCATCCGATTCGACCACGAAGTCGTGCACAAAGGCGTCGGTCTCGTCCTCCAGCCGGGTGGGCAGCTCGCCGATGACGCGGAAGCCGAAATTCTCCAGCACCGGCACCGCATCGGACAGGGCAAGGGCGCCGCCCAGCTTGTAGATCTTGAACTGCCGCTCGGCGCCGGGTGCGGCGGGGAACAGGCGGACCGAGCGGTCGGCCGGGCTTTCCAGCGCGCTGAGGCGCAGAATGTCGGCGGCGGCCTCCGCCGGGCTGCTGACGTTGCGGTAGTTGGCGGAGAAGGTGTCCGCCCAGCGCAAGGCGAGACGTGCGGCGCGGGGCGCGGGCAACTGCTCGGCCAGCGCCGCCTCGACATCGGGCACCCAGCCGCGGACCATGCGGCGCAGCCGGTCGGCGAGCGGCTCGATATCGGGCAGACGGCCCTCGCCCCGCAGGTCGATGGTGTAGCGGAGCAGCGCGACGACGCCGTCCTCCAGCGCGATCGACCAGTTGAGGACGCGGCCCTGCGCCGCCTCGGCCAGCATCTCGCCGATCGCGACGCGGCGGCCGGTGGTCAGGTCGTCACGCGGCAGCCAGACGAAGCCGAACAGATGCCGGCCGAGCGCGGAGCGGACGAGCACCAGCGCGGGGCGCGGCCGATCGGCCAGCGACATCGCGGTCAGCGCCAGTTCCTCCAGCGCATCCGGCTGGAACGCGGCGATCAGGTCGTGCGGCAATACGGTGAGGGCATGCGCCAGCGCCTTGCCGGTATGGCCGCGCGGGTCGAACCCGAACTTGGCCTCCAGCGCCGCCATGCGGGTGCGCAGCATCGGCACGTCCTTGGGCGGGGTGGCAAGCGCGGCGGAGGTCCACAATCCGGCATGGATCGACAGGCCGGTGATCGCGCCATTCTCGCGAATCGGCACCACCACCAGGTCCAGCGGCACGGCGCGGTGAACGGCGGCGATCGCGTTGGACTTCAGCAGCAGGGGCGCTTCGCCGCCACCCGCGAACCATTGCAGCGCGAGTTGGCGGGAGCTGTCCGCCAGGATCGGCACGCTGCGCTCCAGCGTGGCGATGCCCAGCGCTTCGCCGGGGCGGCCATCGGCGAACCAGCGTTCGTGGCCGAGCAGCGTCAGCTTGCCATCGATGAACCAGCGGAGCAGGGCGGGCCCCTCGCCACCGGTACCCTCCGCTTCCAACCGGTCGGCATCGGCGGTGACGGCGGCCTGCATCGCACGCCAGTCGGTCACCGCCGCGCGGACATCGGCCAGCACCGCATACAGATCGTCGACCAGTCCGCGGCGGTCGCGGGCATCGGCCCGCTCCATTTCCAGATAGATCATCGATTCGGGCGTGGCGCCGGCCTTGTCGGCGCCGATGTCGGTCAACTGGCCTTGCGCGTCGCGGGTGACGGGGACGATCGGATGGATGACACGGTCGATCGCCAGGTCCTGCGCGCCGATCGCGGCGGCGACCGAGTCGACCAGAAAGGGCATGTCGTCGTTGATGACGGCCAGGCGCATGTGGCGATGCGTGTCGTCGCCGGCGATCACCTCCAGCGCGATGGCCGGGCAGCCGGGTTTGCGCGTCGCCGCCGCGGCGGCAATGAAGGCAGCGGCATTCGCCACCTCATCGGGCCCAAAGCCCTGAAGTTCTCCGGGAAGCGCGCCACGCGTCAGGTGGGGAGCGAGGCGGGCAGCGATCGCTGCGGCGAGCGGTTGCGACGGGTTCGATGCCATGGTGGCAAGCCCTACGCGTCCGCTACCCGGCACTCAAGGCTTGCGGCAGTGCGAAAATATGTTGCGCCGCAGCGTAATAATCAGTCCGCCGCTCGCAATACACGGTCCGCCAGTGCCTCGTCATCCTGTACCGATCCGACGATTTCCAGCATGCCGTCCGCCCCGACCCGCGCAACAAGGATGACGGTGTCGCCGGGCATCGCCACCGCGCCGCCATCAAGCGCGGCGCGGCCGATGACGGGGCGTTCGGTAACGGGGCGCGGGGCGGGGCCGGATGCCTTTGCACCCCGCATCTCGCGTTCCGCCGCGACGATCGCCTTCACCCCGCCGGCCAGTTCGGTCAGGAAGGCGGGAAGGGCGCCCGCGGGCACCGCATGGCGGCGGGCATGTTGCAGAACCGCGGCAAACTCGGCGAGGCGCGTCTTGTCGTAATCGGCGCCGAAGACCAGCTTCACGATCGGCGTCATCGGCGCGCGCGCCTGTACGGTCAGCCCGGCATCGGCGAGCAGCCCGGCATAACCCTCGGGGTCGATTTCCGTCGACAGGCCGAAATCATGCGCGCGGCCAAGCGCACGGTAGAGGGCGGCGCGGCTGCGCGTGTCGGCGGCACGGACCGCCGCGGCACTTTCGCGCGCCAGGGTCAACTGGTTGCCCAGCGGCCCGGTCAGCGGCTCGACCGGCTCGGCCGCCGGGTCGCCGGGGACGATGGGTTCGATCGCGCCGCTGGGCCCATCCGCCCACACCGTTGCCGCGACGCTGGGCGTGGCGGGGGCGGCGTGCATCGCGGCGGCCAGTGCCGAATCCAGCGTCGCCTGGACGAACGGATCGGCCACTTCCTTCCAGTTGATCACGCCGTAGATGAAGTCGATCGTCGTTCCGTCCGACGAGAAGGGCATCAGGATGCCCCGGTACATGGTGGTGTGGCCGCGCGTGTTGGTAAACTCGGCCTCGAACCCGATCGGCGCCTGATTGGCGATGATCTGCAGATAATGGTCGGTCAGGCGCGACAACAGCGAACGGGCCGGCACCTCCGCCACGCGCCGCGGCGTGACCTCCAGGCCACATTCCTCGCGCAGGGCGCGGCCGATAAAGGCGATGTGGGGATCCTCCACCGCCTGGGTGAAATCCAGCAGCACCGAATGGGCGCTGAAATCGGCGATGGCCGCGGGATTCAGATCCTCGATCGAGGGATAGGCGCGGCCGCGGAGCAGCGACACCCATTGATTATAGGCGCGAACGTGCATCCGGCGCTCATCGCCGCCCAGATCGAACATGACGTCGTCGACGGCGCCTTCGCACGCCTCTGCCACGGCAGGATCGTTCAGTTCGGGCCCGGCGGTCATGATGGTACGAATCCCCTTCAGCGTGCAGCGCCCTTGTGCACCCGGCGTGGTAAACGATGCGTGAAGACCAAAGCGGCTTGTCAGCCGCGATCCGGCCTGTTAAGCGCCGCCTCCTCGACCGGATACCAGCCGGTCGCGATTGCATGGGCCGCTTTAGCTCAGCTGGTAGAGCATCGCATTCGTAATGCGGGGGTCACAGGTTCGAGTCCTGTAAGCGGCACCATCCAAAATCATGATATCGCAAAATCAGGTGATCGCTGCCGCGAGGACAGCGTCGCGGTCCGGCGTGTGGCTTATCCGCTGGCGGGGCGTGGTATCGTGGCGGCACGGACCGTGATCCGTGCCGCCAACGGGGTCAGAAGCGGATACGCATCGCGCCGCGGTAGGATTGATTGCGGACATCGTCGCGGCCGATCGTCGTGTCGGCGCCCAAGCTGAACTCGACGGGACCGCTGGCATAGGCAACGCCCGCACCGATCTCGGCCCAGTCATGGTCCTGCCCGGCCACCAGGAAGGACGCGGTTGCGCCCGTGCCACCCGCCAGCGTCGCCGTCACCACGCCCGGCCGATCCTCGAAATCATGGACGTAATAGGCGGTGGCGAACGGGCGGAAGCCGCGCGAGTCGCCGTCGATCTGGAGGCCGGCGCGGCCCTGCAGGCTGGCGAACCGGTCCTGGCGGAACAGCAGGGCCGGCCCGCTACCGCGCTCACCGGTGGGGGTGAAGTCGATGCGGCTGGCGCGCAGGGCGACGCGGGGGCTGAGGTGGAGGCTGTCGCTGCCGAAGGCGTAGCTGCCGCCGACCTCGGTGGAGAGCGCGAGCGCGTTGTCGCGCGTGGCGAGGTCGAAGGTGGTGCCGATCAGCGTGCCGGTGCGCCGCGTGCGTGCCTGGAACACGCCCGCGCTGAACTGCGCATCCAGCATCGGTCCGCCGACCGCGCCCAGCTTGCCGTACAGCGTGCCCTGGATCAGCTCGCCACTGGCCGAACGTGCCATCAGCCGGCGGCTGTCGAGATCGGTGTAGGACAGGCTGAAGCCGAGCGTGCCCTGCTCACCCGCCTCGCCCTCCAGACCGGCGGCGATGTACATGCCGTCGAAGCGTTCACGGGCATCGCCGAAGCTGGTCGCGGGCATGGCGGCGTTCGAGCCATTGATGTAGCCGCCCGCCAGATAGGCCGACATGGTGTCGGGCAGCGCGCCCTCGCGCACCGTCGTCAACCCGGCATCGCTGACCATCTGCTGCTGGCCGGGCATGGTGATCGCGTTCGCCGCGACCTCGACGGGGCGACCGATCGTCGACACGGTGCCGCCGCCGCCCGAACCGGGCCGCAAAGCGGCCAGACGGTCGCGATAGAAGCGCGCCATATGGTCGATCGCGGCGGTGCCCAGCGCCCGCTTCGTGGTTTCGGTGCGCGGGGCCAGACCCTCCAGGCTGGTGCGAATCGTCGTGGCGTTCTGCACGTCGAGCAGGTCGTAGGTGCCGCGCAGATTGGCATAGGCGCCGCGATTGCCGTCGAGGAGGCGCGCATAGGCGGTCTGCACCGGGGTGGCGGAGACGATGTCGGCGTAGCGGCCGGCGGCGATGCGCATGGTGACGGCGTTCGGGCCGTAGGACAGGCTGGGGAAGAGGATCGCGCTGAGTGCCTGCGGGGTGGCGAAGCTGCCCGCGACGCCCCCGGTTGCGGTGGCGACGGTGTAGCGTTCGTCATACAGGAGCGGCCGGCCGCCGGCGGCACGCAGCGCCAGCGTGCCGCCGTTCAGTTGCAGGCGCCCACCCGTCACGGCCAGCTGGTCCGACTGGCCGGGGGTGCCGACATCGATCAGCAACTGGCTGCCCGCACCCAGCGTGGCGTTCCCCGCGACGGTCAGCGTGCCGATCCCGCCGGCCGCCGCGCCGGGCGAAACGGTGCCGCCGGTGGCATTGAGCGTCGCGATCCGCCCGGTGCCGCCCAGCGTGCCGCCCGCGACAAGGGTGAGCGCCGAGTTGCGCAACTGGCCGTTGACGGTCAGCAGACCCTGTTCGATGCGGGTCAGCCCGGTATAGCCGCTGTTGCCGGTCAGGATCAGCTCGCCGCCGCCCTTCTTGACGAGGCCGCCGATATCGTTGGGAAAGGCCTGCAGCACTTCTGCCGAATAGCGGGTGCGCGCGTCGGCGATGTCGTTGCTCCACACGTCCACCGTGCCCGCCGCGACCGTGACGTCGCGCACGGCGCGCAGGGCGGTGGGACCGCGCAGGGCCACATCCATCTGCGGTGCGCCCCAGCCCGATTTCAGGTCCACGCCCGGCGTGTCCAGATCCCTGGAGCTGGACACGAGGATATCGGAAATCAGCGGCGTGTTATATTCAGGAAAGGCCTCCATCAGCACCGCGGCAAAGCCCGAAACATTGGGCGCGGCCATCGACGTGCCGGTATAGGCGGCATAGCCGGGACCGGTGTAGCGGATGAAGCGGCCGAGCATGGTGGTCATCATCGCATCCGCCTCGACCAGCACCGCGCTGGAAAATTCGGGCGTCAGGATGTCGAGATTGCCCGCCAAGATGCCGGCCAAGTTGGCCGTCACGCCATCGGGGGTGTTCAGGCGGCTGCCCGCGATCAGGGTGATGGCGACTGCCTCCTGCGCAACGCGGCGGCGGGCGGCGGTTTCGTCAAAGGCGACACCGGCACGTTGCGCTGCGTCCTTGGCGCCGAGATACTCGTTCAGCACCGCGATGAAGCGGTTGACCGCAGCGCTCTGCAACGCCGCCACGGTGGTCGCTGCATAGAGCGTGGGATAGGCGGCGCGGGTATACTGGCTCTGGATGCCCTGACGGTCGAACTCGTAGGCTGGAACCGAGGAGACGATGTTGCTGCCCGGTCCCGACACGCACCAAGTTGCGGTTTGCCCACAGAAGCTGGTCGAGGGCGTGGCGGTCAGGTTCGCCTGATAATTGGCGACCGACAGCCAGTTGCCGCGCAGACGCGGGTCAGAAAACGGGGCAACCGCATCCACGCTGGCATGGACGCCCGATCCGTTACCGGCCGAAAAGACGACCAGCACGTCGTTCTTCAGAACAGGATCGTAGAAGGTGCCGAGATCCTGACGGAATTGTTGAAGCACGGTGGTCAGCGGCGCATCATAGGGCAGTGAATTGCCGCTGCCCCAGCTGTTGTTGATGATACGAACCTGACCGGTACTGGCGAGATTGACGATATTCTCCCGCGGGGTGCTGACCAACGTGCCGTCGATCACCTGATCCTTATACCACAGGAAGTCGCCGGCCGCGAAATTGGCGGTCGCAGAGTAGATGTTGGCGTTGAAGGCGTTGCCGAACATGGGGAGGCCGTCGACCCGGCTGCCCGCCGCAGTGCCGGCGACGTGGGTGCCATGGCCTTCCCACCGGCGGCGCGGATTGATCAGGCCGTCATTACCATAGGCGGCGGGCACCACGGTGCGCAGCCCGGTGATCTTGCCGGCGCCCTGGAACTGGGGGTGGGTGGTCAGCACGCCTGCGTCGTTGATGCCGATCGTTTGACCACGCCCGCTGAGCCCCAGCACATAGGCATGCTCCATGCCCAGATAGGCCTTGGAATAATCGACGGAAAACTGCGCATCCTTGCGCCAGGACGCGATCGCGGCGGCATAGTCCGCGGTTCTGGTGCCATTCGCCATATAATAGCCACCGGCCGGCGGCGGCGGTGGCGACGATGGTGCAGTCTGGGCCAGAACCGGCGAGGACACGAGGCACGTGGTACACAGCACCGCGAAAAGGATTGCGCTCTTGCACGACTTGATCATGGAAACCCCCGGATAGCGGGCGCTCGCAGCCCGCTTTCTCCGGAAGGCTGACACCCGAAAGGGTTAGTTTCAAACGAAAATGGATCGATAACGAGGCGCTAACGCAGATCTTTCCACCACCGTGTCTTTTATAACCACAATGATTTTTCCGGGCAGCGGGTGACGTCCGCATGTTTCGCGATGGCGTGATCGCCTATGCTGCGCCCATGACCAGTGGCACGATTCGCGTCGGCATCGGGGGATGGACCTATGAGCCATGGCGGGACAGCTTCTATCCACCGAAATGGCCGCAGAAGCGCGAACTGGAATATGCCGCGTCGAAGCTGACCGCGATCGAGATCAACGGCACCTATTATTCAAGCTTCAAGCCGGCGAGCTTCGCTGGCTGGGCAAAGGCGGTGCCGGATGGCTTCGTCTTCGCGCTGAAGGCGTCGCGCTATGCCACCAACCGCAAGGTACTGGCCGAGGCGGGCGAGTCGGTGATGCGCTTCATCGGGCAGGGCATCGTCGAGCTCGGCGACCGGCTGGGGCCGGTCCTGTGGCAGTTCATGGCGACCAAGCGTTTCGATCCGGACGATATCGGCGCGTTCCTGGCGCTGTTGCCGAAGCAGCATGACGGGGTGGCGCTGCGTCACGCGGTGCAGGTCCGGCATGAGAGCTTCCAGACGCCTGACTTCGTCGCGATGGCCCGCGCGGCGAACGTCGCGGTGGTCTTCGACGACAGCGAGGGTGCGCCGACCTTTCCCGATGCCACAAGCGACTTTGTCTATGCCCGGCTGGAGAATGCGGTGGAGGACGAACCGGCCGGCTATGCCCCGGCGGCGCTCGACGGGTGGGGGGCTGCCGCGGTGGGGTGGGCCAAAGGTGGCGTGCCGGCGGGGATGACCTGCATCGGCAGTGAAGCGGCACCGATCGTTCCGCGCGACGTGTTCCTGTTCTTCATCAACGGCGCCAAGGTGCGCGCCCCCCACGGCGCGATGGCGCTGATCGACCGGCTTGGTGGGCGTTAGAGTCAAACGCGATCAAGATTGTACTGGCCGGGCCCCTCCCTGGGGGGGGGCGCAAAGCTGATATCGAGAGACACGTCGCCGCGTCTGGCACTGTCTCGATACGCTCCTGCGAAGCTACTCGATCTCTACTCGACACGAACGGATCAGGGTGATGTCATCCGGCTGCAGTGTGCGGGGCCGTCCATCGACGTGATTTCCCGAAACGGCTCTGCAAGCCTGTTCGACCTCCACCCGTCACGAACGGGGAAGAGGAAATCATCATCGTCTCAGGCGCGCGTGCCGGACGCCTCGGTCGTGGTGGTGACGGGGGGGCGGCCTGCGGTGCGGGGGCGGCAGGCGGGGCGGCGGGGGGCGTCATCAGGGCGGCGTTTTCGAGCGTGTCGAGGGCGCGACGGGCAGCGGCGTAGCGGTAGGCGGCGCGGTCCCAGGTGGTGGCGCGGGCGGCGCCCGGCATGCGCGCGATTTCGTCCCGCGCGGCATCGACCTGGCCGGCATCGAGCAGGTGGCGGGCGCGGGTCAGGCGATCGACGGGGGCTGTGGACGGGCTGTTGGCCTGGCGCAGCACGACAAGGCCGGCGAGTTCCTGGCGCAGCCCTTCCCACCAGCCCTGGCTGTCGTCGACGGACAGTTGCGAGGCCAGCGTGTCGAGACCCTGACGCAGGGCCTCCAGCGTTACCGGGCGGCTGGCGACCGCGATGACGGTGCCGACCGCGCGCGGCTCGACCGCGCCGAAACGGGTGCGAAGCTGTTCCTCGAGATACCCGAGCGGCTGGCCGCGATCGAGCGCGCGGCGGGCGGCGAACGCGACCAGCAGCGCCTCGGCCCGGGTCGCCTGTCGACCGGCGGCGTTCGTATCGGCGTCCAGCGCGGCGGTGCGCGCCTCCAGAGCGGCGAGCTGGCCGGCAAGTGCGGCCTCGCGGGTGGCCAGCGTCGCGGGGTCGGCAAGGGGCGCCGGCTGGGCCGGGGTGGCAGGGGCGGCGGCGGTCTGGACGGGTGCCTGTGTCGCGGTGCGCGCGTCGCTGCGATCGAAGTTCCTCATCGCATAGCCCATCAGGATCAGGCCGGCGACAAAGGCGAGAAGGACGAGCGCGACGAGCACGCCGGTACGGGGGCCGCGCGCGCGCGGTCGATCGATCGGCATGGGGTCGCTCATGCGCGCTTTATCTCCCCGGCCGTCACTCCGGTCAATCGTCGAGCCGCTGCAAGGCGAGCGCGACCAGTGCGGCGTCATCGGGCCGGGGGGCAGCAAGGGCATATCGCCAGCCCGGCCCCGCGGCGTCGCGAATCGCCGGGCTGAGCGCGAGAAGGCCGATCCGGCCCCGGTCGGCGCCATCGCGGTCCACCAGCGCAGCGAGCCGCCGCGCGGCACGCGCCGAATGGAGCAGAACGTCCATTTCCGCGAAGCCGCGAACGGTGCCGGGGGAAAGGGGAATCGGTTCTGCGGCATAGACGGTGATCGCGACCACGGCCTCCCCCCCGTCGATCCGGTCGCGGCCGGCAAGATGAAGCAGGCGCGCAAGGCCCCGGGCGCGGGCGGCGGCGATCGCGGCGGCGGCATCGGCGGCGCCGGTCACCGCGACACAAAGGCCGGCATCGCGTGCGGCGGCGGCGGTTGCCGGGCCGACCGCGACGACGGGCAGCGCGGCGAGCGTCGCTAGCGCCGGGCCGGCGTGGCGCAGCGCCTGTGCGCTGGTCAGCAACAGCGCGTCGAAATCACCGGGCGGGGGCGGTGCCCAGGCCACCGGCGCGACGGCGAAAAAGGGGCCGGCCCGCGCCTCCAGACCGGCGGCGGCGAGCGCGGTCATGGTGCGCGTGGCGCCCGGTTCCGGCCGGACGACCACGAGCGGGCGCGTCATGCCCCGAACAGGCGCCGCACCGATGGGGGTGCCCGGTCCAGCAGGTCGGCGGCGAGGGTGGCGCCGAGCGGGTCGTCGATCGCCCCCTCGACCGTGCCGACGACGCTGTCCGCGCCGTCCTCGGTCAACAGTTCGGCGGTGAGGCGCAGGGTTTCGCCCGCAAGCGAGGCCATCGCGCCGACCGGCGAATGGCAATCCGCCGCCAGCCCGGCGAGCAGCGCACGTTCGGCCAGCACGCAGGCGCTGGTATCGTCGTGGTCGATCGCGGCGACGATGCGGCGGGCATCATGGTCGTCGGCGCGCGTCTCGATCCCGACCGCGCCCTGCGCGGGGGCGGGGAGCATGGTGTCGGTGGGGATCGCGGTGCCGACATCGTCACGGCCGAGCCGGTCGAGCCCGGCGGCGGCGAGCAGCGTGGCGTCGGCCTCGCCCGCGGTCAGCTTGGCGAGGCGCGTCTCGACATTGCCGCGGAACAGCACGATGCGGAGGTCCGGCCGGTGGCGAAGCAGCTGCGCGCGGCGGCGCGGGCTGCTGGTGCCGACGACGGCGCCGGAACGCAGGCTCGCGATGTCGGGCGCGCCGATCAGCCGGTCGCGCACATCGGCGCGCGGCAGCATCGCGGCGATGGCGATCGCGGCGGGGCGGATCGTCTCCACATCCTTCATCGAATGAACGGCGGCGTCGATCTCGTTCGCCAGCAGCGCGCGGTCCAGCTCCTTGGTCCACAGTGCCTTGCCGCCGATCTCGGCCAGCGCGCGGTCCTGCACCCGGTCGCCGGTGGTGCGGATGGGGACGATCGCCACCGCATCCTCCCCCCAGCCATGCGCCGCCAGAAGCGCATCGCGCACCATCCGCGCCTGGGTGAGCGCCAGCGGCGAACCGCGCGTGCCGAGCCTGAACACTGCCATGGCGCACCCCTTGCCGCAGCGAGGGGGGATTCGACAAGCGGGCGCGGGTGGAATCGGGCGCGCGCAAGGGTTAAGGGGACGGGCATGCTGATCCTGGGACTGGAATCCTCCTGCGACGAAACCGCCGCCGCGCTGGTTACCGATGAGGGCCGTGTGCTGGCACATCGGCTGGCGGGGCAGGAGGCGGCGCATGCGCCCTATGGCGGGGTGGTGCCCGAGATCGCGGCGCGGGCGCATGTCGAGGCGCTGGAGCCGCTGATCCAGGCGGCGTTCGCCGATGCCGGCGTGACGCTGGCCGAGGTGGACGCGGTGGCGGCGACGGCGGGGCCGGGGCTGATCGGCGGGGTGATGGTCGGGCTGGTGACGGGCAAGGCGCTGGCGCATGCGGCGAACAAGCCGCTGATCGCGGTCAACCATCTGGAGGGCCATGCGCTGAGCCCGCGGCTGGCCGACCGCGACCTGGCCTTTCCCTATCTGCTGCTGCTGGTGTCGGGCGGGCATTGCCAGTTGCTGCTGGTCGAGGGCGTCGGGCGCTACCGCCGGCTGGCGGCGACGATCGACGATGCGGTGGGCGAGGCGTTCGACAAGACCGCCAAGCTGCTGGGGCTGGGCTATCCAGGCGGGCCGGCGGTGGAGCGACTGGCGCAGGAAGGCGACCCCGCCGCGGTGCCGCTGCCCCGGCCGCTCAAGGGTGCGGCCGAGCCGCATTTCTCGTTCGCGGGGCTCAAGAGCGCGGTGGCGCGGGCGGTGGGCGGACATGCCCCCGCCGATATCGCCGCATCGTTCCAGTTGGCGGTGGTCGAGTGCCTGATCGACCGGACGCGACGGGCGCTGGCGGTGGCGCCGCAGGCGATTGCGCTGGTGGTGGCGGGCGGGGTCGCGGCGAACGGCGCGGTGCGGGGCGCGCTGGAGGCGCTGGCGGCGGAGCATGACTTGCGCTTCGTCGCGCCGCCGGGATGGCTGTGCACCGACAATGCCGCGATGATCGCCTGGGCCGGGGTGGAGCGCTTCGCCGCCGGGCTGACCGATCCGCTGGACGTCGCCGCGCGCCCGCGCTGGCCGCTGGACCCGGATGCCGAGGCGGTGCGCGGGGCGGGGGTGAAGGCGTGAGCGAGACGATCGGCGTGATCGGCGCGGGCGCCTGGGGCACTGCGCTGGCGCAGGTCGCGGCGAGCGCGGGGCATGAGGTGCGGCTGTGGGCGCGCGACCCGGCGCTGGTGGCGGCGATCAACGCAATGGCGGAGAATGCGCCCTATCTGCCGGGCATTCCGCTGTCGCCGCGCATCCGGGCGACGGGCGACCTGGCCCATGTCGCGCAGGCGCCGGTCAATCTGGTGGTGACGCCGGCGCAGGCGATGCGATCGGTGCTGGCGACGCTGCCCGCGCATGGCCAGGCGCTGGTGCTGTGTTCCAAGGGGATCGAGGCGGGCAGCCACCGGTTGATGAGCGAGGTGGCGGCCGAGGAGCATCCGCGCTCGCCGATCGCGGTGCTGTCGGGGCCTACCTTTGCGCATGAGGTGACGCGCGGCCTGCCCACCGCGGTGACGCTGGCCTGTGCCGCGCCCGCCTTGCGCGCGCAACTGGCCGAGTGGCTGGCGACGCCGCAGTTCCGCCCCTATGCCAGCGCCGATGTGGTGGGGGCCGAGATCGGTGGCGCGGTGAAGAACGTGCTGGCGATCGGGTGCGGCGTCGTGGAGGGGGCGGGGCTGGGCCAGAATGCGCGCGCCGCGCTGATCGCGCGGGGCTTTGCCGAAATGACGCGCTTCGGCCTTGCGCGCGGGGCCGATGCGGTGACGCTGGCCGGGCTGTCGGGACTGGGCGACCTGGTGCTGACCTGTTCGTCCGTCGCGTCGCGCAATTTCTCGCTGGGGCTGGGACTTGGCCGGGGGCAGTCGGCGGCGGCGCTGCTGGCGGACCGGCGCACGGTGGCGGAGGGCGCCTTTACCGCGCCCGTGCTGCGCGAGGCGGCGGCGGGCGTGGGCGTCGACATGCCGGTGACCGATGCGGTGTGCCGCCTGCTGGGCGGCGAGGCGGTGGATACGGTGATCGGCGACCTGCTGGCGCGACCATTGCGGGACGAGGGGGCCTGAGCGGCGTGTCTCTCGATACACCGTCTCGATACGCGGCTGCGCCGCTACTCGACGGCTACTCGAGACGAACGGATGGACTTCAGATCGTCCGTCTTCAGCCCGGCTGGCCGTCGATGCCGAAATTCAGGCGGCGGGAAACATTGGGGTCGATGACCGCGAGGAGCAGATAGGCGGTGAACTGGCGGGCGCGTTGCAGCCAGCCGGTGCGTGTCTTGTAGAGATCCGGCGTGATCTCCTCCGACCGGGCGATCTCGCCATCGACATAGCCGCGGACATGCGCGGCAAAGGCCGCGTCCTCGATGCGGATCATCAGTTCCAGGTTGATGAACAGGCTGCGCATGTCGAAATTGGCGGAGCCGATATGGACGGCATCGTCGATGACGTAGAGCTTGGTATGCAGCTTGGTCGGTTGATATTCGTAGATGTGCACGCCCTTGCGCAGCAAACCGGCATAGGTGAAGCGCGCCGCGGCGATGGTGGCGCCGTTGTCCGACTTGGCGGCGGTGACGACGCGGACCTGTGCGGCGCGCCGTCCCGCCTTGTCGAGGCGGCGCAGCATGGTCGGGCTGGGGGTGAAATAGGCGGCGATCAGGTCGATCCGGTGTCCGCGGCGCATGTCGTGCCGCACGGTGCGCGCCCAGGGGGACAGATGGCGGGTGGGGCCGCCGATCAGCCAGCGCAGGGCGCCCTGCCGCTCGCTCCAATGCGCCAGCGCGCGGTTCAGGTGGCGCATCTTGCCGTTCGGCTGGCGGACCCAATCCTGCAGCGCATCGAAATAGCCGGCCAGTCGCGCGGCGGCATCCCCCTCCACCAGCAGCCCGAGGTCGCGCCAGGCCTGTTCGGCAGGCGTGCCGAAATAATCATCCTCGATATTGAAGCCGCCGACGATGATTCGCGCGTTCCCGGCATCCTCCGCATCGGCCAGCGCCAGCTTCTGATGGTTGCGCAGCAGATAGCGGCGCCCCAGCCGCGGTTCGAAGCGGCAGACCCGGATGCCGGCCTGTTCCAGCGGCTGGAAGAAATCCGCGTCCGCGTCGTCGCTGCCGAAGCCGTCGACGATCAGCGATACCGCCACGCCGCGCCGGGCAGCGGCGATCAGCGCGGCGTTGACCCGGCGACCGGCATCGTCATCGGCATAGATATAATAGAGAATGCGCAGCGAGCGGCGGGCGCGGTCGATCAGGTCCAGCACCGCATCCAGCCGGCGGGGGCCGGTATCGAGCAGGGTCAGCCGGTTTCCCTCCACGGTAAAGACCGGCTGGGGGGCAGAGTCGGAGGAGGAACCGGCGTCGTCGGACATAACCAAGGCGTAACGATTCGGTGGCCCCCCGCGTTGCATGGCGCGCAATCTTTGACTTTTGCCGGCAACGGGGCTAAGCGCTGCGCTTTCATCCCATCGTTGTTCAAGAAGGACACGGCATGGCGCGCGTCACCGTCGAGGATTGCGTCGACAAGATTCCCAACCGGTTCGATCTGGTCCTGTTCGCCGCGCAGCGTGCGCGGCAGATTTCGGGCGGAGCGGACCTCACCCTCGATCGCGACCGCGACAAGAACCCGGTGGTTGCGCTGCGCGAGATCGCCGAGGAAACGGTGCGGCCCGCGCATCTGGAAGAATCGGTCATCAACGGCCTGCAGCGCGTGCAGATGGACGATGACGACGAGGTCGATGCGGTCGGCAACCTCCAGGCCTCGGCCGAGGCGCTGCGCCTGACCGCGGCCGCGCCGCCGCGCAACCAGAATCTGGGCGCCGATTACGAGGGCTGATCGAGCCTTTGCATGCGGTTACCGAAAAGGGTCGGGGCAGCGATGCTCCGGCCCTTTTCGTTTGTGGGTGTGATGAAGGGGCGAGGCGAGCTTTACGTGCTTAAAGCATGGTGCGTGAAATCCGACGCATCATCCGTTCGGCCTGAGCGAAGTCGAAGGCCAGGTGGCTCGCATGCCCTTCGACTTCGCTCAGGGTGAACGGCGGTATCATAGCAGGGTAACATCGTCTTGATTCGTTCGTCTCGAGTAACCGTCGAGTAGCGGCGCAGCCGTGTATCGAGACGGTGTATCGAGAGACAGGGGGCATGTCTCGATACGCGCTCTCGATACGCTCCTGCGGAGCTACTCGATCTCTACTCGACACGAACTGGTGGAAATAAAATCGTCCTCGGCCAGGTACTTCCCACGATAACGCCTAACGCCAAAAAGCCGCGCATCCCGGGCGGGATCGCGGCTTGTCGGTGCCGTCAGGCAGCCATGCGGGCGGACGGGCCGCCCGGCGGGGCTTACTTGATCTTGGCTTCCTTGAACTCGACATGCTTGCGCACGACGGGATCATACTTGTTGAAGCTCAGCTTCTCGGTCTTGGTGCGCGGGTTCTTCTTGGTGACGTAGAAGAAGCCGGTGTCGGCCGAGCTGACGAGCTTGATCTTGACGGTGGTCGGCTTTGCCATGACCTGAATCCTGTAAGCTTGAAAATGCGAAAGCGGCAGCACGCGCCGCCGCTCCTATCAGCCGCGGCGCATGGCGCATGCCGGGCAATGAGTCAAGCTTCGAGGGTCCTTTAAACGCGCCGAGGGGCGTTTCGCGGTGCCGGCCCGCTCCGATTAAACGCCCCTTTACGTGCTGCGTGGCATAAACCACAGCATAACAGGACGAGAGAGGATGTGGGATGCCGGGCGAATCGCGGGACATGATCCGTATCGAGCTGGCGGCGCGAATCGCGGCGCTGGATGTGCGCGCGCCCTATGCCGCGGTGTCCGACATGGCGGCCGAAGTGGACGCCATCCGCCGCATTGCCCACCGCCACGGCATGGCGCCGGCGGTCACCGTCGCGCATTTCCTGGACCATGCGCTGGCACGCGGCGAGCGTGGGCCATTGCTGCACGGCTGGCTGGCGATGCTGGACGAGGCGGTGGCGAGCGGGCGCGACGATCTGGATGCCGCGCATGCCTTTGCCGCGGCCTGTTCGGTGCGGTTGGCCGCCTGATGCGTCGCTGATGGACGCACTGATGGCGGCGCTGGTCGCCGCGCTGGTGGTGCAGGCGGGGGACCGACCCGCCTGGCTGGCGGCGATCCTGGCCGACCGATACCGCGCCCCCGCTACGGTGATGCTGGCCGCGCTGGTCGCATTGGCGGCGGCTAGCGGGATCGCGGTGGCGGCGGGACTGGCGATCGCGGGAATGCTGACGCCCGCGGCGCGCGACCTCCTGCTGGCCATGGCACTGGTGTTGCAGGGCGGCGGCGCGCTGTTTGCGCAAAAGCCGCCGGAGCGGCTGGCGCGGTGGCGGCTGGGCGCCTTTGCGACCAGCCTGCTCGGGCTGTTCATCCTGTGCTTTGGCGACGGGTTGCAATTCGTGGTGGGCGCCATCGCGATCCGATCGACGATGCCATGGCTGGCGGTGGTCGGCGCGACGCTGGGCGGGATCGCGGTGCTGGGCGCCGCGGCGGTGATGGGCGAGCGCGACTGGTGCCGCCTGCCGCGCGATCGCATCCGGCAGGGCGGGGCGGTCCTGTGCCTGATGCTGGGCGTGATATTCGGGTTGTCCGGATTGCGATTGATCTAGCGGGTCGATCAAACAGCGCGGGTTTTGCGCGTGAACGGGTCGGAGCCATTCGGCCATCGGATCGTTCACGCAACAAATTCCAACCATCATCCGGGAGCTTTCCGATGGCCGATACCAACCCGGCGCTCGAAACGCCGAGCAGCCTGAACCGCAACGACACCGCCAGCGTCGCCGATGCGCTGAACGGCGCACTGGCGGATTGCTATGCGCTGTATCTGAAGACGAAGAATTTCCATTGGCACGTATCGGGCCCGCATTTTCGGGATTACCACCTGTTGCTGGACGATCAGGCTGCGCAGATCCTGGGCGTGACCGACGCGATCGCGGAGCGGGTGCGCAAGACCGGCAATGTCACGCTGCGTTCGATCGGCGACATCGCGCGCCGCCAGACCATCGCCGACAACGACCGCGAGTTCGTGGGGGCCGGCGACATGCTGGCCGAGCTACGCGACGACAATCTGAAGCTGGTCGACCGGTTCCGCGCGGTCAAGGACGCCGCCGAGGACGCCAAGGACAATGCGACCAGTGGCATCGTCGACGAATGGACCGATCAGGCCGAGGAACGTGCCTGGTTCCTGTTCGAGGCCAGCCGCAAGGGCTGATACTCTTTTTGAAAACTCGCAAGAGGGCGAGGTTTCAGGCCACCGCAAAACGCGCGTCGGCGCGTTCTCCATAGCCCGATCTCTGATCGGGAACGCAACGACCTCCTGACCGGTTGTGGGAGCATAACCGTCAGGAGGAACCACCATGCTGAAACTTGCCGTCACTTTTCTGATCCTCGGATTGATCCTGGGTGCGCTCGGCTTCGGCGGGATCGGTGGTGCGTTCGTCGGCATCGCCAAGGTGCTGTTCTTTATCGCGCTGGCCCTGTTCCTGATCTTCCTCGTGCTGGGGCTGGTCGCGGGTAAATCGGTAAAGAACGCGATCGACTGACGAACGGCCCGGTGATGCAGGCCTTTGCCGCGCTTCTCGATTCGCTGATCTATACGCGGTCGCGCAATGCCAAGCTGAGGCTGATCGCCGATTACCTGCGCGCCACGCCCGACCCCGATCGGGGTTGGGCGATGGCGGCACTGACCGGCGACCTGGACCTGCCGGCGGTGAAGCCCGCACTGATCCGGGCGCTGATCGAGGCGCGGATCGACCCCGTGCTGTTCCGCATGAGCCGCGACTATGTCGGCGATACCGCGGAGACGGTGTCGCTGCTGTGGCCAGAGCCCGACCGGCCGGTGGAGAATGCCCCGCTGTCGGTGGCGGATGTGGTCGACCGGTTGATGCATCTGTCACGATCGGATGCACCGGCGGCGCTGGCCGGAATGCTCGACCGGCTGAATGCCGAGGAACGCTTCGCCCTGCTCAAGATGGCGACGGGGTCGCTCAGGATCGGCGTGTCGGCGCGGCTGGCCAAGACGGCGCTGGCCGATGCGTTCGGACTGGATGTCGATGCGGTGGAGGAGGTGTGGCACGGACTGGTGCCGCCTTATCCGGCGTTGTTCGCCTGGGCCGAGGGTACCGGCGCGCAACCGACGCCCGCGGACGTGCCGGTGTTCCGGCCGTTCATGCTGGCGCATCCGCTGGAGGATCTGCGCGTCGACCTGAAGGACTATGCCGCGGAGTGGAAGTGGGACGGCATCCGCGTGCAGATCGTCCATGTCGCGGGTGCCACCCGGCTCTACAGCCGGACCGGCGACGATGTGACGGGCAGCTTTCCCGATGTCGCCGCTGCCTTTACCGGGATCGGCGCGGTCGACGGCGAATTGCTGGTCAAGGGCGAGCATCAGGGCGGGACGCTGGAGGATGGCGGGGGCGCGGCCAGCTTCAACGCGCTGCAACAGCGGCTGGGCCGCAAGACGGTGTCGGGCAAGATGCTGGAGGAATATCCGGCCTTTGTCCGCCTGTACGACATCCTGTTCGATGGGAACGAGGATCTGCGCCCCCTGCCATGGACCGAGCGGCGCCGGAGGCTGGAAGCGGTCGCGGCACCGCTCGACCCCGACCGGTTCGATCTGAGCCAGGTGATCGAGGCGGCGGACTTCACCGCGCTGGAGGCGATCCGCGCCACCGCGCGCGATGCCGCGATCGAGGGCATGATGCTGAAACGGCGCGATTCGCCCTATGTGACGGGGCGGCGCACCGGGCTGTGGTATAAATGGAAGCGCGATCCGCTGACCGCGGACTGCGTGATGATGTACGCGCAGCGCGGCAGCGGGCGGCGGTCGAGCTATTATAGCGACTATACCTTCGGCTGCTGGACCGAGGAGGGCGAGCTGCTGCCGGTCGGCAAGGCCTATTCGGGGATCACCGACGAGGAGTTGCGCGAACTGGACCGTTTCGTGCGCGGCCATACCGTGCACCGCTTCGGCCCGGTGCGCGAGGTGGAGAAGACGCTGGTGCTGGAGATCGCGTTCGATTCGATCCACGAATCAAAGCGGCACAAATCGGGGATCGCGATGCGCTTTCCCCGGATCGCGCGCATCCGCCTGGACAAGCCCGCCGCGGAAGCGGACCGGATCGAGGCGCTGCGGCGGATGGTGACCTGATCGGTCAGCCGAACAGCCACAGGCCCATGATGCGCGCGGGGGCAAAGGCGAAGGCACCCGCGCCGATCAGCCCGCCGAGATAAAGGGCGATCATGGTGGTGCGGTGCGTGCCGATCCGGCCCGATCGCGCGGAGGCGACGGCACGCCACAGGCCGATGACGGTCAGGGGCACGAACAGGTGGATCGCGCTGAACTGGCCGTGGTTGAGGTGGCGGATGCCGAGTGCGGACAGGGCCGCGACGAGCATCAGCAAGACCCAGACCTTGCCGAGCAGGCGGTGGCGGGGGCCGCCTTTGCGGGCGAGTAGCAGGTAGAGGCCGAGGGGCAGGGCGGGCAGCACCGTGGCGAGGTGGAGCGCCACCGCCACTTCGCGCACCGCCGGGGCGGCGGGCGCGAGGCCGAGGGCGGCACGGCCGAGCGCCACGGCCGCCATCGCGCTGAGCCCGCCACCGGCGACCAGCACCATGGCGCGCATCGCGGGCGACAGGTCGCGCCGCGTGCGACGGGGCGGGAAGGCGATCGGGAGGGGCAGGCTGGTCATCGGCGCGATCCTTGATGGCGGTGTCGGGGCCATCCTGTCTGCCGACGGTTCGCTCGCCAGCGCGGGTGCGTGGACCGGCCGCCTGCTGCGTGAGCCGTGCAGCTTTGCCATTTCGCGAAGCGTGAACGGGCGGTAGGACTTGCCTCCGTCATGCCGCAGGCCCGCCGTTTCCTCATCGATCTGTCGATCATGCTCGCGATCGGGTTGCTGCTCGCGCTGATGGGGCCGTTCGGGACGTTTGCCGGGAGCGTGGCGTTTCGGCTGGTCTACTGGGTGACGCTGATGGTGGCGGGCTATGCACTCTATCATCCGGCGATGATGGCGGCGAGCCGGGTGGCGGCGCGGCTGGCGCTGCCGGAGGCGGCGATGTGGGCGGCGGCGGGTGTGGTGGCGAGCGTGCCGATGACCGCGCTGGTGTGGGTGGTGGGCCAGATCGGCTATACCACGCGCTGGCCGACGCCGGAGCAGGCCTTGGCGCTGTACGTCAATGTGGGGCTGGTGGGTGCGATCGGGACGGTGATGTTGTGGGTCGCGCGGCGGCGGCGGGGGGCGGCGTCGGTCCTGGCAGAGCCGGAACCGGAGCCGGTGGTGGCGGAGCCGGTCGGGCCGGCATTGTTCGAACGGTTGCCGCCGGGGTTCGGGCCGGCGCTGCACGCGCTGGAGATGGAGGACCATTATGTCCGCGCGCACGGCGCCTATGGCTCGGCGCTGATCCTGATGCGGATGCGCGACGCGGTGGCGGAAACCGCGCCGCTGGCGGGCGCACAGGTGCATCGCAGCTGGTGGGTCGCGCGGGATGCGGTGGAGCGGGTACGGCGCGAGGGGCGCAACTACCGGCTGGTGCTGCCCGGCGGGGTCGAGGCACCGGTGGCGCGGGGGGCGGTTCCGACGCTGGTGGCGGAGGGGTGGATCTAGAGTCAAACGCGATCAAGATTGTACAGGCCGAGCCTCTCCCCTGAAGCGGAGGGGGAGCACAAAACTTATCGCTTTCGCCTCTAGCCTTACCCGGGTTGCGTTGCGCGTCGTCAGCTACCTTGCGTAGCTTGGCGGCCCCTCACCCTTCCCACTGCCTTGCGGCAGCGGGCCCCTTCCAGCATCAGGTCGCCCATGCCCCCGGCATGGGCTGAACAGCGCGGGGCGCTGTTCACCTGATGCTCCCCGGAGGGGAGAGGGAGGTTGGATATCACGCCAGCGTGCGGACCTTGGGTTCGCGGTCCCAGTAGCGCTTCTTGGCGGCGTCGACGAAGCCGTCGAGATCCACCACGCCCTCGTCCGGTTCGACGCCGGCCTTGTCGAGCAGAGGTTGCGCGGCGGCGTTGTGGCCGATCGCCTTCAGATGGCCGAAGGCGTCCATGACGAATTGTACCGCGGCGCCTTCCTTGACCAGTTTCGCACAGGCCTCTTCGCTCAGGATCACCGCGATCGCATCGACGGTGACCGAAGGCTGGCCGAAGAGTTGCGCGTCGGCCTTGACCTTTGCGCCATCGGACAGCGGCACGGCGCCGACCTTGGGCGCGATCAGCATCGGGGTGCCGCCGGCATCCTCGACACCCGCCTTTACCGTCTTCAACGCGGCCGCGTCGGTGCCGTCGGCGATGAGGATGCCGACGGTGCGGCCCTTGAGCGTATGCTTTTCCAGCGGGCCACGGATGATGCGCAGCGCCGGCGATACGTCCATGTCGATCACCGGAGCCGCCGTCGGCGACGCCTCGGGCAGGTCCATGGCGAGGCCGTCGGCGACGCGGGTCGCCAGCGTTTCATCCACGTTGCGCAGGTTCGCCATCATCTGAATGCGGACATGTTCGAGCGAGACCTTGGACAGTTCGAACACGATCGCAGACGCCAGATGCGCCTGTTCGGCGGGGTCGAGCGAGCGGAAGAACAGCCGCGCCTGGCTGTAATGATCCGCAAAGCTTTCGGGACGGATGCGCAGCTTGGCGCCCTCTTCTTCCGACGGATAGGTCTTGAAGCCCGCCGGGTCCTCGCGCGGGCCGCCGGGTTCGCCCGCCAGATGCAGGCTGTTGGGCTCGTAATTGGCGCGGCCCTTGAACACCTGCATCTGCATATGGCCGTCGCGCTGCAGATTGGCGAAGGGGTGATCGCCGGGGACGTTCTTGGGCTGGTTGACCGGGATCTGGGTGAAGTTGACCCCGCCGAGACGCGACAATTGCGTGTCCAGATAGGAGAAGAGCCGACCCTGGAGGAGGGGATCGTTGGTGAAGTCGATGCCCGGCACGACGTTGCTGGGGCAGAAGGCAACCTGCTCGGTTTCGGCAAAGAAATTGTCAGGATAGCGGTCGAGCACCATGCGGCCGACGATCTTCACCGGCAGCACTTCCTCCGGGATGATCTTGGTCGAATCGAGCACGTCATAGGGCTGCGCGTTGGCGAATTCCTCGTCGAACAACTGCACGCCCAGTTCCCATTCGGGGAAGTCGCCGCGGCCGATCCGCTCGAACAGGTCGCGACGCTGGAAATCGGGATCGGCGCCGGCGATCTTCACCGTCTCGTCCCAGATGGTCGATTGCAGCCCGGCCTTGGGCTTCCAGTGGAACTTCACAAAGGTCGACTGGCCCGCCTTGTTGACGAAGCGGAAGGTGTGGATGCCGAACCCCTCCATCGTCGCGAAGCTTTTCGGCAGGGTACGGTCCGACATCGCCCACATGATCATGTGGGTCGATTCGGGCATCAGCGAGATGAAGTCCCAGAAGGTGTCGTGCGCGGTCGCCGCCTGCGGATAGCCGCGATCGGCCTCCATCTTGGCGGCGTGGATCAGGTCGGGGAATTTGATCGCGTCCTGGATGAAGAAGACGGGGATGTTGTTGCCGACCAGATCCCAATTACCCTGCTTGGTGTAGAATTTCACCGCAAAGCCACGCACGTCGCGCGGGGTGTCCACCGATCCGGCGCCGCCCGCCACCGTAGAGAAGCGGGTAAAGACGGGCACGCGCTCGCCGGGGCGCTGGAAGATGTCGGCGGTGGTGATGTTGGACAGCGATTCTGTCAGTTCGAAATAGCCGTGCGCGCCGGTGCCGCGGGCGTGGACGATACGCTCCGGAATACGCTCGTGATCGAAATGGTTGATCTTCTCGCGATAGACATGGTCTTCGAGCAGCACGGGGCCGCGCGGGCCGGCCTTGAGCTGGTTCTGGTTGTCGGCGATCGCGACGCCCTGGTTGGTGGTGAGGACCGGATGATCGGCGTCGCTGCGCTGATGCGTCTCGCCGCCGTTGCCGGCGTTCAGGGCGTCATGATCCATGATATTGCTCCAGGTAAGGCTTTGCCTCGCTCAACGAGCGGGATGCCGAATGGAGCCTGTTGCGAATCGATTGCGGTTTGGGGGCGGGGTGACGATTGACGTTGCGCTGTTTGGCGGCCCCTCACCCTCCCATCGCTGGCGCGATGGGCCCCTCCCTCTCCCCGTATGGGGAGAGGGCTGGTCCGTGATCAGCCGTCGCTGACGCGTTCGATGTCGGCGCCGACGGCGGAGAGCTTCTCCTCCAGCCGCTCATAGCCGCGGTCGAGGTGATAGACGCGCGCGACCGAGGTTTCGCCCTCGGCGGCCAGGCCGGCGATGATGAGGCTCATCGAGGCGCGCAGGTCGGTCGCCATGACGGGGGCGCCGACCAGCGGCTCGCCGCCCTTCACCATGGCGGTGCGGCCATGCACCTGCACGCTGGCCCCCATGCGCGCCAGTTCGGGGACGTGCATGTAGCGGTTCTCGAAGATCGTCTCGGTCAGGACGCTGGTGCCCTCCGCCTTCAGGAGCATCGCCATGAACTGCGCCTGCATGTCGGTGGCAAAGCCCGGAAAGGGTGCGGTGGAGAGCGTCAGCGGCCTGAGCGGGCCATCCGCCGCGATGCGGATCGCGCCGGGCTTCTCCTCCACGGTCACGCCGGCTTCGCGCAGGGCGGCGAGCGTCGCCTCCATGTCGGGGGCGTGGGCGCCGACCAGTTCGATGTCGCCGCCGGTGATCGCCGCGGCACAGGCATAGGAGCCCGCCTCGATCCGGTCGGGCATCACCGCATAGGTGGCGCCGTGCAGGCGATCGACGCCCTCGATCGTCAGCGTTTCGGTGCCGATGCCGTCGATCCGGGCGCCCATCGCGACGAGCAGGTTGCACAGGTCGACGATCTCGGGCTCGCGCGCGGCGTTGCCGATCACGCTGGTGCCCTTGGCGGTGGCGGCGGCCATCAGCACATTCTCGGTCGCGCCGACCGAGACGACGGGGAAGGTGTAGCGCCCACCCGACAGCCGGCCGCCGGGCGCGGACGCCTCGACATAGCCGGCGGTCAGCTCGATCTGGGCGCCGATCGCCTCCAGCGCCTTCAGGTGGAGATCGATCGGGCGGTTGCCGATCGCGCAGCCACCGGGCAGCGACACGCGCGCGACACCGGCCCGCGCCAGGATGGGGCCGAGGACGAGGATGGAGGCGCGCATCTTGCGCACGATGTCATAGGGCGCCTCGGTCGAGGTCAGGCGGCCGGCGCGGATCGTCATCACCCGGCCGAATTCGTCGGGGCGCGTTCCCTCGATCGCGGTCGAGGCACCCAACTGGTTCAGAAGGTGGCCGAAGCCATCGACATCGGCGAGGCGCGGCAGGTTGCGCAGGGTGAGCGGTTCGTCCGTCAGCAGCGCACAGGGGAGGAGGGTGAGTGCGGCGTTCTTGGCACCGGAAATCGGGAGGCGCCCGGCGAGTCGCTGTCCGCCGCGAATGAGAATGCGATCCATCCCCCGTCCCTAGCGCAAGCAATGACGAAGCGCCAAGGCTCCTGTCCTGCCTTGATCGATGTCAATGCAGGCAAATCCCTTCCTTGGCTAAGGCTCGGAGCCGATTGGGGGAATAGGAATAGTGCCACGCAGCGGCCTCGCCGATCGCTTCCACCGAATGGTCGAATTGACCCCGGGCGAACGCAACACCTTGATTCAGATCGAAGAGCGGACGCGCACCGTGTCGCGGGGCGCGGTGTTGCTGCGCGAGCATGACCGGATGGACGAACTGTTCGTCGTGCGGGAGGGCATGATGATGGCTTATGTCCTCCTGGACGACGGCAGCCGGCAGATCGTGCGCTTCCTGTTTCCGGGCGACATCTTTGCGCTGTCGGCGCTGGTGTATCGCGGGTCGCCGGATACGGTGGTGGCCCTGTCGACGGCGGTGTTGTCGGTGATCGACCGGTCGACGATCGCGCGGCTGTCGGAGGAGCATCCGCGCCTGTTATGCCTGCTCCTGGTGTTGAACCAGATCGAGCGGGTGGCGGCGACGGACCGGATGGCCGGGCTGGGGCGGACCTCGGCGCGCGCGCGGGTCGCGACGCTGCTGCTCGACCTGCGTAACCGGATGCGGCGTGCCGACATGGATATCGATGCGATCTTCCCCTTGCGCCTGACGCAGGAGGAGATCGGCGATGCCACCGGGCTGACCGCGGTGCACGTCAACCGGATGCTGCGGCAGTTGGAGGAAGACGGCATGATCGCGCGCGAATCGGGGCGCGTGGTGATCCGCGACGAGGCGGCGTTGGCGCGCGAGACCAATTATGTCGATCGCTACAACAAGCTCGACCTGGGATGGCTGCCGCCGGGGCGGTGAGCGGCCGATCCTGACCCCGCCGGGAGGGCGGGGGTATCAAGTCAGGCCTTTTCCAGCGTGCATTGCAGCGGGTGCTGGTTGGCGCGGGCGAAGTCGATCACCTGGCCGACCTTGGTTTCGGCCACCTCGTAGGAAAAGACGCCGCACACGCCCACGCCGCGCTGATGGACGTGGAGCATGACGCGGGTCGCTTCCTCCATGTTCATGCGGAAGAAGCGCTGGAGACACAGCACGACGAATTCCATCGGCGTATAGTCGTCGTTGAGCATCAGGACGCGGTAGGGCGTCGGCTGTTTGGTGCGGGTGCGCGTGCGCGTGGCGACACCGAGCCCCGAGCCGCCCCCGGAGCCACCATTGCCGTCGTCGTCGGTGCCGTCGCCATCTCGGCGATCAGCCATGGTTGTTGTAAGCCGCTGCATGACAGGATTGAAAATATGGCATGCGCGGGGGCAGGCACAAGGGGCTGAACCGGCGCGGAAGACGATTCCCGGCCCGTCGGCCGCAAAGAAAAGGGCGACCGTCCGATTGGACGACCGCCCCTTTGCCCGGGAGCCGGCCCCGGGCGATCCGCGTCAGGCGCTGATCTTCATCTTCTCGGCGGCGACCGCGAAGCGGTTGCTGAGCGGCTGGGCGATCTCGCCGGCCAGCTTCAGCATCGTCTCGGTCGACTTCGATGTCTCGGCGACCAGCGTGTCGAAGCTGGTGCGGGCATAGTCCGAATGGAGCTTCATGAACTCGGTCGGCGACTTGGCGCTGGCGAGCGTCTTCCACGCCAAGGTCGTGCTCTCGAAGCTGCGCTTGGCATAGTCGGCCGCGCCCTGACCGAGATGTTCGAACCCGCGCGCGGCGATGCGCGACGATTCGACCAGCGCTTCCAGATTGTCCTTGTTGAAGGCGGCGGCATCCTCGAGCATCCGGGCGCTCTTGTCCATGGCCGCCTGGGTGCGGGTGGAGGCCTCGCCGAACATGGCCTGGGTCTTGTTCGTGGCGTTTTCGATCGTCGCTTCCATCACAACTTCCTTGGCTTCGATGTCCGCCGGAACCGCGGCGGTCGGGGGAGTCGGTTGGTCCGGCTCGCTGGTAATCGGATCGGACGGGGTGTCGGTTTCCGTGGTTGCGGAAACGACAGGGATCGGGGGCGTCGGGGCGGGAGCCGCCGCGGCAGGCGCGGGCGTCTCGACCGGTTCAACGGGGAGTGGCATGGCGACCGCCGCCGGGGCGACCGTGTCCGCGACCAGGGCCTTTACCGCCGCTGCGGGGGAGGGCGCCGCCGCGTCCTGAATCGCGGGCAGGCCGGGCAACGGCGTCGCGGCCCTGGATTTCACGTCACGCCGCGGCTTGCGGCTCGTGCCGGACTGCTTGGCAGCCGCGGGCGTATTCGTCTTGTCGATAGACATAACACTCCCCTAATTTCGCTGCGATGCACAATAAGCAGGGATTTGACCTGAATCAAGGCTTATTGTGCACTGCAACATAGATTAGCGGGTGCGCACGTAGCTGCCGGGGGCAGCCTCCAGCGCGGGCAGTTTGCCGTTGCCGGGGATCCTGGCACCTTTCGCCGGCGTCGTCGCGTCATCCTGATGGCGTAGCCATGTCGCCCAATCCGGCCACCAGCTCCCCTTGGTCTCGGTCGCGGATGCGACAAAGGCGTCGAGCGACTCGGCGGGCGTGTCGTTGGTCCAATACTGGTATTTGCCCGCCGCCGGCGGATTGACCACGCCGGCGATGTGCCCGGAGCCGGCAAGGACGAAGCGAAGCGGCCCCTGGAAAAGCTCGGTCAGCTTCCACACGCTCTCCGGCGGGGCGATATGATCCTCGCGACCCGCCTGCACATAGGCGGGGGTGGCGACGCGGCGCAGATCGAGGGGGACGCCGGCGATCGACAGCGCGCCGGGCTGCACCAGCAGATTGTCGCGGTACAGATCGGTCAGGTAGCTGAGGTGCCATTTGGCGGGCAGGTTGGTGACGTCGCCGTTCCAGTGGAGCAGGTCGAACGGCACATAATCCTGGCCCAGCAGATAGTTGTTGGTGACGTAGTTCCAGATCAGGTCGCGCCCGCGCAACAGGTTGAAGGTCGCAGCCAGATAGCGCCCGTCGAGGAACCCCTCTGGCGACAGCGTGCCGATCAGCGCCAGTTGCTCGTCATCGACGAAGTGCAGGAGGTCGCCCGCCTTCGAGAAATCGACCTGGGCGGTGAAGAAGGTGGCGCTGGCGACCTTGTCCGCCTCGCCCCGCGCGGCGAGCCATGCCAGCGTCGCGGCCAGCGTAGTGCCCGCGACGCAATAGCCGACGCTGTGTACCGCGGGCACGTCCAGCAGATCGCGAATCGTGTCGATCGCCTCCACCTGCGCGGCGACGTAATCGTCCCATGCGATATCCGCCATGGTGGCATCGGCGGACTTCCACGACACCATGAACACGGTGAAGCCCTGGTCGAGCGCCCAGCGGATCAGGCTTTTCTCCGGCGACAGGTCGAGAATGTAGAAGCGGTTGATCCAGGGCGGGAAGATCACGATCGGCGTGGTCGCGACCGTTTCGGTCGTCGGCTGATACTGGATGAGTTCGTAGAGCGGGGTGCGCAACACCACCTGACCCGGCGTGGCGGCGATGTCGCGGCCGATCTGGAACGCGTCGGCCTGGGTGTGGGTCAATTGCCCGCGGCCGATATCGGCGAGCATGTTCTGCAAGCCTTTCAGCAGATTCTCGCCCTTGGTCTCGATCGTCTTCTCGATCACCTCCGGATTGGTGGCGGGAAAATTGGTCGGGCTCATTGCGTCGACAAAGGCGCGGGTGGCGAAGCGGAGCTGTTCCTTCTGGCGCGGCTCGACCCCCTCCAGCGCGTCGACACCGCGCAACATGTGATCGCCGACCAGCGCATAGCTTTGCCGGATCAGGTCAAACATCGGCGACTGCCATCCCGGCGCCTTGAACCGCTTGTCGGGCTTGGCCGCAGGGGCGGGCGCCGCGGCGGAAGGATCAAGGAATCGGCGCCACAAGTCCATGCTTTCCGACCAGAAATCGCGCGCCCGCTCGATGGTGGCGGGATCGTTGAAGCCGGGGACGACCGGCATCGCCGGCACACCCTCCGCCGGCTGTTTCATCGCCGCGATCCCCTGCTCCATCATCATCTGCTGCGCACGCCCCATCACCCAGGTCCAGTGCTGCAACTCCTCCAGCGTCGGGATGGCGGGCGTGGCGCCTCCACCGGCGGGCCGGGGGTCGTGCGCGTCGTTGGTCTGGGCCATGGCATCCTCTGGTTGCTGGCGTGCGTGATACCGCAATGATGTTGCGCCGTCATGTCCGGTCGCGTCGGGAGAGGAAAGCGGCTATGGGGGGTGAGTTCCCAACAAAGAGGATACCATGTCCGAAGAGTTCTACCGCATCCGCCGGCTGCCGCCCTATGTCATCGCCGAAGTCAACGCGATGCGGGCCGCGGCGCGCGCGCGCGGCGAGGACATCATCGACCTGGGCATGGGCAATCCCGACCTGCCGCCGCCGCAGCATGTGCTGGACAAGCTGATCGAGGTGACGAGCAAGCCCGACGCGCATGGCTATTCGCAGTCCAAGGGCATTCCCGGACTGCGCCGGGCACAGGCCAATTATTATGGCCGGCGATTCGGCGTCGACCTCGATCCCGAGACGGAAGTCGTGGTGACGATGGGGTCGAAGGAGGGGCTTGCGAGTCTCGCCACGGCGATCACCGCGCCGGGCGACGTGATCCTGGCGCCCAATCCGTCCTATCCGATCCATACCTTCGGCTTCATCATCGCGGGTGCGACGATCCGTGCGGTGCCGACGACGCCGGACGAGGCCTATTTCGAGAGCCTGAAGCGGGCGATGGAGTTCACCATCCCGCGGCCGTCGGTGCTGGTGGTCAACTATCCGTCCAACCCAACCGCGGAGACGGTGGACCTGGCATTCTACGAGCGGCTGGTGGCGTTCGCGAAGGACCAGGGGCTGTGGATCCTGAGCGACCTGGCCTATTCCGAGCTATATTATGACGGCAATCCGACGCCGTCGATCCTGCAGGTGAAGGGCGGCAAGGACGTGGCGGTGGAATTCACCTCGCTGTCCAAGACGTACAGCATGGCCGGGTGGCGCATCGGCTTCGCGGTGGGCAACCGCAAGCTGATCGCGGCGATGACGCGGGTGAAATCCTATCTGGATTACGGCGCGTTCACGCCGATCCAGGCCGCCGCCTGCGCCGCGCTGAACGGGCCGCAGGACATCGTCGAGAAGAACCGGCAGCTGTACCACAAGCGCCGCGACGTGCTGGTGGAAAGCTTTGCCCGGTCGGGATGGGATATCCCGTCGCCGCGCGCCTCGATGTTCGCCTGGGCGCCGTTGCCGCCGGCGCTTGCCCATCTCGGCAGCCTGGAATTTTCCAAGCAGTTGCTGACCGAGGCCAAGGTCGCGGTGGCGCCGGGCGTCGGATATGGCGAGAATGGCGAAGGCTATGTGCGGATCGCCATGGTCGAGAACGAGCAGCGCCTGCGGCAGGCGGCGCGCAACGTGAAGCGCTATCTGCAATCCATGGGGGTCAATACGCCGGGCGCCAAGGCGGGCTGATGCACCGGTGGCGGGCGTTGGCGGCGGCGGCGATCTGCGCCCTGTCCGCCAGCGCCGCCGCTGCGCAGAACCGGCCCGATCAGCGGGCGTTCCTGGAGCTTTACAAGGAACTGGTCGAAACCGACACGACCCTGTCGGCGGGTAGCTGCACGCGCGCGGCCGGGCAAATCGCGGCGCGCTTGCGGGCGGCCGGGTTTCCGGACGATGCGATCATGACCTTCGCGCCGCCCGATCACCCGCGCGAGGGCGGGGTGGTGGCGGTGTTGCCGGGCAGCGATCCGGCGTTGCCGGCGGTGTTGCTGCTCGGGCATCTCGACGTGGTGGAGGCCAGGCGGGCGGACTGGACGCGCGATCCGTTCACGCTGGTCGAGGAAGACGGCTATTTCTATGGCCGCGGCACGTTCGACGACAAGGCGCAGGGTGCGGTCTGGGCAGATACGATGATCCGGCTGCGGCCGCTGACACCGCGCCGCACGGTGAAGCTGGCGCTGACCTGCGGCGAGGAAACGACGTTCGCCTTCAACGGGGCGGAGTGGCTGACCAGAACGCGGCCCGACCTCATCGCGGCGGGGTTCGTACTGAACGAGGGCGGGGGCGGGCGCTACGGTGCGAACGGCCGGCCCGATATACTGGCGGTGCAGATCGGCGAGAAGGCCGCGCAAAATTACACGCTGACCGCAACTCATTCCGGCGGGCATAGCGCGCAGCCGACGGGGGACAATGCGATCTACGCGTTGGTGGGGGCGGTGCAGGCGATTCGCGAGCATCGCTTCCCGGTGTCGTTCACGGTGACGACGCGGGCGTTCTTCGCGGCGATGGCGCAGCGGGCGGGGGCAGAGATGGGGGAGGCGATCAGGCGGCTGCTCGCTGATGCGGGCGACACCGAGGCCGATGCCATCGTCAGCCGCGACAAGACGTTGCAGGCGGCCTTGCGCACCACCTGCGTGCCGACCTTGCTGAGCGCGGGACATGCCGAAAACGCGCTGCCGCAGCGGGCGACCGCGAACATCAACTGCCGGCTGCTTCCGGGCGAAACGGTGGAGGGGGTGCTGGACACGCTGCGCGGCCTTGCGGGGCCCGAAGTGGTGGTGACCGCGAACCAGCCGATCCGCCCCACCGCGGTGCCGCTGGCGCCGGACCCTGCCATCCTGGCGCCGATGACGCAGGTGGCGAAGCGGCATTTTCCGGGTGTGCCGGTCGTGCCGATGATGTCGGCCGGAGCGACGGACGGCATCTTCTTCCAGGCGATCGGCATCCCCGTATACGGCGTGCCGGGCATGCTGATCGACGGCGACATGTCGGGCATCCACGGCCGCGACGAGCGGATCCGAGTAAAGGCCCTTTATGCGGGGCGCGATTACCTGTTCGACCTGGTGAAGGCCTATGCGGGTGTGCGCTAGACGGTGACCTGTTCGCCCAGTTCCAGCACCTTGCCGGGCGGAATGCGCAAGAATTCGGTGGGGTCGGCGGCGTTGCGCTGCAGAAACATGAACAGCCGGTCCTGCCAGGGGGGCATGCCTTTCTCCGCCTCCGGCTTCAGCGTGTTGCGGCCGATGAAGAAGCTGGTCTTCATGGGGTCTAGGCCGAGCGCGCGCGTTTCGATGCCCAAATCCTGCGGCACGTCAGGCGATTCCATGAAGCCGTAGGTGAGAGTGACGGTCGAGAAATTGTCGTCCAGTCGTTCCTCGCGGACGCGTTCGGAGGGGGGGACGACGGGGCGGTCGGCGGTGCGGACGGTGGCGATCAGGTTGCGGGCGTGCAGGACCTTGTTGTGCTTGAGGTTGTGGAGGAGCGCGCCGGGGGCGGCGGCGACGTTGGCGGTGAGGAAGACGGCGGTGCCGGGGACGCGTTCGGGGGGCGTTTGGCGAGCGCGGCGGCAAGGTCGGCGAGGGGGATGGACTGACGCCGTTCAAAGGCGGCGACGATGCCGCGTCCGCGCACCCAGGTGTAGATGACGAGGCCGACGCCGGCCCCGACCAGCAGCGGCACCCAGCCCCCTTCGATCACGCGCAGGATGTTGGCGCCGAAAAAGATCAGGTCGAGCGCGAGAAAGGGCAGGATCGCCGCCAGCGCGAGCCCGCGCGACCAGTTCCAGCGGTGGCGGACGACCAGATAGGCAAGGCAGGTGGTGACCACCATCGTGCCGGTCACCGCGATGCCGTAAGCCGCGGCCATCGCGGAGGATGTCTTGAACTGCACCACCAGGATCAGCACGCCGGCGAGCAGCAGCCAGTTGATCGCGGGCAGGTAGATCTGGCCCTGGAACGCAGCCGAGGTCTGGCGGATGCGCAGGCGCGGCAGGAAGCCGAGCTGGATCGCCTGCTGGGTGAGGGAAAAGGCGCCGGTGATGACCGCCTGCGCCGCGATCACGGTTGCCATGCCGGCCAGGATGACGAGCGGCGCGCGCAAGGATTCGGGCGCCATCAGGAAGAACCAGTCCTGATTGGTGAAGGCGGTGCCGTCGATCCGGGCCCGCTCCAGCGCGGCGAGCGCGAAGGCGCCCTGGCCAAGATAGTTGAGGGTCAGCGCAGGGAAGGCGAGCAGGAACCAGCCGAGCCGGATCGGCAGCTTGCCGAAATGCCCCATATCGGCGGTCAGCGCCTCCGCCCCCGTGACCGTCAGGAAGACCGCGCCCAGCACGAACAGCCCGGTGACGCCGTGGGTGGCGAGAAAGGCGATGCCATAGCCGGGCCAGATGACGCGGAAGATCGAAGGTTCGTCGGCGATATGCGACAGCCCCAGCCCGCCGATCGCGAGGAACCACAGGATGCAGACCGGGCCGAAGAGGCGCGATACCTGTGCGGTGCCGCGCGACTGGATCAGGAACAGCGCGATCAGGATCGCGATGGTGCACAGGCGGATGGTGCCCTCGTCGAACATCGCGGCGGCGCCCGGAATGGTGCGCAGCCCCTCCATCGCGGACAGGACCGACAAAGCAGGGGTCAGGATCGCATCGCCGTAGAAGAGCGAGGCGCCGGTCGCCCCCAGCACCAGCGCGATGCGCGAGCGGATGCCGAGCGCACGGCGGGCGAGCGCGGCAAGCGCCAGGACGCCGCCCTCTCCCTGATTGTCGGCGCGCATCAGGAAGGTGACATATTTGACCGAGACGACCAGGATGAGCGTCCAGAGCGCGAGGCTGAGCACGCCCAGGATCTCGCTGGGGTCGATGCCGTCGGCGGCCGACTGGGCCAGCGCCTCGCGAAAGGCATAGAGCGGGCTGGTGCCGATATCGCCGAAGACGACGCCGAGCGCACCGATGGTGAGCGCGGCCAGCGCCGGGCGGTGGTGGCCGTCGCCGCTGCGTTCGATGACGGGCGACACGTGCCGCCCTGATGTCGCGCCGGTCGCGTCTGCCGTGATGGCCACTTGCACCCCCCTGTCGAAAGGACGGGGCGCTTTACGCCCGTTGCAAACCAACGCAAGTTGTTTCGCAACTGCGGCATCATGCTTGATTTGTCCGCGCATGGCGGGCAGGGCGGTGGCATGGTTCCCCTTTCGTTCGGCGGACATGCATTTCAGGCGACGGCCGAGGGTGCGCTTTACTGGCCGGCGCGCGGCGCGCTGCTGGTCGCCGACCTGCATCTGGAAAAGGGCAGCTGGTACGCGGCACGCGGCCAGATGCTGCCGCCCTATGATTCGCTGGCGACGCTATCCGCGCTGACCGCGCTGGTCGAGCGGACGGCGGCGCGCGAGATGTGGTGCCTGGGCGACAGTTTCCACGATGTCGGCGGTTGCGACCGCCTGCCGGACGATGCGCAAAGCATGTTGCGCAGCCTGACCGGCGACCTCGCCTGGACATGGATCACCGGCAATCACGATCCCGCGATCCTGGACCGGTGTGGCGGCGAGGTGGCGGACGAGATGGTGGTGGACGGCGTGGTGCTGCGCCACGAGGCAGCGGCGGCCGAGTCGCGGCCGGAAATGTCGGGCCATTTCCATCCCAAGCTGCGATTGCGGGTGCGGGGGCGCAGCGTGGCGCGACGCTGTTACGTCGCAACGGGGACGAAGCTGATCCTGCCGGCGTTCGGCGCGCTGACCGGGGGGCTGGATGTGACGCATCCGGCGATCCGGCAGGCGGTGGGCGGGGCTGCGCAGGCGCTGGTGCCTGTGGAGGACCGGTTGCTGCGCTTCCCGGTTGCCGCCTGAGGGGCGGTCCGTGCCGGCGCTGACCCCTATCCGTTTGGGCCGGGGGAAGATCACGTAGCCCGGTGCGGACGTATCCCCGGCTTGTATCGGGGCATGGCTCCGCGCTTCAACCTGTCTCTCGATACACCGTCTCGGTACGCGGCTGTGCCGCTACTCGACGGTTACTCGAGACGAACGGGATGGGGTGGGATGGCTGCTATCGCACAAGCATAGGCAAACCGGTGCGCAGGGCGGCGACCTTGGGTTTGTCCCAGGCGACGATATAGGGGTGCGTCGGGTTTCGGTCGAAGAAGCGCTGGTGATAGGCCTCGGCGGGGAAGAAGCGGCCCTGTTCGATGCGCGTGGTCAGCGGCTTGCGGAAGGCGGGCGCGATTTGCGCCATGTAGGCGCGGGCGACGCGCATCTGGTCCGGGCTTTGCGGGAAGATGGCGGAGCGGTAGCTGGGACCGCGATCGGGACCCTGGCCGCCGACCTGGGTCGGGTCGTGCGCGATGGCGAAGAAGACACGCAGCAAGGTGCCGTAGCGGATTTGCGCGGGATCATAGGTGATCCGGACCGCCTCGGCATGGCCGGTGCGCTCGGTGGAGACCTTCGCATAGCTGGCATCGGCCGCGGTGCCGCCGGCATAGCCCGCGGTCACGGTGCGCACGCCCTTCAGCTGGCGGAACACCGCCTCCACGCCCCAGAAGCAGCCGCCGGCGAACACCGCGGTCTGGGAGGCGGGGGTTGGCGGCACGTCCAGCGCCGGTTGCGGCAGCGGCACGACATGCTCGCTGCGGGCGATTCCTGCCGGGAGGGCGAGGAGCGCCAGCGGGGTGGCGACGATCAGGAGCATGCGGATCATGCCGGAAAGATGGGGAATGGCACCGGATGCGCCAAGCGTTCGTCCCGTAGCGTGCTTTTCCACCAGGGACGCCCCCCGCGCGATCATGTCGGCGGGGTTTTGCCTGCCGCGCCGGGCAGGCGGGGTGGATGTTAGCGGATCGCCTCGACCGGTGCACGCGTCGGTGCGTTGACCGCCTCGGCCGTGTGGAATGCCGCCAGACTGATCGCCCCCAGCACGAAACCGCCGGCGAACTGCCAAAGGAAGCTGGACTTGATGAGGCTGCGCATGGATCACCCTTGATTCTTGGGCTGATCCCCTTGGAAACAGCCGGTCTTTCGGCCGCCAGATGGGATGATCCGACGACGCTCGCAATATCGTTTATAGAAACACAGCATTAACGGCACGTGGCTGTGCCGTTAATGTCACGGTTAGGATGTCGGGTGGGCGTTACGCCGTCAGCGCAGCGCCGCGCAGGCATCCTGGATGCGGGTGCACGCTTCGCGGAGCAGGGCGTCCGACGTCGCGTAGCTGATCCGCATCGCGGGCGACAGGCCGAAGGCGGCACCCTGCACCGCCGCGACCTTGGCATCGTCGAGCAGATAGCCGACGAACGCCTCGTCATTGTCGATGCGCTTGCCCGAGGGCGTGGTCCGGCCGATCAGCGGCGCAAAGGACGGATAAACGTAGAAGGCGCCTTCCGGCGTCGGGCAGGTCATGCCCTCGATCTCGTTCAGCATGCCGACCACGAGGTCGCGGCGCACCTGGAAGGCGGCGTTGCGCTCCTGAAGGAAGGACTGGTCGCCGGTCAGCGCCGCGGTGGCCGCAGCCTGCGCGATCGAGCAGGGATTGCTGGTCGATTGCGACTGGAGCTTGGCAATCGCCTTGATGAGCCAAGGCGCGCCTGCCGCGAAACCGATGCGCCAGCCGGTCATCGCATAGGCCTTGGAACAGCCGTTGACGGTCAGCGTGCGCTCGTACAGCTCGGGGCAGACCTGCGCGATGGTGGCGAAGCGGAAGCCGTCATACACGATATGCTCGTACATATCGTCGGCGAAGACCCAGACATGCGGGTGGCGCGCGATGACGGCGCCCAGCGCCTTCAACTCGTCGGCGGTGTAGCCGGCGCCGGTCGGGTTGGACGGCGAGTTGAGGATGACCCACTTGGTCCGCGGAGTGATCGCGGCGTCGAGCGCCTCGGGCGTCAGCTTGTACTGCTGTTCCGGGCCGGCGGCGACGATCACCGGCTTGCCGCCGGCGAACTGGACGACATCCGGGTAGCTGACCCAATAGGGGGCGGGGATGACGACCTCGTCACCCGGATTGACCGTGGCGACGATGGCGTTGAACAGCGTGTGCTTGCCGCCGACGTTCACCGTGATCTGGTCGGGGGTGTAGGTCAGCGCGTTGTCGCGCGCGAACTTGGCGGCGATCGCCGCCTTCAGCTCGGGCGTGCCGTCGACATTGGTGTATTTGGTCTTGCCGTCGCGAATCGCCTGGATCGCGGCTTCCTTGACGAATTCGGGGGTATCGAAATCCGGCTCGCCCGCGCCCAGCCCGATCACGTCCACGCCTGCGCGCTTCAGCTCGAACACGCGCGAGGTGATCGCGAGCGTGGGAGAAGGGCTGATACGGCCGAGCGCGTCGGAAGGCTGCATGGACACGGGTGTTCCCCTATCGAATGGAGGCGGGCCAGAAAGGCGGGGGCGCCATAGCGCCAACGCGGATCAATCCGCAACCGTTGCCCGCATCAAACCGCGCAGGGCGTTGCCGAGCCACGCCCCCTGCGCAATATCGTTGCGCGTCAGCCGCCCCTCGACCGCGCGGCCGCTGTCGACCAGTTCGGCGCGCAGGATGCCGGGGAGCAGCCCGGCGGCGAGCGGCGGGGTGACGAGACGGCCGCCCTGCTCCACGAACAGCGAGGTGAAGCTGCCTTCGGTGAGCGACCCGTCGGGGGCCTCGAAGATCACCTCGTCGGTGCCTGCGGCGATGCGGGCGGCATCGTAAAAGGCGCGGTCCGTGGTCTTGTGGCGGAGGCGCAGATCGCCGGGGGCGACGGGCAGCGGCACGACCGCTGCGCGCAGCGGCTGGGCCAGCGGGGGCGGGAGTGCGCTGCATTCGATTGCGATGGCGCCGGAGGCGGCGAGCAGCAGGCGGACACGCGAGGGCGCGCGCAGGCGGAAGGTGGCGGCCTGAAGCTCATTGCGGGCATCGTGGCGGTCGAAGGCGAAGCCGAGTGCGGTGGCGCTGGCCTTCATCCGCGACAGATGGCGTTCGAGATGGAGCAGCCCTTCCATGGGATCGAAGGCCATGGTCTCGATCAGGTCGAAGGGCGGATGGGCGGGGCGGAGGAAGGCGGCCTTGGCCAGGCATTCGTCCCATTCCGCCACGACATCCGAATCGGCAACGACACCCGAGCCGAGGCCGATCGTCGCCCGGTCGCCGTTCAGCACCAGCGTGCGGATCGCCACGCTGAACGCGGCGTCGCCATCCGGTGCGACATGGCCGATCGCGCCGGTATAGGCGCCGCGCGGGCTCGCCTCCATCTCGCCGATCGCCTGCATCGCGCGGATCTTGGGCGCGCCGGTGATCGACCCGCACGGGAACAGCGCGGCCAGCACGTCCAGCGTATCGCGACCGGGGGCCAGCTCGGCGGTGACGGTGGAGACCATCTGGTGGACGGTCGGATACCGCTCGACGGTGAACAGGTCGGGGACGGAAACGCTGCCCGGCACCGCGACGCGCGACAGGTCGTTGCGCATCAGGTCGACGATCATCAGGTTCTCGGCCCGCTGCTTGGGATCGGCGGCAAGGGCGTCGGCGGCGGCACGGTCGGCGGCGGGATCGTCGACGACGCGCGCGGTGCCCTTCATCGGGCGGCAGGTGAGGCGCCGGCCGTCGCGCGCGAAGAACAGTTCGGGCGAAAGCGACAGGAGCACGGTGTCGCCGGTATGGACCACCGCCCCCCAGCCGGCACGCGCGCGGGCACGCAAGCCGGCATAAAGGGCGAGCGGATCGCCGGCGATCGGCGCGACCGCGCGAAAGCTGAGATTGGCCTGATACAGGTCGCCGGCACGGATCAGCGCCTGCACGTCGCCGAAGCGTTCGGCATAGGCGGCGGCGTCGATCTCGGGAACCGGCGCACCGATCCAGGCGCCGGCGGGGTCGGGCAGGAGGGCGGCGACATCCTCGACCGGGCGGGCGTCGGCGAACAGGCCGAACCAGGCGAGCGGCTGGGGCGCGGGGCGCGGGGCGATGCGGGCCTCGAACGCGGGGGCCGCTTCGTAGGACAGGAAGCCCGCGGCGTGCAGCCCTTGCGCGCCTGCCTCGCGGAGCGCCGCCAGCAGCGCGGGGATGTCGGCGGGGTCGTGCGCGGCCAGGATGCGGACGGGATCGGCATAAAGACGCGCGGGCGCACCACCGGGCCGGGCGTCGTCGAGAAGCACGAAGGGCGCATGGGCCAGGGTCATCGCACCCCAACCCATGCACAGCCGATGCACATGGAGGCAAGCACCGATTGCTGCACGGCGCCGGGCGGCCTATCTGCGGGGGCATGACGAACCCCCCTTTGCGCGCGGCGATCGTGCCGGTCACCCCGCTTCAGCAGAACTGCTCGATTGTCTGGTGTACGGCCACGATGAAGGCCGCGGTGGTCGATCCCGGCGGCGACCTGCCGCGCATCCGCGACGCGATCGCCCGCGCCGGCGTGAGCGTGGAAAAGATCCTGCTGACGCACGGCCATATCGATCATGCCGGCGGTGCCAAGGCGCTGGCGGACGAGCTGGGCGTGCCGGTGGAGGGGCCGCACGAGGCGGACCGCTTCTGGCTGGCGCGGCTGGACGAGGACGGACAGGCTTACGGCATCCCCGCGCAGGTGGTGGAGCCGTCGCGCTGGCTGGTCGAGGGCGATACGGTAACGATCGGCGAACTGGTGCTCGACGTGTACGAGACGCCGGGGCACACCCAGGGGCATGTGATCTTCCATCACCCGGCATCGGACTTCGCGCTGGTCGGCGACGTGCTGTTCCAGGGATCGGTCGGCCGGTCGGACATGCCCGGCGGCGATCACGAGCAACTGATCCGCTCGATCGTGACCAAGCTGTGGCCGCTGGGCGACGCGACGGCGTTCATTCCCGGGCACGGGGCGCCCAGCACCTTTGCGCACGAGCGCGCGTCCAATCCGTTCGTCGGGGACCGGGTGCTGGGCGCCGGGTAAGCGCCGGGGGTCAGGGTTGGCGCGACCGGTTGCGAATCGCCTTGAACTCGGAGCCGGCGCGCCATTCCGGCCAGGCGCGGCTGGTGCCCAGATCGCGACCGATGCGGTGGAACAGGGCGACGTCGGCCGCAGCGCCGGTCAGGTCCCATTTCGCGTCCCAGGCATCGCAGGTCTGGTGATAGCAGCGCATATAGCCGTCCAGCCATGCCTGACCTGCGGGGCGGCCGCCCTGCACCAGATCGGGCGCGCCGCTGATCGCCATCAGCAGCAGCGTCGGCACGCCGCGCCGGGCGAGCGAGAAATGGTCGGCGCGGTAGAACAGGCCGCGTTCGGGCAGCGCCTCGGGCGTGACGGTGCGGCCTTGCGCGGCGGCGGCGGTGCGCAGGCGGTCCTCCAGATCGTTCTGCCCGTCGCCGACCAGCATCACGTCCCGCGCAGGCCCGGCGGTCTGGAGAATGTCCAGCGTCAGGTTGGCGACCGTCTTGGCGACCGGATAGACCGGGTGGACGGCATAGGTTTCGGAGCCGAGCAGTCCGCGCTCCTCACCCGTCCACAGCGCAAACACGAGGCTGCGGTCGAGCTTCGGCCCCTTGGCAAAGGCACGGGCGAGTTCCAGCACGCCGGCGGTGCCGAGCGCATCGTCGTTGGCGCCGGGGCGGATGGTGCGCCCCTCGGCATCCGGGGCGCCGCGACCATAGGCGTCCCAGTGGGCGCCGAACATCACCACCTCGTCGCCATGCCCCTTGCCCGGCCACCGGGCGAGGACGTTGCGGCTTTCCGCCCGCTCGACGCGGACGGGAATGTCGGCGGTGAAGCGCTGGCCCTTCAGTTCGACCGGGCGGAAATCGGCACGACGCGCCGCCACGCGTTGCTGCGCCAGATCGAGGCCGGCGGCCTGGAACAGACGGGTCGCGGCGGCGCCCTCGAGCCAGCCCTGGAGCAGCACGCGACTCGCGGGATCGCTGCGCACGATATCGTAATTCTCCCCGGCCGGGGCGGTGACCGTCGCCCAGCCATAGCCGGCACCGGGCGTGTCGTGGACGATCAGCGCGGCAATGGCGCCCTGGCGCGCGGCTTCCTCGAACTTGTAGGTCCAGCGGCCATAATAGGTCATCCGGCGATCGCCAAACTTGCCCGCCGCATCCTCGCCCGGCTTCGCCTCGAAATCGGGATCGTTGACCAGGAAGACCGCGACCTTGCCCTTCAGGTCGACGCCCTTGAAGTCGTTCCAGCCGCGATCCGCGGCATCGACGCCGTAGCCGACGAACACCATCGGCGCGTCGGCGATCGCGACGCGGTCGACCGGGCGGACGGTGGAAACGTAGATCTCCTGCCCCTGACGCAGCGGCGTGGCGGCGACCCGCATCTGCCCGGCACCCAATTGGGTGCGGATCAGCGGCACGGGTTGCGTCCACTGCCCCCCGGGGCCGCCGGGTTCGAGGCCCATCGCCTTGAACTGCGCGACCAGCCAGTCGAGCGTCTTCGCTTCCCCCGCGGTGCCCGGCGCGCGACCCTCGAACGCGTCGGAGGCCAGGGTGCGGACATCGGCGGACAACCGCTGCGGCGAGATCGGGTCGGCCGGCGTCGTGGCGGCCAACAGGAAGGCGGGCAGCAGGCTCGTCGCTGCGAGCAGAAGGGGCTTGGGCATGCGGGCAAAAATCTCCGTGGGGCAGGCGGATCGACGAAAAGACGCCGGGTCAGCGTCCTGCCAGTGGGCGCATATGCTTGCAACATGCGCAAATCTCGCTATAGGCGCGGGGCTTCGCGATGCGTCCGGCTGGGGTGCTCACGCGGTCGGGCATCTTGTCCGGGCGCGCAATGGGTGCTGACGGCGGGGCCTTCACCCATGTTTGATCGAATAAGGTGCCGCAATGGCCGTTCCCAAGAGAAAGACCTCCCCCTCCAAGCGCGGCATGCGCCGCAGCCACGACTCGCTGTCGATCGAGTCGTTCCAGGAGTGCCCGAACTGCGGCGAACTGAAGCGTCCGCACAATCTTTGCACCGCCTGCGGTCACTACAACGGCCGCGAGGTCATCTCGGTCGAGGGGTAAGTCCTCTCCGACTCGAGGTTCAAGGATGAATCATGGCCGATAATGCCTGGATCGCCGTCGACGCAATGGGCGGCGACGACGGGCTGGCCGTGATGCTGGCTGGCGTCGCCCGTGCGCGACGCCAGTTCGAAGGCATGCGTTTCCTGCTGGTTGGCGACGAGGCCCAGATCGCGGAAGGGTTGAAGACCCATCCGAACCTGACCGCGGCGTCCGAGATCGTCCACGCCCCCGAGGTGGTGGGATCGAGCGAGAAGCCGAGCCAGGCGATCCGACGCGCCAAGCGCACCTCCATGGGCATCGCCATCGATCTGGTGAAGCAGGGGCGCGCCGCCGCGGCGGTTTCGTCCGGCAACACCGGCGCGATGATGGCGATGGCCAAGCTGTCGCTGCGCATGTTGCCCGGCATCGACCGGCCGGCGCTCGCCGCGCCGATGCCGACGCTGGGCGACAATGACGTGGTGATGCTGGACCTCGGCGCCAACACCGAATGCGATGCCCGCAATCTGGTGCAGTTCGCGGTGATGGGCGCGGCCTATGCCCGCACCATCCTGGACCTGTCCTCGCCGCGCGTCGCGCTGCTGAACATCGGCAGCGAGGACCAGAAGGGCACCGACGAGATTCGCGAGGCGGCGGCGCAGCTGCGCGGCGACACGCATCTGCCGCTGACCTTTGCCGGCTTTGTCGAGGGCAACCACATCTCGCGCGGCGAGGTGGACGTCATCGTGTGCGACGGCTTTGCCGGCAATATCGCGCTGAAGACCGCCGAGGGCACGGCGCGATTCGTCGCGGACCTGTTGAAGCGCGCCTTCCGTTCGTCGGTGCGATCCAAGATCGGTTTCCTGATCTCGCGCCCCGCGACGCAGTTGCTGCGCGACCATCTGGACCCCAACAACCATAATGGTGCGGTTTTCCTCGGGCTGAACGGCCTGGTGGTGAAAAGCCATGGCGGCGCCACCGAACTGGGCGTGGCGACGGCGATCGGCAATGCGGCCAAGATGGTGCGCGCCGACCTGACCCGGCGCATCGCCGAGGACCTGCGCAACTTCGAGGCCGCGGCATGATCCGTTCGCTCGTCACCGGCACCGGATCGGCCCTGCCGACGCGGCGCGTGTCCAACGCCGAGCTGGCGCAGCAAGTCGACACCTCCGACGAATGGATCGTGGAGCGTACCGGCATCCGCTTCCGCCACATTGCCGGGCCGGAGGAAACCACCGCGACGCTGGCGGCCGATGCGGCCAAGGCGGCGATCGCGGCGGCCGGACTGTCGGCGCAGGATATCGACCTGATCGTGCTGGCGACCGCGACGCCGGACCAGACCTTTCCGGCGACCGCCACCAAGGTGCAGGCGATGCTGGGCATCCGCGATTGCGTCGCGTTCGACGTGGCGGCGGTGTGCTCGGGCTTCTTGTACGCGGTACAGGTGGTCGATTCGATGCTGCGCACCGGCGTCCATGCCCGCGCCCTGGTGATCGGGGCGGAAACGTTCAGCCGCATCCTCGACTGGGAAGACCGCACCACCTGCGTCTTGTTCGGCGACGGCGCGGGTGCGGTGGTGCTGGAGGGGCGCGAAAGCGACGCCGAGGGCGGCCGCGGAATCCTGGCGACCCGGCTGCATGCCGATGGCCGGCATAACGACCTGCTCTATGTCGATGGCGGCCCCTCGACCACGGGCACGGTCGGCAAGCTGCGCATGAAGGGACGCGAGGTGTTTCGCCATGCCGTCGTCAATCTGGCGGCCGTGATGGAGGAATCGCTGGGGCTCGCCGGCCTGACCTCGGCGGATGTCGACTGGGTCGTGCCGCATCAGGCCAATGCGCGCATCCTGGACGCGACCGCACGCAAGCTGGGCCTGTCGCCGGACAAGGTGGTGGTGACGGTGGACCAGCATGCCAATACCTCGGCCGCGTCCGTGCCGCTCGCCCTCGACACGGCCGTGCGCGACGGACGGGTGCGGGAAAACGACATCGTGGTGCTGGAGGCGATGGGCGGCGGCTTCACCTGGGGCGCTGCGGTGGTTCGTTTCTGAACAAAATTTTATTCGTAGATTTCAATAAATCCCTTTCGGTCCTATTTACCTGTGTGATAGCAACGATTGCGTCATAGTTGGGGATAGGATGATGATCGGGGGCACTCTCACACGCGCGGACCTGGCCGAAGCATTGCACCATGAGGTGGGTTTGTCGCGCACCGATTCGTCGCAGCTGGTCGAACAGATCCTGGACGAGATGTGCGATGCGCTGGCACGCGGCGAGAACGTCAAGATTTCCGGCTTCGGCACCTTCGTGCTACGCGACAAGGGCGAGCGGATCGGGCGCAATCCCAAGACCGGGATCGAGGTGCCGATCGCACCGCGCCGGGTGCTGACGTTCCGCGCCAGCCAGATGATGCGCGATCGCATCATCGCCGGCTGACGGCGATGGCCGTCGCGTCCTCCGGCAAGGCGGATCGCGCGTTTCGGACGATCGGCGAACTCGCCAGGGAAACGGGGCTGCCGCAGCACATGCTGCGCTATTGGGAAACGCGGTTTCCGCAGCTCAAGCCGCTGCAGCGGGCCGGCAACCGGCGATATTACCGGGCCGAGGATGTGGCACTGGTCCGCCGCATCGATCGCCTGCTGCACCAGCAGGGCTATACGATCCGCGGCGTCCAGCAGCTTCTGGATATGGAGGCGGAGCCGGATATGGTGGCGACGCTGCGCATCATCCGCCACGGACTGGCAACCGCGCTGGCGTGCGACATACAGGCGCGATAGCATCGGCGGATGACCGCTTCCCCATCATCGCACCGGCACGCACCCAATCGTCCATGGGTCGTGCTGGCGATGTTGCTGCTCGTCTACAGCCTGAACTTCCTCGATCGGCAGATTCTGGGCATCCTGGCCCATCCGATCAAGGCGGAGTTGCGGCTTAGCGATACGCAGCTGGGGGCGCTGGGCGGGATCGCCTTTGCGCTGCTCTATTCCACCCTGGCGGTGCCCCTCGCGATCGTTGCGGATCGCACCAGCCGAAGCTGGGTGGTGACCGGATCGCTGGCGGTATGGAGCGGCTTTACCGCGCTGTGCGGGCTGGCGACGGGGTTCTGGCAGCTTTTCGCGTTCCGGGTCGGCGTGGGGGTCGGCGAGGCGGGGGGCGTGGCGCCCTCCTATGCGATGATCAGCGACAGCTTCCCGCCGGAGCGACGGGCGCGGGCGCTCGCGATCTATTCGCTGGGGGTGCCGCTGGGGCTGGCGGCAGGGGCGCTGCTCGGAGGAACGCTGGCCAAGGCGGTGGATTGGCGCACCGCGTTCATCGCGGCGGGCGCGGCCGGCCTCGTGCTGGCGCCGATCTTTCGCTGGGTGGTGCGCGAGCCCGTGCGACGAGCAAACCCGGTGCGGATGCCGGTCGGCGCGGTCTTCGCGATCCTGGCGCGCAAGCCGAGCTTCTGGCTGCTCGGCTTTGCCGCGGCATCGAGTTCGCTGTGCGGCTATGGGCTGGCCTTCTGGGTACCCTCCGTACTGGTGCGCAGCCTGGGGTTCGATCTGGGGCAGGTGGGCCAGTTCGTCGGATCGCTGCTGCTGATCGGGGGTAGCGCGGGGGTACTGGCGGGGGGCTGGCTGGGGGACCGGCTGGGCGCGCGTGACCGGGGCTGGTTCGCACGGTTGCCGGCGCTGGCGTGGATGGTGACGGTGCCGCTGTTCGCAGGCGGGCTGCTGGTCGATTCGCCGACGCTGGCCTGGGCGCTGTTCCTGGTGCCGCACGGCCTCAACATCCTGTGGCTGGGGCCGGTGACCACCGCGATCCAGCATCTGGTGCCCGCGGAGATGCGCGCCACCGCCTCCGCCTCGTTCCTGCTCATCAACAACCTTGTCGGGCTCGGCCTGGGGTCGCTGGTGATGGGGGCGCTGTCGGATGCGATGACGGTGCGGTTCGGGGCGGATGCGCTGCGCTATGCCGCGGTGGGGACGCTGGGCTTCTACCTCGTCGCCGCGCTGCTGGGCTTGTTGGCGGTGCGGCCGCTTCGGCGCGACTGGTGGGTGGAGGACGGCGTCACCGCTCGCGGGTCGCCATGAAGCGGACCTTGGAATAGCGGTCGGCGATATAGCCGACTTCCCAGGCGGACTTGGCGAGGAAGACCGGATTGTCGTCGCGGTCGCGCGCCATCGCCGAGCGGTTCAGGTCGGCGAAGTCCTTCAGATCGGCCGGATTCTCGGCAGACACCCAGCGGGCGGTGTCGAACGGCGCCGGCTCCAGCCCGGCGGCCACCTTGTATTCCGCATCGAGGCGCGAGAGCAGCACGTCGAGCTGAAGCTGGCCGACGACGCCGATGATCCAGTTCGAGCCGATCTCCGGATAGAAGACCTGCGTCACGCCCTCTTCGGCCATGTCGTCCAGCGCCTTGCGCAACTGCTTGGTCTTGGTCGGATCCTTCAGGACGACGCGGCGCAGGATTTCGGGCGCGAAATTGGGGAGGCCGGTGAAGCGGATATCGGCGCGTTCCGACAGCGTATCGCCGACGCGCAACGTGCCGTGATTGGGGATGCCGATGATGTCGCCCGGATACGCCTCGTCCGCGACTTCGCGATTCTGCGCAAAGAAGAGGATGGGGGAGTGGACCGCGATCGGCTTGCCATGGCCGGTCGGCGTCAGCTTCATGCCGCGCTTGAAGGTGCCCGAACACAGCCGCATGAAGGCGATGCGGTCGCGGTGCTGCGGGTCCATGTTCGCCTGCACCTTGAAGACGAAGCCGGTGACTTCTTTTTCATCCGGGCTGACGGGTGCGGGCTCGGCAGGCTGGGGACGCGGGGGCGGCGCGAAATCGGCGAGCGCGGCGATCAGCTCGGACGGGCCGAAATCCTTGAGCGCGGACCCGAAATAGACCGGCGTCAGGTCGCCATTGCGATACGCCTCGCCGTCGAAGGAGGCATAGCCGGCCTGGGCTAGTTCGATCTCCTCGGCGATCGCATCGGGAAGCGTCGGCGCCTCCTCCACCTTGCCCTGGAAGGTGCGGCTGTCCCCCTCCGGCCGGCTGACCCGGTTGGTGGTGAGGTCGAGGATGCCCTGGAACTCGCCACCCATGCCGACGGGCCAGCTCATCGGGCAGACGTCGAGCGCGAGGATATCGGCGATCTCGTCGAGCAGCTCGAAGGGCGGCCGCCCCTCGCGATCGACCTTGTTGACGAAGGTGATGATCGGGACCGAGCGCAGGCGGCAGACCTCGAACAGCTTCCTCGTCTGCGCCTCGATGCCGCGGGCGGCGTCGATCACCATCACCGCCGAGTCGACCGCGGTCAGCGTGCGATAGGTGTCCTCCGAAAAATCCTCGTGCCCCGGCGTGTCGAGCAGGTTGAAGGTCACGCCGTCCCGCTCGAACGTCATCACCGAGGAAGTGACGGAGATGCCGCGCTGCTGCTCGATCTTCATCCAGTCGGAACGGGCGCGGCGATTGGCGCCGCGCGCCTTCACCTCGCCGGCGAGATGGATCGCGCCGCCGAAATAGAGCAGCTTTTCGGTAAGCGTCGTCTTGCCCGCGTCGGGGTGGGAGATGATCGCAAAGGTGCGGCGGGGGGAGGTCATGCGCGGGCTCGGATCGGCAAAAGGTTAAAAGTGGACACTACGTCCCCCCGGCCGTGTCCACTTCCGCAGACCCTGCACCGGGCAGGGGCGAAAAAGGGGGAAGGCGTGCGTCCGTTCACTTGGTAGCCTGTTGCAGAAAACGGGCGTGTAGGACAGCGTTTGTTCTCGTGTGAGGGGGTGGGGTGGCGCCACGCAGCGCTACTGTTCAGGTGGCGCGAGGCCGCCGGGCCATGCCACGGCGGACAGCACAGCCCGATCAGCCAGTGGCTTTTGCGCCGACCAAAAGGTTGTTGGAGTAAAGCCGCTTATTGTCCTTGATCATCTTCCCGATCAGGATGCCGACCGCATTCAGCGGAAACACCAGGCCGACCTGGAAGAGCAGCCGTGGGATTCGCGACCAGTCTCCGGTTCGCTGCGCCACGACGTTCGACAAAAGCTGGAATGCCGTCTCTGAGGCGTTGCCGATCTTTTCTACACGCTCGACGTGGAATCCTTGCCGTTCGAACAGGCTTTTCATGCCGAACGAGGAATATCTTGCATAATCATACGGCTCTTCGTGCTCGGGCCATACGAACGGGGTGGTAATCATGATCCTCCCACCGGGACGCAGGACGCGGCCGATTTCGCGGATGACAGGATCGGGCAGGAATATGTGTTCGAACACCTCGAAGGCGATAACGGCGTCAAAACTGGCATCCTCAAACGGAAGGGTTTCTCCGTCGTAGAAAATGTCGACTTCGCTTCCTAATTCCTGATGATCGTGACCACTCGCCTGAATATCGACGCCGACATATTCCGTCGCACGATGGAATAGCGATCGATAGGGTTTGGAGCCGCATCCGAAATCGAGCACGCGGCCGGTGAATAGATCGGCATTATGGGCGATGCCTTTCGCCAGACCGCGCCGGATGATGTATGAAGGGTGGAGAGGTGAGCTTGCCACCGTGGGCAGGAATTGCTGTTTACGCCACCACGCCCGGATATTCATTCTCGCCGCCCCACCCCATCGCTTATATTGGGCAAAAGGTACAGGCAGGGGCAGTTCGGTCAATAGGCGGTATAGCCCGGATACTACAATGGAACGTCATATTTTCGTACAGCTCGAGTAACAACCGCCATTTCTACCCGGTGTCACCGCGATTAGTCGTAAGTGTCTGAAGAATAGCAATTGTGACCAAGTCGACGAAGGTACTGGAAGGGCACGCGCTTCCAGTACGTCTATCGAATCACCCCAGCGTGATAGACATCGCGATCACCTTCTCCCCTCCCTCGGCCACCTCGAACACACCCGGCTTGTCCCTGAATTCGCCCGTAAAACCTTCCGGGTCGGCGATGCCGTGCCAGGGTTCGATGCAGATGAAGGCGGCGCCGGGTTTGGTCCAGATGCCGAGCTTGTCGGTGTGGGGGAAGGCTATGTCGAGGTGGGGGCCGGAGCTTGCGCCGTAGGTGACGCTGCGGGAGTGGACGGGGGACCAGACGAGGGCGTCGTCGGTGAAGAGGGCGTCGGCGAGGTGGAGGGTGCGGCCGTCGAGCGGGCTGGCGCGCTCTTCGGCGGCGATCAGGCCGTTCGGGGTGATCGCCTTCAGCTTGCCCGGTTCGTCGGCGGCGAAGACGATGCGGTGATCGGCGCGGTCCTGCCCGTAAGGGAGCGGCCAGGCGAAGGCGGGGTGGAAGCCGAAGCTGGCGAGCATCGGACCTTCACCGCGGTTGATGATGCGCGCCTCGGTCACCAGCGTCGCGCCGTCGAGCCGGTGGGTGACCTCCAGCCGGAAGGCGTAAGGATAGACTGCGCGGGTTTCCGCCGTATCCTCCAGCGCGAACACCGCCTGCGCTTCGTCGTGCGAGACGAGGGTGAAGCGACTGTGGCGGGCGAAGCCGTGCTTGGGGATGGCGTAGCGCCGGCCATCGATGCGGATGCCGTCCTGCGTCAGCCCGATGACGGGGAAGAGCAGGGGCGCGCGGCCGGTCCAGAAGGCGGGATCGGCGTCGGTCATCAATTCGCGGCCGTCCGCGTCGGTGAGCGAGGACAGTTCGGCACCGAGCGGGTTGATCGCGGCGGCAAGCGATCCGCTTCGGATCGTGATCCAGTCCTCAGCCACGTAGCTGTGCTCCCTGCTTGGCGGCGGCGGCGACGACCTTGTCGGCGATGGCCTTCAACTCGTCTTCGGTGAAGCTCTTCTGCGCTGGCTGAAGGACGATCTCGACCGCGATCGACTTGCTGCCTTCGGGGACGCCGGTGCCGACGAACAGGTCGAAGACGCGGGCGGCGACGATCGCGCTCTTGTCCGCGCCCCTGACCGCGCGGACCAGGCTGTCCGCCGCAAGCGTGTCGGGCACGAGAAAGGCGAAGTCGCGGCGGACGGCCTGCAAGGCCGGCGGCGTGTAGGCGGGGCGCATGAAGCCGCCCCCATCCTTCGGCGCCCGCTTGGGCGGCAGCGCATCGAGATAGATCTCGACCGCGGCGACGGGGCCGTCGAGGTCGAACGCCTTGCACACCGAGGGGTGGACGATGCCGAATGCGGCAAGGACCGTCTTGGGCCCCAGGCGCAGCGTGGCGGATTGGCCGGGATGCCAGGCGCTTCCCTCGGCGCCGTCCGCAACAGGCATGACCTGCAGGTTGTCGACCGGCGCACCGGCTTGCGCGAGCAGGGCCAGCGCCTCCGCCTTGGCGTCGAACGCGTCGAAGGCGGCCGCCTTGCCCCCCTGCCAGCCGCGTGCACGCTTGTCGCCGGCCAGAACCACGCCCAGCGTCGGGCGCTCGGCATCGGCGAGGTAGCGGCGGCCGATCTCGAACAGACGGATGGTGGTGGCGCCGCGCTTCAGGTTGCGCTCGGTCGCGGCGAGCAGGCCGGGGAGGAGCGAGGGGCGCATGACCTTGAGGTCTTCGCTGATCGGATTGGCGAGGCGCCATGCGCCGCCGCCGAAGGGCGCGGCCTGTGTGTCCGCGATGAAGCTCCACGTCACCGCTTCGTCCAGGCCGCGGGCGGCGGCGGCGCGGCGGACGCGGCGTTCTAGCTTCTGCTGCGGAGTTGCGGTGGGGCGGGCGACGCCGGGGGCGCGGGGAAGGGCGACGGGGGCGACCTTGTCGATGCCCTCGATACGGATCACTTCCTCGACCAGATCGGCGGGGCCGTCCACGTCCCGGCGCCAGCTGGGGGCGGTGACCTGCCAGTCGTCGGCGACGGTGAAGCCGAGCGATTCGAGGATCGCGCGCTGCCGGTCGGCGGGAACGGCGAGGCCGCCCAGCGTTTCGGCGAGCGCGGGATCATAGGCGTAGCTGCGCGCGTCGCGCGGGGGCTCGCCGGCACGCGTCACGCTGCTGGCGGTGCCGCCGCACAGGTCGAGGACCATGCGGGTGGCGATGGCTAGGCCGTCGTCGAGGAAGGCGGGGTCGACGCCGCGCTCGAACCGCTGGCGCGCGTCCGAGGTGAGTGCCAGCGCCTGGCCGGTGCGGGCGATATGGTTGGGGTCGAAATACGCGCATTCGACGATGATGTCGGTGGTCGTGTCCGAAACGCCCGAATGCTCGCCGCCCATGATGCCGCCGATGTCGTGCACCGCGACGTCGTCGGCGATGACGGTCATCGTGTCGGTCAGCGTATAGGTCTTGCCGTTCAGCGCCTCGAGGGTTTCGCCGTCGCGCGCCTTGCGGGCAATGAGGCCACCCTGCAGCCTTGCGCGGTCATAGACGTGCAAGGGGCGACCGAGATCGACGGTGACATAGTTGGTGATGTCGACCAGTGCGGAGATCGGCTTCTGCCCGATGGCGGTCAGGCGGCGGTGCAGCCATTCGGGCGAGGCGCCGTTCACGACGCCGCTGACCCCTTGCGCATAGAAGGCGGGACAGCCGGCGGTGTCCTGGGTGCGGACATCGGGGCCGGGGCCTTCGCCCGAGACGGGCGCGACATCCAGCGGCTTGAGCGTGCCGAGGCCGGCGGCGGCAAGGTCGCGCGCGATGCCGCGCACGCCCATGCAATCCTGACGATTGGGGGTGATCGACACGTCGATGACGGTGTCGGTCAGGCCGGCATAATCCGCGTACGATGTGCCGACGGGGGCGTCGGCCGGCAGTTCGATGATGCCGTCATGGCTTTCGCCGAGTTCGAGTTCACGCAGCGAACACATCATGCCGTTCGATTCGACGCCGCGGATCGCCGCGACCTTGAGCGTCACGTCGAGGCCGGGGACATAGGCGCCGGGCGCGCCGAACACGCCGACGAGGCCCGCGCGGGCATTGGGGGCGCCGCACACGACTTGGAGCGGGCCGTCGCCGGCATCGACCGACAGGACCTGCAGCTTGTCCGCCTGCGGATGGCGCTCGGCGGAGAGGACCCTGGCGACGCGGAAGGGCGCCAGCGCCTCGCCGGGATTGTGGACGCCCTCCACCTCCAGCCCGATGCGGGTCAGGCCGTCGACGATCTGGTCGAGGGTGGCGGCGGTGTCGAGATGGTCCTTGAGCCAGGACAGCGTGAACTTCATGCGCCGACCCCTCCGGACAGCGTGGGAACGTCGAGAGCGGCGAAGCCGTAATGCTTCAGCCAGCGGATATCGCCGTCGAAAAAGGCGCGCAGGTCGTCCATGCCGTATTTCAGCATGGCGAGCCGGTCGATGCCGCAGCCAAAGGCGAAGCCCTGCCACTCGTTCGGGTCGAGCCCGCAGGCGGCGATGACCTTGGGATGGACCATGCCGGAGCCCAGCACCTCCATCCAGCCTTCGGCGCCGCCGATGACGCGCTTGCCCTTCACCATCGAAAAGCCGACATCGACCTCCGCCGAGGGTTCGGTGAAGGGGAAATAGCTGGGGCGCAGGCGCAGGACGATGTCGTCACGCTCGAAGAACGCCTTGAGGAAGGTTTCCAGCGTCCATTTCAGGTGGCCGAGCGTGATGCCCTTGTCGATGACGAGCCCTTCGACCTGATGGAACATCGGGGTGTGGGTGGCGTCCGAATCGGAACGGTAGGTGCGGCCGGGCGCGATGATGCGGATCGGGGGCTTCTGCTCCAGCATCGTGCGGATCTGCACGGGGCTGGTGTGCGTGCGCAGGAGCATCCGCGTCGCGCGGCCCGCGGAGTCGGCAAAGCCGCCGCCGGCCGTGCTCGGTTCCTCGCAGTAGAATGTGTCGTGCATCGCGCGCGCAGGGTGCGATTCCGGGATGTTGAGCGCGGTGAAATTGTGCCAGTCGTCCTCGATCTCCGGCCCGGTGGCGACCGCAAAGCCGAGATCGGCGAAGATTTCGGCGAGTTCGTCCATGACCTGGGAAACCGGATGGACGGTGCCGGGGGCGACCGCATCGACGGGCAGCGTCATGTCGAGCGTTTCGGCGGCGAGCCTGGTGTCGAGCGCGGCCTTTTCCAGTGCCGCCTTGCGGGTGGCGATCGCCTCGGTGACGGATTCGCGCAAGCCGTGGATCGCGGGACCCTGGAGCTGGCGCTCCTCGGGGGTCATCTTGCCGAGGGTCTTCAGCAGGCCGGTGATGCGGCCCTGCTTGCCGAGGGCGTCGACGCGTACCGTGTCGAGCGCGTCGAGCGCGGTGGCGGCTTCGATCGCGACGAGCAGGTGGGCTCGAAGCTGGTCCAGCTCTGTCGTCATGCTACCCGCTTGTGTGTGTCATTCACCATGCGGGGGAGCCCTAGCGGGGTGGGGCCAAAAGAGGAAGGGTGGCGTTCTTCCCTCTCCTCCTCGGGGAGAGGGAAGGGGCCCGCTGCCGCCAGGCAGTGGGAAGGGTGAGGGGTAGACCAGCAGTGCTGCGCTGCTTGGCGGCCCCTCACCCTCCCCACGGCTGCGCCGCGGGTCCCCTCCCTCTCCCCGGAGGGGAGAGGGCGTAAGAACGGAAAAAGGCGCCGGTGTTGCCACCGACGCCCCGTTCTCAAATCGCTTGAGGGCTGCCACGCCGTCGGACGTGGTCGGCTGCGCCGACCCCGCCGCCCGCCGTGGCGAGTCCTAAGCCTGGCGAGCCAGGCTTAGGCCGCCCGCTCCTGCGGCAACGCCGCCTTGGCCTGCGCGATGATCGCGGAGAAGGCCGCGCTCTCGTGCATGGCGATGTCGGCCAGGACCTTGCGGTCGAGGTCGATGCCCGCCAGCTTCAGGCCGTGCATGAACTGCGAATAGTTCAGGCCCTCGGCGCGGACGCCGGCGTTGATGCGCTGGATCCACAGACCACGGAAGGTCCGCTTCTTAACCTTGCGGTCGCGATACGCATACTGACCGGCCTTCTCGACGGCCTGACGGGCGATGCGGATGGTGTTCTTGCGGCGACCATAATAGCCCTTGGCTGCACCGAGAATCCGCTTGTGCTTGGCCCGGGTGGTTACACCGCGCTTGACGCGTGCCATATCCTAAATCCTTCCCTTGTCGCTCAGTTCAGGCCGTAAGGCGCCCAGGCCTTCACGGTCTTGGTGTCGGCGTCGGAGAGGACCGAGGTGCCGCGGTTCTGGCGGATGTACTTGCCGTTGTGGCTGATGAGGCGGTGGCGCTTGCCGGCGACGCCGTGCTTCAGCTTGCCGGTGGCGGTGAGCTTGAAGCGCTTCTTGACGCCGCTCTTGGTCTTGAGCTTGGGCATTTTGGTCCTTTCGGTTTGACCCCATGCGAATAACAGCCGCGGCAGCCCATACTGGCCGGGCCATCGTTCCACGCGCAGGATCGAGGAAGCGGGGCCCTTAACGCGGGACCATGCGCTTTGCAACCGATGCGGAACCGTAACGGGCGTCGGGCGCTTGGCACTGGCATGGAAACGGCCACACCGACGGCGGGCACGCCGGAGACATCCCGGCGCAGGCGCATCCTGTTGCGCGTGGGGGCGGGCATCCTGATCGCGATCCTTGCGGTGTGGCTGGTGTTGTTCGTCACCAAGGGACGGTTCCTGAAGCGGCCGTTCGAATCGATCGTCGGCGGGCTGACCAACCGGACGGTGCGCGTCGGCGGCGACTTTCAGCTTTATTTCGCGCCCTTGCGCATCAAGCTCTATGCCGAGCGGCTGTCGATCTCCAATCCGGCCTGGGCGAGCCGGCCGAACCTGTTCACCGCCGACCGGATCGACACGCGAATCGCGCCCCTCTCGCTGATCTTCGGGAAGCGGCGGCTGTACTGGCTGGACCTGCAGAACGGCGCGGTCGACCTGGAGTGGAAGCCGGACCATTCGACCAACAGCTGGACGTTCAGCGAGAAGAAGGGCGGCAAGCCGCTGGACTTCCCGCGCATCGACGTGGCGAGCGTGCGCGGCACCAGCGTGCGCTATGTCGACCCGCGCATGCGGTTGCTCGCCGACCTGGGGATAGAGGATATCCGGTCCGAGGACGCGCGGATCGGCAAGGCGGTGGGGGTAAAGGGCAAAGGGCTGATCCGCGGCACACCGTTCACCGTGACCGCGCGGCTGTTGTCGCCCGATGCCACCGTCAACCGCGGCAAGAACGAGCTGGTCGCGCGGATGCGCGCGGCGGGCAATGTGGTCGATGTCGCAGGGACGCTGCCGTCGATCGCGGATATCGAGAATGTGCCGCTGCGCACGAGCGCGCGCGGGCGTGACCTGTCGACGCTCCTGGCGATCATCGACGTGGCGATCCCGCAAACGCGCGCCTACCAGTTGCGCAGCCGGCTGGTGAAGGACGGCGAGGTGTACCGCTTCACCCAGATGACGGGCAAGGCGGGCGATACCGATCTGGCGGGCACGCTGACCATCACCAATGGCGCGCGGCTGCACCTCGATTCGACGCTGGCGACCCGGACGCTGGACATCATCGATGCCGCGCCCTTTATCGGCTACAATCCCGATATCGTCGCCGACAAGGGCGCCATTGCAGCGGCGGCCGCGACGGGCGCGGGGGGCAGCGGCTGTTACCAGATGCGCGCTTCCCCATCGATACGATGCAGCGGTTCGATGCGGACCTGAAATGGACGATCGGGCGGGTGCGGTCGCGCAACCTGCCGATCAGCAATGTCGACCTGACGCTGGACCTGGAGCGGGGCAAGCTGGTGCTGTCGCCGCTGACCTTTGCGATGGCGCGCGGCAATGTGGCGTCGGACGTGACGTTCGACACCCGGTCGCGGCCGAGCGCGGTGCACTACGACATTCGGCTGGCGCCGACGCCGCTGGGGCGGTTGCTGGCGGGCTGGGGCGTGGCCGAGGCGGGCACGTCGGGCGTGGTGAAGGGGCGCGTCGACCTGAACGGGCGGGGCGACACGATCCACGATTCGCTGGCCAGCGCGAACGGGCGGATCGCCTTCATCCTGCCGGCGGGTACACTGTGGACGCGTAACGCCGAGCTGGCCGAGCTGGATCTGGGCACCTTCGTCCAGAAGATGTTCGAGCAGCGGCTGAAGGAGCCGGTGCGGATCAATTGCGGGTTGATCGGCTTCACCGTCCGGCGCGGGATCGCCGCGGCCGACCCGGTGCTGATCGACACCAGCAAGAACGTCATCGTGGCACGCGGCGGCTTCAGCTTCCGCAACGAGGCGATCGACCTGGCGTTTCGTGCGGACAGCAAGCGGGTCAGCCTGTTCTCCGGCCAGTCGCCGGTCGGGCTGACCGGCAGCTTCGCGGCGCCGGGGATCAATCCGATCAGCGGCGACCTGCTGGCGCGCGCGGGTGCGGGACTGGGGCTGGCGGTGGTGGCGACGCCGCTGGCGGGCGTGCTGGCCTTTGTCGATGTGGGCGATGCCAAGGCGGCGGCATGCGGCCCGGTGCTGGCGGGCGCGCGGGCCAGTGCGCAGAAGACCAAGGATGGCGAGCAGCGCGAGGATGTCGGCAAGGGCACGACCGCCAAGAGCAAGGACGGCAAGCAGAGCGAGCCGGAACGCAAGGCGCAGCGCAAGAAGTTCCTGGGTATTTTCTAGGGCGGAGGCGCCTTAATGCTCGTGAACGCCGTGCAGCGCTTCCAGCACGTCGTCGGTGCGGGCGGGGTCGCCGATCGCGAGGACGTGGCCGGGGCTGGCGGCGGTGAGGGGGTCGCCGTTCCAGTCGCACATGCGGCCGCCGGCACCCTCCACGATCGGCACGAGTGCGGCGAAATCGTAGAGTTGCAGGCCTGATTCGGCGACGATGTCGAGGTGGCCCGAGGCGAGCAGGCCGTAATTATAGCAGTCGCCGCCATAGACCGGGCCCTGGCGGGGGTTGCCGCCGCTGATCGCAGCGACGAGCGCCATGTAGTGCGGCACATCGCCCTCCGCGAAGAGGTGCGGGCTGGTGGTGGCGATGATCGCGCCGTCCAGTTGCGGGCAGGCGCGGGTGCGGGTGGGCTGGCCGTTGAAGGTGGTCGGGCGGCCGGCGACGCCCAGCCAGCGCTCGCCCGCGATCGGCTGGTCGATGATGCCGAGGATCGGCCAGCCATCCTCGACCAAGGCGATCAGCGTGCCGAAGATCGGGCGGCCGACGGTGAAGCTGCGCGTGCCGTCGATCGGGTCCAGCACCCATTGCCGCCCGGTGACGCCCTCCTTGGTGCCATATTCCTCGCCGACCACGCCGTCGCCGGAGCGTTCGGCATCGAGCAGGCGGCGCATCGCGGCCTCCGCCTCGCGGTCGGCGCGGGTGACGGGGGAGCGGTCATCCTTGATTTCCAATCCGATATCGGCGCGGCGGAACCAGGGGCGAATCGCGGCACCGGCGGCGTCGGCGAGGCGCATCGCGAGCGCGATATCGGAAGAATGTACAGCCATGTCCGCGACCTAGGAGAATGGTCGGAAAACGGCAATGGACGGGTGCGTGGTTAACGCCTAGCGACAGGGCAACGACCCTGGAGACCTGCCCCATGCGCCTGCCCCTGATTGCCGCCATGATGGCCGCCGGCATCCTTGCCGCACCGGCCGGTGCCAGCCTGAAGACCGGTGCCAAGGCGCCCGATTTCACCACCCGTGGCGCGGTGGCGGGCAAGCCGTTCCAGGTGCATCTGGCGCAGCAGCTGAAGAAGGGGCCGGTGGTGCTGTATTTCTTCCCGGCCGCCTTCACCAGCGGCTGCAATGCGGAAGCGCGCGCCTTTGCCGACAAGATCGGGGAATTCCGCGCCGCGGGTGCGCAGGTGATCGGCATGTCGGCGGACCCGGTGGAACGGCTGGTGCCCTTCTCGGCCTCCGAATGCGCGGGCAAGTTCCCGGTGGCGAGCGCCGGGCCGGCGGTGGTCAAGGGCTATGACGTAGCGCTCGGCCGCGAAGTGCAGGGCCGCAGCGTGACGACGCGGACCAGCTACGTCATCGGGCGCGATGGCCGAATCGCCTTTGTCCATGACGACATGAACCCGGCCGAGCATGTCGCCACGACGCTGGCGGCGGTGCGCGCGCTGCCACGCTGATCCGGCACGCACCGCGACCGATCCGAAATGACTATGTTGGTCACCCATTCTCAACCGTTCTGTTCTAGGCCGTATCGACCTGTGGGAGGGTTGAATGTTTCGTGCCAAGCGGTCTGACATGATCGAAAAGGAAGACCTGTTCGATCGAATCGGCCAGTTTCTGGCGGATCACCGGTTGAGTCCGGACCCGGCGCATTACAGTTTCGTCCATGCCCTGATGACGGACCCCGACGGGCCGACCGCGCGTGCGGTGGCGTCGTTGACCGATGGTGGCGTGCGGCTGGCGCATGACGACGTGATCCGGCTGGGCGGCGCAGTCGTAAACGGCCCGCCCGTGCAGAGCGCACCGGCCCCGGTACGGACGTTCGAACCCTCGCCCGAGGCGCGGTCGGACGCATTGGTCGCGGCGACGCAGAGCCAGGTGGAGGGGTTTGCGGAAACGGTGCGGGTGATGCACGCGGTGACGCAGGGCTTCGGGCGCGATCTGGAGGAGAGTGCGGCGGCGATCACGCGCCAGCCGACGGTTGCCGGGCTGGACCAGATCGCGTCGCTCACCGGCGGGATGATCGCGCGGATCCGCGATACCGAGGTGCGGCTGGCCCAGGCGACGGCGGAGGCCGATGCGCTGCGCGCCAAGCTGGCCGAGGCGCGCGAGACGGCGCGGCGCGATCCGCTGACCGGCCTGGCGAATCGGCTGGCGTTCGAGGAAGCGTTCGCCGCGTGCCGCAAGGTGGAGGAACCCTGCTGCATCGCGGTGTGCGACGTCGACCGATTCAAGCTGATCAACGACCGCCATGGCCATCATGTCGGCGACCGGGTGTTGAGCGTGATCGGGCAGATGCTGGCCAAGGCGTGCGAAGGGCATCTGGTCAGCCGCCATGGCGGCGAGGAGTTCGCGATCCTGCTCGGCGGCGTATCGCTGACCGACGCGGCGGCCCTGCTCGATTCGGCACGCGCCGACGTGGCGGCGCGGCGCTTTCGGGTGCGGGACACGGAGGAAGGCATCGGACAGGTCACCTTCTCCGCCGGGGTCACCGCGATTCGCGCGGACGACAGCCACGAGGGGGCGTTCGTGCGCGCCGACCAGCTTCTCTACACCGCCAAAAGCCAGGGTCGCGACCAGGTCTGCGCGGCCTGACGCACACGCCTGATTTTTCCGCTGATCCTTGGCGGGAAATGCCGATGGCCATTGGCGGATTATGCCAATAGCGACAGGCAGATTTTGGGAAATCGGCTGAAATCCGCGGGTTTCGGCACTTGGCACGGGTTCTGCAAAGCCTTGGGTATCGATCGTCGGATGGTCCTTCGATCGGCAAACCCAAGGACAAGACCCATGTTTCAGCTCTCCACGCTTCGCCACCAGCTCGCCTCGGTCGCCGGTGCGCTCGTGTTCGCCGCCATCGCGATCAGCGCCGCCGTTCCCGTCGTTCCGATCGCCTGATCCGGCCGGCCAAAGGAACCATCGTGATGACCATCACCCGCAGCCTGCTGATCGGCTTTGCCGCGTTCAGCACCACCGTCCTCCTGATCGCCGGACAGACCCAGCTGATGATCGGCTGAGGCCTGTCCGCCGGACGGGACGATCAGCCCGGCGCCACCGCGCCGACCGGACCCACCGGCGCTTCCTCCTGGCGCGAATAGGTGCCGACGAGGACCCCGGCCGCCAGCACATGGCCGGCCATCGCATCCAGTATCGCACCGCGCCCGGGCGTATCGCCGGGATCCGCCACATCGTCGCCAAGCGCGAACAGTTGGAAGACATAGCGGTGCTCGCCATGCCCCGACGGCGGATCGGGCGGCAGCCACCCCTCCCGCAGATAGGAATTGCGCCCGACATCGCCGCCATCGGTCGTGCCCGCGGCATCGGCGACGATCGCGCCCTCCTCCAGATGACCGGCACCGGGCGGCAGCGCCCAGACGATGGCATGGACCAGCGGCTGCGGCGTCGGCGCGTCCGCATCCTCGACGATCAGGGCCAACTGGGCGGTGCCCGCCGGCGGATCGCCCCAGACGAGCGGCGGCGACACGCCTTCGCCATCCGCGGTGAAGCGTGGCGGCAGGCGGCCCCCATCGGCAAAGGCGGGGCTGGTGAGCGACAGCGTGTCGAAACCGCGACCCAGGTCGGGCCGGGCGATCATCAATCCGTCGGCCCCGGCGCGGACGGTGCCGAGAGCCTTGCCCAGCCAGGCGGGGAGATGTTCGAGCATGGCCTTGTCTCCTGTTAGCGGGTCACGTCGGCGCGCCAGATGCTGACGAGGTCGATCGCACCGCGACATTCGGTCATCGATTTGGCCTCGACCAGACGGAAGCGCGTGCCGTCCCAGGCGAAGCGCTGCAGGCTGCCGCAATCGCCGAGGCCGCGGCCCTTGGCCCAACTGGTCAGCCGTCCCGTGTCGGCCGACCAATCGGCGTTGACCAGCGTGGCGGGGGTGCCGGCAGGCTTGGGCTCGCCGAAATCCATGGCGATGTCGAACGGTGCCGGAGCCAGCTTGCCGTCGCGGAGCAGCAGCGGCTTGGTCATGAAGTTGTAGGCGCCCGAGCCGCAGGACAGCAGGACGAGCGTGGTGCGCGCGTCGAGGCGGTAGCCCTCCTGGCTGACCGGACCGAAGTCGTCCGCGGGGCAGTCCCGTTGGCGGCGCATGTCGGCGATGGCGGCAGCGGTGGGCGTTTCGGCGGGGGCGTCGGCGAGGTTCGCGGCGCGGACGACGGGCAGGGCGGGGGCGGCGGGCACGGTGTCGGCCGGGCGATCGCCCCTGGCGACGAGCGCGGTGACGGTGCCGACGCGGCCCTGCCGATCGTCGGCATAGCGCATCGCGGCGGACAGGCCGGACAGCGACAGGGCCACCGGCTCCCCGACGCGGATGCTGGCGACGCGGCCGGCGATCATCGCATCGACGAGACGACGTGCGGTGTCCCCGGTCAGGAGCAGGCGCGACTCGCCATCGGGTCGGCCCTGCGCCACCACCTTGCCGTCGACCTGGACCGCGGCGGTATCCACCTGGCCATCGGCCTTGCGCAGCAGCACGGTGACGGCGCCGTCGGGGCCGCCCTCGCGCCGCACGATCAGCCCGGTGCCGAGCACGCCGTTTTCCCCCGCGGCGAGCGATGCCGCCTCGCACAGGCCGCCATTGTCGCATGCAATCGCCCAGTCCCGGAAGACGCGGATATCGGCCAGCTTGGGGGTGACGCCCGAGTCGGCGGTCGGGGTGGTGGCGGCGGCGGGTGTCGGGGTGGTGGCCGGCGTTGCGGTGGGATCGGGCGAAGGCGCGGCGGGTGGCGCCTGGTTGCAGGCGGTGAGCACGAGCGCGAAGGCCAGGGCGGACGGGATCGGGTGCATGGTCCTTCAACCCGCCGCTGGTCGCTGCGTTCCGAACCCGGTAGGGCGGGCGCAACGACGACCAAGGAGAGTGTGGACATGCAGGCAGTGGGCGTGATCGGGGCAGGACAGATGGGCGCAGGAATCGCCCAGGTGTCCGCAGGCGCGGGCTTTCGCGTGCTGCTGGCCGATACCGATCTGGCACGGGCGGAAAAGGGCAAGGCGGGCATCGCCAAACAGCTCGACCGGCAGGTCGCCAAGGAGAAGATGACGCGCGCCGATGCCGATGCGCTGCTCGGCCGGATCGAGCCGGTGGGCGACGTGTCCGGGATGGGCGACTGCGATCTGGTGATCGAGGCGGCCACCGAGCGCGAGGCGATCAAGCGCGCGATCTTCGAGGATGTCGGCCGCGTGCTGCGCGCCGATGCGGTGCTGGCATCGAACACCTCGTCCATTCCGATCACGCGGCTGGCACAGGCATCGCCCGATCCGGCGCGCTTCGTCGGCGTGCACTTCTTCAACCCCGTGCCGGTGATGGGCCTGATCGAGCTGATCCGCGGGCTGGCCACGTCGGACGAGACGGTGGCGACGGTGGAGGCCTATGCACAGAAGCTGGGCAAGCGGGTGGTGCGCGCGAACGACGCGCCGGGCTTCATCGTCAACCGCGTGCTGATGCCGATGCTGAACGAGGCGTGCTTCGCGCTGGGCGAGGGCGTGGCGACGATCCCGGATATCGACGCGGCGTGCCAGTTGGGGCTGAACCATCCGATGGGGCCGCTGACGCTGGCCGATTTCATCGGGCTGGATACCTGTCTGGAGATTACCCGCGTGCTGTTCGAAGGGACGGGCGACCCCAAGTTCCGCCCGGCGCCGCTGCTGGTGAAATATGTCGAGGCGGGCTGGTATGGCCGCAAGACGGGGCGCGGCTTCTACGACTATTCGGGTGACGAACCGGTGCCGACGCGGTGAGCGGATTCGCGGTGCAGCCGGGCGACGCGCTGGTGGTGATCGACCCGCAGGTCGATTTCTGCCCGGGCGGCGCGCTGGCGGTGACGGACGGCGATGCGGTGATGGCGCCGATCGCCGCGCTGTCGGCCGCGTTCGCAACCGTGGTGGTGACGCAGGACTGGCATCCGGCGGGGCACTCCTCCTTTGCGAGCAGCCATGCGGGGGCGGCGCCCTTTTCCACCATGACGATGGCTTACGGCGAGCAGGTATTGTGGCCGGATCACTGCATCCAAAGGTCGGCCGGTGCCGGGTTCCACCCCGCGGTGATGCCGGCGGTCGACCGGGCGCGGCTGATCTTACGCAAGGGCATCAACCCGGCGGTCGACAGCTATTCGGCGTTTTTCGAGAACGACAAGGTGACGCGAACCGGACTGGCGGGGGCGCTGCGCGACCTGGGCGTGCGGCGCTGCGTGTTCGTCGGGCTGGCCTATGACTTCTGCGTGGCGTGGTCGGCACTGGACGCAGTGCGCGAGGGGTTCGGCGCGGTGGTGGTGAAGGACCATGCGCGGGCGATCGGCATGCCGGTTTCCGATGGTCGCACGACGGTGGACGTGGCGGAAGCGGAGTTCGCGGCGGCGGGAGTGGTGCTGGGGTGAGGGGGCCGCCCTCACCCTTCCGGCGCTGACGCGCCTCCCTCCCTCTCCCGGTGGGAGAGGGATCAGGCACTGAACCGGCGCGCCGGCCTTATACGATCAGCAATCCGGCGAGGGCCGCGGACATCAGGTTCGCCAGGCTGCCGGCGACAAGCGCGCGGATGCCGAGGCGGGCGATGGTCGGGCGCTGGTTGGGGGCGAGGCTGCCCGTCACCGCCATCTGGATCGCGATGGAGGAGAAGTTGGCGAAGCCGCACAGCGCGAAGGTGACGACCGCGACGGTGCGCGGCGAAAGCTGCGCGGCCTGCTTGCCGAGATCGATATAGGCGACGAACTCGTTCAGCACGATCTTCTCGCCGAACAGGCCGCCGGCGATCGCCGCCTCGTTCCACGGCACGTTGAGCAGGAACATGATCGGCTGGAACACATAGCCGAGCAGCGCCTGGAAGCTGAGCCCCGGCAGGCCGAACCAGCCGCCGATGCCGCCGAGCAGGCCGTTCGCCAGCGCAACCAGCGCGACAAAGGCGAGCACCATCGCGCCGACCGCGACCGCCAGCTTCACGCCGGTCTGTGCGCCCTGCGCTGCGGCCATGATGATGTTGGCGGGGCGTTCCTCGTCATGCGTCGCCTCGGCCAGCGCGATCTGCTCGTCCTCCAGATTGTCGCCGAGCGGCAACTGTCCGGCGGGCGGCTCCATGCGGTCGGGCATGATGATCTTGGCCATCAGGATGCCGCCGGGCGCCGCCATGAACGAGGCGGCAAGCAGATATTCGATCGAGATACCCATCGAGGCATAGGCGGCCAGGATGGTGCCGGCGACGCCCGCCATGCCGCTGGTCATCACGGTAAAGAGCTGCGCCGGGGTCAGGCCGGCGAGATAGGGGCGGATGACGAGCGGCGATTCGGACTGGCCAACGAAGACGTTGGCCGCCGCGCACAGCGACTCGACCTTGGAGACGCCGATCACGCGCTCGATCGCGCCACCCAGCCAGCGCACGACGAACTGCATGATGCCGAGATAATAGAGGATCGAGACGAGGGCTGCGAAGAAGATGATCACCGGCAATGCCTGGATCGCGAAGTTGCGGCCGAGCGGATCGGTGGCGAGCGCGCCGAACAGGAAGTTGGTGCCGGCATTCGCATAGCCGAGCAGGTCCGCGACGCCGCCCGACAGGAATTGCAGGATGCGCTTGCCCCACGGCACATAGAGGACGAGGACGGCGATGCCGGCCTGGAGCGCGAAGGCGGCCCCCACGACGCGCGGGCGGATGGCCCGGCGATCGGCGGACAGCGCGACGGCGATCGCCAGAATAACGACAATACCGGCCAAGCCGATGGCGATACGATTCATGCTGTTCCCGGCGTGACTTAGGATCAAGGCGACGCGGCCCCCCGGCTGCGCGGCACCATAGCATAGGGGCACCGGCGCAAGGCGGCTAGAGGCTGATTGTCCGACAGGCGGGACCGGATGCCGCCATCCCGAATTGACCTTCGCGCGCGACGCGTTAGCAGGGGACATGGACCGACCCATCGCGCTGTCGCGCTCGCTGTTCGCGCTTTCGATCTTTTACGGCGGCATGGTCTGCATTGCCGGCGTGCTGGGCAACAAGCAGGTGTCGCTGGGGCCGCTGGCGGTGGAGGCGGGCATCTTCGCCTTCCTGCTGCTCGTCGTCACCTCCAGCGCGGTGGCCGAGCTGCATGGCCGCGCGACCGCGAACCGGCTGGTGCAGGTGGGTTTCGTGCCGCTGCTCGTCTCGCTGTTCCTGTCCTGGGTGGTGTGGATCCTGCCGCCCTCGCCCGAAATGGTGCCGGCCAATCGCGACGCGATCCAGCTGATCCTGGGGACGACGTGGCGCATCTGGCTGGGCGGGATCGTCGCCTATGGCATTTCGCAGACGCTGAACGTGACGATCTTTGCCGCGCTGAAAGGTGCGGAGGGCAGCAAGCTGCTGTGGCTGCGCGCCGCGGTCGCCAGCATGCTGAGCCAAGTGGTCGACACGCTGCTGTTCGTCACCATCGCATTCTACGGCGAATTTCCGATCGGGCCGCTGATCGTGGGCCAGATGATCGCCAAGGTCGCGCTGTCCGCGCTGATCGTGCCGCCGCTGATCTATGTGTTCGTCGGACTGGGCCGGCGGCTGGATCGCGCCTGAGCCTTTCGCTAAGGGGCGCGGCATGACCGATCATACGCCCGACGCCGCCCTGCTCGCCAAGGCCGAGACGCTGACCGAGGCGCTGCCCTATCTGCAGCGCTATGCGGGCAAGACGTTCGTGGTGAAATATGGCGGCCATGCGATGGGCGACCCCGAGCGCCAGCGCGACTTCGCCGAAGACGTCGTGTTGTTGAAGGCGGTGGGGATCAACCCGGTCGTCGTGCATGGCGGCGGACCGCAGATCGGCGCGATGCTGAAGCGGCTGGGCGTCGAGTCGCAGTTCGTCAACGGCCTGCGCGTGACCGACAAGGAAACCGCGCACATCGCCGAGATGGTGCTGGCCGGATCGATCAACAAGGAAATCGTCAGCTGGATCGCGGCGGCCGGCGGCCGTGCGGTCGGCATCTCGGGCAAGGACGCCAGCCTGGTCACCGCGGAAAAGGTGCGGGGGCGCGAGGCGGATCCGCAACAGGGGATCGAGCGGCATGTCGACCTCGGTTTCGTCGGCGAGCCGGTATCGGTCGACCCGCGACTGATCCACAGCCTGTCGGCGGACGGCATCATCCCCGTCATCGCGCCGATCGCGATCGGCACCGATGGCCATACCTACAACATCAATGCCGACACCATGGCGGGTGCGATCGCCGCACGACTGGGCGCATCGCGCTTCTTCCTGCTGACCGACGTGGCGGGCGTGCTGGACAAGCAGGGCGAGCTGATGACCGACCTGAACCCGCAAGCGATCGCCGCGCTGCGCGCCGACGGCACGATCTCCGGGGGCATGATCCCCAAACTGGAGACCTGCGTATCGGCAGTCGAGGCGGGCGTGGATGCCGCGGTGATCCTGGACGGACGCGTGCCGCACGGGATGCTGCTGGAGATCTTTACCCGGCGCGGGGCGGGAACGCTGGTCCGGCGCTGAGAGTCCGTTTAGAAATGCGCTATGGGTGCATTTCGCGGTGCCAGCCCGCTCCCCACTCGACCTCCCACAGAGTATCCTTGATGGGAGGTCGGGTGGGGGAGTGACGGGTCGATCATGCCCCCGGCATGATCTGAACAGCGCTGAGCGCTGTTCACCCAGCACTGGCTGGCACCGCCCGAAATTGGCTCTTTCGCCAATTTCCAAAAAGCCTTTGAGGCGCCGGTACCACGGCCGGAAATATACCGCAGGCGTTGCCGGGCCAGCGCATGGGGCCTAGATAAACGGGCATCATCCAAACGGAGCGCGTGCGTTGATCTACATCCTCCAGATTCTCCAGATTCTGCTCAACGTCGCGTGGTGGATCATCATCGTGCAGGCGATCCTGTCGTGGTTGATCGCGTTCAACGTCATCAACACGTCGAACGACATGGTGCGGACGATCTGGTACGCGCTCCAGCGGATGACCGATCCGCTGTACCGGCCGGTACGGCGCATCCTGCCCGATTTCGGCGCGCTGGACCTGTCGCCCATGGTCGTGCTGCTGGCGATCATCATCCTGGACCGGCTGGTGGGCACGGCGATCATGCAGCAAAGCTACGGCGTCGTGGTTGGCTGATCCGCGGCCGTGCCGGCATGGACCCCGCGGGAGGGCGGGTTGCAGATCGCCGTCCGGGTGACGCCGCGCGCCGGGCGCGACATGCTTGCATCGGGGACGGCCGACCATCTGGCCGCACGGCTGGCGGCGGCACCGGTCGATGGTGCGGCCAATGCAGCATTGATCGCGCTGGTTGCCAAGGCCTTCGGGCTGCGACGGGGGGCGGTGCGGCTGGTTGCAGGTGAGACGGCGCGGTTGAAGCGCCTGCATCTGGACGGGGACGCGGAGACGCTGGCGCGCACCGCCGCCGCGCTTTATGGCACTGGGGCATGAGCGCTACGATCATCGACGGCAAAGCCTATGCCGCGGGCCTGCGAGCCCGCATCGCCACCCAGGTCGAACCCTTCAAGGCGGCGGCCGGCCGCGCCCCCGGACTGGCGGTGGTGCTGGTCGGTGAGGATGCGGCCTCCAGCGTCTATGTCCGGTCCAAGGGCCGCGCGACGCGCGAGGCGGGGATGGAAAGCTTCGAGCATCGCCTGTCCGCCGATATCGACCAGGCGACGCTGATGGCACTGGTCGCCGCGCTGAACGCCGATCCGGCGGTGGACGGCATCCTGGTGCAACTGCCCCTGCCTGCGCATCTCGATGCACAGGCGGTGATCCAGGCGATCGATCCGGACAAGGACGTCGACGGTTTCCACCCGGTCAATGCCGGGCGGCTGGCGACGGGCCTGCCGGGCTTCGTGCCGTGCACGCCGCTCGGCTGCCTGATGCTGCTGCGCGATGTGCATGGCACGCTGGCCGGGCTGGATGCGGTGGTGGTCGGCCGGTCCAACATCGTCGGCAAGCCGATGGCGCAACTGTTGCTGCAGGAAAGCTGCACCGTCACGATCGCGCATAGCCGCACCCGCGACCTGCCCGCCAAGGTGCGCGCTGCCGATATCGTCGTGGCGGCGGTGGGCATCCCCAGGCTGATCGAGGGCGGCTGGATCAAGCCGGGTGCAACGGTGATCGACGTCGGCATCAACCGTACCGAGACCAGGTTGGTCGGCGACGTGGATTTCGAGGGTGCGCGCGCCGTTGCCGGTGCGATCACGCCGGTGCCGGGCGGCGTCGGCCCGATGACCATCGCGGTGCTGCTGCGCAACACGCTGGTGTCCGCCGGGCGTCGGATGGGCGTGGCGATCGACGAAACCCTGCTGTGAACGGGCTGGTCGAACTCTATTTCTCGTCGCTCGTCACCTTTTTCGTGGTGATCGACCCACCGGGCTGTGCGCCGATCTATGCCGGGCTGTCGGCCGGTGCGACGGCGACGCATCGCCGCGCGATGGCGGTGCGCGCGGTGGCGGTGGCGGCGGCGATCCTGTTCGTCTTCGCGCTGTTCGGCGAGGCACTGCTCCACGGTCTGGGCATCGGCCTGCCCTCGTTCCGCATCGCGGGCGGGATCATGCTGTTCCTGATCGCGCTGGAGATGGTGTTCGAGAAGCGCACGCAGCGGCGCGAGGACCGGGCGGCCAAGGTGGCGGACGATCCGGAGGTCGAGGACGTGTCGATCTTCCCCATGGCGATGCCGATGATCGCGGGGCCGGGATCGATCGCGTCGGTGATGCTGCTCATGAGCCGGAACAGCGGGATCGAGCGGTCGCTGGTCGTGCTGGGGGCGATGGTGTCGATCCTGGTGCTGACGCTGATCGCGCTGCTGATGGCCGGGCCGCTGATGCGGCTGATGGGCGCCAAGATCGAGGCGGTGATCACCCGGTTGCTCGGCGTGCTGCTCGCCGCGCTGGCGGTGCAGTTCGTGATCGACGGGGTGACGGCCAGCCTGCGCTGAACGGGCGATCCCCCGCGCGCGCGAGTCTTTATATAGGGGCGACGCGCAAAACCCCGGTGGCTGCACGCCACCGGGGTTCCCTTGCGACCCGTGCTGGAACAGCGTCGGTCGGCCCCGGCACCCGAGTGGGGGCGCGGCGCCGGGGCTTCGGGCGGATTACTGCCCGAGCAGCTTGAGCACGCCTTGCGTGGACTGGTTCGCCTGGCTGAGCATCGCGGTCGATGCCTGGCTGAGGATCTGCGCCTTGGCGAGCGCGGTCGTTTCCTCCGAGAAATCGGTGTCCTCGATCCGGCTGCGCGCGTCCGACAGGTTGGTGACGTTGGCGGTCAGGTTGTTCACCGCCGACTGGATACGGTTCTGCGTCGCACCGAGGCCGGCGCGGACATTGGCGACCTTGCCGATCGCGGTGTCGAACTGTTCGAGCGTCGCGGTGGTCTTCACCGAACTGGTCGTAGGCGTCGCCGCACTCGGATCGCCCAGCACCATGACGTTGGTCAGCTCGGTGGCGGTGGTGAGGTCGCCGAACGTCATCGTGATGGCGTCGTTGCTGTTGGCGCCGGCCTGGATCGTCACGGCGCCCGCGGTCCCCGCCGATCCGTCGAGCAGCTTCTGCCCGTTGAACTGCGTGTTGCGGACGATGTTGGACACCTGTGCCGCGAGCGCGTCCTGCTCGGCAGAAATGTTCAGCTTGTCGTTGGCGGAATAGGTACCGTTCGACTTCTGCACCGCCAGTTCGCGCATCCGCTGGAGCATGTTGCTGACCTCGTCGAGCGCGCCTTCGGCAGTCTGCGCCATCGAGATGCCGTCATTGGCGTTGCGGATGCCCTGGTTCATGCCCTTGATCTGCGCGCTCATCGAGGCGGCGATCGCGAGACCGGCTGCATCATCCTTGGCCGAATTTATGCGCTTGCCGGTGGACAGGCGCTGCATCGAGGTGCTGAGCGAGTTGGTGGCGTTGGTGGACGCCGCCTGCGCGCGAAGCGCGCTGATGTTGCTTGCAATAACCGTCATGGTCATTCTCCGTCTCGAAGCTCTCCGCGCCCCCACGGCGAAGGTCGAGCTTCCACGACAGAGAACGGCCGTTCAGCCGCCACCTTTATAAAAAAGATTCTCATCGCCGAAATCCGGCCTTCCGCAGGGGAAGGCCGGTGTCGGTACCTGCCGCCCCGGCCGGGCCGAGGCGGTGGGGTCGGGCCGGTTAGCCGAGCAGCTTCAGCACACCCTGCTGCGACTGGTTCGCCTGGCTGAGCATCGCGGTCGACGCCTGGCTGAGGATCTGCGCCTTGGCGAGTGCGGTCGTTTCTTCCGAGAAGTCGGTGTCCTCGATGCGGCTGCGGGCTTCCGACAGGTTGGTCGCGTTCGAAGTCAGGTTGTTGACCGCGGACTGGATGCGGTTCTGTGCGGCGCCGAGACCGGCGCGGACGTTGGCAACCTTGCCGATCGCGGTGTCGAACTGGGCGAGCGTTGCACTGGCATTGACCGAAGCAGGAACGGCCGGCGGGCCTGCGACGGCGGCGGTGATGACGTTGGTGACGGCCGCGTCGTCGGTAAGACGAGCCAGCGTCACCTCGATCTTGTCGCTGGCATTCGCGCCTGCCTGAATGCTGACCTTGCCATCAGTGCCTGCAGCCGGCGTGGCAGCGGTCGATCCGTCGAACAGCTTGATGCCGTTGAACGAGGTGTTGGACAGCACGTTGCTGATCTGCTGCGCGAGAGCGTCCTGCTCCGACTTGATGTTCGTCTTGTCGTTGGCCGAGTAGGTGCCGTTTTCCTTCTGCACCGCCAGTTCACGCATACGCTGCAGCATGTTGCTGACCTCGTCGAGCGCGCCTTCGCCGGTCTGGGCCAGCGAGATCGCGTCGTTCGCGTTGCGGATGCCCTGGTTCATGCCCTTGATCTGCGCGGTCATCGACGCCGAGATGGCGAGACCGGCGGCATCGTCCTTGGCCGAGTTGATGCGCTTGCCGGTGGACAGGCGCTGCATCGAATTGCCCAGCGCGTTCTGTGCCGAGGTCGATGCGGCGGTGGCGCGCAGCGCGCTGATGTTGCTGGCAATAACGGTCATTTCGGAAACTCCATCTCTTGCTCGGCGAACCTTTCCGATCCCCATCGGATCACCGAGCCGCCAAGTGGAGAAACGGCAAGGCGGCGGCAGGTTTTAGCCGGATGTCGGAAAAATCTTGCCGGTCTTGCCGGTTCGGTTGCCGCCGGGGCGCTCCTCGCGCGGGCGCGATGCGGGCCTGCGCGCGCGTGCTCACGCACGGGGGCGACGCGCCCGGAAATAGTTTGCCGGCAAGCGGCCGAATTAACCTTTTTTTGGGGACGAATCGAGCATTGGGGACGGCGAAAGGAATGTCCCTCCGATGCCGTCGATTCTTCCCTCTGCTGTTCTTGCGAAGCGCCGTTACGCGCTGCTGTCGTCGCTCCGCGCGCAGGGCATGACCGTGGTCGAAGGCGGCGCGGGCCAGCCGGGCGATACCTTCCTGGTCGCCGAGGACGAGGCGATCGCGGCACCGGCGCGGACGATCGTGGTCGGCGATGCCGGGCGGCGGCTGGAGCGGCCCGGCAACGGGTTGCCGACGCGGATCGCGTTCGGGCCGGAGGACGGGGCGGTCGGCAACGGCTTCATGCGGGCGCTGCTGGCGGGGGCGGGCATGCCCACCGCGGCGGACCCGGAGAGCCTGGCGCTGTTCACGCTGGCCGAGCGTGTGGCGCAGGCCGACATCACCGTGCTGATCAACGGGCCGACCGGCACCGGCAAGGAAGTGCTGGCGCGCGCGATCCACGCCAATTCGGCACGCGCCGACAAGCCGTTCATCGCGATCAACTGCGCAGCACTGCCCGAGGCGATGCTGGAAGCGCTGCTGTTCGGGCACCAGAAGGGCGCGTTCACCGGTGCGTCGTCGGGCGGCGAGGGCTTCTTCCGCGCGGCCGATGGCGGCACGCTGCTGCTCGACGAGATCGCCGAGATGCCGCTGCAACTCCAGGCCAAGCTGCTGCGCGTGCTGCAGGAGCGCGAGGTGGTGCCGCTGGGCGCCAGCCTGCCGCAGGCGGTGGACGTGCGGGTGATCGCCTGCGCCAACCGCGACCTGCAGGCCGAGGTGGCGGCCGGCCGGTTCCGCGCCGACCTGTATTACCGGCTGGCGGTGTTTCCGCTGACCACCAAGGCGCTGGCCGAGCGTCGCGGCGACATCCCCGCGCTCGCCGCGACGATGATCCTGCGCCATGCCGGCAGCCGCAGCACCATCCCCTGGCCCACCGCCGAGGCGATCGAGACGCTGGTCGAGCATAGCTGGCCGGGCAATGTCCGCGAGCTGGAGAATGTGATCCAGCGCGCGCTGCTGTTCGCCGGCGGCGACACGATCGAGGCGAGCCATATCGTGTTCGACCGGCCGATGGTCGCCAACGATGTCGACCTGTCCTCTGCCGCGCAGCCCGCCGTGCCGGCGACGCTGGGCAAGGTGGTGCAGATGAGCGAGTTCGCCGCGATCCGCGAAACGCTGGCCGCCTGCGGCGGCAGCCGGATGGAGACCGCGCGGCGGCTGGGGATTTCAGAGCGCACGCTGCGCTATCGCCTCGCCAAGGCGCGCGAGCAGGGCGAGGATGTCGGCCTGCCCGGGCGTAAGGCGCTGTCCGCATGAGTATCGGGGGCGTCAACGGCGCCATGGGCGTCGACCGGGTGATGGCGCTGCGCGCGCAGATCCTGGAGCGCAATCAGGCGCTGAAGGCCGCGGCACAGACCGGTGGCGCACAGGCGGCCGAGGGTGCAGCGGCGGCGGCCAGCGCGCAGCCGGCAAGCTTTGCCGACACGCTGAACGAGGCGGTCAAAAGCGTCAACGACAGCCAGCAACAGGCCGCCAAGCTGTCCGAAAGCTATGAGCGCGGCGAAACCATGGACATCGCCAAGGTGATGCTGGCGCGCCAGCAGGCCTCGGTCGGGTTCGAGGCGACGCTGCAAGTGAGAAATAAACTTTTGTCCGCCTACAAGGACATCATGAGCATGCCGGTGTAACATGAGCACAGCGCTGACACCCGCCAACCCCGCCACGCCGGGCGGCCCGCAACTTCCCGAACGCTTCGCGAACCCGCTGCGCCAGATCAAGGGCGTGCTGGCGCAGCCCGCCGTGCGCCGTTCCGCGCCGATGGCGCTGCTGATCGGCCTGATCGCGGCGGCTGCACTCGCCTGGATGAGCCTGTCCACCCCGCCGCAAAAGACGTTGTTCAGCAATTTGTCGGATGCGGACAAGCAGGCGGTGACCACCGCGCTCAACACCGGCAACATCGCCAGCCGCATCGACGATGCGACCGGCGCGCTGACGGTGAGCGAGGAGGATTATTCCAAGGCGCGGATGCTGCTGGCGGGTCAGGGCCTGCCGAAGGAAGCACCGGGCGGCTACGCGATCCTGGACCAGTTGCCGATGGGCGTCAGCCGGGCGGTGGAGGGCGAGCGCCTGCGCCAGGCGCGCGAAAGCGAACTGGCCCGGTCGATCCAGGAGATCGACGCGGTCGCCGAGGCGCGGGTGCACCTCGCCATGCCCGAGGCGTCGGTGTTCGTGCGCGACAGCGCCGCGCCCTCGGCCTCGGTGATCCTGAAGCTGAACGCCGGGCGGTCGCTGTCCGACGCGCAGGTGCAGTCGATCGTCAACCTCGTCGCCTCGTCGGTGCCGGGCATGAAGCCGTCGGGCGTGACGATCGTCGACCAGATGGGCGGGCTGCTGACCAAGGACGGCGCGGCCGCCGGCAATGGCGACGATCGCCGCATCGAATTCCAGCGCCGGCTGGAGGACAAGTATCGCACCCAGCTCATCCAGTTGCTGACCCCGCTGGTCGGCAGCGGCAACTTCACCACCGAGGTGCAGGCCGAGGTCAATCTGGACGAGACCAGCGCGACGCGCGAATCCTACGACAAGCAGGGTACCCTGCGGGCCGAGACGGGCAACTGGACGGGCAATCTGGCGAATGCGACGCCGCCGGGGGGCATTCCCGGTGCGCTGTCCAACACGCCGCCGCCCGCCAGCACCTTGCAGGTGCCGCCCAACCCTGCGCCGGGCACCCCCGGCACGCCGGAGAACCAGCCGGTGGCGGGTGGCGCGGCCCCCAATGCCGCCAAGCAATCCGATACCTTCCAGCGCGCCTATGACCTGGGCAAGGAAGTGTCGGTGACGCATGCCGCACCGGGCTCGATCAAGCGGCTGACCGTGGCGGTGCTGCTGCGCGATCCCGCCACCGGCCGGCGCACCGCGATGGAGATCAACCAGATCAGCGACCTGGTGAAGAGCGCGGTCGGCTTCGACCAGGGGCGTAACGACAACGTCACCGTGATCAGCCGCAAGTTCGCCGATACGGGTGCGGCGACCGACGGTCCGGCCTGGTACGACAATGCCTGGCTGCCGGTGCTGGCGCGCAACGGCACCGCGATCGTGATCGCGCTGCTCGTCCTGCTGCTGGGCGTCCGCCCGCTGGTGAAGAGCATGACGAAGAAGAAGGAAGACGAGACCAAGGCGCTGCCGATGGGTGCGGCGGGCGAGGCGGAGGGCGAGGATGCCGCCGCCGTGACCGGGCCGGACGGCATCGCGGTGCAGCCGCCCGTGACGCTGGAGCAGATCGAGGCGACGCGCAATTTCGACGAGCGGATCGGCGCGGTGCGCGGCTTCACCCGTGACAACCCGGCGCGCGCGGCGCTGGCGGTGCGCGACATGATCAAGGCGGAAGCGAACTGATGGACGCCGAAGTCGCCGCGGGCGCGCGCACCTATACCGGCGTGGAGCGTGCCGCGGTCCTGATGATGCTGGTCGGCGAGGACGAAGCCGCCGCCATCCTGCAGAAGCTGGACCCGGACGAGGTGCGCGAACTGGGCCGCGCGATGTATGCCGTTGCCGATGTCAGCGAGCAGGAGGTCGAGGATGTGCTCGACACCTTCGTGTCCGCCGCCCGGCAGCGCGCGACCATCGCGTTCGAGCCGCGCCCGGTGGTGGAGGCGGTGATGAGCCGCGCGCTGGGGCCGGCCAAGGCGGACAGCGTGCTGGCGCGGATCACGCCGCCCGAGGCGGCCGCCGAAATCGAACTGCTCGCCTGGCTGGACCCGACCGACATCGCCGCGATGCTGGACAAGGAACATCCGCAGATCGCCGCGGTGGTGATCGCCAATTGCGATCCGGCGGTGGCGGGACAGGTGCTGGAGCTGCTGCCCGATGCGGTGCAGCCCGACATCCTGCACCGCATCGCGCGGCTGGGCCCGGTGGCGCCCGAGGCGATCGACATGCTGCGCGACCTGATCACGCGGCAAAGCGGCAGCGGCCAGCAGGCGCAGGGCGTCACGCTGGGCGGCACGCGCGAGGCGGCCAAGATCCTGTCGAGCGCGCGCAAGGCGACCGAACAGCGCGTCATGCCCAAGCTGTTCAAGATCGATCGCGAACTGGCCAAGCAGATCGAGGAAGCGTTGTTCGTCTTCGAGAACCTGCTGGAGCTGGACGACAAGAATCTGGGCACGCTGATCCGCAACGTCGACGGCGACATTCTGGTCCGCTCGCTCAAGGGCGTGGACGAGGGCGTGCGCAACCGCTTCCTGGGCTGCATGTCGTCGCGCGCGGCCGACAATATGCGCGACGAGATCGAAGGGCGCGGGCCGATGAAGCTGTCCGAAGTGCTGGAAGCGCAAAAGGCGATGATCCAGATCGCCCGCAACCTGGCCAAGGACGGCACGATCGTGATGGGCGGCGGCGAGGACGACTATGTCTGATTTCATTGCCGGTTTCGCGGCGCGCCACGATGCGGCGGCGGCGGCCCTGCACCAGGCCTTCTCGCCCCAGCCGGCGGGTTTCGCGGCGGTCGACCTGATCGAGGTGCGCAGCCCTGTTGGCTTTACGCCGCGCGCGACGCCGGCCGGGCCGATGCCCGAACCGGAACCCGAGATGGTGGCGCCCAAGCATTTCAGCCCCGCCGACCGCGAAGCCAATCCGACCGCGGGTTGGGACATGATGGACCCGTGCCTGGACGCGACGCCGTTCATCGATCCGGTGGAGGCGGCGCATGCCGCAGGGTTTGCCGAGGGGATGGCGGCAGCGCAGGCGCAGGCGCAGTTGCAGGAGGATGCGCTGCTGGTGGGGATCCAGGCGGCGCTGAGCGGGGGGCGGATCGATCGCGAGGCGTTGGCGGGGCAGTTGCGGCAGACGGTGCTGTTCCTGGTGTCGAAGCTGGTGGGCGAGGTCGGGGTGGCCGCCGAGCGGCTGGCCGGGCGCGTCGAGGTGGCGAGCGAGATGCTGGCCGATGCGGCGGAGTCCGCGCTGCTGCGCGTGCACCCCGACGATGTCGCGCTGCTGCAAGGACGTTTGCCGGACACGGTTTTTCCGGTGGGTGACGCAAGCGTGGCGCGCGGCAGCTTCGTGCTGGAAAGCGCCTCCACCGTGGTCGAGGATGGCCCGGCGCTGTGGCTGGACCAGTTGGCGCAGGCGATGGACAGGGTGCCCGTTCCCGCATGTTGAACCGTTTCGCCGCCGATTACCTCGGAACGCTGGGCAGTGCCGATTTCACCGCGGCACCGCGCGTGTCCGGGCGCCTGTCCTCCTATGACGGATTGCTGATGGAGGCGGTCGGGCTGAACCTGGCGGTCGGCACGGTGTGCGAGGTCGGCGGCGAGGGCGATGCGCGGATCGAGGCGGAGGTGATCGGTTTCCGCAACGGCCGCACGCTGATGATGAACCTGGGCGGGCCGGCGCCGCTGCTGCCGCGTGCACCCGTCAGGCCGATGGGCGCACCGGGCGAGGCGGAGGTGGGTGCCGCCATGCTGGGCCGCGTCGTCGACGGCGCGGGCAAGCCGATCGACGGACTGGGACCGATCCGGGGTGCGGCGCGCTGGCCGCTGGCGGGCAAGCTGCAATCGCCGCTGGACCGCGGCCGGGTGCTGGCGCCGATGGACGTCGGCGTGCGGGCGATCAACGGGCTCTTGACCATCGGCCTTGGCCAGCGGGTCGGCATCATGGCGGGATCGGGCGTCGGCAAGTCGGTGCTGCTGGGCATGATGGTGCGCGCGGCACAGGCGGACGTGATCGTCATCGGCCTGATCGGCGAGCGCAGCCGCGAGGTCGCCGACTTTCTGGAAACCAAGGTGGCGGGCGAGGCGCGGGCGCGGTCGGTGGTGGTCGCGGTGCCGGCCAATCATTCGCCGGTGCTGCGCATCCGCGGCGCCCTGCGCGCGACCGCGATCGCCGAAGCGTTCCGCGCCGAGGGCAGACGCGTCCTGCTGATCATGGATTCGCTGACCCGCGTCGCGCATGCGGGCCGCGAAATCGGGCTGGCACTGGGCGAGCCGGCCTCGGCGCGCGGATATCCGCCGTCCGCCATCGCGATGCTGCCCAACCTGATCGAGCGGGCGGGCGCCGATGCGCATGGGACGGGGTCGATCACCGCGATCTACACCGTGCTGGCGGACGGCGACGACGGCAACGACCCGGTGGTCGATTCGGCGCGCTCGATCCTGGACGGGCATATCGTGCTGAGCCGGCAACTGGCCGAGCGCGGCGTGTATCCGGCGATCGACATCGGTCCCTCGGTCAGCCGCGTGATGAACGATATCGTGTCCAAGCCGCATGCCAAGGCCGCACGCGTGCTGCGCCGGCATCTGGCGACCTATGAGGAAAATCGCGACCTGGTGCTGATGGGCGCGTACCGGGCGGGTACCGACGCCGCGATCGACAATGCGATCGCCGCGCACCCGGCGGTGATGGAATATATCCGGCAGGATTACGACAGCGCGGTGCCGATCGACATGGCGGTGGACGAGCTGGTCGGCGTGTTCGGCACCGACGGATGACGAAGCGGCGCGAGGCGACGCTGGCGCGTATCCACCGGGTCCGGACGTTGCAGCTGAACCTGCGGATGGGGGATGAGGCGCGGGCGCGCGAGCACGTGGCGAGCGAGCAGGCACTGTCGGCGCGGATCGCCGGGCTGGTCGATGCGGTGGCGCCGGTGCCGACCGCGCCGTCGGCCAGCGTGTCGCTGATGGCGGCGGCGCATTTTCGCGAGCGGCTGCACCAGTCCGCCGAAATCGCGCTGCGCCGCATCGCGCAGGCCGAGCAGCAGGCGGACGCGGCGGCCGAACAGACCCGCAGCGCCAAACGCGACCAGAGCGCGGTCGAAAAGCTGATCGAACGGGCGCAGGCCGCCGCCGTCATGCGCGAAATGCGCGCGCTGGAAGACGCGCCGGCCAATCGGAAGAACCGGCACGATCCTTGCTGATCCCGTTCTTCATGACGTTGGGGGTTCATCATCATGATTGAGATCGCGAGTGCGATCGGCCGCGCGCCCGCGCCCGCCGGGGCGACAGGGGCGATGCCGGTGGGGGACGGCGCGGCATTCGCGCTGTCGCTGGCGTCGTTTCTGTCGCTTCAGGAGGGGACGGCGGATGTCGCGGCGGTGCCGGCACCGGCAGTGACCGGGCAGGATGATGCCACCGGCGGCAATGCGTTGCCGGAGGGGATGGGGGCGTTGCCGGAAGAGGCGGGGGCCCTGCCGGCGATGGGCAGCATGGTGCCGTTCATGGTGACGATGCCGGTGGTGCCGGTGGCGATCGATCCGGTTGCGCCGACCTCCACCGGGTCGCCGGCGCCGGTGGCCGCCGAGCCGATGATGCCCGGTGTGGCGCAGGGCGGCAGTTCCCCGCGGCCGGCGATGCTGGCTGGCACCGGCCTTGCCGTCGTGCAGCTTGCCACGGTCGCCGCCGAGGCACCGGCGACGGTCGAAGTGCCGGCGGCCGTGACGTCGCGGTCCGATGGGGCTCGCGCATCGATCGATCCGGCGCCGGCAGCGGTCGCGTCCCCATCGACGCAGCCGGTGGCGGTGCCGGGTGGGCACGCGGGCGGATCGGCACCGGTCGGATTCCCCGCCGGGGGGGACAAGATGGGCCTGCCCGCCGCGATGGCGACGGACAGGGGTCCGGTGGCGGGCGCAGCGCCGATGGTCATACCCGCGCGCTTCGCGAAGGCCGCGGCGGGAAGCGATCTTCCCACCGGTGTGACGGTGGTCGAACCCGGCACGGATGCCGTGCCCCGATCGGTGGCCGCAAATCCCGGCGCGCCGCTGGCGGTGCCCGTTCCGGCGCGCTTCGCCCTGCCGGTGACGACGCAGGCTGGTGCCGACAGCGGCGTGGCGCAGGCGCCGGTGGCGAACGATACCGGCGCAGCGGCAGCGCAACCGGCCGGCATAACCGTGCAGATGGAGCCCGGCGCGCCGTCCACTCCGGCGTCGGTCCGACCGGCGGCGGTTTCGGGTGAGGCGACGCCATCATCCTTCGCGGCCCCGCAACCCGTCGGTGCAAGCCGGACCGGGCAGGAGGCGCCGATGGCGATCCGGCCTGCGACGGGTTCGGATGGAGCCACGCAGATTTCGCCGGCGATGGATCGTGGCGCGGCGCCGCGATCGGCGACGGCGGACATGCCCCAGCCGATCAAGGCGGGGGATGCCGCCCCGGCGTTTCAGCTGTTCGCCAGCGCGTTGCACCGCGATGCCGGGCTGCGGGAGGACAGGGGCGGGCCGGTCGAGGCACCGCTGGCACCGGGGTTGGTCGCGCCGGTTGCAACGGTGCCGGCCACCGCCGCGGCGCAGGACGCGTCGCTCGACATGCGGCAGGACCAGTGGCCGCAGGGGATGATCGACCGCATCGAGGCGCTGCGCGATCAGGCGGATGCGAACGATGCGCGCATCCGGCTGGTACCCGACGCGCTGGGCACGATCGACATCGCGATCAGCCGCCGCGACGATCAGATGCATGTCCGTTTCGAGGCGGAACAGGCGCAAACGCGCGCGATGCTGGCCCAGGCGCAACCGGAACTGACGGCGCTGGCGAGCGCGCGCGGGTTGAAGCTGGGCGAGGCCGCGCCGGATGCACGCCAGATGACCGGCGGCGGGCAGGATATGGGACAAAATCCGGGGCAGGACCGGGCCTTTACCCAACAGCAGCATCAGCCGCGTACCCTGCGCAACCGCACATCGGCGGGGAGCCCTGCCGATTCGCTGCCTGACGACAGCGCCGCCGCGACACGAATCGCCTGAGGATAGAATGACATGAGCGACACCAAGGAAGACGCGCCCCCCAAGAAGAAGGGCAAGCTGGGCAAGATGCTGATCATGGGCGTCGGCCTGCTGGCGCTGCTCGGCGGCGGCATGGGCGCCGGGCTGTATGCCGCCAATTCCGGCCTGATCGGCGGCGGCGGGCATGGCGGGGCCGAGGATCATGGCCCCAAGCTGATCCCCAAGGCGGAGCAGAAGCGCAGCGCCGAGGGCGGCGAGCATGGCGGCGGCGAGGGCGGCGGCGAATCGGGTGGCGGTCACGGTGAATCGGGCGAGGCCGCGCCGGAGGAGCATGCCGGCCTGCCCTCTCCCACGCCGGGCGTGGGGGGCGAGCGCTATGCCTCCAACTATTTCGCGATGGAAAAGGAGTTCACGTCGAACCTGACCGATTCGGTGCACTTCATCCAGGTCGGGATCGCGGTGTCGACGCCCTATGACGACACCGTCATCAACAACCTGAAAACCAACGACATCGCGGTCCGCTCGGCGATCCTGATGACGCTGGGCGACACGACGGAGGAACAGGTCTTCTCCAGCGCGGGCAAGAAGCAGCTCCAGAAGCGGCTGGCCGATTCAATCAACCAGGTTTTGCGGCAGAAAGAGGGGTTTGGCGGAATCAGTAACGTGTACTTTACCAATTTCGTTGTTCAGTGAGGCATGGTTAACGGCCCGGACATCGCAGAACGACGCGAGCGCGCCCGCCCTGCATCGGCCGATCACGGCCTGCTGGGCGAGGCGAAGCTCAATCCGTTCGGCGACCTCCACACGTTGCAGCACCTGTCCGCGCGCTATGCGCGGTCGCTCAGGAGCCTGTTCGAGCCGTTGTTGCGTCAGGAAGTGCGCAGTTGGGCCGAGCCGCTGGTCGTCCAGCGTTTCGCCGATTACCGGGCGGAGCGCGGCGACGCGCTGACCGCCTGGGTGCCGCTGACCATGCCGCCACAGGCCGATCAGGGCCTGTGCGTGCTGGACGGACGGTTCGTGCTGGAATTGCTCGACCTGTTCTTCGGCGGGTCGGGTGCGGCACCGGCGATGCTGCCGAGCGAATTCTCGCCCGCGACCGAGGCGATGGTGGAACGGCTGGGCGCGATGCTGGTCGAGCCGCTGCGCCAGGCCTGGGAGCCGCTGGCCCGGATCGAGTTCGTGCCGGCGCGGCCCGAGGCGAGCGCGGCGATGCTGCCCGGCTTCGACGGTGACGACGCGATGATCGTCACCCGCTTCGGCATCGCGGCGGGCACCGCCCTGCCGGTGTTCATCGACCTGCTTTATCCGGTATCCGCGCTGAAGCCGCATGGCGCCGCGCTGACCGGCAAGGTGGTGTCCAAGCCCGTCGACACCGATCCGGGCTGGCGCAGCGAATTGACCCGCGCGGTGATGGGCGTGCGCTTCACCGTCCGCTCGGTGCTGGCCGAGCCGGTCGTGCCGCTCCAGACGCTGATGACGCTGAAGCCCGGTGACGTCATTCCGATCAGTTTCGGTCCCGAGGTTCCGGTGATGGTCGGCAACGACCTGCTGGGCACCGGCACCGTGGGCGCCGCCAACGGCCATGCCGCCGTGCGCCTGACCTCTCTAGTTCGCACCGAAGGATCGCTGCAATGAACGACATGACCGGCGGTTTTCCGATCGATGGATCGGTGACCGCCAATTTCCGGCTGCTCCAGGATGTGGACGTGAAGCTGACCGTCGAGATCGGATCGACGCAGCTGTCGCTGCGCGAGCTGCTGGCGCTGGGCGAATCGAGCGTGATCGAGCTGGACCGCCGCGCCAACGAACTGCTGGACGTGTTCGTCAACGGCACGCTGATCGGCCGGGGCGAGGTGGTGACGGTGGGCGACCGCTTCGGCGTGCGCATGACCGAGCTCGTCAATCCCGACAAGCGCGCCTGAGGCCCCGACGCCCATGATGTGGTCCTATATCCTGAAGCTGGTCGTGCTGTTGCCGCTCGTCTGCGGCCTGATGATCGGGTGCCTTTATGCGTGGCGCAAGCTGGAGACGCGCCTGCCAGGCAAGACGCAGGCGCGCACGATCGCGGTCAAGGAGACGATGATGATCTCGCCCGGCCTGCGGCTGGCGGTGATCGATTTCGAGGGGCGGCGGCTGCTCGTCTCGGTCGGGCGCGGCGGGGTGACGCTGGTCGACAAGATCGACGCGGCGGGTGAGCCGAGCGGCCTCGGCCGCTTCGTGCCGGACAGGAACCACCGGGCATGAGCATCTCGGTCACGCGGCGCGGCACCGGGCCGGCGCTGATCCAGGGGCGCGCGCAGTCGCCGCGTGCGGGCGGCGGATCGCGGCTGATCTGGATCCTCTTGGCGATCGTGGTCGCCTTCTTCGTGGCGATGCCGGCCTTTGCGCAAGCTGCGCCCGCGGCCCCTCCCGCGCCGGGGGTGGGGGATGCGGTGGACCGCGCGCTGGGGCAGCTGGGCGGCGGAGGCACGGGCCAGTCCGGCTCGCTGTCGCTGTCGCTCCAGGTCCTTATCATCATGGGCCTGCTGACGATCCTGCCGGGCATCCTGTTGATGATGACCAGCTTTACCCGGATCGTGATCGTGCTGGCGGTGCTGCGCCAGGCGCTGGGCCTGCAACAGACGCCGCCCAACCAGGTGCTGATCGGCCTGTCGCTGTTCCTGTCGCTGTTCATCATGGCCCCGACGATCAACCAGATGAATAGCCAGGCCATCCAGCCCTATGCAGAAGGACGGCTGGCCGGCACGCAGATGATCCAGGCCGCCGGCGCGCCGCTTCACGCCTTCATGGCCAAGCAGACGCGGGTGAAGGACGTGACGATGTTCGCGCAGATGGCGAAATCGGGCCCCTATGCCTCGCCGAACGACATTCCCTATGCGGTGCTGCTCCCCGCGTTCGTGACCAGCGAGCTGAAGACCGCGTTCCAGATCGGTTTCCTGATCTTTCTGCCGTTCATCGTCATCGATCTGGTGGTCGCCACCGTGCTGATGTCGCTGGGCATGATGATGTTGTCGCCCTCGATCATATCGCTGCCGTTCAAGCTGTTGCTGTTCGTGCTGGTCGATGGATGGGCGCTGACCATGGGCAGCCTGGCGAACAGTTTCGCGACATAGCGGGGACAGCGCGGGAGGAACCTAGCCGCATCTTGTGCTTTCCGCAGGGAAAGGGAGCCTTATGCGCCATTTCATCACCGCCGCCGCGCTTGTCGCGCTGACCGCCACGCCCGCCCTTGCCCAGACGCGCTCCATTTCCGCGAGCGAGAAGGCGCAAGGGGCGCGGGCCAATCCCGAACTGCTCGCCGAATTCGGTGGGCCGTATCGCGGGCCGCAGGCGGCCTATGTCGAGCGGGTCGGCAAGCGGGTGGCGGTGCAGTCCGGCCTGTCGAACGCGCAGGGCGATTTCACCGTCACGCTGCTCAACTCGCCGGTGGAGAACGCCTTCGCGATCCCCGGCGGCTATGTCTATGTCACGCGGCAGTTGCTGGCGTTGATGAATTCCGAGGCCGAACTCGCCTCGGTGCTGGGGCACGAGGTCGGTCACGTCGCGGCACGCCATTCGCAGGGGCGGCAGCGGGCATCGACGATCGGATCGATCCTGGCGGCGGGCGCAGGGCTTCTCACCGGCAGCAACCTGATCGGGCAGGGGGTGAGCAGCGCGGCGCAACTGGGCGTGCTGGGTTATGGCCGCAACCAGGAATATCAGGCGGACGGGCTGGGCGTGCGCTACATCACCGCGGCCGGCTACGACCCCTATGCCGCCGCCGACATGCTGTCGGCGCTGGGTGCGTCCTCGCAACTGGCGCAGCGGACCTCGGGCCGCGATGCGACCGCGGTGCCGAGCTGGTTTTCGACCCACCCCAACAGCGAGGACCGGGTGCGCCGCGCGGTGAAGCTGGCGGCGGAAACGGGCCGGCCGGAGACGAACCCGGCGCAGGATACGGGCTTTCTGCGGATGCTGGACGGGCTGCCCTATGACGACGATCCGTCGCAGGGGGTGATCGACGGGCAGACCTTCCGCCATCCGGACCTGCGGCTGCGCTTCTCCGCACCCAGCGGATACCAGATCGCCAACGGCACCGATGCGGTTACCGTCGCCGGGCAGGGCGGGCAGGCACAGTTTCAGATCGGGCGCGGCAACGACCTGGCCGCGGCGATCAACGCGCGTTTCGCGACGCTGGCGGGCAATGCATCCTCGGCCGCCCCGGCGGGCGAGTTGCGGAGCGGAACGGCGAACGGCCTGTCCTATGCCTATCGCACCGCGCGGGCATCGGCCAACAACCGGGCGGTGGATGCGACGGTGGTCGCCTATCGCTTCCCCTCGGTGATCTATACCTTCACGCTGGTGACGCCGGCAGGCAGCGGTATCGGCCCGTTCGCGCCGCTGCTCGACAGCGTCGCCACGCTGACCCCGGCGGAAGCGGCGGCGATCAAGGGCAAGCGGGTGCGGATCGTGACGGTAAAGGCGGGCGACACCGTCGACAGCCTGGCGCGGCAGATGGCGTACCGGGATTATCAGCGCGAGCGGTTCATCACGCTGAACGGGCTGGACCCCGACGCGCCGCTGACGCCCGGCCATCTGGTGAAGGTGATCGTCAACGGGTGACGCGCGACCCGCGCGCGGCTACACCGCCGCGATCATGAATCGTCCCGCGCTGTCCGTCGTCATCCCCTGCTACAACGAAGCCGCGTGCCTGGCGCTGCTCCATGCCCGCGTGTCGGCGGCGGCGCGCGCGGCGGTGGGCGAGGATTATGAGATCGTCCTCATCAACGACGGATCGCGCGACGAGAGCTGGGCGGTGATGCAGCAACTGTCCGCCGCCGACCCCCGGCTGGTGGCGATCAACCTGTCGCGCAACCATGGCCACCAGCTGGCGCTGACCGCCGGCCTGGACCTTTGCAGCGGCGCGCAGATCCTGATCATCGATGCCGATTTGCAGGACCCGCCCGAACTGCTGGCCGACATGCGGCGCACGATGGTCGAGCAGGATGCCGATGTGGTCTATGCGGTGCGGCGCAAGCGGGCGGGCGAGACGCTGTTCAAGAAGGCGACGGCGGCGATCTTCTACCGGATGCTCGACCGGATGACGGACACGGCGATCCCGCTGGATACCGGCGATTTCCGCCTGATGAGCCGCCGGGCGCTGGACGCGCTGCTGTCGCTGCCCGAACAGGCGCGCTTCATCCGCGGCATGGTAGCATGGGTCGGGTTCCGGCAGGTGCCCTTCGCCTATGACCGCGCCGAGCGGCATGCGGGCGAAACCAACTATCCGCTGGGCAAGATGATGCGCCTCGCCTTCGATGCGGTGACGGGGTTTTCCACCGCGCCGCTGCGCTGGGCAAGCCATGTCGGGCTGGCGCTGACCGCGGTGTCGCTGCTGCTGATCGTCTATATCGCGGTGGGCTGGCTGTCGGGATCGGCGGTGCAGGGCTGGACCTCGACCATGCTGGTCAACGTGGTGCTGGGCGCGGTGCAGATGTTCGTGCTGGGGATGATCGGCGAATATCTGGGGCGGCTGTATATCGAGTCGAAGCGGCGGCCGCTGTATATCGTGGCCGATGTCGCCGGGCCGGTGCAGGGGCGGGCGACGCTGGGATTCCGGGCGGAGCCGGTGGGGGTGATCGAGCCTTTGCCCACGCCCCCTTCCGTCCGTTCCGAGTAGCGGCGACGCCCCCGGATCGAGGGGCATGGCCCGTGGTGCCGAGTGTCTCGATACGAACCCTCGATACGGCTCTGCGAGCCTACTCGGTCTCTACTCGACACGAACGGTTTCTTGAAAACCGTTATTTTGGCTCCGCCAGTGTGACGATCGAGACGCCGGGGGTCATCGGCAGCCGGCCGACGAGGTGGCGCTCCAGGCGGAAGATGGTCTCGAACGCGGTGTTGAGCGGTTTCGGCGGGGGCGAATCGTCGCTGTCGTCGCGGCCCGTCATGCGGCCGGCGAGGCGCGCGGCAGCGGCGAGTGGGAAGAGCAGCGAGTTGAAATAGGTCAGCTTCTTCGCGCGCAGGCCGGCCCGCTCGATCGCGGCGGCCAGCGTCGCCTTGGAATAGCGGCGATGGTGATGGTTCACCACGTCGTGCGCGGACCACATCCATTGATGCGCCGGCACCGCGATCAGGATCTTGCCGCCCGGCTTCAACAGGCCGCCCATCGCCTTCAGGGCGGCGACGTCATCCTCGATATGCTCGACCACGTCGAGCACCGCGACGAGGTCGTAGGCGCCGCGCTCGACACCGGGAAGCGCGGGGAGGGGCGCGTCGCCCACCGGGCGGCCGAGGCGTTCGCCGGCGATGGCGCGGGCGGCGGGGTCGATCTCGATCGCCTCGACCCGGCCGAAGCCGCTCAGCATCGGCAGGTTGTGGCCGGTGCCGCAGCCGATTTCCAGGATGCGCGCATCGGCCGGCAATGCGGCGTAGCGGGTGAGGTAATCGGCCAGGATGTCGCGGCGGGCGCGGTACCACCAATGGGTGGAATCATGCGCGGCCATACGGTCGTAAACGATGCGGTCCATGGCTTATCCGAATACCCACTGGCGGTTGATGACGTAGGTGACGAGGGGGGTGACGGTGACGGCGGGCACCAGCGGTAGCCAGACGGGACCGCCCAGCCAGCCGGTGATGACCCAGGTGAAAACCGCGTTCAGCACCATGCCCGATGCCTGCACCGCGACGAACTTCACCTGCTGGCCCGGCCCCTCGTCCCGCGTGCCATGGCCCTTGAAGCTCCAGCGCGAATGGAAGACGAAGCCGAAGGCCACCGCGACGGCAAAGGCCGGGAACACCGCCAGCCATGCGCGCCGCGGCGGCAGCGCCCAGGTGGCGAGCGGCAGATAGACCGCGGAGTAGATCACCGCGGACAGGCCGCCGACGATCGCGAAGCGCACGAGTTGGCCGACGATGCCGCTCGCCCGTAGCCGCCCCATCCGTTGCACCAGTGCGACCCCGTCTTGTCTCAACGCCCGTCTTGCCCTTTGCGCCGCCAGCTATACACCGGCGCGACTTGCCCGAAAGGCCGGGCCTTAGGGCGGATGGACGCGTGAAGGAAGCATCTTTGGGTCGTCTGGAGGCCGGGTTCGATCGGCATTGGAAGCTGCTGACGCTGATCGCGTGGGCCGCGGTGACCGCCTGGTTCGTGTATGACCGCTGGAACCAGATACGTTGGATGTCGCTGGGCGATACCGACGACAATATGCGGCTGATGCAGGTGCGCGCCTGGCTGGGCGGGCAGGGCTGGTACGATCTGCGCCAGTATCGGCTGAACCCGCCGGTGGGCTTCGACATCCATTGGAGCCGCCTCGTCGACCTGCCAATCGCCGGGCTGATCCTGTTCTTTCGCCTGTTCACCAGCAATATCTGGGCGGAGCGGCTGGCGGTCGGCATCGCGCCGCTGATCCCGCTGTCGGTCACCATGCTGGCGCTGGGCGCCACGGTCCGCCGGCTGATCGCGCCGGCCGCCTGGCCGCTGGCGATCGCCTTCCTGCTCGGCACGGCGGCGACGATGCTGATGTTCATGCCCGAGCGCATCGACCATCATGGCTGGCAACTGGCGATGCTGAGCGTGACGGTGGCGGGGTTGTGCGATCCCGCCGCACGGCGCGGCGGGATGATGGTGGGGCTGGCGAGCGCGGCCTCGCTGACCATCGGCCTGGAGATGCTGCCCTATGCCGCGATGGCAGGCGCGATCATCGCCCTGCGCTGGGTATGGGACCGGGGGGAGGCGCCGCGGCTGGGCATCTATGCGCTGACGCTGGGCGGGGGAAGTGCGGCGGGCTTCGTCGCCTTCGCCTCCAATGCCAATTACGCGATGCGCTGCGACGCGCTGACCCCGGTATGGTTGTCGGTGACGATGGCGGCGGGGGCGCTGCTGTTCGTGCTGGCACGGGTGAACCCGGCATCCAGGGGGGCGCGCCTGTCACTGGCGCTGGTGGCGGGCGGGGGGATCGCGATCGGTTTTGCGATGCTGTTTCCGCAATGCCTGACGCGGCCCGAACAGGTTTCGCCCGAGCTGCAGCGCAACTGGCTGAACAATGTGCGCGAGGCCAAGCCGATCTACAAACATCCGTTGCGCATGGCGTTGCCAATCGTCGTGCTGCCGCTGATCGGGCTGTTCGGCGCGATCTGGGCGACATGGGCGGCGCGCGCGACGCGGGTGGCGGGATCGTGGGCGGCGGTGACGCTGTTCACCGCCTTTGCCTGCATGATGCTGTTGTGGCAGGCGCGTGCCGGGCCGGCGGCGCAGTTGCTGGCGGTGCCCGGTGCCGCCGCGCTCGGCTGGCTGATCCTGCCCTGGTTCCTGAACCACCGGCTGCTCGTCGTGCGGGTCGGCGGCACGGTGGCGGGGTTCCTGCTCGTCTCGGGCCTGTTCGCCGGGCTGGCGATCAAGTGGTTCCCGATCGACCGGCCCAAGGCCTATGCCAAGCGCGTCAATGCGGCGACCGGCAATTGCATGCGGACCACCGTGCTGTCGCGGCTGAACCGCTATCCGGCGCGGACGGTGTTCACCTTTGTCGATTTGGGGCCGCGGTTGATCGTGACGACGCATCACAGCGCGATCGCGGGGCCCTATCACCGCAACGGCGATGCGATCCTGGACGTGCAGCATGCGTTTCAGGGATCGGAGGCGCAGGCGCGGGGTATCATGAAGCGGCACGGCGCGACGCTGTTGCTGCTGTGCCCCAACATGTCCGAATCGACCAACTACCGGGCGCGGGCGCCGGGTGGCTTCTACGACCGGATGGCCAGTGGCTGGGTGCCGGGCTGGCTGGTGCCGCTGCCGATCGCCAAGGGCTCGCCGCTCAGGCTGTACCGGATCGAGTGATGCAGTTGGTCGCCCTCACCCTTCCGCGGCTGCGCCGCTCCCTCCCTCCCCCGGTGGGAGAGGGAAAGGACGCTAACGCTGTGCGGCGAGGGCCTTTTTCAGGCGGGCGTGCGCCGCGGCCTTGATCTGGCAAACCCGCGCGGCGCCGACGCCGATCACCTGGCCGATTTCCTCCAGGTTCAGTTCCTCGACATAATAAAGCTGGATGACCAGCGCCTCGCGCTCGGGCAGCGCGCCGATCGCCTGGATCAGCGCGTCGCGGAGCGCCCCGTCGGCAAGCTGCTCGAACGCGTCGGGGGTGTCGTCGGCGAACCAGGGGAGGTCGTCGGCATAGAGTTCGTCGATCGGCTCGAACCGTACCGCCTCGGCCGTTGTATAATCGGCGCGGAGGCGCTCGACGGTGACACCCAGCTTGGCCGCGACGGCGGCATCGGTCGGGGCTTGGCCGCCCGGGGTGGTGAGTGCGCCCACCGCCTCGTGATATTGCCGCCGGCGACGCATCGCGCCGCGCGTGGTGGTCGCCTGACGGCGGAGTTCGTCGATCATCGCGCCGCGCAGGCGGGTGGCGAGATACTGGCGGAAGGCGACGCCGCGTTCCTCGAAGGTGGCGGCGGCCTCGACCAGCGCGACGAGGCCGACCTGGACCAGATCCTCCACCTCCACCAAGCTCGACATGCTGCCATGCACATGCCACGCGATGCGGCGGACAAGCTGGAGATGCTGGCGGATCAGCGCATCGGCATCGCCGCCGGCGCGCTTCATCGGCTTGTAGGTCAGGGGTGCGCCGTCAAGGGCCGGGGCGTCGTGGAACGCCTGCTGCATGGGGAGCGCGCTCATGCCGCCAGCGCCTGCGGAGCGCCGATGACGGCGACGACTTCGACGGCCTTTTCTTCGGGCACCTCGAAGAAGGACAGGACGGGCGTGTCGGGCAGCACGGTGCGCAGCAGCTTGCGCATCGCGATGCGGACGCTGGGCTGCACGACGAGGGCAAAGGGACGCGCCTCGGCGATCAGCGGCTGCGCGGCGTGGGACAGCGAGTCGGTGATGCGGCGGCCGAGATCGGGGTCGATCACATGGCGGCGGCTGGCGTCGCCGCGCACCGCCTGACCGAGCAGCGCCTCCAGATGGCCGTCGAGCGTCATCACGCGCAAGGGTTCGCGCGGGCCGCACAGCTTCTGGATGATCAGCGAGCCGAGGCGCGGCCGGATCAGCTCGACGATCTCCTCGGCATCCAGCGTCTTTTGCGCCGCGACGGCGATCGCGCTGGCGATACGGCGGAACTCCTTCAAGGCGATGTTCTCCGAAAGCAGGCCCTTGAGCACTTGCGTGAGGGTGGTGAGGGGGAGCGGGTTGGGGCTGAGCGAGCCGGCGAGCTGGGCGGCGGTTTCCTTCAGCCCGTCGAGCAGCGCCTGGACCTCGTCGGGGCCGAGCAGCTCGGCGGCGTTGGAGCCCAGCACATGGTTGAGGTGGGTCGCCATCACGGTGCCGGGGTCGACCACCAGATAGCCCATGCCCGTCGCGGCATCGGCGTCGCCCTTGGCGATCCAGGTCGCGTCCAGGCCGAAGGTCGGGTCCTTGGCGGTCTTGCCGTTGAGGTGGCCGACGCCCTGGCCGGTGTTGAGGGCCAGCATCTCGTCGGGCGAGACCTGGTCCTCGCCGACGATGACGCCGTTGATGATCAGGCGGTAGGTATAGGGCGCCAGGTTGATGTCGTCGCGCACGCGTGCCTGCGGCACGACGAAGCCCAGTTCCTTGGAGAGCTGGCGGCGGACGCCGGTGATGCGGGCCATCAGGGGGGAGCCGCGGCGCTGGTCGACCAGGGGGACGAGGCCGTAGCCGATGTCGATGTTGACCTGCATGGTCTCGGTCACTTCGTCCCAGCCGATGCGGCTCTGGTCGACCGGCTCGGCGGCGGGAGCGGCGGGGGGCGGTACCGGGCGGCGTTCGATCTGGCGCAGCTTCCAGGCGGCGAAGCCCGCGATGGCGGCGGCGGGCAGGATGACGAGGTGCGGCATGCCGGGGAGGATGCCGAGCAGCCCGAGGATGCCGGCGACCGGGGTCCAGGTGCGCGACGCGGCGAACTGCGAGCCGATCTGGCCGGCGAGATCCTTGTCGGAGGACACGCGGGTGACGATCGCGGCGGCGGCGATGGAGAGCATGAGCGAGGGCAACTGCGCGACGAGCGCGTCGCCGATCGCGAGCAGGATATAGGTACGCGCGGCGTCGCCGATCCCCATGCCGTGGCTGACCGGACCCAGGATCAGGCCGCCGATGATGTTGGCGGCCAGGATCAGCATCGCGGCAACCGCGTCGCCCTTCACGAACTTGGACGAACCGTCCATCGAGCCGTAGAAATCGGCCTCGGTCGAGACCTCGACGCGGCGCGCCTTGGCCTCATCCGGGGTGATCAGGCCGGCGTTCAGGTCGGCGTCGATCGCCATCTGCTTGCCGGGCAGCGCATCGAGGGTGAAGCGCGCCGACACCTCGGACACGCGGCCCGCGCCCTTGGTCACGACGATCAGGTTGATGATCATCAGGATCGCGAAGACGAACAGACCGACGACATAGTCGCCGCCGATCAGAAAGGTGCCGAACGCCTCGATCACATGGCCGGCCGCGCTCTCGCCCTCATGCCCGTGAACGAGGACGATGCGGGTGGAGGCGACGTTCAGGCCGAGGCGGAACAGCGTCGCGAAGAGGAGGACGGTCGGAAAGGCCGAGAAGTCGAGCGGCTTTTGCGCATTGAGCGCGACCATCAGCACGAGCAGGCTGATCGCGATGTTGGCGACAAAGAAGATGTCGAGCAGCGCCGGCGGGATCGGCACCATCATCACGATGACGAGGAGCAGGATCGCGGCGGGCAGCGCCATGGTGCGGCCGGAGGAGAGCAGCTTGTTCACGGCCTCAGCCCCCCATCCGTGCGAGCATCATATAGGCGAGGCGGGCATGATCGGGGCTGGGGCGCAGCACGCTGTCGCCTGCCGTCTTGCCCGCGCCCAGCTTCGTCATCGCCTGGTTCGCCCAGTTCATCGCGTCGGTGGCGCTTTCGTTGTTGCCGGTGACGACGGTGGCGTCCCCCATCGACAGTGCCTGCGCGGCGAACTGGAGGTTGGCGGCGCGGGTCGCCTGCGTATCGGCGCCGGCCGCGGCCAGCTTGTCGGCGAAGCGGTCGTAGATCTGCGCCACGGTGCGCGGCTGGCCGTTCGAGGCGTAGAAGATGCCGCGGTTCGCGCGCGCGGCGGAGGGGAACAGCGCGGCACCGCTCGCCTGCGGGCTGGTGGCCATCGTCTTCAGGAACTTGGTGGCGCCGCCCAGGCCCAGGAAATGGGCCATGTAGAGGTCGGTGCTGTTGGCCGGACGGTTCAGCGACGCTTCCAGTGCGTCCTTGTTGTCCGAGGCGAACTCGGCGGCCATCAGCGAGGAGGCGGTGGGATCGGTGCGCAGGTTCAGGATCGCCTGGCGTGCGCCGGGCGCGACGGTGAAGCGCCCGCCCGACTGGCCGATCGCATCGGCCGCCCAGCCGAGGCCGTGTTCGGAGCCGTGCTTCTTCACCACGGCCAGCCAGCTTTGTTCAAGGAACTGGTAGAGGCCGGTCGCCGACGAGGTGCCCGCGCGTGCGCTGGCGTTGAGCCCGGATTCGAGCTTCGCCTGCCCCAGCAGATAGTCGAAATCGACGCCCGTGCGGCTGGATGCCAGCGCGATCGCCGATTGGACCTTGGACGTGGAAACGGGTTGAACGGTCATGCCGGATGCGAGAAGCCCCTGTTGTCAGCGGGGATCTAGCAAGGGGCGTGCCAAGTTGGGTTTGTGGACTTCCCTCGCCCCGGGAGGGCGAGGGCGAGGAGATAGGCGGCAAGGGGTTGCCGGTGTTGCCGGCCGGGATTGCCGCGCTGCCGGTCAGGCGTAGGCGCGCATTCCTTGCGCGGCGTAGGAATTGCCGAACTGGCCGGTCAGGGTCTGGAGGCGGCGGCGGACATTGGCGGCCATCAGGTTGACGTAGATCCGGCACGTCTCGTTCAGGCGATCGGCCTCGTCGGCCAGCTCGCGCAGATCGGGACCGGCAGGGCCGGTGCCCAGCGCCGACAGTTCCTCGATCGCGACCAGCTTCGTCTGGGTGGCGCGTTCCAGCCCCGCGACGTCGTTGGCGCGCAGCGCGGCGATTTCCTGATGAAGCGCCTCGATCACCCGGATCAGCGCGTCGCGTCGTGTCACTGGCCGTTCCAGTTCAGCTTCAGGGCGATCATCTGGTCGGCGATGGTCGCCGGCAGGATCGGGAATTCACCCTTTTCGATGGCCCGCTTGATCGTGGCCACGCGGTCGGTATCGACCGGGGGAGACTTGGCGAGGTCGGCGGCGAGGCCGCTCAAGGCCGCGGTGTCGGCGCCGCCCATGCGGGTCGCGCCGGCATTTGCCGCCTGGGTGGCGGGCGCGGTGGCCGCAACCGTGCCGACGCGAATGATCTTCGCATCTCCCGATATCGGCCTTGAGCTTACTGCGTCCACCATGTCACCCCCGTTGAGGTCTCTTTTGCATAGGGAGAAACGACCGGGAGTGACGAACCTTTAGGATTTATTCGTAACCGGCCAGGGTCGCATGACCGGCAGCGAGGGCGACCACCTGGACCGGCTGCTTTGCGGTGTCGATCCGCACCATGAAGCGGGCGCCGGGTGCGGCATCGCCCATCGCCACGCCTTCGCGCGAGATGGAGAAGCCATTCGATCCCGCCTCGATCATCACGGGGTCGCCGCGGCGGATGACCGGCGGCTCCCTGGTGGTCGCGGGCGCCATGGCCGGGCGCAGCGCGGCGGGCGCGGCCACCGCGGCGGCGGGACGGTTCACGGGCACGAAGATGCGCCAGTCCGGTCCGGCACAGGCGATCACCACCGCATCCTGCGCGGGCGTGCGCCACGAAATGGCGACGGTGGGGCATTGCGCGAGGCGCAGGCGCGGATCGACCGCGGTACGCGCGCCGCCCACCTCTCCAACGGCGTGGCCGGTAAAGGCGGCAACCGCACGGTCCAGGCCGGCCGTATCCTGAAAGGCGACGGCGGCGAGCAGGGAAAGCAGGATCATCAGGGTCTCCGGACAGGTTCGCCGGCAAAGGCGAGCGTGACCATGGCGGTGCGCCGTCCGGGCGCATCGGCGATGGCGATGGAAAGGCGGGGGGCGGCCGGCGCGATCAGCGCGGCGACGGCGCGGGCGCGGTCGGCGGCGAGCACGGCGCGGCTGCCGGTGGCGGGGTCGACATCGGCGGCGCTGCCGTCGACCGAACCGGTGACGGTGAGCATGACCCGCGGGTCGGCGGCGGCGCTGCGCGCCCAGGCGAGGAGGTCGCCGGATGCGCCACCGGGGCGGGCCGATCCAATGGGAAAGCTCACCATTGCGGCGGCCAGCGGCATCGGCGGTTCCCGCGGCGTGGCACGGGGAATTTCGGGGGGGCCGCCAAAGCCCTGGCGAAGCCCGGCAACGAGCGCGGCGCGATCCTGATGCCGGGTCGCCTCGATCAGCGCGAAGCAGCCGACGAGCAGCAGCGCGAGATCGGCAAGCGTGACCAGCCAGATCGGGCGGGCCGGGCGCGGTTCGGGAAAGGCGATCATGCGACGCTGGCCAGCGTCACCGCGCGGCGCGGCGCCTCGCGCGCGGCAAGCGCGGCGAGCGGCGCTTCGAGGCGGGCGCGTTCGGTGGCTTCGGTGCGGGCGTTGGTGCGCAGGCGGTGGGCGATGGGCAGGGCGAAGAGGTTGCCGAACAGCGCGCCGTACAAGGTGGCGAGGAGGGCGATCGCCATCGCGCTGCCGATCGCGGCGGGATCGCGCAGCGTGGCGAACATCGAGGCGAGGCCGATCAGGGTGCCGATCAGCCCCATGGCGGGCGCCGCCTCCGCCATGCCGGCCCAGACATCGGCGGCGGCGACGTGGCGCTCGATCCGCAGGCTCTGGGCGCGGTTCAGCCCCTCGATGATGGCGGCGGGCGGCTGGCCGTCGACGATCGCGGTGACCGCGTCGGCGAGGTCGGCATCGGCGACCACGGTGCGGTCGAGCGCGACCACGCCCTGGCGCCGGGCGATCCGGTCGAGCGCGGCGAGCTGGCCGAGCAGCGCGTCGCCGTCGAACCGGCGGCGGGGGAGCGTGCGCAGCGCCGCCAGCGCGCGGCCGATATCGGCGAGCGGATGGCGCAGCAAGGTGGCGAGCATCGTACCGCCCGCGACGATGGCGAGCGCGACGGGATCGAGGAACTGGTCCAGGGGTGGAAGCGCGGTCATGCGCGGGTATCTGCAAGGGTTGGGCCAGTTTGGGGTGGAGGCGTATTTCCCCCTCTCCCCCGCGGGGAGAGGGAAGGGGCCCCCTGCCGTTAGGCAGTGGGAAGGGTGAGGGGTTGCCAAGCAGTGCTTGCGCCTGTGGCGCCCCTCACCCTCCCCACGGCTGCGCCGCGGGTCCCCTCCCTCTCCCCGGTGGGGAGAGGGCGTCAGGGCGGCAAGGGGATTGCCGGGTGGCGGCAAGCTGTTGCCGGTTTTGCCGCAGATGCGCCGTTCGGAGGCCGATTCCGGCCGAAACGGGCAATTGGCACGGCCATTGCTTTGGATGGCGCGTGCGCAATGGGGCGCCAGGAGAAACCGGCCGGTGGCCAGTGAATCGCTATTCGGGGTGCATGGGGCCGCGTTGGAGGTCCGTTCGCAGCGCATGGGCCTGCTGGCATCCAACATCGCCAATGCCTCCACGCCCGGTTTCAAGGCGCGCGACCTGGATTTCGGGGCCGCGCTGAAGGCGGTCGAGGCGGGAAACACCGGCGCCGACCTGTCGGGGGCAATCGGCTACCGCGTGCCGACCCAGACCTCGCTCGACGGGAACACGGTCGAGCTGAACGAGGAGCAGACCGCGTTCGCCGAGAATGCGGTGCAGTACCAGTCGACGCTGTCGTTCCTGAACGGCCGCATCTCCACCATCACCCGCGCGCTGAAGGGGGAATAAGCCATGTCGGGCCAGCCGCTCTCCATCTTCCAGGTCGCCGGCCGTGCGATGTCCGCGCAGCTGGTGCGGATGAACACGACCGCATCGAACCTGGCCAATGCCGGCGGCATCGCCGGATCGGAGGCCGCCGCGTACAAGACGATGAAGCCGGTGTTCCGCACCAGCTTCGACGCCGCCAGCGGCATGTCGACCGTCGATGTGGAAAAGGTCGTCACCGCCGGCGAGGCGCCGACCAAGCGCTACGACCCGGACAATCCCATGGCGGACAAGGACGGCAACATCTTCGAGGCGGCCGTGGATGAAACCCGCGAGCTGGTCGACATGATGGAGACCGCGCGCACCTACCAGAACAATGTCGAGGTGATGCAGACCGCTAAGTCGCTGATCGTCGACACCCTCAAGCTGGGTCGCTGATCATGGCCGCATCCACCACCTTCGATTCCACCCTGTCGCAACTGGGCATCGCTCGGTCCGGCGGCGCCACGGGCACGAGCGCGGCCGCCGCGACCAAGAACAAGTCGACGATGGACCAGTCCGACTTTCTGAAGCTGATGACCACGCAGCTGAAGAACCAGGACCCGTTCAGCCCGGTCGACAACACCCAGATGGTCGCGCAGATGGCGCAATTCTCCAGCGTCGCCGGCATTTCGGAGATGAACAAGACGCTGTCGTCGATCATGACGAAGCTGAACGGCACGACGACCAGCGACGCGCTGAGCTATGTCGGCAAGACCGTGTTGACCGAGGGCGGCACCGCATTCCCGCGCACCAGCGGCGGCATCGCCGGTGCCGTTGAACTGGGCGCGGCGGCCAGCGACGTGACCGTGACGATCGCGGACAAGAACGGCGCGGTGCTGAAGACGCTGACCATGGCCAACAAGCCGGCGGGCACCTCTACCTTCGACTGGGACGGCATCACCGACGACGGCCAGACCGCCGGCGCCGGGCCGTACAAGTTGACGCTGTCGGCGCTGAACAACGGCGTGGCGGTGAGCGCCAAGCCGCTGGTCTGGGCGCCCGTCGAATCCGTGTCGCTGCCATCGGGCGGCACTCCCGTCTTGTCGGTGACCGGGCTGGGCCAGGTCGCACTCAGCGCCGTCCGCTCGGTCGGCTGATCCCCTTTCCCATTTCCAGAACAGGAATCCGTCCATGTCCTTCTACACTTCGCTCAGCGGCCTCAAGGCTTCGCAGACCGACATGTCGGTCATCTCGCACAACATCGCCAATTCGGCGACCAACGGCTTCAAGAAGAGCAAGGCGACCTTTTCGGACGTGATGGCGTCCAGCCTGTCGACCGATCCCACCAAGCAGGTCGGATCGGGTACCGTGGTCCAGCAGAACCGCCAGAACTTCAAGGAAGGTAATTACAACAGCACCGCCTCCGCGCTGGACCTCGCCATCTCGGGCGACGGCTTCTTCGCGGTCAACAATGGCGGCAACCTGTCCTATACCCGCAACGGCGCGTTCCAGGTGGACACGAACGGCATGGTGACCGACGCGCAGGGGAGCAACCTGCAGGTCTATCCGGTCGACCAGAACGGCAATGTGACGGCGACCGGCACCGACGGCCTGATCGGCCTGAAGCTGCCCGAAACGAGCGGCGCACCGGTGGCGACGGGCAAGGTGACGCTGGACGTGAACCTGTCCTCGTCCGCGACCGTCCCGAAGGGGCCGTTCAACCGCACCAACGCGACGACCTACAACAACTCGACCACCACCACGATCTACGACGCGGCGGGTAACGCACAGTCGGTGGTCAACTATTATGTCCGCAACGAGATGCCGGCAAATTCGACCACGACGAGCTGGTCGGTGTACAGCTTCGTCGGCGAGCAGCCGCTGCGCTCGGGCGGGACCAGCCCGCAGACGATGACCTTTGATGCGTCCGGCACGATGACCGCGCCGGCAAAGGCGGTCGCCTTCGACCCGTTCCTGCCCAAGGGTCAGGCGACCCAGCAGTCGTTCACGCTGGACTATACCGGCTCCACCGAGATTTCGTCGGTCTTCTCGGTCGACGGGCGCAGCCAGGACGGCGTGGCGCCGGGTACGCTGTCGGGCGTGTCGGTGGACAAGTACGGCCTGATCACCGCCAGCTTCTCGAACGGCGACACCCAGGCGCTGGGCAAGGTGGCGGTCGCCAACTTCAACAACCCCGAAGGGCTGCGCCAGGACGGCAACAGCTACTGGTCGGCGACCGGCCAGTCGGGCAAGGTGAAGCTGGGCGAGGCCAACACGTCGAGCAACGGCGCGGTCATGTCGAGCACGCTGGAGGGCTCCAACGTCGACATCACCGAGGAACTGGTCGGCCTGATCGCGGCGCAGCGCAATTTCCAGGCGAATGCCAAGGCGCTGGATACCGCCAGCCAGATCTCGCAGACCATCTTCAACATCCGCGCATAAGCGGCGACTGACGGGAGCCCCCGGTGGACAAGCTGGTCTATACCGCGGCGACGGGCCTGCGCGCGCACATGTCGGCGCAGGCGGCGATCGCCAACAACATGGCGAATGCCTCCACCACGGGCTTCCGGGCCGATCGGGTCGTGTTCGACCGGATCGAGTTGAAGGGGGACGGCACGCAGTTCGAGGCGCGGATGCCGGCGTCGGAGGAAGTGACGGATGCCGGCCGGGCCGCAGGGGCGGTGCAGTCGACGGGCCGCGCGCTGGACGTGGCGGTGAACGGCACCGCGGCGTGGCTGGCGGTGCAGGCGGCCGACGGGTCGGAAGCCTATACGCGGCGCGGCGACCTGACGGTGGCGCCGACCGGCGTGCTGCAGACCGGCGACGGCTTTCCGGTGATGGGCCAAAGCGGGCCGATCACGCTGCCGCCCTACGATTCGCTGACCATCGCGCCCGACGGATCGATCTCGATCGTGGCGCAGGACGATGCGACCGGCCAGCCGCAGATCATCGACCGGCTGAAGCTCGCCTCCACCACCGGATCGAACACGGTGAAGGGACTCGATAACCTTCTGCGGGTAAAAGGCGGAGGCGCGCTGCCCGCGGACATGGACGCCACCGTCCAGGCGGGGGCGCTCGAGGGCTCCAACGTCAATCTGACGCAGGCGCTGGTCGACATGATCGAGAACCAGCGCAGCTACGAGGTGCAGGCCAACCTGATGAAAGAGGCCAAATCGATGGACGAAAGCAGCGCGCAGCTCCTGCGCATGCCCAGCTGAGGATTAGGGACCGATGTCTTCCGCCGCCATGCATATCGCGCGCACCGGGCTCGACGCCCAGGACATGCGCATGCGCGTCATTTCGAACAACCTCGCCAACGTGAACACCACCGGGTTCAAGAAGGACCGGGCGGCGTTCGAGACGCTGGCCTATCAGGTCGTCACCGCGCCGGGCGCTGCCAGCTCCACCGAGAGCCGCTACGCGACCGGCCTGAATCTCGGCACCGGCGTGCGCATCCAGGGCACCGCGCGGATCGAGAACCAGGGTTCGATGAACACCACGGGCAATTCGCTCGACCTGGCGCTGGACGGCGACGGATATTTCCAGGTGCAGTTGCCGGGCGGGCAGCTCGGCTACACCCGCGCAGGCAATTTCTCGCGCTCGGCCGAGGGGCTGCTGGTCACGGCCGAGGGCTATCAGGTGATGCCGGGCATCACCGTGCCCGAGGGCGCGACCAACATCACGATCGGCACCGACGGCACCGTATCGGCCAGCGTCGCAGGCCAGACGCAGCCGACCGAACTGGGCCAGATCCAGGTCGCCAGCTTCCCCAACTCGGCCGGGCTCCAGTCCAAGGGCGACAACTACATGCTGGAAACCGCGGCGAGCGGCGCGGCCAATCTGGGTGTCGCGGGCCAGGACGGCCGCGGCAATGTCCGCCAGGGCATGCTGGAGGGCTCCAACGTCAACGTCGTCGAGGAGCTGGTCGACATGATCGAGACGCAGCGCGCCTATGAGGTGAATTCCAAGATGATCTCGGCGACCGACGAGATGCTGAAATACGCGAACCAGAATCTCTGATCATGGCGTCACGTATCCCCACCCCCCGTTTCGGCTATTGGATCGAATGCGCGCTGGCGGCCGCCGCCGGTGCCATGGTCATTGCCGCCTTCGCCCCCGTGCCCGCCGATGCCGGCATCTTCGGCAAGAAGGCGCCGAAAGAGGATTTCTCCGCCGCGCATCCGCCGGTCGCGGTGCAGCCGCTGCCCCCGGCGCAGCCCACGGGATCGATCTTCCAGGTCGCCGACGGTTACGGCGCATTGCACGAGGGCTGGCGCGCGCGGCGCGTCGGCGATCCGCTGACCATCGTGCTGGTCGAGCGGACCGCGGCGTCAAAGTCGGCAAGCTCCAAGCTCGACTCGACCGGCGGCTTCGGCATCACCCCGCCCGCTACGGGTCCGCTGTCGCTGTTCAACCCGACCGATATCGGCACCAGCGGCCGGCGCAATTTCGACGGCGCGGGTGCGACGGGTCAGTCCAACTCGCTGTCGGGCGAGATCAGCGTGACCGTGGCGGAGGTCTTCGCCAACGGCACGATGCTGGTGCAGGGGCAGAAGCGCGTCACGCTGAACCGCGGTGACGAGTTCATCCAGATCAAGGGGATCGTGCGCACCGCCGATGTCGGGCTGGACAACCGCGTGCCCTCCACCCGCGTCGCCGATGCGCAGATCGCCTATACCGGCAAGGGCGATGTCGCCCGCGCCAGCCGCCAGGGCTGGCTGAGCCGCTTCTTCCAGACCATCAGCCCGTTCTGAGGACTATCCATTCCATGATCCGCATGCTGCTTGCCTGTCTTGCCGCGCTTCTGGTCGCCGCGCCCGCCCATGCGGACCGCGTCAAGGATCTGGGCGGGTTCCAGGGCATCCGTTCCAACCAGCTGACCGGCTACGGCGTCGTCGTCGGCCTGCCGGGCACGGGCGACGACAATCTGGAATATACGGTGCAGAGCCTGAAGGCCGTCGCCTCGCGCTTCGGCCTGCAACTGCCGCCCAACATGAACCCGGGGATGAAGAACGCCGCGGTGGTGATGGTCACGGCCGAGCTGCCGCCCTTCGCCAAGCCGGGGCAGCGGCTGGACATCACCGTCGCCTCCATGGGCAAGGCCAAGTCGCTGCGCGGCGGCAGCCTGATCCTGACCCCGCTGCTGGGTGCGGACGGGCAGATCTATGCGATGGCGCAGGGCAATCTGGCGGTCGGCGGGCTGGGCGCGGAAGGCGCGGACGGATCGAAGATCGTCGTCAACGTGCCCTCCACGGGCCGCATCCCCGAGGGTGCGACCGTCGAGCGTGCCGTGGCGACCGGGTTCGACACCGCGCCGACGCTGACCTTCAACCTGGCGCGTGCCGATTTCACCACCGCGCAGAACGTCGCCTCGGCGATCAACCAGCGGCTGGGCGGCGGCGTCGCGCAGGCGATCGATGCGGTGTCGGTGGCGGTGCGGGCACCGGCCGGCGCGCAGGTGCGCACCGCGCTGATGAGCGAGATTGAGAATCTCGACGTCAACTCGGCCGAGCCGTCCGCGAAAGTTATTGTTAATGCTCGCACCGGAACGGTCGTTATCAATAGCGCGGTCCGGGTCGGGCCGGCGGCGGTGACGCATGGCAAGCTGACGGTGCGGATCGACGAGAACCAGCGGATCAGCCAGCCGGCGCCGTTCAGCCAGGGCCAGACCGCGGTCGAGCAGCGCTCGGGCGTGGCGATCGACGAGGAGAAGAAGCCGATGTTCCTCATCAACCCCGGTCCCAAGCTGGCCGATGTGGTAAAGGCGGTGAACGCGATCGGCGCCAGCCCGGCCGACCTGGTCGCGATCCTGGAGGCGCTGAAGGAAGCCGGCAGCCTGAAGGCGGAGCTGATCGTCCTGTGAGCGTGATGCTTCCCCCGCGGCGACCACCGCCACCGGCGGCATCTCCAGCGATACCCGGCGGCTGTCGTCCAAGAACAATCTGGACAAGGCGGGCGAGCAGTTCGAGGCGGTGTTCACCGGCATGATGCTGAAGGCGATGCGCCAGACCAAGCTGGGCGACACGCTGTTCGATTCGAAGGCGCTGGATACGTTTCGCGACATGCAGGACACGCAGGTTGCACAGACCATGGCGACCGCGGCGCCGATCGGCATCGGCAAGGCGGTGACCGCGTTCCTCGCCAAATCGCAACCGGATCTTAACCAGAGTTCGCCTAACCCGGCGTCATGAGCGACCTGCTCTCCATCGGCGCGACCGGCGTCCGCGCGTATCAGACCGCGCTCACCGCGGTTGGCGAGAATATCGCCAACTCGGGGGTGTCGGGCTATGCGCGCCGCACGGTGGGGCTGAGGGAAGTCGGCATCGCCACCGGGGTCACCGCCTCCAAGTCGAGCGCGGGTGGCGGCGTGATGGTGTCGGGCATCGTGCGCGCCACCGATGTCTATGCCAGCGCCGCGGTGCGCGGGGCGACTACCGAGCTGGCCGCGACCAAGACCACCGGCACCTGGCTGGACCGCATCGAATCGACGATGACCGGGTCCGAGGTGAGCGCGCGGATCACCGCATTCTTCGAATCGGCCCGCAGCCTGTCGGCCGAGCCCGCATCGAACGCCCTGCGCGCGACGATGCTGGAAACCGCCGGCACCGCCGCGGCCGCGATCACCGCCACCGGACAGGCCTTTGCCCAGGCGCGCGCCGATCTGGACGATAGCGGGCACGCGGCAGCGCGCGACCTGACCTCGCTCGCCCAGTCACTGGCGCGGGTGAATGACGGGCTGCAACGCACCGCCACGGGAACCGCGGCATCGGCGCAGCTGGCCGACCAGCGCGACACCATCCTGTCGCAGATGAGCGAGCTGACCGATATCGGCGTGAAGGTGGACCAGATGGGCCGCGCCACGGTGACGCTGGGCAATGCGCCGGGCACACCGTTCGTCACGCTCGATCAGGTCGGATCGGTCAGCTACAATCCCAACGAAAAGAACGGCGCGACGTTCGCGCTGGCGATCAACGGGCAGGTCGGCAACATCACGCGACCGGTGGCAAGACCGCGGGCATATTGGACAGCGCGACGCGGGTGGCGACCGCCGAGGCCGATTTCGCCGCGATCGTTACCGATTTCGTCAAAGGCGTGAACGGCAACCAGACGGAAGGGGTGGATGCCAAGGGCAATCCCGGTCGCGCCTTGTTCGCCGTCGGCACCAAGCCGACTGAGATCAGCCTGACCACGGGCGACGGCAATCTGATCGCGGCGTCGCGTGGCACCGGTGGCGCGCGCGACGCATCGAACCTGACCGCGTTGCAGAATCTGCGGATCGGCAAGGGCTGGGAATCGCAGGTCACCGGCCTGATCACCAACAATGCGACCGTGGCGCGGCAAAAGGCGACGATCGCCGATGCGCAGACCGCAATCCTGGGCGGGGCCAATACCGCCCTGTCCACCGCGACGGGCGTCAGCCTGGACAATGAGGCGGTGGAGCTGATGCGGTTCCAGCAGGCCTATTCCGCATCCAGCCGCGTGATCCAGGCCGCGCGCGACACCTTCCAGTCCATCCTGGGCATCAACTGATCGGGCGCGCGATGCAGATCTCCTCGAACCTCTTCTACAGCCAGGCGTCGTCGCGGATGAACGCGCTGTCGGACCGCGCGACGACGCTCCAGACGCAGATCGCGACCGGCAAGCGCGTGCTGAGCCCGACCGACGATGCCGTCGCCACGCAGAAGATCGCGCAGTTCGACCGGCAGGATGCCGCGGACGGCGTGTACAAGACCAACCTGTCGCTGGCCGGATCGCTGATCGGGCAGGCGGACAGCGCCCTGTCGTCGATGGCGACGCAGGTGCAGCGCGCCATCGAACTGACCACCAAGGCGGCCAACGGTACGCTGACCGACGCCAACCGCAAGACAATCGCCGAAGAACTCGACTCGGTGCTGGGCACACTCGTCACGCTTGCCAATGCGAACGATGCCCGCGGCCAGCCGCTGTTCGGCACGGCTGCGGGTACGGCCGCAGTGCAGCAGGGTGCCGCCGGCTATACCTTCCCGCCAACCACCGTTTCGGAAATCCCGATCGCCGAAGGGCAGACGATACAGGCGACCGAGAGCGCCAAGCGCGTCTTCCAGATCGGCGATCCGGTCACCGGCACCAACACGCTGGACGTGCTCGCCAAGCTGACCGCTGCGCTGAAGGCGGGTGGCGACGTGACGGCCGCGACGGGCGAGGCGCTGGACAAGCTGAAGACCGGCAACGAGCAGATCGCGACCGTGCAGGCGTCGCTGGGCGTACGTGCGACGCGAATCGAGATGCAGCAGGCGTTGCAGACGACCGCGGCGAACGACCGTGCCTCGCTGCGTTCCGACATCGAGGATGTCGACATCACCAGTGCGATCACCGAGATGCAGCAGATCATGACCGTGTTGCAGGCGACGCAGGCCAGCTTCACCAAATTGTCCGGCCTGTCGCTGTTCGATTACCTGAAGTAATCTGCGCGCGCCCCCCCTGGAGGTGGCGGCGCCTTGGACCGCGGTTTTCAGCGGGTCCCTAAAAATTCCCTTGGTAACCGGATAGCTACCAAATGCGGTTAACCGTCAGGGTGAACGGCCGCAGCGGCCGACTCTGGGGAAAACCGCCACCATGTTTCCGGCAATCGGCCTCGTCATTCTGTTCGCCATGGTGTTCGGCGGTTTTTGCCATCACCGGCGGCTCGCTCGGCCCGTCTTCCACGCCATTCCGCACGAAATGCTCATCATCGGCGGCGCCGCCGTGGGCGCGCTCGTCATCGGCAATTCCGGCAAGGAGCTGAAGGCGGTCGGCGGCGGCCTGGGCAAGGTGTTCAAGGGGCCGAAATACAAGAAGCAGGATTACCTGGACGTCATCTTCCTTGTCTCCAAGCTGATGAAGATGCTGCGTACCGAAGGGCCGATCGCGCTGGAGCCGCATGTCGAGGACCCAAGTCCTCCAGCGTCTTTGCCGAATATCCGCGCCTGCTCTCCGACCATACGCTGACCAACCTGATCGCCGACACGCTGCGCCTCGTCGTTGTCTCTCGGGCACGCTGGACGTGCATGCGGTGGAGGAGGTGATGGATAACTCGATCAAGACCCATCACCATGAGGTGGAGGGGCCGCACACCACCCTGCAGAGCCTGGCGGACGCATTGCCCGCGCTGGGCATCGTCGCGGCGGTGCTGGGCATCGTGAAGACGATGGGTTCGATCGACAAGCCGCCATCGGTGCTGGGTGCGATGATCGGTTCGGCGCTGGTCGGCACCTTCATGGGCGTGTTGCTGGCCTACGGCATCGTCAATCCGCTGGCCGGGCGGCTGAAGCAGATCATCGATGCGGACGCGGCGATCTATCACGTCGTCAAGCAGATCATCATCGCATCGCTGCACGGCCATCCGCAGCCGCTGGTGATCGAGGCTGCACGCTCCGGCATCGCCCACAAGAACCAGCCGGGCTTTGCCGAGGTGTTCGACGGCCTGCGGGGCCGCTGATCCCATGGCTAGAGCGCCCCACGGCAAGAACGAGCCGCCCAAGATCATCATCGTCAAGAAGATCATCGCCGATGGCCATGGCGGCCACCATGGCGGTGCGTGGAAGGTCGCCTATGCCGATTTCGTGACCGCGATGATGGCGTTCTTCCTGCTGCTCTGGCTGCTCGGTGCGACCACCGAGAAGCAGCGCAAGGGCATTGCCGATTATTTCGCGCCGACGCTGCTCGACACCAAATCCCTGGGCGTCGGCGGCGGGGTGATGAACGGCGGCGGTGGTGCGGGCGCAGGCCGGCCGCCGCCCTCGATCAGCCATATCCAGCAGGTGATCACGCCGGGCCAGGCCAGCAATGGCGGCCCGCTATACGGCACCGGCGAGAAGGGTTCGCTGCGCAACCCCGAAGCGGTGGCGCAGGAGGATCGCGAGGCGTTCAAGCGCGTGCGCTTCCAGGTGGCGCAGACGATGGAGCGCAGCAAGGCCATGGAGAAGCTGGCCAAGCAGGTGCGGTTCGTGCCCACGCAGCAGGGCCTGCGCATCGATCTGGTCGACAATGCCGATTATTCGATGTTCGCGCTGGGCACCACGACGTTGCAGCCCGAGGCATCGGCGCTGATCGGGGCGATCGCCGACGCGACCAAGGGAGTGCCCAACACGATCATGATCCGCGGGCATACCGACAGCCTGCCTTACGGCGATCCGCGCGCGATGAACAACTGGATGCTGTCGTCGGGCCGGGCAGAGGCGACACGGCGGCGCCTGTTTGCCGGCGGTATCCCCGAGGCACGATTCGAACGGATCGAGGGCGTCGCGGACCGCGAGCCGATCATCACCGCCAATCCCGGCGATCCGCGCAACCGGCGCGTGGCGATCACCCTGCTGTACCGCAAGGGCAGTTTCGGGCGCTGACCGGACCGCCGATTGCAGCATCGGGCCGCGATCGGCAGGCGTGAAAAAGCCCGCCCGGTGGGAGACCGGGCGGGCTTTTTTCGTCACGCAAAGCTGGTCGCGGCAGCGATCAGGCCTCGGCGTCGGCCTCGGCACCCTTGCGCTTGCGGGCAGGCGCCTCGGTCTTGCCGCCGGGCTTTGCGACCCAGGCCGATCTTCTTGGCCATGGCGCGGCGCGATTTCCGAGTAATTCTCCGCAACCATCGGATAGTCCGGCTTCAGGCCGTAGCGATCGCGATACTCGGCCGGCGTCAGGCCATGGGTGGCGAGGTGACGGCGCAAGGTCTTGTACGGCTTGCCGTCGATCATCGAGATGATGTGATCCTTGGGACGCCAAGGACTTGCGCACCGAAACCGCGG